>NZ_SLVJ01000001.1 GCF_004345325.1 Acinetobacter calcoaceticus
AGTAATTTCTACCTATCAATCAATGATATTTTTTAATTGATCGACCGGTAAAAATCCACACAAGTTGTTCTTCATAATCTATTAATGATCTTCTTACTGCTTCGTCAGCAGCAAGCTAGGTCGGCTATATTACTCTCTTTCAACAGAAAGTCAACTAGTAATGTTGAAGTTTTTTAAATCCTTGTTTCTAAACACTCAAACCTAGCTTTTGCTAAGCGCTTGTTTATCAACAAGTTTTAATCAACATCACCGCCGATGGATGTGCATTATAGGCGAAATATTTTCAGGCGCAACCCCTATTTCGATAAAATGTCGAAAATAATATGTGTATGGTGGTTTTTTAGGCCAAATCATGCAGATTGCTGGGTTTTTAGGCTTTTTAAAACCTATTCATCGCGGTAAATCGCTTATTTATTATTTTTAATCGTGACCGCAATCGGATGTTCGAGTTGTTCACGCAGCATTTCAGGGTGATTTTTCTCTTGCCACATTAATGGACGACAATCGATATATTCACAATATCCAGCCGTACCCTCTTCCTGTAGTTGATCGATTTCGATTTGATAGTTAAAACTTCCCGCATAGCCTGCGCCTAAACCAAACTTAAAGTCACCACGACTTTGTGCATAGATTCGAATACTCTGCTTGCCTTGTTTACAGCGCCACTCAAACTCCCGTGGCAAATACATCGTTTGCTGATTTGGAGTCATCACTTTGGGATACACTCGATGCACCTTAAAATGTACCTGATGCTCAAAGCATACTGAACTGGCTTGGTTTAAATCCCGAAGATAGATTTTTGACTGTAAGACTTGATTAAAATGATTGCGTATATGCAAGAGTAATAACTGACGTTGATCCTTTAATTGAATCACTTGATAAGTATAAAAACACAAAGGCAGATAAGGTAAATAGATTGCTCTGGCATATTCAAAACTGCCCAGATGATCAATCTCAAAACGCTTTCCCTTATAAACCACTAGTCCCTGGCAATCACACATTAGTGACCAGTGCTCATATAACCCGAAACGCATTTTAGAAAAATAAGAAACAATAGGATGGGTGTTGATATTCAAATCAATACTTAACTCAGCATCTTCGCGCTGTAGTTGAAGTTTCGGTAATGTTCCCGTTATATGATTATTAGGGCCAAACTGATAGTGATCATTTTTTAATATACAGGCCTGTTCAATCGAATAATGACTAAATTGTCCATGCATATGCGGACTGACACTACTCATTAAGGTGATTGTATCTAAGGCAGAGGTTTGATTGGCAAGATGGTTTTTAAAGATCGGAATATTGGGCTGTCCGATCAACACTCTAAAGTTCAGATAATGCAGGGGCGCAGGGAGATTCGGGATAATCAACGCTTGCTGAACAAATTTAAACCAAGCATGTGGTGGGTGAAAAGGCAATTGCAAAGGAAACTTGGTTTGAGGTGAAGCTTGTGATGCATGATGCGGTTGAATGGGTAATGACATCACAAGCTCCTTATTATTCGGTTCTCATCTACAACGAGGTTACTCAGTCTGGTTTCTGGCTAAAAAGGTGGTCAGAAAACCAGATAATGCATACACAATGGAAACCACCAATATACCCAGCGGGATATCGTAGGTAATCAGTGCAAAGACCAATACCACAGGTAGCATCAAAGCAAAAGGTACACGTTTACGGTCTACTTGTTTAAACGAATAATATTTAATATTCGATACCATGAGTAAACCGACGATGACCATAACAGCAGCATAAAGGATTTGCGTTGACAACTGTGTGGTCGCAAATACCATTGGATAATCACGACTTACCCAAACCAAGGCAATCACAATCACCGCAGCCAAAGGACTAGCAATACCGATAAAGTAGCGCTTATCCACCACCCCGATTTGTACATTAAAACGTGCTAAACGAAAAGCAGCACAGGCGGTGTAGACAAAACAACATGCCAAACCTATCCGCCCCAAACCGTTTAAGGCCCAGCTATACATTAAAATCGCAGGCGCCACACCAAAAGCCAATAGATCAGAAAGTGAATCATACTGCTCACCAAACGCACTTTGCGCACCGATGGCCCGCGCCACCCGTCCATCCAAACCATCTAACAATGCCGCTAGAAAAATCGCATAGATTGCATGTAAATAATCGTGATTCATACTCGCAATAATCGAGTAAAAACCTGACAACAATGCAGCTGTAGTAATCAAGTTAGGCCAAAGGTAAATGCCACGGCGTTTAACCTTGTGTCCTTCTTGAGTATGCTCTTCTTCTTCCACTTCAAAAGTGATGCCATCGAAAGAATGATCATCATGGCGAATATCATGCTGCTCAGGTTTGTTGGTATTTGTCATTCTTCAATCCTAATCATTAACTTTATTATGCTTTAATCGCGCCTTAAGTTTAAATCCTATTATTCACCAACCAACCAACGAACCGCAGCATGCCCACCATTTTCACTCATTCGTAAATGTGGGAATAGCCATTGCAAGGCTTCGTCTGCTTGGTTTGAGAACTGCCAAGGTGGATTAATCACCAGTAAACCACAACCATTTAAGCCGACTGGCGTGTCATCTGGCCATACACAAATTTCACAAATCAATTGACGGCGAATACCTGTTTTCTGCATTTTCTTTTCAAAACGCTCGATCATGGCGCGATCTTTAATTGGATACCACAGTGCAATCACCCCAGTCGGCCATTTTTTATGAGCAATTTGAAGTAGTTGTACCAATTGTGGGAAATCCTTACGCTCAATTTCGTAAGGCGGATCAATCATAACCAAACCACGTTTTTCAGGTGGTGGAATCACCCCCATCAATCCCTCATAAGCATCACGCTCATGTAGACCTGCACGTTTGTCGCGAATATTGTCATACAACTGTTGGAATACATCCGGTTGCATTTCAAAAATCGTTGCTTTGTCCATTTCACGCATCGCTTCGACCGCGAACCACGGCGAACCTGGATAAGCGCCACGACCACGTTGAGCACGTAACTTTTCAACTAATTTAAGGTATTGTTGAATCGCAATAGGCGCTTGACGCGTAATCGAATCGTCCAATTTCACCAGACGATGAATCCCGTTCAGGAATTCACCCGATTTCTGTGCAGGAGCTGAGGATAAATCGTATTCACCCGCCCCACCATGTGTATCAATATAACGATACGCTTTATCTTTGGCATTTAAACGTGTTAGTAACTGTAGCAACAACACATGTTTCATAACATCAGCAAAGTTGCCTGCATGAAAATGATGACGGTAATTCATGTTTAGATTCATTCCTCTATTCAACAGGCATTTTAGCATGAAAAAATATTTCTTCACTGCCCGTCTCATGTTCTGAAATAATGTAGGCTCAAAATTACCAGTGAATCTCAAATAATGGATGCAATTCTTCTCCCAGAGTCATGCCATGTTGATCAAATTTTAAATGATTTAGATCAACATGGTTTCACAATAATCGACAAAGTCTATCCACCTGATATTCACACTGAACTACGCACAACCTGTAGCAACAATTTAAATTACTTTCGTGAAGCTGCCATCCAAAATGGTGTAGTGAGTCATATCCGCAGTGACCATATCTTATGGATTAAGGATGACAGCGAATTCGCCAAAGCACATTTACAATTATTAGATGCAGTATCTATTTGTTTAAATCAACATTTTTACTTGGGCATTCAAACAGTTGAAGCCCACTTTGCCTGTTATAACAGTGGCGAATTTTATGCACTCCATCGCGATAACCCGCAACAAAAAAATGATCGCGTGATTTCTAGCGTATTTTATCTACATCAGCATTGGCAACCCGACTGGGGCGGACAATTGCGCCTACAAGATAAAAATCAACTTTGGCATACCATCCAACCCGACCCCAATCGCTTGGTGCTGTTTCAAAGTGACTTATTACATGAAGTATTAGAAGCGAAGCAACAACGTCTGTCCATTACCGCATGGCTCAGAAGTGGAACTCAGCTTTGGTAAAGCGCCACTGACTTTAAATTATGGGTTTCATCCTCATATACAAGCTAAGTTGTAACAGGATTTAAGTGAATGGTTGAAGAAGCAAAACTTATTATTTCGCGTATCGGTGAAACAGATCAGTTATGTTTGACGGAGAATACGCCAGCATTGGCTTTAGAACGCAGTGATCTACGCCTAAAGTTGGTCACGCTCAGCCATGCGCGTGGTGAACAAATTTATTTTCTACAAGAAGCCATTGTCCTACTCGAACAAGCGCGTGTCGAATATGAAGAAATGCCGATGCACATGTATTTGGAACTCTCTTTACATCTGGCCAAAGCCTATATGATGTATTTTGAGATCAGCCAAGAGTTACGGTTTGCATTGATCACGCAACAGATTTTAAGACCCTTGGTGGCACATGAATCCTCGGATATTTACTTCTTTTTGGCGTATGCCTCGATCAGTCAGAATGAACTGGCGATGACGCGCCATTGGTTAAATAAATATGCCAAGCGCACTGATTTCGATCCAGAATTGATCTTGATGCATCCTGCTTTCTCAGCGATGAGTCAAGAGAGCTGGTTTCAGAAAATTTGCCAGGCTCGACTGCACTAAAAAAGCACGGTAATAAGGCACAAAAAAACACCCTACTTTGGGGTGTTTTTTTGTTTAATAACGCTTAGTTGAATAAATGCGCGATAGCATCACGCTCTTCAACCAATTCGTTCAAAGTAATGTCCATACGTTCACGGCTGAATTGGTCAATTTCTAGACCTTCAACACGTGTGTATTGACCATTTTCACATGTAACTGGCACGCCATACATGATGCCTTCAGGAATACCATAAGAACCGTCTGAAGGAATACCCATCGTTACCCACTCGCCGTTGGTGCCAAGCGCCCAATCATGCATGTGATCGATCGCAGCATTTGCAGCAGAAGCAGCAGAAGATAGACCACGTGCTTCAATAATTGCAGCACCACGTTTACCAACAGTCGGAAGGAATACGTTAGCGTTCCACTCTTGATCATTGATCAAGTCTTTTACGTTTTCGCCATTGATGGTTGCAAAACGGTAATCAGCATACATCGTTGGAGAGTGGTTACCCCAAACAGCAAGTTTTTTAATGTCTTTAACCGCTTTACCTGTTTTTGCAGCAACTTGGCTAAGCGCACGGTTGTGGTCTAAACGTAGCATTGCAGTGAATTGACCTGGGTTTAAATCAGGAGCGGATTTCATTGCGATATATGCGTTGGTATTTGCTGGGTTACCCACAACCAATACTTTTACGTCACGGCTTGCGTGATCGTTGATTGCTTTACCTTGTAGAGTAAAGATTTTAGCATTTTCTTGTAGAAGATCAGCACGTTCCATACCAGGACCACGTGGACGTGAACCCACGAGTAAGCAGTAGTCTGCATCTTTAAATGCAACTACAGGATCGTCAGTACCAACCATGCCTGCCAATAATGGGAATGCACAGTCTTCAAGCTCCATCATCACGCCTTTAAGCGCTTGTTGAGCTTTCTCAACTGGGATTTCAAGCATTTGCAAAATAACTGGTTGGTCTTTTCCTAACATTTCGCCGCTGGCAATACGGAACAATAAGCTATAACCAATTTGACCTGCAGCGCCTGTAACGGCAACACGAACGGGTTGCTTCATATCATCATCTCCAATTGAGGATCGTTAATGTAATTAAACGGGTTTTTCCATTTAATCGAATCATCATAAACGGCAAAGATTGTACTCCAATCCTTTATCACTTGCATGAAAAACAGCGGGGATTTCAACAAAAGTATGATATGAAATTTAAATCTGTGACCGAGTTTGAATACCGCAACTCGCCTCAAGCCTTGTTCACCACCTGTTAAAAACGCCCTTTAATCAAGAACTCACTTGGACAACTAGTAACCACTCGACTTGAGCATTGACGGTACTGACCATTCACCGTGTAACAGACTTTGACCTCGGTTAATACCGGTAATGCTCGAGTGTTCTGGCAACTAAAGCGTAAACCACCATCAGGTAAACTTGGATTGAGTTTTAAAAATTGTGCTCTTAAATTGGCTTGCCGAATCACTTTATCTTCATAACTGGTTAAATCTGCGGGTATTTTTAACTTTTCAGCCAAGTTTATAATGGTTCTAAAATACTGGCTGGCATTCATGGGCACACAGCCTCCAACCGTTCGCCACAGTTGAGTTCGTGCATTTTCATCTGGCATGACGCGTACCACCACTTTTGCTTGTAATGGTGCCAAAGCAGACGATGATTTAGTCGTACAATCAGCGGCTTGAGTTTCGGGATACAGCCCTGCGATGGTGAGCGCATATCCTTCTAGGCATTTACGTTGCTTGGCGACATTGCGATCTAGGGCGCAAATCGCAGGTGTCATATGCACTTGCATCACATAGCCTTGCAATGGGACTTGTGCCGCAGAACTTGGGAGTTGCACAAACAGCAAGATGGCGAAACCCGCCCCCCATGCCAAGCATTGCTTTTTAATACATCGAAACAAAGTATTCTTCATTGATCTACACAACAAATCTCATGTTATGGATTGCGAACAGGAATAGCTGGCATCCGACTTTCTATAATTTGCGGGCCTTGATTCAATAAAATGCCGTAATGCACAGCATTGGTCATGACATTCTTCACGTAATCACGTGTTTCGTGCAATGGAATGGCTTCGGTGTATTGATCTGCCGATAGCACACCCTGTTCAGGCTGCCAACGTTTAGCACGATTTGGACCTGCGTTATAACCCGCTGTGGCCAATACAGGATTGGCATTGAGCTGCCCCTGAATCATTGACAGATAATAGGTTCCATAACGAATATTGGTATTGGTATCACTCAGCGCAGCAGGGTTATAGGTTTCACCCATCTGGCGCGCCACTTGTTTTGCTGTATTTGGCATGATCTGCATCAAGCCTCCAGCGCCGACATGCGATCGGGCATTAGTGACAAAACGACTTTCCTGACGCATCAGGCCATAAGCCCACGCAGGATCGATCCCTACATTGCGACTATGACTCACCACGGTCGCTTGATGCGGCGTGGCATAGCGATAAGCATAATTGTGTTTATTCACGGTACGATCCGCTGCATAGATTGCACGATCGTACCAGCCCATATCGGTTGCGCGCTTTGCAGCGGCCAACAACAAGCCATCATCATGTTTTAAATAGGCTTGGCGTACCGCCCAATTCCATTCACGATTAATATAGTTGGCGGGTGCATTGATATTGCGCAGTGCAAAGGCACGGCGGAAATGAATGTCTTGATTAAGACGTTGTAAATCATTACTACTTGGTTGCTCTGCGGGTTGAGTCGCGTTGTAACGTTGCCCCAAATGATCCTTGGCAAGCAGGTTGTGATAATCATCACCAGCAGCAGCCAAGCGTTTATAAATCTCTAGTGCGGTTTTTTTCGATTGACTGTCAGCACGTTGTTCTGAGGCGCGCGCCAACCAATATTGCCAACGGTCTTCTTGCTTTTGGGTCACGCTCATACTGTCGATGGCTCGAATCACACTTTCCCAACTGCCAAAACGTATGGCCTGACGCGCATAAATTTCAGCTTCTTCATTGGTAAATGGTGCACCATAACTGGCATCAAAGGCATTTAAAACTTCACGATTAAAATTATTTTTCATCACCGTGGTGCCGCCGATATAACCCACAGTACGATAGATATATTTTTGTACATCTGCTGGTGTGTCCTGCACCAGTTTTGGCAACATTTGCAAAGCGGATGCCAGATCACTATCCGCGACACGACCTAATGCAAAGACCAAGTATGCATAGTCATTCAAGTTGTTTTTCGGTGCTGACCAAAGATAGCTGAGTGGATTGGCTTGAATCTGGTTGAACTGTGCCAGTGAGAGGTTTGTCCCCAACGTCTGACCTGTTGCAATTGCAGGTCCAGACTGCCCTGCACGAAGTTGTGCATAAAGTCGTTGCTGACGATCCTCGTTGGTCATCAAAGGACTCGACAACATCAGGCGTCCTAAACCATTACAAGATTCGGGCTGACTATTGGTTGCCAGCCAAACATCTTTATATTCAGCAAAGACCAAACTATCCCCTGTCTTGGCACGGACTTGCGCCACGGCACAACTCTCAGCCTGATCGGGGTTAGTCACATAAGTCAACACAGGTTGAGCGCTATTGAAATCAGCCATTTTGACTTTTTCTTCAACATAATCTGCTGCTAATTTTTCAGCCATGGCGGATTGCGGATAACGTTGAGAAAAAGACACGATACTGCTGGCAGGTTTGAGGCCTAAATTGGAGTTTAAACTCCAATATTCAGGATAATAGCCCAAGGCATCATCCTGCATGGATGCCTGATATTGTTCTAATAAAGCCGTGTTGCCTGCATTGGCCGCACGTAATGCGTCATTAAACTGAGACTCAGCGGCATAAGCGTGTTGAGCTGTCGCGACAGCGATACAACTTAACAGATACGTTCCGATGGTTTTTAAATGTAATTGTTGTTTGTACACGATGCCCCTTCCAACTTGCATAACAAGTCTAATGAATACTTTCATAGTTTAAGGAACATAGTTTAATAATTCCGAGACAATTCTACTGTTCTGTTATGTAACCTCATGATTCACAGACAATATTAAGCATTGATTTTGACCCCATATTCAACATTAGATCGATGCAATTTATTTCTTAGCCCATTTCAACGCAAATCCTGTAAAATAAGCTGCTTTATGTGCGTCTGCTTCGGCAAGCGACTCAACCCTATTGAATTTACCCAACGATTGCTGCGTATTTTATACGTCTAAAGCCAATTCGTTTATGACTGAGGAGCCTTCATGACGGTTCAAACCTTCATCCCCAATGTTGCCAAAGCTGCTTCAGAAAACACTGTTCACCAGCCACAGCACACCCCAGCCTTCGATACTGTGAAAAAGCTTTATATCGAAACGCAAGGGTGTCAGATGAATGAGTATGACAGTAACCGCATGGCTGATTTATTAGGCGATTCTCACGGATATATCCTCACCAGCGATCCGAGTGATGCCGATATCCTGTTAATGAATACCTGTTCGATACGTGAAAAAGCCCAAGAGAAAGTATTTTCTGAACTTGGTCGCTGGCGCAAACTGAAAGAAAAAAATCCTGATCTAGTCATCGGTGTTGGTGGTTGTGTTGCTTCGCAAGAAGGCGACAACATCCAAAAACGTGCACCCTATGTCGACATGGTTTTTGGGCCGCAGACCTTGCATCGCTTACCACAGATGCTTGATCAACATCATGATCAAGTTGAAAAGCCGAAACGTGAAAAGATTAGTTTGGTCGACATTTCATTTCCAGATATTGAAAAATTTGACTTCCTGCCTGAACCCCGTGTTGAGGGCTATAAAGCCTTTGTCTCGATTATGGAAGGTTGTTCGAAGTACTGCTCTTTCTGTGTGGTGCCCTATACCCGAGGTGAAGAAGTCTCTCGTCCACTCGACGATGTATTGGCTGAAATCGCTGGTTTGGCTGAAAAAGGGGTTCGCGAGATCTCACTACTCGGTCAAAACGTCAATGGTTATCGTGGCGAAACTTTTGAAGGTGAGATTTGTACCTTTGACCAACTGTTGCGCTTAGTGGCAGAAATTCCTGGCATCGGTCGTTTGCGCTATACCACCTCACATCCGCTTGAGTTTTCAGAAGCTTTAATCGAATGTTATCGTGACTTGCCGCAAATGGTGTCGCATTTACACCTACCGGTACAAAGCGGTTCCAATGCAGTGTTACAGGGCATGAAACGTAACCACAGCATCGACGTGTATATCGATAAGATTGCCAAGCTACGCAAAGTACGTCCAGACATGCATTTGTCGAGTGACTTTATTATCGGCTTCCCAGGTGAAACCGATGCACACTTTGCTGAAACCTACCAGTTTATTCAAGATTTGGACTTCGACCATTCCTATAGTTTTGTCTACTCTAAACGACCAGGTACGCCTGCTTCTGAACTGGCTGATGACACGCCTGATCTGGTGAAAAAAGAACGCTTAGCCAAAGTCCAACAATGGATCAAACAGTCTAGTATTCGCAAGACTGATGCCATGTTAGGAACTACACAACGTGTTCTAATTGAAAAGATTTCCGACAAAAATCCGGACCATTTAATCGGTACTGCTGACAATACACGTTTAGTCACATTTATCGGAGATGCAGACTGGGTGGGACGCTTCGCAGAAATTGAAATCACAGAGATCAAAACTTTGAATTTAGTTTATGGTGAGCTCTTGAATCTTGAACCCGACGTGGCGTAATGTAGGGCTATAGATCTGACTACCCAAAAGGATATCTCTTGACTGCAGCGATTCGACGTACAGTAGCTTTTCCTGGTGTTTCGATGGCGCGTTTAAAAAGTATGCTTGGTGCATATAATGGTCATTTGAAACAAATCGAACAACGTTTAGATGTCAAAATTTCCCATCGAGGTGACTCGTTTTATGTCGATGGGGAAATCGATGCAGTACAGAGAGCAGAAAGCCTCTTACAACGACTGCATGAAGAAGCTGAAACCAGCCAGCAAATTAGTGCAGATACCTTGCATCTGATGATTCAAGGCAGTCAAACCGATCGAGAGCTTCAACTCGATCCAGAGCAAGAACATACCGGTCTAGAAGAGGTTTGGTTGCAAACCCGTAAAGGCCGCATTAATCCACGTGGCGCCAATCAAAAGCGCTATGTACAACGTATCTTACAAAGTGACATCTCCTTCGGTATCGGCCCAGCAGGCACAGGTAAAACTTACCTCGCTGTGGCTGCTGCGGTGGATATGCTCGAACGCAACGAAATTCAACGCATCCTTTTGGTTCGACCCGCGGTTGAAGCAGGTGAAAAACTTGGCTTCCTGCCAGGTGATTTATCGCAAAAAATCGATCCCTATTTGCGTCCGCTCTATGATGCCTTGTATGAAATGCTGGGCTTTGAAAAAGTCGCCAAATTAATCGAGCGTCAAATTATTGAAGTTGCGCCCTTAGCCTATATGCGTGGTCGTACCTTGAACCACTCCTTTGTCATCTTAGATGAAGCGCAAAACACCACCCCAGAACAGATGAAAATGTTCCTAACGCGTTTAGGCTTTGGCTCACGTGCCGTGATTACAGGTGATATCACCCAAGTCGATTTACCTCGTGGTCAACAGTCAGGCTTGTCTCATGCCTTGCGCGTCATCGAGCATGTCACCGAGATTCACATCACACGTTTCCATTCCCGTGATGTCGTTCGTCATCAACTGGTTCAAAAAATTGTGGAAGCCTACGAAGGTTGGGACTCTGAGCAACATCGCTTAAGTGAGCAAGGTCGTGCTGAACGTAAAGCACGTCAAGACGCGCTCATTTCGGCCAACGATGATGCCGCAGATGCTCAACATCAAGGTGTGACCCAAGAATCAACCCCTCAAGAAAATGTATAAGGTTTAGTTTTGAAACTCAGTCTATCGTTACAACAAGCGTTTGAAGCACCAAGTTTGGTGCTCAAACGTGCCTATGTTAAGAAAGTCGTTGAAACCACGTTACGCCACATCGCAGTTGATCAAGACTGTGAAATCGGCATCGCCTGTGTCGATACCGATGAAAGCCAACGTTTAAATTTAGACTATCGCCAAAAAGACAAACCCACTAATGTTTTGTCCTTTCCAAGTGATATCCCTGAAGAAATCCTCCCCATGCTCGATGCATGGCCACTGGGCGATTTGGTGATTTGTATTCCTGTGGTTTTGGCTGAAGCAACCGAGCAGCAAAAAACAGCCTTAGAGCATTTTGCTCATATGCTGGTCCATGGTGTGCTGCATCTCATGGGCTATGACCATGAGACCGGTGAGGAAGATGCCGAGGCGATGGAAGCATTGGAAATCGACATCTTGGCGAAATTGGGCTTTGAAAATCCTTATCTAATCAAAGAAAGCTAAGTTTATTGGGTCACTGTTTTAGTTTTAGTCATTGTTCATCCTATCCAAACGATTTCAGCAGCAGTGTTGAGATCGTTTTTTTTAATGGCCGTGGGATCATAACCAAAACCAAGTACAATCCAGACTGACTTTTTAATTAAACTTAATTCTTGCTTTTCATTACACTTTATGACAGCTTTAAAAAAGCAATTTGAGCGACCTAAGCTGAATAAAAAACAGCACATCATTTATTAATGAATGGCTATAACTTTGCTAGACTGCTTTGGCTCAATCTTCGCTTTGCAAGAATCAACTTGATGACTGCCTCATATTTTAAATGTACTTGGACTTATACTTATGCCGACGCTGATTTCTAATATTGCCCATCGAATTCGACAAGTATACCAAAAGGCAGGCGATTTCATTGAGGAACAACGCGAGTTCCCTGTATCACAAGTATTTCTGAATGCCACCTTTAAACGCTATGTCACTGATAATGTCGGACTGCTCAAAGACCTGCATGCAGACTTGCATGATGATTGGCTCAGACTTTATGCCACTGTCGATATCATGGGCCTCTATGCGGTATTGTCCGTTGATTTAAAACTCCTTCAAATGGAAATGAACAAAGACACACAACTGATTGTCTTTGAACAAATTAGTGATACTCAAGTCATCGAATCCAAATTTAATAAATGGTGGCTTAAAATCGCCGTCAACAGTGCACTGTTCTTCTATCAAAAGGTACTGCGCCGTGATCCATTGGGGATCATTTTAGAAAAATATAATATTGTCAAAGTCAAAGATGAACTCTTGCATCTCGACCTCAATCGCTGGTTGGGTAAGAGTCGCCCAGTACTCGACACCCTGAATAAAGTTCATATCAATCACGCGACTTTACGTGAAACTGAATTGGTGGTGATGGGCAATGTCAATCTCACTGCACTCATCAGCAAATTTGGCATCTTTGATCGAGAGAGTGAAAGCACTGACATCGAAATTGAGCAAGAATCAGACGTCACCCCAATCCAACAGAAATAATGCCATGTTCTGAGCGAATATCTAGGGTACAACTTATTAAAAACCACAGTGTTAACTAAAAATACAGATTTTCTTCTCAATTGAAATGTAGAATAATCAACTTTAATCGTTCAGTGTAACACCAAGGAGCTTGTACCTATGACACAGCAAAGTTCAACATTCACAAGTTTAGTTGCACGTACAGTCGGCATCGCCCTACTCACCTGTATTTCAAGTGCAAGTTTTGCCTTAAGCCCATTCAATGCCAGTTATCAATTTTCTTATAATGGCAAAAATATGGGCAGTGCTACACGCGTGCTCAGTCAAAATGGTAACAACTGGACCTATACTTTTTCTGCCAAAGCCGCCGCCATGGCTTCAGCCACTGAAACCAGCCGCTTTAGTTTTGCTTCTGGCAAGATCAGTTCCAATAGCTTTACCCGTACCAGTAAGGTTTTGGTACATAACAACACCTTAAACATCACCTTCAATCCCACAGGCAAAGTCATCAACACCAAAAAAGATGACAAGGCACGTAGCTTCCCATGGAAAGCAGGCGCCTTGGATGAGTTGAACGCAGAATTACAACTACGAGAAGATCTCAAATCTGCTGGTTTGCAAAGCGCGTATTATATTACAGATGCCAAAGGTGTAGACACGCGCCAATTTGTACGTCAAGGCACAGAAAGCGTCAAAACCAACTTTGGAACCTTTGATACCGTTAAGGTTTTACTCAAGCATGAAAAGGCGGGTAAAAACTCAATTTTCTGGTTAGCACCGAAACTTGATTACTTGCCTGTGAAAATGAGTCACCAAGATGGCAAGACTTCTTATGGTTTATTGTTAACTAATTATCAAAAATAGCTTATTTTTCCAATTTAACTCAAATTCGGCTTGCATTTTTACAGGTGCTTTTTAAAATACGCCTTTGCTTTTAAAAGCACCTGCCCTTTGAGGATTCTCACCGTGTATGCACTCGAACAGAAAATCTTAGCAGAAGGTATCGTTCTCTCTGATCAAGTTCTGAAAGTCGATTCTTTTTTAAACCATCAAATTGACCCTGTGCTGATGCAACTCATTGGTCAAGAATTTGCTCGTCGCTTTAAAGACGCAGGCATTACTAAAATTATTACCATCGAAGCATCTGGCATCGCGCCTGCTGTCATGGCAGGTTTAGAACTCGGTGTTCCAGTAATCTTTGCGCGCAAATATCAATCTTTGACCTTGAAAGATGATTTGTATCGCTCAAAAGTATTCTCGTTCACCAAGCAAACTGAAAGCACCATCGCCATTTCAAATAAGCATATCAATGCCAGCGATAAGGCTTTGGTTATTGATGACTTTTTAGCAAATGGCCAAGCTGCGCTTGGACTTGCAGATTTGATTCATCAAGCCAAAGCAGAAGTGGTCGGTATTGGTATTGTGATTGAAAAATCATTCCAATCGGGTCGCCAATTGCTCCTAGATCAAGGCTATCGTGTAGAGTCTTTGGCACGTGTTAAATCATTGGCGACTGGCAGCGTTGAATTTGTACGCGACTGATTGCTACTCACGTTGACAGATTAAAGTTCAATTTATTGCGCTTTTCATCAACGTCTAAAGCATTAAAAAAGCCCTGACCAAAGTCAGGGCTTTTTTAATGCTTAAACAGAATCGCTATTCGGTCAATCGCCAATATCGAATTGTCTGTTAAACACTTAACGTTGTGTTTGCTGGTCAAACTGCGGTGAGCGTGGACCATATAACAGCCCCAGACCTGGTTGCTCAGGTGTTGGAGTAAACATGATCATACTGACCGAGGTTGCAAGTGGATAAGCACTGTCATTAAAACTACTTGAGACTTGCTCGATCACCGCACCGACGAGAGCGCCAATCAAACCACTGTTGCCATCTGAGCTAGAGCGTTCAAGTCTCTGAGTACCAGACCATAATACTTCACCGGTTTTCAAATCGACCAATTTGGCCTCAGCTTCAACCGATGCAACACTTTGGATCACTTGGTATTTAGAGCCATAGTCTTTGACCTTGATATACAGTCCCGCATCTGCACCAAAAATTTCTTGCAGTTTTTGTGGTGCAATCGACTGTGCATCATTACCATTGTAGACGCCATTTTCCTTGAACATCTGATCAACCACAGACATTGGGAAAACGTAATAACCCGCCTCAGCAATTGGTACCATCACCGTAGACCAGAAGGCATTGCTGGCTTTAACATCAGGCGAATCATTGACTGGTGGTAGAACCAAGATCGATTTCGGCATATGACTGCGATAGACCGAGATATCTTTTTGTGGACCCGAAGTGGTGGCACAACCACCAAGCACCAGACTCAGTACACCCAGGATAAGGATCAATTTCTTGTTTATCATCATTTGCCTTGACCTGTAGCATTGCCCATTTTCTGCAATAAGCGATTCATTAATACAGTGGACTCAGGGTAGACCTGACGCTCTAATTGAAAATACTCAGCAGCTTTATCCAATTGATTCTGTTGTACATACAGCAATCCCAAATGTGCATATAACCCCGGTGGCACAGCGAGGCCTTTGCCTTTGGACTTTTCCAACTCAGCTTCAAGCTTTAATATTTGCGCACTCGGCGTTGCTTTTTCAGGTTGGCTATACATCAAATAATTTTGCTGGGGATAGGAACCCCAGTGATATAAAGATTGAGGTGCTGCTACACATCCCACTAAAAGCATGGTCAGTGTTAAGACCACTATATTCTTAAACATTGAGCATGTTTCCAAAATTATTTTACAGTCCAACGTTGAGTTTGTAGATCCGTTACCAAGTGATTTACTGCCTCACGTACCGCTAGATCCAATACTTTACCGTTAAGGGTGGAGTCATACGAAGCGGTAGAACCAAAACCTAAAACTTCACGCGCACTGAGCGCATACTCACCCGCACCCTGAACCGAATGAACCACTTCAGAGCTACTAACATCAACAATATTGAGGTTTACTTTGGCATAAGCGACCTGAGTTTTACCGCGACCCAAAATACCGTAGAGTTGCTGATCACCGATTTCTTTACGACCAAACTCAGAAACATCACCCGTAATCACATAACGAGCGCCTTTGATATTTTGGCTACTTTTGCTATAACCCGCTTCTTGTTGTAATTCAGATAAATTGTCACGATTTAAAACTGAGAAATAGCCCGTTTGCTGCAGATGAGTCTCTAAAATGGTTTTGGCTTGACCACCTAAGCGATCAACGTTATCGGAGAATATCCCGCGCATATAACTAGAACGATTATCAAATTTCCCAATTGAAACAGGAAGTTTAGGTCCTTTGTTCGGTACCACAGCAACTGCTGAGGTGACTTGAGGGCTTTGAATCGTTTTACTAGTTTCCGTGGTGCTACAAGCACTTAAAGACAAGGCTGCAACAGTGCATGCCAATAGGTATATATTTTTCATTCGCTACTCTATTCGATGTAATACAACCACATTATATCCGTAAAAAAGTTTTAAATATTCAGCTAATTTCCTTCATTATTACTGATTTAAAGGAATATTTTCATCTAGCGCATATCATTTATTTAGGACTTCCTAACATCGAGATTACAATCACTCCTGAGCACATCCCATACACACTATCTGCATAGCCACTTAACCCTTAGGCCTCGCATTGATCTGAGTCTGCTTTGGCTCCGCAACATTCAAGCTTAGACTAGACTGCGGAACAAATATTCACGCCCTCAGTGGTGTATGACATAAGCAGCCATTCAATCGCTAAATTTATAAAAATAATAACGACAAGCTTGTAGCGACTGCTCAAGGTGCTGGCATATTTGTTGCTTTTTCTAAAACGCGCGAAGCATAACAGCAATAACAAGAGCAATAGCAAATTCAAGGAATTGTTATGAAACGACTATCTCCGATTTCTCTCCCCCAAGTCTCGATACGCTGCACCGCCCTCTTGAGCAGCACCTTGCTCAGCATCAGTACTGCATTTGCAGCGGATTTTAAAATCCTCAAACAAATTGCTGAACAGCCCACTCAACTGATTGAGGGCATCCATAAAGGTCAATACTATGTTCCATCCACACTGGACACCATCCTATGGGGATACTTACCCAATAAGATGAGTAAACACCTCTTAACCGTCCCCTCAGGCAGTACGGTCATCTTCGATACGGTATCTCATGAAGGCTTACTCGAAGATCAAGGTCGCAATGCGGCGCAATATTTCAAATCTCATGGCGTGAAGGAAGATCAGATATTGGCTGAGGCACAGATGATCACCCAATCTGAGCTCAAACACGACTTTGCAAAAGATGGACCACATATCGTCACCGGTCCCATCGCCATACAAGGTGCCATGCCAGGTGATGTGCTCAAAGTTGAAGTGCTTAAGGTTGAACCGCGAGTCCCCTATGGGGTTATTTCCAATCGTCATGGCAAAGGAGCATTGCCAGGTGAGTTTCCTAAAAGCAAAGCCAGCGCTCATCCTAGCCCACAGCAACCTGAACGCTATGGCAATGTTTCGGTATTCACCCCGATTGAAAAAAATCAACACGGTCAATATGAAGCAGTCATCAACACTGGCCCAGCAAAAGCAATCCGTTTTCCCATACAACCGTTTATGGGCATTATGGGGGTAGCCGAAAACACCACCAAAGCAGTGCATTCCGTTGCGCCAGCGCATTTTGGTGGCAATATTGATATCAAGGATTTAGGCGCTGGATCAACCGTGTACTTTCCAGTATTGGTTCCCGGTGCTTTGTTCTATACCGGAGACAGTCACTTTGTACAGGGCAATGGTGAAGTTGCACTCACGGCGCTTGAAGGTTCGGCACGTGCCACCTTTAAACTCACCTTGCTCAAGGCTGGCCAAGATAAAATTCCTGGCCAGAGCGTACAACAACCTCTTGGAGAAATAAAAGATTACTGGATCGTTCCAGGTCTCGATCCTGATCTGGATGAGGCAATGAAAAAATCAACCCGTGAATCAATTCGCTTCATCCATCAAGAGTATGGGATTGATGAAGCCTTGGCCTACGCCTATCTCAGTGCGGCAACAGACTTTGAAGTATCCCAAGTCGTCGACAAGACCAAGGGGATTCATGCCAAAATCCGTAAATCCGACTTTAAGGAGTTTCATCCCGCCACAGAAGCCTCCACGCCTCCAGTCACTCCAACAGAGCGCCCAAAGAAATAACAACTAGGCAGCAACAATAATGAAGTTGGCTTCACAATGAATCGGAAAATTGACTGAATTCGCAATCATACATTCATGATGTGCCTGCTCATGAAGCGCAGCGGCCAAGTTTACATCACTATTTTGGCTTAATGTGACCTGTGGCCTGAGTTTAATCTCAGTCATATGTCCACGCTTTATCGGATCATTATCTTGCATATAACCGACGGCATGATCGACATAACTCAAGACCTGAATCTGATTCACTGCACACAAATGTAAATACCACAATTGATGACACGAAGAAACTGCTGCTACGATCAAATCTTCTGGATTCCAGCGTGTCATATCACCGAGATAAGCGGGATCAGCAGATCCCGCAATACTGCTCTTTTGAGGATTCTTAATCAGAAAATCACGTTTATACGCTTGATAAGATGAGGTTCCTGTACCTGTGTTGCCTTCCCAGTGCACCTCTACTTGATATTGATGTAATGCCATGCCTCAAACTCTATTTGAGTGAATAGCCTTATTGAAGGCATATTGCCACAACGAAATCAACTGCTCGATCAATTGAGCTTCAACACCACCTCTGCCAAGCGCTTACCTTGAGCCTCACAAAGCAATATTTCATCTGGGCTAAGTGCTTGATCGTGTCGTGGACCGCTGACATGACTGGCACCATAGGGCGTGCCACCCGTTTTGGTATTGGATAATGCTGCATCGGCATTGGTGAGGCCCATAATCATCATGCCGTGATGGAACAATGGGGGTAACATGCTCAGCAAAGTACTCTCTTGACCACCATGCATCGAACCTGAGGCAGTAAATACACATGCAGGTTTGTTATGCAATGCACCATTGAGCCAAAGACTGGTGCTTTGATCCCAAAAATATTTCATTTCACTGGCCATATTGCCAAACCGCGTTGGTGATCCTAGCGCCAAACCCGCACAGTTTTCTAAATCCTCTAAAGTACAATAAAGATCACCTTGTTCAGGAATGCTCGGAGCGGCCTCTTTCACCACAGTAGAGAGATTCGGAACCGTTCTTATTTTTACTGCCATGCCCGTTGATTCGATACCATTGGCGATTCGTTGTGCCATCTGTTTAACTGAGCCATATTTGCTGTAGTACAAAACTAAAATGTAAGCTGACATATTTTTGGTAGACTAAGTGAAAAGAGAACTATACGGTATTTTTCTCTTTTTTTGGCTGAACCTAAGACTTGTAAATGTAAGCATTTGAATAAAAGAATTGAGATGACATCCGCATGATAGAAAAGTACTTAAAAAAACTCCCCTTTTATGACCATAACTGGTTTCAATTTGTTTTATTCGTGATTAGACGTTTTGAAGCAGACCGTTGCCGTGAACAAGCAGGTTCTTTGACCTATACCACCCTGTTTGCAGTGGTGCCGATGTTGACGGTATTCTTGGTGATTATCTCCTCAATCAAGGCCCTCGAACCCGCGCGTCAACAATTACAGCAATTGATTTATAGCAATTTTTTACCAAAAACTACCATTGCCTTCGATAAAGCCTTAAACGCCTTTACCTCGAAATCCAGCAACCTCACCGTGATCGGGATCTTATTCCTGTTTGTCACCACCGTGATGATGCTCACCAGTATTGAAACCGTATTTAATCGTATTTGGCGAGTTCGCGAAACACGCGGTGGCATTATTGGTTTTATGCGTTATTGGACCGTAATTTCTCTAGGTCCGATCTTGCTCGGCAGTGCCTTTGCGATTTCATCGGCTGCCGCATCACTCAATGTTCTGAGTAACAATTTCGCCGGTTATGAGCTTAATGGTGCCTTTATTTTCGCTGCGATCTCATTTTTGTTAACCATCCTTGGTTTTTTCATCCTGTATTGGACGATTCCAAATCGCAGTGTTCCGGTCAGAGCCGCATTAATATCGGCAGTGTTTAGTGCCTCAATCTTTGAGTTACTCAAAAACCTATTTGGTTTTGTGATGTCTAACTTTACCAGTTACGAGATTATTTACGGTGCTTTTGCAGCACTTCCAATCTTCCTGCTGTGGATTTTCCTGTCTTGGAACATCATCTTACTCGGCGTAGAAATCAGTTTTGCCCTCACCGCTTTTAGCTCGGGTAAGGAACAAAAACGCCATCCCGTTATTATGCTGATGGACTTACTGGAGTTGTTTTATAACAAGCAGAAGAAAGGTGAAAGTGTTACCGATTTGGAAGCATTAGAAGTGCTTGGCCGTGAGGAAATGGGCCATTGGCCACAATTTGCATATATGCTGCAAAAACAGAACTTGATCAAATGCACCGATGATGAGAAATTTGTCTTGGTCAGAAATTTATCGCAGATCGATTTTTGGACCTTTTATAAATCACTTCCTTATCCGCTACCTCGTCGTGATGATGTCGGTAATATTCATGCTGATGATGAATGGATGCTGAAACTTGGCCCAGCCTTGATCGACACCGATGACTTCCTATCTGCCAAACTTTCAGTGCCGTTATCGACCATCTTTGAAAATAAATAGTCGCCCCGAAAAGGCGTAGAGCAATAGATGCTGAACCACACGTCATTCAGCATCTCGTCTACTCCGCCCCTCTACTCACAACTTATTGAGCAAAGAGCGCCTTGGTATAGTCCATGGCTTTTTGACTACGCTTGCCATCGGAATCGAAATAGCGGTCTACATAACACATCTGAGCCTTGCTATCGCAAAATACACCATTGTCAAAAGTAAATTGCGTCGTATCAAAACTGCCTTTTGAAAAGACTTGATCGGCCTGCCCTTCACCTAAATATTTTTCTGTTAACACTTTTGAGATACCCTGTGAATCTGCACAGATATATTGATCACAAAGGACATTGCGTTCTGGATGATCTAAACTCAATCGACTCGACAAATCAGTCGAACGTAATTGACAGGCGCTGAGCAATAACGCCAATACAGTAAATAAAACAGTGGTTTTCATTTTTTAATGTCAAGCCTAGGTTCAATGATTGCTAAAGCATAAAAATTCATCATAACCTAGAAATGCCGTTTCACGTACCCTCTTCACCCCACTTCAGCCAATAAAAAAGACCTGAAAATTCAGGTCTTTTTCGCCTCTACAGATCCACGCAACTGATCTCTAGCTGACTTCACGGCGCTTGGGTGTATATAAATAACTTTCTAATGAGTCATCTAAAGCCTTGATCCATGGCGTATGGTGACGTTTGGCCAAAGTCCCTGTCATGACAGAGCGATGCACTTTATTGCGGAAATCCATAATATTTTCACGCTTGTCTTTTTTCCACTGCATAAAAATCTTGTTGACTGCATCAATGTCAAACTCAGGATAATCCGTTTCAGCAATCAATTGCTTAATGTATTCGCCTTGAAACACCACCTGTTGTGCAGCATTCTTCAAAGCGCGTTCTTGGTTGTGCCATTGTTGTGAATCTGCCTGCATCTGCTCTCGTGTAGGCAATGCTTTTTCCCCTAAAATCACATCTCGCACATACCAAGCCTGAGCATCAAACATATTAAAGGTATACCACTGATCTTGCATGCCCAGATAGAACAAGCGTGGGTTTTCTTCCCAAACCACACCCTTGTATAAGCCTAGTGGATACAAGCAGTTATTGGTCTTAAGACAGAGTTCTTCCTGCATAAATGGAAAATGATGTAGATAACCTGTACATAAAATAATTGCATCAATTTCGGCATGACTACCATCACCAAAATAGGCGAATTGTTCATCGACATGCAATAAGTGCTGTTTTTCAGTCCAATTTTCTGGCCAATCAAAGCCCATTGGTTGGCTACGATAGCAACTGTAGATTTGCTTAGCGCCATATTTATAGCATTGTGACCCAATATCTTCAGCAGAATAGCTACTGCCTACGATCAATACCGTTTTGTCTTTAAACTCAACCGCATCACGAAAATCATGTGCATGTAAGATACGACCATTAAACTTATCGAAGCCCTCGTATTCAGGGACTTTAGGGGTAGAAAAATGCCCTGAAGCGACGATGACATAATCAAATTGTTCACTATAAACTTGATTGTGCTCATGATCGTTGAGCTGAAGATGAAAACATTGCTGCTCTTGATCAAAATCAACCTGTTTCACTGCAGTGTTAAAGCGAACCAAATCACGTACATCAGCCTTGTCTACCCGACCTTGGATATAGTCCCACAAGACCGCACGTGGTGGATAAGATGCGATGGGTTGTTGAAAATGTTCATCAAATGAATAATCTGCAAATTCAAGTGCTTCCTTCGGCCCGTTTGACCAGAGGTAGCGATACATACTGCCGTGTACTGGTTCTCCATTTCCATCTACACCTGTACGCCAAGTGTAGTTCCATAATCCTCCCCAATCGCTTTGTTTTTCAAAACATACAATTTCTGGAACTTGTAGACCTTTGGCCTTTACTGATTGGAAAGCTCTTAATTGGGCCATACCACTTGGGCCAGCACCGATTATTGCAATTCTCGTCATGACGATCTCCATTAGTTTTTGAGTCCTACTTACTCGCGCCTAATGTTGAAACATCTACTAGAATGTGGATTCTATTCACCCCTTATGATCGCTTAAAAAACAATGTTTAACTGAATACCAAATTCTAGAATATCAATGATGCTCATTAGGTTACTCTTGATGAAGTGTGATTTTTCAATGGCAAAGCAAGAATTTACCTTCATTATCATCACAATTTTGAGTAATAATTATTCACGAACTTTTAAACATATCATAAAAAATGATTAATTCTAAAAAAACATCAATTTAATTGATATTTTATTGTAAAAAAAAACACCTTTAAAAGATGTTTATCAATTTGAAGCAATGCAGGATGGGCTGAAAACTATAAGGCTTGAGTGTTCAAGCCCAATAAGTGTCAACGCGATATTAACTCAAATATAGTGGCGCTTCGTCCATAATTTCAGCTTGAGTTAGACTGGTTTGTTTATCGACCAAGGCCATCAGCGCAGCCTGAATCATATGTTGCGCAATCACAGGGGTTTGATCACCTAGAATCGCTTGAATGTCCTGATTAAACTGTATAGTCACCAAAGGCTCTGTCTCTGACCCAGCATTTCTCAACGCCAGTTCCCCGCCTTCTAATTGCACCAACTCAAGAATCACTTCTTGGCTGCCGAATAATTGTTTTAACTGTTCTATAGACATAAGTCCCTCCATGCATGACATGGCACAAAGTGCACAATACACTTTGTTATGCGTAGATATGTTATATCGGGATCAAGCTAAAAAATTTCAAGTCAAAGCTCGATAATTTAAAACTCGACCATCTCATTGCGAAACCCATCAATCAATTGGGTCAAATCCCTGTGCCATTCACGTAAAATTTTAGTATCAGGTAGCCAAGCTTGAGGCGTCTGAGTCACTTTAATAATTAAATTAGATGAGGTTTCATCTTCTGGGCTATGTGGACTCGGTTCTGGCGCATATTGGCACATGCGGTAAGCCCGTTTTAATTCTGCAATAAAACCCGCTTTGGCCAATTGTTGTAAGATTGAAACTTCAGGTGAAACTTGGCCTTTTTCTGCCATTAAGTTTTCAATCGAATTTAGGGTGGGGTGAGGATCATTTAAGCGATAATAGCGAACGAGTTCTTGTAAAAATGCCAGCATCGCACCATTGAGATGAAACACAGCGGCCTCACGATGCGCCTGTGCTTGTTGAATATGTTCAGTCGACTCAGCCTGTTGGCAAGAGAGGCGCGAAAAGTACAACTTTTGATTGGTCCGATCGGCATGAAAACGTGCAACACGAGACATAGTATATTTCCTAACTGAACTTGCGCTTTAGAGCTCTAGGTTAAATACTATTGCAACAAAATCAAAGTGCTTTTACGCAGATATAGATAAAAAAAATATCAAACCAGTCCATTGGCCTCAAAGGCTTGTATATCAAGCATGCGCGTTTATTTTTATCAAGGTACTGCAGGAAATGGCGAGGATCAGGCTGAGCTGATCGTCAATATTCAGTATCACCATCCTCCATGAAACAAGATCGACATCAAGCCCCATGGAGGATCAATGATTACTCTTCTTCAGCAGCAGCCTTTACACGGATACCCAAGCCTTTAACACGGAGTGTATTTAACCCCTTAATGGCTTTAATGGCTTCACGTGGATTCGACATTTCAACAAATCCAAATCCTTTAGATTTTCCTGTGACTTTATCCATGACGACGTCACAAGTTTCAACTTTCCCATACGGCGTAAACAAGGCCAATAGTTCAGCTTCAGAAACCGAGCGTTCTAAGTTGCGGACTAAAATTTTCATTTCATAACCTTCGATTGGCATTTACAGCAAAAAAACACATCATATACTGTGTTGCTAAGTGTAGATACTGACTTCAAAATTTAATTCAGATCTAGACCAAAATCTAGATCCACTCTTGCTGCATTATAAGCTTTGCCAGCGCTTTGACGTTGCGGCTGATGATGGATTTCCGAATGACATAGCTCGCGCTCCAGATCATTCAGAAAATACGTTTCTAAATAACGCCCCTGTGCATCATATTTTTCAGATGACCAAGCGCTGAGATTTTGCTTGGTGAGGATCAATTCATTTTGTGCCCGCGTCAACGCCACATAGAGCACTCGACGCTCCTCTTCGATCTCATCAAAACTATCCTGAGCACGGGCATGTGGATACTGCCCTGCAGTGAGATTGGGCACATAACACACTTTTTGCTCAGTCCCCTTAGCGGAGTGAATGGTGATCAGGGTAACCACATCCTCTTGTTGTAGACGCTCCACCTCGGTAATCGAAATCGGGTCCAAGACATACTCTTCTAAAAACTCACTCAGCTGTTGATGCTTAGCTGCCAGTTGTTTAACCAGATCAAAGTCTTTTAGGCGTTTAGACCAATCTTTTTTGGCATAGATCTCAGCCAACTGATCTTGCAACGCTTCAATACTGAGTTCAACACAGACAGGGACATCATGCTTCATGCCTGCCATTTTTTGCATAATTTGTATCGTTTCCACCGGGATACGACCAAATTTCTCTAAGATCTTGGCAATCGCTGTCATGTCTTCAGCCTGTAACAACTGGACAGCCAATTTACTGGCACTGACATCCCCCACTCCCGGCCACAAGGTTAGAAAACGCATCCACGCGATATCATCATGTGGATTGGCTATCACCCGAATCAAACTCATCAAATCTTTGACATGCGCGGTTTCAAGTAACTTCATTCCACCAATAAATCGATATGGAATATTGGCTTGGATACAGGCTGCTTCGACATGACGTGCAGCAAATGAAGATCTGAGCAACACCATATGATCTTGCCAAGCCGCACCCAATATATGCCGTTGTTGAATGTCTTTGGCAATCCACGCAGACTCATCAAATTCATTGGGGAAAATGTGCATCTTCGGTCGAAAGCCATCTCCCCGATAAGCCTCAAGTTTTTTGTCATAGGAAATGGCACTTTGATCCAGTAACCAATTCGATAAATTCAAAATCTCTTGAGTCGAACGATAATTCTTTTCTAATTTAAAGATCTGCGCATCAGGCACTCGATCTTTAAAATGGTGGATATTTTCAAAGTCCGCGCCACGGAAGGCATAAATCGACTGTGCATCATCCCCTACACAAAATAGGCTGACATGATCCTTGAGGGGTTCAAGCAAGGACCATTGTAAGGGGTTGGTATCTTGCATCTCATCGACCAACATATGCTGACACAGCGATGCCACATAATCGACCAAACCGGGTGACTGTGCCAATGCAGTCGCCACAATCGCCAAGATATCGTCATAATCTAAAAAACTGCGCTCACGTTTACGTGATTCATAGTCCTTCATGACTTTGGCGATGCCATCAATCTCAGCGCGAAAATCTGGTAATTGTTTTTCCAAAGCCAGACTGAGTTTTTGCCGTGTATTTCGCGCATAAGAGTAAAGATCACAGAGTTCTTTAGGCTTAGGCAGCGGATTGGAGTTTTGCTTATCATCTTTACCACGCAGCAGTCTAAACATCATCATCTGATCATCACGATCGATAATCGAAAACTGTTCTAGACCAAAGGCTTTGGGTGTGCGACGCAGCAAGAACATACAAAATGTATGAAAGGTGGATGCCCTTAACCCCTTGGCCTGCTCACCCAACGCCAGCTCAACACGGGCCACAATTTCACTGGCAGCACGGCGGGTAAAAGTCAGGATTTGGATTTGATTGGCAGGCACCCCTTGATCAATCAAGTAGGCTGCCCGAGCAACGATGGTCTTGGTCTTGCCACACCCTGCGCCGGCCAACACCAAACTATGTTGTGACTCGGTGGTGGCTGCTTGTTTTTGTTGAGGATTTAACTCATCAATTAAGGTGCTTAAACTCATAACCATTCATAGCAAAAAAGATGCCGCTAGTTTAACAGAGCCTAAGCAAAAAGTGGCATGCATCGCAGCTTAGCCGCAACACTCGCCTCAATCTAACTGCAGGATACGCGCAATATTTTCACAGGTTTTCTCCAGATTCTCTGCACCACGTAGACATGCATCCTCTAAACGACAACTTTGCTGTACGATACTGAACATTGCACTGACCCCATGTGCATAAAGCGCTTCTGCTCCTTCGCCGATCTTGCCTGCACAGGCAATCAGAGGTTTATCTAGACTTTTCGCCAAGCGAGCCACGCCATACGGGGTCTTACCCAAAACGGTTTGAGCATCGATCGCACCCTCACCGGTAAAGACATAATCTGCTTGTACAATGGCCTGCTTTAAATGGGTCATCTCGATCACAGTTTCGATACCCGACTGCATACGCCCCTGAGCAAAGACCATCAAGGCATAACCTACACCACCTGCAGCCCCTGCTCCTGCACATTTTGCCAGATCAAGCCCAAGTTGCTGATGTATAACATTAGCAAAATGGCTGAGTGCCTGATCCAACTGCAACACCATCTCAGGACTGGCGCCTTTTTGTGGTGCAAAGATATGTGACGCACCCATTGACCCTGTTAAAGGATTATTGACATCACTGGCGATCACCATCTCAGTCGAGCGAAGTCGCGGATCGAGTTGAGTGAGATCAACCTGTGTAATTGCACTTAACTGATTTGCCCCGAGGCCAATCGTCGAACCTGCTGCATCAAAGAACTGTACCCCAAGCGCTTGTGCCATCCCCATGCCAGCATCATTGGTCACACTACCGCCGATCCCAACGATGATTTTACTCACCCCTTGATCAAGTGCTGCACGGATCATTTCCCCCGTCCCATAGCTGCTGGTCAACATTGGATTACGGTCTTGTACCGGCAAGCGTTGTATGCCATTGGCTTGTGCCATTTCGATCACTGCAGTTTGCCCATCATCAATCAGTGCATAGTCAACCCTGAGACGTTGCGTAGGCAATGGCCCCATGACCTGAAGGCTGACCCGCTTTCCAGAGCGAGCCGTGAGTATGGCATCCACCGTTCCTTCACCGCCATCTGCCATAGGGATCCGCAGGAATCTTGCATCGGGATAGAGCACTTTAAGTCCCCTTTGCATAGCAGCACATGCCTCAAGCGCAGTCATGCTTTCTTTAAAAGAATCTGGAGCTAAAACAAAGGTCTTTGACATTTTTATGCTCGATAAATATAAAATGATAATCTATTGAAGTTACATGTGATTTCACATATAAATTAACTCAATCTGACCAAAAATGATGCCCTATGCCGAGAATTAATCTAGGAAAAGCTGCTCCAGAACTCTATCAAATCGTTGCAGATCTGGATGCTAAAGCCAATGAAAAGATCATTCAAGCAGGTATCCCAGAGGGCTTTGGGCATCTACTTCGTCTCAGAGCATCACAAATCAACCAATGTGCATTTTGCATACGCTTACATGCTCGGGATGCCCTGCAGCATGATGAAAGCTTAGAGCGTATCACCTTACTCAATGCTTGGCGTGAAAGTGCATATTTCAGTGACAAAGAACAAGCTGCACTCAGTTTGGTTGAGGAAATGACCTTAATCGCTGATCATCAGGTTTCTGATAGGGTCTATCTCAATGCGGCCGAATTATTGACTGAAACTGAGATTGCGGCCATCGAATGGTTGACCATCGTCATAAACAGTTGGAATCGCATTGCAATTGCCAGTCGCTATCCAGTAAAACCTTGAGTTTAAATTAAGCTTTATTATCAACAAACCTGATTTAAAAAATTTAGAGATCTATTATGCATAAACGCACCGCAACATTATTGTTATTTACGGCCTTTGCCTTGAGTACAACCTCCTATGCAGCACCAATTAAACCAAAATCTGTTGATAAACTGATGCAACTTTCTGATGTCCAAGGCGTGCTCAAAAATACTGGCACTGAGATGAAGCCGATGTTTGATCAACAAGCAGAGCAGATCGTTAAGCAAAGCTTGGCCATAGATAGTTTAAACCCACAGCAGCAACAAGCTGCACGACAGATCTCTGGACTGATGTCGAGCATGAATCAAAACGTGATTGAAAATCCAAAATTTGTGCAGTTGATCAAAGACGTTTATCAAAAAACCTATACCGAGGAAGAGGCCCAAGCCTATATTGCCTTTTTAAGTTCCCCACTCGGCAAGTCGATTACCCAAAAAACGGCCAAATTGACAGGTGAAGTGATGCAGCAATCAATGCAAATGGCGACTGAAATGGTCAATGATCCAGCACAACAACAGAAATTTATAATCGAATTTGAAAAGATCATGAAGCCATTGCTGGATCAAAATGAAGCTAAAAAATAGCTCAAACCGATATTAGACCTAAAACCAAGTTAAAAAAAACCGTGTAAGAAGATTAACTCCTTACACGGTTTATAGTCACTTAAGTGATTAAGCAGATTTGCTGCTTAAGACTTTTAAGTCAACTTTATCTTCAACCGGTTTTTCGACCTTGGCTTGACGCGCGACTTGATACTCAGGTTGCGCTTTATCTGTAATCACTTTATCCGTGATGATCACCGTACCAACATCATCGCGGCTAGGCAAGTCATACATGGTTTCAAGCAAGACATTTTCCAAAATCGAACGCAGACCACGAGCCCCAGTATTACGATCCAAGGCTTTATGCGCCACGGCACGTAAGGCTGAATCTTCGAATACCAAGTCCACATCTTCCATTTCGAATAGATACTGATACTGACGAGTCAAGGCATTTTTTGGTTCGGTTAGAATCTGCATCAAAGCATCTTCATCCAACTCTTCCAAAGTCGCGATCACAGGTAAACGACCGATAAACTCAGGAATTAAACCAAATTTAACCAAGTCATTGGCTTCGACTTGACGGAACAACTCAGAAACCTTCTTGGTGTCATCTTTGCTACGTACATCTGCAGTAAATCCAATGCCACCTTTTTCTTGACGCTGTTGAACCACTTTTTCCAGTCCAGAAAATGCGCCACCACAAATGAATAAGATATTTGCCGTATCGATTTGAATGAACTCTTGCTGTGGATGCTTACGACCGCCCTGAGGGGGAATCGATGCCACTGTACCCTCAATCATTTTCAACAAAGCTTGTTGAACACCTTCACCAGAAACATCACGGGTGATAGATGGATTTTCAGATTTACGAGTAATCTTGTCGATCTCATCGATATAGATAATGCCTTTTTGGGCTTTTTCTACATCATAATCTGCTTTTTGCAACAACTTCTGCACGATGTTTTCAACATCTTCACCCACATAACCTGCTTCGGTTAAGGTGGTGGCATCAGCCATCGCAAACGGTACATCAAGTAAACGCGCCAAAGTTTGCGCCAATAATGTTTTACCTGAACCCGTAGGTCCGATCAGCAAAATATTACTTTTCGCAATCTCGATGGCATCTTCAGGTTTTTGACCCGATTGAGACACCTTCAAACGTTTGTAATGGTTATAAACTGCAACAGACAAGGTTTTCTTGGCATTGTCTTGACCAATCACATATTGATCCAGTGCTGCGCGAATTTCCTGTGGCTTAGGCAAAGGACGTGTTGCCCAATCCCCAGTTTCAACTTGCTGGCTGGTTTGCACCAAGTCTAAACAGACGTCCACACATTCATTGCAGATGTAGGCGTCCTCGCCTGCAATCAGTTTACCGACTTCAGACTGCGTTTTACCGCAAAATGAACAATGTTTTTGTCCTTGAGGATGATCGGACATTTTCACTCCAAGTTTTAAATCTTTACTTTATCTTTAGTTTTGAGGACGTTTAGTCAACACTTCATCAACCAGACCATAATCTTTGGCCTGCTGTGCTGTCATAAAGTTATCACGATCAGTATCACGTGCAACGGTTTCGTATTCTTGTCCGCTGTGCTCTGCCATTAAACGATTTAAACGTTCTTTAATGTATAGAATCTCACGAGCATGAATTTCGATATCCGATGCTTGACCACGGAAACCGCCCAAAGGTTGGTGAATCATTACACGGGCATTTTCCAAGCAATAGCGTTTGCCTTTGGTTCCTGCATTTAATAAAAATGCCCCCATAGACGCTGCTTGACCCATACAATAAGTCACGATATCAGGTTTGATAAATTGCATGGTATCGTAAATCGCCATACCAGCAGTCACTGAGCCACCTGGGGAGTTGATATACAAATGAATATCTTTGTCAGGGTTTTCAGCTTCTAAGAACAACATTTGTGCGACGATTAAATTCGCCATGTTGTCTTCAACTTCACCTGTGAGGAAAATGACACGATCGCGTAAAAGACGCGAGAAAATATCAAAAGATCGCTCACCACGTGAAGACTGCTCAACGACCATTGGAACCAATGCGTTTTCTATAGTTGGAACATACATACGTTAATTATTCCTGAATTTTTGTTTCTCAAACTCATCCCGACAATATGAGGGATAATAACCAAAATTGCAAAATATTCCCTATTAAATAGCAAAAATTTTTAACAGCAAAATATTCTGCTCCAACACTAAAATCTTAAGGTATAAAAAAAGGCGCTCTAAGCGCCTTCTTTCTATTTGTACGAACTGCTCAAACAATTAGCCTTGTTGACGAGCTTGTTGTTCTTTTAACAATTCTTCATAGCTAATAGGCGCATCAATCACTTTAGCAGAGGCAAGGATATAATCAACTACTTGATCTTCTAATACCACTGCTTCGATTTGAGCACGTTGCTGTTTATCAGTTTTGAAGTATTCAATCACTTCAGTTGGATCTTCATATGAAGACGCCATATCATCGATATATGCATCAACACGTGCTTGATCAACTTCAAGTTTTGCTTCAGCAAGAACGCGACTCACCAACACACCCAATTTAACTGCTTTCTCAGCTTGTTCTTTGAACAGCTCATCTGGAAGCATGCTGCTATCAAATGATTGCGCACCTTGAGCACCAAACTGTTGAGTGAACTGTTGGATCATTTGTTGACGTTGACGGTCAACTTCTTGAGCCAACATAGACGCAGGAACTTCAACGTCGTTAGCAGCAACAAGTGCATCAAATGCTGCACCTTTTACTTGGTTACGTAAGCCGTTTTTCACTTCGCGTTCCATGTTTTTACGAACGTCAGCTTTTAACTTCTCAACGCCTTCTTCTTCAGTTACACCGAAGATCGTCAAGAATTCAGCATCAATTTCAGGAAGCTTTGGTTTTTCAACTAAAGTCACTGTAATTTTGAACTGAGCTTGTTTACCAGCAAGGTTTTCAGCTTGATAGTCTTCAGGGAAAGTAACATCAATCACTTTCTCTTCGCCTTTTTTCATGCCTACGATGCCATCTTCAAAGCCTGGGATCATACGACCTGAACCAAGAACCAATTTGAAATCTTCAGCAGAACCGCCTTCAAATTTCTCACCGTCCAAAGTACCTTCAAAGTTGAAAGTCACTTGCATGTCTTTTTTCGCCATACCCTTGGTTTCAGCCCAAGTTTGACGTTGTTTCTGCAAGTTTTCTAACATTGTATCAACGTCAGCATCTTTGATTTCAGAAGTTTTACGTTCAACTTCTAATTCATCAAATGCTTTCACTGAAACTTCTGGATAAACTTCAACAGTTGCTTCATAAACTAAAGCATCATCTTTGTTTTCAACTTTATCAATGTTCGGCATACCGACTGCATTGATTTTTTCTTGTTGAATGGCTTCGAAAACGGTGTCACGAATAACGTCGTTTACGACTTCTTGATAAATTCCAGCACCGTATTCACGGCGTACAACATCTAATGGCACTTTACCTGGACGGAAGCCGTTAATCTTCGCAGTTTTGGCAGTGCGTCTCAAACGTGCTTCAAATTGCGCGCTCACACGGCTCGTCGGTACAGATACATTTAAACGACGGGCAACGCCCGAAACCGCTTCAGAAGTTACTTGCATGGCTTCCTCTATAGAATTTAGTAATTACAGTTATTAAAAAAGTGCTACATTATATGACAACATTGCGCGATATACAAAATAACTCTCAGCTTACGCATATTCAAGCAAGTTATAATCTAAATAACCACCTAATTTTTAATTATTTTTCTCCAATAATTAGTTTGTCTCATATTTGCTTTTTTTGTAACCAAAGCAAAGCCTACTATTTTCAACTCTTTATGCACATTCGTTCTAGCCATTGATTGCCACATGCTATTTAAATAATGAGTATTGAATTTGTTTAATACTCATTTTCTTTTGACTTTAGCCTATACCTGAGTGCTTATCTTTCAAGGCACACAACCTTATTATGATGTGTGAATTCAAACACACCTTTCCTATCCTACTGAGATATAACAATAAGCAATGCCGTATTTGTTAAAACAAACAACCAAATAAGAATAATATGTAAATTTATATTGCTAATGATAAAGTTTATCATTATTATTTGAGCGATTTTTAGCTAATTTTTTACATTCAATTTTCTATTTTTTTCTATTTTTTTGGAAATTTTATGCGTATTTTCAAACGTTGCCCAATTGCACTCGCCTTACTCAGCATCACCGCCACAGCCAGCTATGCTAATGACAATACGGCTGTAGACTCAAACACACCCACTCAACTTGCCACCATCGTGGTGTCTGCGTCTGGCTATGAACAGAAAATAAAAGATGCACCCGCGAGTATTACCGTTATTACCGCAGAAGATCTTAAAAATAAACGTGTTAACTCTATAGCAGATGCACTCATTGACGTAGAAGGTGTCGATATTAGTCCATCTGCAGGTAAAACTGGTGGCCTTAATATTCGTATGCGTGGTATGGATTCAGAATACACCTTAGTCCTGATCGATGGTCGACGCCAAAATAGTACTGGTGACATCACACCAAACGGCTTTGGAGAATCAAATAATAGTTTTATGCCGCCAATTTCTGCAATTGAACGTATTGAAGTCATTCGTGGTCCGATGTCGACTTTGTATGGTTCTGATGCAATGGGTGGCGTAGTTAATATTATTACTAAAAAAGTCAGTGATACTTGGACTGGTGCGGTCACCCTAGATGCAACAATTCTTCCCAATAGCTCGGACTTTGGAAATCAACGTTCAGTTGATGCCTATGTCACTGGGCCACTCATCGAAAATTTACTTGGCCTACAATTACGCGCTCGTAAAGCTGAGCGTGATCAATCAAATCTAACTCGATCGGATGATAACGTCCCAGAAGTTGACTTAAATATGGGGAATAACCCGACGAAGTCAGACCTGCAAACGGTCGGTGCGCGACTCACCCTTACACCGACGGAACAACATGATATCTCAGTAGAATTTGAGCGTACTGAACAATGGTATGACAATCATAAAGGTCAACTGGGAACCTTAGGTGCGAATGGTGGTTATGCTGAATCACAAGAATACAATCGCGACAAAATGCTTCTCGCTCATACATGGCGCACAGAATTCGGCACACTCGATTCGAGTCTTATCAATACCCAGACTGAAACACTTGGCCGCTTAATACCATCCCGAGCTCAAGCTGGCTCTAATGCAATTACCCCTAGACTATTAGAAAGTGAAGATACGATTTTCGATACTAAATTCACAACTCAATATTTTGAAAATCATAACCTTACCCTTGGTGGCCAATGGTGGGATGCCAGTATTAACGATGGATTACGAGTCAACAAAGAAGTATCTTTTAAACAACTTGGGCTATTTGCTGAAGATACCTGGGCACTTAATGACAGTTTAGCGCTTACGCTGGGTTTACGTTATGACGACCACGATACCTTTGGCGATTTCTGGACACCGCGTGCCTATTTAGTCTGGAATGCGAACGATAACTGGACATTTAAAGGCGGCTATAGTGAAGGCTATAAAGCACCACGTTTAGAGCGACTCACCACGGGTATCTATAATGTCGGTGGTCAAGGACGTATTCCTTTATTTGGTAATCCAGACTTAAAACCAGAAACCAGTCGAAATTTTGAATTAGGGACGTATTTTAATCACAACAATCTAGACTTCAATATCACTGCCTTCTTCAGCCAAGTTGAAGATAAGATTGTGACTGGTAATGTCGAATTTCGATGTGATGCTGGAATCGCAGAAGATAAAGAAAAATGCGAAAAATATATGGAGAGTGTAGGAACACCTTGGCAGATGCAACCTGGTGATACAGCAAACCGAGGTTGGAATGTGGTGCGTTCTACCAATGCAGAAAAAGCCGATGTCTATGGTATAGAAACTGGGTTTAACTGGAATTTTGCCCCAGATTGGAAGTTAGGGCTGAACTATACTTGGACAGAAACAGAAATCAAAGATCGTGCCTTAGGTAATCCAGCACTCACCGATACGCCTAAGCATATTGCCAATGCATCTCTCAGATGGCAGGCAGATGACAACATACAGTTGTGGGCACGAGGTGAATACCGAAGTGAACGTGCTCGATTTACCAGTACCTATGCCAATCTTTCAACCGCAGACAAAGGTGTGTACGACGCGCTTGGTGATTATAAATCCTATGCCCTGCTCCATCTCGGTTCGAACTTTAATGTAGGTGAAAATTGGGATATTGGTGTTGCATTATATAACGTCTTTGATCAAAACTTTTTAGACTATGAGAAAGTGGGTAATGGTTATTACAACCGCTACAGCAATACTCAAGAAGGTCGTCGCGTACAGTTAAGTACGACCTTTAAGTTTTAAGCATTCCACATGAAATACCTGTAACCCTTAGTTTTTAAGGGTTACAGTTCCTAAGTTTTAAATCTAGGGGTTTTAAAATCCTACCTCGGCCATTTCAACCGATTATTTAGATTTTATTTTGTATTTCGGTCATTTCTGTTCAACATGAATAAAATGATTGATAAAATCAATATTTATAGAAATCAACAAAATAACTAAACAATTCCGCCATCTTAATCAATAATATTAAACAAATATTTTAAAACAATCGTCAAAACCAATCTCAATTAGATGCACACAACAATAAGAATAATTATTATTCTCAAGCGATTAATGATTACAATTTCGAGTCAGAATATGTCCTATATTACAAAACGGAAAAAATTGGTTTCAACAGCACTTGCATCATCTTTGTCCGTGATGGCCAGCAGCGCCTTCGCTGATGACCCAGTGCAACTCCCCACTATTTACACTCAAGCCCAGACGGAACAAGGCTTAAAGGTTGACCAATCAGCCAATAATAAATTTACAGCACCACTCTTAGATACAGCAAAATCGGTTTCAGTCATCTCCAAACAACTCATCGAAGATACCAAGGTCAATACCCTCAGCGATGCACTCAGAAATGTACCCGGCATCACCTTGGGTGCAGGTGAAGGCGGCAATCCCAACGGGGATCGTCCATTTATCCGTGGATATAATTCAGAAAGTTCAATCTATGTCGATGGGGTGCGTAACTCAACCTCACAAAACCGTGAAATGTTTGCGATAGAGCAAGTAGAAGTGGTCAAAGGATCTGCTTCTGCCCTCGGTGGTGCTGGCACCTCTGGTGGTAGTATCAACATGATTTCCAAACTTCCTAAACAAGAAAATTTTGTTGAGGGCTCAGTGCAAGGCGGTACCGATAACTATCAACGTATTACCCTTGATGGCAACAAAGACTTGGGTAATGGTATCGCGGCACGTGTTGCTGTGATGGGCCATCACAATGAAAAAGCAGGCCAATCCGATGGCGCCGAATATAAACGCTTTGGTATCGCGCCGAGTATTGCGTTTGGTCTAGATACTGCAACACGCGCAACGCTCAGCTATTACTACTTAAACTCGGATGATACCCCTGATTCGGGTATTCCTTATAACAACCCTTACTCGAAAAATGCCGATCCAACCAAAGACTTTACTCATTTAAATGGCAATGGTAAGCCTATTGATGTCGCCCAAGGAACCTACTACGGTTGGAAAGACCGTGATTTCCAAAAACAACAAAACCATATCGGGACGATCAAAGTAGAGCATGACATCACCGATGATCTAACCATCAGTAACACTGCGGTCTATAACAAATCTAAAAATGATTACCTCTGGACCAATCCAGATGATTCACAAGGTAATATTTACAACAAAGCCGCAGCTGATTTAAACGGCAATGTCTGGCGTCGTACCAACTCTCGAGTATCTGATACCGATGCCTTCTCTGACCAACTGGCATTAACAGGTAAATTCAACACCGGTGTGCTGCAACATCGCTTTAATGTCGGTGCCGAATATACGACTCAAACATCAGATCGCACCCAGTACATCGTCGATGGCAAAACCACGACTGGCGGAGGATTTAATAAATGTACCCCAACTGATATTGCCTCAGGTTGGTGTACCTCAGTGCAGAACCCAAGCAATACACCTTGGACTGGCACCCTCACCACTGCTGGCGCTGACCGCTATAAAACCAAAACTGAATCGACTGCAGTCTACTTGTTGGACAATATCGAACTCACCCCGAAATGGATCTTGGATCTAGGGCTACGTTGGGATAAGTTCGATACCGATCAGACCATGACCTACGGTGCATTAAACAGTGCCGTAACTGCTGAAAAACCGACAGCGAAAGCGGGTGATCAAGCGAAATACAAAAACAGTTCGGACTTCTTTAACTATCAGGCTGGTCTAACCTATAAACCGACTGAAAACAGCAGTGTCTACGCAAGTTATGCCACCTCTGCAAACCCAGTAGGTGTCGATGCCGGCGATGGTTCCGAAGGCCTTGGCGTTCCTGGACGCAATACCAATGCAGATCAAGCCCGTGCGATCAACAACCTCAAACCTGAGGAAGTGAAAACCTATGAGATTGGGACCAAATGGGATATTTTAGACAATAAAGCCAATGTCACAGCAGCAATCTTCCGTACTGAAAAAACCAATACCCGCGCTGTAGATACCGATGGCTTTACCCGCAATATTGGTAAAACTCGTGTGGATGGGCTTGAATTGGGTATCAACGGTAACATCACTGAACAGTGGGCAGTTGCGGCAGGATATACCTACCTAGACAGCGAATTGGTCGATGGTGGTTTTATCAACACCGCCGCCTCAGATAAACCACCTGTGTATGTAGCCAATCCAAACAACGGTAAACAAGTTCAAAACGTAGCAAAAAATAGTGCCACGCTGTGGACCACCTATCAAATCCTGCCACAGTTCACTATCGGTGGCGGTGCAGTGTATATGGATAAGGTCTATGGCAATGCAGAAAACACCAAATGGGTGCCTAACTATGTACGCTATGATGCGATGGCTCGCTATGACGTCAACAAAGATGTCAACCTACAGCTTAACGTCAACAATTTGACCGACAAACGCTATTTCACCAAAGCTTATGCATCCCACTATGCCACTGAAGCTGAAGGCCGTAGTGCAGTATTGTCTTTAAACTTTAAGTACTAATCGCTTAAAAGACAAAGTGCTTAAAAGACACGGTGCTTAAAAGACTCAGCACTTAGTATCTAAGTCATCCTAAAAATGTTGGTTTATAAAAACCTTAATTTTTTTATGGGATTTGTTAAGATAGCCTCAGCATTGAGGCTATTTTTATGATTTGATTTTATTTAAATTACGCTCTATGAAACTGGCATTTCCAATCATCAAGGTGAACCCGTGATCCATCATATTCCAAATGTACTCAGCAAAGCCCAAGTACAGCAGTTCCGTCAGGTCATGGATCAAGTGGACTGGGTCAATGGTAAAGTGACTGCTGGTACGCTCTCCGCCACAGTCAAACACAATCAACAGTTGCCAGAAGACCATCCCCTAACCCACGAACTGAGTAATATCATTTTAGAGGCGCTCGGCAAACACGAGCTGTTTTTATCCGCTGCGATTCCACTCGATATCATTCCACCGTTATTTAACCGTTATCAAGCCAGCGAAGCTTTCGGGATGCATGTAGACAATGCCATTCGCCGTATTCGTGGCAGCAATCAGCGCCTGAGAACCGACCTATCTTGTACTTTATTTCTCTCCGAGCCTGATGAGTATGAAGGCGGAGAACTGGTCATAGAAGATACCTATGGCTATCACGACGTAAAATTACCTGCGGGTGATCTGCTACTCTACCCAGCGACCAGTTTGCATGAAGTTACGGCCATCAGCTCAGGTTGTCGAGTTGCTTCATTTTTTTGGGTGCAAAGCATGATTCGTGATAATGCAGATCGGCATATGTTATTTAACCTTGATCAAAGCATCCAAAAACTCAGAATGGAGCTTGGTGACACGCATGCACAAGTGATCCAATTGACCAATATGTATCACAATCTAATCAGGAAATGGGCTGAGCTCTGAGCATCGAAATGTGTCTAGATTTTAGTCTAATAGCCGCTGTTATTTTGCAGTTTGCGATTGACAGCCTATTGCATATGGCGTAATTTGATTTACATGAATAAATATCCCGCTATTCGTGCCCTCCTCCCTTTAACAAGCGATTCCCTGCGCTTGGATCTTATGCTGCGCATTGCGCGCATATAATTTGTTTTTGCCAGTTTCTGGCTTTCGCCCCCTTAAAAAAGTTTAAAAGCATTTTAAATATTTACGTTGTATATTCGAGTAGCACCTTGCTCATACCCGAGATCTGAGCATTCGACGCTACACAAGGAGTTCTAAAATGATGTTGGCTGATCCAAGTAAAAAATATCGTCGCATGTATCAACGCGTTGACTTAGCAGACCGTCAATGGCCAAATAATGAAATTACCAAAGCGCCTATTTGGATGAGTACCGACCTTCGTGACGGTAACCAAGCCATCTTTGAGCCGATGAACATCGAACAAAAATTCAAGATGTTCCAAATGTTGGTCAAAGTAGGTTTCAAACACATTGAAATTGGTTTTCCTTCTGCTTCACAAGTTGACTTTGACTTCACGCGTAAATTGATTGAAGAAAACCATATCCCTGCTGATGTCTACATCGAGGTATTGGTTCAAGCACGTGATCACTTAATTGAGCGCACCTTTGAAGCTTTGCAAGGTGCTGAACGCGCCATTGTGCATATCTATAATGCAAACTCACCGACTTTCCGCTCAAAAGTGCTGAATGTTGATGTTGCTGGTGCAAAAGCATTGGCCATTAACGCAGCTGAAAAAGTCAAACACTATGCAGCGCAATACCCTGCAACCGAATGGATCTTCCAGTACAGCCCTGAGTGTTTCACTGCAACTGAACTTGAAGTGGCGAAAGATGTGTGTGATGCAGTGACTGCAATCTGGGAAGCCTCTCCAGATAACAAGGTGATTTTAAACTTGCCTGCAACAGTCGAAGTCTCAACGCCAAACGTCTATGCCGACCAAATCGAGTGGATGCATCGCAATATCGAACGCCGTGATGGGGTGATTATCTCTGTGCATTGTCACAACGACCGTGGTTGCGGTATCGCTGCCTCTGAACTTGCGATCATGGCAGGTGCAGACCGTGTCGAAGGCTGTGTGTTCGGTAATGGTGAGCGTACCGGTAACGTCGATGTCGCAGCAATTGCCTTGAATATGTACACCCAAGGTGTCGCACCAGAACTCGACTTTTCTAACATGAATGAAATCATCGCAGTGGTTGAAGAATGTACGGGCTTACCTGTTCATCCGCGCCATCCTTATGCAGGGGACTTGGTCTTTACCGCATTCTCAGGTTCACATCAGGATGCGATCAAAAAAGGTTTTGAATACCAAAAAGACCAAGCAATCTGGGATATGCCGTATTTACCGATCGACCCGAAAGACTTAGGTCGTGACTATGATGCGGTGATTCGCGTCAACAGCCAATCAGGCAAAGGTGGCATTGCCTACTTGTTAGAATCTCACTACAACGTGGTCTTACCGCGTCGTCTACAAATTGAGTTCTCTCAAACCGTACAGCAAGTTACCGATGAACAAGGTACTGAGATCACAGCCCAAGATATTTGGAAATTGTTCAAAGACACTTATGTTGCAAGCAAAGATGGCCATTACAGCACCAAAAATTACAAGTTGTCTGATCACAATGGTAATCAGGTGATTGAACTTGAAATTGAAATCAACGGTGAAGTACAACAACTCCGTGGTGAAGGCAATGGTCCAATCTCTGCGATCTTAGATGCATTACAACTTCCAATCGATGTCTTGAACTACGAAGAACGTAGCATTAGTTCTGGTGCAAGCGCCAAGGCACTTGCTTTGATTGAAGTTCAAGTCAAAGGCACTGGACGTTCGGCATTTGGCGCTGGGGTACATGATAATATCGTCACCTCTTCGATCGAAGCGATCATCGCGTGTACCAACCGTCTAGTCGCGCAAGGTGTGCTCGATCAAGAGACTGCTGCAGCGGTTTAATCGGCTCAAGACACTGATAAACACAGTGTCTATATGCAATAAATGACTTTAGGAAGGATACCCAGAGTGGTATCCTTTTAACATTGATATTCATAAATTTAAGGCGAAATATTTAGTGTCCTTCCCTGCTGACTCAGTGGGTTTAGTAACCCCGCAAAAGTTTCTATTTGAACAACCCTTAGCACTCGAATGTGGACGCGTACTGCCTCGCTTTGAAATGATGGTTGAAACCTATGGCACACTCAATGCAGATCACTCCAATGCCATTTTGATTTGCCATGCCTTGTCAGGTCATCATCATGCTGCGGGATATCATCATGCAGATGACAAAAAAGCGGGTTGGTGGGATGCCTGTATAGGTCCAGGTAAAGCCATTGATACTTCAAAGTTTTTCGTAGTCGCCATCAACAATATCGGCGGATGCCACGGATCAACTGGCCCAACCTCACCCAATCCTGAAAATGATAATCTGCCTTATGGTCCAGACTTCCCCTTGGTCACGGTACGTGATTGGGTCAAAACCCAAGCCATGCTGTCTGATCAACTTGGTATAGATACATGGTATGCCGTGATTGGCGGTTCTCTCGGTGGCATGCAAGCTTTGCAATGGTCAGTGGATTTTCCAGATCGCTTACAGAAATGCGTCATCATTGCCAGTGCGCCCAAGCTTTCAGCGCAAAATATTGCCTTCAATGAAGTGGCACGTCAATCGATCCTCTCTGATCCAGATTTTCATCAAGGTCGTTACCTTGAAAATGATAGCTATCCCAAGCGTGGCTTGATCTTGGCGCGAATGGTCGGCCATATTACCTACCTGTCCGAAGAAGCCATGAAGCAAAAGTTTGGCCGTGATCTCAAGTCGGGCAACTTTATGTATGGCTTTGATGTTGAGTTTCAGGTCGAAAGCTATTTGCGTTATCAAGGTGAGCAATTCAGCCGTAACTTTGATGCCAACACCTACTTAATTATGACCAAGGCTTTGGATTACTTCGATCCTTCACGTGAATATAATTTGTCACTCAATCAGGCCATGGCACAAACCAAATGCCAATTTATGCTGGTTTCATTTACCACAGATTGGCGTTTTACCCCAGAACGATCTCAAGAAATCGTCGATGCATTGATCACCAATCACAAACCTGTCAGCTATCTCGATATCGATGCAGAACAAGGACATGATTCATTCTTGTTTCCAATTCCCTTATATGTCAAATCCTTACGTGCTTTTTTAGGCGGTGAAAAATTATTGCAATCGACTGTGACGGAGCAAGTGTAATGCGTATTGATCATCAACTTGCTGAAGAGTGGATTAAACCCGATGCTACGGTCTTGGACTTAGGTTGTGGCGATGGTGAGTTGCTTGCTCACATGAGCAAAAAGCACAACATTCGTGCATATGGATTAGAAATCGACCAAGAAAAGATTGCAATTGCGATCAGTAGAGGGTTAAATATCATCCAACAAGACTTAAACCTCGGCTTGGAACGTTTTGCAGACCAGTCTTTTGACTACGTGGTCATGGCACAGGCCTTGCAAGCTGTAGATGCACCTGATGTATTATTAAGAGATATGGTGCGTGTGGGGAAACAAGCGATTATTACTTTTCCTAACTTTGCTTACTGGAAGACCCGTTCTTTCTTAGCCTTAAAAGGTAAAATGCCCGTTTCTGAAGCATTACCGTATATGTGGTACGATACGCCCAATATCCACCTATGCACTTTCCGTGACTTTGAAGCACTTTGTGCGGAAAATCATATACGAATTATTAATCGACTCGCCGTAAATGGGAACCAACAAGGCAGCTTACTGAGTAAGTACAGCCCGAATTTGTTCGGTGAAGTCGCTATTTATCGAGTGAGCGCTCTATGAAAAAATTATTATTAAGCAGCACCTTTTTGATTGGTCTGCTCAGCATGCAAGTCCATGCTGATTATATTCCACAACAACAATCGACCTCTTCAATGGCAGCGCAATATGCGCATATGAGTGTTCAAGACCTACAAAAAGCAGCCAAAGCAGGTCAACCTGCGGCACAGTTTTATCTTGCAACGCATTATCAATCTGGTCGTGAAATTCAAAAAGATTTAAAACAGGCATTTGCTTGGTATAAAGCTGCTGCTGACCAAGGCATCTCATCTGCTCAGCTCAATGTCGGTCGTATGTATGCCGATGGCATGGGCATTTCTAAAAATGAAACCCTCGCTCGTCAATATTTTGAAAAAGCCGCCAGCCATGGTGACAACCGTGCCAGCTTCAATCTTGCCGTGATGGAAGAGCAGAAGAAAAACTATATCGGTGCATATCAATGGTATGAGCTGTCTACACGTGATGGCATGCTGGATAATAAAGTGATGAACATGTCAGAAACCAAGAAAACAGCACTGGCTGTCAACTTGACCCAGGATCAAATTCGTACTGCACGTGAACGTGCCGACAAATGGATCCAAGCACAATAAGTTGCATGGCATTCACCTAAGCACCTTCGGGTGCTTTTTTATGCTTTAGTCATCAACAAATCAGCTAAAATAGCCAACATCGCGATACATCTACAGGATTTTTTCAATGTCAGCAACTGCATGGTTGTCAAAAAAACAATTGGTTCTCGCCAGCAATAACCAAGGCAAGATCACTGAGTTTGAATACTTATTTAACACGCTCAATTTACCCATTAGCGTGATTGCTCAGGGCAAATTGGATATTGAAGATGCGATTGAAGATGGTTTGAGCTTTGTTGAAAATGCCATTATCAAAGCTCGTCATGCTTCACGCCAATCGGGCCTACCCGCCATTGCGGATGATTCAGGACTTTGTGTCAGCATACTTGGTGGTGCGCCGGGGATCTACTCCGCACGTTATGCCGGTGAGCACGGCGATGATGCTGCAAACAATGCCAAGTTGTTGCAAGACCTACGCCCATTACGCCAAGACGATAAGCCAATTGAAGCGATGTTTGTCTGTGTATTGGCCTTGGTTGAACATGCAGATGATCCCCTACCGAAAATATTTCAAGGAACCTGGAGCGGTGAATTACTTGAAGCGCCACGCGGTGAGCATGGTTTTGGCTATGATCCTTTGTTTTGGTTGCCTGAGCTTGGTATAAGTAGTGCTGAACTGACCAAAGTCGAGAAAAACAAGATCAGTCACCGTGGTCAGGCGATGCAACTGTTCAGTGCCAGTTTAAAAAATCAAGCATAAGCTTCGATTTCACACCACGATCCATCTTATAAGGTGAAGGATCGTGGTGCTTCGCTAGATAGCACATGGCTTCAATGCGTAAATAGACAAAGCCTCAATAGATTAACTGCAGCACCAGCGCATAAATTAAAATAATCAGACAACTGACCATCGTCCCTGCAGCAATGTATTTGGCCGATGTGCCTGTCCCTTGATAATGGGTCTCCAAGGCCACAATATTGGCCGCTGGCGGCAAACAGAACAATAAAAACAACACTGCTATCGCATGCGGCAAATTTGGAATTGGAAAGAAAACATAGACCAAGGCGCAAATCACAGCACCGCAGAGCATTTTTAACAATGCAATTTTACTACTGTCAATCAAGTCTTGTTTGGCGACACGGGTGTGCCTTAACCACATCCCCAGCACACACATCCCAGTAAAGCTCATGCCCCATTTGGCCAGGTTATAGATACCATCGATCCATTGATGCTGTTGCAGATTTTGTATTTGTAGTAGCCTGCATAGCAGCGCGATTCCGAGCGCAATGACGGGTGGTGACTGGATCACTTTTCTAATGATTGAGAACAGTGCTTGCGGCGTCGAACTCACGGCTGACACGGCCCAAACATTGCCAAATAACGATCCTCCAATATACAGCGCGATCATCGGTGCACTGACCTCAGGACCAAATAATGCAATCGCCACAGGAAAACCTAACCAAGCAATATTGGTATAACTAAAACACAATGCCTGCAGTCGATCTTTAAACAGCATGCTGTAAAAGCTAAACAATAGGATCGCGGAACCCAAACTGAGCAGCATCAAGCTCATACTGCCTTCGCGATAAAACACCATATTGTAAATAATCACGATCGGAATCAATCCGCGCGCCAATAGTGAGGACAGGCGCGTTTTAATCAGCGTTGCATATGGAGTACTCGCCAGTAGAAGTCCACAAACGAATGAAAACAGTGGGAAAAGTAGAGACACTAGACATATTCCAAAGTTCAGTTTCGGCTAAATCTTAGCATGTGCTCTAGAATTAAGACGAATTATATTGAACTAGTTCACACTTAAATTGTTGTGTCACACAATTGAAATATGGCTGTCACTTTTCTGACATCCATAACTGTTGAGATAGCTATCAATTACAGAGGAGTTACATAATGGCTGGATTATCAATTTGGCATGTTCTTATTTTTGCGATTGTGGTCATTTTATTGTTTGGTACATCTAAGCTTAAAAATCTAGGTAAAGATGTTGGTGGTGCAGTGAAAGATTTTAAAAAATCAGTCAAAGATGATGAAGCAACCACAGCTGCAGCCATCAATGAGCCACGCACCCTTGAACACCAAAACAATAGTGCTGACGTGAACTCTTCAGTGAAACACTGAACTGGGAGACTCAACACATGCTTGACGTAGGATTTTCTGAACTGCTGGTCTTTGGCATTATCGCCTTGCTGGTCTTGGGACCTGAGAAGTTGCCTGAAGCCGCGCGTTTTGCCGCGAAATGCTATAGCAAATTTAAACGCATCATTAGCAATGTGCAAAATGACATTGATCGTGAATTACGTCTTTCAGAACTACGTGAACAAATGAACAATGAAATGCAGCGGATTCAAGAGTTAGAGCAAAAGATGCAAGCGCAGATGGAGCAATTACAACAACAATCCATTCTTGCTACAGATCCAGCAATTAGCGCAACGCCAGAGACAGAAACAGAAAGGACAACCACAGATTCAGATCTCAATCCTCAAGGCTTGCAGTTGCAAACATTGAATTACCACGCGTTCAACACGCAGATTCAATCCCCATACCAACCCCAAAATTGGTTAAAACACCAAGAATGTATGCTGCAGAACCCCGTTCATGCCCCTGAGCAAGCAGTGGTTTCACTCTATAAGGTAGCGGTATGACCAACTCACTTAGTCCTCAAGTGCATAATCCACAGGAAGAGCGTCCAGAACTCGAATCGATGCCGATTACCAAGCATTTGATGGTACTGCGCAGTTACTTGTTTAAGATCGTCGCAGTACTTTTGCTATTGTTCTTCTGTTTACTGCCCTTTGCCAATAAGACCTATTCGACTTTATCTGAACCTTTACGTGCCCAATTGCCCGCCAATTCGACCATGATTGCGACGGATGTGACTGCCACGTTTATGGCCCCATTTAAGTTGAACTTTTTTATCGCCATTATGTTGGCAATGCCATTTATCATTTACCAAATTTGGTCGTTTATAAAACCCGCCCTATATCAAAAAGAAAAAAATCTCGCCTTTCCCTTGCTATTCGGCAGTATCATTTTATTTTATGCAGGCGTGGCTTTTGCTTACTTTATCGCACTGCCTTCGATCTTACATTTCTTTATCAGCGTTTCACCCGATACCGTCGCACCCATGACCGATATCAACAGTTATCTGACCTTTTGTTTAAAGTTGTTTTTGGTGTTTGGTCTCACGTTTGAGATTCCAATCATTACCTTGGTTTTGATCTTGGCTGGTTTGGTAACCACTCAGACCCTATCGGAAAAACGCCGCTTTATTATTGTGGGCTGTTTCTTCGTGGCAATGTTTGCGACACCTCCGGATGCCATCTCGATGATTATGTTGGCTGTACCGATGTGGATGTTGTTTGAACTCGGTCTGTTCTTTGGCAAGTTGATTGAAAAAGGCAAAGCAGTCGAACAGGATTAGTCCTATTTAATTTCTGATTTTAGTAAAGCAGCTTATGCTGCTTTTTTTTCGTCTCAAAAAACACAAAATCCTTAAAATTCAAAAATTTAACCTAAATGTAACCAGAGTGTAAGTAAAGCTTAACATCAGCTGCCTAGAGTGAGGCAACTTTAATTTTTTTATTTATCATTCACTTAGGGATAGCTCCATGGATAAGCAGACGCCAGAACATGAAGACAACGTTTATGACAGTAACGCTTCAGGTAATCCTGAATTTAGAGATTTATTCAACAAATCGATTTCTCGTCGTAGCTTAATCACCAAGACTGCAGGCGGTGCAGTTGCATTGACTTTGGCAGCCAGCCTAAGTGGTTGTAATGATGATGACAATGACTCAGTATCAGGCCCATCTGAACCCCCTGTAGATGAGAACAAAACCCCAGATTCACTCAAGTTTAAAGCCGTTGTAAAAAATACGCTGAATGAATTTACTGTGCCTGAAGGCTACCAAGCACGGGTACTGTTTGCACTCGGTGACCCACTGAAAGAAGGCATGTCAGAGTGGAATGACAACGATATCCCAACGGGTGTCAGTTTCAGCATGCGTTCAGGTGATAATCATGATGGGATGACCTTCTTTGGTCTAAACCCATCCAAAGCCAACTACGATGCCAATGCCTCGAATGAAGGTTTATTGGTATTGAATCATGAATATATCAACCAGAAATATTTGCATCCAAGCAAAAACACCATCAAAGATCCTGTGCGTTCTGAAGATGAGGTGATGCGTGAAATAAACTCGCACGGTGTCTCTATACTGCATTTGAGCAAAGACCCAAGCACCCAAGAAGTGAAAATTAAAAAAGATTCGGTGTTCAATCGCCGTGTGACGGCTGCAAGCAAAATCGAGTTTTCAGGCCCGGTCAAAGGCAGTGATTTGCTTAAATCAAAAATCAGTCCTGAAGGCTTGTTCACCTTCGGCACCCACAACAACTGTGGTAATGGTTATACCCCTTGGGGAACCTACCTCACCACTGAAGAAAACTTCGATGGTTATCTAGCGCGTAATGCCAATGATGACCGTGATGAACAGACTGAATATGCCTTGACCCGCTATAAAATCGACAAAGGTCAAGCAGCACAATACAAATGGAATACCCCAGTCGCTGCGATCATGGAACAATCCATGTTTGAACGCTGGAATACCTCAATCACAGCGCCAACGGCAGCACAGGATTATCGTAACTCGGCCAACAGCTTCGGTTGGATCGTAGAAATCGACCCATTTAATGTCCAAGTTCCACCAGTAAAACGTACTGCCCTGGGCCGTTTTGCACATGAAGACTGTCGTAGTAGTCGTGCCATCTCAGGTCAGAATCTGGCTTTCTATATGGGTGATGACTCAACCGGCGAATACATCTATAAATTTGTTTCCGATGCAAAATGGGACACTAAAGATGTCAACGGCGGCTATAAAGCCGGTGATAAATACATGAACAGCGGCAAACTCTATGTTGCCAAGTTTGTATTTGATGAAGCTACGCAAAAAGCCACAGGACAATGGATCGAACTGGATATTAAAGATCCACGTATCTCCGGTTATGCAGCGTATAAATTTGCGGATCAAGCCGATGTCTTGGTCCATACCCGCCTTGCAGCAGATGCCGTCGGTGCAACCAAGATGGATCGTCCTGAATGGTGTGCGGTCAATCCGAAAAATGGCGAAATTTATGTCACTTTGACCAACAACTCCAGCCGTGGCATTAAATATCCAACCGACCCAGCCAACCCACGTAATTACTTTGATGCGGACAAAGAAGCAACCACACTCAAAGGCAATATCAACGGTCATATCATCCGCCTACGTGAAGCCAAAGATCAGACCACTGCCACTGAATTTGTATGGGATATCTTCTTATTTGGTGCAGAAGCAGATTCTCACAGCAAGGTAAACCTATCTGGGCTCAGCGATGCCAATGACTTCTCAAGTCCAGACGGTATGTGGTTTGACCCACGCGGTGTACTGTGGATTCAAACCGATGATGGTGCTTATACCGATGAAACCAACTGTATGATGCTTGCCGCATTGCCTGGTCAAGTGGGTGATGGTCAAATGGCTCAAGCCAAGTCTGGCGATAACGAACAAGTTACTCATGTCGGTGCCAAGCTCGATGACAGCAAACTACGTCGCTTCCTACTTGGACCTTCAGGTTGTGAAATCACCGGTGTGACTATGACACCTGATTACAAAGCGATCTTTGTCAATGTGCAACATCCAGGCGGTGTTTGGCCATCGAATCACCCGACTCATCTCAATTCGAGTAAAGGCATTGGACAACGTCCACGCTCGGCTACCGTGGTGATCACACGGATCGATGGTAAAGAAATCGCAGGTGAAGCACTCGAACAAAGCCCGCCAAAAAAATAATCTAAGTGCTTCATCGCACAATCATTATGCCGACGCGATGTCGGCATAATTTTTTTCATACTTGATTCAAATATGCTTTGCACTACAGAGGACTTAAATCACAGATCACTTGGGTTAGGCCAGGTGTATTACAGCTCAATCTGCTTAACTTGCCCTTGATCAGCCCCCTGCTGGCTCTTTTCAGCCCAGCTCAGGTGCTGCTTTGAGATCTGTAAAAAGTTTGAACAGCGCGTCCCATAGCGTGGGCTTTGTATAAATGTCGAAGATAACAACTGTTCTAGTTCAGCTGGAACCCCCGTTTCGGGTAAATGCTCTGTCAGCACTTTGCGCTCATCTTCTAAAATATCCCAGACCAGATCTTGCATCGCAGTTTGGGTACTGTTGTGCTGTAACATCGGCAATAATTCTTGGGTAAAACGTTGACGTAGATGTCGAGTTTTGGCCCAATCATCGGACATTAAGCCATTGGAGACCACATAGACTCCATGTGCTAAGACTTGTGGTGCCTCACCACGATTACTCATATACACCGCTTGTTGGCGATCCCCGACAAATAAATTAAACCCTGCATAGTCACATTGGGCTTTTTCTAGCTGTTGTGCAAAACGTATCGGGGTTTGATCTGACTCAAGAAACTGTTGGATCAGTGCGCCACGCGATGTGGGATAAGCGCGTTGATCCTGACCCTCTCTAAAGTTAGTGACGATGGCCCAACGCCCCTGCTCAGTCACGCCCATCCATGTGCCGCCAGATTGTAAATCTTGTCCCGCAATAATCGGACTTTGTGCCCATGAATGCAAAGCCGAGGTGGGACGTTGATAAAATTCATCCCGATTTGAGATCAAACACAATGGCAACTGATCTAGCAGCTGCCATGCAAAAGCCACGATGCACATAGAACCTACTCGCTAATATTACACATTGAATGTACAACATTTTTAGTAATATTCAGCTAAAATCTGTGCAAAATATCAAAACAAGGAGCAGCGATGCTGAGCTACCCAAATATTGACCCAGTTGCGCTGTCTTTAGGTCCAGTACAAGTGCATTGGTATGGCCTGATGTATCTGATGGCTTTCTTATGTGCTTGGGGACTTGCCACTTATCGCGCTAAATCACGTGATAGCTGGAACTCTGAAATGGTGTCTGACTTGGTCTTCTTCGGTGCCCTTGGGGTGGTGCTCGGTGGACGTGTTGGATATGTACTATTTTACGAATTTAGTAAGTTTTTAGCCGATCCGATCTGGTTGTTCAAGGTCTGGACCGGGGGGATGAGTTTCCACGGCGGTTTTATCGGCGTGATGTTGGCGATGTTGTTTTGGTGCCACAAATACAAGAAGACTTGGTTTGAAACCTTGGATTTTATTGCACCCTGTGTACCTACAGGACTGATGTTTGGTCGTTTCGGTAACTTCATTGGTGGTGAGCTTTATGGTCGCCCAGTCAGTGATCCAAACTTCCCATTGGGCATGATCTTTCCAACCGACCCCTATCAATTGATCCGCCATCCTTCTCAAATCTATCAAGCACTGTGCGAAGGCCTGCTGCTGTTTGTGATCTTATGGTGGTTCAGTAGCAAACCGCGTCCACGTATGGCGGTTTCTGCGGTCTTCTTGATGGGTTATGGATGTGCGCGCTTCTTTATGGAATTCTTCCGCGAACCCGACATCGACCAAGGCTTTATCTTGTTTAATTGGGTGACCAAAGGACAATTGTTATCTTTCCCGATGATCGTGGCGGGACTATTGATGATTGCCTATGCCTACCACAAGAAAATCTTTGATTGGGGCCCACAGAAAAACGCCTAAACTACAGTAATATTCATCTGGGAAGATGCAGCACAATGTTGCGCTTCCCACGCTAAGCCCCTCTCCTCCATGCTTTAAATTATGCTAAAGTTTGCCTAAATCCATATGTTGTATCCGCTATGCTCGAATTTTGGTTTGATCCTAATATCTCTAAGTCACGTAAATTTCTGATTTTAATTGCGATCGCTGTCGTCACTGGGGTGTTATATACAATTCAAGCACTGCCACTTTCTGCGGTACTGATGTTCCTCGGCAGTGGGATTGTTTTTCTGATCTGCCGCTACTGTAAAGTCTATTTTACTGCCAACAAACCCAATGGATTGATCGCACGTTTGTTGACTTGGATTCCGATTGCCATTCTATTGGCGCTGATTTTTGCTGAAGCACAACGTGAGTTGTTGATTCTTGGGGCGCAAGGGATTGGTTTTATGGCCTTGGCGGTGTGTATCTTTTCACCGTTGTCGCTTCTCAATCAACATGGCAAATCTGATACTCAATAATGCTTAATTTCTGGTATTCCGAACGCTGTACTCGCCAGATCAAATTGATGATCTGCATCCTAACCTTTGCGCTGTTGTATTACTGCAGCAGCATTGAAAAACTTGATCCATTGTTCAGTGCCATCGCGTTAATGATCGGAATGCTGACTCACGCACTTTATCAATATCGTCAACGCACTCAAGCACAAAGCAAAGCTGCCTGGTTACACGTCTTGGGCTTTATTCCCCTAGTGATCTTAGGCTTGATGATTGCAACGATCCCACGCTTACAACAATGGATCTTGATCCTGCAAATCTTTGGCTTTGCTGCATTTGGATTGTTTATTGTTTCCATCTATGCCAATCGTAGTAAGCGACATGACAAATAGTAGTCGTTAAGCTTTCTGATAAAATCAGCATATTTTGATAGCAGATATTCTCATTCACCGTTATTCTGAGTGTTCCTTTGGGTCATTAAAAGCAGAGCACAGGACGTGAAAAAACTGAGCGTAGGTATTATCTTTGGTGGAAAATCAGCAGAGCATGAGGTTTCACTACAATCAGCAAAAAATATCATTGAGGCCATCGATCGCGATCGCTTTGATTTGGTTCTGATCGGGATCGACAAACAAGGCCAATGGCACCTCAGTGATGCCAATCACTACTTAGTGCATGCTGATGATCCACAACTGATTAGCTTCAATGCTTCTGAACGCCATCTGGCCCTACAACCGGGTCAAATCAGCCAACCGTTTATCGAATCAAATAATGCCCAACAGCTTAGCCAAATCGATGTCATCCTGCCGATTATTCATGGCACCTTAGGTGAAGATGGTTCTCTGCAAGGCTTACTCGAATTTGTAGATCGTCCCTATGTCGGCTCTAGCGTTTTAGGCTCTAGTATTTGTATGGACAAAGACGTGACCAAGCGCTTGTTGATGCATGCTGGCATTGCCGTGGCACCTTACTTTGCGATTAAAGCGGCTGCGGTAAAATCAGCTGCCGATGAGGAAGCCTTATATCATCAAGCTGTGGCCAAGCTCGGACTGCCGCTGTTTATTAAGCCTGCCAGTCAAGGTTCTTCAGTGGGTGTTAGTAAGGTCAGTGATCTAAACGCATTTTCAACAGCGATCAAATTGGCCTTTAACTATGATCATAAAGTATTGATCGAACAAGCAATTGTAGGCCGTGAAATCGAATGTGCCATTTTGGGCAATGAGCAACCTCGTGCCAGTGTTTGTGGTGAGGTACTGACCCAAGATCAGTTTTACTCCTACCAAGCCAAGTATATCGATGGTCAATCTAAAGCCGTGATCCCGGCTGAACTCTCAGCAGATGCAGAGGCAAATATCCAAGCCATAGCCCTCAAGACCTTTATGGCACTGGAATGTTCGGGCCTTGCACGCGTTGATGTCTTCCTCACGCCAAATAATGAAGTGGTTGTCAATGAAGTCAACACCCTACCTGGCTTTACCAACATCAGTATGTACCCGCAACTGTGGCAAGCCAGTGGTTTGAGCTATCGCGACCTGATCAGCACCTTAATTGATCTGGCGATTGAACGTTATCAATCTCAAGCCAGCAAGCAACATTACATCGACCTCAGTGCTTTTGAAAAAGCGAAAAACTAAACCCAATTAAGACCCAAGCCGGAAATATTCATAGTTCACTTTGCCCTTGTATACCGCATGGCCGGTTTGTTTAAAGTCAGAGACCCATTCTTTGCCCGTAAAACCTGCGATATGCCCATACACATGCGATCCAGTACGTTGAATAATATAAATATCCCCCGGCTTAGGCTGTTCGAATGATGGATTGATTTTTCGATAACCGATGTCTTTTAAGGTTGGTCCCCAATCAGCTGCTGCTACGGGGTGCTTGACGATACGTGCCCCGGCACTTTGCAATGCAACACGGATGCTGGCTGCACATTTCTTGGAACTTTTTCTGGCCTTAATATTGCTCAGCACTTGGGTAAACTGATTGATATTAATACGCTGCCCAGAAGCTTTACTGCCTTTTTTTACTTGAGATTGGGCACGATGCTGTTCAACTTTTTGCACTTGATGTTCAACTGGTGGATGGTAAGCCATGTACAACCTTTTCAAATTTTAAAACATGAACTCAAGTGAGCACACTCAAGATCATTTTGCGAAGCGTGCCATACTAAGCGCCTAAACTTAAAATTTTGAGCATTAAAATGTAAGAAAATTTGAAATTATATTTATTGTCTTTTAAGTCACTATTTTTATAAATTATTTTATTTAGCTTTAGCATTACGACAATTTTTCTTGTATCGAATGAATCTGCTAATTTAATAAATTTGTGAGATTTAAATCACAATACCGACTCAAACCTCAGCTAACACACTGATTAAGTTACTTATCTCAACCACAATCCCAGTTGTAGAGCACTTTAGAAAAATCACGTTTCTTTAAGTCATCTGGATGGATAAAGAAGTTCCCTACACCAAGGTCACCCCACATGATCTCATAGCCCTTGGCACTGTCGCTGTCGATTTGCAGCAGAAGTACATAGTCTTTAATCTCATCACAATGCTCACGCGGATCGGCTTGGGTAAAATGCGGATAGCCACCGAGTCGATGTCCCATTCCTGAAAATTCATCAAGATAAGGTTCTAACCAATCCTCATAAAAGTCCAGTTCAGGGTGCTGATCTTTCAAGATCTCTTCATAGTCCCAGACATCCGGCATCGATAATACTTTCTGCCCAAAATCAAAAACATTACTGCTGATATATTGCGTTTTTGCCGCGAAGCTCATCGCACATTGAGTCGATTCCGAGATCGGTGAGTAATAGTCTTCATCGACTTGATCGAGGCATTTGCTAAAGTCTTGATATAACTGCTCAGGATCTTCAATCACCTGCTCATAAAATTTTACTCTAAACCCATCTTGCTTCTGCCCATGGTCAAAGTCCGCACCATATAAGTCATCGCCACCAATAAAGAACTGCAGCAATCCCTGGCTTGGGTAGTTTTCTACAGCAGGCATTTCGGCAAAATTGATCTGCGCCAACAAATGCAGCGGTTTACCCTGTTTATCAAAGGGATAACTTTCGGTTAAAGGTAAATAAGGCAGCCCACCCAATTTACTTTGCCAGAGCGGTAATTTCGCTGCAGCTTTGAGTTCGATCTCCACCGAAGCGGTGGCAGTGGCTAAAATTTGAGGTTTAAATTGTTGAATTTGTTCTGGTAGATCATCCCAATCGATTTGCATAAGGTCTCCTCGTTGTTTTGAGTTAAAAATGAGATGGCTTTAGTATAGACTGCACATGTGACTATTGAATATCTCTAGCACTGGCGCAAGCCTTTCTATACGACATACACTGACGTCTAAAGCGGAGTCTGAAACTTTTATGCAAACGTATCTAAACCTTTTACAACACATTCTCGATCATGGTGCTGACAAAGGAGACCGTACTGGAACAGGTACACGTTCAGTATTTGGTCATCAAATGCGTTTCGATCTCAACCAAGGTTTCCCGCTACTCACCACAAAAAAAGTTCATTTCCGTTCCATCGCCATTGAGCTGCTCTGGTTCCTTAAAGGGGATACCAATGTTCAATACCTCCAAGAGCATAAAGTCAGCATTTGGGATGAGTGGTCAACTGCCGATCAAACTGCACGCTTTCAGCGCCCTGCAGGCGAATTGGGTCCAGTCTATGGCCATCAATGGCGTAACTTCGGTGCTAGCCAAGCTGCAGATGGTACTTATCAAGCCGATGGCTTCGACCAAATCTCTTGGTTAGTCAACGAGATTAAAACCAATCCAAATTCACGTCGCTTGATCGTATCAGGTTGGAACCCGAAAGAAGCCGGCCAAGTTGCCCTGCCACCTTGCCATACCTTATTCCAGTTTTTTGTCCAAAATGACAAACTGTCCTGCCAACTGTATCAACGAAGTGCTGATGTGTTCTTGGGTGTGCCCTTCAATATCGCCAGCTATGCGCTACTCACGCATATGATCGCGCAAGTCTGCGGACTGGGTGTGGGTGACTTTGTCTGGACTGGTGGTGATACCCATTTGTATGCCAATCATTTTGAACAAGCCCAACTACAATTGAGCCGTGAACCCTTGCCACTGTGTCAACTCAAGCTGAATCCTGAGATCAAAGATCTGTTTGATTTTAAATTTGAAGATTTTGAAATCGTGGGTTATGAATCCCATCCAGCAATCAAAGCAGCGGTGGCAGTATGAGTTTTCAAGGTATCGAAGTGGTGCATGTGGTGGCAATGGATCAACAGCGTTGTATCGGTAAAGGCAATCAATTGCCTTGGCATATCTCTGCGGATTTAAAGCATTTTAAAGCCATTACCCAAGGTGGTGTGGTGATCATGGGGCGTAAGACCTTAGAATCGATGGGGCGTACTTTACCCAATCGAGTCAACTGGGTGATTACTCGTGATCCAGAATGGTCTTTTGAAAACACCAAGGTTGCACACAGCATCGAACAGACTCTGCAACTGGCGCTTGATGATGTACAAGCATCGGAAAAACCTGAGTCGATCTATATTATTGGTGGTGGTGAAATCTTCAAACAAACCCTACATTTGGCAGATCGTTTAGAGTTGACCCACGTGGCACTTGATGTGCAAGGTGATGCTCACTACCCTGAGATTCCAGCGCATTTCCACAAAGTCTCGTCTGAACAACATATTGATGACAAATCTGGGGTTGCTTTTGAGTTCGCCAGCTATCAAAAATAGTGTTGTTATCACATAACTATAGATAAAATATGCACAATATCGGGAAAAAAGAGTTTCTTATCGCTGCCGGCATGGTTCTATTCCATGCCGTGTTTTGTTTATTGGTGATCTTGTCCTCGATCTGGTTGTGTATGGCTGTCTGGATTCAACAACCGGGTGGGTGGTTGTTGAGTCGGGTCATCATAGGTGTGTGGATCATCTTTGCCCTGAGTATTTTGGGCATTTACTTTAGCCAACACTTTTTTAGCCGTGGCAAAGACATCCTGCTGTATGTGGTGTTTCTTGTTATTGGTCTACTCTGGTATTTCAACATCCCCGCCAAGCAAGATCGTGATTGGAATCCAGATGTCGCCAAGATCCTCAGTTATGAAAAAAATGGCGATCAAATTACCTTACATAATGTGCGCAATTTTGACTGGAAAACCGCAGACCAATACACCGAGCGTTGGGAAACCCGCCAATTTAATCTCGACCAAATCACCGGGATCAATGTCATTGCCTCGTATTGGATGGGGCCGCAAATCGCCCATACCTTAGTCAGTTTTGATTTTGCTGATCAAAAACCCTTGGTCTTCTCGATCGAGATCCGCAAAGAAAAAAATGAATCCTTTTCAGCAGTGGGTGGTTTTTTCCGTCAATTTGAACTTAGCCTGATTGCAGCAGATGAAAAAGATATCGTCTATACCCGCAGTAATATTCGTAATGAACAGGTCTATTTCTTCCCTGTGAATATGGCTAAACCTGCGATGAAAGCTTTATTTTTAGAATACTTAAGCACAGCAGATCAATTGCGTACTCAACCGAAATGGTATAACACGGTCAGTAGTAATTGCACCACGATCATCTTTGATATGGCCCAAGCCATCGAAGGCAACAGCTTGCCGAAAGATTATCGCTTACTGGTGTCTGGTTATTTACCTGAGTATTTATATGATCTTGGGGTTTTAGATCCTCAATGGGATATCAAACAATGGTATCAGCATGCACAGATCAACCCACGCACCACGAACTTTAACCAACAACCCGATCAGAGCAGTGAACACTACTCTCGTTTGATTCGACAAGGCTTAGACAGCCCCAAAGTTTCACCTTAGAGGCAATTTCTGATGATATTGTCATACAAGTAAAATCAAAAAGCTTTAAAACTGATACAGACTGCCGCTAGTGATCAATTGCAATATTTGTTCTGATAGCGAGCAACATTTTTTATTGAGACCCGAGACTATGATAAAAATCATCCTGAGTACTGCGCTATTGGCGACTACCCTAACTTTTGTTGGCTGTAATACTGTTCAAACTGTTGAAAAAGAGCAAGGCCTAGTGTTACTACAAAGCAATGTTTGGAATTTAAGTCAAATCGGTGCTTTAGAAGTTAAAACTGGTCCAGATGCAGGCAAGCTACCCTCTATCCAATTTGATCAAACCGCTAAACGTGTCAGTGGATCAGATGGTTGCAACCGAATCATGGGTGGCTACAGCCTCAATGGTCAACAACTCCAGTTCACCGATATGGCGGCGACCCGAATGATGTGTAGCGACAACATGCAACAAGCGGATGATTTCAACCAAGCTTTAGCACGTGTCACAGGTTATCAAGTCTATAGCAACACTTTGCGTTTACTCGATCGTCATGGCAATGTGGTACTGACCTTTAAACGTGTCGTTACACCTTAAAACGATTAAACAGGCAATAATTGCATAGACCATGATTGAATGGATTACAACTGAATCAATAACAACAATGTTGGCTTTAGGCCTGTAATCCATCAGCATGGATCTACAGGTCTAAACATATAAAGGAGGCAATTAAATGCAACAAGCTCTTTTGGGTGGTGGATGTTTTTGGTGTATAGAAGCGGTTTATCTTGAACTCAAAGGCGTACTCAAGGTGACCAATGGTTATGCAGGCGGTAATAGCGTCAATCCAAGCTACGAACAAGTCTGTGAAGGTAAAAGCAATCATGCCGAGGTGGTGTTGATTGAGTTTGATGAGAACATCATTCAATTTAAGCAATTACTCGATGTGCTGTTTGCAATACATGATCCGACCACGTTGAATCGTCAAGGCAATGACATTGGCACCCAATATCGTTCAGTAATTTACTATGCCGATGCGGATCAGCAGCAACAAGCGCAAGCCTATATCGATGAACTCAAAGCAGAAGGCATCGCCATCGTGACCGAACTCACCGCGTGGCCGACATTTTATCCTGCAGAAGAGCACCATCAAAACTTCTTTGCGCGCAATCCAGAGCAAGGTTATTGCAACTTCTCTATTCCACCGAAATTGATGAAGTTACGCAGTAAGTTCCAAGGTCTCACCAAGGACGCTTAATCAACAGGCGGTCTAGTCCTAAAGTTAAGCCATAAAAAAGCGATCTAAATAGATCGCTTTTTTAGCTTTAATATTGAATTCAACAAAGCGGAGCCTTAGTTGTCGCTCACAAAAGCAATGTCGTTTAGACCCGCTTCACTGGCTCGTGACATCACTTGCGCCACAACATCATAACGTGACTCTTTATCTGCACGTAATTGAATCGCTGGCTTCACTGCTGATTTTGCAGCTTCATCAAAACGCAGTTTCAATTCATCTAAGCTAATGGCTTGCGTATCCCATGATACCTCACCCTTGGCATTGATACTGACAGTCACTTGCTTCGCAGGCGGATCAACGATTTCTGCCGTAGTCTTCGGTAAGGTTAATGGTATTGATGGGTTAGCAACGGTTGCCGTGACCAAGAATATGATCATCAATACCAACATAATGTCGATCAGCGGAATGAGATTCATCTCATTCATGCCAGAATCGTTGTCTTCACCCAATTGAAATGCCATTAAGCTTGACCTCCAACCAATTGTGTTTCAGTCTTCGCAGCCGCTACAGGTGCAACGACAGTTTCTTGTTGCAACATAGTGTCTATCAATAAGCCATGCGCTTGATCTTGTAGCTCATTGCTGAGGGTACGATTAACACGGACACAGATGTTATAGGCAACCACTGCAGGAATTGCAACCGCCAAACCGAGTCCGGTCATAATCAAAGCTTCACCCACTGGGGTTGCCACTTGAGCAAGGCCAGCTTGACCACTTTTACCGACAGCGACCAAAGCATGAAAAATACCCCATACCGTACCAAACAGACCCACAAACGGCGCCAATGATGCGATGGTACCCAATACAGAGACCCCTTTTTCCGCTGAAGATTTTTCAACTGCGATTTGACGCAATAAGGCTTGTTCTGCAACTGCTTTACGCTGCTCAAAAGCCAAAGGGGTAAGTTTAGCTTTTAATTGACTGAGTGCCTTGGCGAGTTGCGCTTGAGCCACCTGTTTAAGTTGGCGGGTACCCATCAAACGTAAAACAAAGATGGTCCAAGTGGTAATCGACATGGCCAAGAGTACAAAATACAGTGTCTTACTTACCACATCTGCATGTTGCCAATACACTGAAAAGTTCATACTCGAACTCCTGCTTTAATAGAATAGTTTGAAATTTAAAGACCTACTGAAAATGGCTGTATAGCAATAATGGGCGAAGCCACACCATCAACAATATAAGGCTTAAAGCTTTGTCTAGATATTAGAGAACGTAATACATCATCCAGTTTGGACTCACCACTGGACTGTACGATCGTCACAGAGGTAATCTTACCTTTTTCATTCGCGCTAATTTTTAAGGTTACTGTAAAATTACCTTTCAATCTGGAATTTTTGCTTTTGAAATCATTCGCTACTTTAGAAACCCTCGCATCAAGAGCTTTCTTGCTAATTGACCATTCCACGCCTCCTGATCCTCCAATATTCACCCGCTGAGGTGTCGGTGGGGCGGGTGGCGCAGGTGGTGCCGGTGGAGTTGGTGGCGTAACAGGGACCGGCGTTGGTGTTGGCGTCGGATTAACCACGGGCTTATTACCCGATGTACTTGAAATAACAGGCGCAGGTGTTGGTGGCTTAACCACAGGTTGGGTAACTACTTTTGGGGAATTCACTTTAGCCGCTTTTATTTTTTTAATTTCTTTAGCTGGCGGTGGTTCTGCCTTTTCAACAATTTTTACTTCTTTCGGTTTAACCGGTTGCTTCTTTGGTTGTGGAGGAGGCGGTGGTGGAATATCGTCTTTAATGGTCACCATTCTCACTTTAATCGGTTTCTTTTCGATGGGCTTAAGTTCAGGGGTTTTCATCTGACTGACCACCCAAAGCACACCGGTATGCCCGACGACGACTGCCAATAATGCGATGACAATTTTGTTCTTCATGGACGGTGGTGCTTGAAAGCTTTGTGTAGAAGAATGACTCATATGACTTCAGGGACCTTAGACTGACCTAACTCAATACAGATTTGTTCAAAAAACAAACTGGTAATAAGTAAACTCATCGATTGCAACAATGAAAGTGGCACAATGATAAATGAGAAGTGTTTTCATTTGCAACTGTTTTTTATGCATTTATTAAATCTCTGACGAAAAAAAAGGACGATAGTTACTCGCCCCTCTTAACTTATTCAGCGTTTTTAACGCTGTATAGTACATATACTGCGTTATTGGAACACAACGGTTTTATTTCCATCAACAATAATACGATCTTCAAGATGCCACTTCACAGCACGCGCCAAACAATTACGCTCTACATCTTGGCCTAACTCACGTAGTTGCTCTACAGTAAAGTCATGACTGACACGCTCTACATCCTGCTCAATGATCGGACCTTGATCAAGTTCAGTGGTGACATAATGTGCAGTCGCCCCAATCAACTTAACCCCTTTCTCATGTGCTTGCTTGTATGGATTGGCACCCACAAAAGCAGGTAAGAAAGAATGGTGAATATTGATCACTTGCATCGGCCATTTAGCAACAAAATCTTCGGTCAAGATCTGCATATATCGTGCGAGGACCAACAAGTCATTGCCCTGCATGATTTCGTCAATCTGTGCATAAGCTTCGTCTTTGTTGTCTTTATTCACTGGTACAACGATAAATGGAATACCGAAGTTTTCCACTGACTCGCGCAGTGTTTCATGATTTGATACCACTTGGGTGATTTCACAAGCCAAGCCACCACGTGCATGACGCCATAACAACTCTAACAAGGCATGATCTACTTTAGACACCAGGATGCCCACTTTTTTGACATCACTAACCAAGGTCAAGCGCCATTGCATGTCATAACGCTGCGCTACATTAATCTCGAAGGTTTGTAGCAAGGTCTCTTTACGGGTTTGTAGGTGCTCAAGTTCAAATTCCACCCGCATGAAATAGCGTCCGCCCTGAGCTTCAGTCGCGTATTGATCGAGCGCCGTAATGTTGGCACCCTGATGATACAAAAAACTCGATACTGCTTGCACGATACCCGGCTTGTCTTCACAAGTAATCAGTAGCCGTGCTGTGTTGGCGGTCGTCATGTTCATGTTGTTTAGAGTCACTTATTCGTTAAAAACAGCACAACATTCTAAAGCTTTTTAAAAAGCTTTCAATCACCTTAGGAATTGTTGACATTTCAATCATCATTTAGATCACATTTAGAGGTCTTGAACCGGATCTAAGCCGTTGTTTCAAACTTAGCCGTTGATAGACTGGCGAATAATTCCGAACTTCCGAGGGTATCGAGCAAACGTTCATAAGTTTCGCGACTCTCACCGCGTAGATATGGGCCTTCTAAAAACACCATTTGTCGTAATGCCTGCCAGATCCACTTTTCTTCCAAACAATTTGAATCACTCAAATGCCCAGACATATATAAGAAGTTGGTCCAGTTGGTTAACACGATCCAAATATTGATGATCAAGGCTTCAATTTCAGAACTGGTCATCTGCATCAGACCCGCTTCTACAAAGGCATGATAAATTTTTTGCCCTTGCTGCATCACCCTGCCTGCAAACTGAGGATAGATTTTGCGGAAGCTATCGTTATTTTCAATCAGATGATAAACATCACGATGTAAAAATCGGTATTGCCACAATTGACTGCTCAGTACTTGGAAATAGCGAATTTTATCATTGGCATTGACTGCACGGTCATCTGGAAGTGCCAGCATCGCCAAAGTTTCCTTTTGATACTGTTCCATCAACTCTTTAATGATTTCTTGCTTATTGCGAAAATGGTAATACAAATTGCCTGGACTAATTCCCAGTTCGGCCGCTAAATGGTTGGTGGTTACAGCTCGCTCCCCCCGCTCATTAAACAACTGTAGGCTTATTTGTAAAATACGATCTTTCGTTTTCGAGGTTTTGGAGCTTGCCATCCGAATCCCATTTTAAAAACCGTTAGCAGCGCTAACACATAAAGTAACTTGACTAATTAGAGTAATTACTCTAAAAAATATAATATATAAACTTTTCGTAAACGGTGTTTGTCATGAACAGTCAAACCAAAAAAAATTCTATGACTGCCTATCCACCCGAAGTTCAAAACTTACAGCAATTACTTGATCAACAAAAGCTAGCCTACCAACGCTATCCCGTACCAACAGCCAAGGAACGGATTGAACGTTTAGCACGTTTGAAAAAAGTACTGATCAAATACCAAGATCAACTTGCTGAAGCGATTCATCAAGATTACGGCAATCGTTCAATTTCTGAAACCAAGATTGGTGAATTACTCACCTGTATTGAACACATTAAATACTATAGCAAGCATTTAGGCCAATGGATGAAGCCATCCAAACGCCATGTGGGCATCATTCATAAACCCGCCAAGGCATGGGTACAATATCAACCTTTAGGCATTATTGGAATTATTACCCCGTGGAACTATCCACTGCTGCTCTCCATAGGTCCATTGATTTGTGCGCTCGCAGCGGGTAATCACGCCATGATTAAAATATCTAGCGCGTCGATGAATTTTGGTCAGGTGTTAAAAAGCATATTGTCTGAAGCCTTCCCACAGGAAGTGGTCTGTGTCGTGACCGGTGGCGGTGCGATTTCAGATGCTTTTAGCCGTTTAGCATTTGATAAAATTATTTTCACTGGCTCAACCAATGTCGGTAAAACAGTCATGGCTGCTGCTGCAGAAAATTTGGTGCCTGTGATCTTAGAGCTTGGTGGCAAATCGCCTGCCATCGTACATCCATCGAGTGATCTAAAAGATGTCGCGCAACGTCTCGCTTTTGGTAAGTTGTGGAATGCAGGCCAGACCTGTGTTGCACCAGACTATTTATTCTTACCACGCGGCAAACTGGCTGAATTCAGCACACATTTTAGTCAAATCGTCTCGGGCATGTATCCGAGCCTTAAAGATAATCCAGATTACACCTCGATTATTAATGACAAACAATATCAGCGTATCCAAGGCTATCTCGATGAAGCCATGGACCAAGGTGCAAAACCAATTGAAATAAATCCACTCAGCGAAGATCTGACTGCAGTCCGTAAAATAGCACCGACCTTATTGACCGATGTCACGCCACAGATGCAAATTATGCAGCAGGAAATCTTTGGTCCGATCCTACCTATAATAGAATACGATCAAATCGACGATGTTATCGACTTTATCAATCAACGTCCGCGGCCTTTGGCATTATATTATTTCGACTTCGACAATGCGCGTGCAGAATATGTTGCACTGCGCACTCATTCTGGGCATTTTGGGCAAAATGCTGTACTCACCCATGTCGCACAGGATGATTTGCCGTTTGGCGGCGTTGGCGCATCGGGTATGGGCAAGTATCACGGACCTGAAGGATTTTTCAATTTATCCAACGAACGTTCAGTGATGTCGATCCCTCGATTGTTTAATCTAAAATTCATCATGCCGCCGTTTAATAAACCGCTGCACAAAATTTTAGAGAAAACCTTCTTGCGTTAACTGATCAAGGCATGATCTATCATTCACGTTCATGCCATATTTTAATCAATTTCGCTTGTCTTTTAAGCGTATTTTTGGTATAAAACGCCCCTTGAATGAATTCATCGTTTATTTTGACTGGCCAAACAGGTTTGCTGTTGGCTAAATCAATGGAGTTACACCATGTCTAAGGTTTGCCAAGTTACCGGCAAGCGTCCAGTCGTTGGTAACAACGTCTCACACGCCAACAACAAAACTAAGCGCCGGTTCGAGCCGAACCTGCATCACCACCGCTTTTGGTTAGAAAGCGAAAAACGTTTCGTACGTCTTCGTTTAACCACTAAAGGTATGCGTATTATCGACAAATTGGGCATTGAAAAGGTCGTTGCTGATCTTCGTGCTCAAGGTCAAAAGATCTAAGGAGTCACTGAAATGCGTGATAAGATTCGTCTAGTTTCTTCTGCAGGTACGGGTTATTTTTACACCACGACTAAGAACAAACGCACTATGCCGGAAAAAATGGAAATCAAAAAATTTGATCCAAAAATCCGCCAACACGTGATTTTCAAAGAAGCTAAAATTAAATAATTTTAGATTTCTGAAAATAACGGCTTCACATGGAGTCGTTTTTTTTCGCCTTTTTTTTGGTTTCTATTTGGTTTTTATTTTATAAATTTCGCCTTTTTGTAGGCTGAGCTTGTTAAACTTTTAACGCTTATTTTTTTGGCACCTTTTGTGCATCTTTCACCCCTTCTCGCTGTATTTATCGATATCTCACTGGAGTCTTGAGTGCCACATGAAGTCGATCTGATTATATTACTTGCCGTAGGTTTCGGTATTGCCCTGATTTTTGGTTATATCGCTGCACGACTACGCCTCCCCCCACTGATTGGCTACCTCATTGCCGGGATTATTATTAGTCCAAACACCCCCGGAGTCGTAGCCGACATCGCACTGGCCAATCAATTGGCTGAACTCGGTGTAATGTTTCTGATGTTTGGCGTTGGGATGCATTTCTCCATTAAAGATTTGCTCCAAGTGCGACGGATCGCCTTACCCGGTGCCATATTACAAATCACCGTTGCCACCATACTTGGGATGCTGGTCTCCATGCTCTGGGGTTGGAGTTTTGGTTCCGCGCTGGTGTTTGGTCTTTGCCTATCCTGTGCCAGTACTGTGGTACTCCTCAAAGCACTTGGCGATCGCGGCGTACTCGATTCGGTCAATGGAAAAATAGCCGTGGGCTGGTTGCTGGTCGAAGACTTGGTCATGGTCTTGGTCTTGGTTCTACTGCCTGCTGTAGCCGTATTACTGGGCGGTAATGCACCTGAAGGTCAAGCCAGTGATCAAAGTATTTGGCTGACCTTACTTTACACGCTACTCAAAGTTGCCGGGTTTATTGCCTTCATGTTGATCGTGGGCAAACGTCTGATCCCACTAATCATGCAATACGTGGCACGTCTAGGCTCCAGAGAACTGTTTACGCTAACCGTGGTTGCAGCTGCAGTATCAATTGCCTATGGCTCATACGCCATCTTTGGGGTATCCATGGCACTCGGCGCATTCTTTGCCGGTATGGTGGTAAAAGAGTCTGACTTCAGTCACCGCGCTGAAGAAGAAACCCTCCCCCTACGAGAAATCTTCACCATCTTATTCTTTGTTTCGGTCGGGATGTTGTTTGACCCAAGCATCATCATTGAACAACCGATGCATATCTTGGCAGTGATTGCCATTATTATGATTGGTAAGACCATCGCCGCCATGGCCTTGGTATTGTTTTTCCGCTACCCACTAAATACAGCACTCACTGTTGGCGCTAGCTTGGCGCAGATCGGGGAGTTCTCCTTTATCTTGGCCACCTTAGGGCTTTCGCTCGGCTTACTCAGCAATGAAGCGCAAAACCTCATTCTTGCGGGTGCACTCTTCTCCATCACGCTGAACTCATTCTTGTTCTCCGCGATTGAACCGGTGCAAAACTGGATTCGTCAACGTTCACATTTGGCCCGATTACTGGAACGTAGCAATGACCCTCTAGCAATGTTGCCCGATGAAGTCGATCAGGATTATTTACGTGATCAAGTGGTGATCGTTGGACACGGTGATGTTGGACGACGTATCACCAAAACCTTGATGCAAAACCAAATCAAGGTTGTGATTGCAGAAGAGAATCGTGAAATCGTTGAAGACTTACGTGAAAAAGGCATCGCTGCAGTATCCGGTAGCGCCACTGAACCGAGTGTATTGATACAGGCACATATCCAACATGCGCGCCTATTGGTGATCTCTCCGATGGATATCCTAGATATTCATAAAATCGTAGATACCGCCAAACTACTCAATCCACAGATTCAGGTCTTGGTCTGCGCCGAAACCAGAGAAGAAGCCGATATTATTCGTGCTGAAGAGATTGGTGAGGTTTATTATGCCAAAGATGAAATGGCCAAAAATATGACCGGTCATATCCTGAGTCAGATTCAACTGGCGCATAATCCGAGCCACTAGGGTAAAAGCTTCAACCCACTAGATGATTTCATCAATAACCATGCCTTAGCCTTTATCTCAAAGGCTAAGGCTGTAACAACCATATACAACTTATCACATTACAAAAACAGTAACGCAGATTAAGGATTAAGCTTATGTCGCTAAAAAAAACAATTCTGTTTTCGACCTTAGCTGTGTTAATCGCCATCATTGGTTTAGTCTTTTTTTACAGCTATATGATTTATGGCATACACCCCTCTGACGAAGGAAATATCAGCACGTCTTGTGAGTACGATACAATAAAGAAAGAATTTACTTCAATTAAAATAATTACCATTAAAAATGGAAAAAGAGTGATCACGGAAGGAACTGAAGCTGACTGTTCCAATCTCAATTTCAACAATTAAAAACACCTAACACCCTCCAGCTATTTAATGCTTTTACCTTCAATCTAAAACAAAAAAGACCCCTCAGGGTCTTTTCACCAAACTCGCATTAAGCGTTCTTAGCACAACTTAGCGCACATGGGTTTCCCAGACAAAGTCTTGGCTTTGGCCTTTAAAGGTCATTTTCAACTGATCCCCGGCATGTAAAGCAGCCACCCCTGCAGGTGTACCAGTCATGATGACATCACCTTGCTCTAGACCAAAGATTTGATTGATTTCAACCAATAGCGCTCCAATTTCAAAAATCATATTGGCAGTATTACCTGACTGACGAATCTGATCATTGACCTCAAACTGGTACTGCACTTGAGTCCAATCTTGGATCTCTTTGACATCCACCCAATCACCCAGCACACATGAACCATCAAAAGCCTTGGCACGTTCCCATGGTTGGCCTTTGTTTTTCAATTGCTCTTGTAAATCACGTAAGGTTAAGTCTAATCCCAAGGTCACCGCACCCACAGCAGCCAAAGCTTGCACTGGATCAGTGATATTTTTTAAGGGCTGATCGATACGCAAACTTAATTCACATTCAAAATGGCAGTTACCCCAAGCCGGGTTCCATGCAATCCCCTCTTCCAAGCCAATCAAACTGCTCGGCGGTTTTAGAAATAACACCGCCTGATCAGGGATTGCATTGCCGAGCTCCTTGGCATGGTCAGCATAGTTACGACCGACACAGATAATTTTAGAGGGACGAATACTCATTGTGACTCCTTGTTGTTTTTTGGACAGAGATATTTATTTCAACTTAAACGTATTTACAAATAAGGTTTGATCTACAGGGCTCGCAAAAGCACGTTTCGGCACGATGACCACGGTTTTATTTTTAAGCTCAAGCATATAGGTCAACTTACCTTCGGCATAACGCAGCACTTCAGCATATTGAATCGTTTGCTTTTGGCGACCACTACTAAACAACTCAGCATAGCCTTGAAACAGATCCAAGCCTTGCTCACTTTTACCAAACTGATATTTCACGAACTGGCGCTTAAACATCATCGGTAGAAACCAATAGCGCATCGCCGTTTGCAGTACTAGAAAGAAAATACCCAAGGCCACGTAGTAACGGCCTACACCTGCAAAACCCAGATAAAAACCCCAAGCAATAATCGCCACACTCACCAATGGGGTAAAAAATCGAGTCAATTGTTTTTTACCAAAGGTTGCGAGTGCAAATCCATCTTGTGATTCTTCTAAATTTAAAAAATAACGCAAAGTGAGTTCAGGCTTAGTGTCTGACATAATGACTTCAACATAAGTAATATTCTAGATCGTAGAATATTACCTCAGATTAGGATGATTCTTAAAATAAACTGAACTAAATCTTATATGCCGACCTAGCGCATTATTTCGTAATCAACATAACAGGAACCAGGATCAGGTCTGCCGCCAAAGTGAACGGCGTTAAAGCAACCTGCCGAAACAGCGTCCCCCAATTGACATGGGTATAACTTCGAGGAATCTCATGTATATTGATCGCATATGTACGACTAAATTTTTGATATTTCAGATTTTTCATTTCTTCATTTAAGCCAACAATTTCACCAAAGACATCGATACTGAACACATTATGTTCCGGGTTTGTTTGCTTGCCCGTCCAAGGCTCCACCAGACTCGCTTTGAGTTTTTTAAGCGCCTCGCGCTCATTGACAGTCAGATCAGGTTTCTCATAAATAAACTGCAGATCTGTATTGAAAAATAATTGACCGTTCAAGGTTTCTGGATGATAGGCATATTGTGTCGGCATGTATAAATGAAAATCGAGTACTGACTCACTATCCGACTGCGGTAACTGTACACGCCAATACTCCACATCCAAGGCTGGATCGAGCAGTAATTTGACTTGTGATTGATTTAAAGCATAAGCATAGTCGCGCCCCACAATAATGATCCGAGAATGATCTTCGGACTGAGCTTGGCTTGCTTTCACTCTGGGTTGGACTTGAGCAAAACCCAACAGCTGATCCTGCATCACCACCTTGGTCTTGTGGTCGCGTGACTCCGTTAATTGCCCACCCAGGTTCCAACCATGGGTAGACCAGAGCATCTTGGTACACCCCTGAAGTAAGGCACTAGCCAATATTAATAAAATAATGATTTTTTTCATAATATGTGCTTGCCCTACAAAGTTGATTTACACATTTAAAACGTCGCAGCGATTCAAAATTCACTCAGCGCTGCCTGAACTCGGAGCAATGAGCCACCGAGCAGCAATTCAACAACAGGATTCAGCGCTCAAACAACGCTTAGAGCACACCACTAATAAACAGTAGTGGAACCAACACCACATCACCAATCAAGGTAAACGGGGTCAGCGCGATTTGTTTGAACAAGGTGCCATAATTCACATGCGTAACGGATTTGTTTGGTGAATACATCACGATCGGATAATCACGACTAAATTGCTGATATTTTATCGCTCTTAATTGCTTATTCAGCCCAACAACCTGCCCATTAAAATCCACCACCATCGAATAGACATGAATGGTCAGCCCATTTTCAACTTCTATGTCGCTTAACTTCGCCCCAATTTTATCTAAGGCAATCAACTGTTGTGAGGTCGGATTGGCCTGATTGAAATAAAACACCATTTGGGTATTAAAGTTTAATTGTTGCGGCGCATCCTTTTTCGGCTCTTGCAAATAAAAGTTCAACTTAAAATCATTGTTTTTATTCAGACTGACGCGCCATTGCGAAACATCCAATCCAGAGTCAATCAATGCTTTGGCTTGATCCTGCCCCTGTTGCATCAGATAAGCATGATCCTTGCCCACCACCATTAACTGAGTCGCAGCTGGATTATCGGGAGATTGCACCTGAACGAAACCACGTAATTGATCTTGCTTGACCACCCGACCCGGCTTAGACTCCTCACGAGTCAGATCCCCACCAAATCTCAACGGGCCTTCTGTGCTCCAGAGCATGGCTGTACAACCTTGGATCAATAGAGCAGAAGAAAGCAAACCCGTTAATAATAATGTCTTTATGCGCATATTCATTCCCTTTAAGTGGCTCAATAAATAGCATATTCTTGTAGAAAAGCCATAGGATTTCTTAAAATACAAGCACAAAAAAACCGCATATAGCGGTTTTTCAGTCTTGTTCAAGTTGGTGCGCTCAGAGAGATTCGAACTCCCGACCCCTTAGTTCGTAGCCAAGTGCTCTATCCAGCTGAGCTATGAGCGCGATACTTGATGGGGCGCATTATACGTGCTTTTCCACTTTTGTTAAGTGTTATTTGCAAAACCCTCGACCGACTGCTTTGTATTTAACCAAACAGCCATCCGATACCATTTGATAGCACTGTTTGATCGCACAAATGACATTTATTAAGCTCACAGGATGAATGATTGCAGTTTATGTCTTTTTTGCTACTATTTAGCTGTATTTCCAGAAACTTAGATTTAATTCAAACACCTTAGCCACAACCATAATGCTTTTTTAGCTCACTCCATTTCAGCACTATACGAATTTATATGACAGAAAACAAAGAGCACCCTTTTTCCAAATTCGGTACGCGTGCTGCCGCCATAGGCTTTGTCATCATGTTGATTCATGGTGCGCATCAAGGTTTTTATGAAAAATTACGCGCGGTCATCGCCTTGCAACAACTTGAATGGAAAGAAATCACGCTCGATGTCAACACACAACACAGCTACTATATCGTGCCCTTCCGCGACGGGAGCTACAACATCTACATCAATGAGTACAAACAACAATTTTATCAACAAAGCTGCCAAGGGTTTTCAAGCTTTTGCAAGACTTCCCACCAAGGATTAAGCAAAGCAACTGCTTTTGATTTTTATGTGAGCTACGACCCGAAGGATGAGTTTGAACGCTATTATCAATACAAATTAAAAGCCATCGATTTTATTGATTCAGATCAACAAGCTCAACGAATCAACCTCCTCAAGCGCAGCCCCAATCACCCTGAGGAAATCAGTAATCGTATTGGCAGTTTTAAGGTTTTTTTCTTGGTGAATTTTTTCATCTATGCGGCGATCATTTTCGGGTTTTATATTTTTTATAAAAGTGTCGCGCCAACTGATAATAAATTTAGATTCATTCTACTTGCTGTCGTGTCAATTGGCCTGCTATTGCACTATATCCATTTTATTATTCAGTTCTTGATCAGCGTTTAAGTTGAATATTGCGTCAGCGCTAGCGTTCCATGCATGCTATGCCTCAAATCGCAGGCACAAAAAAACCGCGAAATTCGCGGTTTAATCATCAAGTTGGTGCGCTCAGAGAGATTCGAACTCCCGACCCCTTAGTTCGTAGCCAAGTGCTCTATCCAGCTGAGCTATGAGCGCGTACTTGTGTGTCATCAAGACAATTCGTTGTTTCGCAGGTTTAATGTGGTGCGCTCAGAGAGATTCGAACTCCCGACCCCTTAGTTCGTAGCCAAGTGCTCTATCCAGCTGAGCTATGAGCGCATCGTAAAAAACGTGGCGGTGAGAGAGGGATTCGAACCCTCGATACAGTTACCCGTATGCGTCCTTAGCAGGGACGTGGTTTCAGCCACTCACCCATCTCACCGAACGAGCCGCCATAATACAAACTTAGTACCAACTGCACAAGTGATGAAGTCAAAAAAAACCTGATTTTTTGCTCGATTAAATGTTTTTTAAGCGATTTTCATCGTTTTGTTGCTTTTTTATGCTGATTAATTCAATTATCTTACTTGGCAATTTCAAATCCTTAGAAATAGCCGATTAAAAAACACATTATTGCAATCATTTACGTGCAGTCCGACGCTGCATGTCTTATGCTAAAGCATCTCTGATATGAAATTAATGCCATGATGAAAAATTGGGATGATCCAGAAGCGAAAGCTGAAGCTGAACGTTACGACAATCCTATTCCAAGTCGTACACTTATCTTAGAGACCATCGAACAAAAACAACAATCACAGTCACACGCAGATCTCGTTGAATTTTTTAATATCGCCGATCAAAGAAGTATCGATGCACTCAGTCATCGTCTTAGTGCAATGGTTCGCGACGGTCAGCTCATGAAAGATGGTTATAAATACCAACTCACCACTGATCTACCTGTATTTGATGCCACCGTCTATATCAACAATAAAGGTTTAGGCACTGCATCAATCGCAGGACAAGACGACTTACTCCTGCCTGAACGCGAATTGCGCCAAGTTTTCCACGGCGACCAAGTTAAAGTCCAACAAACGTCAGTCGATCGTAAAGGTAAAGGCTGGGGCTATATCACTGAAGTGACTCAACGTCGGGTCAAGCAAATTATTGGTCATTTGGCTATATATGAAGGTGAATACCATATTCAACCTGCTGCGCCCAATGCTCACCAACCGATTACCCTTGAAAAAGAACTGATTGAGCATGCTCAAGCCAAAGTCGGTGATGCGCTACGTGTTGCTATTGACGACTACCCGACGCGTGATGATTTTGCCACTGCGCATATTATCCAGTCGATGGCGGACAAAGCCGATACCGAAATTATTATTCCACAAACCATTTTAGAATATGGTCTGCCTTACGAATTCCCTGAAGAAGTGGTTGCAGAGGCGGAAAGCTTTAAAGAGCCGAGCGAGCAAGATCGCAAAGGTCGTATCGACTTACGTGATTTGGCCTTGGTCACCATTGATGGTGAAGATGCGCGCGACTTTGATGATGCAGTCTATGCAGAAAAACGTCCGGGTGGCGGCTACCGTGTGGTGGTGGCAATCGCAGACGTGAGCCATTATGTTCGTATTGGCAAACCCCTCGATGATGAAGCTCAAGAACGTGGTACTTCGGTTTATTTCCCGCACTTCGTATTACCGATGTTGCCTGAAGCACTGTCAAATGGCTTGTGTTCACTCAATCCAAACCTCGATCGCCTATGTATGGTCTGTGATCTAACCTTGTCTCGAGCAGGTCGTGTCACCAGTTTTGAGTTTTATCCATCGGTCATGCATTCCAAAGCTCGCCTCACCTATACACAGGTGGCGGACTATTTAAATGGTGACAGTACTGCGGTGCCTGAACATCGTGAAGTTCGCAAGTCGATCAACACCTTGTTCCAACTCTATCAAGTGTTGAAAGATTTACGTCAAAAACGCCATGCGATGGAGTTTGAGACTGTTGAAACCTATATGACCTTTGATGCATTGGGTGGGATCGATCAAATCTTGCCACGTCAACGCAACGAAGCGCATAAGCTGATCGAAGAATGCATGTTGCTCGCCAACGTGGCAGCAGCGGAATATTCACTTAAAAATGAAATTCCAATGTTGTACCGTGTGCATGAGCCACCTGAGTTTTCACGTATCTTAAAAGTGCGTGATTTCGTCAAGTTGTTGGGACTTAAATTCCCAGAGCAACCGACCCAAGCCGATTATCAAGCCGTAATTGAAGCGACCAAAGATCGAATCGATGCACCAAGTATCCATGCGGTATTGTTACGCTCGATGATGCAAGCTTATTACGGCGCCAACAACGCTGGACACTTTGGTTTGGCCTATGAAGCGTATACCCACTTCACCTCTCCGATTCGTCGTTATCCAGACTTGTTATTGCATCGTGCCATCAAAGCGCAATTGGCTAAAAAACCTTATCCACTGTCTGGTGCAAGCTTAGATGATGCAGGTCAACATTTCTCTGCCACCGAACGTCGTGCAGATGAAGCTTCTCGATCCGTCACCACATGGTTGAAATGTCACTATATGCAGCAGCATTTGGGTGAAGAGTTTGTCGGTACCATTTCGGCTGTGGCTGAGTTTGGTTTATTCGTCACCCTCAAAGACCTCTATGTTGATGGCATGATTCACATTAGCCAACTCGGTGATGACTACTTTATGTATGATCAAGCCAGCCAGACCTTGGTCGGTCAAAACCGTGGTCAGGTATTTGGTTTAGGCGATGAAGTACGCATTAAAGTTGCTGGCGTCAATCTAGATGAACGCAAAATTGACTTTGAATTGATTCAACAACTCAGTCATGCAGGTCGTGTGATTCGTAGTCGTGCGCCACGTGTTGCCAAAGCGCAGAGCAAAGAGCAAGTCTATGCTCAGCAGAAGAACACCGCTGCCAATAGCAATGCTGAGCAAGCGCCATCGGGCAACAACCGCAATGTCAATGCCGCTAAATCTGCCAATGCCAAACCAAGCAATAACCGAAATGGCAATGCCAATGCAGCTAAACCTGCACAGGCAAAACCACCCCGTACCCGCAATCCGGCGAATAACCGCAATGGCGCAGCAGCCAATGGTCGTGGTGCAAATCCTGCTGCCGCGAATAATGCGAATGCTCAGACTGCAGCGAAGCGTAGCACTGCACCGACTGAAGCACAAAAGCACAACTCAGCTCAAAACTCAGCTCAAAACCCAGCTCAGACCACCGCCAATCCAAGCGCGCCTAAGCCTAGACGTACTCGCTCACGTGCCAAACCGGTTGCAACAGAAAATCAAAAACCTGTAGCAGTTCAGCAAGTCGCACCGAATGAGTCTAAAGCCGTTGAAGCGAAAGTGATTGCAACTGTTGAACCTAAAGTGATTACGCCTGTTGAAGTGAAAGTTGCTCCAGAAAAAGTGATCACGGAACAGGCACAGTCTGAGCAAAAATCTGCGAAGAAAAAAGCCAAGTCTAAGCCGAGTTCTTATAGCAAAAAGTCGGGCAAGAATGGCACGTCTAAAGCTGAAGCCAAGGCCAAAGCAAAAGACAAGGAAAAGAAAAAAGCCAAAGCCAAGAAGAAAAAGGACAATGCCAAGTCGCGTAGCGAATAAAGCATTCCTTTCATCGAAGCCAAAAATACGGACCCTGAGCGGTCCGTATTTTTTTGCTTCATTCTGAGTGACTCAAGCAACAATGCTTGAATAAAGCCTTGTTTGCGTTAAGCATTCGCATCTAGCCATGCAGATCAATATTTTAATTTGGCACTCAGCCTTTGATTCCTCATTTCACATCGTATAATGATGCGATCACACTTTGATGCCCTTTATGAGTTTAATTCGCAAAATCTTTAAAAAACCGCTAAGCCAATACCATCCCCTACTGTACTTTGCAGCGACCCGCACCCGTCGCGCAATGCGATTGTGGCAATGGAAAACCGATGGCAAAAATTATGCGACCGCATTATCAAGCACTCCTTTGGCCCATCGGGTCAAAAAACATCAGTCCCTCTTGATCCGTAAACTCGGCGATAGTGATCCACGTTTGCAGCACAACAAAATCACCAATCTCCAAATCGCCAGTCAACAGATCAGCGGCATCATCATCCATCCCCAACAGACCTTTTCTTTTTGCCAATTGGTCGGCTTACCCACGACTAAAAAAGGCTATCTTGAAGGAATGGAGCTGAGTTTTGGTGAGGCACGTTCTGGCATTGGTGGTGGGATTTGTCAAATCGCCAATTTGATTCACTGGTTGGTACTGCATAGCCCACTTGAAGTGGTGCAACGTTCGCAACACTCCTTTGATCCCTTTCCTGATCAAGGTCGTGTACTGCCTTTTGGTAGTGGCGCTGCAATATTTTATAACTATATTGATTATCAGTTTTATAACCCGACCGAGCATCCATTTCAGCTTAATATTTGGTTTACTGAAAAATGCATCGAAGGTGAATTACGCTGTTCGATTGACTTAGGCTACGTCTATCATGTGTTTGAACAAGCCCATCAATTCCTGAAAATCGGGAGTGATTATTATCGTAAAAATGAAATCTGGCGCCATCAAAAAGAAAAATATAAAAGTGGTGAGATCATCAATACCGAATGTATGACCCGTAACTTTGCCAAGGTGCTGTATACCCCGAGTCATGTTGATGTTCACTTTGCTGATATGCAGGGCTATCAACAAAGTTTGCTTGAACAAGCGCAATAAGGGCTGAAATTGATATGGCTTAAGCTATGATCGAAGGCAAACAATATTATTTGAGTAATGTCAAAAATGATCAAAACTAGATTGCTTTGCCTCAGCCTAAGCTTGATCAGTGGCACTGCTTTAATTTTTATAAGACCCCCATCAGCATTGAAATACTCTATCCACTCAAGCTAAAAACCTAGTCAGATATTGAATAAGAAGCTTCACTCAAATGTAGTCGTTGTAATATTTCACTAATCACACTTAGATGTTAAACTGAACACCGAATTAATATTGGCTTTAAAATCAATTCCATATATGACAAGTTCCCCTATAAAATCGTTTAGACATATCTTTTATAATGTGTATGTATTACTTTTTCTCTACCTTTTTATCACAACTGTTTATCCCATTTTTATTTCAACCTTTATCCCAAATACAAAGCTTATGCGTGGCAATGCTTGGTTTGTTGGTACAGTGCTAATCTTGGTCAATATTTGGCTCATCTTTTTCGATAAAAAAACAAAACTCTATTTACAAGAAATAAAATCACAAAAAAAGGGCAAGTTTAATCATATACAAAGTGAGTTGGCATTCTTAATCGTTTTAGCCTTCGTTTTATGGTCGCAAATCAGCATATTCTTACCCTATTGCTATACTTATTTTTTTGGTGAGGTTCAAAACAAAGCAGCGTTGGTGCAGCCCTATAAGTCATCTCAAGCTAAAGGCTGTCAACATCTTCTTCGCGTTGATAGAGTGCAGGGACGCTTATTTAACTTTTGCATTGATAAGAGTGTTTATCATAATTTGGCACAATATTCAGATATTCCAGCAACAGTTACTTTTAAGCAAAGCGCCTTAGGCATCGTCGTCAAACAAGTTAAAACCAAACAACACATACTTGAACCCTAAGTTCTCTGTGAGAGACAAAAATATGAAGAATTCTCCCATACTTAGCTGCATATTCCTCTCTGTCATCTTCTGTCCAATGGCCTTAAAAGCTGCCGAGCTAAAATTTGATACTGTGCCGGTACGTGCCAAGCATGCTGATTTTTTCTCAGGCACCATGCCTCGCCTACAAGGTGCTGGATTTAATGCACTGAATCGTATGATTCAAAAGGACTTATATGCCCAGTTTGACCAAGATGTCGCGCGTATCGTACTCGATAGCCGTAAGATTTATCAGGACCCACAGTATTTAAGTTTTGAGGTATTTAGAGAGGCCAGTGGCGGAACCATGAGCTACAAAGCTATGTATTACAGCATTGACCTTAAACAGAAAAAACTTTTGCATCTACAGCCTTACTTGGATCAGCATCAACTCTCCAGCCAACATATTCAGCAAGCACTCGCAGACTATGTCACCCCCTGCTTATCCGACGCACCGCCTGATTATTGTGAGGATATGGCCCTGCAATCCTTACTGCATAGCGCCACACTTGATCCTGATTTTTTTAACATCAATAACAGCAACAGCTTCTATCTGAAAAAGGGCATTTTAGGGTTAAATTTTGCCAGCACCAAATATACTTATGCCTTTGAATACGATTTGAAAAGCCAACGCATCCTTTAAAATCATGTCCTTTGATCAGTGACCAAGTTGAAATTTCCACTGAATGACCTTGATTTTCTACTGCCAAAGCCCTACATCTAGCTATATCCGATAACGAAATGGCATAAGACAATGACTTTACAACAGGCGACCTTACCCGTCCCCCAGTTCGACCAGATTAGCCTCGATGATTTAAAACAACGCATACAAACCGCGATCCAACAAGGCCAGCAATTTTTAGATACCTTAACTGCCGTACCAGAACAACGCCAAGCACAACTTGCAGTCCTCGATCAGATTGATCAACTTGAAAACAATATGAGTGAGTCATGGGGCATCCTCTCCCATCTCAATGCGGTGATGAACAATGCTCAAACCCGTGAACTCCATCAAGAGTTGCTGCCATCTCTAAGTGAGTACTACACGGGCCTTGGTCAACATGCGCCCTTGTATCAAACCTACCAACAGCTACATGATGCGGCCGAATTTAGCCAGCTCAGTGAAGCGCAACAAAGCGTGATTCGCCTTGCGATCCGTGACTTTAAATTGTCTGGTGTTGCACTCACCGGTCAGGCCAAAAGCCGTTATGCGGAAATTTCTGCACGTCTTTCGCAACTGTCATCGGACTTTACCAACCAAGTGCTCGATGCCACGCAAGCATTTTTCCAACCGTTGACTGAGCAACAGTTGCAAGGTCTGCCGCAAAGCAGCATCGAGCTACTCAAACAATATGGTCAACAACGCCAACTGGATCAGGCGGTGGCGACCCTCGATATCCCGGCTTACTTGGCGATCATGACTTATGCAGATGATCGTGACTTGAGAGAGCAGCTGTATCACGCCTACACCACCCGTGCATCAGAACAATCCGCTCAACCTGAGTTTGATAATAGCGCCATCATGCAAGAAATCTTGGCGCTACGTCAGGAAATGGCGGCCTTATTGGGTTTTGATAATTATGCCGAATACTCATTGGCCAGCAAAATGGCGCCAGATGTGACAACGGTACAAAAGTTCTTAATTGAATTGGCCGAGCATGCCCGCGCGCCTGCAGAGCAAGAAATTGCAGAACTGCGCGACATGGCACAGCAAGATGGCGTGGCTGAACTCAAGCCATGGGACAGTACCTATTATTCTGAGAAGATTAAACAGACGCGCTTCAAACTGTCTCAAGAAGATTTAAAACCGTACTTCCCTGCACCCAAAGTGATCCAAGGTTTGTTTGATGTGGTGAATCGTTTGTATGGCATCCAAGTCATCGAACGCCAATCCCCAGTCTGGCACCCGGATGTGCATTATTATGAAATCGAAGACCAAGGTCAGGTGTTGGGCGGTTTCTATTTTGACCTGTATGCCCGCAGTGGCAAACGTGGTGGCGCTTGGATGAGTGGCTTCCGTTCACGCATGCAAACTGCACAAGGTTTACAAAAACCGATTTGCTATATGGTTGGCAACTTTACCCCACCTGTGGCGGATCAAGCGGCCTTACTCAGTCATGATGAAGTGATCACCCTATTCCACGAGTTTGGTCATGGCCTGCACCACTTACTCACTGAAGTCGACCAGATCTCTGTAGCCGGTACTCACGGTGTGGCCTGGGATGCGGTGGAATTGCCGAGCCAATTTATGGAGTTCTGGACTTGGGATCAGGACAGCCTCAATAGCTTGAGTGAACATATCGAGAGCAAGCAGTCTTTGCCACAGCACTTATTAACGGCTTTGCTCGATGCACGTTTCTTCCAATCTGGTATGCAAAGTCTACGTCAGATCGAATTTGCCTTGTTTGACTTGAACATTCATGCACAAAACCCTGCTTTGGATACCACTCAGATTCAAGCCACTTTGGATGATATCCGCAGTAAATATGCAGTGCTCCCAACCACCGACTACAACCGTTTCCAAAACAGTTTTAGCCATATCTTTGCTGGTGGTTATGCAGCGGGTTATTATTCGTATAAATGGGCGGAAGTGTTGGCCAGTGATGCCTTTGATCGCTTTGAGCAAGAAGGCGTTTTCAATACTGATACTGGACTGCAATTCCGTAAAGCGGTCTTGGCTGTAGGCGGTAAGGACAGTGCATTGACTGCTTTTGTCAACTTCCGTGGTCGTGAACCAAAAATTGATGCATTGTTACGTCATCAAGGTTGGACGAATAGCGTTAAAAGCGCTTAAACTACCGACCTTCATAGCAAATTTAAGCGCAGTGGTAAGCATATGCAGATTAAACGTCGTTTCATCGCCGGAGCCAAATGCCCGAAGTGTGAGGCTGCAGATCGTATCGTGATGCTGAGCACTGCCGATGCCGAGTGGATCGAGTGTGTGGAATGTGAATATTCCGAAAATCGCCCCACTTTTGTTGATGCACCGGCAGAACCTGAAGTTGCCGATGAGATCGGAGTGGTTCAATTTAAACCGCGCCCGCAAAAGTAATTTATACATTTTAATCAATGATTGAGTTCTCAGTTCTCAATCAATAAAAATCCGCTACGCACTAAAGCTGTAGCGGATTTTTTTATGTCCATATCGCTTAAGTTCTTTCTGCTTCAGTGCCCGACTGACTTAAGTGATAGATTTGGTTTTGGCAGCAAAGATTGGTTGTTGAAAAACTTGCGCCATGACGATGCCGATCAGCGTTAGACAGCCTCCAATATAATGAAATCGTTGTAAATGCTCACCGAGTAAGACCACGGCGATCAGTGCCGTGAACAAGGGCAGCAAATTCATAAAAATACTGTTTTTGTTCGGCCCAAGATGCCGCACCCCTTCGATCCACAAATAAGACAGCAGCACCGAAGAAAAAATACTGGCATAGATGATCAGTGGAATGGTCTGTTGATTCAATTGCATATCAGCAGCAGGTAAAAACACAAAAAAGGGCAACACATACACGATCGCAAAACAAGACTGCACAAAGTTGGACTGCCATGCAGGAATCGGCATTTTCCAGCGCTTAAGTAGAACGCCATAAAATGCAAAACCAATCGCGGCAATGAGCATCAAGCCATCTCCAAGATGGATGCCATTGGCCAAGACTTGACTGACCCGCCCCTGACTCAGCAAATAGACGATGCCATACAATGACACCACTCCACCGAATAACATGCCGTAGCTGACACGATCTTTGAGGATCAGACTGCTCAAGATCATGGTTAATAAGGGAATCAAGGTGGTGACGATCGCCATATTGGTTGCGGTGGTGGTCGATGCCGCTTGATAGGACAGAAATTGAAACAAGGAGACCGATAAAAACCCACCCAAGGCCAAATGCTTCCAATACAAGCCAATGGTCTGACGATTTTTCCAAGCGGGAATCAGCACAAAGACACTCATCACCGCCAAGGCCAGCACCAGTCGGTAAAATGTAATCGCAATGGGTGAGATCGCATGACTGGCCAATTTAGAGACCACGACATTGCCAGCCCAAAACAGGATTGCCAATAAAGGGTAGATAGCGGCTTTTTGAAACATGAGATTAAACCTATACAGGATGAACGACTTCATGTTAAAAAATTAAGCCACGGCGTTTACACGACTTTAAGACAATCACTATCGTAAAACGGACAATATTCACTGAGGTCGATCATGGGACAAGATTTTCATCATGGCTATGCCGACTATCCCATCTATGCATTTTCCAAAAACTACCCGCATGGCCATGTCGAGGATTGGCACCATCACCAACGAATTCAACTGATTCACACCTTAACCGGGGTACTACGGGTTCAGACTGAGCACGGGATTTGGATCTGTCCACCGGGCCGTGGCGTGTGGATTCCCGCCCATCAACCGCATGCCCTGTTAATCAGTGGTCAGGTCAAAGTTCGTGGGGTGTTGATCGAGCCGTTGAGTCGCGCGGACTTGGTGGATGAATGCTTGGTGGTCAGTATTTCCCCACTGATCAGAGAACTGATGAGTGCTGCTTTAGAGATCCAAACTGCAGTCTTGCCACATAGCCGCAATGAACGTTTACTGGAATTAATCTTAGATGAAGTGCGTTGGTTACCCACGCTGCCCTTTAACCTGCCTGAACCAAAAACCCCAAGCTTGGTGCAGTTTTGCCAGCATGTGCGTGAGCATTTAGCGGAGGCTTGGCCACTCGATGCGGCGGCAGCTCAATTACATATGAGTAGCAAGACCTTAGCGCGATATTTTCAAAAAGAAACTGGGATGAATTTTGCACAATGGATACGGCAGGCCAAATTAATGCAGGCCATGACTGATTTGGCTTTAAACAAACCGATACTCAGCATCGCACTGGACTTGGGCTATGAAAGTCCAAGTGCCTTTAGTGCCATGTTTAAACGTGAGACGACTATGACCCCAAGTGAATACATCGCCCAGTTTGAAATAATGAATCGTCCTTAAGTCGCGCTTGATTTGTATTGAGGCCGAATCATTGCAATCATGATTTATGCTATAGATCCAGTAATACCATCAAGACTTCATTTTGATATTCAGCGCCATTTTTTACCGCTCTAGGCTCAACACCATATTCTTTAAAGCCATGCTTTTGATAAAGTCTGAGCGCTGCATGATTCGTTTCAAGCACAGTGAGTAATATTTGCGACACGCATTGTTTTGCATGAACAATCACGGCTTTCAACAATTGATCAGCAATGCCTAGACCTCTAAATTCAGGATGCACAAAAAAACTGTAAAGCTGCGCTTTATGCGCCACTTTCATTCCTCGCTGTTGTTGAAATACAACTATTCCCACAATCTGTTCCCCCTGATACGCCCCCAGAATAAAAGACTGAGTCAATCGATCTATAAAGAATTGCAGGGGTTGTTCAACCTCAACCGCATAAATAGCGCCAAACATATCAGGTGCTTGTGATAAGGCCATCAGGCGAATGCTTCGATAAGCATCGACATCTTCAGCCGCTAAATGTTTGATTTTAATATCTATCATATTTTTATTACCCTAGGCTTAATCGTTATCCTGTGACTTTAAATCAAATTTAAATGCAGTGTAACCGAAACACCACCCGATCATTTGATCTGTCAAACAAAGCCCCTGAATCATAAGACGTTAGCCTTTCGCATCTCACAACAGAGGATTGTCCTTTTCGCTACACAACTTGGCGGCTACGCTTGGGCAACGCACCGTGTCTGATCGCATACTTTACAACATAAGACTTATGAGTATGAGGAGACCACCATGTTGAGTAATCCAGCACAGAAATACGCGCGCTTTGATGCCATACAATTAGCTGATCGAACTTGGCCAAATGCTAAAATCGAGCATGCACCACGCTGGTCATCCACTGATCTTCGTGATGGTAATCAATCCTTGGCCAATCCAATGGGGCATGAGCGAAAATTTAAATTTTTCCAATTATTATTAGCTTGTGGCTTTAAAGAAATTGAAGTCGCCTTCCCTTCCGCCTCAGACACTGACTTTGATTTCGTGCGATTTTTGATTGAAAAAAATCACATCCCAGATGATGTCAACATACAAGTCATTACCCAAGCGCGGCAGGATTTGATCGAGCGCAGCTTCGAATCATTAATCGGTGTGAAACAAGCCACCATTCATTTATACAATGCCACTGCTGAGGTCTTCCGACGCATCGTATTTAAAATGTCTAAAGCAGAGGTCATCGAACTCGCGGTCAATGCCACCCGACAGATTCGCCAACAGTGTGAGCAATATCCGAATACTGCATGGACTTTTGAATATTCACCTGAAACCTTTTGTTTTACCGAGTCTGAATTTGCGCTAGAGGTCTGTGAAGCTGTAGCTGCGGTGTGGGAACCTTGTGCAGCACGCCCAATGATTATTAATTTACCGACCACCGTCGAAGTCTGCACCCCAAATGTCTTTGCTGATCAGGTGGAATGGTTCTGCCGTCATTTCTCTCAACGTGATCAGGTCTGTATCAGTGTCCATCCGCACAATGACCGCGGTACGGGTGTGGCCAGTGCTGAATTGGCCTTATTGGCAGGTGCCGATCGGATTGAAGGTTGCTTATTTGGAAATGGTGAACGTACGGGTAATGTGGACTTGGTCAATTTAGCCTTGAATATGTATAGTCAGGGCATCTCTCCAAGACTGGATTTTAGTCAAATCCAAGAGATTGTTGATGTGGTCAGCGCATGCAATGAACTCCCGATTCATCCACGCCATCCTTATGCGGGTGAGTTGGTATTTACTGCTTTCTCTGGGAGCCATCAAGATGCGATCAAGAAAGGCTTTGAGGCACGTCAAAATCAAACGCACCAACGTTGGGAAGTGCCCTATTTACCCATTGATCCATCCGATGTGGGATGTAGCTATGAAGCGGTGATTCGGGTCAATAGTCAGTCAGGCAAGAGTGGCGCTGCTTGGATATTACAGCAAAACCACGGCATTGAATTACCGCCCGCATTACAGCGTGACTTTAGCCAAGTGGTACAAAAGGTTTCTGATGCCAGCAGTCAAGAATTAAGCCAAAGTCAGATCTGGCAACTTTTTTGCCAGCATTATTGTGTATCGCAACAACAATTGCATTTGACTCAATATAGCGTTGAGCAACTTGGCGTATCTCAGACCCAAGTTCAGTTACAGGTTCAACAGGCTAAGCGTCAGATCAGCTGCATAGGTCAGGGCAATGGCGTACTGTCTGCGAGTTTAAATGCCTTGTCTGAATTAAGTGCCTTACAACTCCAGATTATCGACTACAAGGAGCATAGCTTGGGCAAAGCCAGTCACAGCCGATCAATTAGTTATGTGCAGTTACAGGATCAATCCGGTCGACAACATTGGGGTGTGGCGATTGATCATGATATTGCCCGCGCATCGATTCAAGCCTTAATGAATGGCCTTATTCCGTATATTCCTAAACTAATCCCGTAAATGCCCCACCTAGATCAGGCTGAAAAGGCTTAAACATCAGTCAACTTTGTTAGACTAAGTTTCAGCCGACCATTCTGCGAAGTAGATTTACCATGACGCAAGCCCCACCATCCAATCGTCAATTGCTTAGGGCGATTGGATTTCTGACGCTGTCTGCCCTGTTATTTTCAATCATGGGGGTCTGTGTACGTTATGCCTCACATACCGTTGATAATGCCAGTGTGGTGTTCTTCCGCAATATTTTCGGACTGCTGATTTTCCTCCCCTTGGTGTTAAACAAAGGTTTGGCGCATTTTAAAACTGAAAAACTGTGGATGCATACTTGGCGCTCGATTGCAGGTTTAATGGCGATGTACGGATTCTTCTATGCCATTGCCAACCTCAAACTCTCCAATGCCATGGTATTTACTTATTCTTCGCCAGTGTTTATCCCCTTGATCGCATGGTTATTTCTCAAAGAGAAAATCACCCTACCCATGTTAATGGCTGCGGCGGTGGGATTGATTGGGGTGCTGTTTGTCGCCAAGCCCGATGATGGCTTTTTTAATACGATTTCTGCAGTAGGTCTCAGTGCCAGCTTTCTTGCAGCAATGGCCTATGTCACAGTACGTGCCCTGACCCAGACTGAACCACCTGAACGCATTGTATTTTATTTCTGTGTAATCGGTAGTTTGGTGTCTGCGATCCCGATGTTTTGGCTGTGGCGCCCCTACAGTTGGCGAGAAATTGGCTTTCTCGCTGCTGCAGGTGTATTGGCCAGTATTAGCCAAATGTTTATGTCCCATGCCTATAAAATGGCACCTGCTGGCCTGATTGGCCCAGTCAACTATATTGCGATTGTCTTTGCTGGACTGTGGGGCTATTGGTTTTGGTCAGAAACGCCCGATCATTACAGCCTGATCGGATTTGGTTTTATCTTAGTTGCCATTGCACTGTGTAGCCCTCTGTTGCAAAACCGTTTAAAAACTAAAACTTAAAGCATGCAGCCATCTATGATCTGCCTGAGCATTCAACCTACACACTGATAGATCACAACTCGACATCGACCTCATCCAACTGCGTCGCAGCCAATTGGGTCATGGCACGGCGGCGTTGCTGCAGACTCGACATCTGATGTTGTACTTCATCCATGATATGGATCGACGCAGTTTTGGTTGATCCTGCATCAAATGGCGGTGCAGGATCATATTCCATTTGCAGCTGAATCTGCTGTGCCAAATCTTCGCCAAATAACATCGCCACCACATAGAGACCAAAATCAATCCCTGAGGTCACCCCTGCACCAGTAATACGATTACGATCCATTACCACACGTTCCGCCACAGGTTTAGCGCCCAAGATCGCCAACATATCCATCGAATTCCAATGACAGGTGGCACGATAACCCTGTAATAGCCCTGCAGCACCCAATAATAATGATCCGGTACAAACTGAAGTCACCCAGTTCGCCCGTTGGGCTTTGTCCCGGATAAAGGCCAGAGTTTCATGGTCTTGCATCAATTCAACTTGGCCGGGCCCACCGGGTATACAGATGAGATCCAGATCAGGACAATGCGCATAATCCACCGTGGCCAAAAGGCTCATACCCTTATCCGACCGTACCGGCTCAGTTTTTTTCCAGATCAAATGCACCTTGGCGTCAGGAATACGCGAGAAAACCTCAAATGGCCCGGTTAGATCCAACTGGGTAAAATTGGGGTAGACTAAAAAACCAATGCAGATTGAAGTGTTTGATTTCATATTATTGTTACTCCATTCAAAACAGAAAGGTCTCACCGTTGTTCAAGCGTTGCTTTAAACACAAGTGGGTTGAGAAATTACTTATTCGGATACCATCCAAATAAATTCAGGGCATAAGGTAAATAAGTCACCAACATCAGCGAAGTGAACAGCACCATCATCGGCAAGATCCAACGCTCATAGCGATAATAAAAATGGCGATAATGTTGTTTGGCTTCGGCATCTGCGGCCGCCATCTCTGCATCGCCGACCGACAATCGGGTTAGTAAATGATTCAATGCCACAGGCGGCGTAACATAACCAAACTCAAATGCCACCAACACGATCATCCAAAAGTGAATCGCATGAATACCATTGGCATAGGCGACCGGGGCTATACTTCCAGCCACCAAAATCACCGCACCAAAGGGATCGGTACACATCCCGATCAAGGCCAATAACAAGGCTATAAAACCCAAGGTTAACAACAGACTGCCCAAATGCGTTGGCAACAGGCTGACCATGTCACTACGCTCGATCAAACCGCCCATACTGGCGGAGAGCGCCATTAAAATAATCAATGCACCAATATGCCCAACACTTTCAGCGGTGGCGAAGCGTACTGCACTGCTAAATTTCCCTCGTTGTTTGGCATCTGGGGTATGGCCTTGCAAATAGCTGGATTGTTGTTGATGTTGGCGTGACAGCGCATCATCCAGACTGGCCACAGGCAGTAAATGCCCAAAGCGTTTATCAAAATAAATAAAGCCCAGTAGCATGATCGGTAGAATTACCGGCGCAGTAAACTCATCCATCGGGGTATCGAGGCCAAAACGATAAAATGCCAATACCACTAAAATCAACAACACATAGGGCACCACCGCCAGCAGTGCACGACCCATCGCCGGCAATGCCTGCTTGGGTGAATTGATCCTAAATTTTTCTTTGGCCAGCACTAAAGACACGGCAAGGAAGATCAAGGCCGTGAGCCAAAAGACATAATGCCCATGTTGAAACAGCTCATCAGAAGTCACATGCCGACTGTCGAGCATGGAAATCAGAATGATCAGTAAACACGGACGTAGCACCACCCCCAAAGAGCCTGACATCGCCGACACCGCCAAAGCATATTGACGGCGCGCACCCGAATTCCAGACTTCTTTGTAAATCAGTGCTCCAGCGGCAATCACAAATATGCCCGAAGCACCGGTATAGGCAGTGGGAATCGCAGCAGCAATCAGGATCAAAAAGGTCAGAATCTCAGGCGTGAGATTCCATGGCCTGAGTATGGCGAGGAAGACATCCATGATACGGGTTTGGGTCAGCAACATCCCTGCCCAAATAAACAAGGCAAGATTTAGGAAAATGCCGGAGTATTCAACCAACTGCCCCAAGTAAATCCCTTGCCCCATCGGATAATCCATGAACACGCTAAAGGCAATTCCGGTCACCACGGCCATCATGGCAAACAGCGGCACACTGAGTAGGGCCAGCCCGAGCTTACCACCCGCTGTTGCTGTACTCGGGATCCGAAACCATTGCAGCGCACTGATCAGGGTCAAACTGATAAATAGGATCAACCACAAGCAGTACACGGTATGGGTTTCCACATTGACCGCCACACCCGAATTCAATACCGACAGATATTGGCTGATCACCGAATAACTCAATAAGCCATTACCCAAGATCATAAACAGATGATAGACCTGAAAATCCAATTTGGTTTTAGCGGGCCTGAGGCTAATGTGATGCATTTTGATTGAGGCAGTGATGGCAGAAATCATCACCATCAACAACAAGATCGAGACCCGATTTTCTGTCCCAAATTTAAATAACCAGAAGAATCCCGTTTCAATATTACGATAACTGCGTAGGCTGCTGTGCTGCTCTAGATATTGCTGCGTGGTCTGATAAAAAGTGTATTTTTCTTGGCATTGCTGTTGGGCAGCAAGAACGGATTCACGAACATCAGCTGCGCTCGCTGTACCAAAGATATCAGCAAACTCATCCTTGGCATTGGACTGCATTTGTTGTTGCACCAATGCATCAACATTGGGATTTGGATCACAACTTGGCGCTTCAGGTTCAGCCCTTAAAAAAGAATATTGCATCCCTATTTCGGGGTCACCATAAAGCGTTTCACCGATCCTTAGCAATTGCCCATGAATCATCTCCCCTGTTCCAATGACCAAGGTCAAAACTAACAACACCATCACTGCAAAGGTCGAGATCCACGTATTCCACAGCCTAAAAAATCGACCATCCACCGGTCTAGAATCCGTTATTTTTTTCATTGTTATTCCAATTTCTTCTATGTCCTGAGCCACCTCAGACATTTTTGTATTTGGGTCATTCCTTTACCCAATCATCTTCGCATTAAGTGAGTGAAAATGTGCTCATCAGCAATAAAATAGAGCAAACTGTATAAAGCCAAAAGCTATGACTGGCTTGGCTTACAAGGCACTACACTTATCAATATCAAGCTTCGAGAGCTTAATGCATTCCCTAAGACAATAGTGTAATTTTTGATGGGAATTGATCAGCTTTCTCTAGGTTTTAATTTCAATTGCACAAAAAATAGCGCCCTTGCGGACGCTATGATTTTTTATCGGCTTGAGCGACTAGTACCAGTTAAATAATTTGAAAATATACGGCACATAGGCAATGATCAGCATCGCGGGGAACATCACCAACAACGGTAAAATCCAACGTTCATAGCGATAGAAAAATCCTTGATGTCGTACTTCAGCATCGGCTGCCGCCACCTCGGCATCGCCAATCGACTGCCGTGCCAAAAGGTGATTCAAAGCCACAGGTGGAGATACATAACCTAACTCAAAACCGATCAATGTAATCATCCAAAAATGCACTGGATCAACCCCATATTGATAGGCCACGGGTGCCACCGTCGCTGAGATCAGAATCACAGCACCAAACGGATCCATAATCATGCCCACAAAAATCATCAAGGCCACGATCAAGGTCAGCACCAAATACATGCTGCCAATATCGGTAGGGAACAACTCCATAATATGAATGCGTTCTAAAAAGCCGCCTACACTGACCGACAGTGCCATCAAAATCACCAAGGCCCCGATATGCCCCACTGTTTCACTGCTCGATAGATGGATCGCTTTGAAGAATCCAACCCGTGGCAGAGCCGCTTCAGCCTGTTGAGCTGAGCTTGCTGCGGTGACTGCTGCCATAGCCGAAGGCGTTGCAGTGCTCGTTGTCATTGCAGTTGCAGATGGCGTTGCAGTGGTCGTTGTAGATGGCATCTGCACTTGGCCCGCAGATGCTATAGGATTCAGGCTTTCATCCCAGTGACCGACTGCTGCAATCGGTGCATGTTCATGGCGCAACTTTTCATACAGCACCATCACCAATAAGATAATCGGCATCATAATCGGTGCAGTGAACTCATTCATTTTGGTGTCTAAGGCATATTTATAGAACAACCAAATCAGAATAAAGATCAGCACATAAGGCAGGACTTTGACCAAGCCTTTAATCGACAATGGAAATGCGACTCGCGGCGAAGCAATACGGAATTTCTGCTCCGCAAACATTAACGACACCAACAAGAACAAGGTCGAAGTAATCAAAAACACATACAGACCATAGTGATAGAGGAAATCAGTGGTGACTTCTTTATTCAGTGAAGCCACAACCACGATCAATAAACATGGTCTGAGCACCACCCCCATCGAGCCAGACATCGCAGCAGACGCCAATGCAAATTGACGACGACCGCCGGCATTCCAGACTTCCTTATAGATGATCGCACCCGCAGCGATGACGAATATACCCGAAGCACCGGTATAGGCGGTTGGCAAGGCAGCTGCCAACAAGATCAGCCAAGTCAGGATTTCAGGAGATAAATTCCAAGGTCTTAAGATACTTAAAAATTTATCGACAATCAGGGTTTGCTTCAACAACATCCCCGCCCAGATAAACAAGGCCAAATTGAGGAAAATCGTTGAGAACTCAACCAACTGCCCCAGATAAATGCCTTGTCCCATCGGATAAGCCATAAAGAAACTAAAGCTGATCCCTGTGATGATCGCCATATAGGCATAGAGTGGGATCGACAACATTGCCATGCCCAAAGTACCACCAGCTTTGGCCTGTGTATTGGGTTTAAACAATTGATACAGACTGATCAGGGCCAAAAGCGCAAAGAGTATGATCCACAATCCATAAATCAGCTTGTCATCGATACTCATCACCACACCGGAATCCAATACCGATCGATATTGACTCAATGCTGAAAACGCCAATAAGGCATTACCCAAGGTCATGGCCAGCGCATAGACCCGATAATCCAAGCGTGTTTGCGGACTACGTAGGGCAATATGATGGATCTTCAAGGTGGTGGTCATCGCGGCAAAGACCACCATCAACACCAACAATAAAGCGCGATGATCGGTGCCAAATTGAAACACCACAGCAAAGCCGAGTTCAATATTACGATACGTTCTTAATGTTGCATGCTGATCGATATAGGCAACGGTCTGATCGTAGCTGAGATATTTTTCTTCACAAAGTTGCTGCGCTGCAAGTACAGATTGACGTACATCCTGTTCAGATGCCGTTCCAAAAAAATCGGCAAACTCATCCTGCGCATTGTTATTCATCTGTTGTTGAACTTGCGCATCAATATTGGGGTTGCGTTCACAACTGGGTTGGGTCGGTTCCGCTCGCAACACCGAATATTGTAAGCCTGAGGCCGCATCGCCATACAAGCCTTGGCCCAAACGCAGTAATTGGCCATGGATCATTTCACCCGTGCCAATCACCAAGGTCAGTAACAGTAACCCCAGTACCACCAGGGTGGAGATCCATTCTGTCCATATATTTTTTAGCCGACCAAGACCGGACTGCGCTGCTTGCTGCTGTGAAGGTTGATTTTTATTAGGTGGGGTTGACGGTTGCTGCTGTGCATTTGACGGATCTGGGCGTTGTTGTTGATCATGCATGATTTATCCACTTTTATTATTCGCTGTCATCACCATGGGGATGACATCAATTCCTTGAGTTTGAGAATCCGCTCTCATCCCTATTCCATATAGGCTAAGCTCAATGTGAATTAAAAATATGCAAAATCATATGACAGATCAAGTTTAAATTTTGATTTTTTAGTCAACTTTAATTTTTTTACGCTGGATAAGGTAGAGCAAGTAAATAATTGAAATTGCACCACCCCAGATTGCCCCCACCAAGTGGGCTTCAACCAGCACTGGACTACCAATCAATTCAGCGGTTTGTAATGAACCGAAGGTGTTTTCCCAAATCAATTTTGCGCCCACCAGACCCAAGACCAATAAGGCAAATTTACGCTCTTTGGCAAATTGGAGATAGAAAATTGCCACCGCCACATAAAGACCATGCAATACCCCTGAAAGACCTGCATAGGCTTCGATATTGGGATAAAAATAATAAAAACTGAAGCTCATGATGGGGGGTAGAGCCAATAACATGAGCACTAAATAACGCAGTCGAAGTTGTGGAAATATAAAGGGTAAACAGATAAAGGCCAGCATATTCAGCACATAATGAATCCAACCCACATGTACCCAATGCCCGGTCCACCAACGCCACGGTTGAGTGAAAAACTCAAACTTTGAATAAAAAAACCATTGTTGAAAGACTTGCAGACAAGCAGCGATAAACATGGCAAACGCAATAAAAATAATGGTTCTTTTCAATTGCCGTTCTTTCATGCATAGACCTCTTAGAGCCACAGAAGAAGAGCTCATAATTTACTCTTCCTCCATTTAAAACCATGTATTAAAAATGAATCCTGTTGTTCATCTCAACTGCAATACACCTGAACACAGCATGTTAATTTATGAAGCAGGTGTTTCAGGCAGGTCTTTAAAAAGATCTTCATCGCCTGTGTCATCCTGATCATCCCAAAAACGACTCATGCCATCTTCAGCAGCACGTACCCCGGTATGTTCAGTCCAATAGCGATCTGCAACATGCTGCACCATCTGTCCCGCCATTCGATCAATCAAGCGATATTCTGTATTCTCCACGGCTTCACCTGCTCTCGATGCAGCATAGGCCCGAAGGGCATCACGGATTTTCCCATCATCACCGCTGGCCTGAGCAGCAATTGCATTTAAGGCATGCGATAGACGTACACCTTTGGATTCACCCAATTGCATAGATTGTTTCAATGTTTGATAAGGATCAGCTTTGCCTTCTCCTGCACCCGGTAATAAAGTCCAAATCACAGCGCGTGTAGCCTCGGGTGCCCCCCAATACGTGCTGTTATCCAGACAAGTCATGCCACGCTCAACGATGGCGGCAATATCTTTAGGAACATGCACTTGCCCACCGGAGCTAATATCATTGGTCATCGACTGCAGTCCACTGAGCATGCCGAGTAAATACACGGTCTGATCAAGTGAATCTTTCATAATTGGGCAACCCTCACCCAACTGTTTTTTAAATTTCACTTTCCAACGTTTTTCCAACAGTTGATAACCCGCATACTGCCGCGCTGCAGCCACAGCCGCCCAACGTTTTTGCTCAATACGCGCATCCTGTGCCTCAGTCACTTGCCCCGCTTTTGCCGCGCGTAAATAACGCAACTCGGCATTTAAGGCTTGGTTCTCAGCACACATCCCCGCCGCTGAGTACAGCAGCACTGCAACACGCGTCGGGTCGGCGCCCATATCCTGCGTCGACATAATTAAGGGCGTGAGTGCATTACCGCTGTTACATACCATGTCAGTGTCACCCATACTCAGGATCGGTGGCACGATATGCTTTTCAGTGATGCCAAGTCCAGCACTAGCACCCCCTTTGACTGCAAATGAACACCCCGTCAGCACAAATGAAGTTGCCATACTGATGAGCAGCAGGGTGATAATTTTTTTCTGTGAATACATCTTGTTATTCCCTTTTGTAATTTTGATTATTCCTTGAAATAGGATTGCTCAGTTTGCCAAACTGCACAAAACTATATTTACGCGATCTACAGCAGTTTGTCATTTATGAAATGATGAGGAATTGACCTAAAAATGGAAATATCTAAATTTTAGGCAAAAAAAAGTAGCATTGCGACGGTTCAGCACATGCTACTTATCAAGTGGTAAATCCCAAAAGGGATTAATCAGTTTAGATTTTATCAATCTGGTCAGCGGTATCAATTTTTACATAGTAGGTTTTATCACAACTTAAGTTGAAATATCAAACCATAACGCAAAATTACTTCAAAACTTGAAATTCATCAAATCCCGTTGATGCGTTAATGTAACTGTATAAGTAAAAATACAAATGCAAAATTGTCTAACAATGGATTTAATTTAGTGGGTTTCTGCACAGATGTCTAACAATATTTTAAATAAAACATCAATATAAAAATTATGTGTTTCATTTCAACAACTTTTCTATTTTTACATATTGTGAACTGTTTTACGATTTACTTAGCTTACATCGAACAACCAGCGATTTCCACGACTTTCTGTCCATTTGATCAGGCCATATCAACAATGGTGCAGCCTGATTGTTGTAAAAATAAACAACAATATAAAGTTGATGATCCAATAATTTTTTAATTTTCACTCTTTGGATGGATTTTTGATGACGAAATTGTACGCTCCATTCGTCCCCTTCAAGCTGACTGAGCACTCGAACTTGTGGCTTTTTTAAAAAATGCAAAGCACTGATCAGCAGCACAATGCTTAGCAAAATAAGCGCAGTAGCAGAGAGTAATTGCAAGCTGCAGTATAGAATCAAAACCAAACAGCTTAATCGAAAACCCAGCGCAATTTGGCTGGGTTTGAGTTCATAGTGGCGATGTATCCCAATGGGCATTTGCTCAGCCATGGACATAATGCTTGAGTTTAACAATCAGATCTTTCAATTCTGTACGTGGCGGTTCAATCACTTCCATAAACCAATCGAGTAAATCAGGATCTTCTTGTTCAACCAATTCAGCAAAGAGTGCTTTTTCATGTTCATCTGCCACCAAATAGTGGTTTTTAACATAGGGGTCGAAATAGACATCGATTTCTTTAAGACCGCGGCGGGCGCGATAAATGACTTTACGTTCTTCTAAACTCATATTCTCAGACATTGCAATTTCCATCACACAAAAATTTACATTAGTTTAACCCAATCCATCTGGGTCTGTAGAAATATTGTCTTGGCAAAAGGCTGTGATCAATTTAGTACAAATGGCCAAATAGATCATTTATTTCAGACTAATGAGCATTCATCACCTTGTGAGCAAGTGCTTATTCTTTTACTTTCAAAGCATCTACAATGCTGTTTAGGGATACAACAACAATGCAATCAGGTGCTATTCGACCGCTGGCCAACATGTTACCTCGCAACTTATTCAATGAAGAACATGATGCCTTTCGCGAAACCGTCCGTAAATTTTATGAAAAAGAAGTGGTTCCCAATACTGAGAAATATGAACAGCAACAACATGTAGATCGTGACTTATGGAATAAAGCGGGCGCATTAGGACTACTTTGCTGCACCATGCCAGAACAATATGGTGGCTCTGGGGTAGATCGACTTTACAGTATGATCTTGATCGAAGAACAAGCCTATGCCATGGACTCTGCTACAGGGTTCTCCCTTCATTCCGATATCGTGGCCAATTACATCAACAACTTTGGCAATGAAGAAAAAAAATTAAAATGGATTCCGAAGATGGCCAGTGGTGAAACCATCACAGCCATTGCCATGACTGAGCCTGGCACAGGTTCTGACTTGCAGGCTGTACGTACCTCGGCTGTTGCAGATGGTGATGACTATGTGATCAATGGATCAAAAATCTTTATTACCAATGGCTACTTATGTGACATGGCGATTGTGGTCTGTAAAACCGGTGATGCTGAAAAAGGTTCAGCTAACCTATCGTTGTTCATCGTAGAAGCAAATCGCGCCGGATTTAGTAAAGGTAAACCACTGCATAAAATTGGTATGAAAGGCCAAGATACCTGCGAATTATTCTTTGACAATGTACGCGTTCCCAAAGAAAACCTACTCGGTATGCTGGGGATGGGCTTTATTATGCTGATGAAAGAGTTGGCATGGGAACGCATGCTAGTCGCGATTATCTGTCAGGCAGGTGCCGAAGCCGCATTTGCACATACTGTTCAATACAGCAAAGATCGCAAGGCTTTTGGCAAGCCCATTGGTACTTTCCAAAACTCACGCTTTAAATTGGCTGAACTACGCACTGAAATCGATTTTTGTCGCGCTTATTTAGATCGTTGTATGCAACTACAACTTGAAGAAAACCTAGGAATTGATGCAGCAGCGGCGGCAAAATATAAGATATCAGACATGTTCTCGAAGGTTGTCGATGAATGCCTGCAATTGCATGGTGGCTACGGCTATATGCTGGAATACCCAATCGCACGCGCCTACATCGATAATCGTGCAAATCGCATTTACGCTGGCACCAATGAGATTATGAAAGAACTGATTTCTCGTAGTCTTTAATACATTCATTGCAAAAATTTTAAAGGGGAGCAATCTACTCCCCTACTCTAAGAATTAAGCTACTACAAAGTATGAATCATCAAAAAAGGAGCTAGCACTCCTTTTTTCAATTAAAGTAAATTACTTGTTAAGACACCAGTTTAGGCTTTTTTTCGACAATCGCTTGGGTTGTGCGCTTACTAAACTGCAGTACGCGATCATCGAATTTGGCATTTTTTAAGTCTTTACGATCTGCTAAATAGTTATTGCTGACTTTCCAAGGGGCATGCTTGCCTTGCTTAGGCATCACATCTGCAGCTCGAGCAATATACCCAGAACTCAGACTACCCATCACCGTATCTTCGAGCAATTCAGCCTGATCACCTTGTGGAATGACTTCTGCATAGCCTTTCCTATCCATATGGTTAAGCAGACGACAAATATAATGTGCTGCAATATCGACTTTCAATGTCCAAGAGGCATTGATGTACCCGATCACCATCGCCATATTCGGAACATCACTGACCATAATGCCTTGATACAACATATGCTGTGAGGTGTTCAATGCTTTACCATCAATGGTCGCTTTAATTCCGCCCAAAATTTGGATTTCAAGCCCAGTCGCAGAAACGATAATATCAGCATCTAAATGTTTGCCTGACTTCAACTGGATTCCATTTGCAGTCAATTTTTCAATATGATCCGTTTCAATACTGGCTTGGCCTGCACGTAGAATTTTAAATAAATCCCCATCTGGCACCACACAGAGTCTTTGATCCCATGGATCATAACTTGGGCTAAAGTGTTTCATATCCACTTTACCCTTTAATTGTATTTCGATGGATTTAAGTAATAACTTACGCAACAGCTTAGGTTGCTTCTGCGCTAAAGCATAAATCCCACGTTGCATCCCAATATTACGCGCGCGGGTCAATTTATACGCCAGATCTTCAGGCAGTACTTTGCGCATCTTGTCATATATAAAATCAACTGAAGGCACCGATGCGATATAGGTCGGTGAGCGTTGCAACATGGTCACATGCCCTGCACCGGTTTTAACCATGGCAGGCACCAAAGTGATCGCCGTAGCACCACTCCCAATAATCACGACTTTCTTGCCGGTATAGTCCAGCTGCTCTGGCCAATGCTGTGGATGAATCAGTTGACCCTTGAAGTCGTCTTGACCAGGGAAATCAGGCTGGAAGCCTTGGTCATAGTTATAATAACCCGTGCAGCCTAATACGAAATTTGCAACCCAAGTCTGGATTTTCTGCTCAGCATCTTCAATGCTGACGATCCATTTTTTAATCGCAGAATCATAATTCGCAGAAAGAACACGATGCTGAAAATGTATTTTATTTTTTAAATGATATTCATCGACCACTTCACCTAAATAGCCTTTGATCGCTGCACCATCAGCCAATACGCTGGAATTCTGCCAAGGTTTAAAATCAAACCCAAATGTAGACATATCCGAATCAGACCGTATACCTGGATACTTAAACAGATCCCAGGTCCCACCAAAACTTTCACGACGTTCAATAATATCAAATTGGCGTTGGGGACAATTTTTAGATAGATGTGCCGCCATACCAATACCAGAAATACCTGCACCTACAATGAGGATATCAACTTGCTTTTCCATGTTGTTTTTATAACCTATGTTTGAATACATTTTTATTAAAGCACAATTCTGACAATACACAATGTCAAGTTAAGGCAAATGCGACAGTTTTTTTGTCACTTGAGGACAAATATAAAGATTGTCTAACAATAATTTTGTTTGCGGCATAAAAAAAGGTCAGCTGTTAGGCTGACCTTTTTTTCATAAGTTTAAATAAAATTTAAACTTATTCAGCAGAAGCTTTCGCTTCACGATCTACTAGCTCAACGTAAGCCATCGGCGCAGCATCACCTGCACGGAAGCCTGCTTTAAGCACGCGTAGATACCCGCCGTTACGTTCTTTGTAACGAGGGCCAAGAACGGTAAATAATTTACCAACAGTTGCAGCTGAACGAGTACGAGCAAACGCTAAACGACGGTTTGCTACAGTATCGTTTTTCGCTAGAGTGATCAAAGGCTCAGCAACTCGACGTAATTCTTTTGCTTTAGGCACAGTTGTTTTAATCAACTCGTGCTCAAACAAAGAATTAGCCATGTTTTGGAACATCGCTTTGCGATGGCTGCTTGTACGGCCTAATTTCACACCACTATTACGATGACGCATGGTGATAGTCCTACTTAATTAACGGCTACGATAGGCGAAACGATCGTCCATACGGAGACTAGCTGGTGGCCAGTTCTCTAAACGCATGCCGAGTTGTAAGCCTTTTGAAGCCAGAACATCTTTAATCTCAGTCAACGATTTTTTACCTAAATTCGGAGTTTTTAACAACTCAACTTCGGTACGTTGAACAAGATCACCAATGTAGTAAATATTTTCTGCTTTCAAACAGTTAGCAGAACGAACAGTTAACTCTAGATCATCTACTGGACGAAGCAAGATTGGATCAACTTCTTCACGAGGTTCTTGAGCAACAGGCGCTTGGTCTTTCTGAAGATCAACAAAAATTGCAATTTGTTGTTGCAAGATTGTTGCTGCTTTGCGAATCGCTTCTTCAGGGTCAACTGTGCCGTTGGTACCAAGATCAATGACGAGTTTATCAAGGTCAGTACGTTGTTCTACACGCGCATTTTCTACGGTGTATGAAACGCGCTGAATCGGGCTATAAGAAGCATCTAACTGCAAGCGACCTACAGGGCGAGTTTCGCCTTCAGGAAAACGAGAATCAGATGTTTCATAACCGCGACCTTGAGCAACTTTCAGGCGCATTTTAATTGAACCTGAAGCACTAAGCGTGCCGATCAAATGCTCAGGATTGACCACTTCAACATTATGCGGTAAACGAAGGTCTGCAGCAGTAATATCGCCAGGACCTTGTTTTTCCAATGTCAAATATGCTTCGTTTTGATCGAACAGTTTAATAGACAACCCTTTAAGGTTCAGCAAGAGCTCGACGATGTCCTGCTGCAAGCCTTCTAAAGTACTGTACTCGTGTTCGACACCTTCTATTTCAACTTCAACCACAGCAGCGCCAGGTAAAGAAGACAATAGGATGCGACGTAAAGCATTACCCAGAGTGTGGCCAAAACCACGCTCTAAAGGTTCCAGAATCACTTTTGCCGAGGTCCCGCTTGCCGCTTCGACCTTGATCGCTTGCGGAGTAAGAAACTCGTTTGCAGTACGCGTCATTATTGCTACCTCAAGGATTATTTAGAATACAATTCTACAATCAAGCTTTCGTTGATTTCAGCAGGTAAATCAGAACGATCTGGAGCAGCCTTAAATGTACCTTCTAATTTAGAATGATCAACATCCATCCAAGAAGGAATCCCACGTTGAGCTGCTAACTCAATTGCGTTTTTAATACGTAATTGTGGTTTAGCACCTTCGTGAACTGCAACTACATCACCCGCTTTAACTTGAATTGACGCAATGTTAACACGACGACCATTCAAAGTAATGCTGCGGTGAGATACCAGCTGACGAGCTTCTGCACGTGTAGAACCAAAACCCATGCGATAAACAACGTTATCAAGACGGCTTTCTAGCAATTTCAACAAGTTTTCACCTGTCGCGCCTTTTACACGAGCTGCTTCTTTGTAGTAATTACTAAATTGACGCTCTAACACACCGTACATACGACGTACTTTTTGTTTTTCGCGTAACTGTAGTGAATACTCAGACTGTTTTGCACGGCTTTGACCATGTTGGCCAGGCGCTTTAGCATGTTTTTTTGTTTTGACGTCAAATGGTTTAACGCCAGATTTTAATTGCAGGTCTGTCCCTTCGCGGCGAGAGAGTTTGCATTTTGGACCAATATAACGAGCCATGAATGTTTCTCCTTACACGCGACGTTTTTTAGGTGGACGGCAACCGTTGTGCGGGATTGGCGTCACATCGGTAATGCTGTTAATTTTATAACCCACTGCACCTAATGCACGAACCGCAGATTCACGACCTGGACCAGGACCTTTTACAAGGACGTCCAAGTTTTTCAAACCGTAATCTAAAGCTGCTTTACCAGCAACTTCAGCAGCTACCTGAGCAGCAAACGGTGTTGATTTACGTGATCCACGGAAGCCTTGTCCACCTGAGGTGGCCCAAGCCAATGCATTACCTTGACGATCGGTAATCGTAACAATGGTGTTATTAAAAGAAGCGTGAATGTGAGCAACACCTTCAGAGACGGTACGAGTGACCTTCTTGCGTGTGCGAGTATCTTTTGCCATCTTTTAGCTTCCAGAAATCTTACTTTTTAATCGGTTTGCGCGGACCTTTACGGGTACGTGCGTTAGTTTTGGTGCGTTGTCCACGGACAGGCAAGCTGCGACGATGACGAAGACCGCGATAGCAGCCTAAATCCATTAAACGTTTAATGTTCATGGAAATTTCGCGACGTAAATCACCTTCGGTCGGAACCTTGGCAACTTCTGCACGAATCGCATCAAGCTGAGCATCATCTAATTCACGAATTTTCGTAGTGGTAGCGATACCTGCAGCAGCTAAGATGTTCTTAGCAGTGTGGCGACCAACACCAAAAATATAAGTGAGAGAGATAACAGCGTGCTTGTTATCCGGAATGTTTACACCGGCAATACGAGCCATTCATTTTCTCCAAAAAGGCAGTAGAGATAATCAACCGCCCCACAAATCTTGAGGGGCGGATATTAACCTAATTTGCCTACTGAAATCAACAGGTCTTAATTAAATTAACCTTGACGCTGCTTATGACGAGGTTCAGCGCTGCAAATTACGCGAATCACCCCATTACGACGGATAACTTTACAGCTACCACAAATTTTCTTAACAGAAGCTTGAACTTTCATGATGAAACCTCTAAGTGCGCTTATCCCTTAGGATGAGCAGTCGTTTTCTTCATTAGCGATTGATTGTCATATTGGTGTGACGTTAAGTGTGCTTGAAGTTGAGCCATGAAATCCATAACTACCACCACAACGATCAGCAAAGAGGTACCACCCAAATGGAATGGAATACCAAAAGAACTTTGCAAAATCATAGGCATCAAGCAAATCACTGTAATGTAAATTGCACCAATAAACGTCAATCGATTCAGAATATGATCTAAATAACGAGCAGTTTGCTCACCTGGGCGAATACCAGGTACATAAGCTCCACTGCGTTTTAAATTCTCTGATACTTCTTTCGGGCTAAAAACGAGCGCGGTATAGAAATAACAGAAGAAAATAATTAACGCACCGAAGAGCACCAAATACAAAGGCTGTCCAGGCGATAATACTAGCGCTAAATCTTGTAAGGACCGTTTAACGAAACCTGCATTAGGATCAGCACTACCTAACCATTGACCTAAGCTTGCAGGGAACAACAATAACGAACTAGCGAAAATTGCTGGAATTACCCCTGCCATATTAATCTTCAATGGCAAATGTGTCTGTTGTGCAGTAAATACGCGACGACCTTGCTGCTTTTGCGCATAGTTGACAGGTATACGACGTTGGGCTTTTTCAATAAACACGATTGCTGCTAATACAGCAATTGAAAGCAAACCAAACACTGCTAACCCGATTAAACTGGTTTGACCATTTTCAACAGATGAAAATGATTGCATCACAAGTGTTGGTAAACCGGCAACAATACCTGCAAAGATGATCATCGAGATCCCATTACCAACACCACGTTCGGTAATTTGCTCGCCTAACCACATCAAGAACATCGTTCCAGCAACCAAAGAGGTTAATGCTGGAATGTAGAACGCCAAACCTGAAGTCAAGGTAATCCCTTGACTGATCAAGCCTGCGCACATGCCAATGCCTTGAACAATTGCAAGTAAGAGTGTGCCATAACGCGTATATTGATTAATCTTACGCTTACCCTGCTCACCTTCTTTTTTTAGTGCTTCTAGCGTAGGTACCACTGTCGACATTAGCTGCACGATAATCGAAGCAGAAATGTACGGCATGATCCCCAACGCCAGAATAGACATCCGTTCTAATGCTCCGCCAGAGAACATGTTAAACAAACCTAAGAAGGTTCCTTCATTAGCTTTGAAAAACTGTGCTAAGGCGACACTATCAATACCCGGTAACGGAATGTGCGCTCCTAGTCGAAAGACGACCAATGCACCAACTAAGAACATTAATCGGCGAATAATTTCACGATATTTCACGTGAAATGGCTGACCTTTCATCATGTGAACATGACCTGAAGAACTAGGAGACAGACTCACTCGCGATTACTCCTCGACTTTGCCGCCAGCAGCTTCAACAGCAGCTTTAGCGCCTTTAGTCACAGCAACACCTTGTACAGTGAATGCACGAGTGATTTCACCAGAAAGAACGATACGAGCACGTAACATATCTTTACGTACTACGTTTGCCGCTTTTAAAGTTTCTAGGCTAACGATATCACCTTCTACTTTAGACAGTTCTGATAAACGTACTTCAGCAGTTTTCAAAGCGATTTGGCTAGTGAAACCGAATTTAGGTAAACGACGATAAAGTGCAGTTTGACCACCTTCAAAGCCTGGGCGTACGCCACCGCTTTTACGTGATTTCTGACCCTTAACACCGCGACCACCAGTTTTACCAACACCAGAGCCGATACCACGACCTAAGCGAAGATTGTCACGTTTCGCGCCTTCTGCAGGCGCAAGTTCATTTAAACGCAGAGTCATGGCTTATTCCTCTACACTAACCATATAGTAGACTTTGTTGATCATACCGCGATTAGAAGGCGTATCTTGCACTTCTACAGTATGACCAATACGACGCAGACCTAAACCTTGCATGCAAAGTTTGTGATTTTTCAAACGATGCGAAGCAGATTTGATCTGGGTAACTTTAATCGTTTTCATGATTGATTACCCTAAAATTTGTTCTACTGAAAGACCACGTTTAGCAGCAACTTTCTCTGCAGAAGTCATATCACGCAGACCATTAAAAGTTGCATTTACAACGTTAGCAGCATTGGTAGAACCATAGCATTTCGTCAAGACGTTGCGAACACCCGCAGCTTCAAGTACAGCACGCATTGAACCACCAGCGATTACGCCAGTACCTTCAGAAGCAGGCTGCATGAAAACACGGCTTGCGCCATGACGAGCGTTAATTGGGTGCTGTAAAGTGCCATCAGCAAGATCGACAGTGATCATGTTACGACGTGCAGCTTCAAGTGCTTTAGAAATAGCAGCTGGAACTTCACGCGCTTTACCACGACCAAAACCTACGCGACCGTTGCCATCACCTACCACAGTCAATGCTGTGAAAGAGAAAATACGACCACCTTTAACAACCTTGGCTACACGATCAACGGCAACCAGCTTTTCAACGAGACCTTCGTTTTGTTCAACTTTCGCCATGATTAGAACTCCAAGCCGCCTTCACGGGCAGCATCAGCCAAGGCTTTAATACGACCATGATATTTAAAGCCAGAACGGTCAAATGCAACTTTAGTTACACCAGCTGCTTTGGCACGTTCTGCGATTAAAGCACCTACTTTAGTCGCTGCATCGATATTACCAGTTGCACCAGCGCGTAGAGCAGTATCCAAAGTTGAAGCTTGCGCTAAAACTTTGCCACCATCGGCTGAAATCACTTGAGCATAGATGTGACGCGGAGTGCGGTTTACACACAAACGAGTCGCACCCAATGCACGGATGTGCAAGCGTGTGCTTTTCGCACGACGCAAACGGGATTGTTTCTTTTCGTTCATAAGAACCTCGCGCCTTATTTCTTCTTAGCTTCTTTACGAAGTACAACTTCATCCGAATAACGTACACCTTTACCTTTATATGGTTCAGGAGAACGGTAAGCACGGATATCAGCAGCCACTTGACCCAACAATTGTTTGTTTGCAGATTTGAGTACGATTTCAGTCGCAGTCGGAGTTTCTGCAGTAACACCTTCAGGAAGGTCATAATCAATTGGGTGAGAAAAACCAAGGTTAAGATGAACAACGTTACCTTTGATCGCAGCTTTATAACCAACACCAATCAGTTGTAATTTGCGTTCAAAACCTTCGTTAACACCTTTCACGAGGTTATTTAAAACAGAGCGAGCAGTACCAGCCTGCATCCAGCCGTCTTTCGACTCTTTAGCTGGAGCAACCTGAAGTGTACCATCTTCCTGTTTTAGCTCGACCAGCGCATGCAGGTTGAAAGACAAAGTACCTTTATTGCCTTTCACTTCGACCTGCCGGCCGTTCTGAGTAACTGTAACGCCATTCGGCACAGTTACTGGGGCTTTAGCCACACGAGACATGAGGAATCACCTATTAAGAAACAAAAGCAATAACTTCACCACCGATACCTGCAGCACGTGCAGCGCGATCAGTCATGATGCCTTTGCTTGTAGAAACAATTGCAATACCCAAGCCTTGCTTAACGCTTGGCAGACTATCTTTACCGCGATACTGACGTAGACCTGGACGGCTTACGCGTTTCACAGTTTCGATAACTGGTTTGCCTTCGAAATATTTTAAAGTAATTGTTAGCGTAGGTTTGCCTTCAAGATCAGCAGTTTCTACACTTCCAACATAACCTTCTTGTTGAAGTACGTTTGCAATAGCAACTTTCAACTTCGAGTTAGGCATAGAAACAGTTTGTTTCTTAGCCATTTGTGCGTTACGAACACGTGTTAGCATGTCGGCAACGGTATCTTGCATACTCATTTATAGTCGCCCCTTACCAGCTTGCCTTAACGACGCCAGGTACATCACCTTGCATCACAGTTTCACGTAATTTGTTACGGCTTAAACCGAACTTACGGAAATAACCATGAGGACGACCTGTTAAACCACAACGGTTGCGTAGACGAACTGGTGATGCATTACGTGGCAAAGCCTGTAATTTCATCATCGCTTCAAAACGCTCTTCATCGCTCGCATTTACGTTTGAAATCGTCGCTTTAAGTTCAGCACGTTTCGCAGCAAATTTAGCAACAGTTTGTTCGCGTTTTTGTTCGCGATTAACCATACCTTTCTTAGCCATATCGACCTCTTATTTGAACGGGAAGCCGAATGCACGCATAAGCGCACGGCCTTCGTCATCGGTGCGAGCAGTGGTAGTAATAGTAATATCCATACCACGAATACGATCAATCTTGTCGAAATCGATTTCAGGGAAAACGATTTGTTCTTTCAAGCCCATCGAGTAGTTACCACGACCATCGAAAGATTTCGATGAGAAACCACGAAAGTCACGGATACGCGGGATTGCGATTGAAATCAAACGGTCCAAGAATTCGTACATTTGGTCGCCGCGTAAAGTAACTTTACAACCGATTGGCCAACCATCACGGATTTTAAAACCTGCGATTGATTTACGTGCAAGAGTCAACACTGGTTTTTGACCAGCGATCGCTTGCATATCAGAAAGCGCGCCATCTAATAATTTCTTATCAGCTGCAGCAGCGCCTACACCCATATTCAAGGTGATTTTAGTAATGCGTGGAGTTTGCATTACATTCTCAAGGCTCAATTGTTCTTTTAATTGAGTTTTGAGTTCTTCGTTGTAGCGTGTTCTAAGTCTGGCCATTGCCTTTCTCAACCTATTACTTCGCTGTCGCCACTGATTCACCAGTTGATTTGTAAACGCGAGTTTTCACGCCTTCAGCATCAACTTGGTAACCAACACGGTCAGCCTTTTGGGTTGCAGCATTTAAAATTGCCACATTCGAGATATGAAGCGAAGCTTCTTGTGTAACGATACTACCTTCAGTACCAGTTGCACGGTTCGGCTTTTGATGCTTCTTCACCAAGTTAAGGCCTTCAACCTTAACTCGATCATTTGAAATAGACAAAACAGTACCCTGTTTGCCTTTTTCTTTGCCTGCGATCACAATTACTTGATCGTTTTTCTTAATCTTAGCCATGATTGCCTCTATTATAGAACTTCAGGAGCCAATGAAATGATTTTCATGAACTGTTCAGTACGAAGTTCACGAGTCACTGGCCCGAAAATACGAGTGGCAATCGGAGCTTTGTTGTTATTCAGAATAACAGCAGCATTATCATCAAAACGGATCACTGACCCATCTGGACGACGAATACCAAATTTAGTACGAACAACAACTGCATTCATCACGTCGCCTTTTTTAACACGACCACGTGGAATTGCTTCTTTTACAGTAACTTTAATAATGTCGCCAACAGAAGCATAACGACGATGTGAGCCACCTAGTACTTTAATACATTGTACGCGGCGTGCACCACTATTGTCTGCTACGTCGAGCATACTTTCGGTTTGAATCATTGCCCTACTCCAAAACCGAGCATCACCGGTCGCAATTTCGAAAGGCTCAAAGAGTACTCGAAATTGACCGATGATGCAACAAGAACGTAATTACTCAGCAGCTGCTTCAACAACTTCCACCAAAGCCCAAGCTTTAGTTTTAGAAATTGGGCGGCTTTCTTTAATGATCACAACATCGCCGGTTTTAGCCGTGTTGTTCTCATCATGAGCGTGTAATTTAGTTGAACGGCGGATTGATTTGCCATACAACGGGTGTTGAACGCGGCGTTCAATAAGAACAACAATAGACTTATCCATTTTGTCGCTTACGACTTTGCCGGTTAACGTGCGGACTGTATTTTCACTCATTGCCCGTTCCCCTGTTTTTCGGTGAGGAGTGTCTTGATACGAGCTATCGTCTTACGAGCAACTTGCACTTCATGCGATTTGCCCAATTGACCTGTAGCTTTTGCCATACGAAGACGGAATTGGTTTAGCTGTTGCTCATCGAGCAAAGCTGTCAACTCTTCTACCGATTTTTCACGTAGATCTTTAGTTTTCATTACATTACCGTCCGAGTCACGATAGTGGTTTTAAACGGAAGTTTAGCTGCTGCAAGCGCAAACGCTTCACGTGCTAATTCTTCGTTCACACCTTCCATTTCGTACAGGATCTTACCTGGTTTGATTTCGCAAACCCAATATTCCACACTACCTTTACCTTTACCCATACGAACTTCTAATGGTTTTTGTGTAATCGGCTTGTCTGGGAATACGCGGATAAAGATCTTACCACCACGTTTTACACGACGGCTAATGGTACGACGCGCTGCTTCAATTTGACGCGCAGTCATACGACCACGTTCAACTGATTTAAGTGCGATAGTACCAAATGATACTGTACTGCCACGATGCGCTAGACCCGTATTACGGCCCTTTTGCACTTTACGGAATTTAGTACGTTTAGGTTGCAACATGGATTATTCTCCTTTTTCAGCAGAACGATCATTGCGACGACCACGACGCTCTTGACCTTCACCACGACCGCGACCGCGTTTAGCTGGACGTTCTTCAGCAGGAGCAGGGTTCATGACTTGTTTCATGCCACCTAAGATCTCACCACGGAAAATCCAAACTTTAACACCAATCGTACCGTAAGTTGTTTCAGCACGTACAGATGAATAGTCGATGTCTGCACGAAGTGTATGTAAAGGTACACGACCTTCACGATACCATTCAGTACGGGCAATCTCTGCTCCACCTAAACGACCAGAAACTTCAACTTTGATACCTTTAGCACCAGCACGCATCGAGTTCTGAACCGCACGCTTCATAGCACGACGGAACATTACACGTTTTTCTAGTTGAGAAGCGATTGCCTCAGCAACTAAACGAGCGTCTAAATCTGGGCGATCGATTTCGTTGATGCTTACTTGCGCAGGAACACCCATAATGCTGGTGAGCTCACGCTGTAATTTCTCAATATCTTCGCCTTTTTTACCGATAACGATACCTGGACGAGCAGTGCTAATTGTTACTTTAGCAGCGCCTGTAGGACGTTCGATAAGAATATTGCTGATCATCGCGCTTTTAAGTTTTTTATTCAAAAACTCACGAACTTGAAGATCTTTAAGCAAGTATTCAGCGTATTGTTTCGGACTCGCATACCAGTTAGCGTTATGACGTTTCACAACACCTAGGCGGATACCGATTGGATGAACCTTCTGACCCATATCAAACCCCTACCTTAACGGTGATGTGACAAGTACGCTTAGTGATACGATCCGCACGGCCTTTAGCACGTGGCATAATACGTTTAAGGCTAGTGCCTTCATCAACGTAAATCGTAGACACTTTAAGATCGTCAACATCTAAACTGTTATTATGTTCAGCGTTTGCAATTGCAGATTCCAATGCTTTTTTCACTAAAACAGCAGCTTTTTTATTGCTGAAGTTCAAGATATTTAAAGCGTGGGCAATAGATTTGCCACGGATTAGATCTGCAACCAAACGTGCTTTTTGTGCCGAGATAGCGGCACCGCGTAATTTAGCAGTAACTTCCATCATAGCACCTTAACGTTTAGACTTCTTGTCAACACCGTGACCACGATAGGTACGAGTTGGCGCGAATTCACCGAGTTTATGACCAACCATATGTTCAGATACGATAACTGGAACATGATTACGGCCATTATGAACAGAAATTGTTAAACCAACAAAATCCGGGAGGATCATCGAACGACGTGACCAAGTTTTGATCGGCTTGCGAGAATTACTTGCAACAGCCGCTTCAATCTTAGCAAACAAGTGCGCATCGACGAATGGGCCTTTTTTCAGAGAACGAGGCATTGTCAGATTCCTTTACTTGTTACTTAACGCGACGGTCGCGAATAATCATCTTAGTCGTACGCTTATTGGTACGTGTCTTGTACCCTTTCGCTTTTTGACCCCATGGGCTTACAGGCTGAATACCTTTATTACGCCCTTCACCACCACCGTGCGGGTGATCAACTGGGTTCATCGCCATACCACGAACGGTAGGACGAATACCACGCCAGCGTGAAGCACCAGCTTTACCCAATGAACGAAGGTTGCTTTCTTGGTTAGAAACTTCACCAATTACAGCGCGGCACTCAACGTGTACTTTACGCATTTCGCCAGAACGTAGACGAAGAATTGCGTAAGAACCGTCACGACCCAACAACTGAACAGAAGTACCAGCAGAACGTGCTAATTGAGCACCTTTACCGATTTTAAGTTCAATGTTATGTAGTGTAGAACCGATAGGCATGTTGCGAAGTGGCAAGCAGTTACCTGGACGAATTGGAGCATCGTTACCAGACTGTACTTTATCACCAGCACGCAAACCTTTAGGCGCAATAATATAGCGACGCTCACCATCAGCATACAAAACTAAAGCAATGTGTGCAGTACGGTTAGGATCGTATTCAATACGCTCAACAACAGCAGGAATGCCATCTTTGTTACGTTTGAAGTCAACAAGACGATACTGTTGTTTATGACCACCACCTACGTGACGAGTCGTGATGTGACCGTTGTTGTTACGACCACCAGTACGTTTTTTAGCTTCTGTCAACGGTGCATAAGGTGCGCCTTTGTGGAGATGGCTATGAACCACTTTCTCTACAAAGCGACGTCCCGGAGACGTTGGCTTACATTTTTGAATCGGCATAATTTTCGTCCTTATTCCGCTGCGCTTTCAGCGGTATCGCCCAAGTCAGCCATTTCAACATCTTGGCCAGCTTTCAGGGTGACGTATGCTTTTTTAACATCAGAACGACGTCCTAATGTTTTACCAAAGCGCTTAGACTTACCTTTAGTGATAGTCGTGTTAACTTTAACAACTTCCACACCAAACAGTTGTTCAACTGCTTTTTTGATCTCAAGTTTATTTGCATCAAGTGCAACTTTGAAAACTTGAACACCAACAGTATCACCTAAAACTTGTGCTTTTTCTGAGAATACAGGTCCTCTTAGGACTTGATAGATACGTTCGTTGTTCATCCGAGTTCTACCTCAATTTTCTTAGCAGCAGCAACAGACATAACAACTTTATCAAACGCGATCAAGCCAACAGGATCGATTGCAGTCGCATCAACCACATCTACATGTGGAAGGTTACGTGCTGCTAGATAAAGATTTTCATCAACAACATCAGTAACGATTAATGCGCGAGTAGCATTCAAGTCGTTTAGTTTTGCAAGCAACTCTTTAGTTTTTGGAGCAGCAATAGCAAACTCTTCAACCAATACAAGACGATCTTGGCGAACAAGTTCAGCTAAGATACATTGCATTGCACCGCGATACATTTTACGGTTAACTTTTTGAGACCAATCTTGTGGACGAGCGGCAAAAGTTTTACCACCACCAACCCAGATTGGGCTACGAATAGAACCAGCACGAGCACGGCCTGTACCTTTTTGACGGAAAGGTTTTTTACCACCGCCAGATACTTCACCACGTGACTTCTGAGCGCGAGAACCTTGACGGCCACCAGCTAAATAAGCTGTAACCACTTGGTGTACAAGCGCTTCATTAAATTCGCGTCCGAAGGCAACTTCAGACAACTCAACAGCAGAGCCGGAAACAGTTTGTAAATTCACGTTATTCCCCTCAGGCCTTGATCGTAGGACGAACGATAACGTCACCACCGGTAGCGCCAGGAATTGCACCTTTAACTACAAGGATTGAACGTTCTGTGTCGATTGATACAACCTCAAGACCTTGTACTGTTACGCGTTCAGCGCCCATATGGCCGGCCATTTTCTTGCCTTTGAACACGCGTCCAGGAGTCTGGTTTTGACCAGTAGAACCTAAAACACGGTGAGAAAGTGAGTTACCATGTGTAGCGTCTTGGGTACGGAAATTCCAACGCTTAACACCACCTTGGAAACCTTTACCTTTAGATTGACCAGTTACATCAATTACTTGACCAACTGTGAACAAATCAACACCAATAGTACCACCAACTTCACGACCTTCAAGGTCAGCTTCAGTAGCACGGAACTCTTGAACTAAACGACCAGCAGCAACACCCGCTTTAGCGAAGTGACCTTTCTGAGCGTTAGTAACACGAGATTCGCGACGTTCACCAGTTGTAATCTGAATCGCTTGATAACCATCAGTTTCAAGCGTTTTGATTTGGGTGATACGGTTTGGATCGACTTCGATCACTGTAACAGGCACAGAGACGCCGGCATCTGTAAAGACACGGGTCATACCGCACTTGCGACCGACTAAACCAATAGCCATGTGTGTAAACCTCTTAAAAAGCGGCTTAATTAACTTAGAGCGTTAATTAACCGAAAGCCTTAACCCAATGCGATCTGAACATCAACACCAGCTGCAAGATCTAATTTCATCAACGCATCAACAGTTTTGTCTGTTGGTTGAACGATATCGATCAAACGCTTGTAAGTGCGGATTTCATACTGATCACGCGCATCTTTGTTTACATGCGGTGAAGTTAGAACGTTGAAGCGTTCGATGCGAGTAGGCATCGGGATTGGACCACACACTTGTGCTCCAGTACGCTTTGCGGTTTCTACGATCTCTTGAGAAGATTGATCAATCAGACGATGATCAAAAGACTTAAGACGGATACGGATTCTCTGGTTAGACATACCAGTAAACTCCAAGCCAAAATATATAAAGAATCACCCTTGACGCACCTCACCTGGTGGTAAGTGTCAAAGGCAGTGAAAATCACTAAGGTCATGATCGATGCCATGACTGTAACGATCTAAACGACTTTATTCGCCGTTTAGCCCCTATATTTAAGGGTCGCTCATTATAACTATTGTTTAAGCATTAAGCAAACCTATTTGTGGCTTTTATCGATGTTTTTTTGGGACTACACCCCTATCTATTTATGTTTACTTTTTAATCAATCATTTATGCACGCAAAACGTAATCAATTGCATTATTTAGAATTTGTTGACCCGGTAAAAAATCAATTTTCTTAGAATTTTTAATACTTTGTAATGATTGCACATAGGGCCCTTCAAACACATTCTCCTCTAGTTCATGCTCAATAAACAGTTCTAAAACTGCTGGGGTAATTTCAGGGTGAAATTGAAATCCCAACACATTTTTCCCAATTTGATAAAGTTGGTTTGGGCAGACTGAATTTTCAGCCAAACGTATCGCACCTTTAGGGATATTGAACGTCTCACGATGCCATTGCAGCACTCGTATTTCTGCGGGAACCTTAAAACAATGTGCTGGAATATATTCACTTTTATATACAGTACTCCACCCCACCTCCGGTTGCGGTGTACGCTGTACAATTGCACCCAAAGCATTGGCAATCAGTTGTCCACCAAGACACAAGCCTAGCGCCGGCTTTGAGGTGGCCAAATAACGCCGAATCCAACGTTTTTCAACTTTGAGCCATGGAAAATTCGCCTCATCATTGACGCTCATCGGACCTCCCATAATGATCAATAAATCCACATCATCAACTGCAGGTAAGGCATCAATTTCGAATAAATAATCTGTAGGTAGAGCAAAAAATTCTGTGGCAGTAATCACAGCACCCAAAGCCTTCAGATGCTCATAACAACTACCAAAACCCTCACCTGCGATATGTTGAAAATAATGGACATTAAATTTTTTCATCATGAATAACCTGCGCTATTTTTATAGGAAGTTATTAGCAAAAATAACGCCAATCCACTTTATTGCTTATTAATATTCACAAATATTTGCTTTGCCACTGTAATTTAATGTGAATTGCTTTGTAACATTATTTAGTCAATTTACTTTTGAGTAAGCCTGTGAAAATTACCCCCCAAACCGCATTGATCCATGCCCCGCGAAATGCACCACAAAGCATCTCCACGGTTCAACCCCCTCTCTATCGTGCATCTACCATTATCTTCCAAAATACCGCTGCACTTTACAATCGCCATTGGACCGATGACTACGACTACAGCTATGGTACGCACGGAACTCCGACCACTTACACCCTCGCCGATCAAATCGCTTTGAATGAAGGGGGTAAATATTGTTTGTTGGCACCAAGCGGTCTCTCTGCAATCAATCTGATCAATAGTGCTTGTCTCGGCCATGGCGATGAAGTCTGGATCCCCGACAATATCTACGGCCCCAACAAAGAACACCTACACGACTTAGAAAAACGCTATGGTATTGGTGTTCAAAGCTACAACTGCCTTGATATCGATAGCTTCCAACCCTCTGTACGAACCAAGCTAATTTGGCTAGAAGCCGCTGGATCAGTAAGTCTAGAGTTCCCTGACATACATGGCCTTCTTGTGAAAGCCAAACAACATGGCGTCCTTACGGCACTCGACAATACCTGGGGAGCAGGCTTGGCATTTAATCCATTTGATATCGGAGATGAACATTTAGCCGTTGATATCAGTGTGCATGCACTAACCAAATATCCAAGTGGTGGTGGCGACATCCTCATGGGGGCCATCGTCACTCGTGACCTAGATCTACACCATCGCCTGCTGCGCATGCATGCCTTACAAGGTATCGCAGTTTCTGGCGATGATGTCGCACAAATACAGCGCAGCTTAAGCTCAATGCGGCTACGTTATCAGCAACATCACCAAACCACGCAAAAACTCTCAACTTGGCTTACACAGCAAAGCATGTTTGCCCAAGTTCTACATCCAATGCTTCCGGATAGTCCAGGGCATGTGCATTGGAAACAAAGCTGTAGCAATGGTTTAGCCGCTGGACTGGTCAGCGTGATCTTTAAAGCAGAATATAATTTGAACGCTGTACGTGCATTTTGCGACCAGTTACAATTGTTTAAACTTGGCTTTAGCTGGGGCGGACCAATGAGCTTGGTTATGCTGTATCAATTGACTCAAATGCGCCAATTAGATACATCTCATTTAGCGAAAGGCATCTTGGTTCGTTTTTGCATTGGACTAGAACATCCAGATGATTTAATCCAAGATATCGCACAAGCATTAGAAAAAATCAAATCATCATCCAATAACCATCCATAAGCAAATTTAAATTCACCGAAATAGGAAACACTATGGGTACGCCAATTATTATTGCAAAAAAGTCCTCCGATACGTCACAAGATGTGGTTTTACATTCCCAATTGGCAAACCGCCATGGCTTAATTGCGGGTGCCACAGGTACAGGTAAAACTGTGACATTAAAAGTGCTCGCTGAAAGCTTTTCTCGACTCGGCGTACCCGTATTTTTGGCGGATGCCAAAGGTGATGTTTCCAGCATGGCTAAAGCGGGCCAAAGTAATCCTAAATTTCAAGCGCGTCTTGATATGCTCGGCATTAAAAACATCGAATTTGCCGCTTCACCTGTGGTGTTCTGGGACGTCTTTGGTGAGCAAGGTCATCCAATCCGTACCACGATCTCTGAGGTCGGACCGTTGTTGTTATCACAGATGTTAAATCTAAATGAAACCCAACAAGGCGTACTCTCAGCAGTGTTTCGCGTTGCCGATGATCAAGGTTTGCTGCTGATTGACTTTAAAGATCTAAAAGCCATGTTGAGTTATGTCAGTGAAAATGCTGCAGCTCTCAAAGCCGATTATGGCAATCTCTCCCCTGCCAGCCTGGGTGCAATACAACGTAATTTACTCGCTTTGGGCGATCAAGGTGGCGAGCAGTTCTTTGCCGAACCTAGTCTAGACATCATGGATTTTATTCAGACCGATGCCAATGGTCATGGCAATATCAATTTATTGGCCGCTGAAAAGCTCATGAATACCCCTAAACTCTACGCCACCTTTCTACTGTGGATGCTGTCGGAGTTATTTGAAAAGTTACCTGAAGTCGGCGATTTAGATAAACCTAAATTGGTGTTTTTCTTTGATGAAGCGCACTTACTATTTAACAATGCCAGTCCTGCTTTACAGGAAAAGATTCAGCAAGTGGTGCGCTTGATTCGCTCAAAAGGGGTTGGGATCTATTTTATTAGCCAAAACCCTTTGGACATTCCTGAAGATGTCTTGGGTCAACTGGGCAACCGCATCCAACATGCCTTAAGGGCATTCACCCCCAAAGACCAGAAAGCCGTCAAAACCGCAGCAGATACTTTTCGCGCCAACCCCGAGTTTAAAGTCGATGCAGCCATTACTGAACTGGCCGTTGGTGAAGCCTTGATTAGCTGTTTAGATGAAAAAGGCACGCCACAGATCGTAGAGCGCGCACTGATCATGCCACCCTTTTCAGCCTTCAGCCCAATCACAACCGAAGAGCGTCAAAGCCTCATCCAACAAAGTGTATTGGCTGGTGTCTATGAGCAAGCCATAGATCGTGACAGTGCCTATGAAATGCTACAAAGAAAGATCAGCGAAAGTGCTCAGCAGCAACTTGCTGAAGCAGAAGCCATCGCACAAGCCAAAGCTCAAGAAGCGCTCGCCAAACAACAAGCCAAAGATCAAGAATCCCTAGCCAAACAGCAAGCCAAGGAGCAGGAAGTCTTGGCTAAGGAACAGTTGCGCCAACAAAAAGAACAAGAAAAAGAAGCTGAGCGCCAAGCCAAAGAGCGCGCAAAACTGACCCAAGATATCGTCGGTACATTTGCCAAAAGTGCTGCTCGAAGTTTAGGTGGATCTGGCGGACAAAAACTCATTCGTGGCTTACTTGGATCTTTATTTGGTAAACGCTAAAACCGCAACCTAATCATGTTAAAAATAGGGGATAAATATTACCCCCTATTTTATTTAAGGTTTTTCCAGCTTTGCTATTTACAAGTGATTTTATAAAATGTATTTTAAATACATCTTATAACCATAACTGTTGAAATAGCCATGAATCCACAGCAAATTGAACTCGTTAAAAGCACTGTCCCTGTACTACGTGAAAACGGTGTAGCCTTGACCAGTTACTTCTATAACCGCATGTTGAACAACCACCCTGAACTCAAAAATGTGTTTAACCTCGACAGCCAAAACTCTGGTCGTCAACCACGTGCTTTGGCCGCGGCAGTATTGGCTTATGCTGAACACATTGAAAACCCGAGTGTCTTGGCCAAAGCGATTCAACATATCGCCACCAAACATGTCAGTCTGGATATTCAACCTGATCAATATGCCATCGTAGGTGAAAACCTATTACATTCGATCAGTGAAGTACTTGATGTTCCATTTGAATCCGACTTAATTGCGGCATGGAAACAAGCATATTTACAACTTGCAGATATCTTGATCGATGTTGAAAAGCAAAAATATGCTGCACTCGATCAGCAACAAGGGGGTTGGGCAGGTTGGAGAGGCTTTGAAATTACGGAAATTCAAGCGGCGCCAGCAGGCCAACTCTTTACTGTAAAAGCCAGCGATCAACAACCAGTGACTGCTGCAACTGCAGGCGAATTTATCTCTGTGAAAGTTAAAGTACCAAATCATGAGTTACAACAACCGCATCAATTTACCCTTAGTGAAGGCCCAATACAGCATTATCAATTTCTAGTCAAAGCTGAAGAAAAAGGCACCGAATATTCGGTTGCGAACATTCTGCTTGAACACTACAAAGTCGGCGATCAAGTACAGGTCAGCGCACCATTATCCAAATAAACCAAAGCCGTGGTTTAGTCAAAGACCCTGATAAAGGGTCTTTGTTTTTCATCGTACAAATGACATTTCTTTCATAGGCAAATCAGGCTATGATTCCCATTTCCCCAGCCAGAGAGCACTTATTCACCCTATGCAATTGAATAAGTTTACCGACTACGGCCTCAGGATCTTGATGTATATCTCTAGACCGAAAGCGACGCCGTACACCATTGCAGAAATCGCAACCAATCTCCAAGTCTCTCAGAATCACTTGGTCAAAGTCGTGCATTTCATGGGTAAGCAACAGTGGATTATCACCAGTCGAGGTAAAGGGGGTGGTATCCAACTCAATCCCGATGCTCTGACACTTCAACTCGGACAGGTGGTACGGATCTTACAAGGTGATCAACCGATCGTAGAATGCAACCACCCACCCTGTGTATTACGGGTAGGCTGTGGATTGAAAGGCGTTTTGGATCAAGCATTAGATCAGTTCTATGCACATCTGGATCAGTTTAGCTTGCAACAAGCGATTCAAAACACCGCACAGACCTCACAAAACTTAAGCTACATCCCCACTCTAAGTATCGAAGCCTAGACGTGATTTCGCTGAAAAAGACTTCAATTGCAGTCAAATTCGCTTGAACTATTGAGTTCCTGTATAATGCGGCCTGTTGACGATAAAGTTTGAAGTTATATTATGCATCGCAGTAGTGGAAAGTCGAGAAACAGTAAGACAGCCAACGCCCCGAAACAGAAAATCAGTTACGAGAAAAAAGTCGACTCTGCTATTACAGAATATTCTTCTTCATCGTTAAACTGGTTACGTCAGGCCGAATTCCTGATGAGTGCGCCTAAGCTGAGTCTCTGTGTAGATGATACCGGTTATGAGATCGCCTTTGCTGGCCGCTCGAACGCGGGTAAATCAAGCGCAATCAATACGATTACCAACCAAAAACAGTTGGCTCGTGCATCGAAGAAACCGGGTCGTACCCAAATGATCAACTTCTTTAGCTTGGGTAATCCTGACCAACGTCTGGTCGACTTACCTGGCTATGGCTATGCTGCTGTGCCTGAAGCCATGAAGTTAGTTTGGCAAAAAGAACTTGAAAATTACCTGATCCACCGAGAAAGCCTACAAGGTTTGGTGTTGCTGATGGATATTCGCCATCCGCTACAGCATTTTGATGTGATGATGCTGGAATGGGCCTATTCACGTAAACTATTCGTACATGTGTTGCTGACCAAATCAGATAAGCTCAATCGTGGTCCTGCAAGCAAAGTCTTACATGAAGTCCAAGATCAATTAAGAAAAATGAAGCTGAATTTTTCCATTCAACTGTTTTCTTCTTTAAATAAACAAGGTCTTGAAGAACTTGCCAGTGTTATGGCTGGTCGATTGAACTATACCTTGGCACCGACTGAAAGTTTTGATTTAAGTCAAATCCCGACACTCTCTGACGATGACATATCGGATGAAGATGGTGAAAGCGATCTTGAGGTAGAACAGAGCGATGCGGCACAAGTTGAAATTCAGCAGCACTCAACTGCTGAGTCTACACCTGCTTCGGACTCAACCGAAAAATGATCATCAGATGATAGCAATGATCCTTGTATGACTTAATTGTCCGACAAAACTCATCACCAATTGATATTTGAATGTCCCCAATTGCTAAAGGTAATTGGGGACATTTTTTTATACTCAATGTAACTTGAGAATAGTCACTCAGAAAAATAGGACATGGTGATGAGTTTATTATCGCGCTTGAAGAACAGTCGGATCGGTTCATCTATTCAATATCATATAAAACCACGTAAAGTTAAATTTGAATGGCAAGATACACCGATCGATTGGATTCCCAACCAAGCATTTGTCAGTTATTTCATCAATGAAATTAATATGATTTTACCTGCAGGTGAGTTTTGGTTCTGCCGCCTGTATAACAAAGTGCTCCCGCAAATTAGCGATGAAAAGCTCGCTGAAGATGTGAGAGCCTTTATCCGCCAAGAAGCCATGCACGCACAAGCACATAGCTCGGCCAACAAAGAATATTTAACCGTGCGCAACATCCAAGTTCAACGCAACTTGGATGTGATGGACTATGTCTTCACCCAATTACTCGCTGATCAGCCACTCGGTTATACCGTACCAAAACCCCTTGAAAAGCAATGGGATTTATTCCGTCTTGGCATCATCGCCACAGTGGAACACATGACCTGTGTGTTGGGTAAATATGTACTTTACAATACCTATTGGGAAGAACTCGGCGCTGACCCAAGCATGCTGGATTTGGTCAAATGGCACGGCGCTGAAGAAATCGAGCACCGTAGTGTTGCTTTTGACTTATATCGCCATCTGGGTGGCGGTTATATTTCCCGTTATTATCAAAGCGTGATCGTGATTGGCTTGGTGCTGGGCTTGTGGGTCGATGGTGCAGCCAATATTTTAAATCAAGATCCGCGCTTTAAAGAAAACAAAGCAGCGGTCTACAAACCGTGGATCTGGTTGGAATGGTACAACATTTCCCAACAAGACAATCGTCTGATGCCTAGCCCATTGTGGTTGATCTCACAGCAACTTGGCTATCTGATGCCTTGGTATGATCCTGTGCATGAAGCCAAAACTGAAGATGCACTCGCCTACCTTGATCGCTCCCCTGCGGCGAAACGCGCCCTGCCTAAAGTCGCCTAAGCAGCATTGAACGATAAAAATCAGCGATAAAAATGAGCGATAAAAATACAGCAGCAAAAAGGGAGCAATCAGTGCTCCCTTTTTTGATCATCATCTCGTTGTTTTTTAAGTGCCAACCCTTAAAGTGAAAGCTTAAACCGTATTGCCGATAGGGGTAGGTAAATCTTCATCCTGAGTATGATGATCCACCACCACGCTGATCATGATATCGCCTTGGACATTAACTACAGTACGCACGGTATCCAGCAAACGATCTATCGGTAATAAAATGGCAATGGCTTCAGCAGGCAGACCAACTGATTGTAAAACCATAATCATGGTCACCATACCTGCACTCGGTATGCCTGGCGCACCGAGTGATGCAATCATCGCGGTTAAGCAGACGATCAATTGCTGAGTGAAGCTCAGCTCCAAACCCATTAAATTGGCAATAAATAATGCTGCTGCAGCCTCATACAGTGCAGTACCATCCATATTCAGCTGTGAGCCCAATGGAATCACAAAGCCTGCCGTTTGCGGACGCACCCCAAGATTTTGCTGTGCGCATTGCATCGACAATGGCATGGTCGCGGAACTAGAACTGGTGGCAAAGGCGGTAATCAGTGCTGCACGTGCACCCCTAAAGAAACGCAGTGGGCTCATACCACCAAAAACCCATAACAGCAGTGGTAGTACAACTGCACCATGAAATATGGTCGTTCCTGTCACCACCAATGAAAACTCAAGCAGACGACTCAAAATGGAGATATCTTCAGTTGCAATTAACTTCGCCAACAGGGCAAATATCCCCAAAGGTGCCAGTTTCATCACCCAAGAGATCATTAACATCATGATGTCAAAGAATTGCTGGCACAACTTGCGCACACTACTAAAGCGTTCACCGCCACTCACCAATGCAATCCCGATCAATAAAGCAAAGATCACCACGGCAAGCACATTGCCCTCAGAAAAGGCTTTAAATGGATTGATTAAGGTATTTTGAATAAAATTGGTAAAGAACGAGGAAGGTGTCAACGTATCAGGTGTTTGATGTTGACTCATGGCATCTTGGAATAAGGCGATATCAACCCCCTTACCCACCTCAAACAAATGCGCTGCACCCAATCCCAAGATCAATGCCAAAGTGGTGGTGGTAGCAAAACACATCAGGGTGATTTTCCACACCCGTCCGAGTTGCCCACCCGATTGTAGATTGGATACACCGACCACGATGGAACTAAAAATTAAAGGAATTAACAGCATCTTCAGTAGTCCAATGAAGATACTACTGGCAATATTTAGGCCATATAAGCTGCTATCAACGAAGGTGCCAGCGGGAAGTTCATTTAGCGTAAATCCAAATGCAACTCCAAGCACTGCGGCGATTAAAATTTGGGTATTTAGGCTCATTTATCTTTGATTTAATTATACGCTTCGCAGCACTATGCCATGACTCTGAACATGAATCGAGGGCATTTCATCAAAAATATTGTTGTTTGCTCATACACAAAAGTGCTGAACCTACCGCTTCAACCTTTAAGGATTACTGCTTCACTGCATCTCTATTTCACGCACCCGCATCAATCCTTCTTGGGTGGTGCTGCAGACCAACTGGCCATTTTGCCACATACGACCAAAATTAAGACCACGAGAACTCACACTAGTGGTGGTATCCATATCGTAAAGCATCCACTCATCCGCACGAACTGGCCGATGAAAATAGATTGCATGATCGATACTTGCACACTGCACACTTGGAGAAAGGTAATTTAATCCATGTGGACGCAAGGCACTGGTCATCAACGTATAGTCAGAGTAAAACGCCACGATCGCTTGATGCAGTGCAATATCATCCGCAACGTCTGCAGCGAGTGGTTGATGCGTGCGTAGGTAATGGGCATGCGATGGTGATTCAGGTTGTGGCTGAAAGGGATTACTCACCGTCACAGGCCGAATCTCGATCTGACGTGGACGCATAAATGCAGCGCGGATATTTTCAGGGATAAAATCAACCAAATTTTCTTTCAGTCGTTGTTCTGCAATCAGTTCATCTGGATGCGGATAATCTGGTTCATCGATTTGATAGTTTAGGCCTTCTTCTTCATTGGCAAAAGACACCATGGCAGTGAAGATAATTCGACCATGTTGAATGGCACGCACCTGACGACTTAAAAAACTTTTACCATCCCTGAGTTTTTCAACTTCATAAATGATCGGTGCATTGATATCGCCCCCAAATAAAAAATAGGCATGCAACGAATTCACAGGACGATCTGCTGTATAGGATGCAGCACGTAGAGCTTGACCCAGAACCTGACCACCAAAAACACGTTTACCGACCAAATTGCGACTTTGACCACGAAAAATATGTTCTTCAAGTTTTTCTAAACTGAGGAGTTCTACAAGTTCTTTGGTAAGTTCATTCATATTGGATTTATCCCCTCTCGCCTTGATGCTCAACAGATTTATGAGATTTCAAAGCAACTCGATTTAAATGACATTCCCTGTGCGGCTATTTTGCCACAAACACAAATCGAATGGCGCGGCATTGATTAACTATAATGTCATATTCGTTATTTGATATAATCGCTGAAAATATGTTTTTTAAACACAAAAAAATATTTAATGACCTTATTATTGTCTGAAAATGACATTTGGTATTGCGTTAAATTTTAGCAAAATGTATTTCTCACTTGGTTCTCAACGGCTGCGTCATTCGCTAGGAGTTTTTATGTCCAAAAGTAGTTTTGGTCAATTATATCGTCGACTTTCCAGTAAACTACTTGATCTTGTGGTTACGCCACACGTTCTAGGCGAGGTTCCTAACGATTCCCACAGCAGCCCGCAATCTCCCGAGGCTGAGACCACCCCACAAAAAGTGGTGTGCTATGTACTGCAAAACTTTTCACGTAGTAATGCCTTGGTGGTCGATGGTGAAACCCGTCGCTTAAAGCTGCAACCCGCCCTGGATGAGATGGTGCTGGCTGAACATCGCGAACGTGCTGCGGTGATTTTTTTACAGCATCAGGATGAGACCAATTTAATCAATCCGCCTAATCATGCCTTCCCGCCACGTTTATTGCGTCTGATTGAATTACTCGAAAAAAATCCAGACTACGACGTTGAATTAGTACCGGTCACCGTCTTATGGGGTCGTTCACCGGATAAAGAAGATTCACTATTCAGATTATTATTTACCGACACTTGGGCCACCCCAGGTAAGGTTAAACAGTTGATGAATATTGGCTTACATGGTCGTCAATCTTTTCTCGAATTCCATGATTCGCAATCACTGAAAAGCTTGGTTGACTATGCAAAAATTCATCATCCAAACCTATCGCCTGCCACCTATATTATTAATCAACTCAATGACTATCTCGATCGTCAGCGTGAAGTGGTCCTAGGCCCTGACTTGTCTGACCGCCGAAATGTCATGCAGTCTTTAATTAAGTCTCAAGAAGTCCAAGATGCGATCCGTAAAGAAAGCATTCGCTCAAAAATCAGCATCGTCGAAGGTGAGCGCCGCGCGATAGGCTTCGTCAATGAAATTGCATCTGACTACTCCGCATCCTCAGTTCGTTTTGCCGATATGGCGCTGACTCGATTGTGGACACAACTCTATGATGGTGTTGAAGTTCATAACTTCAGTACAGTCCGTGAACTGGCCAAAGACTACGAAATTATCTATACCCCATGTCACCGCAGTCATATCGATTATTTACTATTGTCTTATGTGATTTATCGTCGTGGTTTAATGGTGCCGTATATTGCTGCGGGCGATAACCTCAACTTGCCATTTGTTGGTCAGTTACTGCGTGGTGGTGGTGCGTTCTTTATTCGCCGCTCATTCCGTGGCAATGCCTTGTACACCTCAGTATTCAAAGAATATCTATACAGTATTTTGTCCCGTAACACCCCGCTAGAATACTTCATCGAAGGGGGGCGTTCACGTACAGGTCGCTTATTGCCACCGAAAACGGGCATGTTGGCCATGACTGTACATGGTCACCTCCGCGGCAAGGCCAAACCGATTGTCTTTGTCCCAACCTATATCGGTTATGAGCGTCTGATGGAAGGCTCAACCTATGTTGGCGAAATGCAAGGCAAACCCAAAGAAGCTGAATCGATCTTTGGCATCATCGGCACCTTGAGAAAAATTGAGCGTATCTTTGGTAAGGTGCATGTCAATTTCGGCGAACCGGTTTTCCTCGATGACCTACTCAAGCAACACGGCGCTGATCAGATCAAAATTGAACATAATGATGATCCAATCCCACCCGAAGTCTCAGCTGCAGTCAACAGCTCTGCCAATGCCATTTTAGAAAACATCAACCGTGCAGTGGTCATCAACCCTGTTTCATTGCTGTCACTGATTTTACTGGCGACACCCAAGCACACCTTGGATGAAGAGATCTGCATCAAGCAGTTGGATACCTATCGCAACCTTGCCTCTGCACTACCTTATGATGAACGCACGCAAGTGACGCCATTGTCAGGTAAAGAGATTATTGCCTACGGTCTGAAACTCAAGCTGATTAAACGTGTACAACACGTTCTGGGCGATATTATTGCCATTGAAGACAATCAAGCGATCTTACTGACCTATTTCCGCAACAATATCTTGCATGCCTTTGTATTGCCATCGTTGATCGCAGCCTTGGTTGAGCATAATGGTCGCATCAATTTGACTGATTTAAGCAATGTGATCCACACCTTGTATCCATTCTTAAAAGCTGAATTGTATTTAAAATGGCAGGATGAGGATCTACAAGCTCAAATCGAACAATATGTGGCTGCATTGGTCAAAGCCAATTTGATTCATCTAGATGCTGAGGATTGCTTAAATAGCCCAGTGCGCAACAGCGAAGATCACAATCAGTTGGTGGTATTGGCAGCGCCTGTGATGCAAAGTCTAGAGCGTTACTACATGACCTTGGCACTGATCACCCAACGTGGTTCAGGCAACATCTCCGCACGTCAGGTTGAAGAACTGAGTCATCTATTGGGTCAACGTCTCTCAGTGTTGTACGAATTTAACTCTCCAGAGTTCTTTGACAAAGCCTTGTTCCAAAGTTTCATTAAAGTCCTCACCCAACAAGGTTATATCAGTACCAATGATGAAGGCAGCCTAACCTTTGACGAGCAATTCCGTAATGTCACCAAATACGCCAACTTAGTTTTGGATGATGTGACCTTACAAATGTTGCATCACATCACCTCATTTACCGATGAGGAACTCAAAGCAGCCATCGATGCTGTCGCTGCACAAAATGCCAAAAAGCGCTTAAAACGTAAAAAGAAATAGCTTTTTCAACCTCACCAAGCCTCTCCTTAAAAGGAGAGGTTATTAAGTTTAGTACGCTCATTAGACGGAAAGGTTTTGAAGTCTAAACTCTCCTTAAAAAGAAGAACTACTGAGGTTACACATTTATTATTGATCAGTCTCAAGACACTACAGCACACTAAAAAAGTAGTACCGCTTGCCTTAAACTGATCAATGATGGGTGGAATAACCATGCTACTCCCTGAACAATTGGCCTATATTGCCACCTGTATTTTTGCCGCAGCAACACCCGGTCCCGGTACACTGACCGTGATCAACGCTTCTATTCATATGGGTGTTAAACGCACTCTGCCATTAATATTTGGCATACTCTCTGGTTTAGCCTTAGTCGCCATACTGGCGATGTTCGGTTTAGTCATTTTAGTTTTAAACTCTAAAATTGCATTTTATGGGGTTCAATCGCTGGGCGGCTTATATATCTTGTATTTGGGTGTGATGTGTTTTTTAAATGCACGCAGAAACCAGACTATAGAACACTCCTCCACTGATATGAAAAGTTTTACATTCCTATCAGGTTTAGTGATTTCCGTGATTAACCCTAAAACCTTGATATTTTTTAGCGCACTACTGCCCGCTTTTATTAATACCCAGCAAAACTATATTGCTCAAAATATCTACTTAAGTATTATCTTGCTCATCTGCACGCTTTCGGTACATTTATGCTATGCCAAGCTCGGAAGTTATAGCGCGCAGTTTCTACTTAAACAGCACAGGAAAGTCGATATCATCAGTGGCGCTCTATTTATGCTGCTTGCTGTTTTTATTGGGTGGGATATCGTACAAAAACTTTGAAAACAAAATAAAATCTAAGCGACGCCGTCATAACGTTGCTCAGTTTCAAATTCAATCTTGCTGCAATAAGGCCAAATAGTCCTGAAAACAATCCTGATGTTGCAACTGAAAGCCCGTTTCTAACATCTGTGGTGCATAAATTTTCTTACCTGACATCAACTCACTCTCAAGCTGTAATGGTGCTAAGTTCAGTTGTTTTTGAAACCATTGAATAGTTTCATGCAAGGCTGTAGGTTGGTTGTTACTCACGATATACGATGCTGCTGGTTGTTCCACGTGAAGTATATATGCCAAAAAAGCAGCGAGGTCTTCAATATGGATACGATTACTCCAATGCACTTTAGGATAATACTGAGTGGTTTCTGCCAGTTTAATCATACGAGCAATGGATGTTCCATAAATTCCACTTGGACGAATAATAATAACCTGATGCGGGTACAGCTCTTGCCACAATTGCTCCATCTGCAATAACAATTGCCCCTGCTCATCACTTGGTTTGATTGGGCTCAAATCATCAATATGCTGCCCTTGATCTTCTCCATAAACACGGGTTGATGAGACCACAAAGATTCTCTTTATCGGATGTATCGCCAATCCCGCTGCAATCGGTTTGACCGAATCAACATAGGTCTGCTGATAAGCTTCGGCACTACTTTCACCAGGTGTAAGCAAAACATAGACATAGTCAATCGGCTGAAATTGACTGAGATCCAAGTGATGAATATCTTGGATCTGATGAGTTGCGCCATCTTGCGGTTTCGGGCTGCGACTTATTGTGCTAATTTTATGCCCAGACTGAAATAAATGTTTGGCAACACGTTGAGATGTTTTACCATAACCAACAAATAGAATATGCATTGAATCACCTGATTCACAGACCAAGAAGTTGAGAGCACATGGCGGCAGTCCATCAATTGCAGGGGGTTGGTACAGCCTCTGCGGCTTTATTGGAAAAGCTCAATATATTGACCACAGACGACTTACTGTTTCATTTGCCACGTGACTATGAAGATCGTAGCACGATCATCGCAATGAACCAATTGACCGTGGGTAGAACCTATCTACTCGAAGGCATTGTCAAGTCGATCGATTGCCCCCCAGGCAAACGTAAATCTATGGCGATTTTACTCCAAGATGACTTTGGCAAAGTCACCTTACGCTTTTATCACATCTACAAAGCGTTGACTGATCGTGCCCAAGCAGGCAATCGACTACGCGTCTTTGGTGAAGTCCGTCTTGGGGCACGTGGTCTGGAAATGTATCATCCAGAGATCGAATTAATCACGTCACACACAGCCCTTCCAGACACGCAACTCACGGCGATTTACCCCAGCACTGAGGGCTTGACCCAACCCAAACTCAGAACCTATGTTGGGCAGGCTTTAAAGTTACATAGTCAGGATTTGGCTGAGTTGTTACCAGAGAAACTCAGCAATGGCTATGGGCTTAAGCAAGCCCTAGATTATATTCACCATCCGCCGGTGAATGCCAACATGCTGCAACTGGCACAGGCCACGCATCCAGCACAACAGCGCTTGATATTCGAAGAGCTGGTTGCACACCAAATCAGCCTCCTCAGTCGTCGTGCTTATATCCAACATATCCAAGCCCCCGCCTTTAAGCCGAGCAAGACTTTGGCCAAGCAACTGTTACAAGGTCTGCCCTTTGAAATGACGGGCGCACAAAAACGCGTCTCCAAAGACATCGTGCAAGACTTATCCCAACCCAAGCCCATGCTGCGATTGATTCAAGGTGATGTCGGTGCAGGTAAAACCTTGGTTGCTGGTGTTGCTGCTTGTCATGCCTTGGAAGCGGGATGGCAAGTGGCACTGATGGCACCTACTGAAATTTTAGCTGAACAGCATTATCTAAACTTTAAGAAATGGTTTGAACCTTTAGGCTTAGAAGTGGTGTGGTTGGCGGGCAAACAAAAAGCCAAACAACGAGCTGAAATCGAGCTACAGGTTAAAACTGGTGCTGCACAACTGGTTGTTGGTACCCACGCCTTATTTCAGGATCATGTTGAATTTAACAAACTCGGTTTGGTGATTATTGATGAGCAACATCGATTTGGCGTTGATCAACGCCTCGCTTTACGCAACAAAGGTCTGGAAAATACCACGCCGCATCAGTTGATTATGACTGCGACACCGATTCCCCGGACTTTGGCCATGTCTGCCTATGGCGACTTGGATACCTCAGTGATCGATGAATTACCACCAGGGCGTACCCCGATCCAAACGGTCACCATCCCACTTGATCGTCGCGAAGAAGTCCTCTCTCGAATCGCCAGCAATTGCACTGAAGGCAAACAAGCCTATTGGGTTTGTACCTTGGTCGAACAATCCGAAACTTTAGATGCTCAAGCCGCTGAAGCCACCTATGCAGAAATTCAAAGTCGCTACCCAGATCTCAACATTGGTCTGGTGCATGGCAAGATGAAATCTGCTGAAAAACAGGCAGTAATGCAGCAGTTTAAGGACAATCAACTGCAACTATTAATCGCGACAACGGTAATTGAAGTCGGTGTTGATGTGCCTAATGCCTCGATTATGGTGATTGAAAATGCGGAACGACTCGGATTATCCCAATTACATCAGTTACGTGGTCGGGTTGGACGTGGCGCTCAAGCCAGTTTTTGCGCACTGCTCTACAAACATCCCTTGTCTCAAAATGGTTTAGAACGCTTAAGAATTTTACGTGAAAGCAATGATGGCTTTGTGATTGCAGAAAAAGACTTAGAGATCCGCGGCCCGGGTGAACTACTCGGCACCAAACAAACCGGTGATATGGGTTTTCGTGTCGCCAAGTTGGAGCGCGATGATCACTTACTCTCCCAAGCACATGTAGTTGCAGGTGAGATATTAAAAGACTATCCACAGCAAGCCGAAGCCTTACTCAATCGCTGGTTACCGCAAGCGCCACGCTATGCCTATGTCTAAGCTTTAAAACATCAAACGCTTAAACCTTAAAGGAAAGGTTTAAGCTTTTTCAATGATGAGTAATCATGAATAATGGTGAGTGATGCAGCACTTTATCGATCTACTCAAGACTCGCTTTACCAGCCTAATGCCCTGTCAACTCTGTGGCTTAGACCTTCAACTGCATCATAGTCTATGTCATGACTGCTGGGCGGGCCTCCCTTGGGCAGGGCAGCAGATCCATCGCCATGAACTTGATATCTGGGTGGCTTGCCATTATCGCTTTCCGATCGATCGAGTGATCCAAAAATTTAAATACGAAGAACAGTTACATTATCAACAGCTTTTGGCACATTGCCTCATGAGTCTGCAACTTCCACAAGTTGATGCCTTGGTGGCCATGCCGATCTCCACCCAACGTCTAGTCGAACGTGGCTTTAACCAGATGTTGATCATCGCCCACATCATCTCCAAGCAACTCAAACTTCCCATCTGGCAACCGGTTATACGTTCAGCGCAACATGCACAGAAAGGCCTCAGCCGTAATGAGCGGATTGAAAAAATTGAACGCCAATTTCAAATTATTGCTTCAGAGCGACATCGTTATCAACGTGTGCTGATCATTGATGATGTGGTGACCACAGGCAGCTCACTATACGCCCTCACCCAAGCACTTGGTCGCTTAGGTTGTACTGAGGTGTATAGCGCCTGTATCGCAGCAGGAAAAATTTAAACCACAACGGCCTTTGCAACATGCGCCCTACACCATGGCAATACCACCTCAGTGGTCAATGGTGCCAGCCATGTTTGCTCTTCAATACCCAGATCAATCCAGCGCATTTCAGCAATTTCAGCTTGAATCTGCGGCGCTTGATCAATCTTGACCAAATAGACATAGCTGATCAAGAGGTGGTCGGCTTCATTGGCAGCAGGCGTTTCAAAACGACCAATAAACTGTTGAATCTGCCCCTGAACCCCGATTTCCTCAGCAATCTCACGCAATAATGTGGCTTCTGGTGCTTCATTCGGCTCCAATTTTCCGCCCACTTGCATAAAGAACGCCGTATTGCGTTTGCGCACTAAGAGCAATTGATTTTCGGCATTGCAGATCACTGCAGCAGCGACAGTGATGCACTTCATAACGCGGCTTGTACCAATTCTAGAGCTTCTTTACTGCCCCATTTAGGTTCAGGAGCAACATAGTCATCAAACTGATCCAATATCACTTCAATGTCATTGCTATCGATTAAGGCATCAGTAAAACGCGTCTTGGTAAAACCTTGCGCAGTCGTCAATTGCAAAAACTTAAACATGTCATCATAGAAGCCATTCACATTTAAAAATGCACACGGTTTTAAATGTATACCCAACTGTGCCCAGGTCCATTGTTCAAAAATTTCTTCTAAGGTTCCCGCCCCACCCGGCAATGCGACAAAGCCATCGGAGAGCTCTGACATTTTGGTTTTACGGATATGCATGTTTTCAACGATATGCAATTCGGTTAAGCCAGGATGTGCCAACTCGCCATCGGCCAAGGCTTGTGGCATCACACCGATGACCTTGCCACCTGCTGCCAATGCGCTATCAGCCACAATCCCCATCAAACCTGATCGGCCACCACCATATACCAATGTTTTCCCTCTTTTAGCGATCAATTCACCCGTTAAATGGGCTTGTTGAGCAAATACAGGATCTAAACCGAGTGCAGATCCACAAAATACCGCGATTGAATTCATATCAAATAGACCTTGTTGTCAGCGTGTCATGTTGCAAAAATATACGAGCAGTGAGATTTTTCATAAATAAGCGATGTATTAAGTGTTTTTCCTTGAATCCTTGTCTAAAATACACCCATCCAATGAGCCCCATGCCGTCCAGGGAGAAAAGACACGATGCTTGAAGCCTTTTATGCCACTGAACGCGGTAGCCTTGAAGACGCCACAATTAATGGTGGCTTTGATCTACACCCGGAATTGGTCTGGGTCGACCTGATTGCGCCTTCACAAGAAGAACAACAATGGGTATTAGATGCCTATACTCAAAATCTACCGACCTTAAAATCACTAGAGGACATTTCCTCTTCAGCGCGTTTCTACCGTGATGATGACGGCATTCTGCATATCAGCACCTATTTTCTAACGAAAAATAAAAACTATCAAGCCGATACAGATCCTGATGACTCTAGCAATATGTTGGCCACAGTTCAAACCGTAGCGTTTATCTTACATAAAGATCGACTGTTTACCTTACGTGGCGAAAAATTAGTGGCTTTTCGTGCCTTTCGAGCGCGTGCACGACGTAATGACTATGACATGGACTACAAAGATCCAGTCTGGTTACTCCTCGGACTACTCGAAGCCAAACTCGATGAACTTGCGGATATCTTAGAAGATATCCACAAGGATCTCGAAAGTTACTCGACCGAAGTGCTCAATAACCGTCACCGCGAGCAAATGCTTGATCTAGATGACATGATTACGCGTTTGGCTCAGAAAGAAGACATGTTGGGGAAGGCACAACTGTGTCTGATCGATTTACGTCGTGTATTGACCTTTCTATCTCGACCACGGGCATTGGGCAGTCACATCTACGATGCTGATATTCGAGAGCTCAGTGAAGATGTACGCTCTCTGGTTGAACATGATGCCTTCTTGTTTCAAAAGGTGCGCTTCTTGCTCGACACCACTTCAGGATTTATTAACACTGAACAGAATGACACGATTCGTCGATTCTCGATCTTACCGAGTATGCTTGCGCCTCCAATGCTGATTGCCAGTATCTATGGTATGAATACCGAAATCCTTCCCTTTGCCCATGGTACCACCAGCTTTTATATCGTCATCACCATCTTGATCTCGTTCTTTATTGGGCCATTGATTTACTTTAGATGGAAAAAATGGATCTAATCCCACCCCTTTTAAGTACCCATTGACATCCTCTCCGACCTAAAGGACGGAGATTCCTCCTGCGAGACGCTCATGCCCGAGCGCGAGAATGTTTTTTGCTGCGTTTATATCGCGATCATGGTGCGTACCACACTCCATGCATTGCCATTCTCTTATTCCAAGATCTGTCCTACCTTTCGGACTACTGCTTGATATCCTCTTACAGTGCGAACAGATTTGGGTGGTATACGATTCATTTACTTCCTCAAACAATCCCCCTGCGTTCTCGCATTTATACTTGAGCATTGTTTTAAATGCTGCAAATCCTGTATCCAATACAGACTTTGCCATCTTGGTTTTTACCAGTTTTGCAGCACTGAGTTTTCCAACTACGATGAATATATTGTTTTCAACCAACTTACTACTTTCAGTTTGCAAGTGATTTAGACGACTGTTTTTGATCTTGGCATGTATAGCTCGGACACGTTTCTTTTTCCTTGCCCGTTGAGCGATCCCAAGTTTTTTCTGGTACTGGCGGTAATACTTCGGATTCTCGACCAACACGCCATCGGAGCATGTAGCGACATCCTTTAGGCCTAAATCAATACCAATATCTTGAGTTGCTGTTGATTGGGTCTTCTCGCTATCCACAACCAAACAGGCGTACCAACGTCCACGAGCATCCTGAACAAATGACCCTGTTCTCACTTGATACCCGCTTAGGCCATAGCTGTCCCAAAGGCTGAACCATTGATTGCCATATTTGATCTGTCCGTTTTGGTATTTGATCGCTGACTTTTTAAAAGGAATCCATCCCAAAGACTTTCTAGATGACTTCGGCTTACTCACTCGCCATCTTAATTTAGCTTTTTTAAACTGCTTTCTACGCGTAACATATTCTTCGGTGACTGCTTGAATGGTTTGACTATGTAGGCCACATTCTTTGGATGCACCTTTGGTATATTCAGCGATATCAAAAGCACTAAAAAACTGGCCTTTTCTTTGAAGATGTTTGAAACACAAAGCATTGACATAGTTCCAGACAAAATTAACTTCAGTTGCTAATTGAGTGAGCAACTTGCAATGTTTGTCTTTGATACGCAACTTAAGTGTTTTCATGCTGAAATTATAGTGATCAATGAGCAGTGTTCAAGGTATTCGGTCGGGTCGCCATTGAATTATTAATATGTATGTTCATTTAGTCTGATTCTACGCAAGCAGCGTCCTGAAATTAAATTAAGTTTTGGAGTAATGCCTTATAGTCGGCTAGTTATTTTGAGGCAATCAGTAGTGGTGCCACAATTAAGCTGTACATTCAACAGTAACTATCACGACATTGAAAAAGCGAGGCCTTATATCACCGCCCTAAACGGCGATGTTTTACGGCCAAATAGATAAAAAAAAGCACCGCAGTGCTTTTTTTATTGCTGTCATCCGATTGCTGTAGTCCCATTACTGTAATCTCAACCTCAAGGCTGAGATATATCATGATCAGAGCGGTACTAGATTATCTGTAAGTCATTTTCTAAATGGCAGGATTGAATAATCTTGGTCATTTTCTCAGGCACCGCCTTCAACACCAAACCTTTAACATCGGGCGTTTGACGTAACCAGCGAATCACCACAGCTAAAGCCAAGGTGTTCGGTGACTGCAATGCAGATAAATTGACCGTAACCGGAAAAGTATCTTGCTGTTGAATCATCCGCAGACCATTCAAATAGACGGTTTCAGCATTGGCAAAATTGATCTCACCTGAGACATGCAATTGCCGATTTTTAAACTCGATCATCCGACTCAACCATCCAACAATAGATTAAATTATTTCTTCACCGCTGCATCAGCATCTGGCTTAAAGGTCGCAATCGCTTTGTCTAAGTTGCCGCCATTGCTTTTCACATTGGCCGCAAACTGATTACGGAATTGTAAACCGAGATCGATACCAGACACATTGATATTACGAATTTTCCACTGATTACCATTGTCAGATAATTGGAATGACACCGGGATCTTGTCAGCATTGTTGTTGAAGTCGATGGTCACCACCGGGAACTTACTGTTAGATGCCTTATAGGGACGCATGGTATAGCTTTGATTGGTGAATTTCCCGAACGCAGAACCATAGTTTTCAATTAAAGTTTCACGGAAATTCTTTTCAAACTGAGCACGTTGAGCCGCGGTACTATATTGATTGGTTGCATAAGTTCCCATTACAGTCCGGGTAAATGCTTGCGAATCAACATAAGGATCTAGATTTTGACGGATAATCAATTTCACCGCTGCTGGATTGTTTTGCAACTTGGCATGATCTGCTTTGAGGCGAGTAATCAGTCCATCAGCAACACGTTTAACAAATGCTGGTGGCGTTTCCGCAGGTGCAGCCATGGCACTGGTTGCCATCATGGTGGATAAAACACTTGCCGTTAAAGTCGTTTTAAGTAATATATTCATTGTTTAATCATTCCTCTAATGCTTACTCAGTAAATGAAGTCTGAGGGTCAGTTGCAGTTTGTGGTGAAGTCGCTTCAGTGCTGCTATCTGTAGATTTACCCGCACTTCCCGTAATAAATTTACTAATTAAATCTTCAAGATCCATGGTGCCTTGAGTATTGGCAATACGCTCTTCACGTTTGTAATAATTCAATCCACCACCCGGCACAACCTTAAGATATTTTTCACCTAATAATCCGTTAGTTGCGACCATGATATAAGCATCTTCATCTATACTAGTGATAGACTTCATGTTACCAATCAGTTGCTTTTCCATTTCTTTTTGTTTCGCTGGATCAGCAGACTCAAAGTCACTACTGTAACGCAGTTCTTCCAAAGCATTCTGCTGCACTTGTTTTAACTGCTTGTCATTAAAAGTGGTGAGTTGACCATCTAAGTCAAAAGTTACCGTTGCCTGACGAGACACTGGATCCAGTTCAATACGATCAACACGGCCAATGGTTACACCACTCATGGTGATTTTGGCGCGTTCTTTTAATCCGTTTACGTTATCAAACTGCGCAGTCATGCTATAACTGTCACGCAAATTGGTACCGACTAAGCCACTGACTTTCATGGCCAAGAAAAATAAAGCGATACCGAAGATAATCACCAATATACCTACGGTCAGTTCACTTGCACGTGATTTCATCAAATTCCTCCAAACATGACCGCAGTCAACACAAAATCAAAGCCTAATACACAAAGAGACGAGTACACCACAGTACGTGTGGTTGAGGTTGCAATCCCCTCAGACGTCGGCTCACAGGCATAGCCTTGATAAACAGCAATCCAAGTACAAATAAAAGCAAAAACCAAACTTTTAATAATCGTGCCGTTGACGACATCATTGGTGAACTGCACGTTATTTTGCATGCCGCTCCAAAATGATCCATCATCCACCCCTAAGAAATCAACACCGACCAATTTCCCGCCCATGATACCGATGGCCGCAAAGATCACTGCCAACATCGGCAAACTCACGATTCCCGCCCACAAACGTGGAGAGACAATACGTTTGAGTGGATCAACCCCGATCATTTCCATACTCGAAAGCTGCTCTGTGGCCTTCATCAAACCAATTTCAGCGGTGAGTGCAGATCCTGCTCGCCCAGCAAACAACAATGCTGCGACCACAGGTGCAAGTTCTCTTAATAACGTTAAAGACACCATCGTGCCCAGCATGGCTTCGGAACCGACATTCACCAAGATCGAATAACCTTGTAAACCCAGTACCAAACCAATAAATAAACCAGAAACAGCAATAATTAATAAAGACAACACCCCAACTCGGTACATCTGATAGATGAACAGTTTGACACCGAGCCAACTGGGAAGTGAGAAAATAATCTGCAACAACATTATCGTTGCAACACCAATCCCACGAACACGTTCAATTACGCGTCTACCTAATAAGGCAATGGCATTCATGAACCGACCTCATTATTTAAATAGGCTTGATGGGTAAATTGATAATCCACAGGACCTTGGATCGACCCAGATAAAAACTGTTGTACGAATGGAGAGGGATGTGCTTTCAATTGTTCTGGTGTCCCCTCACCTTGTACTACGCCCTCTGCAACCACATAGATATAATCTGCGATAGAAAGGGTTTCAATGACATCATGCGATACAATAATCGAAGTCAACTCCAAGGCCTCACGCAAAGAGCGAATCAGGCGGGTGAGTACCCCTTTTACGATTGGATCTTGACCTGCAAATGGCTCATCATACATGATCAACTCTGGATCAAGCGCAATGGCTCGTGCTAAAGCGACACGACGATTCATCCCACCAGAAAGCTCTGTAGGCATTAATTTTTCTGCGCCGCGCAACCCGACAGATTCTAATTTTAAAGCGACCAATTCTGCAATCAAATGCTCAGGAAGCTGAGTATGGGCACGAATCGGAAAAGCCACGTTTTCATATACGGACATATCGGTAAATAATGCACCGCTTTGAAAGAGCATCCCCATACGGGCACGAGCAGCGAATAATTCGGTGCGAGACATAGTACCAATATTGATCCCATCAAGCAGAACCTCACCACGATCAGGTGCCAATTGCCCCCCAATCAAACGTAATAGTGTGGTTTTTCCTGTACCCGATGGCCCCATAATTGCGGTGATTTGTCCGCGTCGAATTTTAATATTTACTTGGTCATAAATGACACGTTCGCCTCGATTGAAGCTTAAATTCTTAACCTCGATTAAAGCCTCAGTCTCTAGAAACACTGAGTTATTCATAACTGAACATTTCCCTGCAATTTATCAGCCTGCATACTATACCACCATGAATTGGTGTTAATGTACTGTAATTCAAAGATAATAATCGGGCTAAAAGAAGAATAAATTTTATATAATTATGATTTTAAAAGGCTTATCTATATTTGTAAATTTTAGTGCACAATTAAATGTTTAATAAACTTCCCACAACATAAAAGCTCAGATTGAAAACAATCAGCGCAGTAAAGACATAGTACATATTTATTCTCATCTAAAAATCAGCAAAACTTTAATCTAGTATGATTATCACTTTTTTTAATTAATTTGACAAGCATCACACTTTATTTATTTTAATATATCTTCACCTGGTTCCACGTAGATTAAACGGTGCAAAAAAAAACCAGTCCGAAGACTGGTTTTAAATCACTTAAATGCGTATCTGATTAGTCGTTGAACTTACGACGTGGACGCGCTGCATCATCAGTACGTGGACGGTCATCACCAAAGCGCTTAGGACGATCTTCGCCACCAAAAGTACGCTTAGGACGATCATCACCACCGAAAGTACGCTTAGGACGGTCATCACCACCGAAAGAACGCTTAGGACGATCATCACCACCGCCGAAAGAACGCTTAGGACGATCATCACCACCACCGAAAGAACGCTTAGGACGGTCATCACCACCAGCAAAACTACGCTGTGGACGATCTTCACCACCGAAAGTACGCTTAGGACGGTCATCACCACCACCGAAGCTACGTTTAGGACGATCATCACCACCAGCAAAACTGCGTTGTGGACGGTCATCACCGAAGCTGCGTTTAGGACGATCAGAGAACGAACCTTCACGACGTGGTTTATAATCTACGCGGTTACCACGGTTGTCATCATTTGAATCAAAACGTGGTTTATCTTGGAAGCCACCTTCGCGACGTGGACGATCAGAGAACGAACCTTCGCGACGTGGACGATCATCATTAAATTCGCGGCGTGGACGATCTTCATTGAAGTCACGACGTGGACGATCAGAGAATGAACCTTCGCGACGTGGACGATCATCACCACCAGCAAAACTACGACGTTCGCCACCAGCGCTTGAACCGCCATCACGACCACGACCACCGCCATCACGACTACCGCCGCCAAAGCTACGACCGCCATCACGACCACGACCACCGCCGAAGCTACGACCGCCATCACGACCGCGACCACCGCCATCACGACCACGACCATCACGACTGCCTTTAGCAGGTGGTGGAGATGGCTCTAGGCCTTCAATTTCAGTAACATTTAAACGTGTATCTAGAAAATCTTCTAAAGCACGAATTTTACCGCGTTCACGGTAAGTCGCTAAAGTAATTGCTTTACCAGTACGGCCAGCACGACCTGTACGACCGATACGGTGAACATAATCTTCATGCTTCATTGGTAAGCCGAAGTTGATTACGTGAGAAATCGTTGGTACGTCAAGACCACGTGCCGCTACATCGGTAGCAACAAGAATTTTTGCACGACCTTCACGAATACTACGTAGACGACGGTTACGAACGGTTTGTGGCATCGCACCATGTAATGCAACCACAGATAGACCCGCTTCAGCCAACTCTTCAGCCAACATATCGGTATCTTCTTGTGTGCTTGCAAACACAACAGCTTGATCTAAATCTTCTTCACTCAACCAGTGAGTCAATAATTTTTTCTTGTGCTCAAAACCATCTGTCCAGTGCAAAGTCTGGGCAATATCAGTATTGGTAGTATGACCAGTTTCGATCGCAATACGGACAGGATCATTCATCATGCGTTGAGCTAAACGAATGATACGGTCTGCGAAAGTCGCAGAGAACATCAAGGTTTGCTTACGGTTACCAGCTAAATCGCTGATTGCTTCTAAGTCTTCAGAGAAACCTAGATCCAACATACGATCCGCTTCGTCGACGATTAAAGCATCAACAAGATCAAGTTTAATTTGACGACGATTAACAAGGTCAAGTAAACGGCCTGGCGTAGCCACAACCACTTGAGCACCTTTTAATTGTTGAATTTGCTTACCAAAAGGCATACCGCCCATGATGGCAGCAACACGCACGCCTTTCATATGACGTACAAATGCAATCGCATCTTGACTCACTTGTTGAGCCAACTCACGTGTAGGACATAAAACCAAAATATTCGGTTGAGTCACAGCACGCATACGATCTTTAACAGTGCCCAAGCTATCTTGATCAGCAATGGCATTTAAAGTAGGTAGTAAGAAAGCAGCGGTTTTACCTGAACCAGTTTGGCTCGATACAAGAAGGTCTTTACCTTCTAATGCAGCAGGAATCGCTTGTTCTTGAACAGCGGTAGGCGCAGTAAAGCCTAGGCTCTCAATTGCTTTATGTAAAGATTCATGCAAAGGAAAATCAGCAAAAGTTTTGCTCATAGAGACATTCACCCCAAAGCGGGTGCTCCACTTATATAAAAAATCAGATGGACATCGGCAAAAAGCGGCACAGCAATATACGCTGAAAAAATAAAAAAATCAGCGGCAATCCGAATAAGGACGATGTGATATAACGCACGTAAGATTACGGCCGGGAACCTGAAAGAATCGCTTAAGCGATTGGGGCGCGAAATATCGTCCTCTCTATGGACCGCACGCGCATACACAATGTATAAGATGAGAATGTTCAGGTAATGAACGGAAATGAAGTGCGTGGCGGCAGTATAACAGCTAATCGTTAAAAGTCACGCTAAAATTCTCAAATCCGTTCAAATATAATCTTATGTTTAAAAGTCATCCTCTAAGGGCTTATTAATAATGCAAAAGTTAGTGCAAAAGCGAATACACAAGTTAATGCATTTGTACCCCCAAGTTAAAGCATCAGATCCTTTACGATCCCCACGACACCCGTGATAATCATATCAATCGCAATGGTACCGACCAACAAAGCGGAAAGACGCCCGACGATATCTACATAACGGTCAATATATTTTGAATGTTTAGCGCGTAAATTATCATGCGCAAACTTCATCAAGATCAGCAGACTACAGGTGAGCACTAGGGTTGAGCCAATCACCGCCACAGCACCAATCAAAGGCAACTGCACCCCTGTCACCACGGCAGCACTGATGGTGCCCGGACCAATCATAAATGGCATCGCAATCGCACCTGCCACATGCTCAGGCGCACCACGTGTCACACCAATGGTATCAGCACCTTCAAATACATAGCGGTAACCAATCACCAAAAAAATGATGCCACCAAAAATCTGGAATGACTCAAAGCGAACTTGTAAAAATTCATTGAATATCGACTCCCCGCCCCAGGCGAAAAGTAAGAACACCACCAAAGCAATCAAGGCACCTTGTATCAGTGCCTTAGCAAAAACTTTAAATTCTAAATTGCGTATTAAACCCAGCATATAAATGCTCATCAGAAAGGGGTTGAGCAACGCAAAAAATAAAGCAAACGAATGGATATAAGGACTAAGCAAAATACACACCTTAGACTAACAATGTTCAGGGACAATTCAATTTAGACAATATGCCAATATAAAGTGATAACAGTCACAAAAATTGGGCATGCGGCACTATACTATTAATGCACTATCTGCTTTGAAAGCCCAAGCAACAAAAAGCCAACTAATCCCTGTGCAGCTATCGTTTTATTTTTAATGCAAAAAAAAAGCTCAGTCCTATCAGAACCGAGCTGTTTTAGTGAGTGTTGCAGTCACTCAAATTTATTTAGCTGCATCGCCCCATGCTGGCACGACAGCCTGCATCAAAGGTTTTAATAATTTCATTGAGCATGCCAAAACTTGGCCATTTTGCATAGAGTCATTACCACCGCGGGCATCGACCATGGTACCGCCAGCTTCTTTCACCAACAACTCACCAACAGCGATATCCCAAGGCTTTAAGCCAAGTTCAAAATAACCATCTAAACGACCAGCAGCAACATAAGCCAAATCCAATGCAGCTGAACCACTACGACGGAATTGAGCGCCTGCTTCAGTCACAGCAAGTAATGAATCAAAATGATTTTTTGCATAAGAAACCACCTCACCATTGCGATTCGCACGGTAAGCATGGCCTACGCCAATAAAGGTTTTGTCTAAGCTATCTTTGATATTTACACGAATACGGCGCTGATTCATCATGGCACCGCGGCCACGACTGGCAGAGAACATTTCATCGCGTACTGGATCATAAATTACACCGTGTTGAGTGATGCCTTTATGCTGTACTGCGATAGAGATACAAAAATGAGGTACGCCATTGATAAAGTTCAAAGTCCCATCTAAAGGATCGATCACCCAACACCAATCAGCGTCATGACCTACACCTTCTTGCAAACCAAACTCTTCACCCAAGAAGCTATGTTTTTTATAACTTTTCTTTAGAGTATCAATTGTGAGTTGCTCTAGATAACGATCTACACGCGTTACCGGGCCATCAATGCCTTTTTCTTCAACTTGCAGATCGAGTTTATGACGATTTTGATGCGCTTTAAGAAGCTCTTGACCAACTGTTTCAGCCGCACGCGCAGCCATCACCACCATAGGTTCCATTTAGAAAACACCCACTACAAATTAAAGAAACTGATAAAGAATAATGCATAAAAGCGCCGACATTTTAGCAAATGAAAGCGCTTTTAGGGTAAAAATGTTGCTACTTTTTTTTTGACGTTGATTTTAGACCGTTTGAATCAGCTTCACCCATGCCTGCTCAATGGCTTTTTGGATCCCTTCTGCATCCAGACCACAATCCGCCAACATCTCTGTAGGCGTGGCTTGCGCCAGGAACTCGTCTGGTAAACCAATGTTCAATATCGGTTTAACGATCTGAGCCTGCGCCATAAACTCATTCACTGCACTGCCTGCACCCCCCATGACCGCATGTTCTTCTACCGTCACAAATAAATGGGTTTGATCGGCATAATCGCGAATGATTTGGCTGTCCAATGGTTTGACGAAGCGCATATTGATGACATGAACAGCAACATCATATTTCTGTGCTATTTTTTCAGCCGCAGTTAAAGCCACATCCACTCGACTACCAAATGCCAAGATGGTCATCTGCTCGTCTAATTCTGGATTGAAGCTTTTCAACACCTCCGCACGACCGATTTCCAGCGCAGTCAGTTCATGATGAACCTGTACGCCTAGACCATTGCCTCGTGGGTATCGTACTGCGGCAGGACCCGGATAGAGATAGGCGGTATGTAGCATTTGGCGGCATTCATTTTCATCTTTAGGCGCCATAATCACCAAATTCGGAATCGTGCGCATAAAGGCATAATCATAGGCCCCTGCATGCGTAGGACCATCTTCACCGACCAAACCCGCACGATCAATCCCGAAGGTCACATCAAGATTTTGCAGTGCCACATCATGGATCAATTGATCATAACCGCGTTGCAAAAAGGTCGAATAAATCGCAACCACAGGCTTAAGCCCCTCACAGGCCATCCCCGCTGCCAAGGTAACCGCATGTTGTTCAGCAATCGCCACATCGAAATAACGTTCTGGAAACTGTTTGGCAAACTGAATCATGCCTGAGCCTTCACACATCGCTGGCGTAATCGCCAACAATCGAGCGTCTTGGGCTGCTTCATCACAGAGCCATTGGCCAAAAATATCTGAATATTTGGGTGCTACAGCTTTCGCGGGTGCAAGATTAGGCTGTGCATTTATCTTAGCAATGGCATGATATTTAATCTGATCAACTTCTGCTGCTGCAAAGCCTTTGCCTTTTTTGGTATAGACATGGATTAAACGTGGACCTTTACGTTTTTTCAGCGCCTGAAACACATTGACCAATTGCTCGACATCGTGACCATCAAATGGGCCAAAATAATCAAAACCAATGGCTTTAAATAAATTATCAGCAGCATCGGTAGCGGATTGGTGTAAACGCGAGTTATAACACCACTCTGGATGTGCCTGTACAAAGGCTTCGCCATGCTCATCAATATTGACTGACTGGCCTTTTTCCCAGATCGCTGCCAAATGTTTAGCAAAACCACCCGTACTACAAGAAATCGACATATCGTTGTCATTCAGGACCACGATCATATCGGCATTATGCGCCACGGCATCGTTCATGGCTTCAATGGCCATACCCGCTGTCATAGCACCATCACCAACAATCGCCACCACTTCACAAGCAGACTTTTGATAGCGACGTGCCAAAGCCATACCTAGACCCGCAGAAATCGCAGTAGAGGAATGGCCTACACCAAAGGTATCAAATTCGGATTCTTCACGACATGGGAAAGCAGCCAAGCCATCCTTAGCGCGAATGGTGGTTAATTGCTCACGGCGACCAGTTAAGGCTTTATGTGGATAGGCTTGATGCCCCACATCCCAAATTAATCGATCGCGTGGTGTTTCAAAACAATAATGTAATGCGACCGTTAATTCGATCACACCTAAGTTAGCACCAAAATGACCGCCACTTTGTCCAGCGGCATAAAGTATATACTGACGTAATTGGTCCGCCACTTGAGTTAACTGGCTTTGCGCAAGCTGACGTAATTGTTGAGGATGATCAATTCCATCTAACAATGGCGTAACTGGACGTTGAGCTGGTATTTCTGTATACAACATATGTGGCAATGCCTTCTTAAGCCTGGCAAATCCTAAGCTAGGTAAACGGGTTAGTTCGATCTTCGGATCGCATCATATCACCTTCAATCAACTACATAACAGTCTAAGCGTGTTGAATTAAAGCCTGTTTGGTCTGGTTAGCTGCGGTTGATTATCCTGAATAATCTTACTACTTATCAACTATTATCGTGTGCTTTATACAAAAAACAAAACCTTATGCAGAGAAACATATTTCACGGTTCTATGAATACTTGAGCTTTCCGCTATACTTTAACCAATTTATCCCTTGCGAATGGAAAAATCTGTGCCTATAGAATTTGTTGCAACCTCTAAATTACCCACAGCTTTTGGTGACTTTAAAATCAGCGTTTTTCAAGACCCGATCACCGGAGAAGAACATGTTGCAATCTCTAAAGGCTTAGATACTGCGCCAACCGCTCCAGTACTGGTTCGTATTCATTCTGAATGCTTAACCGGTGATGCCTTTGCTTCACTCAAGTGTGACTGCGGCCCGCAACTGCATAACACTATGAAAATGATAGATGAAGCCGGTCAGGGCGTCATATTATACCTACGTCAAGAAGGTCGTGGCATAGGCTTAACCAACAAAATTCGCGCCTACGCTCTGCAAGATCAAGGTCACGATACTGTTGATGCCAACCTACTGCTCGACCTGCCCGCAGATGCAAGGCGCTATGATATGTGTAGTATTATGTTGGAGCAACTAAAAATCAAACAAGTCCAGCTCATCACCAACAATCCTTTAAAGATTCAAGCACTACAACAACAGGGCATCGAAGTGGTTGATCGCGTTGCGCTGACCGTAGGGCTTAATCCGCTCAATGAAGATTACTTAAAAACCAAGCATGAACGCATGTCTCATATGTACAGTAAAGAAGACTTTTAAAGCATTAATAGTCCTAATGGCCACTCAACTAATATCATTTTTGATCAGGTCATTTAGAACATGGAAGCAGCAGTCATAAAGAATTGAGCTAAAACCCTTACTTTTTTTATGGAATTATGCTTTTATGTATTTTATCCATAAATCATTTTAAATGAGAACCAGCATGCAGAATCCCACTTCAGCTGACATCCAACGCGTTCGCGAATATCTCCTCGATTTACAAGCCCGGATTTGTGCTGCCTTAGAGCAACAAGAACAGCAAAATGGTAGCACTGTTCAATTTGAAATAGATGATTGGCAGCGCCCTGAAGGCGGTGGCGGTCGTTCACGTGTACTGCAAAATGGTCAAGTAATCGAGAAAGGTGGTGTGATGTTTTCACACATCAACATCAACAACCTCCCCCCTTCGGCCACTGAGCGTCACCCTGAAATTGCGGGTGCCAAAGCGCAGGCTATGGGTGTGTCATTGGTGATTCATCCCAACAATCCCAATGTGCCGACCTCGCATGCCAATGTACGACTCTTTGTGGCAGAACCCGAAGGTCAAGAGCCAATCTGGTGGTTTGGTGGTGGTTTCGACCTGACCCCATTTTATCCCAATGATGAAGATGTCTTAAACTGGCATCAGGCTGCACATGATTTGTGCGCACCTTTTGGTGATGAGGTTTATGCAGAGCACAAAAAATGGTGTGATGACTATTTCTACCTCAAACATCGTAATGAACAACGCGGTGTGGGTGGTTTGTTCTTTGATGACTTAAACCAATGGGACTTTGAAAAATGCTTTGAATATATCCAAGCCGTCGGTAATGGTTATCTAGCAGCGATCATTCCTATCTTCAAGAACAACCAAGATAAGCCCTTCACAGCTGAACAGCGTGATTTCCAGCTTTATCGACGTGGCCGCTATGTCGAATACAACTTGGTCTATGACCGTGGCACCTTATTTGGTTTACAAACTGGTGGTCGTATTGAGTCCATATTGGTCAGTCTACCGAACCTTGCAGCATGGTCATATCGCCCAGAATGGGATCAAGCTTCTGCTGAGCAACGCTTGACGGATTATTATCTCAAGCCTCGCGACTGGTTAAAAGAACTGAAATAACCACTAAAATACAGTTATAAAAAAACGACCCTCGCCTCGCCTAGGGTCGTTTTTTTATGCTTGAAAAGAATTCTCACAATTGTTCGATCACATTTGGTCGGTATATTTACCATTCAATGCAACTTGTGTTTAAACTAAGTCGCATTCTCAATATCCTATATCTATTATTACTGAGTTCTGCGCCACACGTAGATCATCACCTCGCCAGAGTTTTACCATGCCTGCACTGCATTTAAATCAAAAGGTCTTTTTGACCATCGCACTGTTGATCGGCTTAGTCAGCTCATTTGCAGTCACCATCATTTCACATAACACCCTTTCTGACAGCATCAGCATCAGTATCAGTGTATTACTCACTGCAAGCATTATTGCTGTACTTGCCACAGTATTTTTAGAAATTTTAGAATCGATCTGCAACCCTTAGTCTAAGCTCTACCATACTCTAGCTCTATCATAATCTAGCTCTACCATAATCTAACTCCATCCTCTCAACCTAGGCTTCACCCTGCCAATCAACAACAAAGCTGAATGTGAAATATTCAGCTGTCATTTGCCTTGAAATTGATTTCACGTATATTGTCAGCATTGATTCTTCGGTCATCGGACAAGTACACATGCGCAAACAATTTGCTGTGATTGGTAATCCTATCGAGCAGTCTCGCTCTCCTGACTTGCACCATTCTTTTGGACAACGTCTTGGTATTGAACTCGACTATTCGAAACGGCTTGCGCCACTGGATGGCTTTGCTGAAAATGTTGAGCAATTTTTTCTTGATCATGGTGTGGGCCTCAACATCACCGTCCCTTTTAAGGAGCAGGCCTTTGCCCTGTGCAATGTACTGACTGAACGTGCCAAAATCGCTAAAGCAGTCAATACCTTATGGGTTGAAAATGGCAAGTTGCATGGTGACAATACCGATGGACAAGGCCTCGTCGATGCCATACAGGCCTTAGACTGGCCGCTTGCAAATAGTACGATATTGATCTTGGGTGCGGGTGGTGCGACCCGTGGTGTGGTGTATCCACTCTGCATGGCGGGTGCCCAAAAAATCGTCATCGCCAATCGTACACTCAGTCGCGCCCAACAATTGGTTGCAGACTTACAACCTGCACTGCCAGAAGCGCAATTGGCGGCCTGTGGCCTCGATCAACTCGATGGTCAGTTTGATCTGGTGATCAATGCCACCTCTGCAAGCCTGAGCGGTGAAGCCTTACAACTCCCAAATACACTGCAATTTAACTATGCCTACGAGATGGCCTATGGCAAGCCATCTAGCTTTTTACAGCAAGCGCAACAGCGTGGTGTTGCACACAGTGAAGGTTATGGCATGTTGGTTGGACAAGCGATTGAAGCCTTTGCGATCTGGCATGGGATACGCCCTGATATTAAACAATTTATCTAAGCCTACAGCACCTATAAAAAATGCCCTCAGCCAGTGGTGACTGAGGGCATTTTTATGAACATGCTCTAACACTTAGAGGACCCAGCAATGCAATTCTGATGCAGTGCTGTTCTGGTCCAGTGCAGTTCTGATCTAATACTCTGCTAGACGTGAAGCTATTTAAAATGTTTCAAGGTTTTTTCATAGCTGACACGATACAAGTCATAGTCAATAAAGTCTTCAGACTGCAATGTCAAAGCCGCAACACTTTTCGCGGTTAAGGCATTTTTTTGACGATCAAGATAGGTCTGCGCCAGTATATTGGCGGTGCTAGTTAGCAATGCGAGCTGCTGTGGCTCTACATCATTTTCAGCAAGGAACTTCTTAATATAGTATTGCGCAAAGGCGGTTTTTGGCTGCTTATACTGCTTAACAATATCGTTCCACTCTTGATCTTTCTTCTGATCATCAATCACCGTTTCCACGGTGTCATACACGCTCTCACCCATATCTTCGTCATAGTGTTCACGTTTTTCTAAATGATGGACCTTGATCAAGCGCTCAAGTTCGGCCAATTCGCGACCTTGTGGGTTATAAATGCTTTCATCAGCATAACTATAGGCGTAGACACGGGCAATTTCATTGAGTTGCTGCGCAGTATAGTGTTGCACCACTTTCGGCTGTTCCATGCTCAACTTCATGATATACACAGCTTGGAAGGTCTTGGTATAGGACTGGGTTTGACGATAAGTATCTGCTGCTAAATCAGCCAATTGCTCGTCAAAGGATTTTTTTGATCCGCCACGAGGACTTGCTTCACCATCGGCCAATCCAATCGCGGCACTCATGCTCGATGTTAGATCTTCAAAGATTGAACCCTTTGACATTTCCTTAAAGGTTTTTGCTTCTTGAATATCTTTTTTCGAAATCGCAGTTGCATTGCCATAATTCAAAATATTCAAATCGGTATTGAACTTGATCCGACCATATTTTTCCACATGGTAATCAATGGCATAATCAACTTTAATTGCTCGACCTTGTTGATCCAATCCCACATCGATCCGCATTGGATTGGTTTTTTGTTTCGCCAATGCCGCATTGATTTCATCGGCATGTTTGAGCCAGAGCACTTTAAAGGCTTCAGCATCGACAAATTGTTTAGTGTCATACTTTTCAAATACAGCCACCAGTTCAAATAAATCAAAAATGCCAATTTTATCAGGTTTGTCACCCGTAACATCTTGATCAACTGCAAACACATCTATGCCATATTCAGACTTACAGTAGCCGATATCACCCATGCGTACAGTTTTGCTTGATGTGCTCAATTTACTACATTCGGTTTCTTCTAGCCCTACCTCGGTATCTTCTGCAGCTGCCGTAGCTTCATCCGCGCGGGCGGTTTCATGCCCAGCCTCGTTTTCCTCTTGGGCAGCTAATTCCTCAGTTTCTGCTTCATCGGCTTCTTCCTCTTCAGCTTGTTCAGGATATAGATGCGCCTCAACTAAACGGTACAGTTCTGAACTGGCTTGATAGGCTTTGACGGTTTCTTGACTATAGCCATAGTCTGAGTAATCCTCAGCCTCTTCCTGTTCCGTTTTTGATGCCTCTGCGACTACATCATCTTTTGCAGATGCTAAAGTCTGACTTGGATCTTCCTTAAACACCGATTCGCTCAAATAGCCTTTATTGACCACGGCGTATAAAAGCTGTTGTAAAACCAAGGCTTCAAAGGATTGGTCTAAACGCAACTTTTCAACCATACCATTTGCCTGATCTTGGCTACTGAGTTTAACTTGAGTCAGTTGCTTTTGATCCGCCAACACATAAGGTACGGCACTATTTTGTTTAAGGAAATTGATCAGATTTTTATAATCGACTTGATTGAGCTTGTCTTTGTATTTGGAAAAATCGACATAGGCAAAGCGATTTTGGTTTTCCTTACTGACAAAGTACGGCACCAATCCTGCATAGTTGATATAAAAACGATGTTGATTAAAGTCCACCATCATCGGGATCGTGGCTTCTGTTTTCATATTTGGCGCTTGGTATTTATAGTTAAAATTCAGCGATGCCATTTTTTGACGATAATGCACTGAACCGTTATAGCTAAATTCAGTGCCCTCAAGCATAGAGGTGACCATTTGATTAAATTGACTCAGATCTATCGAAGAGCCTGGCGCATTTTCTTTTGCGATCGCATGATATAGATCTTGTTTTTGTTGCTTGCCCAGTTGGATTTTTTGCGTTTTCAGATAGTCCTCAACCCTTTTTTCAATTAACGGATCGAGTTTAGCCGCCACCGCAGCTTGCTTGGCTCGAGGTTCTGCATCGATAGCCAGTTGAAAGCGACCATTAAAATCATAGCTTGGATAACTAAACATGGCGTTTAGCCCACTCGCTGCCTTTTGCTCCAAACTGGCATTTGGCTGAGTTTGATTTTTTACGCTATAAGTCGAACATGCAGACAGACTCAGCCCCAAAAGACACAAAGTTAAATGTTTTAAACGCATAAGATTTTTAGGCTACCCGATTTCATTTTGGATTGAACGCATTAGTGGCAATGCTATTGATGTTTATCAATTAAATATTGACCAGAGTTTAGCAAATATTTAGAAAAAGGCACTGCGTAATTCTGCCATCTCACTAAAATCTTTGTATCCAAAAAAACAAAAGACACCTGATGTCGTACATCAGGTGTCTAGAATAAAGCTCAATACAAGTAAAAAGCCAAAGTCCTAGATGCTTTACCTCAGTATCAAGGTCTAACTTCTATCCGCGCTTTATTTTTAAACTTACTTATAGTGCTTCATGGTCTTAATAAAGGTCTCACGATATAAATTGTAGTCAATAAACTCATCCGCATCTGCTTTGAGCAAGGCCACTGATTTTGCAGTTAACTTATTATTACGTGCATCGAGATAAGCCTGCGCTAGGATCTGTGCAGTGGCTTCAAGTTGTGGCTTTTGACTGGCCTCAACATCATTCTCTGCGATGAACTTTTTCACATAATATTGAGCAAATGCTGCTTTGGGCTGCTTGTTCTGCCTAGCAATATCTGTCCAAGTTTGATCTTGCTTCGCGCTATCCATCGCCTGTGTAACCAACTCATAGACTGAACTACCAATACCATCATCATATTGATTACGTTTTTGTAGACCATGGATCTCGATCAACTTCTTCAACTCTGCCAATTCTTTGCCTTGTGGATTGTAGATCTCCTCATCGGCATAGCTGTAGGCATAGACACGGGCAATTTCATTGAGCTGTTGTACTGAGTAATGCTTAACCTGTTCAGGATAAAATTGGGTAAGCATCATGACAAAGACGGCTTGATAGGTCTGGGTATAAGACTTGGTCTGCAAATAAATTTGCTTACTCAGATCAGACACCTGCTGATCAAAACCTTGGACCGCTTCAGCTTCATCATCCTGAGCAGGACTTGAAATACCGATTGAACGACTCACGCTGTTGACTATATCTTCAACAACAGAACCTTTACTCATTTCCTCAATGGTTTTAGCATCTTTTAAATGACTTTGTGGAATGGCAGTCGCCTTGCCATAATTGAGTATATTCATGTCCATTTTAAATTTGATGTCAGCAAATTTTTCGATTGAAAAATCAACATCATAATCTGCATAAATGGCACGACCTTGTGCATCCAAGCCGACATCCATGACCACTTTATTTAACTTTTCTTTTGCCAATGCTGCTTTGATCTCATTGCCATGTTTAAGCCAAAGCACTTTAAAGGCTTCAGCATCAACCAACTCTGTAGATTGGTATTGTTCAAACAGTTGTTCAATTTCAGCAAAGTTAAATGGCAGGCCAGATTCTTCGTCACTGTCTCGTTTTTGTTGAGCATACTTAAATACCTGTATTTCATATGCATCACCACAGTAAGTCACATCACCGATACGCGCTTTTGCAGGTTGGGCTGCGAGTGCTTCACACTGCGCTTCGCTTAAACCATCAGCGACTTCAGCCGCTTCGGCATAAGCAACATCCTCTTCCGCCGCTGCTGCTGCATCGTCCCCCTGAGCTTCTGCTGCAGCATCCACTTGCTCAACTTCAATTCCATCTACTTCTTCAGTTGCATATACAACTTCTTCACCGCTATGTACTTGATCACTCTCATCTTGATCTGGATATAAATGTTCCTCGACCAATTGATAAAGCTGGGTACTCGACTTATGTGCTGCAATTTCTTCGGCAGACATGCCATATCTTGAATAGTCACGCTCATCGACATCTGAGGATTCACGTTTGGCTTCAGCTTCAACAAATTTTTCAAAGTTAAAAATTTTCTTTTCAAAATAAGGTGTATTGACCAATTCAAACAGTTTTTGCTGTAAGACCAACTCTTCTAGGCTGACGTTGAGGCGGATTTTTTCCACCATGCCTTTGGCCTTGTCTTGTGTAGTCAAAGGCAAGCTACTCATCTGCTGCGCATCGGCTAATACATAATTGATATTGGTGTTTTCTTTGAGATAGGCCACGAGGCTTTTCAGATCGACTTGATCAATGGCACCTTTATATTTGGAAAAATCCATATAGGCCATATTGTTTTGATATTCTGGATTAACCAGTATTGGCATCAGACCAAAATAATTCACATAAAATTTATGATTCTTAAAATCCACGACCATTGGGACTTTACTTTCAACGGATAAATTTGTTTTTTGATATTTGGTGTTGAGATTAAAAGAGGCCATTTTCTGACGATAATGCACTGAGCCATCGTAGCTAAACTGCAAATCTGAAAGCAACCGAGCAACGACCTCCGCTTTTTTGGCACTGCGACGCGAGTAATAATCATCGCCTTCTTCTTGCAGCATAGCTTTATACAGATTTTGTTTCTGTTGCTGGGTCAATGCGATTTTCTGACGACTCAGATATTGATCCATTTGACGTTCAAGCTGTGGATCGCGTTGTGCTGCAACCGATTTCGTTGAGCCTGGGATCGTGGGTTTGACCGAGACATTGAACTGACCATTATAGTCAAAGCTTGGGTTTTCATAGATCGCATTCAATCCCTGACTGGCTTTCTGTTGCAATGATGCAGCAGTCGTAGAATGAGAGTTGATGCTATAAGTCGAACAAGCTGAAAGACTTAACCCCAGAAGGCTTAAAGTTAAAGTTTTTAGACGCATAAGATTTTTATTACACCCGAATTCATTATAGTGACAGTGCATCATTAGAGATGCGATTGAGCGAACAGACACAAAAAAACTGCATCGAGTTTAACAAACATTATGCAATTCGACGTATATTATTTGCTGTACATTCGCCTTTCTGACATTTTATTTAGTGTCAGTTATCAATGTTTTTTCAGCATAAAAATGAATAATCGAAGCATTGATTGAAAGATCCAAAACTATTTCTACATTAGGATTGACACATGCCAGCATATAAAGCGCCCTTACGTGACATTCGGTTCTTAATGAATGAACTCCTTGACTATCCTGCCCACTACCAGACGTTATCCAATGGTGAAAGTGCAGATGCAGACACCGTTGAAATGATTCTTGAAAGTGCCGCAGACTTCTGTGAGAACGTACTTTCACCGATTAACCAAAGTGGTGATGAAGAAGGTTGCCACTTTAAAGATGGTGAAGTCACCACGCCTAAAGGCTTTAAAGAAGCCTATGACCAGTTTGTGCAAGGTGGTTGGCAAGGACTGTCTTATCCAGAAGAGTTCGGTGGCCAAAACCTCCCGATGTCTTTAAATCTGATCAAATCTGAAATGATGGGAACCGCAAACTGGTCTTTCACCATGTATCCAGGTTTGAGCATGGGTTGTATGAATACCATCATGCAATTCGGTACTGAAGAACAGAAAAATATCTATATGCCACATTTGGTTGCAGGTACTTGGTCAGGCACCATGTGCTTAACTGAGCCGCAGTGTGGTACCGACTTGGGTCAAGTGAAAAGTAAAGCTGAGCCAAATGATGATGGCAGCTACAACATTTCAGGCACCAAGATCTTTATCTCAGCAGGTGAACATGATCTGACTGAAAACATCGTGCATATCGTCTTGGCTCGCCTCCCGGATGCCCCTGCGGGTACACGCGGTATTTCATTGTTTATTGTCCCGAAATTCACACCAACTGCTGAAGGGACGGTAGGCGAACGCAATACTGTCAGCTGCGGTTCGATTGAACATAAAATGGGAATTCGCGCCTCTGCAACGGCTGTGTTGAACTTTGATGCCGCCAAAGGTTATCTAATTGGTGAGCCAAACAAAGGCTTACATGCCATGTTCACCTTTATGAACACGGCGCGTATCGGTACTGCGGTTCAAGGCATCGCACATGCAGAATTGGCATTCCAAGGCTCATTGCCTTATGCCAAAGAACGGATGTCTATGCGCGCACTTTCAGGTAAAAAAGATCCTGAAAAAGTGGCCGATGCGATCATTCATCATGCCGATGTACGTCGTTTACTGCTGACCCAAAAAGCCATCGCTGAAGGCGGTCGCGCCATGATCTATAGCGCGGCATTACTTGCAGACAAAATGACTGATGCCTTGGCTCAAGGTGATCAAGCCAAGTTTGATGAATATGATGACAAGCTTGGTTTCTTCACTCCAATCTTAAAAGGTTTCTTGACTGAACTCGGTCTAGAGGCAGCCAACCATGGTATGCAAGTCTTTGGTGGTCATGGTTATATTAAAGAACAAGGCATGGAGCAGATCGCACGTGATGCACGTATTGCCACCTTGTATGAAGGCACCACCGGTGTTCAAGCCCTCGATCTGATTGGTCGTAAAGTGTTGTTATCGTCTAAAGGTAAAGTGGTCCGTGAATACACTGCTGAGATTTTGAAGTTCTGCGGTCGTCATGCACGTAACAAATACATGCGCCGTTTTGCTTGGGATCTCACCAAGATCTGTGCACAGTGGAATGCGTTGACGGTTCGTATCATGCTTGCAGCACGTAAAGATCGTGATGTGGTCTCAAGTGCTTCTGTTGATTTCTTGATGTTCTCTGGTTATGCCATGATGGCCTATTACTGGGCACAACAAGCGGCAGTGGCTTCAGAGAAATTAGAATCAGGTACAGGCATTGAAACCCCTGAGTTCTATAAAGCCAAGATCAAAGTTGCAGACTTCTATTTTGAACGTATCTTGCCACGTACACAGGGCCATGCAGAATCTATGGTGAATCCATCACGTACGATGATGTCGTTACCAACTGAACATTTTAGCTTTGACTACTAAGTTGCAGCTTGCATCGTAGCCATCTGGGCTAAACACAAAAACAGCGCTACGGCGCTGTTTTTTATTGCACTAAAAGTGTCAATCAATGCAATAGAACAATGATCAACGCATAATAAATGGCTGTATTTGTGGTCGCTGTTGCTGAGATGCTATCCAAAGTGAATGCTGGGCTTGAACACGGTCAAGCCTCTCGATGACGCCACATTAGCGACACCAAGAGTACACTCCAAAATCCGCAGGCAATTGTCGCCACGACGACATGGCCAATTTTAAACATCAATTCTGTATTGATGAATGCCCAAATACTCAGCAAGGCGATCGCTAAAATAACAATACTCAACCAATATAGGCATCTCGCCCTTAGCGTTGCTTGCCTAAAATTTAATGCACAAGGCTGAAGCCGACTCAGCATCCATATCATCAACGCCAATCCGAATAATGAACTGCCGTGCTGTAGCAGCTTATATATCGGAACCTGATGTTGGATGAGTTCAATTGAATCTTGGAGTAAAGCAATGTTTTCAACCGCCACACCATGGCGATGAGTAAATGCATCCCAAATAACATGTGTAAAAATACCGATGATAAAAGAAAAGAAAATCATCCCATAATGTTGTTTAAAAAACTCGAACCATGAATGCTGTCGATAGATCCAAAATTTTTCAGCCCAGGTTTTAGGTAAGTTTTCAATCAATGTATTGCGGATACAATAATGAAAAAGAAATGCGACAGCGATCGCAACAGGCAGATCAAATATAAATATCCCTAACAGCGTATGGCCAAATTGTCCGGACATTTTCAATGTTAAAAAATATTCAAAATCAGGTGCCATACTGCCAACAACCACCCCAGTCATGGAGAGTTTTCCACGCTTCAACCATGGCTTTAAAACAACCACAACGGCGGGATGGGAAAAAGTGAATGGCATCGTCAGGGTCTCATAAGCTCAAGGCGCAATTGATGATTAACGGCTATAAAAATGCTTCCAACACGGTATTTAAAAAGCCATGTCCTTGTGAAGTACAGGCCAAGCGTTCTGGATCATTCTGCATTAATTGGCGTTGACGCAATGTGCTCAGACTGTCCTGTAAATCAGCAAGGGCTAAGCCGGTGCGTTGGCTATACAATTTTGCATCGACACCATCATTTAACCGCAGTGCATTCATCATAAATTCAAAGGGCATTTCTGCAGCAGTGATGGCTTTAAATTGCAAATTGTCTGCTGGGACTTTGGCCAGATAATCTTTGGGCAAGCGGGTTTTTTGAAAACGGTAGACCCCATCGGCTCGGGTGACTTTGCCATGTGCTCCAGCACCAATTGCCAGATAGTCACCAAATTGCCAATAATTCAGGTTGTGTGCTGAGGGGCGTTCTTTGCGCCATGCCGAGACTTCATAATTAATAAAGCCTTGCTCGATCAGATAGGCCTCACCTTGGATCTGAATCTGCTCAAGTACATCATCATGTGGCAACACTGGTTGAGTACGAAAGAACACGGTGTTCGGTTCGATGGTCAATTGATACCATGAGATATGAGTTGCACCCTGCTCTACCGCCAACTTCAAATCCAACAAAGCCTGCTCGACGCTCTGCTCCACCAATCCATGCATCAGATCAACATTGACCCGTTCAAAGCCTGCTTGCTTGGCCAGTTTGATCGCTGACAATGCATCACCTTGACTATGAATACGTCCTAAACGTTGCAGATGATCAGCATCAAAACTCTGCACCCCGATCGAAAGTCGGTTGATTCCTGCCTGTAGATAGGCTGCGAAAGGTTCGTGTTCTAAAGTTCCCGGATTGGCCTCTAAGGTTATTTCAGCATCGACGTCAAAGTCGACCCACTGCTTAAGCTCGGCAAACAACCATTCATAGCCTTGTGCTGAAATCAAAGAAGGTGTGCCGCCACCGATAAACACACTGTGAATTTGACGGCCCTGTACAAACTCGATTTGGGTTTTAAAGTCTTCAACCAAGGCCTGTAAATAGGTCTGCTCTAAATCTAAGCTCAACTTTCCATCAGGCACCGCATGCGAATTAAAATCACAATACGGACATTTACGCACACACCAAGGCATATGGATATACAGAGAAAGTGGCACCAAGGCAGGATTTAAAGCGTCCAAGTATCGAGCTCAAATAAAAGAAAGCCCGATTTTAACATGCTTGGCGCGCAACACTTCGCCATTGTCATGAAATTGTTCTAGACTCGATCCAAGAACAATCATGTGAAGAAAAGCAATGATAAAAATATCTTCTCAACTGCTGTACTTGCTTCCACTGGCGATGGGCGTGGGCATTGCCATGGCGATACAAACTGCTTTAAATACCCAATTGCGTGGCTATTTATCTTCACCGCTACAAGCCGCACTGTTGTCCTTTTTAGTCGGCAGTCTGCTGTTAGCACTACTGATATCGCTGCAAAAACAAAGCATACCGAGTTTGACTACCCTGCAACACATTCCGTGGTATCTTTGGCTCGGTGGTTGTTTAGGGGTATATGCCATCAGCGTCAGTATTTATACTGCACCTCAATTGGGCTTTCTTAGCCTGACCGGATTGATCATCTTTGGGCAAATCTTGATGTCCATGTTAATCGATCATTATGCTTGGCTCGGCGTAGAGAAAACTGCGATTTCGTGGTCTAGACTACTCGGTGCAGTCGTGATCTTTATTGGGGTTTTACTCACCTTACAGCGTTGAATATAGAGTCAAATTTTAGGTTATAGGAATTTTTTGTGCCAAAGCTAACATCGCATCGCTTTCAATTAAAACAGCTTATTTATCTGATGATTCCGATCCTCATCACCCAGTTTGCACAGGCCGGTTTTGGCCTGATTGATACCATCATGGCCGGTCGATTGTCACCGACTGATCTGGCCTCGATTGCGGTTGCGGTGGGGATTTGGTTACCGGTGATGTTGTTGGCCAGTGGCATTATGATTGCCACCAGCCCACTGGTGGCAGAAGCCAAGGGCGCAAAAGATCTAGAAAAAATTGGCAGTATTGCACGTCAGTCACTCTGGGTGGCATTTGTCATCGGGGTGATTGCCGGATTGATCTTGCAGTTAATGCCTTTTTTATTGCCGCTGTTTAAAGTCCCTGCATCCTTACAACCCAAAGCCAGTTTATTTCTGCATGCGATCGGTTTAGGCATGCCCGCAGTGACCATGTATGCCGCATTACGCAGTTATTCCGAAGCCTTGGGCTTTCCACGTCCTGTGACTGTGATCAGTTTGGCGGCGCTGTTGGTGTTGATCCCGCTGAACTTAATCTTTATGCATGGTTGGGGGCCTATCCCTGCGCTCGGTAGTGCTGGCTGTGGTTTTGCCACCGCGATTTTACAATGGCTGATGTTTATCACCTTGGCACGCTATATCGCCAAAGCCACACGTTATCAAAAAACGCCCGTGTTCAATCTCTGGGAGCGTATAGATCCGTATTGGGTGAAACGCATTTTAGCCTTGGGCTTCCCAATCGGCTTGGCGATCTTCTTTGAGGTGAGTATTTTCAGTACCGCGGTTTTGGTGCTCAGTCCTCTCGGTGAAACCACGGTAGCTGCGCATCAAATTGCCATGTCGGTCACATCACAATTGTTTATGATCCCCATGTCCTTGGCCATCGCTCTCACTATTCGTGTCGGGATTTATTATGGTGAAAAAAACTATGCCGCCATGCGGGCAGTGCAAAAAGTCGGCCTGATCCTCAGCACCGTCTTTGCGTTGTTTACCATGTCCCTGATCTGGTTTTTCCGCCCTGAAATCATCGTGCAGTACAGCAAAGATCTGGCGGTGACCCAAGTTGCCATGTATTTATTGCTGTTTGCTATGGCCTATCAAATCATGGATGCATGGCAAGTCAGTGCTGCAGGCTGTTTAAGAGGTATGCAAGATACCCAAGCCACCATGTGGATCACCATGCTGGCTTATTGGATTATTGCCTTCCCTGTTGGAATTTATTTGGCACGCTTTACCGACATGGGTGCTTCTGGAGTATGGATTGGTCTCATCGTGGGCTTGTCTGTGGCCTGTGTATTGTTACTCTCACGTCTGTATTACAACAACAAACGCCTTGCCCAACTTTAAGTGTATCTAGGCGCTCTAACCGACAACCATTTCGTGGGTTACAGCGCCAGAATATCAATAGGTTACAACTCAATTACAATTAGAACTAGGCAGTTTAAGATTTGTCACCTATGATCAAAAACGAAACTTGTTTGAAGTTTAAGGATTATTACGAATGGCAAAAAACAGCAGTACTCCGGGTCGTCGCTTTTTAAAACTGGCTGGTATGACGGCGAGCATTGCGACCAAAACCATGTCCAATTCTATTCGTAATTTAACTGCGGACGAAGAACAAAAAAATCAAGCTAGGTCTAAGCTTTTCCAAGATATCGGCCTACAAATCGCGGATACCTTAGGAGAAATGAAAGGTGCAGTGATGAAGGTCGGACAGATCGCCTCACAGTACAAAGATATCTTCCCACCTGAAGTTGCCAAAGCCATTGCCAAACTGCAACGCCAAGCACCTGCTATGCCCTTTGCTGAAATTAAACAGCAAGTCGAGAAAGAGTTGGGCAAACCCTTGGCTCAAATTTTTAACAGTTTCGAGGAACAGCCTTTTGCCGCTGCCTCAATCGGTCAAGTGCATCGCGCCACACTCCCCGATGGTCAAGAAGTAGTGGTAAAAGTACAGTATCCGGGTGTGGATCAAGCCTGTGAAAGTGACCTTAAACAAGTCCGTTTAGCGCTGCGTTTAATGGGCGTGCTCAAAGTCGATAAAAAACTACAAGATCGGTTATTTCAAGAGATCCAAGACAGCCTGCACGAAGAACTCAACTATGAGATTGAAGCTCAGAATTTAGCTGTATTTCGTACATTTCATCAGGCACTCGATGCCAAAATTATTATCCCGACCGTATTCCCTGAGTACTCTAGTCGCCGTGTCTTGACCTTGAGTATGGAAAAAGGCGACAGCATAGAAACTGCCAGTACGTGGGAACTCTCGATTCGCAATGAGATTGGCCAACGCCTGATCCAAGCCCTAGGCCAACAAATCTTTTTCCTCAAACGTTTTCATTGCGACCCACATCCTGGCAACTTTGCCTTCCGCCCAGATGGCAGTGTGGTGATATATGACTTTGGTGGGGTCAAGACCTTATCCAATGATATTATCGTGCGCTTCAAAGCCTTGGTTCAAGCTGGACGCCAAGCCGATATTGAGAGTATTGAAACGCATTTATTGGCGATGGACGCTTTGGCTGAAAGAGATAAATTTCCGCCTGAACTGTATCAAGCATGGCTAGAAGTATTGTTACGACCGCTAATAACTCATTATGATTTTGCAGAGAATTCCGCACACCATGATGGTATGCGTTTAGTGAAAAAATCCCTCAAATACTGGGATGTATTTAAGCCCTCACCGGATACCTTGATGGTCAATCGAACCATCTCTGGTCATTATTGGAACCTGATCCAACTCAAGGTACATGACAACCTTAATGATTTGTTTGAATCACTCGTACCACCTACCAACTAAGCTTTACGCTATTGCGCATATCGCCTGCTAGATCGGATTAAATTTGGGAGGCTTGGGAGTCGGGTTCGGGAGACTGAGTTGGATTTAAGAGACTGAGTTGGATTATTTAAGTAGTATTTGAAAGATATAAAAGCCTATCGCCAATCCCACTACACCTACGATCACACTGCTGATTACATAGGCCAGTGCAATCATCAAATGGCCTTGCTTTAACAGCACAAAGGTTTCCAAACCAAAGCTAGAAAAGGTGGTATATCCACCTAAGATTCCGACCATGAAAAACAGTCGTGTCTGTTGCTGCAAGATCGGATAACGCTCAGTACAGGCAAAGAAAATTCCTGCCAAGACACAACCCGAGATATTGATCCACCAGGTTGGCCAAGGAAAAAGGTTTTGCGGTTTGACCAAATACAGACTCAGTGCATAGCGCAAACTTGCTCCGATCGCACCACCACACGCAACCCAAATCCAATTCATTTCAGTGCTTCTCCACAGTTGTGTACAAGTTCACAGTTATCCACAACTTTAATCCTGAAGACCCAAAATTGAATCAGATGGACAACGAAATGATCGCTAGCTGTAGCGGATTAAGCATACATTTAAACTTGATCGCCAGCCAGATTGGGAATTTCACAAGTCTCATTCAATACATGGAAATCTAACGCGGGAATATAAAAACACAAGGCAGGCACATCTAGATCGATCTCCAGTTCTTGTAATAATGGACAATCTAACTGCTCTATCGTTAAGGCTTTTATGCTCTCAAAATCTGCATCAATCCGAATATCTGCCTGTGCTAACTGAGGCGATTGATCCGCCGACTCCAGCAGAATATGCTGCTGAGGTACCAAAAACTGCAGTGCCTCTTGCCACGTTGGGAAAAATGCCTTCCATTGCTCAGGAAGTTGCTGGCCACTGGCTTGTTTTAAGCCAACGTCCAGATGATAACGCTCATCGATATGAATTTTCGCCTGTATATTCAGTTGTTGCTGCATCTGCTGCAGTTGTAATTTAAAACGTGGATCATACTGCGCGGGCATCGCATCACTAAACAGGCGACCACTGATCACATAAAACAGGCTATCTGACATAATTTGTTCAAAAACAATACCATGCTTAATTTTATCCGCTGCCAAATAAAAGCGCCAATTGCTTAACTTCGGTGATCCAAAGCATTTCCGTAGAGGCCCCAAACGATGTGGGCCAAAATCGTGATGATGATAAAACAAAATACTGAAAATGGTCTTGCCGTCTTTTTCCCAAAGTTTTAACGGTTCAGGAAATCGCGCACGAACCTTGTCAATATCGACCAACCATGACATGTAGATCGTGTCTGTCGCCTGACTTTCCATACGCAGATAAGGAAACATCCGCAATACCTGACGACGAAAATTTAACACCCAGCGACAGCGGAATAAACTGGCTAAACAGCGAAACAATAGACGGTGTTGTGCATATTTAAATTGATGACGCCACATACAAGGAATTAATTTTATTCGAAATTATTGAAGAAGCATTGCAACATAAAACTCCATGACATCATAGTAAAATGCCAAATTAATCACAGGATGATTTCACCCACCTGGTAAATTTGGTTATGATGCAAAGATTGTTCATCGCTATGGAATTTTCCTTCATGCTGCAAGATCTACTCGCACAACTACAAAATGGCCAAGCGAAATTTGCCGATGTCTTGGCATATATTGAAACGGCGTATACTCATCAAGCCACAGCATTTAAAAATGGGCTGCAGCACAATGCCGCAACTGAAAACCAAGGCAGTGCCAAAGTCCTGTTTTTTGCTCAACGCCAAGGTCTAGATCAAGCACAGACCTTGAGTTTATTTGCTGAACATTATCAAGATGTCTTGGCCACCCCAGATGCCAGCAATCACCAAAATATTCGTCAGTTTATGCTACATGGCTGGGATGGGGTCAGTTTTGAAGGCCAAGTCTTGATTTAAGATCGCGTTAGGATCGATTTAAGGACGTTCTGCATATTGCGGAAGCTGATCACAAATCTGTTCCCACTCCGCCTTAGACGCCACAAAAATATGCTGAGTGGGGCCATGTTCGAGTGGCGTATCCAATGTTCCGATACGTAAGCGATACAGCTCAGGCGTATCTGATTTAATACTGATAATCGGTGAAGCACACACCCCACAAAAACAACGCTGTGTCGTTGGCGTAGATTGATATTTTTGAATCAACTCTGCACCCTGAACATAGCTAAAATCCGCGACTTTCACTGGCGCATTGGTGGCATAAGCACTGCCATTGGCCTTGCGACAGCGCTGACAATGACACTGTAATACTGGGCCAATCTCGCCAAGAATTTCATAACGAACCGCGCCACACAAACAACTTCCTGTATATTTTTTTGTCGTCATCATGCTTGTACTCTAAATAGAATAATCTCAGAAAATTAGCATAAGCCTGCGATTGCGCCCAGACATTTTTTAGATGACTCGATCAAAGTCATGTGTTGAGAGTGTGCCGAGATAATGGTGTGCACCTTCTGCTGCCGCACGCCCCGTTGCAAAGCAGGCAGTAAGCAAATAACCACCTGTCGGTGCATCCCAATCCAACATCTCGCCACAACAAAACCATTGTGGATTGGACTTCAGTTGCAATTTATCGCTGAGCGCTTGTTGACGGACACCACCAGCACAACTGATCGCTTCCTCAATCGGTCTAAAGCCACTGAGCTCAACCTTCAGTTGTTTAATCTGCTGCGCCATTGCGGCTGGATTATTCCATAAGGCCTTATCGACCAATTCACGCAACAGTGCGGCCTTGGTCTGATCCAAACCCGCTTTACGCCACAGATTGGCTGTGGATTGCTTGGCTTGGGGCCGCAGTTTTTGAGTCAACTGCGCCTCGCTCAGTTCAGGCAGCAGATCGAGGTACAAGCTCATCGTTGCCTGCTCAGCACGTTGTTGTCTCAGCGCACGCCCCTGCTTATAAATCAAACCGCTTTCCAGTCCATAATGGCTGATCACGATATCACCAATACTTTGCTCATTGATGCGGTCTTGGGTCTCAACCCAAGCGGCAACGCGCTTTAAGGGCTGACCAAACAGCGGTTGCATATAGCTCGACCAAGTGCGTAACACACCCACATTGCTGGCTTGAAAGGGATCAATCTCAGTCGCTGACAACCATTGCTGCCACGCTCCATCACTGCCCAACTGCGGCCATGACACTGCACCACAGGCCAAGATGATCGCATCAAACTCAAGTTGTTGGGCCTGTGCAGCATCGCTATTGAGCTGTTGTACTGTTAATTGCTGGGCTTTGAGGTCCAGCACTTGATGACGATAATGAAATTGCACTTTGGCCTCAACCAATCGCCTTAACCACGCTCGAAGTAGAGGCGCTGCCTTCATTTCAACGGGGAATACGCGACCAGAACTTCCAATATAGGAGCTGATCCCAAGATCATGCATCCAAGCTTGGATCCACGTCGCATCGCAGTTTTCCAGCCAAGGCTTGAGCCATTCTACAGCATCATAACGTTGTACAAATTGCGCCAAAGGTTCAGCATGAGAAATATTCAGCCCGGTTTTCCCTGCCATAAGGAACTTGCGTGCAGCGGAAGGCTTCTGCTCAAAGACATGGATCTCATAATCCCATTGGCTCAGCACTTCAGCAGCCATTAAGCCCGCAGGACCTGCCCCAACGATGGCAATGCGCTTAGTCGGCATCGTGCGACTCTATACGTGCTTCGACCACTGACTCAACTGCGTCTACACGCTGCGTTTCAGGGGTCACGCCGGCCAAAGGCATCAATGTATCAAATCGGGTTTGATAGTCTGCAGGCTTGCGAATAATCAATTGTTGACACAACTCACCACGTTCTAAATATTTAATCTCAAAATGAGTTCGCGCTGAATCCGCAGCAATGCGCTGTAATTCGAAGGGTAACTTCCAAAGATGTTGTAATTGTTGTACCGCTTCTTCGATATATTCAGGAATATTACTGGCTAAGGTAATTTGACCACCAGGGGCCAAGCGCGACAGCAAATATTCAAAGAACGGCATATTCAGCCAGCGTTGAGCTGAATTATGTGGCTCTGGATTTGGATAAAGTATAAAAATCTGTTCTGCTTGCGCGGGATAAACCGCATGTACCATCCATGCAATCGCATCGGCATGCACAATCTCAAGATTGCTCAATGCTGCCTGTTGATGCAGTTTTTGCATCGCATCAAATTTTTCACGGGTGCGTTCGATCGCAATCAGATTCAACTCAGGATGGCGTTGACTAAAACCCAAAGCATGCTTGCCCTTACCCGCCCCAATTTCAATACAAATCGGCTGTTGCCCAATGCTTTTAAACTGGCGTGGCGCATGGATACGCTGCGCTTGAAATTGACGAATCGACATAAACAGATCAAACTCATAAAAAATCGCCACAAGTCTACCAATTCTCTGTGCGCTTGCCTAATTCTATTGACTCGTCTTACTCACTCTTGCTCACTGAAATTTTCGGAAATCATTATGCCACGTACTTTTCCTTGCCCCCGTTGCGGAGAACTCTCAACTTGGGAAGACAATCCATCACGTCCATTTTGCTCAGATCGCTGCAAATTGATCGATTTGGGTGCATGGGCCAACGATGAATATCGCTTACCGACCGAAGATGCACCTCAAGCCGAAGAGGATTAAGCCGTTTCTTTAACAGGTCCATGGTCCGCCATGGACAAAATCAACATATGAAAAAATCAAACGCTTTAGCAAAAATATTGAATTAGCAAAATATCGAAACATTTTGTTTAAAATTCAGCCTGCAACTTATTAAATTAAGTGTATGCTTATTTTGTGAAACTTGATATTGCTGAATGACTTAGCACTTAACTTATACTTAAAACATAAATTCGTTTGCATTTTTATATATATTTTTTTACAACAACATTTATGAATTTTAAAAATTAGTACACATTTCACATTTAATCTGATGCTGTTCTTTAGTATCCAATATTCAAATAACATCATCTGAACTTTCACTTCTTTTTAGTGAGCGATACCTCATGCGTATAGGTTTAAATATTATTCTTATTATTTTTGCTGCATTGTGTCTTTTTTTCATAGTGATAGGTGTATATAGCTTAGATGCGACCTTAATTATAATTGCTATTTTATTTGCTGTAGCAGGTATCTTATTCAGACTTGAAGCCAAGCACTACTTACCTAACGATCATTAAACAAACTGGGTCTTGAGAGTAAAGCCGCCTGAATATCGAGATCTGACATTCAGGCATGCTCACTTCATTTACCCTGCGCGTCCAGAGACAAATGGGTTACTACGTTTTTCTTCACCAATGGTACTGATCGGGCCATGACCTGAAATGAATTGAGTTTGATCAGGTAAGCTAAAACATTCACGATGAATCGAATCAATCAATTGTTGATGATTACCGCGTGGAAAATCTGTACGACCAATCGAACCTTTAAATAGCACATCCCCAGTCCACAATAAGTCATATTTTTTGTTATAGAACATCACATGCCCTGGGGTATGACCTGGTGCAAAACGCACTTCAAATTCTTCTTCACCGAGTTTAAGGACTTCCCCACCTTGCAACCATTGAGTCACTGTCACAGGTTCAGGGATCGGAAAACCATATTTAGCCGAAACCTCTTGAATCATATCCAACCAGAATTGATCCTCCTTATGTGGACCAATGACAGGTATATTCCACGCCTTCGCCAAAGCGCCTGCCGCACCAGCATGATCCAGATGTCCATGCGTCAACCATAGTTCCTTAACGCTTAAACCCAATGCTTCGACTTCTTGTTTCAATAACTCGGTATCACCACCAGCATCAATAATGACGGCTTGTTTCGATTCAGAATCCCAAACGATAGAACAGTTTTGTGCAAATGCAGTCACAGGGACGATTTTGACTTGTAACATAAGATCCTCTCAATGTTATAGGGCTCAGTTATGGAGGCTTAAGCCTGTACTTGTAGGGTTAATGTGACCGCATCAAGATGTGCTTGTAGCAACTGATTCAATAATTCAATGTGTTCTGGGCTGCTATTTAAAGCGGGAATATAGCGATAGCTTTCACCACCTGCATTTAAAAACAGCTCGGCATTTTGCAGTGCCAATTCTTCCAGGGTTTCCAAACAATCTGCTGAAAATGCTGGACTACAGATCTGCACTGAACGCACCCCTTGTTCAGCCCATTGCTGCAATATTTGATCGGTATACGGTTTGACCCACTCTTGCTTTCCAAAGCGCGACTGAAAACTAATCGCCCACTGATTGGGCTCTAGACCGAGTGCATCTGCAACTTTCTGTGCCGTGATGCGGCAACGATCCGCATAGGGGTCGCCTTTGTCGGCATAAGGTTGTGGTATGCCATGAAAAGACATCAATAATTTTTCTGCCGAGCCATGCTGCTCACGGTAGTTAATTACACTTTGCGCCAAAGCCTGTATATACAGTGGATGCTGATAATAATCACGAATGATGCTCAAGCCCGGTAGATTGCGTTGGGTCCTGATCCATTTCGCCATCACATCATAAATCGGAGCTGTAGAGGTGGCTGAATACTGCGGAAACAACGGCAAGACAATGATGTGGTCTTGGGGTTGTTGTGCAACCTGATCAAGTACAGCCTGAATATTCGGCTGACCATAGGTCATTGCTGGCACCACACGCAGATCAAAATCGCTATATTGAACTGTCAATTGTTGTTCTAGCGCTTTGACTTGATCCAACAAAATCTGACGCATCGGTGAGTCTGTGGTCCAAATTTGCGCATAGGCATGTGCAACACGCTTAGGACGAAACGGCAATACAAAGCCGAACAAGATAATTTTCCAAAGCAATCGTGGGATTTCAATCACCCGTGGATCGGATAAAAAATCTTTTAAAAAGCGCCGTACAGCAGATGCTGAGGGGGCGTCTGGTGTTCCTAGATTTGCCACGATGACCAATATTTTCGGTTTTAACACAGTGCCCTTTCCTATCAACGGCTTGCAACGGGTTTAGCATACTGGATCATTTGCTGGTACACAAATAACCCAAACTTAGATCTAGATCACTTTTTTATGCAAAAATCGTCTTACTCAATGATCGACATATGATGCCCAAAGAGTCGCAACTCTTCGAGCAATTTAAGCCCTTTATCGGTGACTTTCCACAACATACGCTGACGGTCATCCCGCCCTACAGGCACAATCCATTCATTTTGCCGCATCTGCTGTTTAATGGTATCCAAAGCACGAATGTTGATTTGTACTCGCCCAATAGCATGTGCTCGTGGCATCTTTTTCTGGGCATCCCTTAAGCCGGTACGATTGAGAAAATCATTCAATACTTTGGAGAAAAAGGCTTCTGGGGTCGGATGCTCAAACTCAGCAGAAAGTACGCTTAACAATTCGGCCCACTTGCTATGTTTTAAGGTGATAATTTCTTTAAAACCATCGTCTTGATAGGCATGCATACGATAATCAAAACTAAAGACATCTTCGATTGAAACCCGTGGTAAGGACAGAAAGGGATCAGATTGAGTGGCATGTTGTTGTAATCGGGCTTGTGCCAATTTAACTTTAAGATGGTCGATCTCATCTTGTAATATTTGTAAGTTTTGTGGTCTGACCCAACCCAAACTAGGATAACGGACGGTCATTTGCGGTAGATGTGAACGAATCGCCAACTCTAAATCACGAGTGCTCTGATACATCACCACTTGTTCGACTTCTTTTTGCAGTTGGCAACGAAACGTCGTAAATTTTTCTTGGCGTTGCAGTTCCTGTGGATCTGCTTCAGCGTGTATCGACTGAGGGTATTGCTGCATCAATACGATGATTGGTTTTTGTTTGGTCACCGCATAGATATATTCAAGGTGCATATAGCTAATGCCTGATACCGATTGCTCACCATACTGACTGCCCAATAACAACAGTACATAGTCACAATCATCGATTTGACGGCGGGCATAGGCACTACTCAATGGGCTTCTTGAGTCTAATCCCCAAGCAAAAAAACCCATCCCCATCAATGTTTGCACGACAACTGTCCGCTCAAGATGCATGTCTTGACCTGAAGTGCTTATAAACACTTGATACCGCCTATCCAGCATAGGTCACCCTTGATATGTATCTGGCCTGATCTGTGTTCATCCCAACACTGATGTAACAGATCCAGCATATTTGATGATTGATGCAACCCCTACTTACACTTCACACGCTAAACAGCAACATTCTAAACTTAAATGAACCAAGCGCAAACCACACAACCACTCAACTTAAATTGCGTTTAATCGGCCTTATTACCCGATTTTTTCAGCCATTTTAGCAACTATATTCTCGATTGACCACGTCATTCCCGTTGGAATCATATGTTGTAAAACCGGCGCCAATTCAGTGGCATTTTGACCACTGACATAACAGCGTAGTCTGATCTCTGGCGCAGACTCAGCTTGGGTCAACAAACCATGTTTAATCAATATTTTTGAGGTCTGGCGTGCGACTGCAAATCCTGAATCCACCAAGGTCAACCGATCTGCATATAGCTGCTGGATACTGTCTTTTAAGAAAGGATAATGGGTACAACCGAGTACCAAATAATCCGCACCTTGCTCAACCACGGGCTGCAGCACTTGTTGCAGGCACTCTAGACAGAGCACACTATTGGCAAGCCCAGACTCGACCAAGGGCACCAACTCCAAGCAGGTCACATTGAGCACTTTGACTTCGGCAGGTTCGGCAAAGCCAGTAATGACGTCTTGGATTAATTTACCTCTCAATGTCGCGGGTGTCGCCAATACAGCAACCACTTTGCTTTTTGATTGAATTACTGCTGGCTTGAGTGCGGGCACCAAACCAATAATAGGAAAGCGTTCACCATAGTATTCACGTAAATGATCTAGGCTAAATGCCGATGCAGTATTACATGCTACCACCGCAACTTTACAGCCTTGACGATACAGCCATTCAATTGCTCGCGCAGTCAATTGCCGAATATCTTCATCTCCACGCGCCCCATAAGGCACATGCGCTGTATCGGCAAAATATACAATCCGTTCTTTGGGCAAGTATTGCGCAATTTCGAGTGCAATCGATAAGCCACCAATCCCCGAGTCGAAGATACCAATCGGAGCATCAGCCGAAGCAAGCGGCGTAGCATCATCGAAGCAAGATAAGGGCGTGAGGTTAATCATAGCTGGCCAAGCAATATTGAGATAAACGTGCTGATAAGCTTAAACCTCAGGTGCCCAAATGCAAGTGTAAATCACCACTGCTTAACGATAAAATAGTTTCACCGTGCGCATTTTCCATTAATTTACCCATTGCGATTAAATGATAAAATGTCTGGCGTTGGATCAGCGCATTGATTCCAAAACGCACATGCACATAGGGACGTAGTTGGCCCCGATAGTCACGCATAAAAATCGGGTGCTCGGCATCCACCACGATCAGATCTTGATTGCTGGTGGTGAGTTGCAAATAAGTTTGGTGGTTAATCTCGATTTGATCGACTTGATTGACCAATAAAGGCTCATCTTCTACGGTGATTTCAATCTGCTCGACTGGGGTTTTAAGATAAAATAGTCCCTGCTCCTTCCACAATACCGAGCTAAACAGATCAATCATGGCTTGCCTACGAATCAATTGACCTTCGTGCCACCATTCACCATTGGCTTTTACGGTCAGATCCATTTTACCGCAATGCTTTGGCTGCCATTGCTCTAATGGTGGGATTGACCTTTTATGACCTTGTTGTACACCTTTTAGGTATTGTGCAATGTTGATTAAGTTTTTATCATCTGGATTCGGCATAATCTGTGCCTCTTTAGGTGAAATATGATGTTTTACCATGATTTATGCCTAGCTGACGTTAAAATATAATGACTGAGCCAATTGGCGTACGCATGGTTTAAAACTATACTAGCCCGAACTATATTCAAGGTACGACTAAAAATTGTACCTCAAACTCTAAGTATACTCATGGCAGCACCGATTACTTTATATCCGGTTGCCACCCTTATCATTATGAGGAGTCCTACATGGAACACATCGAACGTGAATCGATGGAGTTTGACGTCGTCATCGTAGGTGCAGGCCCTGCTGGTCTTTCAGCTGCGATCAAAATCCGTCAATTAGCAATTGAACACAATCTTCCAGATTTATCCGTGTGTGTCGTGGAAAAAGGCTCTGAAGTGGGTGCGCATATCCTTTCGGGTGCTTTGCTTGAACCACGTGCATTGAACGAACTCTTCCCAGACTGGAAAGAACTTGGCGCACCATTGAATGTGCCAGTAAATCAAGACCAAACTCACTTCCTGTTATCGGCAACGACATCAAAAGAAGCGCCACATTGGATGGTACCAAAAACCATGCACAATGATGGCAACTATGTCGTGTCTTTGGGCAACGTGGTGCGTTGGTTAGGTCAGAAAGCAGAAGAACTTGAAGTCTCTATCTTCCCGGGTTTTGCTGCATCAGATGTGCTTTATCATGCGGATGGTGCCGTTAAAGGCATCCAAACCGGTGATATGGGCATAGGTAAAGATGGCGAACCTACGCATAACTTTACCCCTGGTTATGAATTACATGCGAAATACACCATTTTTGCTGAAGGTTGCCGCGGCAACCTGGGTAAACGTCTAATCGCGAAATACAATCTAGATAAAGATGTCGATCCACAGCACTACGGTATTGGTATCAAAGAGCTTTGGGAAATCGACCCTGCAAAACATAAAGCGGGCCTTGCTATGCATGGCGCAGGTTGGCCTCTAAATGAAACGGGTTCTTCAGGCGGTTGGTGGCTATATCACGCTGAAAATAACCAAGTGACTTTGGGTATGATCGTGGATTTATCTTATGAAAATCCGCATATGTATCCATTTATGGAAATGCAGCGCTGGAAAACCCACCCACTGATCAAACAGTATCTTGAAGGTGGTAAGCGTATTTCTTATGGTGCGCGTGCAGTGGTCAAAGGCGGCTTAAACGCTTTGCCTAAATTGACCTTCCCAGGCGGTTGCTTGGTGGGTGATGATGCAGGCTTCCTCAACTTTGCCAAAATCAAAGGCTCACATACAGCAATGAAATCAGGCATGCTCTGTGCTGAAGCTGTATTTGAAGCGATTCAGGCCGGTGTAGCCAAAGGTGGCGAAGTGGCTTATGCCCGTGTCACTGAAGGTGAAGATCTCTTTGCCAAAGAGCTCACCAGTTATACCGACAAATTTAACAACAGTTGGCTCAAAGAAGAACTTTATCGTTCACGTAACTTTGGACCAGCCATGCACAAGTTTGGTCAATGGGTCGGTGGGGCGTTTAACTTTATTGACCAAAACGTCTTTAAAATTCCATTTACCTTACATGATCTTGGAACAGATCATGGTGCATTGAAAACTGTTGATGCGGTCAGCTTTAAACCGACCTATCCAAAGCCAGATGGTAAATTGACCTTTGACCGTCTATCTTCAGTGTTTGTATCAAACACGGTACATGAAGAAAATCAGCCAGCGCATTTAAAATTGACTGATGCATCGATTCCAGTGAACGTCAACTTACCGAAATGGGATGAGCCAGCTCAACGCTACTGCCCTGCAGGTGTTTACGAAATCATGGAAAATGATGATGGCTCTAAGCGTTTCCAAATCAATGCGGCCAACTGTGTACATTGCAAAACCTGTGATATTAAAGACCCAACCCAGAACATCACTTGGGTCACACCTGAAGGTGGCGGTGGTCCAAACTATCCAAACATGTAATTAGTGCTGGCTATTTAGCACTATTATATAAACCACCAAGCCCACGATCAGTGGGCTTGGTGGTTTTTTAAATCTACTTGATAACAAATTTGGATTAATTTTCTGGATAAACCCACAGATCATTTAAATTGGATTGAGTATTGATCATTCTAAAAGCGGCAGGTTGATATTGCTCATCCACCACCAAATATCCCGCAGCTTTTTCGGGCCAATTTTTACAGTTTTTACTACTTAGACTAAACCCTAAACTATTAGGTATGGCACTAGGAGTAATTTTCCCAGTCATCACACAAGTCGAGTCAAAGCTGGCAATTTGTCCTGAAGCATCAATGGCAAAGGTCAGTACTTGTTCCCCATCTAAATGCGCAATATAACGCCCTTGCATCTGATTGACTGCTATTTGTTGATTAGCAATAGGTTCATGATGAAGAAACTTCACCTGTTCTGATTTCACCGTGCTTGGCATACTAACCCAACGCTGCGTTGAATCGGTGTAATAGACTTTTTCTGCTCGCTCATTCTCTTGATTCAGCACCAAAAGTTGATCACCAGATGTCGCGACATAAATTTGTCCAACTTGAGGTTGCTGCTCGGATCCCACACTAACTTGATGTACACCCGCTGGAAGGCTTTGTACCTTTATTTCAGTCTTGTCCTGCGGAACAGTGTCCACTTCAGCTTTGTCGTCACCACATGCAACCAAGCCCAAACTACACAGCAAGGCAACCGCTTTCATATTCAACTTCATGGCACTATTCCTTATTTACCCAAGAGTTGACGTAAGCGTAGCTTTAACCATTCTTGGGTAGCAGGGCGACTATCGAAGCCGACTTGCATCGCCGTGACTGCGATATTATTGGCAGAGACCACCATTTCATCTTGTTGTTGTGAGCCATTTGGTCCAGTCGATGCTTTACCTGCAGTGATGCCATAGGGAACACTGGTCTTAAACTTCAAATAGTAAGCGTCATAACTGCCCATTTTTGAAAATGCAAAACGACTATTGTTGTCTAATTTATCAGGGAAGTTGACATTAAGTACGGTGCGAGCGGGTAAGATTTTGCCTGATTGGGCTTTACTTTGTAGCTCAGCAATTAGCTTAACGGTATGATTTGCAACGATAGTAGAGAGTGGATTTGCGAGGTTTTTATTATCCACGGTATTTTGCCCAGCACTGATTGCGATAGCGGGTATACCACGACTGCCAGCATATTGAACGACCCCAACCGTACCTGAGAACAAACTGAGCGAACCAATATTTTGACCTTCATTGGGGCCAGACAGGATCAGATCAGGAAGCTTGCCCCATTTGTTTTGAGCTACAGCATCAATTCCATACATCACCGACAAAACAGGTGTGCCATGCACATAATGATAGTCTGGATATCCTGCTTTTTTAAATGCACCAACAGCAGGATCACCCACTGCTGCAACGCCATTGAGACAACCCGCATTTTTAGTAATTTGATCGTCATTCAGTGCTGAAATTTTATTATCGCTATACATCACAATACCCGCACTACGGCCACTCTGCCCTGTACATGGCACTGAAACCACCACACTATGGCCTGCCGCTCTGAGTGCAGTGGTCAATGCTTTAACATTGCTCGACAAACCATCATCATTGCTGATCAATATATTCAGTGCAAAACTCTGACTTGCCATTAAACCGAATACCGCAACTGCCAATACTTTTTTCACTTAGACCTTCCATATCAAATTTTAATGAGGTAATTAAATTAACAACTTGATATGAAAGAAAAATGAAAAAATTCTAAATGAGATAGTTCTAAATTGCGCGAGCTAGATCGATAGTGAAGTATTTAAATAGTTCATTGTGTATTTTATTTGAGTTTGACTTTTTTTAGGAACATCGATAAATAATCAACGTCATCCTGTTTTCCATAAATATATAAATCCTTGTCGCTTAAGTAATAAAAGCACTTTAATGATTTATCTTGCTGAATTATATGACATGCTGCACCCTCTATTGCTAAGCCAATCCTGTCATCGCGATAACTCCAATTCAATTTTTTCTCATAAGCTTGCAATAACTGTTGTTGAAATTCAAATGCATCATGCTTAAAGATCGGATTCATAACCTCACCCATTTCAAGCATATAACTCCACAAAAAATACTGAGAGCAAATTGGCTTGCGACAAATATAACTCTTTAATTTGGTCTTTTCATGGTATTCATCGCGATTAAATACCGAAGTAACCCCATTCGGATGTACGATGAAAACTTTACGATTTAGTTCAAATTTTCGTAGCAAGGCTTGATCATCAGCTAAAGATCCCTTGGTTATCTCAATGCTATTTGAGATAAAAAAATCAGATGCTGCGATTGCGTCTTCGATATTTAATTCAGAAATTAACCATGCTTGGCATGATAAAAACAATGCTAAACGATCCTCTAAAAAGGAGTCACAATTGGAGTTTATCGAATCATCGGATAGAGTTGACTTGATAAGCTTTGCATCATGTTTATCCTGAAACTCAGATAATCCATCACCAAGCAGTGGATACTTGGCTGCTTTCGCCTGTTGAAACAAGCAAAGGATGATTAAAACAACAACCCATATGCCGTTTATTTTTAAATAATTTGACATCAATATATACCAGAGAAAAAGTGATGAAACTAAAAACAATAACCATTCTTTTAATCACGACTGCGCTTATAAGTTGTAGTTTTAAAAACTCGAAAAATGAAGAGCAAAATTTTAACTTTAATAAATTAACTCAAAACCTAAACTCAAATAACATCCAGTTATTTGAAGTTGATGATCAAAGTGCAGTATTGGGAGCTGTATTAAAAAAATGCCTAAATATTGACTATACAAAATTTCTGGGTTTAGAAAAAAACTATTTATTGCAAAAGAGCAATGTGGAAATTGCGAATATCACAACCTTTCAAATCAAAGATCCCGCAATCATCCCACCGATTCAGCATATGACGAATGCGTTATTTACATTACCAAGAACCAATTTTGGAGACGCATGTTGGGAAGATCAATACACCAAGCCTATTTTTAGTAAACGTGTAGGGACGACTTTAATTGTTGTCTTTAGTTATGAAAATTTTGAATTTCCTTCAGCATCGGCTTCGATTCAAACGGCAATCATCGACAAACCGAATCGCTATGCGCTAGATGACCTTATCCAAATGATCAACAGTATGTCTGATTAGATTTTAAACTTCGATCTCGGTATTTTCTCCACCCTGATCTGCAATACGTTCAACCAATATCCATTGAGTACTTTCTCGATATTTAAATTGTAGTCCTGAATCACTCAAACCCACTAAAGCTTCCATCATCTCAGAACCTTGTAACTTTAATTGGGCACTTGCATTACTTAACAAAGGTATAAATATGCCATCTTTTGGAACTATGTCACCTGTATACACAATTATATCTAGACGAATTTTATAAACGGGCAAACTTTCTGGTAGATCCAGTTTTCCTAGCGAATCGTCATCGCATAATGAGGTTAAAAACCCACTCACCCAGAAAGTTAGACTCGTTGCAAAAATATCAATTAAAATCAACCACCAAACGAACAAATTTCAATTCATTATTCAGTTTTTCATCTTCAGTATAAAAATGATAAATAGCCTGCTGACTCCCCTCTTTTACTGAAAAATGATGTATATAAAGTTTATTAATTTTATGAATAGGACTATAAAGTGTGCTCTCTGACCCTAAAAGCTCTGCCCCTTTATAAGTGAAATTATGATCAGCAAGGCTTTTGATAGGAACATTGATCGTGAGTGGCAATATCGCTCGACTGCCTGATGCAACAACAAAATTTATTTTTCCCTCAGGGTCATCAAAACCATGAACTTTTATTGCAACAGGATAACCTAGCGTGTTTTTTGACAGTGAATAAATTCCCCTATTACTGCTCGTTCCATCTTTTAATACATGTATTCGCATTGGGCCCTCAAAGAATTTACTGCTATTCCACTTTTGACTAAAACCAACACGTTTTATCTCAAGTAATAAAGTAAGTGCACTATTTTCCATAGCCAAAACTTCCTGATTTTTGTTTTCAGATGCATAAGTAGATAAGCAACTTAAACAACTTAAAATTAATAATATTATTTTAAAAGTATTCATAGGCTTTTAATGGATCAACATCCCCCTCATACAAGACCCAATCAGATTCAACATTTGTGTCAAAAATAGGATCCATTGGCTCGCTCAGTACACGATTTGCATGATCTGTCCTTAAATAATAGGTATAAGTTCGGATCAATTCTCCTTGAGGATTTGCTTTTTGATAAGCCGCCAAAAATTCATTTCCTTTGCCAATATCTGGATATTCAGGATAGGTATATTGCTTGAGCTCTGAATCCACTAAATGTTCATGCCATGCATATGGATTCACTGCTTTCTTAGATATATTTTTCCATTTTACATATCCCAAACCAGATGGCACTCTTTCTTTGAGATGCTTTTTTAAAATCTGCTCCGCTTCTCTGGCACAGGTTTCATTGGTCGCTGGCCGATATTTTTGATCCAACGATTTAAATTCTTCCCATTGGGAGGTTTTTTCATTGTAGAGGGTGTTATTGGATTTCTTATAAACACGGTCCACATCCATTTTAATTTTTGTCGCAACATCTTGCTCAATGTTTATGATAAATAATTGTGCAACTTCACCGATAGGGTACTGACAGGTAGAGGCTTTTCCAATCAGATTATTTGCTTTCCATTTTCCGGCACTCGGACCGAAACTAAAAAAACAAAAAACTTCATCATTTTTAACCACATAAAAAAAAGCATGTCCCCAATCAAAGTCTCGCCCATCTAAATATTGATGCTTTGCTGTTTTCTTAGAGAAGGTGATTTTCTCAACTCGATATGCCTCAGGCTTATTGGCTTCCACGCCAATGACGACATAATATTTATCAATGATAATTTCTGATACTGGATCATTTACATCCGTCATATAGTTTTGATCAGTCATAATGCAACCTATTATTTTATTCAGCTCACAATAAAAAAATTTCTAATCTTTTTTAATTTCGGTTTTAATTTTAATATTTTGTTTTTTCTCGGACATTACTCTTTGGGTCAAACCATCTTGATTCGAAATACCCTCGAGTTTGATGCCATTTTCAAGTGTCAAACTATAAGGGGTATCGTTCAAAATATTTCCCAAGCGATCCTTTAATAGAAACTGATGTGAATAGAGCTCATTGCGCGGTAAATATGGCAATGCCAGAGCCACGCTCTCCCCACCCAAAAACACATGCTGGCCAGCTTTGGCTTCAAATTTTGCATTGGTCTTGATCAGTATCCCTGCTGCACTGATTTCAATTTGTGAGCCTCCTGCAGTCAGGACTATTTTTTGACTGGCAATAAGGTCAATACTTTCCTCAGTCGATATGACTTGTAATTTTTTACGTGCGATGAGATCCATCTCGTCACCTTGGGCTTGGATTTCGACCTTGCCTTTAGCAGCAATCAGGCGTGCACCTTGTTGCGCTGCGAACAGGCTGATCTTGTCTTGGGCATGAGCAAGTAGATTTTTCTGAGTGCTCAAGTTAATACTCTCCCCCGCACTGAAACTAATCTGTTGCTTTGCGGCAAGGTGAATGTCTTCATTGCTGCTGAGTGCAATCGAATTTGGCGCTGATAACAGCATCAAAGCCTGCTTAAAGCTTTTGGCCTTGGCTTCATTTTCTTGTTCGATCTGATCGATAAAGCCTTTAAGCTTGTCCAAAACCTCAAGTGGATCCGTCTGTTGATTCTTGGCAACTTCACTCAGCGCCTGACTACTATTGAGGTTACTCTCAATCTGTTGTTTGGCTGGACTGGCATCAAGATGAACCCCACTCGCCTGATCCTGCATATGACTACTTAGCAATAAGCCTTTGCCGGCACGAACCGCGCCCCACTGATCAGACCTCAATTCAAAGCCTTCACCACGACTGTCACTTTCTGCCTGATCTTTGGGATGGCTCAGATGACCTAGATTCAGTTGAGTTGCGCCATGACTGTTCTGCAATTGGCTGCTGATTTGCCCAGTCGTATCATCAAACCTGAGTTGACCAAAACCTGATCCGCCTACCTCCTGCGAGCGAATCCCACTGAGCTTTTTGGTTGCAGGCAGTTGTCCCTTGCGATCAAATTGAGTTGGTGTGCGCTGCGCTTCATGAATCCGCCCCACGACAAAAGGCCGATCGATATTGCCATCAAAGAAGTCGATCACCACAATTTCACCGATCCTTGGTAAGAAGCGCGCACCATAGCCCTCTCCTGCCCAAGGGGTCAGCACATCCACCCATGCCGAGTCAGTGTCATTTAAATTACTGCCTGCACCGCCATCATGGGCATGGTCCTCACTACGGGTAAATAAGAAGCGAACTTTGATTCGCCCCCATGCATCCACATGAATTTCCTCCGTCGTTGGACCCACCACTCTGGCCCGTTGCGGATGCGCTGCTGGACGATGGATCAAAGGATCGAATGTCGGCACCATAACGATATTGCGGCGTTGCAAGGTCAAGTGATTGGCTTGACGCTCAGCAGGATCAGTGGCCAATAGACCTTCCCATTGACTGTGTTGCAGCAATTGTTGCACTTGGTCATTCAGATCTTTGGGTAGGTTGTTCTGATGATAAAAGGTTTTTGCGGTAATCAAAAAAGCCCGATCTGCGGCATTGTGTAGGTCTATTTCAGGATGTTGATTGAGTTCAAACCAATACCCCACTTGTGCATCACGTACTGTGGTGGTTGCGGTAAATTGTTTGGCTTGTGCAGCATACGCATGGCTGAGCTGCTGATTAAAGCGTTCTAATTGCCTATTGCTTGATGCGGTGGCCTGATCCTCAGCGTTGAGATCCTGCATCCATGCTGGACTAAAATGCCATGCTTGCTCCAAGCCCAGTGCAGCATTATCTTGGTTGCTACTATGTTGATGTGCGCTCAGCACTGACCCAGCACCTTCCTCTTGCTCAAGTTGATCGGCCTGCCAGCGTTGTACATGCACTGAGGTCGGTTCTAAGGATCTCTGCGCTGTAAAGCGCGTCATACTGTCTTGCTGTTCGGTGGCATTACTTCGATGAAAGCGAATGCTGCGGCGTTGTAAAGCTTGAAAATGGCTGTTGTCATCAATCAGGCGTAGCTTCTGCGCTTGAATGCTTTGATTGTTATGCTCTACAAATAATTCAGCTTCATCAATCAACCAGTTAATACCTTCCTCACGCATGAGGCGTTGTAAAAAATCAGCGTCACTTTCATTGGATTGCATGATGAAGGGTCGAATATCATAGTCTTGGTTTAAGCCACTCAGATCCAGACTCAGGCTTGCAGCAAACAAGGTACTTTTCTGCTGCCACTCTTTGAACAACACCTCGATGACCTCAACAGCAGATTTGTTCATAAATACCCGACTGTTACGCCGTCTTTTCCACAAAGTTGTGCCATCTTCAAGACTTAATTTATAGACGGTTAATGCACCATCGGACTGGCCTTGTTCCGCCGCGGTAATCAGGCCGCTGATACGGAGCAATTGACCTTGATCGGTCACCACATCGACCGCGACTTGGCTGGCAATAAACTGCTTCAATGCAATATCGGCTCGGGTCGATAAGCAGATCAGTTCGACCTTCAGTCCTTGATTCAGCGCATGTTGTCCGTGGATGGCATGTAAAAAAACCTGAGTACTCAGGTCTGGGTTTGAAAATTGGATATGGATGGCACGTTTTTGTGCGCTTAAACCAAATTTTTCTAATATTTGTTCGATTGGGTTGAGCATAATATTCATTATTGGACTTTTATAATTAAAATTTTGAATATTCTAAAAAGCCAATTCGATTGAATCAAGGCGATGAAATGAGTACTCATGTAATTCTAGAGCGCAATTTTATAAGTATATTGTTATATGAAACGACTATTTACAGTTTAAAGTTAAAGCGCCATCACTCGCGCTTTAAATTGCCTATTCATGACCACTAGCCTTTCTGGATCAGATAATGAAACTCTTTTAGACCATTGGCATCGAGTAATTCTTCTTGCAACAAAAGCTCATGACCCAAATGCATACAAAACTTCGGAATATCCCATGAAGTAGAGTTATCAGTAGCAAACACCTCAACCACATCACCAGTCTTTGATTTTCGGATCGCTTGATGCAACATCATCACGGGTTCAGGACAACGCAAACCACGAGTATTAAGTTGAATATGTGGAGTTAGATCCTGAACTGACATCGTTACACTCGTCGAAAAAAATTGGCCTATATTAACATAATCGCGTTTTGTGCTGCCAAGTATTAAAACACAAGCAAATCTTGGCAGATACATTGACTGAAACACATAAGGTTAGAGATAGACATCTGTATTTTCTTCGGTATGATTAAATGACTTTCATCCATATTAACTGTCTTTAGGATAGATCATGCACGAGGAATCAGGCCCGTCGTGGGGTATGCGCGGCTTACGTAAGTGGCTTAAAGTTGAGCCAGAAACTCGCGACGAACTGCTAAAATTAGTACAAGATTCACGTCGTTTTTTAGAATCCGATACCGTTGCAATGCTCGAAGGTGTATTAGATCTTCCTGCAACCAAGATTCGTGAAGTCATGACACCTCGCACCGCGATGGTCAGTTTACAAGAAGATGATCAACTGCTAGATATTTTGCATGTTCTCATTGAATCTGCACATTCGCGATTTCCGGTATTTTCATCCGATCAACCCGATAATGTGGTCGGTATGTTGTTGGCAAAAGATTTATTGCCCTTTTTATCAGATCGTAGTGCTAAGGTCGATATTCGAGCCTTAATGCGTCAACCCCTCTATGTCCCCGAAAGTGCCCGCTCAGATCAGGTGCTGCGTATGCTTAAAACCACGCAAAATCATATTGCTGTGGTGATTGATGAGTATGGCACCACCTCAGGACTGGTCACACTGGAAGATATTTTAGAAGAAATCGTCGGTGAGATTGAAGACGAGCATGACAATGCGGACGAAGAGGCGCAATTCATCATTCCTGATCATGATCACAACCTCAGCAATAGCTGGTTGGTTCAAGCACTCACCCCGATCGAACATTTTAATACTGTGCTCGATGCCAACTTCTCTGACGATGAAGTTGAGACCGTTGGTGGCTTATTGCTCCAAGAAATTGGGCTGGTCAGTGACCTCAAAGGTCAGGTGATTGATATCGAAAATTGGCAATTTACCATCACTGAAGCCGATGCGCGCAGTATTCATTTGATCCGAGCAAGTCGTCAATGAGTGCACAATTGAATAAACTGTTTAACTTTCAAGCTTCAGAAAAACCATTACCGTTGATCTACCCATTGATCATCGCCATGATCTCAGGCGCAGTGTTTAGTTTGGCACTGGCCCCTTATTTCTGGTGGTGGTTAGCGATCCTCTCCCCTGCATTACTTTATGCCTGCTTAAAAAACCGCAGCCCTCGCCAAGCCTTTGCGATTGGCTGGAGTTATGGTTTTGGGCTTTGGTTTGTGGGTGCATTTTGGTTGTACACCTCGATCCATGTCTATGGTCAAACCCATGCAGTACTGAGTGTGCTGATGATTGCCATCATGGCCATTGTCATGGGCTTGTTTACTGCCGTTCAAACTTGGCTCTATCGACGTTTCTTCCCAGAAACGCCACTGACCTTCGCACCGCTGTGGGTACTGTTTGAATGGGCCAAAACATGGGTCTTCACTGGCTTCCCGTGGTTATTTGCCGGATATGCATTTACTGAACGCCTGCTCGATAGTTATGCGCCACTGTTTGGGGTATTTTCAGTTTCCTTTGTGGTGATTATCTTGGCCTGTGCTTTGGTTGAGATCCTCAATCGACGCTGGTTCTGGGCCATTCCTGCCATGGCATTGCTGATCGGTGCTTGGGCCGTGTCCTATCTGCAGTTTGTCAGTGTTAAAGCTGAAAAACCGCTGAGCGTATCGTTGATACAGGGCAATATCCCTCAAGATATGAAATGGCTCATTGAAAATCAAAAAGATACCTTAGAGATTTATAAAAATCTCAGTCGTACAGAATGGGGCCGTGATTTAATCGTATGGCCTGAATCTTCAATTCCAATGTATCAGACTGATATTCCTGAATTTTTAAGCCAAATATCTCAAGAAGCCAAGCAATCTGGATCGGGTTGGATCACAGGTATTCCATATATTGATATTCAACAGTCAATACAGCAAGGAGTACCCACTGCGTACAACACAATGATGGCCTCAGGCAGTGAAACGTCTGGTTTATATAAAAAACAGCGCTTAGTTCCTTTTGGTGAATACATCCCCTTGTCTGGTTTATTGGCATGGGTACTCCCTTCGATGCAAGCAGCCGCGATTGATGGTTTTAGTCGCGGGCCAGCGGATCAGTCAGCATTCAAAGTGAAAAATCATGTCCTTGCTGCTGCCATTTGCTATGAAGTTGCTTATCCCAATCTGACTCGACGTAACGCCAAAGACAGTGATTATTTGGTCACCGTATCAAATGATGCTTGGTTTACCGGCACTGCTGCACCTGCACAGCATCTACAAATGGTACAGATGCGCGCCAAGGAAAATGGTCGTTGGATTATTCGTGCCACCAATACGGGGATTACAGCATTTATCGATGAGAATGGTCATATCGTTAAACAAGCACCGATTGATCAAGCTGCTGTATTGCGTGGGGATCTACCTGCCATGCAGGGTGAGACTTGGTATAGCCGTATCGGAGATTGGCCGATCCTGATCCTCTCAGCGCTATTGTTATTACTGGGTTGGTTCTATCGTCCACGCGTGGTCGATGTATCCTTTAAATCACGCCGCTAAACATATGCTTTGGGACTAACACCTGACTGAATACGTCTGATTGAGTAGCATCAATATCCACTCAATCAGGTGTGTTCAGTAAAGTGGTAAAGATCTCTTAGATTTGCGTTGCCCAATAAGACAACATGGCCATTAAGAACAGCATCGGTAGATGTCGATAGGCTTGTAATACTCGAAGTTCGAGCATGGAGGCGATACGCTGCTGCTCCAGTACCACTTGTGAAGCCAATAACGCAGAGATAAAACCCAAGATACTCAGTGCGCTAAACAAGCTCACTGCGATAAAACCCACAATAATTTGACTGCCGCCGGATGTGCTTTGCCACATTTCTAATAAAAACTGACCCGCTGGTAATAAAGCCATGACCAACATGACCGATTTCAACATACTGCCATGGAGATGGTGGATATCATCAGAACATAAGAGCGCTTTCATATTCATCCCCTCGTATAATTTTAATATTGAGGCCTATTATGAGAGCTTAAAATTAAATGAAAAGTCTATTTTAATTCATATTCAATCTTTGTTGTAACTATTCTTCATGGGAATAATTCTTATTATAAATATCAAAATGAATTATTATTACCATATATAAACAATTCAATAACTTACATTTAAACTATCATTTTAAAAATAATTGATAACTATTATCACTTCAGCAGTGGTGCCGGTTATACACCGACTGGTGAAGTGATTTTAAGATTATTATTAAAATAAATGATGCAGTTAAATTATAATAAGTTTCATTTAAGGTTGATAATAAACATCCGCATCATTACCTTCGCCACCTTGTTTGCCATCGGCTCCAAAAGAATAAAGATCATAAGCACGGCCATCAGAACCCGGATAAACGTATTGAAGATCATTGTCCCAACTGTCTTTAGGATAGCCACCTTTGACATATCCACCCGGTAACCAGTTTTTTGCAGTTGCAGGCTGATTCACCAATGCATCCAAACCACCTTCTTGAGAGGTTGGGAAATGGCTATTGTCGAGTTTGTATTGATCCAAGGCACCCGCTACCGCTTTCAAGGTAATCTTGGTGGTGTCCACTTTGGCCTTTTCACCACGGCCCATGACGTTCGGTACAATTAATGCGGCCAATACCCCCAAAATCACGATCACAACCATGACTTCGATTAGGGTAAAACCAGATTGTTTACGTGGATTCATCTTGCGTCGCATTTTCTTTCTCTCTTCAACAAAGCGTTTAAAAATAATCTGTTCGATAGGTCTAAATCATATTGTTCATATTCACGATCGGCAGCATCACCGCAATCACAATCACCAAAACGATACCTGCCATAAACACCAACATCAAGGGTTCAAGCAATGCCAATAGCGTGGAGATAAATGTTGTGACTTCTCGATCTTGCATATCGGATGCCCGCTTGAGCATACGATCCAATTCACCTGAAGATTCACCACTTTTGATCATTTGTACCATCATCGGCGGAAAATAACCACAGCGTTCCAATTGGGTTGCCAAGTTGCCACCTTCAATGACTTTCTCTGCTGCGACGTTGATGGCATCTCGGATCACCCAGTTATTACTCACTGCCGCACCAATTTTGAGTGCATCGACCAAGGGCACACCCGACTGTGTCAGGATCGACAAGGTGCTGGCAAAACGTGATGAGTTTATACCACGGGCTAATTTACCAAATAATGGCAATCTGAGTACCAAACGATCAAAAGCATAATGCCCAGAGGTACTTTTCAAAAAGCGTCCCATCAACACCACCAGCAACATCACACCCGCGATCATAAATGGCCATGCAACACGGATCAGATCACTGGCTTTCATCAAAGTGACGGTAATCCACGGCAGGGCTTGCTTGCTCTGATCAAAGGTCTTGACGATATCGGGGACCACAAAAGTCATCAGGCCCATGACGATGGCAAAGGACATCAACATTAAAATGATCGGGTAGACCATGGCACCTTGGATCTTTTTCTGCATGGCAAAACGATTTTCAGTGTAGTCCGACAACTGATCCAGAATCAGATCCAGATGCCCGGAACGCTCTCCCGCCGAAATGGTCGCAATATACAAATCCGGAAATCGGCCACCCTGCTGCATGCCCTGAGCCAAGGTATGCCCTTCCAGCACCTTGCCACGTACAGACAACATCAGATTTTGCACATGAGCCTTTTCACTCTGCTTGGCCACGGCGCGCAGTGCTTCCTCCAAAGGAATCGCTGCAGCAACCAAGACCGAAAGCTGCCGCGTCATCAAGGCCAGATCATAGGCAGTGAATTTCTTTTGGAACCATTTTGAATCTTTGTTTTTGTCCTTTTGTTCAACGGCATTCACCGTGAGTGGAATCCAATCCTTATCACGAAGTTGTTGACGGATTTGACGTGCTGAATCACCTTCGAGCACACCCTTGTGTTGCTTTCCTGAAGCATCGAGCGCAGTAAATTGATATGCAGGCATTATGATGCTCTAATTGTCCAAATTCTTTTGTCGAAACAGTTGCGTCTGAGCATGAAAATCATTCATATTCGTTCATTATTCCATAATCTAAATACTCTAACATAAGCCGATAGTCCTCACGATATGTATTCATTGATAAGTCACTCATAATTTTATATGCCAAATACTGCTAATTTAAACGCCAACCCTTACCGTGTACGTGTTGCAGTACCGGTCCATATTTACGATTGCTTTGACTACAAGTTAAGTGCAGATCAATATGCGCAAGCCCAATTGGGCGCACGTGTTGCAGTGTCGTTTGGTCGGCAAAAACTGATTGGGGTGATCGTTGAAAAACTGCCACTTGATACCCCAGTCAACCCCAAATTTCAGCTTAAAGCCATTGATGCACTTTTAGATGAAGACGCCATTCTAAATGCTGAAGTTTTAACTTTGTTGACATGGTCCGCACAATATTATCAATTTCCACTTGGTGAAGTCATTCAAACCGCCTTGCCGAGCTTATTGCGCCAAGGTAAACCCTATAACTTACTGGCTCGCGTCTGGAAGGTGCTTAATCTGCAGGCTGAAGATCTGATTAAGCGCTCAGAGAAACAACAGCATGCTTATAAAATATTAAAATTACATCCCCAAGGCACTCTAGAACACATTCTCAACTTCAGTGGCATTGAAACAGCCACCCTAAAAGCCTTGGAAAAGAAAGGTATTATTCATTGTGAACTGGAAAAGCAAGATTTTAGTCCTGAGCCGATCCAACTGGCACAGATGCCACTTACGCCAAACAGTGATCAAAAACTGGCGATTGAGCACATCTTAAAGGCCAAAAATAAATATCAGGCATTTTTACTCGATGGTCTGACGGGCAGTGGTAAAACCGAAGTTTATTTACAAGTGATGCATGAGGTGCTGAAACAAGGCAAACAAGTCTTGGTATTGGTGCCCGAAATTGGATTGACGCCTCAGACCATTAGCCGATTTCAATCGCGTTTTCACTGCCACATTGCGCTGCTGCATTCTGGACTCAATGACACCAAACGTTTACAAGCTTGGCAGCAAGCAGAAACCGGTCGTGCAACGATCATCCTGGGTACCCGTTCCGCAATCTATAGCCCCCTTCCCAATTTAGGCTTGATCATCTTAGATGAAGAACATGATCTATCATTTAAACAGCAAGAAGGTTTCCGCTACCATGCCCGTGATGTCGGCATGTATCGTGCAGCGATGGCCAAATGCCCGATCGTTTTAGGCTCTGCCACACCGAGTATCGACAGTTACCATTTGGTTGAACAAGGCAAACTCACCTGCTTAGAGCTCAATCAACGTGCAGGTAATGCCAGTTTGCCCAAGATGCATGTGATCGATCTCAAGATCGCGCCGAAGAAACATGGTCTCAGCCTACAATTGATTGAACAAATCGGTAAATGCCTGGAACGCAAAGAACAAGTGCTGATCTTCCTCAACCGACGTGGTTATGCGCCCGTGGTGTTGTGTGAACAGTGTGCTTGGCAAGCCAATTGTCCGCATTGTGATGCTCACTTCACCCTGCACTATCAACCCTATACCCATTTACATTGTCACCACTGCGGCACCATACAACGTATGCCCGATGCCTGCCCACAGTGTAATCAAGTCAGCCTCAAACCGATTGGCATGGGCACTGCCAAAGTTGAAGCCAGCTTGCAGGAATTGTTCCCTGATCAGCTGATTATTCGGGTCGACCGTGACTCGACCAGTCGGGTGGGCAGTTGGGAAAAGATTCAAGAAAAAATTCATAAAAGTGAATCGGCAATCTTGCTCGGTACGCAAATGTTGGCCAAGGGGCATCATTTTCCCTATGTCACTTTGGTGGCGATTTTGGATATTGATGCGGGGTTGCTCAGTGTTGATTTTCGCGCCCCAGAACGTACCGCACAGTTGATTATCCAAGTGGCTGGACGTTCAGGCCGTGGCGAGAAAAAAGGCGATGTGTATTTACAAACCCTACGCCCTGAACATCCGCTGCTCAACACCTTGATCGATGCGGATTATCGCAGCTTTGCACAACAGACTTTGAACGAACGCAAACAAGCACAACTGCCGCCTTATCGCTATGCCGCCCTGCTGCGCTGTGAGTCCAAAGATCAAGATAAAAACCAACACTTTCTTAAACAAATGACCGATCTGCTACGCCAACAATCTGAACCTCAATTAATTGAAATCTGGGGGCCGATCCCTGCACCTATGGAGCGTAAAGCTGGGCGTTTTCAAGCCCATGTGGTACTGCTCTCCGCAGAACGCGCCAAGATGCATTGGCAGATCAATCGTTGGTGGCAACAGCTATTAAAAGCCAAACCCTCAGACCTTAAAATCTCGATTGATATGGACCCACAGGAACTGAATTAATAGCGCAACATTTGGCACAGCAACTTTGGCAAAGCAACTTCGGTAGAGCAACTTTTGCAAAGCAACAACAGCACAATAAGCAGCAGTGAAATGGGCGAGTTGACCCATGGCGCACCACTTTAAAGACTGAGGACCACAGCATGTCACTCTTGTTACAAATCACCCTATTTTTAGCTGCTGCACTGATCTTGGTGCCGCTGGGCAAACGTTTGGGGATTGCCACAGTATTGGGCTATTTATTTACTGGCGTGATCCTTGGCCCAAGCGTATTGAATATCGCCAGTGATCCTGAGTCGATCATGCATTTGGCCGAGTATGGGGTGATCTTGCTGATGTTCCTGATCGGACTGGAACTCAGACCGCAACGTCTCTGGCAGATGCGGCGTTCGATCTTCCTGATCGGCTCTGCGCAAGTGCTGATTACTGGTGTGGTGCTGATGCTGACCATTTGGTTGCTGTTCCAACAGCAACTCAGCAGCAGTTTTGTGATTGGCTTTGCCTTGGCACTATCCTCAACCGCCTTTGTACTGCAAATGCTGACCGAAAAACAACAACTTAATACCACTCATGGCCAACAAAGCTTTTCGATTTTGTTGTTCCAAGATATTGCCGCGATTCCCTTGCTGGCGATTATCCCGATGTTGGCAGTCAAGCAAAGCTCGACCAGTCATGGAATCGCCTATTTTGCAGCCATCATTGCCGCCTTTACTGGATTGTTCCTGTTTAGTCGTTATGTGATGCGACCTTTTTTCCGTTTTGTAGCACAAAGTGGTGCCACCGAATTGATTACTGCTGTTGGTTTATTTATCGTGCTGGGCGTGGTGTTGTTGATGAATTCGCTTGGGGTGAGTACCACCTTGGGCGCTTTCTTGACAGGGGTGTTGTTGGCGGACTCTGAGTTTAGACATGAGCTTGAAGCCAGTATCAATCCATTTAAAGGATTGTTATTGGGTCTGTTCTTTATGACTGTGGGCATGACCACACCGATCGCACTGTTTGTAGAAATGCCGGTCTTGATCATCGGTGGTGCCCTCTTGCTGCTGTTGCTCAAAGGCTGTGTCTTGCTTGGCGTAGCACGTTACTTTAAATACGACTGGCGCAATAGTTTAATGATCGCCACCAGTCTGGCCCAAGGTGGTGAATTCGCCTATGTGCTGTTGAGTGTTGCGCGCAGTGAGAAAGTGCTCAGTGATGCGCTAATTCAACCCGTGACCTTGATCGTAACCTTATCTATGGTCTTGACCCCAATGCTGTATTGGTTGGTGTCTTCAGTCCTGATTCCACGTTTTGAAAAAACCGAACAAGCCCAATATGATGAGATTCCCGATCAACATGCTCCGATGATCATTGCAGGTTTCGGACGTTTTGGTCAGATCATCGCCCGTGTGGCACATATGCAACACATCGCCTTTACTGCGGTAGATCACAATTTACAGCGTATCGACTTTGTTCGTCGTTATGGGGGCAAGCTATATTATGGCGACCCCACCCAACCCGAATTACTGCGCTCTGCTGGTATACAACACGCCAAAATATTTATCTTGGCGCTGGATGATGTAGAAGACTCGATCACCGTGGCGCGCTATATCCGCTTGAATTATCCGCAATTGCCGCTGTTGGCTCGGGCAAGAGATCGTCACCACCTGCATTTACTCCGTGATCTCGGCATCGAATATATCTGGCGTGAGACCTACCTGTCGTCATTGGGTATGGCATTCCGCGCCCTGTGTGAATTGGGTATTCCTGAAGAAAAAGCCCATCAAAGTGTAGAATTGTTCCGAGATATTGATGAACAGTTACTCGATCAACAACAGCGCATCTACACTGATGATCAAAAAGTTTATGAAAGTTATCGCAACTTTATTACTGAGCTAGAGCATTTGTTTGAAAGTGACAGCAAAGCACAACAACTGCAATCTGCATCCGATGCTGATTTTGGGGATCAGTTCGAGGATGCCTTTGACGATGAGTTTGATGATGCGTTTGAGAATGAGCCTGAAGCCGCAGATGCAGCACCACCACAACAAGATCGACTTGATATTCGGCGAAAAGAACAAGATTAACTTGTGATTTTTGTGATCGACACCATCAATGTCAAGATTTGGAGAATTTTATGTCTGATATACGTCAACGTTTTTATATTGAAAACTGCCCGATTCGCGGTGAAGTGGTGCATTTAGAGCAAACCTTAAAGACCATCCTTGCTCAGCGTGAATATGCCCCTGCAGTCCAAGTACTGTTGGGTGAAATGCTGTCTGCCACTGCGCTATTGGCCAGCACCTTAAAAATTCGCGGACGCATCAGTTTGCAAATTCAAGCCCAAGGCACTTTGAAATGGGCCATGGCCGAATGTAGCCATCTGGGTGAATTACGTGCTTTGGCTGATTATGAAACTGACCCACGCTTTATGCAGGCCACGGACAGCAGCACCGTATTGAGCAGCTTGGTCAGTCCAGTGTTGTTTATCAATATCGAACCTGAACATGGCGAGCGCTATCAAGGCATCGTGCCGTTGGATAAACCGACTTTGGCCGCGTGCTTGATGCAATACTATGATCTGTCTGCACAGATCCCGACCAAGATCGTGTTGGCCAGTAGTGCAGAACGTGCTGGTGGTTTATTGATCCAGTTATTGCCGCGCAATAGTGATGAAGAGCAACAATTGATTGATGAAGATATTTGGCCACGACTCACCATCTTGACCGAAACTTTAAAAGCGCATGAGCTGACCGATCTGGATGCACAGGAAATTTTATATCGTTTATACAACGAAGAAGATGTGCGTATGCCTGAGGCTGAAGCACTACACTTTGCCTGTACCTGCTCCAAAGAACGTTGTGCCAATGCGCTGATCCAGATCGGTGCTGATGCAGTCAAAGAAACCCTCGAAGTACAAAACCCAATCCAGATGGATTGCCAGTTCTGTAATAGCCAATATCAGTTTAGCGCTGAAGAAGCATTGGCCTTATTTGGTGAGCATCTTAGCTAATACGCAGATGCCTCACTGAGCGCAGCAAATCAACACCCACGATGATGAGCAAGAGGGTCTTGCTCATCATTCGACAAAGACAAAGACAAAGACAAAGACAAAGACAAAGACAAAGACAAAGACAAAGACAAAGACAAAGACAAAGACAAAGATTGAAACAAACTTGAGCTGCTACGGGGCTATCTAACTATTGGGATATGCATAATAATCAATCAACTTGATTAACAACGATGATCCCTTCGGATGAGCAAAAATTATTATCAAATATTGGGTCTAGCCCGAGATGCGACGCCAGAACAAATTAAAAAAGCCTATCGCAAACTCGCCCGTAAATATCATCCCGATGTCAGTAAAGAAGTCGATGCCGAAGCACAGATGCAAAGCCTCAATGTGGCTTATGACACCTTGATGGATGCTGAAAAAAAACAAGACTATGACTTTAGCCTCGACCACCCCCAAGGCGCAGGCTTTTCAGGACAGTCAGGTGCAGGTTTCGCCGGCCAATACACTTCTGCAACAGGATCAGACTTTAGTGGATTTGAGGATCTGTTTGGCCGCTTTGGTGCAGGATTTGGGGGCGGCAGCGCTAATCGTTTCAATCAACAAGGGGCTCGACCGCTGCGTGGTGAGGATCAACATGCCCGTATCGAGGTAGATATTCACGTTGCCTATCAGGGCGATACTCAACAATTTAGCTTGCAGATTCCAAGTTATACCGCACTCGGTGAAGTCGAGATCCAACGTAAAACCTTGCAAGTCAAGATTCCCAAAGGCATACCCAACGGTCAACAAATCCGTTTAGCACATCAAGGACAACAAGGCTTAAATGGTGGCACTGCGGGGGATTTGTATATCGAAATTCATTATCGAGAAACCGATCAGATCCGTGTTGAGGGTGCTGATGTCTATCTCAAGGTCAATGTCACGCCTTGGGAATTGGCACTGGGTCAAAAGATTGCGGTCAACACTCCAGCAGGAAAAGTGCAAGTCAGTGTGCCCAAAGGCGGCCAATCTGGACAACAACTGCGCTTAAAGGACAAAGGTATTCCGGCTAAAACCCCAGGTCACCTTTTTCTCAATCTCAACATGGTGATTCCCCCTGCCGATAGCGCAGCACAGCAACAGGCTTATCAAGATTTGGCTCAGCAGTTTAGTGACTTTCAGCCACGCGAAAAATAATGGAGTACATCATGACCCAATTGCACTATCGTGAGATCGTCTGCGAAGGATGTTATGAAGCAGAAGTGATCGACCAACAACAATACTTTGATCTACTGCACTTTGCCCAGATTTGTGGTCATTCACCAGAATGGGTCTTAGCATTGATCGAGCATGACATCGTGCATGTACGGCAACCTGCTGGCACACCACAGAAAGATCACCAGCATTATCAAGTGCTTGCCATAGATATTGCTCGGGCACGTCGTGCCTATCGCTTGCAACGCGATTTCGATGCCAGCTTGCCTGCTGTCGCACTGATGCTGGAAATGATTGATGAGCTTCAAGGATTAAGGCAACAAATGAGATACAGTCAGAACAAATAAAAACAGAATCGAAACTTTTTGTTAAATCAGCTGACAGGAGAATCCCTTGCCTGTCATGATGGTTATTTTCTATGCAGTTAATGTGAACGAGGTGCAGTGATCAAATGAACATTAAAGTCATGAACAAGAAGCTCAAAAACATGTTCCCAGAATATGGTGAATTAATGACAGTGTTAAGACAATCCAATCCACATTTTGCCAAAATGTTGGAAGCACATGATGAACTCGATCGAGACATCACGCGCTTGAGACTCCACCCTGTACATGCCATCACCGATGACATCGAAACACTGAAACGAAAGAAATTAAAGTATAAAGATCAGCTTTATGCCTTATTGAGACAAGCACAAAGAACCCAGACCATGCCTCAACATCGTGAGCATCACCATCATGAAGATCCAGTATCAACGCATTCAACTGAGCCCTTCCCATCGGCACTGCATGCAGATTAATGATGCCTTTCTGATGCCACTTAAGTCTTCGTCAATGCATTCAGCAACTGAGTGATTGAACACATCCTAGGTCTAAAGCCTTGTGCAACCACAACCTTTTATGAACAGGAGTTTCAAACCCTCTTATAGCGCATGCGCTATGGTTATTTGAACTTGGTCATCTTGCTCACTTCTTTAATGGTGTTCTTGATCGGCTCATAGTCCATAAACCAAAAGAGATTCACCCTTTGATCTTGATGCTGCTGTGCAAGTAGATCAATCACACTGCGCTCACCCCGCCCAACCAAATGGCGACGATAAAAATAATAAAGCAGTAGCAGTGTGGTCAGCAGCATCAATGCCAGCATGATCCAAAAACCGTGTTGTGATTTTAAGCCCGGAATAAATTCAAAATTCATCCCGTAGATCCCCGTCAACAACGTTAATGGTGCGAAAATTGCGGTGATGATCGCCAAAATACGCATGTTTTCATTGGTCTGATTTGAGATCGCAGAAAAATGTAACTCGATCGCAGCTTGAATCGCACTCCTAAAACGCGCGGTATGTTTCTGTATGCGTTGAATATGATTGCTTAGATCATTGATCCGCACCAAGACAATATCTTGGCGCTCAGGATTTTTCTTGGCTTTGACATGTTGATAATTGTCTACGATTTCATTGCTGAGTTCTTGGATGGCATCAATTTGCTCCTCACATAGATTTTCAATTTGTTGAAAGGCCATATTTTCTTGCAGCAACTGATGCCATTTATTAAATCGTCGATGCCCTTGGAGTAAAGATTCCTGCCAAAATTCCACCCGCTTGGTCAGATGAACCCGAATATCCTGATAACCATCCACCATACTGCTGAGCATGCGTAGTGCCAAATCAATCGGTGAGCTGGCCATTTTCCGTGGTTTATTTTGGTCTTCTACAGCGCGTGCCACCACTGTTTCGATACGTGCAATATAACTTTCAATGCTTGAGTTGCCGGTTTCACGCACACTGATCAGCACCCGTGGCGTAATAATAAAGCTCATCGGTGTCGTGGCCAGCCCAAATAGACTTTCATGTTTTTCAGTGGCGTGTTCACCGACCGCGATCTGATCATCGGGTGTAATCAGTTTGCGAAAAATCAATAGGTCATAATCTTCAAGGGTATCAAAGGCACTGGGATGTTCGAGATTTAAAATATCTCGGATGTGATATTCATTCAGGCACAGGCCCGTCAGTTGCTGGATCTCTTGCTGCCAGTCATCTGCACGATTGAGCAGATCTTCACGGCTACAATCCACCCAGATAAATTCTGCATTCTGTTCAGGATCAGCCGTTTTCTGAATATAATTCAAACGCTCAGCGTTGAGTTGATAAAAGTAATAGCTTTGCATAATCAATAAAATAGTTGTTATTGGCTCAGTTGCATCATGCCACAAAAAAGTCCGCATCAAGCGGACTTTTTTTGTGTGCAATCAATCAGAGATCAATTGCATCTCAGCAAGATTAAACTTGCTCAATATCTTTCATGCTCAATTTGATACGACCACGGTTGTCGACATCTTGTACTTGTACTTTGATTTCTTGACCTTCGGTCAATACGTCAGTCACGTTTGCAACACGCTCATTTGAAATTTGTGAGATGTGCAATAGACCATCAGTACCTGGCAGGATATTTACAAACGCACCGAATTCAACGATACGAATAACTTTACCCATATAGATCGTGCCAGGCTCGATTTCAGCAGTCAGTGCTTGGATCTTGGCAATCGCAGCTTTCGCAGCAGCTTTGGTTTCACCAAAGATACGGATGGTACCGTTGTCTTCAATATCAATCGCAGCTTTAGTTTCTTCAGTAATTTGACGAATGGTTGCGCCGCCTTTACCGATAACATCACGGATCTTGTCTGGATTAATGCTAATCACTTCGAAAGTCGGTGCATGCATTGAAATTTCAGGACGCGCACGTGAAAGCACTTGGTTCATCGCATTAAGAATGTGCATACGACCTGCATATGCTTGATTCAATGCAACTTCCATGATTTCTTCGTTGATGCCTTCGATTTTGATGTCCATTTGAAGTGCAGTAATACCATTGGCAGAACCGGCAACTTTAAAGTCCATATCACCTAAGTGATCTTCATCACCTAAGATGTCAGAAAGAACTGCGAAACGCTCGCCTTCTTTAACCAGACCCATTGCGATACCCGCAACTGGCGCTTTCAAAGGTACACCTGCATCCATCAGTGCCAAAGATGCACCACAAACAGACGCCATTGAAGACGAACCATTTGATTCAGTAATATCAGATACGATACGGATTACATACGGGAAGCGATCAGCTGCAGGAAGTACAGCTTGTACACCACGACGTGCCAAACGGCCATGACCGATTTCACGACGTTTAGGACCAGTTTCACGACCAGTTTCACCGACTGAGTAAGCAGGGAAGTTGTAGTGCAACATGAAGTTGTCAGTTTTAGTACCTGACAATGTATCGACCATCAAGGCGTCACGGGTATTACCCAAAGTCGCAGTCACTAATGCTTGGGTTTCACCACGAGTAAACAATGCTGAACCATGTGCACGGTCAAGTACACCCGCTTGTACATCTAAGCCACGAACAGTTTCAGTATCACGACCATCAATACGTGGTTTACCAGACAAGATGTTGTCACGTACGGTACGGTATTTTAGATCTTCAAATAATTCATTAACTTCATCAGCAACACCGGCTTCTGAACCTTCAGGCGCAAATTGAGCCATTGCTTCAGTGTGCAATGCATCCAGTGCCGCATAACGGTCTTGTTTAACAGCAACGGTATAGGCTTCAGAAATCTTCGCTTCAAAAGCAGCTTTAAGCTTGCCAAGAAGTTCTTCATTTTTAGTTGGTGCAACCCAAGTTGATGCTTTAGCACCAGCAGCAGCTGCAAATTCTTTAATCGCTTGGATCGCAATTTGCAATTCGTCATGACCGAACAGTACAGCACCGAGCATTTGATCTTCTGAAAGCTCTTTGGCTTCAGATTCAACCATCAATACTGCAGCTTCAGTACCTGCAACCACAAGGTCAAGATCACTTTCTTTCAGTTGTTCATGATTTGGGTTAAGGACATATTCACCGTTGATCAGACCAACACGCGCACCCGCGATTGGACCACGGAACGGTGTACCTGCGATTGAAAGCGCAGCAGAAGTACCCAACATTGCAGCAATATCAGCATCCATGGTTTTGTCAGAAGACACCACAGTCGCAGTCACTTGGATTTCGTTGTAATAACCTTCTGGGAACAATGGACGGATTGGACGGTCAATTAAGCGTGAAATTAAAGTTTCAGCTTCAGAAGCACGACCTTCGCGCTTACCATAACCGCCTGGAATACGACCAGCAGCATATTGTTTTTCTTGATAATTCACAGTAAGTGGGAAGAAATCTTGACCCGCTTTAGCAGTCGGTTGAGCCACAACAGCAACCAATACAGTGACGCCACCCATAGTGACTAATACAGTGTTGGCTTGACGTGCAACGCGACCTGTTTCCAATACCACCTGATGTTGGCCGAATTGGAATTCTTTACGAATAATATTGAACATAGACATGTAATTGTATTTCCTGATTTTATTCTAGTGGAGACCCCTAAGGTTTGGCATTCGTTACCTGAGGTAAACATAAATGACAAAGCTTAGAAGCCGACCTCACCAGATACTTTGAAAAAACACCTTTTAAAAACACAAAGAAGGAGCGAACATTCGCCCCTTCTCAATTACCTAATCAACGCTAGGTAGACTTCTGCTTTCAGCAATTGCACATGCATATTACGAAATTAAAAGTTTAAATCGAATTAACGACGTAAACCTAGAGCAGCAATCAAATCGCTATAACGTGTTGCGTCTTTACCTTTAAGGTAATCAAGCAATTTACGACGTTGGTTAACCATACGGATTAAACCGCGGCGGCTGTGGTGATCATGTTTGTGATCTTTAAAGTGACCTTGCAAACCATTGATTTGTGCAGTCAAAAGTGCCACTTGAACTTCTGGTGAACCTGTGTCGTTTTCAGCGCGAGCGAATTTAGCAACGATTTCTGCGCGGTCTGCGATAGTTAAAGCCATTCGATTTCTCCGAGATGCTTAAAAGTATAAAGATTGATAAAAATCAATTTGGTCAAAAAACCACGTTGACTGCCGTGCATCACTACAGCATTGCGCTATTTTAAATCAACTACCCCAAGATTGCAAAAGAAGCCTTGCATATTTGTGCTTTTGAGACCGAATAAACAGCTTGCATTTTGAAACTCTCGCCGATTAGCGCTGAGCGCTGCCTATTTTATTGCATGCACTGAAGTTTAGCCTGACTGCAGACCGTGGTTTCTGTGCTCAACAAATAAAAATGTAAGATGCATCACAAGTTTAGTGTAATTTTCACTTAAACTATTTAAAGATACAGTGCCTAAGCGATCGCCGATGCTTCAAGTTACAGTTGTGACTTTTTTTAAAATATTTATGACACTTTTCCATTTTCCAGTGGCCCTTTTGAGAAACGTTTTTAGATGATGTCAATGCTCACTTTTTATTAAAAAATTGTTTTGTTCAATTAATTGATTCTACATTATTTGAAAATTTTGCATTTCCCATAGCGAGAAAAGAAAAGACCCTTAAGCAAGCTTAAGGGTCTTTTCTGCGCTGTAATGTCTTAATTAATCATTGTGATTATTTCGTTTATAGGCAGTCGTTCGTGATGAACTCACGTTCTTATGATGATAAAATCGTTAATGCAATTAAGAATTAATTTCAATTGACGCTATTTTTCCATCAAATCCGTGATACAAATCACTTAAGTTTGTATCATTTTATAAGAAGCCTTAAGCTTAAATTGAGTATCGCAAACTTTTATTTAATTTAGATTAAATTTTCAAATAATTAAAGCAATCGCTGAAAAAATCCAAGCAATAAAAAAGCCTTGTAGTCTCTCCCAAAACTACAAGGCTTAGCGGCTGTAAATTTCTTGCTTATGACCTACGTACTTGTAAGTTCGCAATCTCTCGACTTTAAATTATTATCATTGTGCGATTTATCTCAACGATCCGTGCTGAGCTATTTATGCCTGTCATCATCTCAAAAAGTCCACACATTCTCTATGGGGTATTTTCTCGAATCCTTGTAAGCCATTTCCTACAAGGGTGGATTATCTGCTGAATTTTGGCACTTTAATCCAAGGCTTGGATTTTCTCCACTAATCCACTTTTTCTGGTGGTTCTCACAAAGAGGCTTTTGGCAAAAGTTTGCCCATCCACCAATAAGCTGACCACAGACTTGGCCCGTGTGATTGCGGTATAGATTAATTCCTGACTGAGTAGCTTTTCAGCTTGTGCATTAAAGACCACGGCAACATGCTTAAACTCAGAACCTTGGGATTTATGAATGGTCATCGCAAAGGCCGTTTGAATCGACTTCGGTAATCGCGTTGCAGCGACCCAAAGTTGCAAGGTTGGAAAATAAACTTCAAATTGCCCTGCTTGAGTTCGATGCTGCACACAAATGCCGATATCGCCATTAGACAAGCCCAATTGATAATCGTTGTGGGTCATCATGATGGGACGGCCCAAATACCAATCCCCTTGCTTGACGATCAAGGGTAAATGCTGCAGCAAAGCCGCTTCCATTTCTCGATTTAGCGCAGTCAGTCCAAAAGATCCAAAATGAATGGCGGTTAAAATACGATATTGATCAAAGCTTTTGACCAAGTCATCCAATTGTGTTGCAGGATCATCATCTGTGGCATAGCAACCCAAGCACTGCCAATAATCTGCATAACCGGCGGCTAATTTTTCATAATAATCGAAAAGTTCAACTTGACTGATGTGATCCGCTAGATACTCAAGTTGAATCACGTCCGCCATGTCAGTATTGAGCTTAATCGGCTGCAGTGTTGTAGCGGGTACCACATCACGCTCAAATGCACGCAGCAATTGCGCTGCATCAAAGTCGGTTTGCTGCTGCATTTGGATAAAACCCGCCATTCTACCGATTAAAGCACCTTCTTTAAAACGTCTACTGGTCAGCAGATGGACACGATTGGCTTGTAAGCATGCTAACTGCTGTAAATCGGCCAATACTGACCCCACATCGACCGAAGCCAATTGCTGTGCATCGCCGAGCAAAATCACCCGACAATGTGCAGGCACTGCCTCCAACAATAAAGTCGCCAACTGTAGATCCAACATCGAGGCTTCATCAATGACGATGACATCATAAGGCAATGGATGCTTGGCATTAAATCGTGCCGCAGTTTGATAGCCCAACCCCAATAAACGGTGAATGGTCACGGTGTCTTGCTGGCTGAGTGTTGCATTGATCAAACCCAGCGCTTGCAACTTCTCATCATTTAACGAATTTAATAATGCTTCCTTCATTCGTTGTGCCGCCTTACCTGTCGGTGCCGCCATCGCGATACGCAGATCAGGAATAGCATGATTCAATACCGCAATAATCCGTGCCAAGGTATAGGTTTTCCCTGTTCCCGGCCCACCAGTAATAATACTCAGCGCTTGTTGAGTCACCATTTGCAAAGCTTGTTTTTGCTGAGCATCAGGCAAAAGGTATTCAAACTCCTGTGCATCAACCTGATTGATCGGTTGTTGCAAGATGCGATGGACTTGTGTGGCTAAGCGTTGCTCCAACTGCCAATAACGGTACAGATAAAGATGCTCGGCATCATAGACAAATGGCGCCACCTCACTCATCGCAAGCTTATGGTTAATAATAAGATTTCCCAATATTTCTGGATTGGAATCGCTTACTGAAATACAACTTTCGCCGCGCATGCTCGCGAGTAAGATAGCCTGAATCAAATCCAGTGCAGCGCTCTCCCCCCGAACAGAGGACGACTGCAATACATATCGACTCCATTGCTCAATCCACATCGGAATCTGACTGTCTGGGTCTTGATTATTTTCCACACGGTTATCCTCAGAGTTATCTACAGGGTTTTCAACAAACTTATTCACATGATAAGCGATTGTTTAACAATATTATATTAAAAGTTATGCACCCACATTGACGGCTTTATCCTCAGTAAAATAGCCCAATATCGCATCAAGCCTTAGGATAAATTCTGCTTCAGGTTGCCAATAATAATAGCCCTGATTCGGTTGCGCATTCATACCTCGAAGATACAAATAACTCGCACCACCGAGATCACGTTCAATCTGATAATCCTGCAACTGCAATTTCAAATAACGATGCAAGGCCACCAAATACAACGCTGCCTGCAACCAATAACTGGCATAGGTCATACTCTCTTGCACAGCTGCAGGATGGTAATGGCTCGGCGTGGCGCCCAAGTAGTTACTTTTATAATCCGCAATGTGGTAACGCTGGCCATCGAAGTAAACCAAATCAATTGAGCCATTGAGATAACGTGCGGCATTGGCGGGATTGAACTCAGGCATCTGTATCGCATATTCAGTAAATAACTGATGAATGCGCTGGATCGCCAATACATGATCTGCCAGTGATAAATAAAATGGAAACTCGGACAAATAGGCCGCAGGTTGCAATTGAATCAACTGAAAACCAGCAGCCAATGGTGTTTCCAATACCGATTGCAACCAATCCAACAACCATTGCAATAAGTCAGTTTCAGCAGCAGGTTGCACCAGTTCTGCATGGGGATTTAAGCTGGGAACAATCGCGGTCTTTAAAGTAATGAAATCAGTTTGAGTCGCTGTAGCGCCATCGGCAAAGTCTTGTTGATACTTGTGCAGTAGCTCAGTCCATAATGAACTGTAGTCATTTTTAAAACGACGATGAATTTCTAAGGGCCACTTGCTTTGATCTTGGAAATCAATTTGTTCAAAGATCTCATGTAGAAAGTTTCCAGCAACGGTGCCTTTGGGAAAATTAGCACGAATCCATTGTCCTGAGTCATCTAGCATCTCTACAGTTGCCACTGCCTCAGTTCCGACAATTGTTTCTGCATCCGTGTCTACAACTGTCTCTGTAATTGTTTCTGCCTCAGTGTCTACAACTGTTTCTGTAACGGTATCAACAACAGTTTCTGTAACGGTATCAACAACAGTTGCGGTATCACTTTTGACAACTGTTTTATTAACAGTGCCGATAAACGTACTGACTTGGACTTGATCGACCTCATCTTCGGCACCACCGAGCACCTGCTCCGCAACCGTCATGGCATCTTGAATCTGTTTACGACTCAGATGCTGTGCCAAATAACTGAAACTGGTTTTTCCTCGGGCATAGAAACGTTGCTGTGGAAAAGTCTCTGCATATAAGGCTGCAGTTGTCAGGGCCTTAGCCACATACCGTTGTACTGGCCGTTGCTCCAACAAGGCTTCAACCTGAGTTTGCGGATGCTGAAATGTCGCTGCTGCATGACCTCGCCAAAAAGCTAAACCATTCGACTTGCCCTGTGTATCTTGCATCATGGCATACACCCGATAACTGGCACGGGTCAGCGCCACATACCAGAGTCGATGTTGCTCCGCCACGGCGCGGTGATTATGCTGCTCAATCTCCGCAGGATTTAAGATATTCTTATCGTTGACGGCGACGATGCGCTGCTGCTCAAGTTGCCCGGTCTGAGGATTCAATTGTTCACGCGTGGAGAAGTTCAGAGTTTTATTCATCTCCTTAAAATCAGCATCCGCCCCCAACAAGAACACCACCTTAAACTCCAAACCTTTGGATTGGTGGATGGTCATCAACTGCACACCCGCCTCGTTAGAGAGTTTACGTTCCAACTCCCATTCACGTTGCAGTGGTGCGGTCATTTGTTTTAAGTACCAGTGATACAGGTTTTGAGCCCCCTGCACATCTTCACTGTGTTGACTGAGTAGTTCGCTCAAATGGCGTAGATTGACCACCGCACGTTCATTGTCCCGACTGGCTTGGGCCACGATATTTTGCCAGACATTGAATTGGCTCAGACAATATTGCCACGCACTCAGAAAACCTTGCTTAAACCACTTTTCACGGATCAGATCCAACTGCTCAATATAGGCACTCAAACCATCGGCCTGTGCTTGCAGCTTAATCAGCTTTTCCAGATTAAATCCAAGCATGCGACTGACCAAGGCGCGTTTCACTTTGGCCTCATCAAAGGGATTTAAGATCGCCCCCAACAATGCTGCGGTATCCCGTGCCATCTGACTCTCAAAGACACTTTTCTTGGATGGTCGACTGACCCGCACCCCAAGAAACTCAAGCGCCGATTGCACTTTATCCAGCGCATGATGATTGCGTGATAACACTGCAATATCATTTTCATCCAAAGCACGATTGCCCGACTTTTCAACAAAATACAGGCTGCCATCGATCGCTTGATTGAGCAGATCACGGATCTTCCATGCCACTTGCTCAGCTTCGGTATTTTTATCTTCAAGTTCCAACCAGCGCAAAGGCGTTGGATTGCTTTGGCCTGCATCGATCAAGTCTGGATGCGGGCGCGAACCTGCTTGTACTGGGGAGTAGATCACCTGTTCGCCGAAGTCCATTTGGCATTGGAACAAGGCATCGACCACTTCAACCAAAGGTGCTACAGAGCGATGATTATAAATCAGATTATATGCATGGCCTGATTTGCCAAATACATCCTGATGCGCCTTGAGGAAGGTCAGCATGTCTCCACCACGGAAACCATAAATTGCCTGTTTACGATCCCCGACCATAATCATGCAGCCTTGGTTGACCCGCTGCGGATGACGCCAGATTTGCGCCAACATATCATCTTGGTCTTGGTTGGTGTCTTGAAATTCATCCACCAAAATCAAAGGATAACGGGCATGCACAAAGCTCGCAAAACGCTGGCCCTGCTGGCCTTGCAGTGCTTCGGCCAAAGTGCGAATTTGTTGGGCAAAGGTGGTCTCGCCTTTATGTTGTAGCACTTGTGGCAAGCGCTTTTTTACTTCACTGGCCAAGTAATATTGCAAATAACTGTCCAGCGTATCTAAGTCCTGATCCATCTGTTGGACACCTAGACAAAAGCGCTGCAGTGCTTGGATCAGCGCATGTTGTTCAAAAGCCTGTAGCACCTCATCTGGACATTTATTTAAAACTTTTTTGGTACTCAGATCGGTTAACAACTTAAGCGTGTTGGCATGTTGGGCGGCATACAGTGCCTGTACCCCTTGCTGCGCTAAGGCTGCAATAAAATCACCCAATTGCACATTGAGCAAAACTTGCATCCTGCCATCATCACGCCATTTTTTGCCCACCAGTTTAAAGTGCGCCCCTTCAGGCGAATAGTAGTCTGCCAAGCCGGCAACTTGAGTCAGATCCAGTTGCACCAACTCAGCAATGGCTTGCTCAAACTGTGCGATGTCCATGCTCGGTTGTGCAATGGCTTGGAACTTGGCCGAAGCAAAATTCAAACTGTTTTCCACCACTGCCACATAGGCGGCTTGGGTTTTTAGCTTTTTATTCAGCAGTAAATAATCGATCACTTGTTGCGGTTGCTGCTGAATCCACTCCCGCAACACATCATGAATCAACTGTTGGGTATAGGCTTGGGCATCATCAGTGATTTCAGCGCGTTCAATCTTGCCACTTTCAAAGGCGAATTCACGTAGCAGTTTCTGGCTAAAACTATCTAAGGTTCCGACAAAAATTTCATCAATTTGATCAATCACCAATTTCAACCGTTCACAGGCATAGGCGATTCGGGTAGAGAACTCTAAGTCCTTGTCATTTTGCACAATGACGAATTCTAAAACCTTGGCAAACAACACATCTTGATTTTGTTGTGCCTTGATCTCCTCCAAAAACTGCTGTTCACGAAACTCACGACAGCCTTCGAGATAACGCCAAGTTTCGACCAATCTGGCGCGTATACGCGACTTAAGTTCTGCTGCAGCCTTACGGGTAAATGTAGTGGCAATCACCTGACTCGGAAGATGCTTTTCCAAAAAGATCCGCACCATCAGACTGGACAAAGTATAGGTTTTCCCCGTCCCTGCGGAGGCCTCAATCCAATGTAAGCCTGCGAACTGCATGTCTTGAATCGGCTGTATAGACACTTTTTTTGTACTCATGCCTTATTCCTCAGCCTGGGTTTGATACTGGTAAATCGGTTGATACAGTGCATAGGCATAATGGTCACAGGCATATTTTAATAATGCAGCGGCATCTTGCTCTTGTAAGATAAATTGCCAATCACGGTGATACTGGGTGGCTTCGTTGTCTTCCACTGAAAATGAGGTCTGAAAACGTGCCGCATCTGCGCGCCATTCTTTGAGCAGATCATCAAAATTTTCCAGTACCGTTTGCCCTGATTCATCCACTCCCCATTTCAATACCTTGGCTTTTTCTGCAGGCTGCAACAGTAACGCTGCAGGCAATACCAAAGGATTCTTTTGTGCAAGGTCATAGGCATCAAACCAAGCCAAAAGATTGGCTTTGGCTTGTGAGGTGGTCAGACCTGTACTGATCAGAGTGGCATCACTAAACAATGCGATACGGCGTAATTTCACCGCCTCAGCATCGGGAAGATTTTGATAAGCCAGCCACAACACATACTCGAGCCAGACTTTGGCACGACGTTTTGCCCGCGCACTTGATGCATCCATACTGACCCAATCCTGTACCGCATCTTGCATCGGCAGCATGACATTGAGGGTCAAGTCAGATAAACGTGGATCACTCAGTGGCAGATGATGTTTGAGTCGCCATTGTCGTTGTGTGGTTGGCGTCACTTGGCTTGCATAGTTCAATAAACGTTGTTGCAGCGTGTATTGCTCAGTCAAGGTCATTTGCCATGCACTGTGCTGCACCTTACCCACAGGCAATTGATCCTGCAGCAATCTCACATCCAGTGCGGCAATATCAGCGCTGTCCTGTTGCTGTAAAAAATCCCGAATGGCATAGCGGCCTAGACCATCAAGCACCAAAGGTTCTTGCAGTGCAGGCAACTCCTGCGCTTGCAGGTTTTTCACCCCTAAGGTCTTGAGATAGAGTCGTGCAGGGAAGATTACATCTTGAATCCAACGCCCTGCATCGAGCACCAATACCGGTTCGTCATCCAGTGGATAATCGACATTTGCCCAAGCTTGACGCTGTGCATGGGCATTGTTATGGCGTAGATGCTGTGCCACTTGGAACCAATGATCTTGGTAGCGCACAGGCTGGGTTTGTTCAAAACCGATGGGATCAAAGGGCTGCAAGGGATGGATATAATATAAGCCTTGCAACTGTGCCGCCATCTCAATGCCATGATGCTCGATCATACGATCCACTGTCGTGGCTGCGCTGGCTGAGTTTGGATGAGCCTCTGTAGTTGTGATGGTCTCGGTGTTTAAAGCCTGATCTCGACTAATCAATGCCAGATGATTGACCAATTCTTGTAATACACTCGAAGGCTCGCGTACCTCGCCATCACTGACATCGAAGCCATTATAAAACAACCACAATTGTTCTTGGGCCAACAACAAACAGTCTAAGAATGCACCTTGGTCATCCTCCAGACGGGAACGATCTCCCAACTGTGGTTTGAGCATTTGCATCAGGTCAAAGGGCAGGTGTTTGTTGCGGTCTGGAAATTTCCCACCATCCAGGTTGAGCATCACCACCAATTGATAGGGCAATGGCCGTAATTGACCGATCTGGCTAAAGGTAATTTGTCCTGTCGGCAGGGCCTGATCAATCTGACTGTCGAGAGTGTTTTGTATTTCAGTCAATAAATAAGGCAATGGCAGATGGATCTTGGTCAGGATATTTCGCGACTCTTGTTGCTGTACTTGCCCTTGTCCTTGTCCTTGTTCTTGGTCGTAGAAACTGGCAAGGGTCAGCATCCGTTCTTGTTTCTTGACGATTTCGCGTACCGTCTTTAAAGACTCGACTCCAGCTTGTTCAAACTCACTGATGTCTTGCATGATCCGACGCAACCAAGTTTCAGCATTGACCTGTTCGGACTTGGACTTCGGGTGTGCTGTAGGGCTTACACTGCTGCGCTGCACGTTTTCATGTTGGATCATCCAGTCACGGCGTAACGCAAAATCTTGATAAATTTCGATCAAGCGACTGATCAATTCAAAGTCATCACTAAACACCTGAGCAAAACTCAGGGTCTCAGCAAAATGGCGATGCTCAGGAATCGCCACCCCAAGCACCAAACGGTCTAGGGCGAATTTAAAACTAAAACGATAATCCTGATCCTCAGCACTCAGACTGCGGGCTAAATGTGCTGCATCCAAGCCGCGCTTAAAGCCTGCTTGGGTCAACAATTGCAACATGCGTTCGCTCATATCCACATCAAGGGCATAACGAATTTGAGCCGCAGGCAGTTGCAGCCAATCGGCAAAATCCTCAATGCTAAATCGTCCTTCAGTCAGTTGCATCCGCCCTAGTACCGCCAACCATGCCTTACTGGCATCAAGTTGGGTCACGCCGGCAATCTTCACAGGGAGGAACACCCCCTCCTGATGGGGTATGGCAGGAAAAACACTGCGGATCAAAGGTTCGATATTTTTTAAATCAGGCACCAAAACCACGATATCACTGGGACGGCGTGGTTGCGCGGCACTGCTCTGCGATAACCAATGCGTCAACTGCTCTTTGAGCACCTCAAGCTGACGTAGACTGGAATGGCAGACATGGATCTGGATCGATTGATCTTGTGGATCAATCACATAAGCATGCGGCTCAGGCTCGACCAGATATAAAATATCCGACTGTAACTTGGCCAAGAGATGTCGCGGATCAGTGTCGACAAAGGCATCAACCCACTGCCCTTCCTCACCGGAGGAAAGACTAGATAATAATGAGAAATGATCCCGCGCCTGTTTGCCAAACCGTGTCAGCAAAGGATGGCGTGACTCACGTTTATCCGCATTAAAGTTTAGGGTAAAGGCATCGAAAAACTGTTGAATATCTTGATCCGTGGCTTGGGGATTCTTGGCGATAAAGCGCTCTTGTACCCGCAGATCGTATTGTTTTTTCCAGTGCGGATCGACACTGTCGGCCCAATATTCTTGCGACGGGTTGTAATGCAAAATCATCACATCCAGATATTGGCCCAAACGTCTTAAGAATTGTAATTGGCTCGGCGCCAAGTCCAGCAAGGTAAACACCACCAATTGCGGTGGCAATAATTTTAAGGCCTGAGGACGCTGCAATGGATCATCTAAAATCTTCCAGAAATCTTCATCAATGCGTTGCATCTCGACAAAGTCGGCATGAAAACTCTGCTGCCATAACCAGCGCTGCCAAGTTTCAAGTTCTTCGGCTTGTTGCAGGCTAAAGGCGGACACTTCGGTATTGGTTTTATAAAACTGATCTTCAAGATTGAGGGCTTGCTCCTGCCCCCAGGTATTTAGCCAATTGGTGCGACAGGTACAGCGTTGACCGCAGCCTTTAAGACAATAGCCCCGATACAGCATGTAATGACTAAACAATTTTGACACTTGCTCAGCCACCCAGTACAGCATGCTGTTTTTTTTCTGCCCTTGATCGAGCTGATTTTCCAACAGTCCAGCACTGTCATAAATCCGTTTCACCACGCTATACAGTGCATGCTCTGGCGGCATCTGCAATTGCTCAGCACTGATATAGGGTTTCAGGACTTGGTAAATTCGCCATTTCATAATCAAGCGTGGAATATTGGCTTTACGCACTTGGTCTTTGTCTTCAAGCACATGCTGATAAGCGAACCATTGAAAACCACGTATGCCTTGATGATATTGATAGTTGGCACTAATTCCTTGTTGTTCTGATATTTTCTGAGTCAGCCATTCTTGTACCGCAGCGGAGGGCACCACAAAATGCTGGGTCTTCAAGACCTGCAAAGGATTCTGTGATGGGCACGCACTAAACTGCAATACCCCTTGAAGCAACACATCAATGCGTTGACTTTGGATGACATGTATCCCCATGACGACTCAACTGTATTCGGTAAAGTGGTGACTGTTGTGAACCCAAGCATGAACGCAACGGCCAAGTATGATTTAAAACAAAAACCCTTAAAATCTATGCTTGTTCACGATATGCGCTGAGCTTGATTTTCAAGTATAGTATTTTCCGACACTTTGATAAAACCAACTCAACTGTGCTTCAATAGCAGCAGTATAAAGCCTAGCCAATGGATATATTCATGAAAATAGATAAAATTCCAGCTTCAATTGATCCCAATTTAGACTTAGAACTAATCCGTGAACAATGCCTTGATTTGGTCAAAAAACGTGCCTATGTATCGGCAGGTGCTGCGATCATCCCTGTGCCATTTTTTGATGTGGTGGTCGATGTCAGCATGTTGTCGATGCTCATCCCTGAAATTAATGCACGCTTTGGACTAGCGCCAGATCAAATCAGCGTTTATGACCCAGAGACCAAGAAAATCCATTGGAATGAGCTGCGTAAGCGCGGCATAGAGTTTTCTGGATTTGTGGTTGCACGTACAGCCATCAAAAAATCAATCAACAACTTCGCCACCAAAATGGTCACCAAACAAGTGACCAAATTTATCCCCTTGGGTGGTCAAGCGGTTGCAGCAGGTCTAGGTTATTTTATTATGAAAAAAGTCGCCGAAACCCATGTTGAAGAAAGCTATAAATTGGCCAGTCAAATCCGCGACAAACAACATGCCAATACGCTCAGCGCCTAAGCGCTCAGCCTAAGCTTTAACTGATCAACCCGATGTTAACGCCTCGAGTTGATCCGTCAAATGTCGGATTCAAGGTGGCCTAAGCCGCCTTGAGTTGTTTTAAAATGGCCCTTAATATCTCGATGCGGGCGGTATATTTATCATCGGTGGCGATCACATGCCACGGCGCATAACTGCTATCGGTGCGCTGCAACATATCCGCAGCAGCATCTAAATAATCATCCCAACGTTTACGATTGCGCCAATCCTCTTCAGTGATTTTAAAACGTTTATGTGGCGTTTCTTGACGTGACTTAAAGCGTAATGCTTGCTCTTCTGGACTGATAGCCAACCAAAACTTGATCAACAAAGTCTGGTTATCACTGAGGTTTTTCTCAAAGCGATTGATCTCGTCATAGGCACGTTGCCATTCGACAGGATTGGCATAGCCTTCAATCCGTTCCACCAGTACCCGCCCATACCAGGTCCGATCAAAGATTGAGATCCCGCCATGATTGTCTAATTTATTCCAAAAGCGCCACAGATAAGGGCGACGCAACTCATACTTTTCAGGTGCGGCAATGGTGTGAATCTGATACTGGCGCGGATCCAAGTGTTTGACTATACGTTTAATCGCACCCCCTTTGCCTGCTGCATCCATGCCCTCAAAACTGATCACAATATTACGGTTGTCCGTGGTCAGCGCCTTGGCCACCTTTTTGGTCAACTTCTTCAATTCGGCTTTATATTCTTTTTTATCAAAAACTTCAGTCGCAGGTTGGATCAGTTGCTCTGGTCTTTCGGCTTGTTGCCATTTGCTTCTGACCGTACTTTTATGGCGTGGCAGCTGTTTCAAGGCATGCAGTACATGTTGGGCAAACTGCTGATTACGTACAGTTTCATCTTCACAATCCACCACATACCAATCATCGGTAAAACGTTGTCTGAGCTTCTGCAAACTATCGTAGTGCTTCTTATTGCGCCAATCGAGTCCATGCAACTTTTGCCACTGTTGTTGCGATGGATCCATGGCATCGAGGCGTTTTTGCAGTGATTTCCATGACAGATCAAACCAGACCTTGATCACATCACAGTGATTATTTTTCAGATCTTGTTCATAGGCACGCATGCTTTGCACATAATGATCAAACATGCCCTCATCCATCGGTTGCGATACATGAGTCGCACTGAGTAATAAATCACTGTACCAATTGCCAAAAATCAGCAAGATTTGACCTTCAGCTGGAATATAACGTGCATAGGGTTGCCAAAAGGCTTGTTGGGTTCTAAACAAATAAGGAGCATCTGCTTTAACCGTTAAATAACGCGCATCCACCCATTCACGTAATTGCTTGACTGCTTCACCCTTCCCCGCCAACTCAATCCCACTGACCAAGATCACCAAACTTTTGCCATTTTTCCGATCACGTGAGTCTTTTAGGGTGTATTGCGCTTCGATCAACTCCATGGTCAATTGATCTTCATCTTTTATAGAAAATTCGGTCGCAGTCTCAAGCATAAGTAGTCTTCTTATTGAAATGAATAATTTGACTCAATTATAACGGTTTCATTTGAATGAGTACTTGAATTGTGTACAAAAAATATATTTAAGCTCATGGTTGAAGAGAATTTATTTTATACTGCCGCGTTGTTGGTACAGCAGCACAACTGGCCCGTTTTATTGATCTTTTGATGCCAATGTCATAGCGATCAATGCAAACAGCGACTATGCTGTGCCAAAACCTATTCTCATTTCAAATGTTTGAGCTCGAATATGTCTAAACTTGCAGCCCTTGATCAACTTTTAGAACAATATAAACAGTTCCAATATCATGATGATGCTGTCCTCAAAACACGTTTATACGATGCACAACATTGGTTGAAAGAACGCATTAAAGACACCCATCATGATTTATTTAATCAACCTGAACATCAATTAATGGCCAAATACTTCATTAACCGTCTCTATGGTGGTGAGGAGTTTGATGACTTGGCTGTGCAGATTGAACGTCTACTCAAATATGCGCATAAAGCTGAAAAATTCTTTCCAGATACGGCCATACAAACTGGACTAAAGTCTGTGGGCTTGGCGGTTTTGGCGATGCAACTTGATGAACAAATCGCCGTTCAACTGCTTAAGGACTATCCTGCTGAACAAGTCATTGATGATGAAATGATGCGCCTGACCCTGATTAAATTGGATCAAGAACAAGCACGTCAGCAACAACTGCAACTGCTCGATGAACTGGGCATCAGCTTAGACAAATATATGCGCTCGTTTATGATGCATACCGCATTTAAAATGTGTAAAGGCATGGCCATCAAGCATCGCTTTGAATTGATGTATGACTTTATAGGCGAAGGCTTCATCGCCATGAAACCGATGAAATCTGCAGCCAAATTTATTCATCGTTTTTGTGTGCAAGAACAACAGATCGTGACCGATGTCCATGCTGGAAAGCTCAAGCCGTTTCAACGTACTCAAGCCTAAGGGCCACACAACGGGCACTCAGAGCAAGCGCATATGGTGTGTCCGTTGGCTCAAGCATAGAACAATCAGCTAAGATTAGACCAAATCGCTTGCCAAGGCTGCCGTTGTGGCGTTGAATGTGACTGTTTCGCGTATTATGGGTCCAGATGACTATTCGCGATATCACGGTAATATGGCTGTAAAATGCAGCCAACAAAATCATTTTTTCTGTATATTATTCATAACAATTGCATGATCAGGACTGTAAAAAGTTAAATAATCTGTCATCATGCAACGCAGAGCAAGATTTCATATTTTTGTGTTGAGGAGCGACTTGAATGTCTAATGAAAATCAAAAGCCTAGCGCTACACCAGCGGCAGTAGAACCAAAAGACAGTAACAGTCCCTTCCTCTCTGAGCCATTACCACAAGGTACCGCACAAGGTCAGCAACACAGCCTGAATCAAGTGCAACAAGATGCGCCTGTTTCTGCATCAGTGCCTAAATACAATCTGCCTCGCGGTGCCAATACCGGCAATGTCGGCAGCACCACGCATTTTGGTTATCAAACCGTAAACAGTGATGATAAAGCCCAGAAAGTGGCTGAAGTCTTCCATTCTGTAGCAGCGAAATACGACATCATGAATGACTTGATGTCCTTTGGTATTCATCGCCTATGGAAACGTTTTGCGATCAATATGTCAGGTGTACGTCGTGGTCAACATGTACTCGATATCGCAGGCGGTACAGGTGATCTCGCCAAAGTCTTCAGTCGTGAAGTTGGCCCAAGTGGTCGTGTGGTGTTGTCTGATATTAACGAATCCATGCTCAATGTCGGCCGTGATCGTTTGATCGATGCAGGCTGTAGCAATGTTGATTTTGTACTGGCCAATGCTGAAACGCTTGAACCATTTGCAGACAATAGTTTTGACCTATTGACCATCAGTTTTGGTCTACGCAACGTCACCGATAAAGATGCAGCACTTGAAGCCATGTATCGTGTATTAAAGCCGGGCGGTCGTCTACTGATCCTCGAGTTTTCAAAACCGATCTTTGAACCCTTTTCAAAACTGTACGACCTATACTCGTTTACCGCATTGCCGATCATGGGTAAATTGATTGCCAATGATGCTGAAAGTTATAAATATTTAGCTGAATCAATCCGTATGCATCCAGACCAACGCACTCTAAAAGGGATGATGGAGCATGCTGGTTTTCAAAACTGTGACTATCACAACCTCACTGCAGGGATCGTTGCCGTTCATCGTGGTTTTAAACTCTAAGGTTGCATTATGTGGTCGATATTGGCACTCGGTGCAGTCGAACGTTTGATTCATCAATGTATCGATCTGGATGCGATTAGCCGCATCCAACTGAATCAGTTACAAGGCAAAGTATTGCGGGTCGTGATCGACTCGCCACAATTGTCTGTGGATGTTGTGTTTGATCAGGCTAAAGTTCGCTTAGAACCGACCGTGACTGGCCATACTGAGAAAGTTTCAATCTTTGAACAACGCCCTTTTGATCAAGCCGTATCGATCCATGTCGCCACGGCGACTTTGCATGTCCGCAATGTGGTGGAGTTGATCAAACTATTGTTGGCCGAAGATGTGGGTAATATCCCATTGCAAGGTGACTACCACCTCCTGCAAGACATCCAACGTATCATTCAACAAGCTGAGCCAGACTTAGCTGCACATTTGAGCCGCTGGGTCGGTCCAGCCTTGGCGCATGAAATCGCCAAGATCAAAATCGTGCCCAAACAGTTAAACCGTTCAATGAAAAGTAAACTGTTTTTTGCTGAAGACTTTATCAAAGAAGACCTCGGTGTCTTTGCTGCGCGTTGGCAAATGGACGATCTGCAGCAGGATGGTCGCCAACTCAATCAAGATATTGATCGACTTGAAGCACGTGTTCACCAACTCCAGCAAAAGCTTCAACAAGCTAAACCTTCGCAGCACCCGATACAAGACAACACGCAACAGTCGCCGCAAGACAGCGCACAACAGTCGCTACAGAACAATACGCCACAACCTCCCCATCAAGACTAGGTAAGATCCAATATGATTCCGCATGTTTCACGTTTACTCGAACTTTGGCGCATCGCCGCGCACTATAGACTCGACACGTTGTTTCCTGCGGAGGAGCTTCCAGAAAAAGCCCGTCATCTCTTGGCCCTGATCCGCCTACATCCTGCAGCATGGTCGAGTCGTGAGCGTAAAAATCCACTTAAACTCAAACAAGCCATGGAAGACATGGGGCCTTTGGCGATTAAGATGGGACAGCTACTGTCAACGCGCCGTGACTTGATGCCACCTGAAGTCCTCTCACAGTTGGTATTGTTGCAAGATCAAGTTAAACCCTTTGATGTGGCTGTGGCCAAACAACGTATTCAACAGTCCCTCAAAGCCGATATCGACACCTTATTTTCCCGCTTTGATCAGCAACCCTTGGCAGCCGCTTCGATTGCACAAGTACATACTGCTGCACTGCACGATGGCCGTGAAGTGGTGGTCAAAGTCACCCGTCCCGATATTCGCAAACAGATTTTGCAAGATTTTGAAATCTTAGAATGGTTAGGCGCCAGCTTAGAAAAGAAACTCGAAGCCGCACGTGCATTGCACCTATCTGAGATTATTCAAAATTATCGTCACATTATCCTCAATGAGTTGGATCTGACCCTAGAAGCAGACAACACCCGTCGTATGCGCCATTATTTTACCGGCTCCAGCATGATGTATGTGCCTGAAGTCTATATGGACAGTACCGATGTGATGGTGGCTGAACGCATTACAGGGGTGCCGATCTCAGATATCGCCACCTTTGATGCCATGGGTATGGATCGTGCAGATTTGGCAGAAAAAGGTCTGACCATCTTCTTTACCCAAGTGTTTAGAGATAACTTTTTTCATGCCGATATGCATCCGGGCAATGTCTTTGTAGAGACCATTAACCCGCAAAATCCACGATTTATCGCGCTGGATTGCGCGATCATGGGTGAGCTGTCTAAGCATGACCAGATGACGGTTGCACGGATGTTGCTTGCCGTGATGAACAGCAACTTTTTACAGTTGATCCAAGTGGTGCATCAAGCCGGATGGATTCCACCGGGTACCGACCAAGATGCATTATCACGTGAAATGCGCCGCACTGTTGGCCCGATGGTGTCTAAACCCATGGACCAATTGGACTTTGCTGGCATCTTGCTACAGGTGATGGATATTGCACGTCGTTTCCATCTGGAAATTCCACCGCAATTGATGTTATTACTCAAAACTTTAGTGCATGTAGAAGGTTTGGGTACTGATCTCTATCCGCAACTCGATATTTGGAAACTGGCCAAACCGATTTTGACCGAATGGATCAAATCCAACATGAGCCCGGTCAAGAACATCAAAGAAATTGGTCAACAAATTCCCGATCTATTGCTCGGCGCACATGACCTACCCGGCCTATTGATTGATAGTCTAAATGGCTTAAAAAATCAGTCCTATTGGCACGATAAACAATTACGTGAATTACAGAGCATGCGACTACAAGTTGATCAACAGCAACGCCGTAGTTGGATCTATGGCAGTGTCATCGCGGTATTGTTGACCATCGCCATTATCAGTCCATGGTATGTCTCTACAGTGCTGATTGTTCTTGCGAGTCTGTTGGCGATTGGGCGATTGGGGAAATAAACCAACTTTAAAACTCAGCAGCAGTTAAACAGAATTCCGCCATGATCACGACTGTAATCATGGCGTTTCAATTTCTACAGAACACGTACAGCCTAGCAGCGCAGATTCACTCAAGAAAAATCACAAAACAAATCACAAAAAAGTCTGCCGACTTGCCAAATTTCGATAACCCTCAAAACTGATCTTTCATATGCTCAATTGAGTCGCCTAGATAAACAGTAATATCTTCGCCGTGTCGCACTTAATGGAACGCAATTAAAAATAGAGATCAGGATGAACACTATGAATCAATTTGTTGAGAACAAAACAGAAAATGCTTATCAATTTTGGCATGCCCTTTCACATCCCAATGAATGGCGTACCCAACAACCGTTGCGGATCGTCAAAGGTGATGGTCTTTATGTTTGGGATGACAAAGGCCACAAAATGTTGGATGGCTTCGCCGGTCTTTGGTGTGTCAACGTGGGACATAACCGTGTAGAAGTAAAAGATGCCATTAAAAAACAAATGGATGAAATATCATATTATCAATTGTTTGCTGGTGTCAGCCATCCTCGTGCAGAGGAACTATCCAACAAACTGATCCAAATGACCGCACAAGAAGACATGGCAAAAGTGATTTATGGCAGTGGCGGTTCCGATGCTGTAGAGACAGCGATCAAAATTGCTCGTCAATACTGGGTACTCAAAGATCAACCGCAACGTACTCGAATTATCTCATTAAAAAATGCCTATCACGGGGTTAATCTCGGCGGGACTTCTTTAAATGGTATGCCGGCATTTAAAATGAACTACGGCCCATTGCTCGAACAATGTCATCAAGTCGATTCACCGTGGAGCTACCGCAATCCTTGGAACTGCGAAGACCCTGAACAATTGGCACAGTTGGTTTTGGATCAATTGGAAACTGATATTTTGTACTATGGTGCGGATAGTGTTGCAGCATTTATCGCAGAGCCTGTACAGGGTGCAGGTGGGATTATCGTACCGCCGGCAAGCTTCTGGCCAAAGTTGCGCCTACTGTGTGATAAATATGAACTTTTACTCATCGCAGATGAAGTGATTACCGGTTTTGGTCGTTCAGGTCATATGTTTGGTTGCCGTGGTTGGGGAGTGAAACCCGACATCATGGTGTTGGCAAAGGGCCTGACCTCAGGTTATGTGCCTTTATCGGCAACCTTATTAAATAAGAAAATTGAACAAGCCTTCCATGACAACAATGACCATAAAGGTTTGTTTATGCATGGCTATACCTATGGAGGCCATCCATTGGGTTGTGCTGCTGCCTTGGCTGTACTGGACATCGTGGAAAGAGAAAACCTACCTGAAAATGCAGCTCAAATGGGGACGTACCTGCTCAATGAACTGAAAAAGCTGGAAGCACAATACAGCTTAATCGGTGAAGTTCGTGGCAAAGGATTGATGATTGCGCTCGATTTGGTCAAAGACAAACAGAGCCGCGAACCTATTGATGCAGACTCACAAATCGCGGCTAAACTGACAGAACAGTGTCGTGCTGCAGGTGCAGTGATCCGCCCGATCGGCACCAAACTCTGCCTTGCCCCACCGCTGACCATAGACCGTGAAGGTTGTGATGTATTAATCAACGCCCTCAAAATCGCATTTGATCAAGTCAAAGCTTAAGCAACTTTACACTCCAGTATAAAGCTGCAGTTTAACAATGATGTGATTAAATAAAGGCTACAGCGGACACGCTGTAGCCCCAAAACAAGTTAAGTGATATGTTTCTCAAGTCTTGAGCAAAAACTTAAGCAAAAGCAGCTAAGATAGCGTATTAAAATAAACCACGATCATGATCGTTAAAAAATGAATTCAGGATGAATTCCACATCACATGGAGATGGTCATGTTTGACAACAATCTCAGTCCTCACATTGGATACAGTGCGCATGCCAATATTGATAATCTGTCATCGCATACCGATTTAATCAATGAATGGGATTTTGAATATCATCAAGTTTCTGCAGGTAAATTTACCGGCCATTTAAATCGTTTTTGGCTCGATGGTATCGGCATTTATGAAGAGCACTTATCCCAATGCATCTTCCAACAAGGCGAAGCCAATCCAAATACCCTGTGCATCGGGGTCTTTCGGCAAATCAAGCAACCGGCATTATGGATGGGTAAGGCAGTCGATGAAAATGACATCCTGTGTATTTATCCCAATACTGAAGTGATGATCAAATCACCGCAAAATTCAATTTTTTATGCCCTGCATTTCCCCATGCAACTGTTTTTTGAAGATCAACATGCCACCCCACATCTGCATGTGCACCATTTAAAAAACAACACACTTAATCTACAGCTGTACCATAAAATCCTCTACATGATCAGCTTCATTCGTGACAACACCCGCGCAGCGTGGACGGATGTGGCACGCAGCTATTTAAAATCCGACATTATCGAGTTGGGTGATCAATATTTAAAGTCGATGCGTGCGCATCGCCCGCAACCACCAATCTCGAAGAGCAAAGCCAACCAAGTGGTGAAATATCTCATCAACTATTTAATCGAGCATAAAGACCAGCCGATTTCGATGGAAAAATGCTGCCAGCTCACCCAGATGTCACGGCGAACTTTACAAAATTATTTTGAGGCGGTCACTGGGCAAAGCCCATCATTATTTTTAAAATATTGGCGCTTAAATGGGGTAAGACGGATGCTGCAACAGGCTGAACAGATCACATCGATTGGGGATGTGGCCAGCAATTGGGGATTTTGGCACTTATCCCAGTTTGCAACTGACTATAAGCGACTCTTTGGGGAGCAACCTTCGACAACCCGGCTGCAGCGTTTTATGCATAAACCATCGTTATAAGTGAACTCAAATTGTTAATCCATAAGCAATTAGCTTACAAAGCACAAGTAAACATACACTGAATATAGTGAGGAAATTACATTTTAAGTTTCCATAAACCACTGATCTTATAGTGAAGTACGTCTAATCCAGAGAAAATTGTTAAAAATGAGAGAATCCTGTAAAACAGTCAATCAATTGAATGAAACAATTTTATCTTATTGTCTTATAAAGGTTTTATTAGAAATAACAGCATTAAAACACACAATAATGTATTTGTGATTTCATCGCATTACATGAGTTTTAATAAAAGTAGCTTTAAATCATACTAAAAGTAAAAAAAACAAGAAAAACAATTAGTTATAACCAATAAATCAACAAATGTTGCTTAATATTTCATCAATGATAACTTTTCAATACTTTCTGTTGCTAAACAACTTATCAACTGAAAGCTAATTATAATTTACATTGAGAATTAAATATGAAAAAAATTGCATTAATTGCCTCTCTAGCTGTTGCCGGTATTGCTAATGTTTACGCATCTGACGGTAAAATTACAATTAATGGTGAGATCACTGATCAAACTTGTACCCTTATTGGTCCAGGAGGTAAAGACTTTACCGTTACTCTTCCTACAGTAGGACGTGGCGCACTTGCTACTGCTGGTAGTACGACTGGACTTACTCCTTTCACCCTAACAGCATCTAATTGCCCTGCTACAAAAATATCAACTTATTTTGAACCGCATCCTTTAACTGTGAACCTCGCAACAGGTCGTTTAAAGAATAGTACCGCTGCTGGTTCTGCAACATTAGTTGAAGTTGAACTTTTGGGTGATAACGGTTTACCAATTGCTCTTAAAGGTGTTGATTCTACTGGCGCACAAACCAACTCACAAATAGTGACTATGGCTGCTGGTGAATCCAAAGACCTTCAATATGCAGCTCAGTACTATGCTACTGGTGCAGCAACTGCTGGTCTTGTAAACACTTCTATTGAATACACTGTGATTTATCCATAAGTTTCAGTAAAAAGGTTTCTATGTTCGCATAGAAACCTTTTTTTTCACCCCATGGTCAGTAAAAGAGAATGCTGAAATGAAGTTTAAAAAAGGTAAATTTTTATTGGGGGCTGCAGCATTAATGGCAGTTGCAAGCACTGTATCATATGCAGAATTAGTCATCCAAGGCACACGCGTTATTTATCCCTCAGATGCGCGTGAGATTACACTACAACTCGATAATACCGGTGGCACCCCCTCGTTGATCCAAGCGTGGATCGATAATGGCGATGAGAAAATAACACCAGATCAATCCACAGTCCCATTTATGATTACCCCACCTATTTCACGGATTGAACCAAAAAAAAGTCAAACCCTAAGAATCACAGCATTACCCAATGCTTCGCAGTTCGATCAAAAACAAGAAACTGTACTCTGGCTGAATGTCATTGATATCCCACCAAAACCAGAATCTGTAAATGAGACTGCGGTTCCAGAAAACTATATACAGTTGGCGGTTCGCTCAAGGATTAAATTTTTCTACCGCCCTGCTGCGCTGGTCAAAGATGCTTTCGAGGCACCTGAGAAAATACAATGGATCAAATCAGCAGATAAACTCGTGATTAAAAATCCTACTCCGTACCATATCACCGTGAATTCGATCCTACAAAAGGACGGTTCAAAATCTTTAGATTTACTTTCTGAAAGCCTGATGCTTAAACCCTTTTCAGAGCACTCAGTGCCGTTTAAAAACAATAACTTAAATGACATGAGCTTTGTAAATATTAATGATTATGGGGGACATGCTGAGTACAAAATTAAACTTTAAAGATTAAATTTTTAAATAACTTAACCACCATTTTTATAAACACTATTACAAGACCTACTCATACGAAAGGCGGGGTTTTTATGTCAAGATGCTACTCACCCTATAGGTTTCTAAGGCGCCATGTTCGCTATTGTCTAGCAAGTGGTATTATCACTATGGCCCTGCCATTCATGGTCCATGCTGAAGAAACTTCACAAGAAAATAAAACGACTGAAACTGATTTTAATGCAAACTTTCTCAACGGTGATGCAAGTGAAATCGATCTATCCAACTATAAATATGCCAATACCGTCATTCCTGGGGAATATAATGTAGATATATATGTCAACGATCAGTGGTTTGGAAAGCGCCGCTTGATGTTTAATGCCACTGAAGGCAAAAAAAGTGCCACCACCTGTTTTACTGAAAACACCCTCTTAGAATACGGTGTCAAAAAAAAACTCATGCTTCAACCTAGCTCTCTGCAGCCAGGTGGATGTTACAAAATTGAAGAATGGGTAGAGCATGCTTTTTATGAATTTGACAGCTCTCGTCTACGTGTGGATATTTCGATTCCTCAGATCGCACTACAGCAAAATGCCCAAGGCTATATCGACCCAAGTGTGTGGGATCGCGGTATCAATGCCGGTTTTTTATCCTACTCTGGTGGTGCATACAAGACATTTTACCAAGGTGATATGAACGACCAAGACAACACCCATGCCTATATGAGTCTCAATGCTGGGTTAAATCTTGCAGGCTGGCAATTTAGACATACTGGTCATTGGAATTGGCAAGATAACACACGAGCAGGTCGATCCAAGTCAAAGTATCAATCTAATACCAACTATTTACAGCGCGCCTTCCCCCAATATCGGGGTACCCTGACCCTTGGAGATAGCAATAGTAATGGGGAGATATTTGACTCATTTAGCTATAGAGGTGTGGACTTCTCTAGTGATGATCGCATGCTTCCAAACAGTATGGTCGGTTATGCGCCACAAATTCGCGGCAATGCTAAAACCAATGCTAAAGTCGAAGTTCGCCAACAAGGTCAGCTGATTTATCAAACGACAGTGGCACCAGGAAGTTTCGAAATTAATGATCTTTATCCCACTGGATTTGGTGGTGAACTCGAAGTTTCAGTGATTGAGGCCAATGGTGACATTCAAATCATCTCTGTCCCCTATGCCTCTGTCGTACAGATGTTAAGACCTGGTATGAACCGCTATTCATTCACGCTCGGTCAATTTCGTGATAGTTTCATTGATGACAAACCTTGGGTAGGTCAATTCAAATACCAACATGGTATCAACAACTATGTGACGGGTTATACTGGGCTGCAAGCCGCCAGTGACTTTACTTCAGTCTTAATTGGAGCCGCGATTGGCACCCCGATCGGTGCAGTGGCATTCGATGTCACCCATTCCAATACTGACTTTGAGAAACAAGGCTCCCAATCAGGACAAAGTTATAAGCTCAGTTATAGTAAATTGATTACGCCCACCAAAACCAATCTGACCTTAGCAGCATATCGCTATTCAACTGAGAATTTTTATAATTTGCGTGATGCGATGCTGATCCGCGACTTTGAAGAAAGAGGCCTCTATGCGGATACCTATGGCAAACAGCGTAGTGAATTTCAAATCACGCTCAACCAAGGTCTACCTAAAGATTGGGGGAATTTCTATCTGATTGGTTCTTGGTTAGATTATTGGAACACGGATGAGAGTAGAAAAAATTATCAAATTGGCTATAGCAATAACTATCGCTTATTGAGCTACGCCTTTTCTGTCAATAAGCGCGAAATACAATATGACAATCGATATTCAGAGGATGATACCGAATACCTTATGTCTTTCTCCTTCCCATGGGAGTTTAAAAAACAGCGTGCCAATGTCTATGCCTCAGTGACGCAGGACAGCCAAAATGTAGGCTTCTCTAATGCGGTCAATGATCACTTTAGCTATGGTGCATCTATGTCACATCAAGACTATGAAAAACCGTCATTTAATACCAATGCAAACTATCGTGGTAACTATGCCTCAGTCGGCGGGAGTTATAGTTATTCAGACCAATACCAGCAAGCGATGCTGAATATTATGGGTAACGTTGTAGCCCATGCCGGTGGCGTACACTTTGGTGCAGATCAAGGTCAAACCATGGTCTTGGTTTATGCTCCGGATGCTGCCGGTGCCAAAGTAAACAACAGCCCAGGTTTAAGTATCAATAAAGCGGGTTATGCTGTCATTCCTTATGTAACGCCATACCGCCTAACGGATGTGACTTTAGATCCTCAGAACATGTCAAGCAAAGTTGAACTCGAGACATCAAGCCAACGCATAGCACCTTATGCAGGCGCAATATCCAAAGTTAACTTCAATACTAAAACTGGCTATGCAGTGTATATCCATACCAACAACAGTGAAGGTAAGACACTTCCTTTTGCCGCTCAAGTATATAACTCTAAAAATGAAGTCGTGGGCATCGTTGCTCAAGGCAGTATGGTTTACTTGCGCTCACAACAGCTAAAAGACCAGATCACAGTGAAATGGGGTGAAGGTGCAGACAAACAATGTCAACTCAACTATGACATCACCCAACAGGTACAAACTGACAAACAGAATATGATCATGACAGAGGCTATTTGCAAATGAAAAATATATTAATGGCTACAGCCATCTTGACCATGAGCCTAGCTCTCTGCACTCAGGTTCAAGCTGTTGGTTGTACATTCAACGGAGCTGCAAATCCGAATCTTTGGAATAATTTCGACATAAATGCAACAGGTACCATAGTCGTCAACCAGTCTGATCCAGAATTTAAAGTATTAAAATCAATTACGACTGACTTCCCCGCTGTAACGCCTTTATTCCAAGCTTCGTGTCTAAAGGGTGAGGCACCTTTCTTCTATTACGGTTCACTTGAATTTCCGGTAGGTAGTGCAGGGCAGCCAAAAAGTTTTTTCAGTACAGGTGTTTCGGGCATATATTATGCGTTGAAAGTAACTTCAAGAGTGACGACTAAAGCATTAGATGGATCAAATATCAAGGTATCTATGATAGACGATGCGTATGTTCATCAAAGGTTTTCAGGTTTTATGGCTCCATTAGAAGAAAATTCCTTGGTTGATATCACACCCATCAGTGCTACATTGGAAATTGTCAAAGGGAGCACATTGGTTACTCCATTGCCAGGCACGTTGAGATCAATACCTGCTTTAGGATATGTAACGGAATCCAATGCTTCTCCAGAAACGCATAACTTTAGCAACAGAATACATCTTAATAGCTCGCTTAAAATCGTCGAAGGCGCCAAATGTACGTTTGGAGCTAGCAAGGATCGATTTATAACACTCGCAAAAACTAGTCGGGTTATGTTTAGTGGCATTGGCAGTACGGCTTCCGCAAAACCTTTTGATATGAGTGTCATATGCCAGACAGCTCCTACTGCGTATGAGAGTAAGATTAAAGTCAGTTATGACTTTGTACCAGATAGCAGTAATATGACAGTGCTCAGCAATACAGCGGATCCCACCACTAAAGCCAGCGGCGTTGGTATACAGTTACTCTGGGACGGTGCAGCAGATAAAGGACCGATTAAATCAAATGATATTTTCACCATTGGTAATAATATATCAACTCAAGGTGGGACATATATGGCAAACATGATTGCACAGTACTACCAGACTGAATCGATTATGACACCAGGGCTCGTAACCGGCATGGCAACTGTAACCATTCATCAGGACTAAGCCTACGAATCACCCCAAGCATCATTCGATTGCTGCATGATGTAAAAATAGAGCTTGACCCAATGGTCAAGCTCTATTTTTTGCGTCATTCAACCCGTTTAAAGATGGATCATCATGGACATAACTTGGTTTGAAAAGCTTTGCTGTTACTACCACGAGCACATTGGTAGCTTTTGTCGGTTTTCGCCAAACTCCACTGATCATTCTGCTGTTTAAACTGATAGATGGTGCGGATCGCAGAGACCGAGTCATCCATTAAGCCACTTTGCACCACGGTGATTTGTGCTGCAGTTGGTGATTCAACTTGATTAAACACTTGCTGGATCGAAACGCTATTCAACGCTTGTGATAGATCAGGTTGGAGTTTAAAAATCTGCTGTAAAGGTGATAGTGTGCTAGCCGCCTGCTCAATCTTTGTTGCGGGTACAACGTCTGCTGCAGGTTGTTTTTTATAGAGTGATTGCACTGTACCGCAGGCAGTTAAACTTGCCGCCAATAACAATGTGCTCAATAATCTTAATTGCATGGTTTGTTCCTCGATCATGGGCCATTCAGCGCTAAGCTAACGCTGAATGCTGTAGATGGATTTATGTGGTAATGGCCTATTATTCATCACCTTCTACTGCGAAACCAGACACATCGACTTCAACGATCAGTTGATGATCAGCGCCCTTGAACATTTGTGCGCGATCGCCAAAATCCAACATATAGAAATGACCTTGCTCAGTCAGAAAGTGCCATGCCAATACTGTTTCATCTTTATGCCAGGGATCATTCATGGTGACACGATCTAAAACCTGCCCTGCCGCATCACACAGTGCCTCGATCACGGTCAGATAGCGGGGTTGATTGAGCTTTGCCGCAGCGATACGCTGTTCGAGATTGGGGATTTGGCTTGCAGCTTGATCTAAATAGGCTGCGATCTCCCCTTCATCCATGACTTTGAGTTGTGGATGCTGCTTTAACCACTGGCTGTTCAGCGCCACCAAATCTTCACGCTGACTTAGACCATCGAAAGCATCATCAAAACGGCTGAGGACTTCACGCTGTTGGTTTTCACCAAAATATTCGCCATCAACATACTGTGCCAATTGCTCATCACTAAACTGATTCAGCAGTGCAACATTTTTTTCAAATAACAGCGCATGGCGCTTGGCCTGCATGGCATTGAGGCCATCAGCAATCCAAGTCAGCATACGCTCATCCCAACCGCTGTTGTAGACGAACTGAGAAAACCCACCATTTTCAATTTGCGCCAGATAATAATCGACATGATAACTTTGCAATGCCGCAACACTGACATCGTCATAGTCGAGATAACGATTAAAGGCTGCATTTAAATTATCAATATTGGACATGATAATGTCATAAGAATCATCACTGTCGAGACTTTGTTGCGAGACGATGATTGCAGAATTCAACATAGGGATTCAGGTTTTTAAAAGACGTTGCCCCAACATAACAAAAACCAAGCCTGAGATGTGAAACACGGCGTGAAGAAGTTATGAAAAGTTTTGCTATCAAGCATGATTGTCATACTGCTCGCATTGAAAAAGCCAGCTGATTTAGCTGGCTTCTTTTTAGTAACTTAAATCAATCGATTACAGATCAAACAATTTGCCCGGGTTCATGATGCCATTTGGATCAAAGACTTTTTTCAAGGCGCGCATATATTCGATTTCTTCCGCTGAGCGACTGTAGTCCAAATACGGTTTTTTGGTCATGCCCACACCATGCTCTGCGGAAATTGAACCATCATATTTTTTTACTGTTTCAAATACATACTTGTTCACCACCTGACAGCGGCTAAAGAATTCGTCTTTACTCAACTCAGCAGGTTTTAAGATATTGAGATGCAGGTTGCCATCACCAATATGTCCAAACCAGCAAATTTCAAAATCAGGATAGTTGTTCGCCACGATTGCATCAATTTCTTCAATAAATGCAGGAACATGGGTGATCAACACCGAGATGTCATTTTTATATGGAATAAACGGTGCAATGGATTCAGAAATATCTTCACGTAAACGCCAGAGGTTTTGTGCTTGCTCTAGGCTTTGACTCATCACGCCATCAAGAACCCAACCCTGCTCCATGCAGTGTTCAAACAGTTCCATCGCTGCATCCATGATCGGTTCATAAGGTGCTTCAAATTCAAGCAACACATAGAACGGGCATTCGCTTGCGAAAGGCGCTTGTACATGACCATGATCAAGCACTTTCTGCATCGCAGATTGACCAAAAAACTCAAATGCAGTCAGATCGATTTTACTTTGGAATGCATGCAGTACTGGCATAATCGCAGCGAAATCAGGCACGCCCAACACCATCACTTGCAAGTCGTGCGGTTGACGTTCTAGCTTGATCTCCGCTTCAGTGACGATACCTAAGGTCCCTTCACCACCGATGAATAGATGTTGTAGCGCATAACCAGTGGCATTTTTAATCATGCCTTTATTCAAACGCAGTAGATCGCCTTTGCCCGTCACCACGGTTAGACCCAACACCCAGTTACGGGTCATGCCATATTTGATGACTTTAATACCGCCGGCATTGGTACCGATGTTACCGCCCATTTGCGATGAGCCAGCAGATGCAAAATCAACAGGATAGTACATGCCCTGTTGTTCAGCGTAATTCTGTAATTGTTCAGTCACCACACCAGATTGAATCCGAACCATACGATCCGCAGGGAAGAATTCAAGAATTTGGTTCATCTTGTCCATGCTGACCACGATTTCGCCATTGGCTGCAACCGCACCCGCAGACAACCCGGTACGCCCACCGCTTGGGGTGATCGCAATACCGGATTGATTCGCCAATTTGACGATCGCTTGTACCTGTTCAGTGCTTGAAGGAAATACGATCACAGATGGATTTGGATCAAAATGCTTGGTGTGATCACGCCCCCAATTTTCGAGACTATCTCGATCTGTTTTAATACGATTTTCACCGACTATAGCGGTCAATTGGGTTAATAAATCAGCTGTTAGAGCGACTGGAGCATTCATCGTTTACAGACCTAGCAAGAATTGAACAAGTGGAGGGAAGGATCTTAGGGCTTGGCAATATGCAAGCAACGATCATTTCGTTGTGCAGTATAAAACATTTTCAAAGTAAACCGCAGCCTGATTGTGGCTAACTTAGCCAATGAGAGCGCATTTAATAATGATGCGATCGGAAGTATGCCGCCATGCTAAGACATTGATTTTAAAATATGAGCGACTGAGGTCAGAAAGCAAATGCGTATAAAGCTGCGCTTATGCTATGATACCGCGACCAAATTTGGCCTTTGTAGCGGAGCCGTAATGAGCCAACATCTTTCACTACCTAAAGATAAAATTCGTTTCCTATTGCTAGAAGGTGTGCATCAAAATGCAATCGACACCTTGAATGCAGCGGGTTATACCAATATCGATGCTCGTAAAACAGCGCTTGAAGGCGAAGCACTGCTTGAAGCGATTAAAGATGCACACTTTGTTGGTATCCGTTCCCGTACTCAATTGACTGAAGAGGTTTTTGAAGCAGCGAATAAGCTGATTGCAGTAGGTTGTTTCTGTATCGGAACCAACCAAGTGAACCTTAATGCTGCGATGATTCGCGGTATTCCAGTCTTTAATGCCCCGTACTCAAATACACGTTCCGTAGCAGAATTGGTTCTTGCTGAAACCATTCTATTGCTTCGTGGCGTACCTGAAAAATCTGCATCTTGTCACCGTGGTGGCTGGAACAAATCTGCAGCGGGTTCTTTTGAAACACGCGGTAAAACTCTAGGTATTGTCGGTTACGGCTCTATTGGCTCACAACTTTCTGTTTTGGCAGAAAGCTTGGGTATGCACGTGATTTATTATGATGCTGTGACCAAATTACCAATGGGTAATGCGCGTCAAGTCGGCTCATTAAATGAATTGTTGGCAACCGCAGATGTTGTCACTCTACATGTGCCAGATGTCCCATCTACACGCAATTTCTTTGGCAAAGCACAATTTGCCCAAATGAAAGCGGGCTCAATCTTCATCAATGCGGCACGTGGTACCTGTGTCATCATCGAAGATCTTGCTGATGCGATTAAATCAGGCCACGTTGCGGGTGCGGCAATTGACGTATTCCCGAAAGAACCAAAAGCCAATGGCGAAGAATTCGTTTCCCCACTACGCGGTTTAGACAATGTGATCTTGACCCCACACGTGGGCGGATCAACCATGGAAGCACAAGCCAATATCGGTCTTGAAGTGGCAGAGAAATTTGTTGCTTACTCAGACAAAGGTATGACCTTATCTGCAGTGAACTTCCCTGAAATCGCATTGCCATTGACTGAAGGCAAACATCGTTTGTTGCACATCCATAAAAATGTGCCAGGCGTATTGTCTAAGATCAACAACTTGTTCGCTGAGCAAGGCATCAATATCTCAGGTCAATCATTGATGACCAAAGGTGATGTCGGTTACTTGGTAATGGATGTTGACGCAACTGCATCTCAAGAAGCGCTTGATACCTTGCAACATGTTGAAGGCACCATCCGCGTTCGCATCTTGTTCTAAGAACCTTGCTTTAAGACCGTGGCTCTAAGAACGTTGTTCTAAGACTGTAGTTCTAAACGCATTGTTTTAAAGTCGTACACAGTTAAGGATTTCAGGGTTGTAACACAGCGCTGAAATCCAACAAAAACCACGCTGACAACAAGGCTGCATGTTATGCTACCTCGCTGCAAGTTGTGGTTTTTTTTAGGTCTGCAACTTTTGAATTACTCTTAGCTCGCAGCCGTGGTGTAGATATGCCGACCTTAGAAAAACCGTCTTATGTTCAAGCTGTGGGATTGTTGCTGTTGGCAATGGTCTCGATCCAAAGCAGTGGCACCCTCGCCAAAGTGCTGTTTAATGAGTTCCCAGTCCTCACGGTTTCCGCTTTGCGGATGCTGCTCAGTGCCGTGATCTTGGCATTGATCTTTCGCGTGTGGCGCATCAACTTTAAACAGGTGCGTTGGAAAGCTATTTTAAGTTATGGCTGTGCTTTGGCAGGCATGAACATCTTGTTTTATTCAGCAATTAATCGGCTACCATTGGGCATTGCCGTTTCATTTGAATTTATCGGGCCTTTGGGCGTGGCGCTGTACTACGCCAAACAAAAATATGATTTCATTTGGGTCGGTTTGGCGATACTCGGCATTATATTACTGTTCCCCTTTGATGCTGCGGCCGAAGCCTTAGACCCGATTGGTATCCTCTATGCCTTAGGCGCTGGTGCATTCTGGGCAGTTTATATTGTGGCTGGACAAAAGCCTTCGGGTATTTCCGGCAATCACACGGTTTGTCTGGGGATGTTTGTCGGCACCTTGATCTTATTGCCGATCTTGATCATGTCGCCCGGACTGAGCTTGGTGTTTGAAAGTCCATATTGGTTTTACTTTATCGCCTTGGCCGTGATGGCCAGTGCCTTGCCGTTTAGTTTGGAAATGATTGCGCTGCGAAATCTCAGCCCGCTCAGCTTTGGCACCCTGACCAGTTTAGAACCTGCCATTGCAGCATTGTCTGGATTTATCTTCCTGAGTGAGCAGTTATTGTGGACGCAGACCTTGGCGCTCCTGACCATTGTTGCAGCCTCCGTCGGCTGCACCGTGACCACCCAACACGCACGTCAAGCCCGAGAAAAAGCAGAAAAAATAAAAAAAGCCAACAAGGCCGATCCAAGCTAATCCAGAAACTACAGCACCTGAATCACCTTCAGTTGCTGTTCGATGGGTTGTTGGATATCGATCTCGACCACACTGAGGTGATGACCAAATACCGCACCTGTATCGAGGTAATAACAGTTGTCACGTTGGGTCACCTGCGGCACCACGGTATGACCCAAATACACCCGATCGATACCTTGCACATGATGATACAAATGTGGACGTTTATTGCGAATCCGACCGCGTGACCAGATCGCCACATCATGACTACGGGTCACCGCCTGCTTAAACGCTTGCCAATCATTATGATCAACATCGGCATGCACAAAACCATAGTGCTGCTGTTGATGTTCGATTTCCAAAACAATCGGTAGCCGACGACAGCGTGCCCGCACCTGTGCTTGCTGCTCAGGGTCTAGGGCATAGAGCCACTCCCCACCGTGTTGACTATGCAAATCGGCCATTGCAGGGTCATGCTCAGACAACAAACACATTTCCTCATGATTCCCCAAGATCGCAGTAAACCAAGGCTGATCAATCAAGTTTAGACATTTTAGACTTTCAGGACCCCGATCCACCAGATCACCGACACTGACCAAGAGGTCTTGCTGAAAATCAAATCCAAGTTGTTGCAGTTTTTGCATTAACTGCTGATAACAACCATGAATATCCCCGACCACAAATAGACGTTGAAAAGGTTGGGAATAGATCTGTACAGCATGGGTTTTGGACATGATTTTCCTTGGTTTTCTCTGCGACCGAGTGCGTTGCTTGGCCCCTTTTGACAGCGCAATCTTCGGTGTTCTTCGCATACAATCTGAGAAGAATTTGCTCAGCATCGATGTGAGCTGCTGATAAAATGCTAGAATCTTCACACTCTTATTCAAAGCTCCTGCTCATGTTGAATACTCAATTCGCTGCTGTCTGTTTCATGATCCTGTCCATGGTTTCCTATCAGATCAGTGCATCATTTGCCAAGCAGTTGATGGCAGTATTAGATCCCTTAACCGTGGTCACCCTCAGACTGTGTTTTGCCTCGATCATGATCTTTGTAATGTTCCGCTCATGGAAGATGATCAAACGACTGCCCTATTTACACTGGCGTGATCTGCTGTGTTATACCGCAGCGGTGTGTTTGATGAATGTGCTATTTTATGCCTCATTAGGTAGGTTACCACAAGGGATTGCGGTCGGTTTAGAGTTTCTCGGACCGCTTACATTGGCGCTACTTTCGATCAAACGTCGCAGCGATTATCTCTGGGTGGGCTTGGCAATCTTAGGCATTGCACTCATGGTGCCTTGGCAGCAAGCCTCGGGGCATGATTTCTCCTATCTCGGTGCGGCCTTTGCACTTGGTGCTGGTGTGTGTTGGGCTTTTTATATTTACTTTGGCCAGAAAGTGGTTCGGCAAAATATCGGAATGCATGCGCTGACCATTGCCATCGTCATGTCAGCCATGGTGTTGCTTCCTGTGAGTTTGGTCCACAATCCACATGCCTTGTTCCAGACCCAATATTGGGGTTATGCAGTGGTCATCGCCTTATTGGCCACCGCCATTCCCTATGCACTCGACCTCATGGCACTGAAACAACTGAGTAAACTCAGTTATGGTACCTTGTCGAGTCTCTCCCCTGCCATTGCAGCAGTGGCGGGCATGCTATTACTTGGCGAACACATTAGCGTATTACAAACTTTGGCTCTGGCCTGTATTATGCTGGCTTCGATTGGGGTGACTTTGAGACAGACCTCAGCCAAGCCCGCTTCGACTGAAGAGGCTGAGCCAGGTCAATAAAAATCGGCGACTGAGGTTTAAACCAAGCTGTCTTTTTCAGAAGCCTTATATTTTTTAAACTCTTTGAGATACTGTTTGGCCAAAGATAGTTTTTGTTTATCGTCCAGTATCTTACCTGCTTGTTGGAAAAAACCCTGTTCTTCCTCTTTGAGATGATGATGCACGGTCTCCGATAATTTTTTTGCCAAGCCCAGCCATTTAGAATGGCTGAACTCAGTTTCAGTTAATTGTTCCAACAACTCATCCATCTCATGATGCTCGGCTAAGGCATGACGGGTAATATTCAGCCCAGAATCATTCATCATTAAGGGAATATAAAAATATCGATCTTCAGCCACGGCATGGGCATAGAGTTCATTTTTGAGTTGATCAAATAATTCACGGCGTTCAGGGCTATCACCTGAGGTTTGAATCAATTGTTGTGCAAGTTCACGTTGGCGGTCATGACTATCACGTAGTGCTTCAAAGATATTCATCAATCGATTGCTCCCAATGGGTTATTGCTCTTTTGAGTTATTAATAAGGTGGCTATTATTCATGATGGATTACAGGCACATTCCAGTTTAAATAATGCCTGAGCGATCCATGTTATAGATTATTTTGTGAGCAATACATCGAAACTTGCGTGCATTTGTATTAAAAAGGTTGAGTCCTCCCCTCGCTACGCTTCTAGAGGAGCATGCTCGACTGCTTTGCCAGCTATGCGTTACGCCGTCTATATTTTTGTTTAGGACTCTTCGGTTTATCTTGAATCGTTCGCTCGATCAAACCCGCAGTCAATGCTGGATTTAAGTAACATTTTTTGAAAGCTTGGACGATGCGTCAAGGCCAGCAATTGCATTAGTTCTGCCAAATTATACTCAGTCGTCCCCATTGCAGAAAGCAAACGCTTAACTTGATCGGTAGCTTGTACGGTAGCTTGATCGATAAAGCGACTTTATTGATCAACTTAAGATTAAATTCATTATTACTTTAGTTCTCTCAGCCCAAAAAGATCTGATAGCTCAACCGACCAATCAACACGGTCACCAAGATTAAAAATAAAATTCGGATAAAGCCACTGCCGTATTTCAATGCCAGTTTCACCCCAACGACAGCACCGATCACATTGGCCACGGCCATAATCAAGCCATAGCTAAACAACACATGCCCAGTGGGAATAAAGAAACTCAATGCAGCAAAATTGGTCATAAAGTTGGCGATCTTCGACAAGGCCGAAGCATGTAAGAAGTCAACTTTGAGATAGCGAATAAAATAGAAAATAAAGAAACTGCCCGTACCCGGCCCAAAAATACCGTCATAAAATCCGATCAATAGACTGCCAACACCGGCCAGTATCAATACCTTTCGGGTGATCTGCTGCTGGAAATGTACCTGACCAAATTGCTTCTTTAAAAAGGTGTAGATCGCAATCACGATCAACATCACCAACACCATCGGTTTCAGCACCTCGGTCGGTACTAAGGATACGCTGGCGGCTCCCAAAAATGAGCTACCAAAAGCACAGACCCCGACCACCAACAGTAACTTCCATGACAATGACACCTGACGTAAATATGAAAATGCCGCCGATGCCGTACCGCAGATCGAAGCCAATTTATTGGTTCCAAAGACCGTTGCGGGTGCAAGTTGTGGCAAGGCTCCCATAAGGGCCGGGATCTGAACCAAGCCCCCACCACCGACAGCCGCATCAATGGCACCTGCACAAAATGCAAAGAACACCAAGGTCATTATCAGCTCTAGTTCCATCGACATCCTCTTAAGATCATTGTCATTGTTTTAATTGCAACTGCATTGGTTAGGGCCGCATTACTTAGACCGCGTTAATGAGACCCGTTACTTTAGACCACGTTACTTAGACCCGTTACTTTAGACCACGTTAATGAGACCACCTTAGACTGCTTTGCTTGCAACTGAGTTACTTTTGGCGGCTGAACTTGTGGTGACTTTACTTGCGATTGGCCCAAACAGCTCGCTTAGAGGTTCAGGACGCGCTTAGGCACCAAGCGTTTTCGATCAGTAATTTCGGCCAAACCTAAGCAACGTTCGCCATCAAAAACCAAGACTTGCTCTGCTGCCGCATGCTCAATATTACTTTCCATACCATTACTGAAAAATTCAGCGCGGCCTTCAGGTACTTGAATCTGTGGGAAATGCTCCACTGGGGCATAAGCAGGCATCAGCAAAGCCATGCGCTGCTCTTCAGTCAAGCTTTCTAGGTACTCAATGGTGTATTCGGGAATTAAAGCAAAATGTCCAGTTTGAGTCCGATGCAAGGCGGTTAAATGCCCAACACTACCTAGCGCCTGTGCAATGTCCTCACCCAAGACTCGGATATAGGTACCTTTAGAACACGTCACATCGAGGGTAATGCTGTCTTGATCAAACTCAATCAAGGTCAATTGGCTAATATGCACAGGACGAGATTCACGTTCAACCTCAATGCCTTGACGCGCCAATTCATATAAGGGACGACCTTGTTTTTTCAGTGCTGAGTACATCGGTGGAATCTGAGTGGTATCACCACGGAAAGCATCGAGAACCTGTTCAATCAATGCTGTCGTCAACGTGGGTACGGCTTTACTGGCGACCACTTCGCCTTCAGTATCACCGGTGCTGGTTTGTGCACCCAATTTCACCACGGTGCGATAGCGCTTATTTGAATCCAATAAATAATGCGAAAATTTAGTCGCTTCACCCAAACAGATCGGCAACAGGCCACTGGCCAAAGGATCTAATGCACCGGTATGTCCCGCTTTTAAGGCACGGTACAGATAACGAACTTTTTGTAATGCTGAATTTGAGCTGATCCCGAGGGGCTTGTTGAGCAAAAATACACCGCTAATGGCGCGGCGCTGAATTTTAGTCTTTGTGGCTTTCATAATTTTTAAGGGGATCGATGACGACGCACTCATGTTAGCAATCACAGCGTGATTTATATAGTAATAGTACATGCTCAGTGCAAACTATTTTTTAAACCCAGCGCCATGTCAGCAATCTGGGTCAACAAATCCAAGCAAATCCCTTATAATTCACCACTTACCACTCACTATTCACCATCAGGCACAGTCGAGTCCAAGGATGATCATGCCCAAGCACAAAATAATCATCTTGCTCATCGTCATCATGCTGTTGCTGTCCGTTCTGATCTATGCGCTCTCGAGCAACTCCAAATCCAGTGACGCTCAACTCAATGGCACTCAACAAAATGCTGTAGATCCAAGCCACCCTGTCAGCAGTCCTCATGCTGATCAAATCCCGATGCGCTATCGCAGTCCCAGTCAGCAAGACACAGCGGTCAATTGCCAATTACAACTCACCCCCGAGCATGGTCTTCGTGTCACTGCGCAGACACGCGATTGTTTTGAATATTTCCTTAGCCAAGTCGGTGAAATACCACTCCCACACATCCAACAGGGCTTTGAAGCCTACATCACAGCCAACTACCCCAACCCTGCCCGCCTCGACATCTTAGATCTGTGGCAACGCTACCTAAAATATCGTCAAAGTCTTGATGGCATACAGGCTGTGGGATTGAATCAGGATGATCCGCAATATTTCCAAAGTATTTTCAATCAAACCCAAGATCTCAGAAAACGTTATTTTTCTATCCAAGAAAGTGATGCCTTGTTTGGTCATGAAAATCAATATCATGCCTACACCATTAAACGCCTAAGTATTATCAATAATGATCAACTCAGCAGTATTGAAAAGGCGCAGCAACTGAAGCAATTGTTTGATCAACTGCCAGATGAACTTAAAGCGACATTGAAACAACTCACGCAACTTGAAGACCTACAGCGCCTCAGTCAACAGATTAAAAGTCAAAATGGCAGTGCTGAAGAATTACATCAGATGCGTAGCACTTTGGTAGGTGAGGCCGCTACGCTGCGTCTAGAAAAACTTGATCTACAACGCCTGAGCTGGAAACAGCAGGTGGAGCAGTTTCTTGATAAAAAAGATCAGATCAATCAAAGTGGACTGTCCGATGCAGCCAAAGCCAAGGCCATTCAACAACTGCGTGACCGCGACTTTAGTGATCCAGCATTACAACAACGCTTAAAGACTTATGAGTCTGTACATCAACAAGGCAAAGCACTGCCCTTTGCTGAATAAATACCGTGAACCAGAAACCGCCCAAACATTTGGAGGATCAATGAACAAAAAACATAATTGGCACAAAGCTGTTCTAAGCCTCGGCTTGATCTTGGCCACAAGCTTGAGCCATGCCCGGCAGGAGATCCAACAGGTCAATGCCAGCTATGTCAGTTCAGACTATGCGCAAACCCGCTATCCAATGGTATTTAGTCATGGTATGGCCGGTTATGAGCGCTTGGGTTCGCAACAGTTTGGGATCGATTACTGGTATCAAATCTTGCCCGACTTGGCCCGTAATGGCGCACAGGTTTGGGCGACTCGGGTTTCTCCATTCAACTCCACCGAAGTGCGTGGTGAGCAATTGTTGCAGCAGGTCGAAGATATACTGGCGATTAGCGGTGCTGAAAAAGTTAATCTGATTGGTCACTCGCAAGGGGGACTCACCATCCGCTATGTCGCTGGGATTATGCCTGAGCATGTCGCCTCACTGACCACGATCGGCACACCGCATCAGGGTTCCCCTGTGGCTGATTATGCACTCACATCCGAAGGCACACGCTTGGAAAAACCCTTGGTTCGTGCCATGACCTTCTTATCGAAGGCACTGCTTTGGGCGCAAAAGCTCAATCCCAATCAATTTCCACACGATGTCTTGGCTACAGGTCATAGCCTATCTACGTTGGGTGCTGTTGAGTTTAATCAAAAATTTCCGCTGGGGTTGCCGACTTTACATTGCGAAGAAGGCCCCACTGAAGATGCAGGCATCTATTTTTATTCGATGAGTGGCACTTCAACCCTGACCAATATCCTAGACCCTGACTCGATCTTGGCCGCCACAGGCCGCCTCATCAATCTAGGCAAGGACAATGATGGTTTGGTGGCACGTTGTAGCGCCAAATTTGGTCAAACCATTCGTGATGACTTTAACTGGAACCATTTAGATGAGGTCAATCAGATCATGGGCTTACGCTCGTTGATGTCGCCGTCCCCTGTCGATATTTATAGACAGCATGCCAATCGACTCAAGCTCAATGGTTTGTAACTGAGTGCGTAACCTCGACCTGATCATCTAAACTTTAGTCAAATTACAGCCACAAAAAATGCGCCAATCGGCGCATTTTTTCACTCGTATCAAGCTTTAATTTAAAATTAAGCTTTAACTTTACGAGCTGGTAATTTTTCACGGATACGTGCAGCTTTACCAGACAATTCGCGTAGGTAATAAAGTTTAGCACGACGTACAGCACCACGACGTTTAACTTCAATTTTCGCTACGATTGGTGAATGTGTTTGGAAAACACGCTCAACACCAACACCGCTAGAAATTTTACGAACAGTAAACGCAGAGTTTAAGCCGCGGTTTTTAATCGCAATGACAACGCCTTCAAAAGCCTGAAGACGCTCACGCTCACCTTCTTTTACTTTTACAGATACGATTACAGTGTCACCTGGAGCGAAAGCTGGGATATCTGTTTTTAACTGTGCGTTTTCAATAATTTGTACTAAAGGATGTTTACCACTCATTGTGGAATCTCCAATATGTGCGGATCAGAAGAGGTCTGAATGCCGCTGGGGATAGAGGCTAAGGCGCGTATCAACCCGATTATCTTTCCCTTTATTGTTGACCTTTTCAAGCAATAAAGAGTCTATTCAGAGATACTTAAAAGCTTATGCGAATCTAATATGAATACGATAAGTTTAAGTATTTAAATCTTTTAGCCATTTCTTTTGCTGCTTCGTCAACTCAGCTTGCTCCACCAACTCAGGTCGGCGATCAAGGGTACGCTGATAACGCTGCAAAAACCGCCATTTCTCGATATTGGCATGATGTCCCGATTTTAATACGTCAGGAACATCCAAACCCTCGAAATGGTCTGGCTTGGTATATTGTGGGCAATCGAGTAGACCATCCACAAAAGAATCTTGCTCAGCAGATTGTTCATCTGACATCGCATTCGGTAAACGCCGAATGATACTGTCGAGTAGAACCATCGCAGGCAGTTCGCCACCCGATAAAACATAATCACCAATCGACCATTCTTGATCGATATATTTCTGGATCAAACGTTCATCGACGCCTTCATAACGTCCACACAACACAATCAAGCCATCGTATTTGACGAATTGTTGTACTGCAGTTTCGTTTAAGGTTTTTCCTTGTGGAGACATATACACCACAGGGACTTGAACACATCCTGCTTGCATTGCAAGCTGTTTGGCATGATCAATCGCTTTTGCCAAAGGCTCAGCCATCATCACCATACCAGGACCCCCACCAAATGGACGTTCATCCACTCGTTTGTAGTTGCCCTCTGCAAAGTCTCGCGGATTAATACAAGTTAATTGCATTAAGTCACGTTTTGCTGCACGCCCGCTAATACCGTAGGCTGTAATCGCTTCAAACATCTCAGGAAAAAGCGTTATGACTGCAAAAAACATCGCAGACTCCTCTATTTTCCTGCTGCGTTTATCCATAAAGGATTAATAATCTACGCCCCAATTTACGTAGATACGACCAGCTTCAAGATCAACACGCTGTACCACATCACGATGCCATGGAATCATTCGCTCTTCACCATCGATGCTTTCGGTTGTGGCGTGAACCACCATCACATCGTTGGCCCCTGTTTCAAACAGTTCGTAGATTTGACCGAGATTCACTTCCTGATCTTGATCGTCCAGACCTAATACCATTAAGCCTTTTAAATCTGACCAGTAATACTCGTCTACGTTCGGTTGTGGCAGTTGCGATTTTGAAATCCAAACATTTACGCCAACCAAGCTATCCGCAGCAGTGCGATCACTCACACCTTTTAACGAAACAACCAAGCCTTTGCCATGCGGTTTCCAACGTTTTACATCTATCGTTTGCCAACCTGCTTTGGTCTCAATGTACCAAGGAAGATAGTCAAACACGTTGCTCATTGGATCTGTATTGGAATAGATCCAGAGCCACCCATTTAATCCATATGCTGAACGTAACTGTCCAATCTGAATACGATCTTCGGGAACATTCTGTGTTGGTGTCATGGGCTACCTACCGCGAATTAAAAAGATAATTATGCAGTAGCTGCAGCTTTCTTAGCTTGAGCAGCTAAAGAAGCAACACGTTCAGACGGTTGAGCGCCCAAAGCTACCCAATGAGCAAAACGATCAGCATCTAAACGAAGTTTTTCTGCTTGACCTTGTGCTGTAGGGTTGAAGAAACCAATACGTTCGATGAAACGACCGTCACGCGCATTGCGGCTATCAGTTACAATAACTTGATAGAACGGACGTTTTTTAGCACCACCGCGTGCTAGACGAATTACAACCATGTTAATACTCTCACATGAAGGAAAAACTTTTTAGATTCGGTTGAACCTAAAAAGGCGGATATTTTACGATATTTTAAGCATAAGTGAAAGCTCAAAATTTGAGTTATCCGCAATTTTCATTTTATTTGAATTTAAAAGCTATCTTACATGCCAACTTGAAGCGTTATTGACCGTGCAAATTATGCCTTCAACCCAACAAGAATGGCCGTGGCTATTTAGCACCACAGCCCCATTGTCCTGCTGCATAGTATCAGTTATCGGCGTCGCAATCAGTTTCCATTGCTGTGCGTCGCTGCTTAATTTTAAATTGTAATATGACGTTGCAGTCTCTGGATAATGCTCACTGACGCCAATATCCTGCAAATGCACTTGGGTAAAATCACCGCGCAATGCTTTAAACTGTTGTAATCTTCCCGCAATCTGCAGCATATATGCCTGCACATCAGCACGATTGGCCCGAACTTTATACTGCTGATAAGCAGGATAGGCCAGACTCATCAAGATGCCCATCAGACACACCACCACCATCAACTCCATCAAGCTAAAACCACGGCGAATGGCTAGAGGGGAAATCTGCAGCATGCCTAAGGCTAGATTTTTTTTCATGACCAAGGCTCACTGTTTGTCGTGCCACAACTTCGATAACCACTGACCTGATTGGCCGTATGGGTCATGCAACGCAGTCCAGTACTGCTCAACAACAGGTCAAAGTTTCGAGGTTGCCGATATTGACCGTCGGCTGATTTGGCACGTTCTACTTGGATCACCCAAGCCCGCCCCTGTGATGAACTATTGTTATTTGCCGCCGCTGTAGTAGCGGATTCGCTCTGGGTCGCCAACCGATCTAGCGCTTGCAGGCTGTCATAATCCACCACACTGAGGATATATTTTGCGTCATCAGGCGCAGAACCGACTGGAAGCAACAAAATATTGCTCTCTGCATCAAAACTGGGATAGACATCGGCCAAATTAAATCCACGATAGCTAAAATTTCGTGCTTTAAATTGCTCCAAGCTTGCCGCAATGCGCAAACTGTGTTGTTTGGCTAGTGCCAAATCTTTACGCTCTAAGTAAGCCTGATAATTGGGGAGGGCCAAACAAATTAAGATGGCAATCAACACCAAGGCAATCAAAAACTCGATCAAGGTAAAGCCCAACTGAGCTGCGGTATGCTCTATATGGGTGGCATGATCCATATGGGCGGTGTGATCTGAATCATCTACATGCTCTGTCATGATTCAGGCCTCTGCTCAAACCAGCGTAGGCTACGGATCGCCATTTCGGTCTTATACAACTGGCACTCGGGTAAATTACTATCTTCAAGGCGTTTACAATTTCCTTGCACCCGTTGTCGATTGAGCAGCATGCTCAGACTGCCTTTGATCCCACTATAGCCCTGTGCCAAACCTGTACCGAGTATCCCTGCGCCGATTTTAACGCGATCGGGTGCATGGACATTATTCAGTCCAAAGTTACATTTCCCAAATGGCAAGCAAAACTGAAACAGGTAGGAATCTCCCTCAACCCGTGGCCCACAACCATCCCCAATCCCCTTACCATCACGATGATAGACATTGGCATACAAAATATGATCGAGCGCAAAGATTTCACTCAAGCCCTTATATTCACCTCTTTTTTTTGAATAGGGATGCCACCAACCCGCATTAAACACCGCTTGGTTATATAGACGTGTGCCTCGTACCATGCCGCGCTGTAGATCAAGCAAGGGCAATCCAGTAATGTCTTGTCGATTGTAAAATTGTTGAGTGCTTAACAAATCCGTACGGGCAATATCATTATCAAACAGTACAAACACCCCATCTAGAGCACTGATCTCTGGCCCAGCCAAGGGTGAGCTGACATTGCCAGAACTGAGTGCCACCACACCGAACAATTTATTCTGTTCATCTAGATGCACTGAGAAACTGGGCATCTCATAAAAGCGTGGGCTGAGGCCATTGTTAAGATGACCGTTATAAAGTCTAAAGATACGTGTAGCAAAATCAGCACTGTTGGCGGCACGATTATTCAGATCAATACGAAACACTTGCCCACCCAAATCACCGAAATATAAAGCATCGACCAAACCATCATTATCGCGGTCAATGCTGTTGATTTGCGATACCACACTATATTGCAAGTTTTCGTGATAACTGGCTTGCTGTGCCCCCATTTTCTCGATGCGCCCATTGACCATGCTTTGACGACTGGCCCACCACAACAGTTGTCCATTGTTGGCATCAAACATATATACGCCAGCACCAATGCCATTACTTTGTTGATAGGTCGGACATTCATAGCCTTGGTTGTTATAGCGACTTAAGGGATCATCATTGCTCAATTGCGCTTCACGCTTGGTGGTGGTCGTACATTGCACTTGACCCTGAGCATCGTAACCCCCACCGACAAACATCACCAATTTCCGCGTTCCCTCCCAATTGATATAGGCAAGGCTCGGTTTGGACCAACTCTGACCCATCCATTTTAATGCGCCAATCTGCTCACTGGTCTGCGCTTTGCCGTGTTCAGCTGAAATGATCCGCTGCTGCTCTGGGTCGATTTGAAACTTAAATTCAGGCTTGGATATATCAGCAAGATCCAAGGCATAATAGCTCTTGCCTCCCATACGCAGACCACCATAGACCCACTGCAAGCCTTGACTGAGCATGGACTCAGTGCCGATGCTTTTCACTTGATCGGTTATTTTGACCGTCTGGGTACCATCTTGCTTTGATACATAATGCGTTCGGGCCACCCAAGGGGCATCAACCCCATAAAATAATTTCTGTACTCCCCCTGTAGTGCTTTCTGCCGCCAGAAAAGCCTGTTTTTGGCTCTGTAACATTTCATAAGGGACAAAGGAAAAAACCTCTTTCCCTTGGTCATCGAGCAAATGTAATAACCCTTGGGTACTGCCAAATAGCAAATAATCTTCACGATTGGTGGTACTGATTTTGCCATTGTTATTGATGACCTTGCCTTCTTGGGTCAGCAAAATCGGCTTAGAATGCAGTATTGCCCCCAATTGCCTGAGTTCCATTTTCGGTAACTGCGATAGTTGCCTAATCTCAGCCTGCTCATCCACCTTAAACCCCAACAGGTTCAGCCAATAGTTTTTATATTCATCCTTTTGTGAGTCTTCGGCTGGATTCAATAACTGTTGCACCGTAATGCTTTGTAGCGTCGCTGCCGCAACATATTTATTCAGTGTCTGATCCCAACGACGATTGGTATAAATTTTCCGTTGTGATGTAGCTTCTGCATCCGACTCCGTATCCGCAACAATCAAGGGTAATTTACCCCGCATACCCTCCTTGCCCCAGATCCCTTGCGCATTTTTATCCGCCTCACCTGATGCCTTAATCAGACGCGTCAGCTTATCACCGCTATAAAGTTCGCCTTGATAAACATGAAATTTATTGAAGTTGCCTTGCCATAGTTGTTGCCCTGTATCGGGTTTGGGAATCAACGTCGCATAATAACCAAAAGGATGTAATTGAATCGGATTAAGACTATCCACGGGAATGGTCGGTGATCCCATCAAGATCGGATCAAAATCTGGTTGGGTATCCTCAATAAAGTTCACAATACTTTCAATCAGATCCTGCGTAGAGTTGGCCGAATAAAAGCCGCCTTCGCCATAGCCACCGATGCCACGAATGGTGCTTGAACCATCTGAAAATTGACTTTTCGATCCCCAGTTACAGGTATTTCGAGCATCGACACTGCTGAGCTTATTACAGTCATAATAAGTTCGAGTGCGTTGATTCTTGGGATCGGTCAGACGCTGGCGCAATTTGGGGTCCACATCAAAGATCGAGCCATACCCCACCACGGCGGTGCGTAAACGTGAATCTGGCTTGTTTATTAAAAGTTTATTCATCATCTGACGATTATTTAAATAGCGCGCAAAAGTCCCGATTTCGCCCCAATGTGAGGTATAGCCTGACTTGGTCATACTCACCCCACCCCTTAAGCCACTATTTGGGCTAATGCTGGACTCATAGACATTCAGTGCACTGGCCATGGGGCTCAAAATATTGGCTCCTTTAATTGACTGCGGTTCACCATCGGTCATAAAGTAAATGCCTTGACCATCACATTGACTATTACCAATTTTTTTGATCGGACTGACATATCTTTTTTCATCATCATATCTGCCCAGCACCATATTCGGTGAATAGGTCTTATCGGCTAAGTTGATGCCACTAAATGGGGTTTGCTTGGTGGTGGTTCCCAACATATAGGCTGCAGCTTCTGCATACGCTGACGAGGTTGGCGTACCGCCGAGCCCTACAAATTTAGGATCACGAATCAGTTGTAGGACTTTTTTTCGTTGCGCTGAACCCACAGGCCCCCAAGGCTCCGCCGCGATACGCATATAAGCACGTTGAGCCGTATCGTTTTTGGCTTGATTAAAATAAGGATAGGTTCCAATCCCTATCTTGGTACTTGGCGGTATCGCAGTTGAGGTGGCCAGCTCATAGAGCGCATTTTTTAAGCGCGAAATCCGATCATAGTAAACCTGACCATTGTCATCCTTACAGGAATTCACCGTGTAATTTCTACTTTGATCCCATTCATCAATACTGGCTTTATCGCGATCAAACACGATGTCCGCAGGTGCATCACAGGGTTTGAAGCGTTCTTGCTCCCCTATCCGACCCTTCATCGCCAGCATGGTTTTTAAGTCCATACTGGCTGAAGTATCCAACATCATGGTGATCACCACCTCACCCGGTTTACCATTTTTATAGATTTCAATATCGCTGGCCAGACTGTGACTGATACTGAGGCCACCGAGCATGACAGCGACTAAAACACTGCAAGTTGCAACACATCTTTGACCCATACCTGGATTGGGTTTATTGATTTGATTGATATTTTTCATTATTGACGTATAGAACCATCGGGGTCGATTAAGACACTAATTTAGGTTGTCCACCCACCACATATTGCGCATGTTGAGTGTTGTAGGGAACGTTATATTGGTTAAAGCATTGGCTCACTTCTGCAGCCGTTTTTTGAAAGCATTGTTCAATCTGTGTAGAACTAATATCGCTAAAACTGGGTAAGATCGAAATCACCGTGACATTGACATGATGCGATACGATCGGCAAAGTCGCCTGCCCCAAGCTCATGCCTTTGACCACTTGAGTCAAGGGCGCGGATTCGAGCAAGATTTTCTTGAGATAAACCTGTGATAACACCGCAGAGCGTCCTGAGGAAAAATCATTATTTTTACAAAAACCATTCAGCCCTTTTTTGGGATCGATCGTGCCATTTGGCCGTATTGCACTGGCGTGACTGATCTTAAAAAAGGCATCTGCATCCGCTCGATAACAAAATACCAGTTCATTTTCGCTATGTTCAGCCGAATTAAAATAACTAAACATGCCATCTTGGGCCAATTGGCGGTTGAGCGCTTGTGGGTCTTCGATGTTAAACAACACTGCGTCTGAGTTTTCCATCAACAAGGCTTGGATTTGGCTGTTGGTGGCGATTTTCAAACTCAAGATACTAGAGCGTGTTGCCACAGTGCCGATGATCGCCATTAGCACCAACAGCACCAATACAATGATCAAGGTCGCCCCGCGCTGAGCATGCCACCGATTCAGCCCTTTGTTCAGCCGCGTATTCAACTGCTTACTCAACTGCTTATTCATTGTCTGCAGCTCCAGTGCTATTTCTCAGCGCAACCACTTGGCTGATGCTTTGACGTAAATAAGCCGGTGCGTCGAGTGCGTTGGATTTTAATGTCAGGGTCTGACCTGCCAATTCATAGCGTTGTGCTGCTTCAGTTGTACGCGCTCCAAGCTTGGTCGATGCACGGATCAACAGATTCAGCTCAATCGAGACGATGTTATAAAACTGATTCGATCTGATCTTTTCAGCAGACATCAACGCATTGTATTGATTGATACTTAGATAACGTAGCTGCCCATTGGGCGCTTTTACCCCGAAGCGAACTTTAAAGGCATCCACGCGCTTAATGATTTGTTGTCCGCCGTCCTTTTTAAAACCAGTGATTTCACGATCACCCTCAGCATAGTAGCCACTCTGGCAATACAAGGAGAATCCTTCAGGCTCATCTGCATGCTGTTGTGGGTCTCTTTTGAGGAAATAACGATTAACGATGATTTTGCGGCCGTAAGCTTGAGCATCCTTGACTTGCACATTGAACTCAATCTTCTCCCCTTCACAGTTATAGCCACCAAGATAAACATCGTTACTCTGCCCCTGTTTCTGGTTGAGGGGCTGGTTTAGGTTCAGGCTTGGATTTTGATTCGGGTTCTGGCTGGGGTTCTGAATGTTGCTGGCTAGGCTTGCAGTGACTGGGTTTTCATTCCAATTCAGGCGATCATATTCGGGCATATACTGGATCGTGAGTTGATCACTGTTGATATCTGTCGCTGCCTCAGTGTACCCCTCTTGCGTCCAAAAATTTTGATGTTGCTGGGTCATTGAAAGCGGTAAGTTGCCGGCGTTGAAAATGATCCCTGAGCCCTTGGTTTTATTATTGACCTGCTGCATCGATGTGGTATTTAAATTAGTGTGTCTGAGGTCGCGGGTCAGCATCCCGAGACTCAGATTGGCATTGTGTTGCAACTCATCCATCGATACTTGCAATGCCAAGACCCGATGCCCACTCATCAGTACAGACAGTCCTGCGGCAACGATCAATAAGCCCAAGCTGAGTGCAATCATCAACTCAACCAAACTAAAGCCTTGTTGGCAACGACTCAGCATAGCTACCTCATCCTCTGCGTTTGCTGCATTTGAATATAGCTTTCAACAATGATGCACGTTGAGTGACTGACATAGGCCGCACCACGCGTGCAATCCGTAGCTAGATCACCATTGGTCGGCATGGTGTCACCCCAAGCCACATAGATACATTGCCTCTTCAATCTGTTGTTCTGGCAGTCATGAATGGCAACTTTCATACCGAGTAATTTTGCCTTTTTGGACACTTGTGCAAAGTCATACTCAGCCATTTGCTTGGCACTACAAAATCCGCTTGCCTCATAGATGGATTCATTTGCAGTTGCGGCGCAAGACCGAGCAGTGCCGGTGACGGAACGATAAAAAGCGAAACCATCACGGTTAATCCGCATACGTTCGGCCAGATCTCGGGCCAAGTTCATGGCTTGAATATGCTGTGTTGCTTCCTCAGTCGCCGCCATAGCACGTAGTTGCAGTGCGCTATAGCCCAAAACTGCAATCGCCAGCAAACTCAATGCCACCATCACCTCAACCATACCTACACCACGCTGAACAGCTAATCGTTGCTTGAGCATGCTCGATCCTGCGTCGCATAGATGTACCCCATTCGATTCACGACAAAACCCTGACTCATGGCATGCTCCACATTGCACAATTCAAAGCGCAGCTCATCATAGATCTCACCCTCAGAACGCGGTTTATGCCCAACGCTGGCAGACCGCGCAGCGGTATCAATCTTTGAGGATCGAAAAGAGACTTGTGCTGCAGTCACGCTACCGTTGGAAAAAAAAGTGATTTGATTAATTTGTTCGGGTTGGCGCAATTGCAGTGTTGGCCGGATAATCCAATACCATTGAGTCGCAGTGTTCTGACCAGCAAACAACCCCACACTAACTTCACGCCGAATCAAGATCGCTTGACTACGTGCCTGCATGAAAGTTGCCATCAAATCTTGTCGACTCTGTTGCAACTGCAGTACTGCAATCCATCTTGAAAATGTAGGCACTGCACTCATGCAAATGACCGCCAATACCGCAATCGTCAGCATGAACTCAATCAGGCTGAAGCCCTTATGCTTGAACATCCTGTCCATTTTGCTTTGCTCCCCGTTTCGAAAGCATAGCGAAAATTAACGCGACACCAACGTCCGACAGACAAAGGGTAGTGAAATTCAGATGACTGTAATTTAAGATTTTTGGAGGGGGTTTTGTGTAAGGTTTTGGCATAAAAAAATCCCACACGAAGTGGGACTTTTTGACAACTTTGTTTGATCAATCAGCCATTGGGCTGAGCTTAGCGGCGATTAGCCACCAATTTTACGATACTTCTTGCCTTTGGCATCAGTATCGTCACCCAAACGATTACGACGGAAAGTTTCGTATTCGTTATAGTTACCCGCAAAGAATTCAGGTTGTTCATCTTCAAAAGACAAGATATGTGTTGCAATGCGGTCAAGGAACCAACGGTCATGCGACACCACCATTACCGTACCTGGGAAGACTAAAATTGCATCTTCTAGCGCACGTAAGGTTTCAATATCCAAGTCGTTTGATGGCTCATCCAGTAAGATAACGTTTGCACCCAACTGTAGGATTTTCGCCAGTTGTAAACGGTTACGTTCACCACCAGAAAGCTCGCCTACACGTTTTTGCTGATCTGAACCTTTAAAGTTAAAGCGACCGATATACGCACGTGAAGCAATTTCATAATCACCGACTTTAAGGATATCCAAACCGCCAGAAACTTCTTCCCAAACCGTTTTACTGTTATCCAAGGTGTCGCGGATCTGACCCACATAGGCCACTTTCACCGACTCACCCAAAGTCACTGTACCGGTATCTGGTTGTTGCTCGCCGGTCATCATACGGAACAAGGTGGTTTTACCCGCACCGTTCGGACCAACGATCCCAACAATCGCTGTAGGGGGCACAGTAAAGCTTAGATTTTCATACAATGTACGACCATCAAAAGACTTACTGATATTTTCCACTTCAACCACTTTGTTACCCAAACGTGGACCTGGTGGAATATAGATTTCAGAGGTTTCATTACGCTGTTGGAATTCGCGTGAGTTCAACTCTTCAAAACGCTCCATACGCGCTTTGTTTTTCTTTTGCTGACCTTTAGCATTAGAACGAACCCATTCCAATTCTTTTTTCAAGGCTTTAGCAAAAGACTCTTCTTGTTTGTTTTCTTGATCTAGACGCGCATTCTTCTGTTCTAACCAAGAAGAATAGTTGCCTTGATACGGAATACCATGTCCGCGGTCAAGCTCCAAGATCCACTCAGCAACGTTATCCAAGAAATAACGGTCATGCGTGATTGCGACGATGGTGCCAGGGAAATCTTTTAAGAAACGCTCTAACCAGGTCACCGATTCGGCGTCCAAATGGTTCGTCGGTTCATCGAGCAACAACATGTCAGGTTTAGACAACAACAAACGACACAATGCAACACGACGACGTTCACCACCCGAAAGCTTAGATACATCCGCATCCCAAGCCGGTAGGTTCAACGCACCCGCAGCTTGTTCCAATTGGTTGTTTAAGTTATGTGCATCCCAAGCATGGATGATCGATTCTAACTTTTCTTGCTCTTTTGCAAGTGCATCAAAGTCAGCATCTTCAGCCGCATACTCAGCAAAAACCTCATCTAAACGCGCCAAGGCATCTAAAGGTTCACGTAAGCCGTCTTCCACATTACCACGGACATCTTTACTGTCATCGAGTGGTGGTTCTTGCTCTAAGTAACCAATTTTAATACCGGGTTGAGCACGCGCCTCACCAGAGAAATCTTTATCGACGCCCGCCATAATACGGAGTAAGGTCGATTTACCTGCACCGTTTAAACCAAGCACACCAATTTTGGCGCCTGGAAAGAATGATAAAGAGATGTCTTTCAGGATCTCACGCTTGGGTGGGACCATCTTTGACACACGGTTCATCGTGTAAATGTATTGGGCCACTTAGGACTCCTCAATAAAAATCAAAACTTCGCACTTACGAGACATTTATGTCGCTTAGGGCGAGAAAATACCCCCGCATTATACGATGAAAGTGTTAAAAAAATAAGGCGTGGATTTTTTATCTTCTGTGCAAAGGATTGTCTGCGATTTATTACAATGCATCTGGCTGAAAAACGTCAACTTATATCACAGCCAACATTTGAAATTAATTTGACCAAAGACTCTATTATTATCATTTTTAAATATATAAGCAGCATCAGTTTTGCCCTTTAATTCATATAGATAAATGCTAAACTCAATGCAAAATTAAACACATAGATGATGGAATCATGACCTACAAAGACGAAACACTTGCCATTCACGCAGGATACAGTCCAGAAGCCACAACCAAAGCCGTTGCTGTGCCAATCTACCAAACCACCTCCTATGCCTTTGATGACACTCAACATGGTGCAGATCTCTTTGACTTAAAGGTTCAAGGAAATATCTATACCCGTATCATGAACCCAACAACAGCAGTACTCGAACAACGTATCGCAGCTTTAGAGGGCGGTATCGGTGCATTGGCATTGGCTTCAGGTATGGCCGCCATCACCTATGCGATTCAAACCATCACCGAAGCTGGCGATAATATTGCATCGGTATCGACCCTTTACGGTGGTAGCTACAATTTATTTGCCCACACTTTGCCAAAACAAGGCATCGAAGTGCGCTTTTTTGACTACCAAAATCCCGAAGCTTTACGTGGCTTGATTGACGATAAAACCAAATTGGTTTTTGTTGAGTCCATCGGTAATCCATTGGGCAATATCATTGACCTTGAAGCCATTGCAAAAATTGCCCATGAATATGGCGTGCCTGTGGTCGTGGATAACACTGTTGCCACCCCTGCACTGTTAAAGCCATTTGAGTATGGTGCTGATATCGTGGTGCATTCATTGACCAAGTACATCGGCGGTCATGGCAACAGCATTGGCGGTGCGATTGTAGACAGTGGTAAATTCCCTTGGGGTGATTATCCTGAGCGTTTTAAAGTGCTCAACACCCCAGATCCAAGCTATCACGGCGTCAACTATGTCGAAGCTTTGGGTGCAGCTGCCTACATCGCCCGTGCCCGTGTGGTGCCATTACGCAATACTGGTGCAGCGATCAGCCCACTCAGCGTGTTCCTGATCCTACAAGGCCTTGAAACCTTGAACTTACGTATGGAACGTCATACTGAAAATGCGCAAAAAGTTGCTGAATACCTCAAAGAACACCCTAAAGTAAAATGGGTCAACTATGCAGGATTGAAAGATCATCCACAGCATGCTTTGGCGCAAAAATACGTCAAAGGCAAGCCTTCAGCGATTTTATCCTTTGGGGTTGAAGATGGTCGTGAAGGCGGCACCCGATTTATCGATGCATTGCAACTGTTTACCCGCCTCGTCAACATCGGTGATGCCAAAAGTTTGGCCTGCCATCCTGCGACCACCACCCATCGTCAATTGAATGAAACCGAATTGAAAGCAGCGGGTGTGAGTATCGACATGGTTCGTTTGTCAGTGGGCATCGAACACATCGATGATCTCTTGGCCGATCTAGAACAAGCACTGTCTAAAGTTTAATTCAGCCCCCTATCTGACTTTGCTCCAGAGCATGGTCAGATCCCCCTTAAATTCACAATTCTTGAGTTACAAAGTAGAGCATTTACTCTAAAATTATTTTCAAATTCAGATGCTTAGTTCTGGCTTTTTTTATTATTATTGCTATTATTTTTTACATAGGCTTGATGGTCTTTTAGGTTAAAGATTTTCATTTTAAATAACAATTAATTTTCAATAATTTAGTTTCATTCATCAGGGAAAACACATGAATCAAAAACTAGAGCAGCTTTTCCAATCTAAGGTTCAAGACAAAGTTGCATTAATTACTGGCGCATCCAGTGGTATCGGTTTAACAGTAGCAAAGAAACTCGCTTCTAAAGGTGCACATGTACTGTTGGTTGCTAGGACCCAAGAAACGTTGGAGCAGGTTCAAGCTGAGATCGAAGCTGAAGGTGGTCAAGCGACCATTTTCCCTTGCGACCTCAACGATATGAACGCCATTGATGAGGTGTCACAAAAGATTCTTGCATCGGTCGATCATATTGATTTTCTGATTAACAATGCAGGACGTTCAATCCGCCGTGCAGTGCATGAGTCCGTGGATCGCTTTCATGACTTTGAACGTACCATGCAGTTGAACTATTTCGGTGCAGTGCGTTTGGTGCTCAACATTCTGCCACAAATGATGAATCGCAGAGATGGGCACATCATCAACATCAGCTCAATTGGTGTGCTTGCCAATGCGACGCGTTTTTCGGCCTATGTTGCGTCTAAAGCCGCACTCGATGCCTTTAGCCGTTGTCTGTCAGCTGAGGTGCATTCACACAAGATCGCGATTACCTCGGTGTATATGCCTTTGGTCCGTACGCCAATGATTGCACCAACCAAGATCTACAACTACGTTCCAACATTATCTCCTGAGCAAGCGGCTGATCTGATTGCGTATGCAATCGTGAAGCGTCCGAAGAAAGTCGCCACGCATTTGGGTCGTTTGGCTTCGATCACCTATTCGATTGCACCTGGCATCAACAACAAATTGATGTCTATCGGCTATAACCTATTCCCAAGCTCGACGGCTTCGGTGGGTGAGTCACAAAAACTCAATATCGTACAACGTGCCTATGCCCGCCTGTTCCCAGGTGAACATTGGTAGGATTGCACGCAATCAATTGACCAAGCACAAAAAAACCTCCCAAATGGGAGGTTTTTTATACAGTGGTCAGGGCTTATTTAGAGCCTTTGATCCCTGCTTGTAATAACAATGCACCAAAACCACCGATTTTATTTTCTTGTGGTTTAGCGGCCTGAGGTTTCGGCTGACGTTGTGGACGATCACCTTGACCTTGTGGACGTGCGCCTTGAGGGCGTTTGCCTTGAGGTTTACGGTCTGTACGCGCTTCGCCATTTGGCTCACGACGTGGTTGACGTGCAGGCTTCGCTGCAGCAGCACCTTCAGGACGCATAGACAGATTGACACGATTACGCTCAGCATCAACTTGAATGACACGTACTTGTACGATTTGACCTGGCTTAACCACTTTGTGTGGATCAGAAACAAATTCGTTGGCCAATTCAGAAATATGAATCAAGCCATCCTGATGTACACCGATGTCTACAAAAGCACCGAAGTTAGTCACGTTGGTGATCACGCCTTCAAGCTGTAAGCCATCCGTTAATTGTGCAACTTCAGTGATATCTTCACGGAACTTCGCAGTACGGAATTCTGGACGTGGATCACGACCTGGTTTTTCCAATTCGCTTAATACGTCTTGTACGGTTGGCAGACCCACTTTGTCATCGACAAATTCTTCAGCATTGACCTGACGAATGATTTCGCTATTGCCAATGATGTCTTTTAGGCTAGTGCCTTTTGCGCTAACGATTTTTCCAACCAATGCATAGCTTTCAGGATGCACAGCAGAAGCATCTAAAGGCTCTACACCTTCCAATACGCGCAAGAAACCTGCAGCTTGTTCAAAGGTACGTTCGCCTAAGCGTGGTACATTTTTCAAGGCTTGGCGGTTTTCAAAACGGCCATTTTCTTTACGGTATTCAACGATCTGTTGTGCAATCGCTTTGTTCAAACCTGCGATATAGCCCAAGATTGCAGAAGATGCGGTATTGACATCAACACCCACAGCATTCACACAGTCTTCAACCACAGCGTCTAGAGTTTTTGCCAGACCAGTTTGGTTCACGTCATGTTGATACTGACCTACACCAATCGACTTAGGATCAATCTTGACCAATTCAGCCAATGGATCTTGTAAACGACGTGCAATCGAAACTGCGCCACGAATCGCAACATCCAATTCAGGCAATTCAGCCGAAGCCAATTCTGAAGCGGAATAAACCGAAGCACCGGCTTCACTGACCGATACACGAGTCAGTTTCAGGTCAGTGTTGGCTGCCATCATTTCTGCAACCACTGCTTCAGTTTCACGACTTGCAGTACCGTTACCAATCGCAATCAGGTCAACGTTGTATTCACGGCACAAACGCGCCAATTCTGCAATTGAACCAGCTTTATCATCTTTAGGCGCAAATGGATAAATGGTGCTATGTGCTTCAACATCACCAGATGCATTAACCACAGCCAATTTCACACCAGTACGGATACCAGGATCGACACCCAAGGTGCAGCGTGAGCCCGCAGGCGCAGACAACAACAAATGACGTAGGTTTTCAGCAAAGACTTGCATTGCTTCAGCTTCAGCATTCAAACGCTTATCAGTCAACAATGAGTGTTCGATGCTTGGACGGACTTTACCCATCCAGAATAATTTTGCTGTTTGTTTTAAATAATCTTGACGTGCTTGTGGTTGGATCTGTTCGAGGTTAAGTTCAGTCTCGATACGTGCCAATGCTGGCTCATCTTCACCGTCTACTTTCAAACCCAAAACGTTTTCTTGACGACCACGTAACATCGCCAATAAACGATGTGATGGTACTTTGTTTAGGTTTTCAGAGAAATCGAAGTAATCACGGAATTTCTTACCGACTTCTTTTTTCTCTTCACTCGCGACAAGGCTTTTCAGCACTGCAGTTTTAGAGAAACCGGCTTTGAGTTCCGTGGTCAGGCCAATATTTTGCGCCCAATCATCAATCAGAATATGTTGAATCGCATCCAATTGGCTCTCAACATCAGCATAGTCTTCATGACTAAAGCCTTCGAGTGCCGCTTGAGGTTCGATCTCTTGTTGTAGAATTTTTTCAGCAATCGGGCCTAAACCAGCTTCTCTTGCTTTAAATGATTTGCTGGTACGCTTAGGGCGATACGGTGCATAAATCTCTTCTAATGCATTTTTAGTCGCAGCTGCATTCACACGTGACAACAAGTCATCGGACAATTTATCTTGTTCTTTCAGTGATTCAATGACTTTGTCACGTCTTTCGAATAAATCACGTAAATACGTTAAACGCGTATCAAGTTGGCGTAATTGCGTGTCGTCTAAACCTTGCGTTACTTCTTTACGGTAACGTGCGATAAATGGAACACTGGCACCTTCATCAATCAATTTGATGGCAGCTTCTACTTGGTTTGGACGTGCGGCAAGCTCACTTGCCAACTGCTGAACTAAGTCAGTCATCGTGTTAAATTCCACAAGGATAAGGACTAAAAGTTAGTGATTATAAAGACCAAGACTATAAAATCCACAACTGTTTTACATATTCTTCACTAATCAGCAAGTAACATGTTAATTCTATTGGTTTTTTATAGCACAATCTTCAGGTGATTTTTGCATACTCGTCGATGATGATGGATAAAGAACAATCTGTCCAACAGCCCATGTTGCTCCTTTAGCGCGTCCACCGCCACGCGAGTCGTGCGCTTGGATTTTACAGCTTTGATATCCATTTAAAATGACAACTTCTGAAATAAAGATCGGCGGTGCTTCCATATACCAGATTTCTTTCAATAAAAAAGCGTAGTACCGACGTTCCTTTAAACTAAAATGACCTGTTGCATCGGTTTGTGTTTCGCCCACTTGCACACCTTTTAAGGCTTGCCCTTGGGGATCCATCACCGTTCCTGTCATAAGTGGTCGAGATAATCGACTAATACATGCCGACAAACCTAGACAGAGCAGCAGAATACATATAAGTTTCATTGCATAATTGCTCATTTTTTTCGATTATAACCAAAAAAAATCACTTGTTAATCATGCAGCAATCAAATGTCAACATTTGCAGGGGGGTATACGAGCTAAGATGTTGTTTTTTGGTATTCTCAATCGCTTGAAAATTGTATTTTTGAGCAAATTGATACATAGTCATAACAATAACTTAGGCAGTATACTCAGCTATACAAATATTGATAAATTACTATATTTACGGAGTGCATCATGAGTCTGGTTGTACCTGCTGAAAATACAGATGTCGTTCACCACGAAACCGATCGCGTCGAACGTATTCTTGTAGTCGATGATGATGTCCGTTTGCGTACACTTTTACAGCGTTTCTTAGAAGATAAAGGATTTGTGGTCAAGACTGCCCACGATGCGACGCAGATGGATCGCCTATTACAACGTGAGTTATTTTCACTCATCGTTCTCGATTTTATGCTTCCCGTAGAAGATGGCTTAAGTATTTGCCGTCGCCTACGTCAATCCAATATCGACACGCCGATTATTATGCTGACCGCTCGCGGCAGTGATTCTGATCGCATTGCAGGCTTAGAAGCTGGCGCAGACGACTATTTACCAAAACCATTTAATCCCAATGAATTACTCGCACGTATACGTGCAGTATTGCGTCGTCAAGTCCGTGAAGTGCCTGGCGCACCAAGCCAAAACGTCGAAGTGGTCTCGTTTGGCCCATGGTCATTAGATCTGTCTACACGCACCCTAACCCGTGAAGGTCAAGTGGTGACACTCACTACAGGTGAGTTTGCAGTTCTCAAAGCCTTGGTACAACATCCACGCGAACCTTTGACCCGCGACAAGCTCATGAACCTGGCTCGTGGTCGTGAATGGGGTGCAATGGAACGCTCAATCGATGTACAAGTATCACGCCTACGTCGTTTGATCGAAGAAAACCCTGCTCGTGCTCGCTATATCCAAACGGTTTGGGGCGTGGGTTATGTCTTTGTTCCAGATGGTGCAGAATAATATTCAGCCTATACGCATTTAGGGCCTGTAGTGAAATTAGATCCAAGTGATACCGCAAACTTCAATGAGTTTGAAGCCTATTCTGAAAAGAAACGCACCCGTTGGGAACGTTTCTTAGACAAAATTAAGCCTCGCTCAGCCGCCATGCGCACCACTGTGTTGGTGATCTTTGTGGTCTTTATCAGTTGGTTCATGACGCTATGGTTCTTCTGGCGAACGCTGTATTTGCCTGAGTTACAGTTGCATGCGCGCTATTTGGCGCTGCAACTTGAAGTCATCAACAACCCCAATATTAAAATTTACAATAAAGACAATGAGCTAGATGTAGATCTATGGCTGAAAAATCGCGTTGGTCTAGAGTACATCACCGACCCAACGCAATACCCCAATGTTAAAGATAAATTAGTTGCCGACTATATTACTGGACATATCGAAGAAAAATTAGCCCAAGAAATGGCACTCAAAGATGTGGTAGTGTATTTTCAGTTTAAACCTAGCCCTCGCATTTGGATTCAAACCCCAGAAATGCATGGTCATTGGGTGCGTGAAACCCTGAAAACCTATGCCAATTACAGCTCAGAGCTGGTATTTGGATGGTTGTTGGGTGTGCCCATCGTGTCATTTATTATTATCCTGACCTTGGTTCGCCAGCTTAATCGTCCATTAAGACGCTTGCAAAATGCTGCCAATCAATACAGTAAAAATGCCAAGGCACCCTATTTAGAAACCAATCATGGTCCACAAGAGATCCGTGAGGTTAACCAAGCCTTCAATCATATGGTTTACACCCTGCAGCAAACTGAACGTGATCGCTTGATCATGTTGGCGGGTATTTCACATGATTTAAGAACACCGCTCACGCGTATTCGCCTCAGTGCTGAAATGATGCCCGATGATGACTTTCTCAAAGAAGGCCTTATCTATGATGTCGAAGATATGGATGCGATTTTAGATCAATTCATTTCTTATATGCGTGATGGTTCTGACGAAGAACTGCAAGACACCAACATCAATAGCCTACTCCAAGAACTAGTCATTCAATTCAAACCCTTAGACATCCAGTTTCAGGCACAACAACTACCCATTATTGCCGCACGTTCCTTATCATTGAAGCGCCTGATTGGCAATTTAATCAACAATGCCAAGCGCTATGGTGCAGAACCGATTGAGCTTTCAGCACATGCCCTTGAGCACCAGATTATCATCAGTGTTTCAGATCATGGTGAAGGCATCCCCGAAGATCAAATTGCAGAACTGATGCAACCTTTTGTACGTGGCAATGCAGCACGCACCGTACAAGGTAGTGGGTTGGGTTTGGCGATTGTGAAACGGATCGTCGATATTCACCAAGGTGAAATTTATATACACAATCGCGAACATGGTGGCTTGGAAGTAATTATCAGCTTGCCATTGGCACCACTAGAAAAAGAGCAAGCCACCTCAAGCAGTGCTTTGGGTAAAATCAAGCAAACTCTGACTGAACGCTTCTAACTAAACGCCTAATTTTTAATCGCTTAATATTTCAAAGGCCAGTTTAGTCTCACTGTTTTATTATTACATTTCAACGCACTACAATGCATCAAAAATATAAATACCTGTATTTATTTACGAAATTAGACCTTAGCCTAACAGCTATGCACTTTCACTAGACACAGCGGTACAATTCAAGCTAATTCTGAGTTTTATCTATTGAGAGTACGACATGGCCTTAGACCGCATTCGTTTAGCTTCACTTCACGACAAAGTTATGAGTGCAGAGCAAGCTGCAACATTTATTCAAGACGGTATGACTGTCGGTATGAGTGGATTTACACGCGCTGGTGAGGCCAAAGCTGTACCACAAGCCTTAGTTAAGCAAGCGCTTGTTAATCCTTTAAAAATTACATTAATTACCGGTGCAAGCTTAGGTAATGATCTGGACAAACAACTCACTGAAGCAGGTGTATTGGCTCGTCGCCTACCATTCCAAGTGGATAACACTTTACGTCGCGCAATCAACAATGGCGAAGTGATGTTTATCGATCAGCATTTGTCTGAAACTGTAGAACAAATGCGTAACCTACAACTTAAACGTCCAGATGTTGCAGTGATTGAAGCAATTGCGATCACTGAAGATGGCGGCATTATCCCGACAACGTCTGTAGGCAACTCAGCCAGTTTTGCGATCTTTGCTGAAAAAGTCATTGTTGAAATCAATACTTCACTTGATCCAGCATTTGAAGGCTTACACGATATTTACATCCCAAGCTACCGCCCAACACGCCAACCGATCCCTTTAACTCAAGTGGATGAGCGTATTGGTACCACTGCGATTCAAATCGATCCTTCAAAAATCGTGGGTATCGTATTTAACGACACTGATGATTCTCCATCAACTGTGACCCTACCAGATGATGAGACTCAAGGTATTGCCAACCACCTGATCGCATTCTTTGAAAACGAAGTGGCTGAAAAGCGCCTACCGAAAAACTTAGGCCCATTACAAGCCGGTATCGGTTCGATTGCCAATGCAGTTTTGACAGGTCTTAAAGATTCAAACTTCGAAGACTTGATCATGTACTCAGAAGTTCTTCAAGATTGTACTTTTGAACTGATCGATGCGGGCAAAATGAAATTTGCTTCAGGTTCTTCAATCACCCTCTCTAAGCAGTATGGCGATAAAGTCTTTGGCAATATCGAAGCATATAAAGACAAGTTGGTTCTTCGTCCACAGGAAATTTCAAACCATCCTGAATTGGTTCGTCGTCTGGGCATCATCGGTATCAACACTGCGCTTGAGTTCGATATTTACGGCAACGTAAACTCAACCCACGTTTGTGGTACCAAAATGATGAACGGTATCGGTGGCTCAGGTGACTTCGCACGTAATGCACATTTGGCTATTTTCGTAACCAAATCAATTGCAAAAGGCGGAGATATCTCTTCAATCGTACCAATGGCATCGCATGTTGATCACTCTGAACATGATGTTGATATTCTTGTGACTGAAATTGGTCTAGCCGATCTACGTGGTCTTGCTCCACGTGAGCGCGCACGTGCCATTATCGACAACTGTGCTCATCCAATGTATCGCAATGCATTGAATGACTACTTCGAACGTTCATGCGCTAAAGGCGGCCATACCCCTCACCTATTGCGTGAAGCTTTGTCTTGGCATGCAAACTTTGAAGAAAAAGGTCATATGCTTGCAGCACTCAACACTGCGAATGTTGCTGAAACCGCATAAGTCTTTAAGTCTAAACTTATATATTTAAATTCAAATGCTTAAGCTCAAAACTTAAGCATCAAAAAATCCCCCTGCATTCAGGGGGATTTTTTTATTCCCGCTTGCCCATGCGCAACAGAATTGGAAATTGCACCTCAATCTCAGACTGGTGGCTATCCAACTGATGTGCCGCCAAGTAGTGTTGAATCGGAATCAACGGATCTGTGCCACGCTGCTGCTTATAGTGCTTCAATCCCGACCAAGTACTTAAATAATTCAATAATTGCGGCCCTGTCCAGCGATAAGACATGTGGTATTCAGGTGTGCTGATTGATTTAAATGGAAATGGGATGGTGCGATAGCATTCATCGATATAACGACGCTCTGCATCCCAATAACCATTCAAGGTTTCGAAATACAGGGTTTGTATCAGCTGATTGAGCTCAGGCGGCTCGACATGGATCAAGGCGTAGCCAATAACGGCAAATAAGCCATCGGGCTTTAAACAGCGATAGACCTCAGGATAGAACTTATTAAAATCAAACCAATGTATCGCCTGTGCCACCGCAATCACATCAAAACTCTGCGACATAAAACTGGTTTTTTCTGCGGGTTGTACCTGATAACTGACGTTATCAAAATGAGGCGCTTGATGTAGTTGTTGCTGACTGAGATCGGTCGCTACGACCTGCTCAAAATAAGGCGCCAGTAATTGGGTAAATTGACCTGATCCTGCGCCACAGTCCCAAGCCAGTTCACGTTCTGATGCGTGCTTTAAAATCTCCTCTATGATCGAGCTCGGATACGTTGGTCGAGCTTGGTGATAGAGTTGACTTCCTGTCGAAAACAAATCTTTCATGATGATTTTTAAATAGCCAAATACGCCCAACAATATAGCTGATATTTAAAGACCATGTTTGTTTTTCATACAAAAGCGGCAGACAAAAGCCACAGACAAAAAAAAGCCTCAAAATAATTGAGGCTTTTTCAAATATGGTGGCGAGACCCAGGATCGAACTGGGGACACACGGATTTTCAATCCGTTGCTCTACCTACTGAGCTATCACGCCGATGCGGTGTATTAAGCCGTATCTGCTCAACTTAGTCAATATAAATCATCAAGATTTAATTTGATCGGATATTTTTTACCCAAAAAAAATCCCTGATGGGATCAGGGATTGAAAACACAAATAGGTTTTTAAACTGCATATATGGTGGCGAGACCCAGGATCGAACTGGGGACACACGGATTTTCAATCCGTTGCTCTACCTACTGAGCTATCACGCCGATGGAGCGTATTAAACAATTTTCAGCATAGACCGTCAAGCCTATATTCAGACAAACATTTCAATCGCTTATTTTTAAAACACATTCACCCATATATCGCACAAAACCTGATCAGATCACATGAATATGAGTACAACAACATCAATCAGCGTCTAAAAATAGCTTGAACGCCTCAGCTTCAATCTAAAAGCATGCCTTAGATTTTACCCAGATGTGCGAGGCAACGATGAATTGCACCACAGCCTGGTTCAAATTTTTTCACCTCTTTGGCCTCTTCAAGTCGACAAACTTCTGCGACTAGACGTTCTGCCACACCTCGCCCGCGATTTGCTGGGTGAACCACGATATTTTCCAACAAACGACTGTCACCTTGACCGGTACACCAAATAGCGCCAATTATTTTGCAATTAAATTCTGCGGTATAAACTAAGGTATACTGAGCAAGGTTTTGCTCAAGTTGTTCGATGGCATCTTGCCCGTCACCAAACTCAGGACTGGTGTCATATATGCGTTCCAGTTGATCGCGAATGTCCTCATTTTCGAGAGAAGTATAAGCGTGTACGGTAATAGGCATTGATTAAGCCTCCAGAGCAAACTAATATGCCATGACTTTGTCACAGCCAATATTTTTAAATCAAGCATTTTTAGCGTTTTTTTGAGGAACGTGTCTATGACGCAACGTATCAGTGAAGTAGTAAGAAACACCAACGAAACCAAAATTCGAGTTCGTGTGAATCTAGATGGTACTGGTCAAGGCACCCTCAACACCGGTGTTCCCTTTTTAGATCATATGATCGATCAAATCAAGCGACATGGTCTATTTGATATCGATATCCATTGTGATGGAGATCTAGAAATTGATGACCATCATACCGTTGAAGACTGCGGGATCACCTTGGGCCAAGCCTTTGCCAAAGCATTAGGCGATAAAAAAGGCTTACGTCGTTATGGCCATTTTTATGCGCCATTGGATGAAGCCTTGAGCCGCGTTGTGGTCGATCTGTCTGGTCGTCCGGGTCTATTTATGGATATCCCATTTACCCGTGCGCGTATCGGTACTTTTGATGTGGATCTTTTTTCAGAGTTCTTCCAAGGTTTTGTCAATCATGCCTTGATGACTTTGCATATCGACAACCTTAAAGGTAAAAACAGCCATCACCAAATTGAGTGTGTATTTAAAGCCTTTGCACGCGCACTTCGCATGGCTTGTGAAGTTGATCCGCGTGCTGAGAACATGGTTGCATCAACCAAAGGTACCCTTTAATGACACGTATTGCCCTTCTAGACTATGGCATGGGGAACTTACACTCGGCAGCTAAGGCACTTGAACATGTCGGTGCACGGGTCGATGTCACCAATGATCCCAAACTTATTGCACAAGCAGATAAGATCGTGTTCCCTGGTGTAGGCGCCATGCGTGACTGTATGCAAGGCATGCGCGAAGCTGGGATTGATGAAGTGGTTAAACAGGCGGCTTTTAATAAACCTGTTTTGGCGATTTGTGTTGGTATGCAAGCCTTAATGCATCACTCCGAAGAAAACGGTGGTGCAGAAGCGCTGGGAATCTTTGCTGGAACCGTTAAGCATTTTCCTGAAGTACCACACTTAAAAGTACCGCATATGGGCTGGAATCAAGTACTGCAACGTGATCCTGAGCATCCAATGTGGCGCAACATTGAGCAGAACAGCCGTTTCTACTTTGTACACAGCTATTATGTACAACCGCAAGACCATGATTTGGTTGCGGCTGAATGTGATTATGCCTTGCCGTTCTGTGCTGCACTGCATAAAGACAATTTGTTTGCCACTCAGTTTCATCCTGAGAAAAGCCATACTGCGGGCTTACAGTTGTTAAAAAATTTCGTGGAATGGGATATCTAAGCCTCAACCACAGCAGTCTTTAAGAATATTGAAATCAAGCGCACATAACGGCGCTTGATTTTTTTTTAGCATCGTTACTACAATCCTATGCATCACAAATAGCGCCGTTTAATTGCGCAAGAATAATATTTTTTTATTTATCCATACCTACTTACAACTTTAAAAGATCGACATGACGATCTGGATGGCTTTCTATGCAGACTCAACCACCGCACTTGCCCGTTGAAAATCAAATCAATCTAAATAAATCCTCAGCCAGTTCACCCACAGCACCGGCACTCTCTCTTTTTAATACTCAGGGTCGAATCAGTCGATTGACGTTTCTAGCTTGGAATGGGGTAGTTGCCATTATTGTTTTCATCTTGATGGCCATGGTCACCTTTATAGCACCAAGCCTGATTGAGGTGATGTTCACTTACCATGATTCTTGGGGCTTAAACCTCATTGCGCTGGTGATCAATCTTGGATTTATCTGTATCTATATCATGATCGCAATTAAGCGCTTACATGATGTCAATCAATCAGGTTGGCTAGCGTTGTTGATCTTGGTGCCATTGTTAAATCTGATTTTTTCCTTGTATCTGATCTTTATGCCAGGCACAGCAGGCGAAAATAAATATGGCCCGTCACGTAGCCCCTTAGGCTGGGAAGTCATGCTGGGTTGGACCATGGTGGTCTTTATGTGTTTTGCATTGCTGATTTCACTTACTGCAATTACGCAGATCCTGGCAATGCTCTAATCCAAATTGATCAATAAGCATACAGCCCTTGAATTGGGCTGTTTTTCTGCTCGCAATTAATGAGTATCCACACTGACCTAATAAACAGCTTAATGATCTAATAGTTTTATAACTAACACATTGATTGAACAAATTTTAATCCAGAAATTATAATTTAATACAGTCTTTTCAGATGAGTCTATTTTCCGTACACTGCAGGGGTTTTTCACTCAACAACTCAGTTAGGAAGTATAAAATGAATAATGATCCTCAATTTCCACCTCAAGAACCCAATTTCAACAGCATGCCGCCACAGACAGCGCCAATAAACAACTCACCTTTGAGTGCAAGTGGCCGTTTCACACGTTATTCCTTTTTTGGTTGGAATTGTGCGCTAAGCTTGTTTACATTTGGCTCCCTATTCATCGCTTACTTATTGTCCCCTGATTTACTCAGCGGATCGATCTCAATATTGAGTTGGTTGCTGCTGTTGGTCTGCTATGTGGTACTGATCTATTTTAGCTTTGTGATTATGATTCGACGTCTACATGATCTAGATCAATCAGGTTGGTTGTCGCTATTAAATTTTGTACCCCTAGCCAATGTAGGCTTGATCGTTTATCTGATCTTTTTTAAAGGCAGTGAAGGCAGCAATCGTTATGGCCCTCCACGTCCAGCGTTGGGTTGGGAAAAAGTCATGGCTTGGAGCTATATACTGGTGATGATCTTAGCCGTAGTCGCAGGCACTATGTTCGCCGCTTACTTTGCAAGTCAAATGCCTCAAACGCTACCTGAACAACAATTTGAATCTGAATTCTAGACGACTCTAGGGATTTTCACTTCATACAGTCACTCGTGTAGCTAAACAGCCCATATCTCGGGCTGTTTTCACATTGAGGGTTTAATCGACTAATCCTTGGTGACAAAACCACCGGCGATAGGCGTGACATTGACACTGATCTCAGCGCGGAGATTGAGCGCAGCATAACGCGCTTTAATTTCATTCATCAACTGCTCTACCGTGGCTTGGTGAAGATCCGTTGAAGTGCTTGTGGTTGGCGCACTTGGTGTGGCTTCAGCTTTATCACTCTTATCATCTGAGGTCCAACGCTCTGCTACACCCAGCAATTTCGCCAGTTCAATCAAGTTTTGTGCATTGGGGGTGGCCGAATTTTGCAACCATTGGGTCACGGTTTTTTTAGATACGCCCAAGGCATTAGCCAAATCAATTTGCTTCAGATTTTTATCCTGAATCAGTTGTTTAATCCTTTTAACACCTTCGACAAACAGATCATCTTCTTTGTGGTCCATCGTTCCTGTCCCTAAATCAATCTCACGTAAATCAGTATGGGTTGCATATTGCCATCTAAGAAAAGTGCCACTTTGAGCAAAAACTGCGCTCTTGATCACCACTGCAAATTTGACGTATCAATCATCATAGCCCAAAAATGAGCTCCAAACTGTGCTTCACACGATTTGAATTGAAAAAATAAAAAGCCGCCTTAGACACTTAGCGATTTGAGAATACTTTGTTAAGATGGCGAACAATTCATATCTGATGAGAACAGGCAAGGAGCGAAAGCATGCTGATCATCCCTGCAATCGACCTAAAAGATGGTCAATGTGTCCGTTTAAAACAAGGCCGCATGGAAGACAATACCGTATTTTCTGAAGACCCCGTTGCAACTGCACAGCATTGGGTGAATGAAGGTGCACGACGTTTACATCTTGTTGATTTAAATGGTGCATTTGCGGGTACCCCGATTCATAAGCCTGTGGTAGAGGCCATTGCCAAAGCGCAACCTGATCTACCGATCCAAATTGGTGGTGGCATACGCTCATTTGAAACCATTGAGCATTATCTCGAAGCTGGGGTTTCATTTGTCATCATTGGTACCAAAGCGGCTAAAGAGCCTGAGTTTGTTGAGCAAGCTTGTAAACGTTTTGCTGGACATATCATCGTCGGTATCGATGCCATCAATGGCATGGTTGCCACCGATGGTTGGGCCAATGTTACTGATGTTAAAGCCACTGATCTTGCGAAACGCTTTGCCGATGCTGGCGTATCGAGCATTGTCTACACCGATATCGCGCGTGATGGCATGATGCAAGGCGTAAACGTCGAGCAAACCGTTCATCTTGCCCAGTACTCAGGTATTCCTGTAATTGCTTCTGGCGGCGTAACCAACCTTGACGATGTACGCTTACTCAAAGGTCAACCGGGTATCCTCGGTGCGATCACAGGTCGTGCGATCTATGAAGGCACACTTAACTTACGTGAAGCACAGTTGATTTTAGATCAACAATCGCTATAAGATTCGGCTTTAATTAAAGAGGTCTGCAAGACCTCTTTTTTGTTGCTGTATTTTAAGCAACGCCAACATCGCAATCGCCAGAGGCACCGAAGCATTGCTGCTGACCATACAGCACTTGTGCACTCCCTATACATTAAAACGACGTCGATATTGCTCATGCCCATTTCCAGTCATTGGATTCGATCCAAAGCACCACAACTGTCCTTATTGTTTATGACCTTGATTTGGGGCGGCACATTTCTCGTGGTGCAACATGCACTCAACTACAGCTCACCTTTGTTTTTCGTCGGTTGTCGTTTTGCCGCTGCAACGGTGGCGATTGGTCTGCTGTATTTCCGCCAGCTTAAAGCCATGCAGCTGAAAGATGTCTGGGCCGGTGCCTTGATTGGCGCCAGTATTGCAGCAGGCTACGGCACTCAAACGGTCGGCTTACAAAGCATTAGCAGCAGTGAATCCGCTTTCTTAACAGCCTTATACGTGCCCTTGGTCCCGATCTTATTGTGGGTCTTACTGCGTAAAACCCCACATATCATGACCTGGATCGGTGTGGTTCTGGCCTTCATTGGCTTGATCATGTTAACCGGTAATCAACTTGATCAGATCAGTTTTAACTTTGGTCAGAGCATCACCATGCTCGGTTCAATTGCGATTGCGCTTGAGATTATTCTCATTGGCTATTTTTCCAATCGAGTCAATCTGGCCTGTGTCACGGTGCTGCAATTGGGTTTTGCCAGCATCATCTCATTTGCCATGATGCCTGTGGTTGGAGAGCATCATCTGCCCGCATTTTCATGGATACTGGTCGCAATTGCTGTCGGCTTAGGTATGGCCAGTGCATTTATTCAATTGGTGATGAACTGGGCACAGCGCTATGTTGATCCAGCACAAGCCGCGATTATCTATGCAGGAGAACCGGTCTGGGCGGGCATTATCGGTCGAATTGCGGGTGAACGATTGCCCTTCACTGCCTTGATTGGTGGTGCCTTGGTGGTGATTGCCGTGGTGCTCAGTCAATTAAAACCGAAATTCCTACAGGCCAAAGCCAAGCCTCAAGATTTGAGTGAGCCCTAGAAACTTTGCCAGACTGAAACGCTTAAGCACTTGATCCTGTTAGATGAATACACGGCACATAGTATTCCACTGTTGGCATGGGTGTATAAAAATGATGTAGCAAGGCTTTCCATTGTAGATATTCTGTGGACTGACGAAAGCCTTGTTGATGATCCTCGATACGATCCCAATGAATGATCAGAATATAGCGATCTGCTTGATCAAGGTGTTTGATAACACTCAAACTTTGAAAGCCCGACATAACAGCGATCAAGGATTTGGCTTGATGCATGGCCTGCTCAAAAGCTGCAGACTGGTCGGCCTTGATGTGTAGATGCACATGTTCAATAATCATCGCTTGCTCCTGCTTGCCATTATTGCATGCTATACATCGGCTTATTTTCACTCAAAGCCAGCATCCCCCGAATTGCGCGGTAGACGATCCATATCCATGACACTGTCATCAAACCAATACAGAACACCATCCCACCCAGCGCCACACCCACGAAGGCACTTGGATGGTCAGTGGTGAAGAATAAGAAAATAAATGGAATCCACGCAATCACATTCCAAATCAAGTACCACCAAAATGTGCGGATCTGCCATTTGAAATGACTGGCATAGAGACTGCCTTGCACCGCATCCAACTTCACATAATTGATAATCAACGCAATCACTGCCAAGATGCCTGCTGAAAATATCGCTACGATATATAAGACATACAAGATCAGGGTCAGCGACTTAAACTGATCTTGGGGCTGATCAGGTACTTGAAACGAATACGGATCTCGCGGTTGATTCATGACCTACCCTCTTAAAATCAACGTTTATGATGGATGCAACGATGCAATTAAAACCGAAGTACATTTAAAACCGAAGTACATTTAATGGTGAGATGAACCAGATCAGTAAAATAAGATGAAATACGATGGTCAGGTGATAAATCTTTCTAAAGGGTTGTTTCTGAGTCTTGTGTCTTAAGCGCTGTTGAGCCAACCATGCTGCTGGCCAACCGCCTAGAAAAGCCAAGATATGCAGGCTTTGTTCAGGGATACGACGACGCCCGAGTTGAGCCGCTTCCTTATCTTGGGCATAGCACCAATAACAAATCACATTGATTAACACCAAGAACAACATCAGCAGATTGGGCAACATCCCCATCACTGCCAAGATACCCAAAGCAATAATATACACGCTGATCAATATCTGCATCGGTTGTAAAGCCGATTTTTGCGGTTGTGCTTGGCGTTGACTTGGCGCAGGCTTGGTTTTGGTTTGTGCGGCTTTTAAATACACCACCTCAGTCGCCCGATAACGGCCCTTGCCATCCACAGAGACTTGATAATCCAGACCACATCCAATGATCGGCCGTGGCCCTTGACGTGCAAAGTCTTTGACGTGTAGGAATACGCGTGACTTGGTCGTGTCGAGCGGTTGAATAAAACCATAGCCCTGATCATCGAACCATTCGACTAATCGCCCTTGATCACGCATTGTATTCCCCTTCAATCAACATTTTAATGGCTCTTAATGCAAATAACGCATGGCCTATTGCTGAACCGATTTTAGGCGTTCTTGCAATAAACCACGCATTTCTAATGGATTTTTAAGGAGAATATCATCTCCCACTCGGCCTTGCATTTGATTCTTTTTCGCCACATCCAAACGCATCAACCAAAAGCGACATGCCACCACAGCCAAATAAGTGTCTAAGCAAGCCAACTCATCTGAGGTCAGACCACGCACTGATTGATAGGCCGCTAGAAATTGCTCACGTTTTGCAGTATTCAGACTGTACTCAGGATAATCGGTACAGAAATCATTCATGCTAATCGCGATGTCATATAAAAACTCATCTTGATGCAGTTCATAAAAATCCAAAATCCCCGTCAACACCTGATCTTGGAACAAGGTGTTATCACGGAACAAATCCGCATGGATCAAGCCTTGTGGGCGATCTGGATGCTGCTGCTTTTTCAAAGCAAATACAGCAAGCAGTTGTTGTAACAAGGCGCGATCAGCCGCATCCATCTCCGCCATAAAGTCTGTGGCGACTTGTTTCCAATAATCATGGTTACGGTTAAATTCACGTTGCAAAGCAAAGTCTTTTAACGCCACGTGCAAGGTCGCCTGCGCTTTGGCAATAGCTGCAACCTGTCGTCCATCGGGCTGTTCAGGATGACTGCCATACAAACGTGGCGCGATTTGTGCGGGTTTATCCACGATCATATGGATCGCCTGCCCGTCATATTTTAATGGCACTGCCACAGCCAAACCTTGGGCTGCCAAATGATCCAGCACCGGAACAATCTCAGCCGCCTGTGCAGCGGTCATATCTTCAAATACAGTCAATACATGCTGAGTCTGATCTGGAGATTGCAAAAAATAATTGGTGTTTTGAATGCCACCTTGAATCGGAATCAAGTCAGACACTTCAAGGCCATAAGGCGCGGCAAACGCTTGAACTTGCGCTAAACTTAAAGTGGTGTACACCGACATAGAAAACCTGCAATAAAACCGAAATAAGTTTGATAGAATACTCGTTCATCTATTCAAGGTGTAGCACCTTGGCGATAGAGTTTCATAATCGGCTGTTATATTTGGAAAAAATTATGCTTGCTAAACGTATTATTCCTTGCTTAGACGTAGATAATGGGCGTGTGGTGAAGGGCGTACAATTTTTAGATATTCGTGACGCAGGCGATCCAGTCGAAGTCGCACGTCGCTACAACGAACAAGGCGCGGATGAGATCACCTTCCTCGATATCACTGCCACATCTAATGGTCGCGATACCACTTACCGTACTGTAGAGCGTATGGCGGAAAGCGTCTTTGTCCCACTGACTGTCGGTGGCGGTGTACGCAAAGTCGAAGATATCCGTTTATTGCTCAATGCCGGTGCAGATAAAGTCAGTATTAACTCTGCTGCGGTGTTCACCCCTGAATTTGTTCAAGAAGCTTCTCAACGCTTTGGCGCACAGTGTATCGTGGTCGCAATTGATGCGAAAAAAACCGCTGAAAATAAATGGGAAATCTTTACCCATGGCGGACGTAAAGCCACAGGCATTGATGCCATCGAATGGGCGGTGAAAATGGCGGACTTTGGCGCTGGTGAGCTGCTCATCACTTCAATGGATGCAGATGGGACCAAGGCAGGCTACGATTTGGCCTTGATGCGCCAGATTAATGATCGGGTCAATATCCCAACCATCGCCTCTGGTGGTGTCGGCAATTTACAGCATTTGGCTGATGGGATCATACACGGCGGCGCAGATGCAGTATTGGCGGCCAGTATTTTCCATTTTGGCCAACATAGTATTCCTGAAGCCAAACAATATTTAGCCGCGCAAGGCATTGAGATGCGTCTCTAAAATGTTCGTTCTGCATAACCCAGTACAACACTTAAGCCTAAAACTTAAGTGTAAAAATCGAGCATAAAAAAAGGGAGTCCTTAGGAGACTCCCTGTAAATTGAGAAACTACAGCGCTAGTTTATTACTCTCAATTAAAACCTTAATGTCGTTTCGACATGTAGTCAGTATAATACCTCATTTTTTTAGAATATTGCCAAAAATTATTTAATTATTGACAGATTACGCCACTTAATTAAATAAAAATTCATTTTCTTGATTTACAGCTTATATCCATAGCACTGTAATTTGCAGCATATTTCAGGCTTTAATTCATTCAACATGCGCCAGTTGCGCGTTTTCTGTCGAGCTCTCAATAGATTGCGCTTGAACTGCGGCGATTTGCTGAACGGGGCTCTCCACCCATTTGGCAGGGAAATACTGTTCTACTCGCGCTCTCATCCAATGCGAAATACCTTGTGGTAAGCGGATACCCAATGGATTTTGCTCAAGCAGATCCGCAGATGAGATCACACGTGTACCCAGTAAATAGTCAAACCACGGTTTGGTGACACACCAATTGGCATCTTGGTTGGTGTTCATATGATGATCATAGTGCCAAGGAATGGTCTTTTTCGCCCATTCAGGTTCGAGGTGTGAACGACGATGTACATAATAATAATTACATGCACTATAAACTGCAGCAACCGTCATGCCCTTAGACAAGGGATAAAACATCAAACCGGTGATGCCTGCAACCACAGCCAATGAGCCAATTTCATTTTTGGTCCGCCAATGGCTGATGCCTTGCACATAACTATCATCCTCGAAATTGTGCTTACGCACCTCACGATGATGTTCCCAATGTGACTTCATACTGGTCGGTACTGGGCTATAACGTGGCTTTCCAGTTCGATGTGTACCATGCAACAAATACTTATGTGCGACCCATTCAAAGCCATTGGCAAGGACCAAACCGGCTACAAATCCTTTTAACATTGAATTCACTCCTATTGTTTTTCTAAAGCGACGGCATGAAACGATTAGTTTTTAATATAACCGCCGCTGTCGCAATGATATTGACTTCAAAATTGAATTAGATTGACAAATCACGACAAGCTCATTTATGTTGATGAGAACCCAACCTCAATACGATTCATTCGGCAACTGCTTTCTTCATCCCCTCAACTGACTGGGATTAATCTAAAAATGGCAACCTTACAACCACTCAAAGATTATTCTGGCTCTGTCTATGGGGGCCTCGGGCAACTGCTATATGCCTATAGTCAGACCAAGCATTTAAGCATCTCTGAACAACTACAGCATGTTCAACAGGTCGAACGGTTTGACTTTAGTATCTGGCGTGAGCTGTTAAATGATATCGCAGCACAAGTTCCGCACCCTGCACTTGGACTTGATATTGCAGCAAGCGTAGAACCCAAACATCTGGGTATCATCGCCTATATCGCGATGGCCTGTGACACCTTGGCGGAGGCACTGGCGCGTTATTATGAATATCATCGCCTGATCTATGATGGCAGCCCATTATTGGTTGAGGGGCGAGGTGAATATTTATATATACGTTGGGCAGACCTCCCTCAGCATTTGGTCACTCAACTGACCGATGAAATTGCGATTGCCTTATTGGTGAAATTTCTAACCCATTTTCTGGGTTTAAATGAATTTTCTATTCACCAGGTCAACTTCAGTCTCGCTGCACCGAAAAGCATCCAGATCTATGAACAGTACTTCAGTTGTAAAGTTAAATTTTCTCAACCTCATACTGAATTGATTCTTCCCTCTGCTATCCTCAACAAACCCATACAACAAGCGGATCAAACCTTGCAGCAATTGCTAATGCAACAGGCTCAAGCACTATTAGATAAATTACCGCACAGCACCCAACTCGATGAGCGCTTGCAACAGGGGATTTTGATGGGATTGCAAAAAAACAACTATCAGATTGAAGCAATTGCACAACAACTCTCGATGTCAGTCCGTCAATTACAACGCCATCTTCAAGCGCAGCACACCACCTACCAGCAACGCGTTCAACAGGTCCGTCAGGTATTGGCACTGCAATATCTCGATGACCCGCACCTCAGCCTGCATGAAATCGCCTTATTACTCAGTTACTCAGAGCAAAGTGCTTTTCAGCGCGCTTTTAAACACTGGACGGGGCAAACACCGCAAAGTTGGCGTAAGCAGTTAGGTTGAGCCCATTATTAATGGGTAATCTAATCAGATATTAATCTACAAATTTACTTCATTAATCGTAGAAATTGCGGATTTTTAATTTTGAGTTGCATATTGTTTTTATATTCCTCAATGGTTCCTCTTGCACAAAACCGCTGCCCGATCATGGCGTCTATTTTACCAAACCGCTCTTCAAACCAACGATAATCTGTATCCCATACCAACAGCGTTAAGGTTTGATTTGGATATGCCTTATCCAAGTTTAAATAATGACGATTTGAAAGGTGTTTAGTTTCAACTAACTTTCCGCAAGCCATTACCGATTGCCCCACATAAAATGGTGCTTTAAATGCCTCAATTTTAGCTTCTTGTGCATATAATGCTGTTGTAGAGAGTGCAGAAATTAAAAATAATAAACGTGCGCACTTCGACATATTGAATCCCCGATCGAATGTATTAAAGTTAAATGATGACAGCTACAAATATATAGGCTAAACATGCCACAATTATTGCCAAGATCCAAAGCATGATTTGGCTGATATTTAATGCTTCAGGCTTTGATGATTTAACTGAAGGTGCTTTCAGTCTTTGTTGCTCAAGTTCTAAACGCCTACTTTCAATCTCTAACTGTGCTTTAGTTTCACGATTTTTTTGCTGATGCTCTCGCTCTGCCTTTTCCTGTCTTAATTTCTCTGCAGCTTCAGTTTGCCGCTTATTTTGGTCTTCAATAAGTTGATCAATAAACACTACAATAAATATAATCCCCAACCCTATACCGATCACTGTAAATAATGCAGCAAACATATTAGAAATCGATTTGGCTTGCAGATTTAAGCGATATTTGTGCTACGCCCTTATAAGATTCAATACTTCCTGAGGCACACAATTGTTGCGATACATAATCATTAGGATCTCTAAATTGACTCATATCTGATGACCAAATAACCAGCGTCATATCTTGATTGGGATAAGGCTGCCCCATATTTAAATAAACACCTTTTGAGAAGCTTTTAATTTGGCTAATTCGACCACAAACGGTTTTGTATTCGCCGATATATTGACTTGCCTGACCAGAACTAATCGGTTCTGACGCTCTCAATGTTTCCGAGTTTTTGACTCCTACAGACTTAGAACTATCACCTGATCGTGGCTCAGGACTGCTGTCTAATATAGGCTCAGGGCTGCTATCTAATAATGGCGCTGGGTTGTTGTCTAATTCAGGCTCAGTAGAAACTGTCCGAATCTCCTCCATACGAAGTGGCTCATCAAGTTGTGTAGATGGCACTGTATTTACATTTGGTTTTTTGAACACATACACGCCGATGCCAACGCACAACAGCACAACAGCACAACAGCACAATCAAACCGATTAAAGCCATGTGTAAATGAGTAACACCTGTATTTTTTTTATTCTTATTCTCTACTTCAATTGCGACCTTATGTCCTGGCACATTTAATGTTGAAATTTTATTTTTCAAATCTGCCAATACCGCATGTATCTCAGTCAAATCTTGTTTTTCATGCGAGGATACATTTTGATGATTCTGCTGAGCCAAATTGTTTTGCAAAGATTTTAATTGCTGCTCATATTCTTCGATCCGCTTTTGCATCTGTGCATCTTCAATTACAGTTGTACTTTTATTTTCAAACTGAAATTTTAATATCTGACGTATATCTAGAATAATCGTTGCTGCATTGCTGTTCATTTGGCCATTGGTATAGCGAAGCAGTATGCGGTATGCGGTATTTAGTAACCAATGCATTTTGACGATCAAGCATGTCGTTAAAGTCATGGTAGTTTTGTACCTTCCAATATCCATCTAATTCTATTGGTAAAATATAACCTTTTGACTCATTTTTAATCATAAAATCTATATACCGATTTCCACCTTTGAAATCAGTAAAATGATACTGAGCATAAACATCTTGAGGTCGAATCTCAGGAATTTGGCTCAGTACTGATTTTACAAACTGTTCTTCATAACCCGCAGGATGCTTGATTTTTTCTTTGTTTACTTTTATCCAGTCATCCCAGCTTTGCATCTAAATACGCCCATCATGTAATCTAACTAGAAAGCAAATCTTGCCTTCATTTGAGCGAATAATACTATAAATATGGGATAAGTTTAACTAGACAAGTAATTATATTTACTCGAATTAATATAAGAGTATTTCAGCGCATTATAATTCCAACTCATCCTCTGATTAATTCAACTTAAGTTATGGTTTTCACATAATAAAAAACCACATGAATATTAATAGATATCAAAATACACAACAAATGCAAATAAGTGGCCCACTCGCAGCAGACAACTTAGGCTGGATAAAATATAGACCAATGAGATAAATCTTAAATTACACCTTATAAAAATGGATTTTCAATCTCTTGTGGATTTTGGATGCTAATTTTCTCAGGCAGATCCTTTTGATTTTCTAAAGTGCTGACCACATCATTTAAAAAGGCCTGCAGGACTTTGGCGGCTTGCAGCCCTTGCTGATCCTTAGTGATTTGTAGATTGCCATACAGGTTAATGCAGTCGAGCTGATTCTCAAGGGTTAGGTCATGGATCCCATGCGAGGCGGTATCATTTTCAAAGGGTTTAAACATTATTATTCCTTAAGCATTGATTGTTATAAACGCATCATAACAATCTCTTAAATTACTTCGACATTATTCCACTTAATATTTGTAGCAAAAAATTCTGTAAGATTTCGATAATGACCTGCACCAAACCATTTTGTGAATCAGTCTGAGTCGGATTACTGCTACTTGGACGATCTCCACTACTGACTTGAGTTGAATTGGGCTGAAACTGTTTTTGCAGTGCCTTGACCTGATCTGCTGTGACATTTTCACCACATTGACTGCGTCCATCCCAATTTAAATAATTGATTTTTTTATTGGCTTTGACCTGCGACCCACTCAAAGGCAACTGGTAGGTATTACGCTTGGTTTCTTCAACCAATTGCGGAAAAATATTAATCCCCAGCAGTTCCTCAAGTTGGCATACGCTAATCACTTTGACCTGTAGTGAATTGTCATTCGGTGCAAGATAAGCACCTATCACACCGGTTTTCGGTACATAGATCGCTTTATAGACCGCAGTCGGAACGATGACACCTTTGCCAATAGTCTTGAGTTTTTTGCCACTAAATACGGGACCCGTCACCACATAGACATCTTGTTTGTGCTTGGTCACCATGGCGCGGGTGGCTTCTTCTAGTTCACGCCAGACTTTTTGATTATTTTTAGGTGCTTGTGGCACCATATTGGCGAGTGAAAAGCTATCGCCTTGCGATTGTTTGTTGGGCATATCACCGTTCGGTGCCATGTGACCACGGTCATAGCCAGAACCACGGTAGTCTGACAACAGCGCACGATGCTGTGTGCTCACCCGAGTTTCCTCATGAAAACTATCTTCACGTTTTATTTTCTGGCTCAGGCGTGAAGGCGTTAAATACTCTGCACTCCACAATGGGGTTTTAGACACCCCTGAATACATCACGTTAAAGCCGTTAAAGCATAGAGGGTAACTATTTTTCTGTAGGCTCTGTTTGTTGAGATAAGGCGGTTGTTCGCGATAAAACTGGCTCAAACAGGTACTATTTGCCCCTGATGTAAAAGGCACATATTGCGCGATTTTTTCTTGACCAAACGCGAATGCTATGGCGCCAGTCACCCCTAGACCTGCAAGAAGTTTCATCCCAGAGTTTTTCAAATGACACTTTCCTATTCGCTTGAATGATCACCATCGCCATCAACACCAAATCACCCACCCATCAACATCGATTCATGTGAACGTGTGCTAGAGGTCGGTTGATAAAAGTAAAATGGACGGATCTTTGAACTGTCATATTAACATTCGAGTCCTGATCATTCGGGCCACTCAGCATGAAATACGACATTTTGTGTCGCTCAGGCCATCCACTTGATCACATAGTCAGCGATTTCTACAATAAACCTAACTCAATGCAGGTTACAGCAGCAACTCACCCCCGCCCAGTGCCGTTTTAAATACAAAAAAACCAAGGCAAGCCTTGGTTTTTAAAGTCGAAGTCAAATGATCGCAGTGCTAGATTTCGATCTGACTGCCCATTTCAACCACCCGATTGGTGGGGATCTGATAAAAGTCACTGACTGCACTGGTATTCCGTTGCATCGAGATAAATAACTTCTCCCGCCATGGTGCCATGCCATCACCCACGGTATGAATCAGGCGATCACGAGAGATGAAGAAACTGGTCTGCATCATATCCAGTTCATAACCAATTTGATCATAGGCTTGCTGTAAAGCACGCGGGATATTCGGTTGATCTTTAAAGCCATAATAAACAAAGATTCGATAAAAACGCTCATCCAGCTTTTCCACACGCACCCGCTCAATCGCTGGCACATAAGGAACATCGCGGGTCATGACCGTGATCATGATATTGCGCTCATGCAGTACTTTATTGTGCTTAATATTATGCAACATCGCATGCGGTACGATATTAGGCGTACCTGTGAGGAAGATCGCATCACCTGGCACAAATATGGTTTCATCACTCAGGCTGACACTCTTAATAAACAGGTCAATCGGCAGTGCATCTTTTTCCATCCGCTTTAATACGATGGCTCGGCCGTCTTTCCAGGTCATTAAGATGGTAAACATCACCGCACCAATCAAGATCGGCACCCAACCACCCGCAGCGATTTTTAACGATGTCGATGCCACAAAGACCAGATCAATGATCAGGAACGGCACTGCAAACAATGCCACTTTCCACACAGGCCAACGCCAAAAACCATATGCCAATACCGAGATCAAGATCGTGCCACAGAGCATCGTCATGGTCACAGCCACCCCGTAGGCACTGGCCAAACGCTCACTGCTTTGGAATAACAAGATCAGGATCAATACCGAAGCAAACAGCACCCAATTAATAAAGGGCAAGTAAATTTGCCCTTGTTCAACATCCGAGGTGTGTTGCACAGATAAACGCGGTAGATAACGCAATTGGATCGCTTGATTAGCCATTGAAAATACGCCAGTAATCACCGCTTGCGAGGCAATCACGGCCGCAGCAGTCGCCAGCGCAATCATCGGATACAAGGCCCATTCGGGGACCAACATATAAAATGGATTGGCTATCGCATTGGCATCACGCAGTAATAGCGCGCCTTGTCCTGCATAGTTCAGCAATAAACATGGCAATACGATGATAAACCACGCCAATTTAATCGGCATACGACCGAAATGGCCCATATCGGCATACAGCGCCTCACCACCGGTCATGGTCAGGATCACCGCACCCATGGTCAGGAAAGCCACATAAGGTTGATGAAAGATAAAGCTTAAGGCCCAATGTGGACTGACCATTGCCAGTACATAAGGTGTTTTCACGATACTCAAGATCCCAACCACACCGATGGCAACAAACCATGCCAAAGTAACCGGACCGAAGAATTTACCCATCATGCCCGTACCGTGACGCTGCACCATAAACAATCCAGTCAAGATACCGATCGCCAAGGGCAACAACCATTTATCAAACATAGGTGTAGCAATACTCAGACCTTCAATTGCTGAAAGTACCGAGATGGCTGGGGTAATAATGCCATCACCAAAAAATAGCGATGCACCGATGAACCCAAGCGCGATTAAATAGATTTTTTTGTTGTCTGCAATACGTGTGGAACGGAGATTCAAAGCCAACAATGACATGATCCCCCCTTCACCATTGTTGTCTGCACGCATGATGATGGTGACATATTTAAAGCTGATGGTGAGCATCATGCACCAAAAGATCAGCGATAATATCCCCAATACCGTTGCTTCGCTAATCGCGATATGTGCTGTGAGAAAACATTGCCTGAGGGCGTAAAGTGGACTGGTCCCGATATCACCGAACACGACGCCGAGTGCAGCAAGCGTGATCGCGGGTAATGCAGCTTTTTTTGCAGTACTTTGCATATTTGGTCATCAATTTAGACACTATTTTTGCGAATCATAGCACTGAGAAAAAACTTTTGCTCTAAATCAATTGTTTCAACTTGGCAGATCGGTTTTTTTTGGGTATCATCCCCGCGCAATGGTGAGGTGTCCGAGTGGCTGAAGGAGCACGCCTGGAAAGTGTGTATACGTTTGCGCGTATCGAGGGTTCGAATCCCTCTCTCACCGCCATATTCGATTATCATGAGTTCTCATGAAGTATTAAAGACTTAAATCTAAAGGGTTTAGGTCTTTTTTTACCTCTAATAGCACCCACTTTATCTATTCAAAACTAGATAGAGTTGAGGGTATAACTGGGGGTATAGCGATTTACCCCCTCTGGTGCTAAGCATTGGCGTATGAAACTTCACATCAATGGTAAAGAGAATATTTTAGCTTTGGGATATATCCACAAACCACATTGGCTCAAGCTAGACGTATCCAAGATGAAGTCCGTTTAAAATTAAAAGATAGGATCACTTAGGTACTTTCGACCTCAGCAAAATCAGTGCCTATTTGTTCTATCTTGTCATTTAAAAAATTTAACCCCAATAAAGTATATTTCTCTTCTGTTGATAATTTATTTTGATCTTCATCTAGTTTTTCTAAGACGAAATCTATAATTTTCAATCCTCGATCTCTAACACTATTAGGACTCCATGTGGATTCACTCGCAACGATTTGGGCACTCAGTGAATCATATCGATATCCTCGATTACGATATTTACTTCCTTTTTCAGATTGATCCACCTTGAATTTAAATGGGTCATTTTGCAGGCTTGAATTATCTGAGTGTGTAATTGCTAAAAGATTCCCTAAACTGTTACATAAACGATTTCTCTCAAGCTCTGAAAAGGCAACAAATTCTTTCCAATTATCCTGCAATTCGTTATACGCACTAATTCGTTCCAATTGAACATCACCATTACAAAAGGTTTCTAAGCTCTGACAGGCACTTTGCGGGTAAATATGTTCAATAGAATTCCTAACTTTAAAATCTTGCCAAACTAACTCAGAACTCACCGCTGATACTTTGTTTTTAGACCTCAAATATTGATCATATTCGAAGAATACATATTTCAGACCACTCCATTTATAGAAGCCTTTTCTTTCTTCTACTAGATATTCAATCAAATTTTTAAATCTAGAAAAACTATAGTACTCATTTGTGTAGGCATCTATTGAGTCACATATTGATTGAGAATCTATGCCTCCCCTATAAACTATGCCAGACAACCGATATAACTTACTATCACCTGTATTTGACTGACGACCAGCAGCATGAAAAACTTTAAAAGCAAACCTTTCAAGATGAGAGCAAATACTAGACAAGCTAAATTTATTCTTATCATGCAATATAGCCAGAATTAATGGCTTAAATGCGGCTCTAAATCCAACACGATGCAACCCTAAAATTCTTCCTCTTATATTCTCAGCAGTGTCTTCAAAATATTTTGGATGGTGTATTTGATTCCAGTAAACTGAACTTTTCTGTAGGGATTTTACGTATCTTTGAATATCTTCTGCATTTAGCTTGCTTGCATACACTCTCTCAAGGGTAAAATAATTATTAAATAGATGCATCGCATAAACATTAGATTCAGACCGATCATATTGTTCAAAATACATAATCCAATGAGCTTTAATAAACTCATCATCATCTAGTGAGGTATCTTTTTCTGCACCTAAAGCTTGGTAAATGGTAATCCAAGCAGTATTAATTGATCGAACCAACTCCCGTTTTTCTTCACTATCAACATCAAGCTTATCCGTAAGATACATAAGTCGATTTTTAAGCTTCTCTAATTGTGATAGAGGCTTACCTCTATTATTCATTGTTTCAAAAACTACATATTCATCTAATTCACTTGGTAAAATATATTCATTAAGCCGTAATTGGTTTGTCACTTTATCAAAAAGAAACTGTAATTCTTTTACCTTATCCGAAGCATCTTCAAGATAAAAACTAAGAACCTTCTCAAAAAACTTACGAGCTTTAAGTAAATTTTCTGTATAAATACTCTCTTTGCTATCACCTTCGATCTCGTCGAGTTTAAGGATATGTTTTCTGAAATATTTATCACTTGGATTATCTTGATCATATCCAAATATATATGCTTTACTCGTCCCTTTAGTTACATAGAGGTAATGAAACTCAGTATCACCATCACGATCACCAAATTCATGACCTAATCGTTGTGCATATTCAACTAATACAGTTATTAAAATCAGGATGGTCGTTATTCTTTGTTGGCCATCAACTATTGAGTATTGTTTCTTCCTTGGTAACCAATCCTTATAATCAGGACTTAAATGTTCAGCTAAAGTCAGTAATCCAGTATAGTGCCATTTATCTTTAGGGATATTTTGAATATCATTCCAGAGATCCATCAATTGACCTTTTGTATTTTCTAGATCATCCCTTTCCTTAATCTCTTTATCATTAGACCAAGAGTAGCCTCTCTGATAAGAAGGTATTCTCAAAATTCTATCAGTAAAAATGCTATGCACTGACTTTAAGTCCATATACCCCTCAAACAAAAAAATGGAATTAGAGTAATCTTATCATTTTGATATGTCTAACTTCACAATAAAATTTTAAAAAAATAGAGCTTTTATTCCATGGTTTATCTAAAGCACTTTAGTTAAAACCTACTTTCTTTGCTGATCAATCTCTTTTTCTGTTTGAATCACTTAATGCAATAGCACACCATCCATTAAAGTTAAATCCGTGCAATACACTGGTGCACGATAACTCTGTATTGTACTCTTCCCACGTAAAGCCAGTTGCAGGGGTAGACATGACAGTAAGCCACCTGAGACTGCATGGTAATAAGCCAGCCTTGCAGCTAAAGTCCGAATACTATTAAAGCCAGTGGTTCTAAAGATAAATGTGCCGAGTTCATCTGACTCATCCGAGTTAACGTGCAACCGTCCAAAGGGCTTACGTTGCCCACCTTGTGCCAATGGGCATAAATCTGGTGATGGATATTAAACTTAACGAACGGACTCTCTCACCGCCAAATTCAAAATTGCATGCCAATGCAATCAAAAAGACCGAGTTCTGATGGAACTCGGTCTTTTTGATTTTAGGCTGGTTGATTGACCCCATCCTCTCAATATACACACTCCCCGAAAAGTGGTCTGAAATACCCACCATCAAGCCCATAAATTAGTATTTTAAGAAAAGTGGTCTGATCCTTTCAGCAAACCATCAAGATCACCACCGGGCCAATCTCAAATCAAAATTGGCGACTAAGCCAATGAAATAATGAGTAATTAAAAATAAACTATTAAAATTTTTATGCTTTTGATTAAATAAATACATCAATAAATCAGCAAAATCTATGAATCAGACCACTTTCACAAAAAGAAATGAGATAATATCAAGCAACTTTGATTAAATATCGAGCATCATCATGAGCGTTTTAAAAAAGAAGAATAAAGCCAGCTTTGTATTCTTCATCATCACCCTGTATGCATTTATTGGATTTGGTTTGGGCTACTTACTTTGGGAATACTATTTATAAGAGATCTTGTGTTTATAACAGATCCATCCCTAGGCTACCCCTGATCTAACGCCGTAAACTTTGCAAGATGAGATATTCGGATTAAAGTGTACGGCGTAAAATCTGCTATTCATCTGTAATTTCCTTTGAAAATACGACTCCCAGCATCTTTTTGCTGTTAGAGCATTGATCAACAACCTGAACTTGATTATTTATTCTGTTAAATCACTAGGTTGTAATCTTTGAATACAAATTAAATCCTTCTCATTAATCACGCTACCGCATCAAGGCAAAAGTTCCGCCAAACGCCAACCAACTAATAAATATAGCTTTAAATAATAAAACCACCCATTCCATTTTATAAATCTGATTTTAGTTTGTTGGATAATTTTCAAGTTTTTTCAAAAAACCGACAAGATATCATCTAGACGCAATGTTCTTTGATTACACTGTGAGTGCGGTATCAAGTGAAAGCGAAAAAAATCCTATTAAAAACATAGAACACTGCTATTCGGGAGTCGGAATGAATAACAGCATGAATTATGTCAAACAGATCAAAAACGCGAAGCGCGGCGGTTATACCCCCACCATAGCCAAGGATATTAACAAGCACAAAGTTCAGAAAGTATCTCGATTAATAGAGGAATGGAGAAGTCTGGCAAATGAATTAAAACCTCAAATGCAAATCGATATGGCGCTCACCCTAGAAGAATGCGCACAAGCCCTAGATCAAATATTAAGAGGCAAATAAATCGCATGACAATCATAGGAGTTTCTACCGATGAATAAGAATCTAAACATCCATATTACTGGCGCTGAGCCCCCCTTTTCATAATCACAACTTCATTTGAAGATTAATTTTCTAAACCACTCTTGTTCAGATCGCTCAGGTTACCGACCTGAGTGATCCGCTTAGACAGCCTAAAGCCAGTCGCTCCTCTTCATAAAAACAATCTCAAGTTTAAGCCTCAACATTATTTTGGCTATGCAGATAACCTCACAGCTATCAATATTATTTGGCTATATATTAGCTAAAGTGGGGCTTGCAATCTGATACAAATTCTGTAGAATTCACGCCACGTCGCCGACATAGCTCAGTTGGTAGAGCAACTGACTTGTAATCAGTAGGTCCACAGTTCGAATCCGTGTGTCGGCACCAATATTAGACCTCGTAAATCTTAGATTTATGGGGTTTTTTATGGTCTGTGTTTTTTAGTGGGTTACTTGAATTACAGAATGAAAATAAAATTGCGACTATGCTTTTGAGTGATCAGATTTGGTCGCAGTGACTTGCACATAACGCAGCATGCCTTGCTGATACAGACTTTGGCACAGTTTTGCAGTCATCCGAATCTTGAGATAATCAATATTTAATTGTTGTTGCCATGCTGGCGGCGTCAGACCTTGCACATAGTTAGCAAAGCCCTCTAAGACTGTCGTTGATAAATCAAGCACCTCAATCTCTTCAAACTGCTGCTGTTTCAGTTCTTCAATCATGCCCGCCTGATCCTGTAGATGCTTCACATCGACATCAGCTGCCTTTAACAAATATTTATAGCGCTGTTGTTGTAACAGATTGAGTTTTTGATACTGATCGGACCAGATTAAATAATGAAATCCCAATCGAGCTTGCGGCTTGAGCACTGTGGTGACGGAACGGAGAAAGTTGCTGAGACTGCCGTGATAGGCGGCATCAATACACAGCACCACATCAAATCGCTGCCCCAAATTTAAAGCTGATAAATCGTAGAAAGAGTGCTGATATATGTTCAGACACGGCGTTAAATGCTGGCGAATATTCGCCACACAAGCAGGCTGTAACTCGACTGCGCTGAGATGTTGAACCGCGTAGTGTTCGCGCCAATGTAATAGGCTAGCGCCCTGCCCACAGCCCAAGTCCAACAGTTCATCTGCTGCACTTAGACCCACAGCACGTGCCAAGCGATCAGCCAAATGCTGACAAGCCTGCACATAATTATGCGGCGCGGCCTCCCAATCTCCTAAGTTACTCCAAGCCAAAGCGGCAGGATCACCTAAATAGCCAGAATCAATGGCATATTTATGCTGAGACGGTACAGGCCAGCGCCTTTTTTTCATTGCTGTTGCCCAAGTTGAGTGTGCATACGGATATGCGAATTAATAACCCAATTGTGGAGCAACTTCAATTTTCGGTTTCAATCCAATAAATGGCAGTGGTGCACCCAGTATTTCACCGATATGCATCGCTGAGGTAACTGCAGATTCTAAGATCGGCAAGCCATCACATGACCATGAACCCACATAGAACACTTTACGGTCCAATTCTAAATGACGTTTTTGCAATTCTTTATTCAACGCCACCGTCTGAGAATCAACCACAGCACGGTTGAGACTGACCACTGAAATCACTTTCTTCGGATCGATTTCAGTCACAGGACGCCAAGTCTGAAACACTGGGCTTTTACCAACCAAACTTGGTTCGATTGAGTTTAGCCAGACGGTGAATTGTTGACGGGTAAATTTACGATCCATCATATAGCTCAACACCGCCCAATCTTTACGATTTGGTGGCATGACTGAAGGATCGGTATGAATCACCAAATCACCCTGTTCAAAACGGAATTGCTCAAGCAATGCAATATCGTCTGCATATTGAGTGGCGTCTAAGAATTCACTGATATTCGGGGTCGGGGTTGCGATAACCACTCGATCAAAATAATCATGCTCACCCGACTCATTCATCACCAAGATATGATCGTCTTGCTCGCAGACTTGAGTAATCGCAGAACCACTACGAATCTCAATCCCATCGATTAATTTATCCACCAATGCCGTAGTGCCACCTTGTAAACGCAGTAATGCATCACCATCAGTCAAGTGCTGTAGAAAAGTCAGCAGTGGCTTGGCTGGCCAGTCACCGATGGTTTTCGGGTTACAGGTACAAATGGTATACAGCACAGGCATCACCACACCATGCCAAAATACTTCTTCAATATTGTGCTGATTGATAAATTCAGCCAAGGTAATATCTTGATTCTTAGATTTAAAGAATTGATGAATGGCGGTCTTTAATTGCAACATGCCTTTGACCAAGCGCCAACCATACTGCTTAATCCCTTTACGGTTATTAATAATCGGAAAGTTACCTATACGACTACGAGAGGTCGTTAACCAGGTTTCTGTTTTATCTTCAAATAACCAGCTGCATGCCATAAAGGTGCGTACTGGAAAAGTTGGTATGCCCAAGTAGGCGGCCAAACTTAAAGTGTTTTTCCATAAATGTGGGTTCATCACACGAAGAGGTGCATCAATTAAACCGTCTTCAAATGTCAAACTATGACTATCCATCCCTCGCCCAGACAATGCTTCGAAGATGGTAATTTCGTGCCCCGCATCCTTTAGAATTCTCGCCGTAGCCAAGCCGGCCATACCGCTACCTATCACTGCTATCTTCACAGTTGTTATCCATGCGTTGATGATGAGGTTCATTATGAATCAAGGGATGCAAAAAAGTCTTATTAAAAAGTTCCAGTTTTATATAATTTGCACGACTGACTTTGGTCGATATTAATTTAGCGCTGTATGTATTTCAAACAATCGATTTAAAACCCTTATATTGAAAAACTCGATACATTTTCGATGTTTAACAAATTTTGCTTTTAAAAACTAAATATAATTATAACTTTATATCTAAATGGTCATTTACATAGCATATTGATTTGATTATTATGGCACTACAAAAGAGAGAAACAGATCACAATTATTAAAATTAATGAGAAAGAATATTACAGCGTAAAGGGCTTTTAGCTTATACAGTAAAAGCCCTTTAATTTTTTTATATGTACTTTAGAACCCAAGTTTCATCGCATAAAAAATAGCACTGTTTAAAAGGCGAACTATTAAACTCACCTTTTTAAACATAAAATCGCATTTTAAACTTAGGCATCCGCAGCAATCTGTCCAAATTTACCGCTGTTAAAATCTTGAAAGGCTTGCATAATTTCAGCTTGGGTATTCATTACAAATGGTCCATAGCCTTGGATCGGCTCATTCAAAGGCTGACCCGTTAAAATTAAAAATCTTACATCCTCAAGTGCTTCAATCTGGATCAGTGCTTCAACATCACGTTCGAACATCACCATCGAGTGGTCAAATACATCTTGGCTGGCATTGATTCGTAATGAACCTTCAAGTACCACCACGATGCTGTTGTGATCGACCGGAACATGGAAGTCATGCACATGCCCTGCTTTTAAATTTGCATCCCAAACATTGACTGGACTATAGGTCTCAGCAGGTCCTCGATGTGCTGCATATTCACCAGCGATGATACGCATGAAACTTCCTTGGTCATCGAGTTGTAGATTTGGAATCTGATCAGCCTCAATGCCTTGGTATTTCGGTGCGGTCATTTTGTCAGCTGCAGGCAGATTCACCCACAACTGTACCATTTCAAATAAACCACCGCGTTGTGCAAAAGCCTCTGAATGAAACTCTTCATGGACCAAGCCTGATCCTGCAGTCATCCATTGCACATCACCACTCTGAATGGTGCCGCCACCACCATGGGAATCTTTATGCGATACCTCACCTTGGTAGGCGATGGTTACCGTTTCAAAGCCACGATGTGGATGCGAGCCCACACCATGCTGCGCGGTGGTTGGGCTAAACGCATAAGGTGCGGCATAGTCCAAAAGTAAAAATGGGCTAATCGCCTGCCCCAAACGATCATATGAAAATAAATTTTTGCCGGGGAAGCCATCGCCGACCCAATGCATCTGTTGATTACGATATACACCAATGACTTTTTTCATGATTTGACTCCTATCTCTAGGAAATAATATGCGTGCATATTGACGTTTTTAAAGACATGGAACTAGCCTTTGCTAAAGATACAGCTTCTCAGATTTAGGACAATATCGGGAATAAAAACTGAATGTATGGCTAAGTATGCCACCCTATCGGACTTTTCCAGCTACAGCTCAAGCGAAATTGCTATACTCATGGCGCTGTAGTTAAGTTGGAGTGGGCAATGCATTCATTTGATGACTATTATTACTTTTTTTTGGTCGTGAAACATGGTGGTTATAGTGCTGCCAGTGAGGTGAGCAATATCACCAAATCTAAACTTAGCCGTCGAATTTTAGAACTAGAAGCCAAGTTCAATGTGAACTTGATCCAACGCTCCACCCGCCATTTTAAAGTCACTCCGCTCGGCCAAGAGTTTTATCAGGAATGCGTCAAGGTCATCGCACAGGTTGAATGTGCTGAAAATGTCTTGCTCAAACAAAAAAGTGAACCCCAAGGTTTAATTCGAATCAGTTGTCCTACCGTGATGATGCATTTCCAAATTCGACATTTACTCAATGAATTTTTAAAGCAATTTCCAAAAGTTGAAGTTGAGTTAGAACTCACTAGTCGACGGGTCGACTTGATCCATGATGATATCGATCTGGCGATCCGCACCAATTTTCAACCTAATCAAGATTCGAGTTTAATAGTCAGGGATGTGATTAAAACCTCACATTGTCTAGTCGCAAGTCCGACCTTGTTAAACGGCAAAATACTCCAACAAATCGATGACTTGATGGACTATCCGAGCATCGCTCTTGGCACTGAAGCCGAACTACAGCAATGGCAACTTTATCACCCACAGCGCGATGAAAAAGCCACCTTAGAGCTACACCCCCGAATGAAGTGCAATGACTTGGCTGGGGTGTACTATGCAGCCCTAGACGGTTTAGGGATTGCTGACCTGCCATACTTAACTGTAGAAGCAGATATTCAACGTGGCAAATTGATCCACGTGCTACCAGAATGGCAATCCAACCTCGGCACCGTGCAATTGGTTTATGCATCACGTAAGGGTCAACGCCTAGTCATGCAAAAGCTGATTGATGTTTTGGTCGATGGCTTGCGTGATCTGGTGCAAGCACAACACGGTTATTCCAATTAAGCGTTTGATGGCGTCATTTTCACAACCCTGTGTTGCAATAATCGCACTTCCCCCAGTGTATAGCTTGACTTAAGATAATCGACAGTACCGAACAACTTTACTTGTTTTCTGATATGCCGCTGTAATTTCTTTTGAGTGCCTTGAGTACTGCATGTTTTGATGATGTAAAGCGATATGCTAATGCAATATCAGTACCCTTTATCCTCCCTCGCGGAGGATTTTTTTTATGCATATATTTCACAGTGCTCAAAGTTGGATACGTGATAAGTTTATCCACAATTTTGCTCGTTTTTTCTACAGGCCTGCGTTTTCAACGCTTCAAGTCTAAGCATTTGTTTACTTGAATTCTAAGAGTCCTTAAGTAAAAACATTCACCACAATGGTTGAATACTCGAATCTACTTGATGAAAAACCAAACACGAACAGATGAAGAATCAAACAATTTTTGCAGCATTAATCATCAACCCATTCAGTTAGCCCCACAAATCAAATCAAAATAAATCATTGTTTATAAAAAGCTTTATCAATTTAAAGTATTAAACTCAGTTCTTTATTCGATTGATATTAGGAGTTTAATCCATAAACCCAATCAATTTTTGATCATTTTTGAATAATATTTATTGACAAACGATAATAATTATCAATAATAACTACTATCGCATTCAAACTTGTGGTTCGTCATGTACGTATGTTTATGTCGTGGTATTACAGATCAAGATATTCAGGACGCTGTTGCAAACGGCTCTGAAAGTTTTCGTGAGGTCCGCGATTTGCTTGATTTGGGTACATGCTGTGGACGTTGTGTCCCAGAAGCACGCGCACTCATTAACTCAGAGCTCGCAGAAATAGCTGCGCGTATCTCTGTGGCGGCCTAAGGCTCAATATTTTTTTTAAATGCACGACGATAACAATGACAAACATACACTGCAGTGATTTCAGTCGCTTTTTCCCTCGCCCGCTATGACTCTAAGCGGGTTTATTTTTTGTTTTTTCAATGCGTTCAGACAATCCGATCTGTTTTGATTACGATTTTCATTTGCCGTTCAATAAATTACTCGTACAGTCCTGCATACTTGAGTACTATAATGCGCAAATTGCCTTAAACTGTTAAGGCAGCAATAGGCTTATGGAGCAAGAATCATGAAAGGCAATCGTGATGTTATTAATCAACTGAATCAGGTGCTTTATCACCATCTCACTGCGATCAACCAATATTTTCTACATTCACGTATGTTTAATGACTGGGGCATTGAGAAATTAGGTTCAGCTGAATATAAAGAATCTATTCGCCAAATGAAGCATGCAGATAAAATTATTGAACGTGTTTTATTTTTAGAAGGCTTACCGAACTTACAACATCTCGGTAAACTTTATATCGGTCAACACACGGCAGAAGTATTGAACTGCGATGTTCGTAAAGTAAAAGAAAATATCGAAGCACTTCAAGTCACAGTCGATTTAAGTGAAGAGAAAATGGATTATGTAACCCGCGACTTGGTTCAAGAAATCCTTGAGAAAGAAGAAGAATACTGGGATTGGCTCACGACCCAACTGGACTTGACTGCATCTGTCGGTATCGAAAATTACATTCAAAGCCAAATCTAAGCATTTAAAATTCGCCTCAATGCCTGATATTGAAACCTCAACTATGCGTGACTCAACATCTGGCGCTGAATTAAAAAAATCCCCACTTGGGGATTTTTTTATCACTCAGATTTATTTACTGCTCACTTGAGGCAGTGAAACCAATTCGGAATAACTGCGTGTTTGACCATGTAGCACCTGCAGTATCCACAACTGATGTTCAGCTTCGGCTTTTTTATCATTGAATGCCAAGACTTGAGCATATTTAAATACATCATAACGAGATGCGGTATTGGAGACCATGCGGCCCAATTGCACCAACTCAGTCTCAGACATCTGGGTATATGGATTTAACTTAATCCACCACACCCGATCTTTGAACTGGGTCAGCAACCAGATCGGTTGCTGCAAATCCTGTTGTTGCTCTGCAGTCAATGTTTTCTGTGCCGCAAGATAACTTTGATATTTATACAGGTCATAGTCCCGCCATACCACGCCAATCAGTACCACACCCAATAACAGAATCACCTGACTAAAAATTGGAGCGATTTGGATGCTGGGTAACTTCGGATACTGGGCCTGAATAATCCCCAGTAAGAAGCCCATCGGCAACAGGAAATACCCATAATGAATCGGATATTCCAGCAATGCATGGATCAAAATGGCACATACCATGAGTGTCGCTACAATCGAAACACTCTCTTTCACGCCTCTGTTGAGCCAATATAACCAACAGACAAAATAGACCAGAATAAAGCCACCGATAATCACACCATTCCACAGCAGTAGATCAAGAATTACGTTATGTGCGCTCTTGTACCACTCATGTGAAGGATAAAGTGAAAATGCAGCCATTTGCCCCATACCAGTTTGATTCCAGCCATAACCAAACCAAGGATGCTGACCAATCGCCACCAAACTTTGCATCCACATATCCAGACGCAAATAGCCCGATGAAGCTCGTTGAACTACGGTATCAATTGGTACCAACTGTTGATCTGCAAAAGAGCCAATCCATAGATTAATATAGGGCAATGCCACGATCATCGCGATGTAGATCGCCACCCAGCTGATCGATTTGATAAAACCAAAGCGTTTAGGGCGATTAAATTGTTTGATCCCCAGATATACCAGCACGAACAAACAGACTACCCAGGAGGTACGTGACTGGGTCAATGCAATGCTAAACAAAAACAATAAACTGATGGGAACCAGCACTTGAGCCTTGAGCAGTTTCTTTTCATACAAATACAAACAGCCCAACACACTCATACTCAGGAATGTTGCCAGATTATTCGGTTGGGCAAAGTTTGCATAAGGTCGATTGCCTTTGAGCAAGTTGATATAGGGCGCAATCGCATCATTGAGATGGAACCATTGCATGATCGCCATCACACTTGACAACAACCCGACCCCAATCAGCAGAAAGCAAAAGCGCTTAAATAGGGTTTCTCTGGCACTCGCCGTCAAAGACAGGTTATAGCCCAAGATAATCATCAGCCAAAACATCAGTAGATAAGCTGCGCATAGAATCGCATTACTGATATACAGCACCTGACCCGCAGCCCATTGCAGCAATGGGACCAAGATCACCCCTGCAATCATCCACTGCGGCTTGGGTATTTTGATCGGGGTTCGTATAAACACCGCCAATAAACTCAATGCAGCAGAGAATGCCAATATCTCACTCCCAAAGGTCGTCCAAGGCGTTCGATGAAATGGAAACAACCAAGCAGCCGCGAGCAGTACGACAGAGAGTAATAAAAAGAAAGCTCTCATAAGACCAAAACGTTAAAAAAAGAGGTCCATTATATACAGCGCAGACCGCCTTGACTAAAGTTCAACAACTTATCTTGTTCACTTCCATGGCCGAAGATTGACAATTTTAATGATTTCAGTAGGTTGCTTTTTAATCAACACCACCATATCCATATTACTGGCTTTCAGGGGGAGCCAAGCACTGGCGCTTTGGTTCTGTTTGAGTACCTGATCGACCTCATATTTTGCATTGAAACGGTACAATTGCTGCAAAGGCATCGCATGATCCACCACCTCAGTGAGATGCTGCCTCAGTGGTTGATATAAATTGGGCTGCATACTTGGAGCCACACCAGTATCTAATTCCTGAAACAAACGATCTGATCGCTCCTTTGCATCACGGGCCAATTTGGTCGCAGTCCAATCTGGTTTTAGCCAAGATAAATGGTCATAGGGCTGCTCTGCCTGCTGTATCGCAGCAGTGGGAATGTCCCGCGCTTGTACCAGATCAAAACGAATTTGGTCAAAGACGATCCAGACTGGACGGCTCTGGGCGATGCTATACATCCCGTAAACTAAGGCACTGATTTGAATCAGGGCAATCACCCCAAGATCAAACTTAAACGAGCGCTTGGCCTGATCCGCAATCACCAAGGTCAGCAATGGGCCGAGGATCGTATCGATGATCAGCATCATCAAAAAGATATCTGTTACTCCAACCGCTGTCGCCAAGGGATATGGATGCCAGATAAAAAATACCCAATACAGGCTAAAGCTGGCAATGAGCAAGGAAATGCCCAGATGCGAAAAGAACATCTTGAGACGAAATGGGCTAAACCACAGTTTGAAACTATTCATATGGATACTGGATATTGAATATGCGGTTAGAAATATTTTTAAGGAGTAAAAGAGCCTAGGCAGGCTCTTTTCAAATTAATCTATTAAGTTCCTGTTTTTCCAGTACAAGCTTTAGGTAAGAATTTCTGTTCAATTTTAGTAGAAGAACAAGTCCAAGTATTTGAACCCGTTCCAGCCATCGTTAAAACAATGTCATTGTCACTAATACCTGCTGAAACTCCCTCCTTTCTCATTTTTGCAGTGATTGTACATTTAGGTGTTGTTGCAGTATTCCCAGATGTTGCAGGAGTTCCTACTGTAGATCCTGTAGTAACTGATTCAACATACTTACCTTTAATTGTAGTTGATAAACCAATTCCACTAGCTGCTGCTGCTGCTGCATTATCATTAACCGCACAAGTTCCATCTTGGCTATAAACTTCAGTTACAGCAACTTTTAAACCGCTAGCTAAAGTTACACCTTCAGTAACTTGAGCACGTGCAATATAGTTTTGATAAGCCGGTATCGCAAATGCTGCCAAGATCCCGACAATCGCAACCACGATCATCAATTCAATTAGTGTAAAACCCTGCTGTGCTTTTTTCATAAAAATTCTCTACCTTGATGAATACGTATTTATTGGTTTTTAGCTTTAGGTGTTGGATAGACGTCGACGGAGATCTAAATCCACTTTGAGCTAAACATTTTAATTATTAATCATAGCTAAACAATGGCATTTTATTTATAGCGTTTTTGGGTATAAAAAAGCGAATAAACTGACAAAATTTGTCAGTTTATTCGCTTTTATTTCAGCTGAGATGCAGGATTTTTAGATAGATGAATCGAACCAGATCACGGACTAATCAATAATCAGCGGTCGATCAGGCAATTCGTTGTTGTTTTGGTTATTTTGGTTTTGGATGTCAGGGTGTTGACTATTGAGGTGCTGGATGCTTGGATGTTGATCAAATGCCTTAAAGATATTGCCAATCTCTGCAACGACCTCGCAGACTGCTTGGCAGTAGTGTTTATTTTTGAGTTGCGCAATCATTTGTGTACAAAGCTCATCCCAACTTTGCTGTGAGGTGAGCTTTTTAAGACCACGGTCAATCACGATCTCCACGCTTTGATCACAGAGATTGAGATAGAGCAGTACGCCGCTGTTGAACTCAGTATCCCATACCCCAAGTTCAGCAAATAACTGCTCTGCCCTCAATCGGCTATCCATGCGATACGCTGTACTACATGGAATATGACCTTCAATCACCACCTGAATCTCACCGACATGGCCCTGCTCTGCCAGCGACACCGCACTGGCAATCGTGTTCTGGTCCTGCTGAGTGAAGTAGCGTTTAGTCATCGGAAGGTATAAAAAGTGCTTTAACCAACGCTTCAAACTCGGCTCGACATGATCCTGTAGTTTTGGCGTAGTGACAATCTTTGTTGTTTCAGTCTGAGTTACCATGAGCCTGATGCTCCTCCACCGCCAAAGCGACCACCGCCGCCACTAAAGCCACCACCCCCTCGACCACTGCCTCCACCGCCACGTCCACCACCAGATAGGACACTTTGCAAAATCAGTTGTGCCAATGGTGTGATGATGACAAAAAACAAGCCAAGTCCGATGACGATACTCATGATAAAACCCGTGCCATAGATCATGCCCGCAGCAAAAACCGTCACCGCAGAAGTCGCTGCACTGATTCGTCTGCCAATGAACATCGATGCAAAAGTACCGATCAGAAAAATCACCAGCGCAGTATTGATCATTTTGCTAGTGGCTTGTTCCGCCTTGAGCGCGTCCTCTTGGCGTTGTTTCAATTCTTCGGCGGCTTTCTGTGCTGTTTCCGGGTCCAAGTTTAAGATCCGATCAATTTCACTCACGGCCTGTTGTAGGCCTGCAGCATAATCACCTTGTTGAAATGCTGGGGTGATTTGATTACGAATAATTTGTCCTGCAACGATATCGGGCAGCACCCCTTCTAGACCATAGCCTGTGGCGATATGCACACGACGATCATTGACTGAAACTGCGATCAATAGACCATTGTCTTGCTTTGCAGAACCATATTGGCCTTTTTCCGCCAAGCGCATGGCAAAATCCGCAATGCTTTCCTGCCCTGTGCTCGGCACAATCACGATCCCGATTTGCGCCTTGCCTTGGCGATAGATCTGTTCGACTTGCTGATTCAAAACTTGTTTTTGAGCAGCACTTAAAACATTGGCTTGATCAATAATCGCGGCATTGATACTCGGCAGCGCAACAATACTCTCACCTGCACTGAGGCCATCGTCATTTGCGACTGTAGTCGCTTGGGAGGCATTTGCAGTGGCTGTCTTGGTCGTAGTCGATGCTGCGCTTGCTGCAGATTGGGCTGCGCTTTGCTGCTGAGCCTTGGCCGCATCTGTCTGCTGTTGCTGGACTTTTTGCAACAACAGCAGATCTTCAGCTTGGGTTGATGTGGCTGTACTGTGCTCTACACTGCTTTCTGCCCACGCGGTATATTGAACGCTGCTGAACAACAATACCGAAAGCAACAGGAGTCGCCGCAATCGCATCTGCGGCGCATATGACTTCACTTTGGCTAAACTCAACATTGCGCTACCCTTCTGCGGTCTCAAATCCAAATAGGTCGCTTTAAGCAACCACCCTGCATTAAAAATTAACACTCGGGGCTTTTTCAGCACCTGTTTCAGCTTGGAAGTTTGGTTTGGCTTTCATACCAATCACTTTGGCCGTCATTGCCTGTGGGAACTGACGTACAAAGGTATTGTAATCCTGAACTGTGGTGATGTAGCGGTTACGTGCAACAGTAATACGGTTTTCAGTTCCTTCGAGTTGCACCTGTAAATCACGGAATTGTTCATTGGCTTTCAGATCTGGATAGTTTTCTGTCACCGCCAACAATCGTGATAAGGCACCGCTCATTTGCGATTGGGCTTGTTGGAACTTTTGAAACAGTTCTGGATCTTCAAGGACTTCTTTATCCACTTTCATCCCTGCCACATTGGCACGCGCTTGAGTGACTTCAATCAATACACCTTGCTCATGCTTGGCATAGCCCTTTACCACATTGACCAAGTTCGGCACCAAGTCGGTACGACGCTGGTATTGGTTTTGCACTTCAGACCATGACGCAATCACCGCCTCATCTTTGGCTTGTAGGGTGTTATAACCACAACCTGAAAATGCTAAGGTACTGGCGAGGGTGAGGGTCAGTAGGGCTTTTTTGATACGATTCATGTCGATGTCCTCAAGTATTTATTTGTATTTATTCACATAAAAATGATTTTAAACGCAATTCTTAGAAGTTTTGTTTAAGTTCTGCTATCAACAACTCAAACATTTGTTTGAGATGCAATCCGATAAAGGCAAACATCGATTTAAACTGATACCACTTGGAGTGCTGAATATAGTGTTGTCGCGCCTCAATCAATTGCGGATCGTGATAGCCAAAGCGTGCTGCCATGTCGTATAGACTATCGGCTGCATCATCTTCAACGTTATATTGCACCACTTCTATATTGGCCATGTTAAATAAAATTTGGGCGGTAATCGGATCATGATTGACGAATTGGAGACGTTGCATCATTTGAGTTTTACTGTGCTTTAATACCGTGTCGAGGTTGTAATGTTGCTCATTGAAAATGACCGTGCGCACCTCGGCATGCGGTGCGGCCTTTAAACCAAAATCAAGCCCCAAGACATCATGCTTTTGAATCCATTTAGGTTCTTGTTGTCGTGCCAGTTGTGCTGCAAGAATCTTGACATGAATCCATTCACTGCCTTCATGAATATTTGGATCTCGCTTCATCCCCTGCTCGATCCAGTATTTTGCCAGTTCAGGTTGCTTATTCAACTCATAGGCTGTCCCTAAATTGGCTGCAGTTTTGGCCAGATTGGGATACTGCCGCTCCAGACTTTTAAAGATCTCAATGGCCTTTTTATATTGCCGATCATAAATCAGCAATACGCCATAATCATTTAACTGCGCTAGGCTTTTGTTTTTTATGCTACGACTCTTGTGCAAATTGGCTTTGAGCTCAGAATTATCCAATTTACGCCCAAATTCAAATGTATATGAGTTTATACATGCTTGTGCCATCCCCGTAAAAGCAAACTGAACAAGCAGAAAAAATATTAAAATTAAAGCTTTCATTATGATTATCAATTTATGCATATTCGCATATTTAAGCACAACTTGAGCTGAAGGCGTAGTTGTACTTTTAGCATTTTTAAGACTCAGACCAGCATTAAATGATCGACACAAAAAAGCCACCCTCAGGTGGCTCTTTATATCGAACTGCTTAAAACAATTCAAATTATTCTTGGTCTTCACGCTCAGGTAAGTCTTTGACTGCTTCAGCAATCAAACCAAACATATAGTTACCATATGCATTGGTTTTGTCATAGTGAAAACGTAGGCGTGGGGTCACGCGCGTTTTAATACGACGACTTAGCTCTTGACGTAAAAAACCAGAAGCATTGTTTAAGACTGTTAAAGTCTCTTGGTGTGCTTGCTCATTTTGATCATTTTCAAGTTCACGGCCCATCACGGTTACATAGATATCGGCATAACCCAGATCTGGACTGACTTTGACGGCTGAGATGGTCACTAGACCACCTAGCCGCGGATCTTTGAGCTCTTGGCGGATGAGCTCCGACAACTCACGTTGTACAGAATCGCCCATACGCTTAAGACGCTGACTACCCGCCATTAAAGACTCCGTTTAACCATTTGAACACTATAGACTTCGATCTTATCGAGTTCTTTAATGTCGTTATACCCTTTCACCGCAAGACCACATTCGATACCTGCACGGGCTTCATCAACCACTTCTTTATAACGACGTAGAGATTCAAGTTCACCTTGGAACACCACCACATCATCACGAAGTACGCGAATTGGTTTGTTACGGTAGATTGTACCTTCCATAACCATACAACCCGCTGCAGCACCGAACTTACTTGAACGGAATACTTCACGAACTTGCGCCACACCAAGAATAGTTTCACGATGTTCAGGTGCCAATTTACCGCTCATGGCATCTTTCACGTCATCAATCAATTCATAGATGATGCTGTAGTAACGAATATCGATACCGTCTTGGTCAGATTTCTGACGTGCAGTGGTATCAGCACGTACGTTAAAGCCGAGCAATACGCCATCAGATGATTCAGCAAGGGTCACGTCAGACTCAGTGATTGCACCTACGCCAGAACCAATGATCGCAACACGAACTTCATCGGTAGACAATTCGTTCAAGGCAACAGTTAAGGCTTCGAGCGTACCGCGTACATCGGTTTTGAGGACGATGTTGATGGCTGGTACATCTTTTTTGCCCATCGATGCCATAATGTTTTCTAAACGCATCGCACTTTGACGTTCTAAGCGTTTTTGACGTTCACGATCAGAACGTGCATCAGCCACTTCACGCGCTTTCTTCTCGTCATTAACAACAAGAACTTCATCACCCGCCATTGGTGCATCTGGCAGACCAAGGATTTCAACTGGAATCGAAGGACCTGCAGTGGTAATACGATTACCATTTTCATCAGACATTGCACGTACACGACCATGTGCAGAACCGGCAAGAACCAAGTCACCTACACGTAAAGTACCATTTTGAACCAAAATAGACGTTACAGGACCACGGCCTTTGTCGATACGTGATTCGATCACCACACCTTGTGCAGCACCTTCAGCAGACGCTTTCAGTTCGAGCATTTCAGCTTGGATCGAGATCAAGTCAAGCAGTTCGTCAATACCGGCACCGCTATGCGCTGATACCATGGCAATCGGAACATCACCACCCCATTGTTCTGGGACGATGGCTTTTGCAGTTAATTCGTTCATTACGCGATCTGGATCAGCAGATTCTTTATCCATTTTGTTGATCGCAACAATGATTGGCGTACCCGCAGCACGTGCATGATCAATCGCTTCAGCTGTTTGTGGCATTACACCATCATCCGCTGCAACAACCAATACCACGATATCTGTCGCTTTAGCACCACGTGAACGCATTGCAGTAAACGCAGCATGTCCCGGGGTGTCAAGGAAGGTAATAATGCCTTTCTCTGTTTTCACATGGTAAGCACCAATGTGCTGAGTAATCCCGCCTGCTTCACCGGCAGCCACTTTAGCGCGACGGATACGGTCAAGGAGTGAGGTTTTACCATGGTCAACGTGACCCATAATCGTAACCACTGGAGGACGCGTAGTTTGTTCACCACGTGCTTCTTCAGCAGCAACCAATAAGTTATCTTCAGCTTGAGTATCAGAAACAAGAATCGGGTTATGACCCATTTCTTCAACCACAAGTGCTGCAATTTCTTGCTCAATCGCTTGGTTCTGAGTAACTAACTCGCCCATTTTCATGAGTGATTTAATAACTTCACGAACTTTAACAGCCATTTTCTGTGCAAGATCAGCAACGACAATGGTTTCACCAATTTCAACATCATAAACTTGTTTTTTAACAGGTTTTTCAAAGCCATGCTTATTTGATTGGCTGGTTTTCAAACCGCGTTTATGTTGGTTTTGGTTAAAGCTTTGCTCTTCTTGACCACGACGGCCGCCTTTCTTCGCAGCGCGAGGATTGGCTGAGTTGGTCCCGCGTTTGATTTCGCGGTCTTCTTTCGCAAATGAGTCTTCATAAGCTTGACCAACAAGGCCAGCCGCTAAAGGAGAGTCATCCACAACACGAATGGTCGCAGTCGCATCATCACTTGAATATTTGGTTGCCATTTGGCGCATTTGTTCAAGCGTACGTTGTTGTGCTTCTTCAGCAGACTTACGACGTACAGCTTCTTCAGTCGCTTTCAACTGAGCAGATTGCGCTTCACGGAGTTTTTTCTGTTCTGGTGTTTCAGTCGGTTTAACCACAGCCTTCACGATTGGCTTGTTGGTTGAACGACGCTTAACGACCACTTCTGCTTTTTGCGATACTTTAATAGCGCTTTCTTTCTTTTGCGCTGCACGCATAGCATCTAGGGTAGCACTGGCTTTGTTTTCAGCTTTTTCACGCGGTTGATCAGCAGATACAGTTTGCGCTTTTTGCTCAACAACGACTTTCGCATCTGCATTGGCTTTCGCACGTGCTTCAGCTTGAATCTGTTCAGGATCCGGCTTAGTAAAAGTATGTTTTTTACGTACTTCCACATTAATCGTCTTAGCCTTACCTGAGGTACTCGCCACTTTAGCGGTACTGGTAGTTTTACGTTTCAACGTGATTTTTCCTGCATTGCCGCTTAGCTGACTTTGACCTCGGGTGAGGTGAGCCATTAAACGGTCTTGCTGTTCATTGCTGATATGATCATCAGCATTTTTTTGTGGTAGCCCCGCTTCACGCACTTGATCTAGAAGCTTTTCAACTGGGAGTCCTACCTTGACCGCTAACTCTTGAATTGACTTATCCGTCATGTATTACCTCCTAGTTAATTAAACCATGATTCACGTGCCTTCATGATGAGCTGACCTGCTTTCTCAGCGCCTAAACCTTCAATATCTTCGATATCGTCAGTCGCTTGATCGGCTAAGTCATCTACAGTTACTACACCACGTTGGGCTAATGCTTTAGCGATCTCTGCATCCATTCCTTCCATTGCAAGAAGTTCTGGGCTCGGATCTTGAATATTTTGTTGCTGTTGCAATGCATCAGCTAAAGTGGCTTCCTTGGCGCGGCTTTGTAACATTTCAACCAATTCAGCATCAAGCTCAATCTCGTCAAAAGTTTCCGCAGGAACGTAGGCGATTTCTTCGAGTGAAGTAAAGCCCATTTCCACCAAGGCCATGGCCAAGTCTTCTTCAATATCTAAACGTGAAATAAACATGTCTAGGTATTGTTGTGCCTCATTTTGTTGACGAGCACGATACTCATCTTCAAGCATCATATCCAGTTTATAACCGGTCAATTCTGATGCCAAGCGAACGTTTTGACCTTGTGAACCAATGGCGCGTGCCAATTGATCGCTGGTCGCAAAAATAATATCTGCTGTCTGCGCATCTTCGTCAATGACAATTCCAGATACGTCAGCAGGCTCTAAGGCACTGGCGATATACTGTGCAGGGTCATCAGACCATACCACTACATCTATACGTTCACCATTTAATTCTTGCTGAACGGCTTGGATACGCGTACCGCGCATACCAATACAAGCACCCACCGGATCAATACGATGATCGTTGGTTTTTACTGCAATTTTCGCGCGTACACCCGGTTGACGAGCAGCCGCTTTGATTTCGATTATTTCTTCAGAAATCTCTGGGATTTCTTTGCGCATCAATGCCATCAGCATTTCAGGCTTAGCACGTGACAACACCAATTGTGCACCACGGCCTTCACGGTTCACGCTATGTAAAATAGCGTTGACACGTTGTTTAGGACGAAGAATTTCTTTGGCGATCATTTCTTCACGGGCTAAATATGCTTCAGCATTATCGCCCAAATCAATGATAAAGCCATCTTTGGTTTGTTTTTTTACTTCACCGTAAATTAACTCGCCAACTTTAGACTCATAGGCATCCGCAATCAGTGCGCGTTCTGCTTCACGAATCTTTTGTACAATCACTTGCTTAGCAATTTGCGCAGCAATACGACCAAATTCAATCGATTCGACTTCGAGTTCGCGGACATCACCAATGGACCACTGTTCAGGATTTAGATCTGAAATCGCGTCTTGGCAAGCCGGCATTTCATGATCTTCATCAGCCACGACGGTCCATTGACGGAATGTGCGATATTCACCGGTTTTACGATCAATTTCAACACGAAGCTCAGCTTCTTCAGAGTTTGTGCCTTCGTAGAATTTTTTCTTTGTCGCAGCAACTAAGGCTTGTTCAAGCGCCTCGAAGATCGCTTCACGACTAACACCTTTTTCATTACTAACCGTTTCAGCGACGGTAAGAATTTCGCGGCCCATAAGTCACCTACTATTCAAATTCTTTTATAAAAATTAGTCTTGATAGATCAAGTTAGCTTTGTCGATATTGTTGCTGTCAATCAACAGGACATGCTGATTTTCAACTTCAACTTGAATCGACTCATTTTCAAGATCTACTGACAGTAATTTGGCTTGGAACTTACGACGGTTTTCAACCGCTGCAATTAAACGCAGCGCCACCTGTTTCCCAAGGTAATTTTGCATTTGATGCAATTGGAAAAATGGACGATCCCAACCAGGAGATGACACTTCCAATGCATATTCACCCGATATCGGATCATGGACATCAAGCATAGCACCCACTTGTTGGGTGACACGCACACAGTCCTGAACGCCGATACCACGCCCGAGTTCTTCTTCACCATCCTCATTGATCACAGGCTCAGTAACTTCAACAGTGCCTTGCTCAATGTCTAGAATGTCTCGATCGATATAGATACGTAATAATGAACGTTTACCTTGAGGAATAAATTCGATTCCCCAAAGATTGACATCACAAGCATTCACTGCTGGCGCAATTAAATCCTGTAATACTTGAGTTTTATTTGATAGCTTCATTTAGTCTCGTCTTTTTCGCGTAATGTAATCGGTCTACAGGCCGACATCAACACTCACCAACTGGCTATAGTGAAGCATATATATTTGACCAATTGATGTCGTCACTACACGATAGCCAATAAAAAAGGGCGTAAATCGCCCCTATTATTGCACAGAAAATCAAACTCCACTGTGCAAAAAGGCCCACCTATTTGTGAGCCCTCTTAGAAACTTGGTAGCGGGAGCTGGATTTGAACCAACGACCTTCGGGTTATGAGCCCGACGAGCTACCAGACTGCTCCATCCCGCATCAACGTGCAATAGTATAAACAATAAATTAAAAAATACAAACTATCCTTTAATTTTTGCTTTGATTTAAGTTGCACCTTAAATCAAATGGTAGCGGGAGCTGGATTTGAACCAACGACCTTCGGGTTATGAGCCCGACGAGCTACCAGACTGCTCCATCCCGCAATAAAAAGCTGCTACACATCAACGATCTGGTTCATCGTTGGTGCGGAAGGGGGGACTTGAACCCCCACGCCCGAAGGCACTACCACCTCAAGGTAGCGTGTCTACCAATTCCACCACCACCGCAGCTGCACGCATTCTAGTGGGTTCATCTCTAAAATGAAAGCGAATTCTACAATTATTCTGATGTTTTCGGTGCGGTTGGCGAAGTTTCAGACGATTTTGGCGTTACTGGTGCAGCAGGTGCTGTGGTTTGAGTCGCAATTGAATTCAAATTAAATGGATCATTACTTTGTTTCTTGGCAAACATCGCCAAACTGATACTGGTGATAAAAAACAAAGCAGTCAGGATCGCCGTAACACGCGTTAAGAAGTTGGCTGAGCCTGAAGCACCAAATACAGTTGCAGCACCGCCACCACCGAAGGTCGCACCAGCATCGGCACCTTTACCATGTTGTACCAAGATCAGCACAATCATCATGACGGCCAAAAGGATATGAATCACCAGAACGAAGTTTTGCATACTGAACTCCTTATTTTTCTACTTGGGCGAAGGCTTGAGCAATTTGATAAAAAGACTCAGCGTTTAATGCGGCACCACCAACCAGGGCACCATTAATATCAGGGCAAGCTGCTAAAGCAACAGCATTGTCAGCTTTAACACTGCCACCATATAGGATCGCCATTTTTTGACCATATTGGGTCAACTGGGTTAATCCTGCACGGATTTTTTCATGCATGGCTTGAGCATCTTCAGGAGAAGCGGTTTTACCCGTCCCTATCGCCCAGATCGGCTCGTAAGCAATCATGATCTGCTGCCATTGATCTGCACTGACCACGTTGGCCAAATCACAGATTTGTTGCAACACCACTTGCTCAGCATCACCACTTTCACGTTGCGCCAAGCTTTCACCGACACAATAAATCACCGTTAAATTGGCATTTAAGGCATTTTTCACTTTTTCTGTAATGATTTTAACGTCATCGCCAAAAATTTCACGGCGTTCTGAATGTCCAATCAAGACATAATCCACTGCGCTGTCTTTAAGCAACTCTGCACTGACTTCACCAGTATACGCCCCAGTCCCAGCAACACGTGATAAGTCTTGCGCCACAGTTGAAATTTCAACAGCGCTGTCTTTAAGTTGTTGTTGTACATTTAACAATGCAAGCGCTGTAGGTGCGACTGCAATACGACACTGCTGAGCCGAGATCGGTGCGGTGTGTAATTGTTGTTTGAGTGATTGAATGAGTTGTTGTGAATCAGATTGCATTGGGTTCATTTTCCAATTGCCGACAACCCAAGGAATAATAGCCGAACCCGACATACATCTAGCCTTTTATCGAAAATGCGCCCATTCTACACTGAAATTTAATTTTGTAGAATTCTTTCATGTGCAAAGGCTTTTTTTTCTAAAATATTCATCCAGATAAAAGCTGAATTTGATCATACTAAACGGCTTAAAGCTTGGAGATCACACGCTCTTCGGCGGAGATATGTTGCAAAAACATTTTTCGATATTTTATTCTGCTGCCATGGTCTTATAATTTGCCAGCAATGAATAAATAATGATAACCAGCAAGGCTAATATCGAATGTCCTCCCAACCTCACTTGGCTATTTTTTCTGGATTTATACGCCGTTTGGTCGATGAACACTACCTCTCTAGTGCTGAAATGCAGCAGGCATTGCTGCAAGCTCAAAAAAACCAATGTGACATCATTGCTTACCTGCTGCTGCATTTCCCCATCACGGCACGCACCCTTGCCGAGATGATTGCGATTGAGTTTGGGGAACCTTTCTTTGATTTAGACGCCTATGACCCTGCCCATCTGCCCAGAGGTCTGGTCAGTGATGCGCTGCTACATCAATATCAGGTCTTGCCATTGCGACAACGGGGTAAAACCTTGGCACTGGCCATGAGTGATCCGACCAACTTTGCCGCCTTAGATGCGATTCGATTTAACAGTAACTTAAGCATTGAACCGATCATTGTTGAATACGACAAATTGACACGGATGCTGAAACAACACTTTCCTCAAGATGATGGCTTCTCCTCAGGGGTAGAAGAACTCAGTCTAGACCTGATGACCGAATTTACCCTGCCCGAAGCAGAACCGCTCAATGCCAAGGTTGAAGAAGAAGCCCCGATCGTCAAATACATCAACAAGTTATTGCTCGAAGCGATTCGTATGGGCGCTTCAGACCTGCATTTTGAACCCTACGAGCGCAGTTATCGGGTTCGCTATCGGATCGATGGGGTGTTACGCGAGATCATCCAACCCCCAATCCAACTGGCCAGTCGTTTGGCTGCGCGACTCAAAGTCATGTCGCAGATGGATATCTCAGAAAAACGCTTACCCCAAGATGGACGAATCAAATTCAGAATATCGAAAACCGTTGCCATCGATTTTCGAGTCAATTCACTGCCCACGCTATTTGGTGAAAAGATTGTGCTGCGGATCTTGGACGCGTCGAGTGCCCGTTTGGGCATCGATGCCTTGGGTTATGAGCCAGATCAAAAGGCCTTGTTTTTAGAGGCACTGCATAAACCTCAAGGCATGTTGTTGATTACAGGGCCTACAGGTTCGGGCAAAACGGTTTCCCTCTACACTGGACTGAATATCCTCAATACCGAGAGTGCCAACATCTCCACGGCTGAAGATCCAGTCGAGATTAACTTAGAAGGCATTAATCAAGTTAACGTCAATCACAAAGTCGGATTGAGCTTTTCAGTGGCGCTGAAGTCGTTCTTACGCCAAGACCCCGATATCATTATGGTTGGGGAAATTCGTGATCTTGAAACCGCAGAGATTGCCATCAAAGCCGCACAAACAGGACATATGCTGATGTCCACTCTACACACCAACAGTGCCGCAGAAACCTTAAGCCGATTACGCAACATGGGGGTATCGACCTTTAATCTGGCGACCTCGGTCAACTTGGTCATCGCACAGCGTTTGGCCAGACGCTTATGTCCCCATTGCAAAGCCTGTTTAGAGGTGCCCGCGCAAAGCCTGCTCGAAATGGGCTTTAGTCCACACGATCTGGCCCAACCGCATTTTAAAATTTATCAAGCGGTGGGCTGCTCAGAATGTCGCGATGGCTATAAAGGTCGAGTTGGTATCTATGAGGTGATGAAAGTCACACCTGAAATATCAAAAATCATCATGCAAGATGGCAATGCACTGCAGATTGCAGCAGCAGCCGAGCGACTTGGCTTTCATAACTTACGCCGCTCTGGGCTCAATAAAGTCATGCTCGGCCTAACCTCACTACAAGAAATCAATCGCATCACCACTGAATAGACCGAACAACAACTTAGCAACAACCTCGCAGCAATAACTCATCCCCCTATACGCCAATGGTTCAAAGGAAGTTCAAGATTATGGCGCTGAAGATCAATAAAAAAATACCAGACCCCATCTATAGTTACGAAGGTGTAGACCCCAAAGGAAAAATTTTAAAAGGAGAATTAAGCGCCCGCAGTCTGACCTTGGCCAAAATCACCCTGAAGAAAAAGGGCCTTAACCTCAAAAGCATCCGAGAAAAACGTCATCGTCGCTTTGATGCCCTGACCAAGAAAAAAATCAAAAGCCTGGATATTTGCATCTTCACCCGACAACTGGCCACGATGATTAAAGCCGGTGTGCCTTTGGTACAAAGTTTTGAGATTGTCGCCGATGGTTTGGACAATCCAAGTATGCGTGAAGTGGTGTTGGGGATTAAATCTCATGTTGAAGGGGGTACTACCTTTGCCCGTGCCCTCGCCCATTATCCGCAACATTTTGATCATTTATTTTGCTCCTTGGTCGATTCCGGAGAACAATCTGGATCTTTGGAGTTGATGCTGGATCGGGTTGCGATCTATAAAGAAAAAAGCCAAGTCCTCAAACAAAAAATCAAGAAAGCCATGAAATACCCTGCCACTGTGACCTTGGTTGCCTTGGTGGTGACCATTATCCTCATGGTGAAAGTGGTGCCGATCTTTCAAGATTTGTTCGCTTCATTTGGCTCAGAACTGCCGGCCTTTACCCAAGTGGTGGTGGATCTTTCAAAGTGGATGCAGCAGTATTGGTGGATGCTGATCGGATTTATCGTCGCACTGAGCTATGCCCTGATCCAAACCAAGAAACGCAGCAAAGCCTTTCGAGATCGACTGGATCGGTTGAGTTTAAAAATACCGATATTGGGTGACTTGGTGTATAAATCGATTATTGCGCGCTTTAGCCGTACCTTGGCCACCACCTATGCTGCAGGGGTTCCCTTAATCGATGCTTTAGAATTTACCGCTGGCGCCACCAATAACGTCATATTTCAAGATGCTGTCATGAAAATCCGTGATGATATCGCCACGGGTCAGCAGCTCCAATTGGCGATGCGAGCCAGTCAGTTATTTCCCAGCATGGCGGTGCAAATGGTGGCCATCGGTGAAGAGTCCGGTAGCCTAGACGCGATGCTCGACAAAGTTGCCAACCATTTTGAAAGTGAAGTGGACAATGCTGTAGATGGTTTAACTGCCATGATGGAGCCATTAATCATGGCAGTGCTGGGGGTTTTGGTGGGTGGACTCGTGATTGCGATGTATCTCCCGATCTTTAAAATGGGTTCCGTGGTCTAATGCAAGAAATCATTCAATATTTTATCCAATCTCCTACTGCGCTGTATCTAGTCGTGGCGATCTTTAGCCTGTGCATCGGCAGCTTCTTAAACGTGGTGATCCTCAGAACAGTCAAAATCATGCAACTGGAATGGGAACAAGAATGCCAAATGTTCCTCGCCTCCGAACGAGCTGACACTGGGCAAGAAGCCACCTTAGCTCAGCCAGAAGCGATCACATTTAACCTCAGTCATCCTGCCTCACACTGCCCACAATGCATGACCCCGATTCGTTGGTATCACAACATTCCTGTGCTGAGTTGGCTGATGCTGGGTGGAAAATGTCAGCATTGCCGCAATCCAATCGGAATCCGCTATCCCTTGATCGAATTGCTGACCATGTTCTGCTCACTGTGCGTGGTCTATGTATTTGGCCCCAACTTCGCCATGTTGGCAGGCTTGGTTTTGACATGGACCTTGATTGCACTGACCTTTATCGACTTTGACAGTCAACTATTGCCCGATCGCTTTACCCTGACCTTGGCTGCTGCGGGTTTGGTGGTGAATACGCTTGGCCTCTACCATCTCAATGCCAGTACTGCAGTCTGGGGTTATGTGATCGGCTTCCTGAGTTTATGGTTGGTCTATTATGTCTTTAAGCTGATCACCGGCAAAGAAGGCATGGGCTATGGTGACTTTAAACTGCTTGCTGCATTGGGTGCATGGATGGGACCGCTCATGTTGCCCCTGATCATCTTGCTTTCCTCTGCGCTCGGTGCAATTATTGGCATGATTTTGCTTAGAATTCGCAAAGAAAACTTACCCTTTGCGTTTGGCCCCTATATTGCCATCGCAGGCTGGATCGCCTTTTTATGGGGTGAGCCACTGATGCAGTGGTACTTAAGCATCTAAGCCGTACATGCACTTTTAAGTAGGTCTTTAAAGCTCTATTCATAGCAGCCTTGATCTTGATCATTTGGAGATACGATGCAATTTATACTTGGACTCACTGGCGGGATCGGCAGTGGCAAATCTGCAGCCAGTCAGTGGTTTGAAACTCAAGGGATTTGTGTGGTTGATGCCGATGTGGTGGCACGTGAAGTGGTGTCCAAAGGCCAAACTGCATTGCACCAAATTCAACAGCGATTTGGCAATGAGATGATTTTGGACAATGGTGAGCTCGATCGACGCGCGCTACGTGATCTGATCTTTAAAGACCCCAGTGCGCGACGTGATTTGGAACAGATCACTCACCCTGCGATACGCAATGCGATCGTTGAGCAACTTGCTGCCGCAGACAGCCCTTATGCAATCTTGGTGTCGCCATTATTGTTTGAAACTGAACAGCACCTACTCACCCAACGTACCCTGTTGATTGATGCCGCTGAAGCCTTACAGATTCAACGGGCCAGTCAACGTGACCAACAAAGTATCGAGCAGATTCATAGCATCATTGCTGCACAAATGCCGCGTGCTCAAAAACAGCAGCGTGCCGATGATATTGTGTTGAATGATGGGGATTTATCCCATCTCTACACCCAGCTAGAACGCTTACATCTAGACTATCTAGATTGGGTAAACAGCAAGATATCCTAAGCACTGGATTTTGTGAATGCTTTGACCTTATGAACACTTTGATCGTGTGAACGCTTTGATCGTGTGAACGCTTTGATCTGGCGAGCAGGCTCAGTTGTTGAATATCAATTGAACCGTATCTCACTCAGATCGGAGCGCACAGATCTCCTCGACCAGCAAATGTCGCAGCACGACTGGAGATCTAAAGGGGCCAAACGGCTGAATAGAATAAAATGATTGTACAGGGCTAAGGCTTAGACGAATGATCTGACTGCACTTTCTGATCCAATGCACGCTCCAAACTGTCTTTACGCCCGATCCAGCGCCAAGGCTGTAATGCACCGACGACCATACCGATCAGACCCAAGATCATCGCCGTGCTGAGCGGTTCTCCCAAAACAGGGACGGCAATCACCGCTGCAATAAATGGCGCCAACGTCACAATGCTACCCGCCTTAAAAGCACCCAAGCGTTTAATCGCTTCGATATAACTTAAAGTGGCAACGATCACCACCAAAATGCCATGAAACAAGGTTTGCATCAGTAAATGGATGGGTTCTGCCGCGTCAAGATGTTTGGGTAGGAACAACAAGTAAATAGGAATATAGACCAAGGCGGACCAGATCGCGACACTGCTCATGGCGTGCCAAGCAGACAATCCCCACTGCTTTAACAATACTGTGAATACGCCCCAACAGATGGCACTACAGAAAAACAGCACATCACCTAGACCGAAACCTGAACCTGTACTTTGGTACATCAGCACACTCATTCCCAAAATCGAACTGAGCATAATCACTAGGCTGATCCAAGTATCCCGTTCAAAGGGCTGACGATACAACACATAGGCCGCAGTAGCGGTACACAACGGCAACAAGCCATTGAGGAAAATAGCCCCATGTGCTGCAGGTGCAAACAAGAAGGCACTATAAGTACTGACGCAATACACCACCCCACCGATCATCGCGAGAATAAACGGTTTGCGTTGCCATAGAAATGCGGTGTCTTTTTGGTAAAGCAGGATTGGGAATAATATGCAAAATGCTAAGCCGAAGCGTAATGCGGTAATGTCCCATGCACTGATGTGCCATGCCACATTGAGCCTAGAGGTAATGGCAAAGCCACCCCAGATCAGCATGGTTACCCCGACATAGAGATAACCTTGCTGACGAGCGCTGATCATTGGGCTGTCTGCGCTGCTTAAGAACCGTGACGTTGACGATTGGCTTCGTAAAGTGCCATACCTGTTGCCACACTGACGTTAAGACTTTGCAGATCGCCAGACATTGGGATATATACAGTTTGATCACATTGCGATTGGGTAATCGGACGTAGACCAGTATCTTCAGCACCCATCACGATCAGAACCGCACCGGTTAAATCACATTGGTGTACGGGTAGTGCTTTATCATCCAACATGGTGCCAATGACACGGACATTGTAGCTGTCTTTTAGATGTGCCAAGGTCCGCGCCAAATTCGTTACTTGGATAAACTTAACCTTTTCTGCACCACCGGCCGCAACTTTACGAGCAGTCGGGGTTAAACCTGCAGCACGATCACGTGGCACAACCACGGCTGCTACACCCATCGCTGCTGCGGTACGAATACACGCACCCAAGTTATGTGGATCAGTGACCTGATCCAGTGCCAATAATAAGGCCTGTGGATCAGCATCAAGCAATTGATCTAAATCATGTTCATTCAGTGTTGGATGTGGGCGTACTGCAGCAACCACACCTTGGTGAAATGGCAAACCGGCCAATTTTTCCAAGCTGTCACGACTGGCTTGTTGCACGCTGACGCCAAAAGGCTCAGCCAATTGTAAAATACGTTTTAAACGTTGATCGTCACGACCTTTGAGGGTAAATAAAGTCAGGACCCGTTCCGGTTCTAGCTCTAATAATGACTCTACAGCATGTACGCCATAATAATATTCTGCTTTCGCCATGAGTGATCTCAACCCTTTAACCGAGAGATAAAAAAGAAAAATCCTGCAAAGCCAACTTTACAGGATGATGTCAGAATGGGTATTTTACCTGATTTGGTGGCAAAATTCTTAACTGTGCGTGCTTAAGCTACGTTTAATCTAAAATAATCAATTCGATTCGTTGCTTAGCCTTCTAAATGACACACATAGTCGAGTACTTCATCGGTTTCGATCTTAAATGTGCTATTGCCCGGCACATAAAATGACTGTCCAGCGCGGAACAACTCATGCGCTTCACTATCCGCAATCGTCACTCGACATTCGCCAGAAATAATTTCCATACGCTCAGGGACATGGGTTTCAAAGCTGAGGGCTTGGTCGGTCGGAAGAATGACCCCGAGTGTTTTCTTGGTTCCATCTTCAAATTGAACGGTATGACTAATGCATAATCCGCCAAAATAAACATTTGATTTTTTTATCACTGATACATGGTCAAATTGTGATGACATGCGTATTCTCCAGATAATGCGCACTTATATAATTTATGGTTGAGCTAGTTTACATTGCGCCCAATCAACTAATCAATCGATCTCTGAATATTTACTTTATTTTCGCAAGAGAGGTAAATGGGCATGCATTGGCTTGGCTGAGTACCCGTTCACTTTAGATAAAAGTTTTTAGACTGAGAGAGATAAATTGATCCCGACAGCATCAAGTTTAAACCTCAAATCACGGACTTCCACTTATACTGCAAAAATGATGATTTATCTATGGGGCAAAATAATGCATCGCAGCATAGTAAAATAGTGTGACACAACGATTAAATTTACTGCTACGGGCTTCTTTATCACATTATTTATAGACTATAATTTGTGAGTCAAAATCAAAACACCGCAAAACATATTGCTATAATAAACTCGATGCGTTTCGTTTATTTCACCCCTCTTTTGCAGCTTGGATGCGTTTATGCTGACACATTTAAATCTGATTAACTTCGCTCTTGCAGACAATCTGGCCATTGATATTGATCAAGGTTTTAACGTGTTGACCGGTGAAACGGGTGCGGGAAAATCACTTTTACTCGATGCGCTTTCAGCATGTTTGGGGGAACGTACCGATACCAATTATGTTCGTTTCGGTCATGATAAGGCCGATATCACGGCGGTATTTAGCTATCAAGCCAATAGCCCAGAAGCACTATGGCTCAGCACTCATGAGCTAGATGATGAGTCAGGCGAGATCCATCTACGCCGAGTGGTCTTTGCTACAGGCCGTAGTAAAGCTTGGATCAATGGCCGTCCCAGCAGTCTGTCTGAACTCAAAGAAATTGGCCGTTTACTGGTACAACTATATAGCCAGCACAGCCAACAACAGTTGTTGGAGCCACCGTATCCAAAGCATTGGTTAGATCGCTATCACAACTTTGCCGCCCCAGCTCAGGCTTTGCGCCAAGCCTATAGTCTGTGGCAAAAAACCATTCGCGACCACCAAAGTGCCATTGATGCCCAAGCCCATCGCCAACAACGTATCGCGACACTGAATGCCCAACTCGAAGAATTAGAAGAAATCACCTCGATAAACTACAAAGAGATCGAGCAAGAATTTGATCGCCTCAGCCATCATGAACATATCATGCAGGACTGTAGTTATAGCTTAAATGGTTTGGATGAAGCAGAACAAAACATCACCCAAGAATTGTCCTCGATTATCCGCCGCCTCGAATCTCATGCCGGTCGTAGCGACTTGTTGACCGAAATTTTCAACTCACTCAGCAATGCACAAAGTGAAATTGAAGATGCCACGGCGAACTTACGTCAGTTTATCGACCGTCAAAGCTTTGATCCTGAACGTGTGGAACAGTTGAATGCTCAATTGGAAATTTTCCACCGCTTGGCACGTAAATACCGTTGTCTGCCTGAAACGTTGCATGATGAATATCAGCAATGGCAACAGGAGTTGGAACAGTTACATCAGCTTGAAGATCCAGTGGCTTTGGCAGAACAAGTTGACGTCACTCATCAAGCATTTTTAAGTTTAGCCAATGAAATGGATCAAATGCGCCGTGATGCCGCAGCGCCTTTGGCCAAGCTCTTAACTGAACAAGTGAAAAACCTGGCCCTGCCAGAAGCACATTTTGAGTTTAAATTTGAGCCCTTAGAGCAACCAAGCGCAGAAGGCCTCAGCTTTATCCAACTGTTATTTACTGCCAATAAAGGCATCCCGGGTCAACCCTTGGCTCGCGTAGCCTCTGGCGGTGAGTTATCGCGGATCGCCTTGGTGATGCAAGTGATGAATGCTGAAAAGACCGAATCTGAAGTCTTGGTCTTTGATGAGATCGATGTCGGGATCAGTGGAGGCACTGCGGAAATAGTCGGTCGTCTATTGGCAGGTTTAGGTCAACATGTGCAGATCTTGTGTATCACTCACCAAGCCCAAGTGGCGGCACAGTCAGATCAACATCTCTTAGTGCAAAAACTGCAAACCGATCCAGCCAGCAGTACCATTTTAAATCTTGAGGAAGAACAACGTATTCTAGAGTTGGCACGTATGACTGGTGGGGTTGAGATCAATCAAACCACCTTACAACACGCCACCCAACTCAGACAGCTTAAGTTCCAAACCATCGAATCCAAGGTCTAAGTATTTCATTCGCTTGAAGCCGTTGAGCCACTCAACTGATCAAGCGACTCAGGGCGTGTTACATCGGTGTGGGTACATTTAGCCACTATTTTTTTGCAATTAAGCAACAAGCAAGATTTTATTTCTGGTCATAAATCCGTCATGATGGGGTGCTTTTTAAACTGTGCCCCATTCTATTTTGAACACCCTCCATCTGCCCCACCCAAGTTACAATGCGTTATCAAATTAATTAAGCGCATGATATACATCCAGATTCAGTCTTAGATTTTATTTTTTCCACGCTGATGATACGCAAGATTCGAGTGGTTTCATCAAGTGATGATTATCGGCAATATTTGCAATAAGTCCTTCATAAAAATCAAAAATTAAGTTATGGTATTTTTAGTGTATCCCTCTTGGCGCGGTATTTTTTTCGCCAATCGATACCACCCAAGATATTTTCAGGAGATGCCCTTAGGTGACCAAACATTTTCAGACACATCGTTGTCTTATCGCACCACCTAATATGGCAGATGACTTCTTTGCCAATACTGTTGTGTATCTTGCTCGACATGATGAAGATGGCGCACAAGGCATTATTATTAATCGTCCTTCTGGGCTACAAATCAAAGAATTGCTAAACGATCTCGATATAGATGCAGACAACGTCAATCCACATGAAGTCCTTCAAGGCGGTCCATTACGCCCTGAGGCAGGCTTTGTGCTGCATACTGGTCAACCGACATGGCACTCATCGATTGCAGTGGGCGAAAACCTGTGTATTACCACCAGCAAAGATATCTTAGATGCCATCGCCCACAACGAAGGGGTGGGTAACTATCAGATTGCGTTGGGATATGCCAGTTGGAATAAGAACCAACTCGAAGAAGAAATTGCGCGCGGCGACTGGTTAATCTGTGACTCTGACATGGACCTGATCTTTAATCTGCCTTATGACGATCGTTTGGATGCGGCTTATCGTAAAATCGGTGTCGATCCAATCTGGCTCTCTTCTGATATTGGGCATGCCTAAGATGACGACTGAAATACAATCTCCTACGCTTGCGCCACAACTGATTATGGCCTTTGATTTCGGCACCCAAAAAATGGGCGTTGCCATCGGTTCAGCATTGATTGAAAGTGCTACGCCATTGGATATGGTCAGCATGAAAGATGGCATCCCCAACTGGGAACAATTGCTGGGCTTGATTCAACAGCATCAACCAAATTTATTGTTGGTCGGCCTACCACTTAACATGGACGATACTGAGTCGGATCTCTCGACCCGCGCACGTAAATTTGCTCGTAGAGTACGCCATCACAGCAACATTGAAACCTTGATGGTAGACGAACGCCTCACCACTCGTGAAGCACGTCATCAATTGGACAGCTACCAAGCTCAAGGCCGAGGCAAAAAAGTTTCTGCGGATAGTATCGCTGCTGCGCTGTTTATTGAGAGCTGGTATCGTGACCCGCAAGGACTCAGACCTTAATGATGTCTAAAACATATGTGGTTTATGGTGTCAGCAAAGGACTGGGCCAAGCGATCATTGAAGCACTCCCTACAGATCAGGATCAGATCTACGGCATATCGCGCTCAAAGCCGAGCTGTAATCGTGAAAATTTGCACTGGATCAAAGCCGATCTTTCTCAAGCTGAACAATCTAGAGATCAGGTCAAGGCGGTGTTACAGACTAAGCCAGTTGATTATCTGATTTATAATGTGGGTATTTGGGAAGCCTTGGCCTTTGATCCTGCCTATGACTTTAAGGCATGCTCAGACCTCGAAATCGCCACCATGTTGCAAACCAACATTCATGCCTGTTTGTTGGCGATCCAATCCTTGATTGAAAATCTAAAGCAATCACCCAATGCCAAAATTATCCTGATTGGATCAACTTGGGGTTTGGACAATCACAAGGGCAAAGAAGTGGTGTTCTCAACCACAAAATATGCGCTACGTGGCATGGTACATGCATTGCGTGAAAATCTACGCCAAGATCGGATTGGTATCAGCATCGTGAACTTGGGCTATTTGGCCACAGAGTTTGGCTTGGATACGCCAACTGAACAGGTGATTGAACAGACTCAAGCTGAGTTGATCCCACTCCAAGATGTGATGTTGGCACTGAAGTTTATCTTGGCCACCAGCCACGCCAGTTGTGTCAAAGAAATCAATATTCCGGCGATGGCGGATGAAAACGTTTAACCCTCATCCTAACCTTCTCCCAATGGAGAAAACCCTCATCCTAACCTTCTCCCAGTGGGAGAAGGAACTCAAGGATGAGGGAAAAATTACGCTTTTTCTTCAGCTTTGACGCCTTTTTGATAAAGCGTGTAGATATAAATGGGGATATCTAAATCCTCTAAATGTTTGTAGATCAATGGGCGTACATCATCCCAATTTAAACCACCCACACCCGTTGCCAGTTTAGGCAGCGCCAAACTTTCAATCTTTTCTTCTTCGATCAACAGTTTGAGTGCTTTCAGGGTGCGGTTAACATATTCAGTCGATGCCTTGCCCGGTTTAGCACCATTGTCATAGGCTGCTTCTTGAGTCATCAGGTTGACGATACGTTGGCCTTCAGCATTGACCCAAGTCCATTGCTCACCCGATTTCGGATGGTAAATATGGCAATAGTTTCTAAAATCTTTATACAGTGATGGCCAATGCTCTCTGAGGTTTAAAGCCAGTCCACTTGCAAAGTTATCGTTTGGAGCCACCCCATGTGCAATCGCACGTGCATCACTTAATAAGATATCGCCAGAAACTTCATAGATCATATTGTTATCCTCTTTATGCCTGATTTTGTTTATTCACTCGTTGTATCTTAGCGGGTTATTCAGCCTTTTCTAGCCCATATAACAGACCACCAAGTCAATGAAAGTTAAAAACATTTGAAGTTTTATTGCTATAATTTAAGCGGTACACCCCTTAGTTAATGATATGCACCGTTGCAGTACGACCTGCAACAAAGGCCAATTCATTATGAGGCTGCTCATCCAAGATGATCTTGACTGGTACACGCTGTGCCAGACGTACCCAGCTAAAGGTCGGGTTGACGTTGGCCAACAGACCTGACGAGCTACCGCGTTCACGATCTTCAATCCCTGAAGCAATGCCCTGTACATGGCCTTTCATTTTTTGTGAATCGCCCATCAATTGGATGGTAGCAGCATCGCCAATGTGAATTTTATTCAGCTTGGTTTCTTCAAAATACCCCACCACATACAGTTGTTTGCGATCCAATAATGCAGCCACACCCTGCCCGACTTTGACATAGTTTCCGACCCGTAGATCGAAGTTCGATAGAGTCCCATCCGCTGGTGCCAACACTGCGGCACGATCCATGTTGAGCTGTGCCAAATGCAGTTGACTCTGTGCAACTTCAATCAAAGCATGTTGCTGTTTGATATTGGCTTGAGCCTGTACCACGGCGGCTTGGAGCTGCAACAATTCAGCATGGCTTTGATCACGAGTCGCCATGACTTGGTCTCGTTCTTGTTTTGAAATCGCACCATCCATCAAACTGGTATAACGGGCGGCATTTTTATCGGCCAATTGAATGTTGGCCTTAGACTTCACCACGTTGGCTTGGGCTTGGGCCAAACTGGCCTCAGCAGCAGCCAAACCTGATTTGGCTTTGGCCTGATCCGAACGTGCTTGTTCTACTTCAATGGCTTGGCGTGCCAAATCAATCTTAAATAGCACTTGGCCCTTTTTCACCATTTGGTTGTCTTGAACCAAAACCTCGGTCACCAGACCCGATACATCTGAGGACACTTGGATCACATCGCCACGGACTCGACCATCTCGCGTCCAAGGCGCTGCATTGTAGTAATTCCACAAATGCAGCAAGGTATACAGCGCCAGTAACACCACCACACCCAATATGACAGGGCGCAGCATTTTCTTTAATTGTAATGATTTCATTTGATTCACCTCAGCCACCTCAACCTGATCTCGGTATCAGAGGTCTATAACGATAAAAAATACATGGACCAGCAACAGCAACGACAAGTAGAAGCACAGATTGAAAATATTTGCATAGATGATCCAACCTGAAGCAATCAAACGATTAATCACTGGACTCAACAACTTAAACAACACATAGGCAATCAGTGCTTGCACCAGTAAAGTGGGAATATAGATATCGTAAAAATTAAACTCACCCATGAATGGCCTCTCCAAGCACCTGCTGCCCTGCATCCAAAGATCCAGCGCCCAAGTGACATAGACTGTGTTGAATATTATTTAGAGAAATCAATAAGCGCTGTTGTAATACCCCATCTTCAATATCCAGTGCAGCACTCTGCAAACGCCCAATATCATGGGCGAGTTGCGATCTCAACTGTGGATCAGCCTGCAAATGACTGGCGATATCATTGAAGTATTGCGCTAGGTTCTGTTGCAGTTGGGCAATGTCACTTTGAATTGACATGTGCTGCGGCAAGGCCACGGCTAACTCTTGTAAACGGGTCAAATCCACCACTGCACTAGACTCAATCAAGGCATTGCGGATTGATGATTTCAATGCTTCAGACTGGATCGGCTTGGTATTGAGTACCCCGATCCGATCCAGCATGCCGCGCAAATGCACTTTAAAATCCAAGCCATAAGGCATGGTAATGGCCTTTTGAATGGCACGATAATGCAGCGACAATATCCGACTGGCACTGGTATCAGGTGACATGGCACGCACCAAATCAATCACGATTAATGACACCAACACCCCAAAAATCATGCCCATCGAAGTATCAAAATAAGTCACGGCATCCATGCTATAGCGATTGTGCAAATTCAACCCCATCATAGTGTTAATGCCCAGCACCATGCCGATTGGCATTAACATTTGATTGGCCATCATTGAGACCGAAATCAACACCATTGGGAACAGCACCACGGCCAATTGCCAAAATGCAGTGACATGCGGAAAGATGCCAAAGGCGTAGACAAACACCAGCGCAGCAGAGACCAGACTGCCCCAAATAAAAATCTTCAATACTGGTACAGGATTATCCAATGCGGTAAGAATACAGGCGGTGACTGCGCCAATTTGCGCCATCATAAAACCGGCTTTCCAGCCACTGAGTATCCAAATCGCAGTCACGATAAAGGTAATCAACACCGCACTGATCCCGCCACGTACTGCCACGCCATGATCTCGGTGCAAGCTGGGATAAGCGGTGGTCATGGTATTAATTTGCGCTGGAATCTCTGTTCGACCGGCTTGGATGCTGCTCCAGATCAAGTTCACGGCCAAAACATTACTGATAAAATGCCGCAGATCCATTTTCATCGCTGCAACCAACACCTGCTGTTGCGGCTTGACGCTCTCGGCCAATTCAGCGCAATAGGATTCAAAATCAGCCGGTAGTTTTAGTAAATCTAACTGCTGATCTTTCTGCTGATCGTGCTCACTGTTTTGATCTTGCTGCTGATGCAGGAACTCGATGATATGCAGTGACAACTGCTGCAATATCGCAGCTTGTCGAGCCTGTTGCGCCACACTGATTTGATCAAATTGTTTCAGCTGCTGCATCCGTTCAGCCAACGCAACCAAATTACTCACCACCAGTGACAACTGATGCAGCAATTCTTGTAAAGCCTTGGTCGTGCCTTTGAGTTCACCCTTTTCATAATTGAGATGAACCGCCAAGGCATGTATTTCTGAGCTATCACGGGTCAGTGCCGCCAAAATTTGAGGACTGTTTTGACTGGGCGTTTCACTTAATAAATCTTTAAATAATGCCTCAGTATCACTGAGTGCCTGACCAACTCGCTGCTTAATGGCAGATCCGATATGCACAGGGAAAATCGTGGCCGAAACCACCGCACTACAAATCACCCCAATGGAAATCTCCATCACCCGAGCAATCGCCAGATCAAAAATGCTGTATTGATCAATCATGGTCACGGCATTAAACACGATCATCGCCGTGGTATAACCTGCCAGCATAAACATATAACTACGCGGCGTGCGGTCTAATAAAGAAACATACAACGCCACACCCACCCATAACGACAAAATCAGGGTAAATAACCACGGCGTATTGATCAGATTAGGCGTCAGCAGCAATGCGATCAAGGCTCCGATCATGGTGCCCAGAAGGCGATAGATACATTTTGAAGACACCATGCCCGAATAGGGACTGGCAATAATCAATACCGTACCGATCGACCACATTGGATTAATCAGATCCAGCTCAAAAGAGATAAACAACGCCAGCATGGCTGCAATGAAGGTTTTACAGGCAAAGATCAGCGCCATCTTTGACGGTCTAAAACTGAATAACTGCTGGATCAATAACATGATATTTACCTGAGATTCCCAATTGCAGGCTGCAACGGATCTCGATGTGATGGCATTTATCCACTTCAATCACCTGAAGCTGTTTAATCCGCCCATTCAACAGCGACCACTCATCCACCCTGTAAAGGTTTCATGCAATTGATGAGATCGGCTTGAGTTGGATCGCGCAATGAGTTTTGCGCATTGGGCTCAGGTTCAGCATCCTGTGAAGATGAGCTTTATACGGTTTAAAACATCAAGAATTTAAATTGATGGATATTATTAAAATTCACAAGTGGATAGTTTTGACGCAATTTTTCCAAAAAAAATACATTTAGTCAATCAAAATATCTTCATTTGATAATATTTCATTTTTATCTGGTTTTTTCACTGCAAAATGCTAAAAAATCTCGATTTTCATTTTAAGAATTACGCTAAGATTAGGACTAAATATATTTTAATAATTTAGGGTCTGTAGACAGTTCCTAATCCAAATAAGCAGGTAATTCATGGCACTATCAAGTTTTGGCAAAATTCTCACTGTACTGGATTTATTTTCTGTGTCACGTCCAGTGATTAATGTCGACCTTATTTGTGATGAGTTGGGCTTATCCAAGCCGACCAGTTATCGCTATCTCAAAGAATTGGTCTCTGCCGATATCTTGCAGCGTTTAAGTGGTACCTCTGGGGATTATACCCTCGGCCCGAAGATCGCGGTATTGGACTATATCTCTCGCACCACCGATCCTTTGGTTCAGATCAGCACCCCTTTTATGAAAGAAATCGCCGAACGCACCGAACTGTGTTGTTTGCTGACCTTCTTGAATCGCGACTATTGTATTGATGTACATCACGAAGTATATAAAGATGTGCGCTTATTATCTTATGGTCGCGGTTGTCCACGTCCAGTCTTTATGGGTTCATCACCTAAGGTGATCATGGCGCATTTAAGCAAACAAAAAATACAAGAATATTATCAACGTTTTTCCCCGCAATTGAGCAAATTGGACTTTGCCCAAGATGAGGAATCGTTTATTGCACAGATGAGAAAAATCAAGAAACAAGGCTATTACTTATCGCGTGGTGAACTAGATCCCAATGTTTCAGGCCTATCGGTGCCGATTAAGTTTTCCAATAAAGAAGCCCCTTTTGCATTGACAGTCGTGGCCTCCAAGAACCGTTTTGAATTTATTAATGTCGATAAAATCATTGAAATCTTACAAGAGCATGCGGCTCAGATTGAAAAACGCTTTTTGGAGCTGTCTGAAAATGATCAGCTCAGCGAGCTAAATGAGACTTGAGTGGAAACGAGAATAGTAACTTAATTTAACATTCTTTTATCTTGTGAAATTAATCAAATTCTCATAAGATGAACTTGTTCTTCAGAAAGTAAGTCACCCTGTAGATCTTGTTTTTTAGAAAACAGTCTCCTCAGAGGAAATAAAGCTCATGCATTGTCATGGGCTTTTTTCTATTTGTTTTCAAGCCTCGTATTTAGCAGTCATACGATATCACTCCTCTTTCAAAATCCTTAAAACTTCATCATTATTTGCCACTTCAAAACCCCTAATTAATAGTTATAATCTCGCTTTTTTAGGACAATCATAAATGAAGAATAACGTATTTTTGAGCTTAATTATTTTTACACTATTCACAACCGCATGCTCATCAAGTCCACCCATGTGGCAAAAAAATAATATTAACTCTTATGAAACGAATAGCGTGTTAGCCAAATGTCGTTACGATGTTGGCATGGCCAAATTCAATCAAGTCGAAAAAATCGAATTGGTCAATGATTGTATGACGGCTCAAGGGTTTAGACATTATTAACATGAGCAATTAGGCGTTCCACGTGGAAATCGACGGGCTAATTGTTGATAACATCCTTTCCCGCCATTCGCTCCTTCAATCCTGCCAAAGCCATTTTCCAACCATTTTCTAAGCAAAAAAAAGCACCGCCCTAGCGATGCTTTTTGCATGAAAGAAATTCGATGCTAAGGCTGTTTTAAATAAGGCCATGCCGCTTTGAGGTAGATAAACATCGACCATAAAGTCAAGAATACTGCGGTATACAACAGTGCGTAGGCCAATGGGTCAAAGGGATGCCAGTTCAGTAAAAATACCGTGATGGCAATCATTTGAAACGCGGTTTTGTATTTACCGATATTGGATACGGCGACATTGGTACGCGCACCGAGTTCTGCCATCCATTCACGTAATGCAGATACCGTGATTTCACGAGAGATAATCACGATAGCAGCAAAGGCCATCTCGATACTCGGACGCCATTGCACCAATACGATCAATGCCGCTGCAACCATCAACTTATCTGCAACTGGATCGAGAAAGCGACCAAATGCAGAACTTTGGTCGAGGGTTCGGGCCAAATAGCCATCGAACCAGTCAGTCAATGCAGCCACGATAAAAATCGCAGTCAAGATTAAGTGACGTGTCATACCGCCTTCATGACCACCGACACCAATCGCAGGTGGCCAATAAGCAACAATTAAAAAAACTGGGATTAACGCAATACGAGCCAGCGTCAAAATATTGGGAATATTCAGGATACGACCTGTAGTCATCGTAGACACCGCCAGTTGGTCTCCTAAGTACGCTCAGCGCGACACCTTGCAGTGTGGCCAAGACTGTTACCGAGTCAGCTAGGTAAATTTAAGCGCTTACTTTAAACGATTCAGTCAGTACTGTCGACTAGGCAAATATGGTAACAGTCTGTCTTGAAATCGCAATCAATTGATCATTTGCATCCCAAATATACGCCGCTTCGGTGCTATAGCCATTGGCTGCATATTCGGTAATGACTTTATATTTTAACCAATCATGTAACTGTTGTTGCAAGGGATGGACAAAGGTCATCTGCCAAGTCAGTGAACTCGCAGGTGCCGGCAGTTTAAACATCGGCAACACCGCAGGTGGCCAGATATCAGCAAGAATCAGTAACTCTGCCAGACTCATTTGATGATTCGAATGTAACGCAGGATTAAAGCGAAACCACCCCCCAAAATCAGGCGTTTGACTGCCACTAAATGGAAATGCCCCTTCAGCCCATGCCAATTGAAACTGGTGAAAGCATTCAGGCGTCATCGGATTATTCGGCATGATCTGCAGTTGTTCGACTGCGGGATAGTCTGGTGCTGGAGGCTCTTGATGCACGCCAATCTCAGAAGATCGCGCACTGCCAAAACTGGCAATTAAAATGGTTTGTACGGCATCATCTTGCCACAAACGTACTTCAATTGTAGTGACCGATTTGCCTTGACGTAAAATTTCAGCACTCAATCGCACTGCAGCGGGTTGCACTGGACCCACAAAAGTCACACTACAACTGAGTAATTTTTTACTGGCATCATTGACACGATGTTGTGCCTTGTGCAGTAACATCCCTGCTGCAAGCCCACCATACAAGGTTCTGCCCTGTAACCAACCTGTCGGAATATCCACCCACTCACTGTCTTCGATCTGTTGTAACAATTGGGCTAAGGCCATGGATGATCCTCTATTCTTTTTTAAAGTCTGCATGATGTTGCCTGAATATGTCAGCCATGTGAATGATCATTGACGCTCAGGTCATTGATCATTTTTGCGAGTACAGTCTTCTTTTCGTCATTAGACCACTATCCTATTCATGCACGATCCTATTCGTGCCGCATTCTATTTATGTACGACTCTATTCGCGCCCCATTCTATTTATGCCCCATTCTATTCATGTAAAATTTTATAGATGGTTCGCGCCAAGACTGGGCCTAGACCTGGGACCAGACCCAGATCCTTTTCAGCGGCTTTGAGCACGCCTTGTATGCCACCAAAATGGGTCAACAAATCACGGCGGCGTTTAGGCCCAAGACCAGGGATGGCCTCAAGCACCGATGAGCTCCGGCGTTTATCACGTTTGGCTCGATGTCGAGTGATGGCAAAACGATGCGCCTCATCACGTACCTGTTGGATCAGGTGTAGCGCCTTATGATCCTCAGCCAGTTGGATCTTGCTGCCATCCGTAAAGTGCAGCGTTTCCAAACCCGGTTTACGTCCCTCACCTTTGGATACACCGACCATAAAGGCCTCTAAGCCGAGGTCTTGCATGACTTGTATCGCCATATTTAACTGACCCTTACCGCCATCAATCAGCAACAAATCGGGCAGCATGCTTTTCTTATAACGCCGAGTGAGGGCTTGGCGCATGGCTGCATAGTCATCTCCACCGGTTATGTCTTCAATCGAGAATTGGCGATAGTCACGCTTACGCGCACCGCCACTATCAAACACCACACAGGAGGCAATCGTGGCCTCACCCATGGTATGCGAGATATCAAAGCACTCAATCCGATCTATCGGACGACCCAGTGCCTGTTCCAATTGATGAAAACGTTCATTTAGCTCCAGATGATTGGCCAGTTTGCCCTTGATGGCATGTTGCACATTCATCTCTGCCAGTTCCAGCCATTCGGCGCGAGTCTCACGTACCTTGTGCTTGATCTGAATTTTCTTTTCAAACTGTTGTGACAGTGCCTGCTCTAGATCAGCTGTATTCGGCAATGCCACATTGATGATCAATTCAGCAGGTACTTCATCTGCGACCTGAAAATAAAAGTTGGCGAGAAAATCTGACATCATCTGCCCCAGATCATCATCCAACATGTCGGGGAAATAGGACTTTCCACCGAGCATTTTGCCATTTCGCACATGCATAATTTGCACGCAGGTGACTCCAGCCAGATAGGCGATCGCCAAAATATCCGCCTCTCCTTTGACCCGATAAATCGCCTGCTGTGCCTGTACATCACGTAGCAAGGCCATACGATCACGATAAAATACGGCTTTTTCAAATTCGAGGGCTTCTGCCGCAGCTTCCATTTTCGCGATCAATTCTTGATTGAGCTCTTTGGTGTCGCCACTGAGAAAACGAATCGAGTTATCGACATCATCCTTATAGGCTTCGGGGGTGATCAAACCCACACACGGCGCAGAGCAACGCTTGATCTGATACTGCAAACATGGCCGTTTACGCTGCGAGAAATAACTGTTTTCACACTGCCGCACATTGAATAATTTTTGTAGTACCAACAAGGTATCCCGCGCATTGTAGGCACTAGGATAAGGACCGAAAAACTTGCCTTGCTGATGCTTGCCCTTACCTCGACCACTGGCGATTCGGGGATAGGGTTTATCACTCGACACAAAGATATACACATAGGATTTATCATCACGCAACATGATGTTATACGGCGGTCGATGCAGCTTAATCAGGTTCTGTTCGAGCAGTAGCGCCTCTGTTTCTGAACGAACCACCAAACTTTCGATGTCATAAATCCGCGCCACCAGGGCTTGCGTTTTAGGATGCTCAATGGTTTTAACGAAATAACTCGATACACGGTTTTTTAAATTTTTGGCTTTCCCCACATACAGCAATTCGCCATCTTTACCCAGCATTTTATATACACCGGGCAGTTGGGTCATATGGGTCAAAATCTTTTCAATGTGTACACGCGCGTTTTCGTTCACAGCCAGCCTTTGCATGAGGTTTTAAGCATTATGGATGATGTGAAGGTGATGGTGTAGTTTTCAAGCAAAAATGCTGTCGTTTTTACACTGCGGCGGCTATAACCAGATTAGCGAGGCTTTAACTCGAACTCACTGCGTTGCCATTCTCTTATTCCAAGATCTGTCCTACCTTTCGGACTACTGCTTGATATCCTCTTACAGTGCGAACAGATTTGGGTGGTATACGATTCATTCACTTCCTCAAACAATCCCCCTGCGTTAATACGGCTGATCCACGCCGTATTGTGTCTTCGCTATGCGAGTGCTAGACCTCAGAAACTCAAAGCTTGATCTAAATAAAATGCACCTTGCCAGTATGCACATCATAAACACCACCGACGATCCCGAGTTCCTCACTTTCAATTAAATCTCGCAGTACAGTACTGTGCTCCAAGATATAACTGATGGTATTTCTGACATTCAACTCAGTGACGGCATGAACATAATCTGTGGTCATCATATAGTTGGAGCGATTGTGTTTAACCGTTTCGATCGCCTGCATAATCGGAATCAGAAAATACTGGGCATGCGGTGCTTCTTTAAACTGAGTCAGATCGACACCTTGTTCATGTAACTCACAGGCGGTTTTGACTGCACCACAATCGGTATGTCCAAGGATCACGATTAATTTGGCTTTCTTGATTTTGCAGGCATATTCGAGTGAACCCAAGACCTTCTGCCCTGCCACATTTCCTGTCATACGCAAACTAAATAAATCACCGATGCCGACATCAAATATCCGTTCTGTTGGGGCTCGTGAATCCATACAACCGAGCACTGCGGCAATAGGATGTTGCCCCGTTTGCGCAGTGACTTGGATTTGTAGGGCAAAGTCATGATTGACATGGGTCTGATTGACAAAGCGTTGATTGCCTTGCTTTAAGATTTCAAGCACTTGCTTAGGGGTGTATTTTTGCTGTAATTCCTTGGTGGTGACTTCGATATCTAGACATTTTGAAGCATCAGCGCACTGAGAATCACTCAGCCCATCTGAATGTTGCTGCGCTGCAAAACCCACCAATTTGACATGAATCTGCTGTTGTTGTGCACTACCGCGAAACTCTTCGATCAACTGTTGCAAGTCTGGATCAATAACATCAGTATCACTGGCATCAATAATCAGGGTGGAATGCGGGGTGATTTTATCCAGTGCTTTAATCAGAGCATGGCGATTGAGAAAGCTAATATGCTCAGACAATTTAATTCGAGTAATCATGCCATGCACATGGTGCTCTCGATTGACTTTGATGCCATTTCTCAAGTGATCAATCAAAATAAAGATCAGCCCGATCACCAAACCCATCAATACGCCTTTTAATAAATCAGTCATTAAAATGGCAATCAAGGTGGCAAGAAAGGGAATAAATTGTTTCCAACCTTTTTGATACAAGGTCTTAAATAAATGTGGACTGGCCAGTTTAAATCCCGTCAATACCAATATCGCAGCCAAGGCAGAGATGGGGATTAAATTGATTAATGGGGTCAAAAATAATACCGAGAGTAACAGCAATACCCCATGGAAAATGGCAGAGAATTTGGTTTTCGCACCATTATTCACATTGACTGAACTACGCACAATCACTGAGGTAATCGGTAAACCGCCGACCAAACCTGATAATGAATTACCGACACCTTGGGCAATTAATTCACGATTGGGTGGAGAGATACGTTTTTTCGGATCCATTTTATCGGTGGCATTGAGATTTAAAATGGTTTCCAAGGATGCAACGATGGCCAGTGTTAATGCACCGGTATATATGATTGATTGGTTCCAATAACTAAAATCAGGCCAAGTAAATAACTGACCCATGTCATTCCAGACATGTGGCAACTTAACTAAATCCGTCGCATCAACCGCCAATATTGAGTTGGTGTAGATCCAAACATAATTAATTGTGGCCGCTACGACCACGGCGACCAATGCTGAGGGGATTTGCAGTTTCTTGAGGGTTGGACTTCGATCCCAGAACACCATAATCAACATAATCAACATAATCAACATAATCAACATAATCAACATAATCAACATACACAGCATACCGATCAGGGTGGCGCCATACTCTAAATTGTTCCAAATGACTTGGGTGTTTTGCAGCCAATATTTTTCAATTAATTCTTGTTCTAGTCCAAACAGTATCGGGGCTTGATTGAAGATCAGCAGCATTCCTATCGCCGCCAGTAAACCTAAAATCACGTAGCTCGGTACAAAATTGGCAAAACCACCGAGTCGAAATAAACTAAAACCTATTTGAAATAAACCTGCGACCAACAAGATTAATAGAAAGGCCGGGAAATGCCCCTGTAGTTTATCCAACTGGGTTAATACGATTGCGGTTAAACCTGCTGCTGGTCCAGAAACACTGAGCTGAGAGCCACTCAAATAGCCCACCACCACACCACCGATGACACCTGCAATAACACCGGCCATCAATGGCGCGCCTGATGCTAAAGCGATCCCCAAACACAAGGGTAAGGCGACCAAAAAGACCACCAAGCCAGAAAACAAATCTTTCAGTTCTAGCCAACGCGAAAAAAACATATTTCTGCTCTCATGATGAATTGATGCTCATCATGAGGAGTCAGGCTGGATTTAAATATAGCGTTTTATTCACCACATGCACCGTACCAACCTGCATGCACATCTATTTTCCAGATGATTTTTAAGGCTGTGCTTAGCGCAACATTTAATTGATTCATCACCAAATTAATCTGTCTATTTAGTGCAATTTCCTCAGATATAAACAGACTTTTGGCTTTTGAGCCTATGGCCTTGATGACCGTGAATGTTGCCGAAGTTGAGCATTAAGCTCAGCATCATTCACTTTATTTGTATTGATTCAATAGGGCTATGGCGCTGTTCAAAGCATTACAGTGCTTGCACTTCACTGATGAAAAAACACCTTATACCCGCATAGACCACACTAAGCTTAACAAGCTAACTTGATCTCAATCACAGAATGAATTGGCTCAAATGACCTCGAAAAACCATGCTCGGTCAGGCCATGGCTACAGTTAAAATTTAGTGGAAAAATTTCATACCAAAATTCAAAGTCCTGCCGGGTGCTGGCATATAACTCGTTGCCAAGGGATCGAGATAATAACGATTGCTCAGGTTCTGCACCGAGAGATTCAACATAGCATGCTGACTGATTTTATAGTCTGCAAATAGATCGATGAGCTGTACCGCTTGCTGCTTCATCTGCACCGTCGTTGCTGAGGTCTGCCAAGGTTTATCCAGTGTGCTCATGGGCTTAGATGAATAACGATAACGGGTGCCAATGCTTAAACGATCATCCAGCCAACGGGTGCCTAAGGTTAAATGCGCAGACCATTGCGGTGGGTTTTGGGTATTTAAATAAGAGCCCATAAATCCCCCATCGGTACAGTCTGGCGTGTTAGCGGTCTTATTGGCACTGCTGGCGAGTGATCGTAGTTTTTGCGCAAACTTGACATCACAGGATTGGACTTTTAAATAATGACTGGCGGAAAAATCAGTAAAGATCGCACCGGCCTCATATTTGAGCTCAAACTCAATGCCACTACTTTTAAATGCATCCATATTACTAAAGCTCATGGCGCCAAAAGAACCCGGAGAATAGTAGCGGGTAATAAAGTCATCCACCGTGTTATTAAAATAATTCAGTTTGGCTGTGAGTCCCTGTTGGTTGTTTAACTTCAAGCCAGCTTCCCAGTTTTTGGCTAACTCAGGTTTAAGATCGACACCGGGAGTGACTTGATGAGTCCCCATACTGGTTTCTAATAATGAAGGTAATCGAGTTTGTGCGCTGTAGCTCAGATAACTCTGTAGCATCGGGCTAAATTGATATTCCACCCCAAAGTTCGGTGCAAAACCTGAGTATTTTTGATCGGGTCTGGAAGTCGCATTAAAGCCAGTCACCAATTCTAAAGTTTCCTCATCGCTCTCTGAAATTTCAAGATTTTGACTGAGCTGATTATAGCGTTTACCGTCAAAAGGGTTATTACTGTCCTGAAAAACCACCGCATTGTTTAGCCGTGGATCGGTGGCTGCAGTGTATTGTCCATGCTGATCGGGGAACCAATACATGGTGCCGCTATAACCACTTTGCTGATCTGTCACTGATATTTGTCGGACTTGTCGTTCCTGCATGATCGGGCTAAACCTTTTGTTGTGATCACGGCTTTTATTTTCACTCCAGTTGATACCTGCCCAAATACGCAAGGCATCCACGGGGAGATATTCTAGGCTGAGCGCCAAACTATATTCCTGACGTTCGGCATCGCGCAGCAGTTTATTATTGTGCTGATCAGCTTGGGTGATTTCGGTACCTGCCTGTGGTTTTAAGCGTTCATGTTTCGCTGCCCCGCCGATATTTAAAACCCAGTCCCCCCAAGCGGTATTGAATTTAGATTGATTGCTGAGTTCTAATCCAATCCGATTATTTTCAAGTGGTGACCACGCACGATCTGAACGGAACATCTGACTTTGTGGACTTAAAAAAGAGGCACTGAGTTGATTGGTTTTGGCCTGAGTCGACCAGAGTAATCCTTCAAAATGGATTAAATCATTTTGCGCAGGTCGATATTCATATTTGGAACTTAAAGTATTAATTCGATTATGGCCCAAAGGATATTGATTCAGATTGGCTTGGCCCGTTCGTATAATGTCAGAGGGCATGACATCACCATATTCACTCTGAGTATGTAAATAACTCACACTCAACTGATGATCTTGCCAAGGCCGTAAAATAGATTTGAGTAGTAAGGATTGGGTTGCAGCGGATGAGTTTAGAACCTCCTCGCCCGCAGCATATACCTTGGCCACCGAATCTAACTCATCCCCTGCTGCATTAAAACTGCGATAGCCTTCACGGCCGCGCTTTCCTGCAAAATAATTGCCTTGTAGACGCTGTGCATAGGCTGCAACAAAGTCCGCTTGATCACTGTGCCACGCCGCGGCAATACTGCCCGAACGTGATTGTGAGGAAGCAATATCCCCTTGAGACATCGAAGGTTTAACCGCCAATGAAATCGCATCATCACGCTGCCGATCTTGTTTGACCGCCTTACGGCCATTGTCAGCAAAGTTCCCTGTGAGACGTAGCCCAGCAGTTTTGCCTTCAATTAAAATATCTTCAGCACCAAGGCTTTGCATCGCCACCGTACCCCCAATCGCACCACCTGCCTTGGTGGACGGCCCTTTGTGGATATCGACTGAACTGATCAACAAGGGGTCGATATAACTCCGATTTTGCATCCCCGCATAACCGCGATAGACATCGAGAGACTGCTGTGCGCCATCGACTGTCACGGCGACCCGACTCTGCCCCTGCATGCCACGCACATTCACATCCACCGCCCCACCATTTCGACTATCTCCAAGATGGACACCCGCTTGCCCTTGTAGCAGATCCCCAGCAGACATCGGTGCAAAACGCTGCAACTGTTCCTCATTCAGGTGATTTAAATCGGTATTTTGTGTGGCCTGTACCACGATGGTGCTTAATCTGACCGGTTGATTCGGATCATGAGCATCGCTCTGCTGCGCAGTGGTCACAGGCATGGTTGATGCTGTTGAGGTTAGGAATGTTGAGTGTGCTGTTGATGCGGTGGATGATGTTGATGCAGAGGATGCAAAGGACACTGCTGGAGTGGTCTGCTGATGTTTCGCCAACACCACGCCCGAGTAACCACTGGAGATAAGGCAGAGTAAAAATAAGCGATAACCGCGGTTATAGGCAAAGGCACAGTTGGCTTTTAAATCAGGATTCATTTTAAACTAAAACTTAATAATCATTTCGGCACAACATAGCCCAAGCGACCCCTCATGTAAACAATAACTATTATCAATTAGGTCTATTCTTATGCGATTGAATCTGGCATCTGTTCTGGTTCTTGAATCAACTGTGAAACCTACAACACTCAACGAGAAAATGGTGCTTAAACCTTCAAACTGGTGTTGATTTCCAGCATGTGGAGAACTGTGGACTAAACCGAAGTTATCCACAGTTGGTCAATTAGATGGCGAAATCATGGTTGAAATTTCAGCATTGATGAGCGATAGAGCTCTTAATCATATCCATGTACAGCAACCGATTTCGCGCAAATGGCAGCAATCATAGTTGCCGCATCCACGTCTAAAATGTAAGCTAAAAAATAACCAAAAACATGGTTGCAGCACTTTAAAATAACAATGGAGTATAAAAATGGATCAGATCACCGTAGAGACAATGGTACGTGCACCGATTGAGTTTGTTTGGCACAGCTACATTCATCCGCAAGACTTAGAACAATGGAATCGCGCTTCACCCGATTGGGAAACTATCGATGCCAAAACCGACTTTAGAGTTGGTGGCGAATTTTCACATCGTATGCAGGCCAAAGACGGCAGCATGGGTTTTGATTTTGCAGGTGTTTATACTGAGATTAACCCGCATCATTTAATTGAATATCGCTTTGGCGATCGGCATGCCAAGGTTGAGTTTATCGATCAAGATCATGCTGTCACAGTTCGGGTCAGCTTTGAACCTGAAACGGTTTATTCTGAGGAACAACAGCAATTGGGCTGGCAGGCGATTCTGGATAACTTTAGCCGCTATACCGAACAAAAATATGTCACGGATGTGCTGTAATCATTTGGTTAATTTACCTTTCACCGAACATTATTTCGAGACACAAAAAATGAGGAGTACCCGCTCCTCATTGATTTAAATCGATCTATACAATGGTGTGAATTAAAGCCCTTTGGTTATTTCACTCATCATGCCACTCATCATACCTTTGGCTGCATTTTCACAATTTTTCATTTCTTTCTCGTTCAATTCAGAGCCTTTTTTAACTGTGCTCTCGCATTTCATCATGACTTTCTTGGCCTCGTCAGGATTCTTGGCATAGTATTCTGCGGTCTGAACTTTTGTACAGGCTGATAAACCCAAAACAACGGCACTCAGCAGTAGTATTTTTTGCAATTTCATTGATGTTGTACCCCTATATTATTTAATACTCATAATGTTTGTTTAAAGCAGCGTATATTTTTACTTCACTGCTTATCTTAAAACATAGTTTGATTTAGCTATGATGACAAATCAATTTTGATAATTTGTCTAGCTATGATCAAGATGGACATTAACATTGGGAGCAGGTTAATGGATGTTCTGATATCTTCTTAAAATAAATTTGCAAGGCTTCTGCGCTTAACGATTTAGGTCTTCGAGGCGATTTTATCCATGCGCTTGAGCGCTTTTTCAACTTGCTTAAAAATAGGTTTATGCATCTTTCTGGCATATTGGGTCCACATTGCCCAGCTCTTCTGCATCTCGGCATAAATGTCATGTGACAGTTCTGTTTGCTGAGTCTGGATGGCCCAAAGTGCATACTCGGCCAGGTTGGCTACATTCTTTGATCGAATGGCGATGAGAAATTCTTGTTGAGCCAAATCCTGATGCCCTAATTCATGCTGACTGAGCGCGCGTAACAGGGCAATATCTTCAACTTTATAATCTGCTGTGGTGCGTTTGATTAGCGCTGTGGTTGCTAAAACTTTCTCTGCTTGTTGATCCTGTAAAAATGCCATGGCCAACTGTTCTAATATCGCTGGATCATGCTGATAAATACCATGTAACTTTTGCTCTAACACTGCAATTGCTTCGGTGGCCTTGCCCGCTGCCGTCAAATAATCGGCATAAAGGACAGCATTATCCACGCTGGGTATATTTTGGTAGTCCTCTTTGGCTTTGTTTAACTCACGATGTGGTTGTAATACATGTCGCATACGACGGCCCAATGCATTGGCCTGATCAGGCATTCGTGATTGAGGCAAATATTCGGCAATGAAATAAACCACACTACCTAAAAATGGAAAAACGAATAATATCCAGAGCCAGAAAAAAGGGCGCCCATGTCGGATTGCATGAATCGCAAAAAACACCGCAATCAGTACGTGTACCCCCACCCCAAATATAGAAAAATATTGAAAATACCAACCCAATCCATCCATAGTGACCCCATATTATTTTTTAATTTTTTCATTGTTGATCATGGCGCATTAAGATTTAACCCAGATCATATTTATTGCATTACGGTTATAAAGCTGCATTACGGTTATAAAGTTGCCGTACACCATCATTGGATTTATTTTAAGTAGGCGATATTGTAGTCAACTTTAATATTCAGGCACATGATATTAATTCTAAGTTTTGAATGTAAACTGGCTCGATCCATAGGCCGAATCGTCGAAATTAGTATTGATTGAATCATCGAAGCAACCCAAGCCGCACTGCAGCGAAAAATGCAATAAAAGTAGCAGTGATGATCAAGCGTCCCATATGACCCACTTTACTATTCTGTCACTTTTACACTTTCACTCTGCGCAAAATCATGTCTGATTGACCTTTCTGACAAAATGAAAAAATGATTTTGTTGTGCAGTTGTTGTGTTACAAAATTAAAAATAGCGCCTTATTTTAAAAAAACATCAATTGAAACAAAACTTTCACCATAACTGTGCTTATATGGTTAGCGTGTTAAAACAAGTACGCAAGCGCTATTTCAGAAAAAAATGATGACCCTTGCGTCACGGCTTGATACAACTTGTTATGTTCTTTTTAGCTATAGTTATCGTAAGATCAGGGAGCAGAATTGTGTGCGTAAAAATGCATACACGCTTCAAAACATCAACTTAGAAGTCCTCCAAAAAAGGAGATCAGGGCATGATCCACGCTGGCAATGCCATTACCGTCCAAATGCTTGCGGACGGAATTGCAGAATTCCGCTTTGACTTACAAGGTGAGTCGGTCAACAAATTTAACCGTTCGACATTAGAAGATTTTAAAGCTGCGATTGCTGCTGTAAAAGCCGATCAAAGTATTAAAGGTTTAGTTGTCACTAGCGGAAAATCTACATTTATCGTTGGTGCAGATATCACTGAATTTGGTGAAAACTTTGCTCAAGGTGAACAAGCGATCGTGGAATGGGCAATGCCTGTTCATGACATTTTTAACAGTTTTGAAGATTTAGAAATTCCTAAAGTTGCTGCGATCAATGGTATGGCATTGGGCGGTGGCTTTGAAATGTGTTTGGTCTGTGACTACCGTGTCATGTCTGAAGCCGCACAAGTGGGCCTACCAGAAATCAAACTCGGGATCTATCCAGGCTTTGGTGGTACGGTTCGTTTAAGCCGCCTGATCGGTATCGATAATGCCGTTGAATGGATGGCTATGGCCGCACCGAAACGCCCTGCAGCAGCACTGAAAGATGGTGCCGTGGATGCAGTGGTTACCGCGGACAAATTGCAAGATGCCGCAATCGACTTGGTCAAACAAGCCATTGCTGGCCGTCTAGACTGGAAAGCAAAACGTCAAGAAAAACTTGATCCAGTCAAGCTTAGCCCAATCGAACAAATGATGGCCTTTAACTCATCGAAAGGTGTGGTTCTGGCTAAAGCCAATCCTGCTCAATACCCTGCACCGAAACTCTTGCTCGATTCACTACAAGCATCTTCAAGCTTGCCACGTGACGAAGCATTGAAAGTTGAAGCGCAAGGTTTTGCCAAAGCAGCCGTGACCCCACAAGCAGGCGCGTTGATTGGTCTATTCATCAACGACCAAATCGTGAAAAAAACCTCTAAGCATCATGAGAAAGGTGCGCATCCAGTGAACCAAGCTGCGGTACTCGGCGCTGGGATCATGGGTGGTGGTATTGCCTATCAAGCGGCCAGCAAAGGCACGCCAATGATCATGAAAGATATTGGTAATCCGCAATTGGCACTCGGTATGAATGAAGCGAACAAATTGCTCACCAAGCAAGTTGAACGCAAAAAAATGACTGCAGCGAAAATGGGTGAAACCCTTGCACGTATCCGTCCAACTTTGAGCTATGACGAGTTTAAAGAAGTGGATATCGTGATTGAAGCCGTCACTGAAAATCCAAAAATCAAAGCAGCGGTACTTGCGGACACTGAATCTAAAGTCCGTGACAACACCATCATTGCATCGAATACCTCAACCATTTCAATCACACGCTTAGCCGAATCGCTACAACGTCCTGAAAACTTTGTTGGTATGCACTTCTTTAACCCAGTGCACATGATGCCATTGGTTGAAATCATTCGTGGTGAGAAAACCTCAGCTGAAGCGATTGCAACCACTGTGGTCTTGGCTCAGAAAATGGGTAAGACTCCGATCGTGGTCAACGACTGCCCGGGCTTCTTGGTCAACCGCGTATTGTTCCCTTACTTCGGTGCATTTGATCTATTGCTTAAAGATGGCGCTGACTTCCAACAAGTCGACAAAGTCATGGAACGCTTCGGCTGGCCGATGGGCCCTGCATACTTGATCGATGTCGTGGGTATCGACACCGGTGTACATGGTGCAGAAGTCATGGCGGAAGGTTTCCCTGACCGCATGAAGCCAAGCTTCAAAGGCGCGATCGAATTGATGTATGAAAACAAACGCCTCGGTCAAAAGAACGACGTTGGTTTCTACAGATACGAACTTGATCGTAAAGGCAAGAAAGCCAAAACTGTTGATCCAACGGCTTATGAGTTGGTTGCTTCAATGGCAACAACTGAAAAGCATGAGTTTGATGCACAAGAAATCATTGACCGTATGATGTTGACCCTATGTAACGAAACTGTACGTTGCTTAGAAGACAAGATCGTGGCAACGGCTTCTGAAGCAGATATGGCGATGATCATGGGTATTGGCTTCCCGCCATTCCGCGGTGGTCCTTGTCGTTATATCGACCAAACCGGTGTTGCTGAATACGTTGCGCTTTGCGACAAATATGCACACTTAGGCAAGGCTTATGAAGCGCCACAAATGTTGCGTGACATGGCTGCTAACAACAAAAAATTCTACGCTTAAGGAGCAACGTGAATGGCTACTTTAAATCCACGTGACGTTGTCATCGTTGATGGTGTACGTTCTGCCATGGGCAAAACCAAAAATGGTATGTTCCGTAATGTACGTGCTGACAGCTTATCTGCTGAACTCGTCCGTGCCTTGGTTGCGCGTAACCAATTTGACACCAATGAAGTTGAAGACTTGATCTGGGGCTGTGTCAATCAAACCCTAGAACAAGGTATGAACATCGGCCGTAACATTGCATTATTGGCTGATCTGCCAAAAACAGTGGCAGGCCAAACCGTGAACCGTTTATGCGGTTCATCTATGCAGGCTCTACATACTGCAGCCGCACAGATTGCTACCAACCAAGGTGATATCTTCATCATCGGTGGTGTAGAGCACATGGGCCATGTGGGTATGATGCACGGCATCGACCTTAACCCAGAAGCATCTAAGCACTATGCTAAAGCGTCGAACATGATGGGCTTAACCGCTGAAATGTTGGGTCGTATGAATGGCATTAGCCGTGAAGAACAAGATGCTTTTGGTGTGGAATCACATCGTCGCGCTTGGGCTGCTACCCAAGAAGGTCGTTTTAAAAATGAAATTATTGGTGTAGAAGGTCACAATGCTGATGGCTTCAAGATCTTGTGTGACATCGATGAAGTGATTCGTCCTGATGCCAACATCGAAGCTTTCCGTGGCCTACGCCCTGCCTTTGATCCTAAAGGCGGTACGGTAACTGCTGCAACTTCATCAGCTTTGTCTGATGGTGCATCAGCGATGTTGGTCATGTCTGCTGAACGTGCTCAAGCACTGGGTTTTAAACCACGTGCAGTGATTCGCTCAATGGCTGTTGCCGGTTGTGATGCAGCGATCATGGGTTATGGTCCAGTACCTGCTACGCAAAAAGCGCTGAAACGTGCTGGCCTCAGCATGACAGATATCCAAACCATCGAGCTAAATGAAGCTTTTGCTGCTCAAGGTCTTTCAGTGATGAAAGGTCTAGATATCTATGACAAGCAAAACATCATTAACTTAAATGGTGGTGCAATCGCACTCGGTCACCCATTGGGTTGCTCTGGCGCACGTATTACCACGACCCTACTCAACGTGATGGAACAACAAGACACTCAATTCGGTCTTGCCACCATGTGTATCGGTCTCGGTCAAGGTATCGCGACTGTGATTGAACGTGTTTAAGCTTTAGTTTAAATATGACTAAAACAAAATCCCCGTAAGGGGATTTTGTTTTTAGATACTATCAAACTCTCGATCATCAAAAGGAACAAAACCATCAGGCCATGCTGCCTTTAATTCACACAACACTCTAAATTGAGCAGGCGCATCCAAATTTACTTTTACAACAGAAAATTCAATTTCATTACTTTGATCATAAGCCACTAGATTCTTTAAATCCTTGCATAAGTAATGAGGTAAATAACCCACTTTAATACTGGCTTCTTTCAATAAAATGGTTGCATTGTTATCCGCTTCATTACCGGCATCAAATTGATAATTTAATTTATCACCAGATTTTAAATGGGTTAAATGATCGCGCTCATCACGGCTTAGATAATTTATGCTGCTAACAAAGAACTGGATTTTATATAGACCATCTTGTTGTTTGGGAATATTCACAATTCTAAAATGATCGGTTTTTCTCTCACCACCCGAAATACTCAATAACTCCAAATAATCTTTTGAATCAGTCGATAAACCTGACCATTTAAACATGCTGTCATGTTCTGGACGACTTTCTGGAATTAAACGATTTTTGAAAAATGTAAACAGCCGATCAGATTGATATACTTTGGTTTTATCTTCCATACTCGGAAAAAAGGTGAAATATTCATGCATAGAACCCTGAGTATAGTTGAAAATATAATTATCCTCAGACCGCTGGGTTAATTTAGCAACTGGATGCCACATTCTGGTATTTGCTAAATCTTGCCACATTACAAAAACACTTTTCATGGTGACAACCTCTCAATCACAAACATTATAAAAACTCTTCATATAGACTCAATAAATTCTCTCTGTTGCAGAGAATTTATTGATATGTAAAAGCTTTAGCAACAAGACTCATCCGCTCGCAAGGAACTCTATCAATAATCAATTTAATCGTATCAACATCTATATGTCGTAATTGATCTAACCAAGCCCTAGCTGCACCTTTCTCAATTAGACCATATTGTCTAAATGCTTCAAGTAGTTTTAGCCGTTTCTGGCTCTTGGGATCTAGAAATTGAGATTTAGCTTTTTTGGCATAGGTTGAAATTTGTTGGCCCCGATCCTTGGATGATAAACGCATTGCTCTAATTTCATCACTTTCATTTCTAGCCAATCCAGCACCATGATCATAACTTGGCGCTAAATGATTCGTTCCTTTTAAGGTCACAATCATGCCCCAGTTTTCATTGTGCCGATCTTGATTAGAAATTAAGGCATCGAACATAAGATAACCAACAAAAAAATCACTTGCCGTTTTAATGTTTGAGAAACTACCAAAACCGATAGGTTTTCCTAGGATCATCTCACACATCACCTTATGCACATGCTCTATATATTGAATATTGGGATTCATTTCGCTTGGATCAACCAGATACTCTTGTAGCAACTCATTACCTGCAGTTAAATACTCACCGCGTTGGCTAATAAAGTTCTCAGTGATTACACCACGAATGCCCTTATGTAGAGCAAGTTCATAATAGGGATGTGGTACACCTAAAAGCTCAGCCAGTTCACACGATATTTTTTCGGCCCAATCATCTCCAAGCCGATCCCCTGTTCGAGACTTAACACTTTTAAAAAGAAACTCTTTATTTTGATCATTAATATACCAAAACTTAGCTTTAGTACCCTGCTGCTCTGGTAAATCAGACTCATAATGCGAAATATCATAAATCGAATATAGTTTCTGGTCTTCGCTCATAAGCACTCTAGAATAATTGTATTCATCAAAATAAGAAATAAGCCTACGTCATAGCCTGTCGTAACAGATTGCACAATACTTGAGTCCATCCTAAGTATTTCATTTTTATAAATCGGCCACATTCAACTGTTCTATTTAAATATTTCAATCTATCAAAAATTTGCATTTAACAACGCACACTAAACTTACATGAAGTCACCCTGTACTTTTGATGACAGGCTCACGCAACTAAATACTTAAACCCAACTTGGAGACGGATGGAGAGCATACATTGATTGATGCTCTCCTATCATCACTATTTACTCAATCCCAACTTAGAAAAGATATCTGGTGTTAAAAATGTCGTGACCAGTTTATTCAGATCAATATAGCGGATCACCCCTTTTAACTGCTGTTTCACTTCAGGATTACTCAAAATTTCTTCCCCAGTGGCACGGCCCAATTGCTGGAAGCTATCCCCAACTGCCTGCAAGCCTTCTGCTTGAATCACGGCTTTGGTCTGTGCAGCGCACTGCTCTACGATGACCCGTTGTACCACTTGGGCAAACTTCTGATCGAGCTGATTGCGTTGTGCTTCATTGACATTACTAAAGCTTTTTAAATCAGGATGCGTAGACAAAGCCACAAAAGTCCATTGCAACACTGTGGTTTTATCGGTTGCAGTGGTGGCTTTGACCAAACAATCACTGAGCTGATCAACAGTCGGCCCAGCAAGCGCTATTTGCGATGTCCCGAACAATGCGCTCGCCATCAAGACAGATTGAGCAATACCTAAAAATCGTTGACCCACTACAGCAAAAATTGGTTGTGACATAACGCAGACTCCAATAAATAATGGTTTCTTTGTAGCAGAAATTCAACCATTTACCTATGTATGCTCTGTAATTGATATGCATAACCAAATTGATCATCAGTAGAATGAGAACCCGTGATATCTGTACAGTATTCAATCAACTTAAATATAAACTGCTGGCTTTTTACTGCAATTTTTTATAACAATAGATCAAATATATTTAGAACTAAAACCACGATGAAAAATAAATTATTACTTTCCGCATTCATCAGTCTGAGTGTTATGCAATCCGCATGGTCAGCACTGCCAGAAACTCATCAAATTGACCCGAGTGTCAAAGCTAAACTCAGCGATAAAATATTAACAGATGCGGAAATCATGCAAGGTGCAGATCAGACTCAAACGCTATACCAATACTGCATTCAAGAAACGGTGTCCAAACTTAAAACCATGTATCCAGATATCGATGCCAAAACGGTCACCGATACGGTGAATGATGCCTGTGTATATTCTGAGGATCGTTTTAATGTCTATAGCATCTTATTAGGCGCATCGAACATGAAAAAACCCATGTCAGAAAAACAAGCTGCTGTGTTTATAGAAAAGACTTATGCCAAAGAAGGCCGTGATCAAAGTAATGCTGCACAGCGAGCAGATATTTATAAAAATTTAGGTTTACTGAAGTAATCAATTCAAATCCAAAACATAACCGCTCTACAAAGGTGATAAATGCTTCTGCATAAAGTCGATAAACACTCTTAACTTGGGTGACAGATAGCGGCTCGATGGCCACAACACACTAAACGCCATACAGCCCTGATTATAGGATTCAAGGATATGCACCAACCGCCCTGTGCGCAGGTGTTCACGTACCGATATATCAGGGATGCAGGCGATGCCTATGCCATGCTCTGCGAAGCAAATCTGCGGTTCCAAGGTATTCACCACCATACTGGCATTGAGGTTTAACTCAATCCGTTGACCATCCCGATACAACGGCCAAGTCATAACTTTTCCACTGCTTGGAATACGGTAAAACAAGATTCGATGTTTTTCTAAATCCTCAGGTTGCTGAGGAGTGCCATGAGTGTGCAGATACTCAGGTGAGGCAACCACCACTTGACGGTACTGGCCGACCTTCTTCATCATCAAACTCGAGTCATTGTGTGTGCCGATACGGATCACCGCATCAAAGCCCTCCTCGACCACATCCACCATACGATCTGAGCAATCGATCTCCAACTGTATATCGGGATAGTAACGCTCAAAGTTGGCCAATACCGTCATAAACGGCAAGCCCAGCGCGGGCACACTGATTTTCAATCGCCCCTGCGGCATGCGCTGCGACTGAGAAAGTTCCACCTCAGCCGCATTGATTTCACACAAGATACGTCGGCAGCGTTCGAGAAATAAATTGCCCTCCGCAGTGAGGGTCATACTGCGTGTGGAACGATGAAATAAGCGCACGCCTAAGCGCTGTTCCAATCTGGAAATCGACTTACTCACAGCAGATGAGGAGATGCCCAATTGCTGACTGGCCGCAGTAAAACTGCGCAACTCACCGACTCGAACAAAGATGTCTAATCCAGCCAGACTTTCCATAATGATCACTCAAATGCAGAACTGTTAAAGATTGATTAATGACATTTATGTCATATATGTTTTGAATAACAGCTTATTGTTCATCAATCTGTAAAAAACAACAATAGCCACCTCCATTTAATCACGAAGCATATTCATGTCCGTTGCACCTCCTACGATCGACGCTCAAACCGATGCACCCTTTCGTATGCCCGTTTCCGCCTTATTGGCCTTGGCGTTGGCTGGGTTTTTAACCCTCTCCACAGAAACCATTCCTGCAGGAATGCTCAGCCATATCAGTGTCGGAATGGATATTTCAGCCTCAATGGCTGGCCAGTTTATTAGCATTTATGCACTGGGTTCAGTGCTAACCGTCATTCCACTGATTACTCTGACACGTCGTTGGCCTCGACGCCATTTACTGCTCAGCGCCCTGATCGGTTTGTTGCTGTTTAATAGCATGACCGCCTTGACCAGTAACCTAGAGTTGGCCTTGGTTTCACGGTTTTGCGCAGGCATGGCAGGCGGTGTGATGTGGGGCATGTTGGCAGGTTATGCACGGCGTATGGTTCCCGAACATTTAAAAGGCCGTGCGCTGGCCATCGCAGGTGTGGGTGCGCCATTGGCACTGTCCATTGGTGTACCGCTAGGAGCATGGCTCAGTGAAATGATCGGTTGGCGATTTACCTTTATGAGTCTATCGGCACTGACCTTGATCGCCATTATTTGGACTTTAGTTGCATTACCCAACTATGCAGGTGAATCCACGCAGCAGAAAAAAGCCAGCATCGCTCAAGTATTGGCCAATCCGAGTCTACGCATGGTGTTACTGATCTTGGTGCTGTGGGTGATGGCACACAATATTTTATATACCTATATCGTGCCGTATCTAAGCCCAATCGGTTTGGCAGGTCGTGCCGATGTGATATTGATGATCTTTGGTATCGCTTCAATGGGCGGGGTATGGTTGAGTGGGGTGTTTATCGATCGGATGTTGGGTCGTATGGTACTGATCAATCTCGGTTTATTTGCCTTGGCGATTTTGGCCTTTGCTTACCTACCCAGTCACCCAATCATGATTGTGTTGGCCGTTGCCGCATGGGGCTTTAGTGTCGGTTCTTCGCCTGTATTATTACAAACAGCATGTGCCGATAGCGCAGGCCCTCATGCCGATGTTGCCCAATCGATTTTGGTCACGGTGTGGAATTCCGCCTTGGCCGCAGGTGGCATGCTCGGCGGTGTATTGTTACAACAGTTTGGTGTAATGAGCTTTCCATGGGCGATGTTAAGCTTAGTGATCTTGGCGCTGATTGTGGTGCAACTTTCGCGACATTTCCTGTTTGTGCCAGCAACACACTAAGGCTTAGACCTCCCCGCCACTGCGGGGAATGTCAGTTAACCCGATATGATCACTGCCTGTTTTCCATTAATTAGTCCAATACTTAGTCTAATAACGGGTCCAATACTTCGTCTAATACTTAGTTCAGTACTTAGTCTAATAATGGGTCTAATAACTGGCTGTAAATGGCCCAAGCCTCAGGCTCAAAATGGTGCTGCATCTGAGCCGATTCATATTTCCGACCGAATAGACTGTACAGCACATAGCCCCAACGATAATCATCCTGTAGATGTTGTTTTTCAACGAACAATAAATTTAAGGCCGCTGTGGTTTTAAAATATTGAATAAACTCAGGATGTGGCGGGTGCTCCTGCATAGACAAGATCAATTGCATAACTAAAGGCGCACTGTCTGCTGTCACGCCATAGCGCTGTAAAAATGCCAAACTGAAATGTTGATGTATAGATTGATGTCCATCATCAACATTCTTTAGGTATGAACGCAGTACAGGGAAATATGCTTGATCAACTAAGCACAGTGCAAATACGGCAAAAGTACTCGGCATTGCGCAATCTTCACCCTCTAAGTTGCTATACCAATGATGTTGATGTTGGCTAAGCGCAATGTATTCCAAGATCAGTGGATGCAATTCTGGATATTGCACCGCCCCTGCAAATAAATGCTGCTGACCGCAATCGGGTAAATTTTCGATCGCTAAGACTTTGGGATGAGCGATCTGAAAGTTGATACTGAAACTTTTTGGAAAGTCCGTTTTTAAGAGTCGATTTATAAAGCTTAGCGACTTTTGATACGTCGTCAAACTGTGATGATTTGCTGTGATTGCTATAGTTGCCAAAGCATCATTGGCCTGAGCCTGAATATCATGATCTTGTATATGGGTAATAGCAGGGTCGATCTGGCCCGAGCCGGATTGCTTAATCTCTGCCCAGCGCTTAGAGCCAAGTTTTTCTGCAATATTAAAATACTCATTTGCCGTCACTGAAGCATAACTGGCGCCATATTTCATATGACAGATTGCCACATAGCACATAAATGATAAAAATGGCTGATCTTGCTCAGTTATCACCAGATCAGGTTTGAGTGGTTTGTTTTGGGGATAGCCCCATTGATTATCTGTGTCTTCGGCAACAATATATTTCTGATTGAGTACCTGTTCAATCCATTCTCCAAGTAAATAACCATCCTCATAATGATCTTGATCGAAGACTCGTAGTTGTTCAAAAAACTCAATATAAAGCTCAAGTGCAAAAGTTTGGGTTTTCAGAAAGTAATCAATTACGCTTGAACGCAAAAACTGTTCACCTGTAGCGAGCCGTAAAGGATGCGGATCATGGCGACTTATCTGACATTCTCCAGCTAAAATTGCAGTCACAAAGCAATCTAATAACGCTTCATTATGCTCAACCTCAATCAAATATTTTAACTTTGCCATACTGCATATTCTCAAACGCTATAATCACTCAAGCAATATATCATGTGGTCCTGCTATCCAATATCCATGCTGGGCGCAGGCATCAGGGATTTTAGGGCTCACAAACTCAGGCTTTGATCCATATTCACCACCACCGATACTCACCTCATCACCAATAAATACAGGATTGTTTCCAAATCCATTGATTATCCGAGTGCGGCCATCTTTGATATCGAGTTGGCTGCGAGGATGCCAAATAATCAATGGTCCCTGCTCGCCTAAACGTATACAACCATTATCATCCATATATAATTTCCCGTGCCCTAATCCCATTGGAACTACACGGGTATTGGCATTTGAATTTACCGTGGTGCTCCGAATTAAAATGGCTAAAGGAGGAACGATTTTCGATTCAGCACGAATACTATCTGAGGTTTGAGCTGAAGAATTTGTGATTAACTCAGGTTGAATAGATACACACGATAAGAGCAGTACTGGCATTAGGAGAATCGATAAACTTTTTTTCATGTTATGCACGCTAAAGTTTTATAAATTAAAATAGATAAGCATTTGTTATTACCAAATACGCACGATTAAAAGGAGCCCCATAATGATAGGGCTCAATGTTGAAAATTAATGCCGCACTTCGATCACCACTTTACTGAGACTCAACCCATCAAGTAGTTGATCAAAGTATTGCTGATGTTCTAGATCTAAATGCGCGTCCCATTCATCCAACAAATCAGAAGATTGACTGTCATCCTCATCTCATCATAATACGCTACACTTTCATTCGATCTCACAATGAATATTGAAAATGCTGAATATCTATCAAGTCGATGCCTTCGCAGATCAATTATTTAAAGGTAATCCAGCCGCAGTGGTACTTTTAGAGCAATGGCTGCCTGATTCGATCATGCAAAATATCGCAATGGAAAACAATTTATCTGAAACCAGTTTCGCGATGAAAATTGATGAGCAGAATTATGCCATCCGATGGTTTTCACCTCGGACTGAAGTGCAATTCTGTGGTTATGGCACCCTAGCCACAAGCTTTATTATTTTTAAACTTTTTCCAGATTTAAATCAGATCACTTTTCATGTTTTAGGCTTAGGCGAATTTTATTTAAGACGTATGCCAGAACAATTTATTGCGATGGATTTACCCATGCAAATCCCAGAACGGATCAGCAATATTCCAGATGCACTCAAATTGGCTTTAAATCAAGACATCACCGAGGTTTATATCAATCCTCAAGCCTATATCGTGGTCTATCCGAGTGTTGCATCTGTACTTGCGGAGCAGCCTGATTTTTCAATGATTAAAAGCTTGGGTGGCAGACGAGTCGCCATTACCGCATTGAATGATGGCCGAGTCGAGTCATTAAAGGCTTATGATCTCATTTCTCGATATTTCACCCCATCTATGGGTATTGATGAAGACCCTGTTACGGGTTCAGTGCATACTTCGCTGATTCCGCTTTGGTATGAAAAAACCGGTAAAACCGATTTTATCGCTTATCAAGCTTCCAAACGTGGCGGCGTATTATATTGCCAACGCCTTGATCACAATCGTATAGAAATAGCCGGAAAATGTCAGTTGTATTTACAGGGTCAGATTCAACTTAATTAATATATCCAAGAAAATATAATCAGCCGTCGTGTGCTCTCCGGGTCAATAAAATGAGTAAATACTCGATTCATATATAACAAAAATCCCCGCTATTGCGAGGATGATTAATGGATCACTCAGCGGGGAGAATAAGCACTGAATATCGCTAGGTGATCCAAATAGTACTCGATCTATTATTTTCCTGTAGCGGCAGCTTGCTTCAATATTGGAGCACATTTGCGATCTACATCCGCAATGGCACGTTCCAAGCCACGGACACGGTAGCTGTTATTATATTTTTTGGCATATTCCAGTTGCTGCTGGAGTTTCTGTTTTTTAATTTGGCAGGATTTGGCATCATAGGCAAAACACTGAACTGAAAACAATGACACCGATAAAAGTAATAATGCTCTAATCAACATAATAATTGCTCCTTAATATGCAAATTCAAACTCTAATGTATTACAAGTTTGTGAGTTAATTATGAGCATGCAGCCGCCTTATTGTAAAGATCAACTTAACTAAAACTCTTCCTCAATCCCTTCTGCATTTTGAGTTTTCTTTTGCTCGATTTTAGCATTTAAGGTTAATAGGTCTTGGTAGAGCAGATTAAACTGTTTGACCTGTGCATCTTGGTAAAACAAAATCTTGCCATCATCGACCTGCCATTGATATTTTTTAAGCATCTCAAACATGGCATCGGCTTTATCCAATATTTGCAGTTCCAATAGAATCAGCTCACTCTCTTTATTGAGTTTTAGATTATGTTCTAGCTTTGCTTGCATTGGCGCACGTAGGTCTTCACGTACATCTAAAACCTTGGCAGTGGCCAAGGCTTCGAGTTTATTTTTATTACTTTGCTGTTGATAACGTTCAGTCACTTGATGCACAGTTTTTAACATCTGTTCAGTTTGTTTATAGCCTTGTTTTCGATCGGCATCGAGGCGTTCTACATTTAAAAATGTGGTCCATTGTGCTGCATTCAGATCCCGTAAATACTGATTGCGCGTTTCAATACCGTTGACCCAAAGATTTAATATAAACTCGGAGAGTTTTTTATAATCCCCTTTGAGGCGTTTGTCCTGCACCTCAAACTGCATCGGTTTGGACCAGTCTTGTGCCTTGCCATAGAGATCACGCATTTTTTCTGCCATGACCAGATCAAAATTTTGACGGTTGGCTTGTTCATTGTTCTCAGTGCTGTGTTGATAGAAAAACACCGCAGCAATGGCAATGATCACCACCCCTATAATCAATATAATTCGCCGCATACCCACCTCGAAACGTCTATTACAATGCTGATTTCCAATGCTTCAATGTCATGTTTGATTGCATCATTGTCCAAATCGAATACTGCTTAATCAATAGCGCTATATTAATTTAATTTTGATCAAATTCACACAAAGCTTGAATTTCAATCAGCTTATCGTATTAAATATCAAAAACCTCAAGATATAGCCCACAATGTCGAACATGATTAAATCAAGCCTACGCTACAACCTCAGTGCTGCGATCTTTGCATTTCTACTCTGGGGCGGTTGGAGTTTTTATATCAACACCCAACACGGCAGCTTGAAAAATGGCATTATCTCAGGTTTGACTCAAGGCATTTGTAGCTTTGTGATCACCTTATTTATGACCTTTTTAATCGATAGACAATTCAATTACTTTCAAAACATCAATGCCAAATTAATTTTACCCCCAGTACTCACGGTATTACTCACAGGTAGTTTTTTGGTCATGGTACACCTGTTGATTGGCACACCGTCGATCGTATATACCCTGAGTCCGGTACTCAGCGTGGCCTTTCTATTTGGTGTGTTTACCAATTACAAATTATATAGTCGTTATAAAATCTCTCAGCAATAAAGCTGCTGTTGAGGCCAATTTAAACAAAGCAGAATCCGCTATTTTAATGCCGCCATCTGGCTAAACCACATTTTAAAAATATCGATTATCGAGTCTACTTTATGCAGTCACATGATCCACAGGATGCCCGTCGTCCACTCAAAGTTCGGTCCAATCCACTGAGTAAAAATATTGCCATCTGGTTAAGCCGTAAATCGATCACGCCGAATCAAATCTCGATCATGAGTATTGTATTTGCAGCGCTATCCGCTTTTGGTTTTGTAATGAGTGTGCTGCAAATTGAATATCGTGTGCTGTGGATGATCATTGCGGCGTTATTTATTCAAATGCGACTGCTGTGTAATTTATTTGATGGCATGGTGGCAATCGAAGGCGGTAAATCCACGGCCTCAGGTGAGTTATTTAATGATATTCCAGATCGTATCTCTGATCCGTTGATTATCATTGCCGCAGGATATTCAGTATTAAGTTTAGATTTGGGTTTGGAACTCGGTGGTTTGGCGGCAATGCTAGCGATATTAACGGCCTATGTACGTACCCTTGCCGTTTCAATGGGTGCGCCATCCAATTTTACCGGTCCGATGGCCAAGCAGCATCGTATGGCCCTACTCACTGTCAGTAGTATTGCTGTCGCCATTGAGCATTATATTTGGCAGCATGATTATGTGATGTGGGCGGCTTTGCTGATTATGATCTTGGGCTGTATTTGGACCTTGTTCCGCCGCACGCGCATGGCCTATCAGTATTTAGAACATCCACCTGAACTTTAAATCAAAAAATTCATCCCCATAACTGAAACAATCATTTTTTAGAGAATTACGATGCGTGTTGATATTTGGTCTGATGTGGTTTGCCCCTTTTGTTATATTGCAAAGAAGCGATTAGAGGCTGCGGCACAGCAGTTAAATCTTGAACTTGAAGTGCATTGGCACAGCTTCCAACTCGATACCGATGCAGCCGATCCATCAATGAGTCATGCACAACGCCTCGCACAAAAATACCAACGCAGCGTGGCTGAAGTTGAAGAAATGCAAGGCAATATTGCCGAAATGGCCAAGGCTGAAGGCATCGAATATAACTGGGCTACATGTAAATCAGGACAAACTTTCGATGCACATCGTCTGATTCATTTGGCTCAAAGTAAAGGGCTTGGCAACGAAGCCCAAGAAGCCTTTTTCTATAGCTGCCTCAGCCAAGGACTCGCCATCGACGAGCGTGAAACCCTCGAAGACGTGGCGGCACGTATCGGTCTCAACCCTGTCGAAGTGGATGATGTACTGGATTCTGATCAATTTGCTGACTTTGTAAAGTTTGATCTGGATATTGCACGTGATCAACTCAAAGTGACTGGCGTACCCTTTTTTATATTTGAACAAAGAATTGCCTTGGCTGGTGCTCAACCGCAAGAGGTCTTTGTGCAAGTACTGGAAAAAGCATTACAACTGCCTGAGCTGGCTGAACCTGAACTTGAAGCCGAGTCTGAAATTCAGCCGGAGTCGGAGCTTGAAGCTGAGCCAGTAAAAACAGATCCAACTCAGTCATAAGGACCAAGGTGGTTATCTCTTGCATTACAGGGAGATAACCACTCAAACGCCTAAAAAACACACTTAAAATATGATTGAAAAAACCCAGTCAAAACCACTAAAATACAAATATAGATCAGCGCTAAAATTAATATCAATCTCCAGCATAAATTAATTAATCACCCGCACATTCAATATCAAAAAGCATTGATCTTAAAATCCTAATCAAAACGACTTAAAATCACTGCATTTATATTTTAAATGTTTGAAATCTCGAATTAATATCTGAATATTTTCCCTATAAAATGCACTCGGCCTCCAAATAAAACCAACAAATTTACTCAGATATACCCATTCTCTAGAAACTTAATATTTTTAATAAAAAAATTAATCATACAATCAATAACTTAAAATCTATTTCATTTTTTGTTTGGCAATGCATATTTTATGTGCTTATAATCCGCCGCAACGAATAGCAGATTTAACCTCGTTAGGTGAGGCTCCTGTACGGAGATAGGCTACTGCCCAGAAACGTCCAAAGACGCCAACGGGTTTGAACAGAAACCATCGAATTAAGGTGGTTTATAACGTAGCTAGAATAAATGCGATTTATTCTTATGCCGTACAGTGCTAAAGCTCAATGAATTGGGGTAATGGCATGGCATACCTTTGTCTAAAATTAGACAAGGGTGCAATGCGATCGCATGACTGGCATTTTTAAAAAGCCAGCTCTAAGCACGCCCCCGATTTTATTGGAGGCGTGCTTTTTTATTGCGTATGCAAAAGTTTGGGCGCAAAGCCGCGTCAGATTTTTGCAAATTTAAATGTGTGTGTAGCGGTAGAAATGAGCCTGCCCACCACACATGTAAGGTGAATTAAGGAGTTTTAAACATGTTTAAAACTGATCCAACCCAGACAACATTGTTGCCGAACACTGCGACCGATCCACGATCGATGCCGCTGTCAGATCCTTTGTCCGCACGATGGCTCAAATTGATTGCTCCCAATCGAACTGAGATCAACAATGTCGCACAAAAATATGATATCCCTACCGAATTTATCGAAGCAGCGCTGGACCCGCATGCGATTTCGCGCCTACAACAAAAACAACATTGTCGCTTAATCATTAGCCACCTGCCCTTTGAACACCTTAACGATCGCAATGTTCCCTTTAGCCCGCAACCCTTTGGCATCATCATTCTCGATCAGGTGGTGATTATGGTGTGTATCGAAAACCATTCGATTTTCGATCGTATGTTACAGCATCATTTATCCAGCAGCGATGCTCAGCCTCATCAAACTGACCACGCCAATCAGCCTGCACAGAGTCTGCAACATTCGGTTTATCGTCTACTCGAACTCGGTGCTGACCAGTTTATTTATGCGATTAAAACCGTGAATCAATATATTGAAGATGTGGAATTAGAACTCAAAGCATCGATTAAAAATCGGCAAGTCTTTAAACTTTTAAACCACAACAAAAGCCTCAATCGCTTTGCCAGTTCACTCAAAGCCAATGCCAAAGTGCTGCAACAATTACAGCGCCAAGCCTTGTTTGAGGCTGATCCAAGCAGTGATGAGCTACTGCTCAATCTCATGGTTGAAACAGAGCAAGCACAGGCCATGGCAGAAATTCACAACCTCAATCTATGTAATTTAATGGATGCTTATTCTGCCGCGATTGAAAACAATCTCAGTCTGTTGGTGCAGTATCTTTCTATTTTTGTCGTCGTTGGGGCGATCCCACTTGGGATTGCCAGTATCTACGGCATGAATATTCCCCTCCCCATGCAAGAACAGCCCTTTGCCTTGGCAGTGTTGGCCATCGTCGCTGTCGTCACGACTGCGTTGATGCTCATTGTCATGAAAAAACGCCAAATCATTTAAATCTTGTAGGAGAATATTCATGTTAAAAATTTATCAAAGCAATGCCCAAGGCAGCCTAATTGAGATCAAAGACATCGCCCATAACAGCTTGGTTTATCTGGTCAATCCAAGTGCAGATGAGATCGCCACTGTGGTGGAGCAACTCGAAGTCCCGATCGACTTTATCCGTGATGCCTTAGATAAAAATGAACGCCCACGTATTGAGAAATCAGCCAACACCTTATTTATGGTTCTGAATACCCCCGTATTGAAGCATGATCAATCACATAAAAATGAAGCCCTATACCACACGTGCCCGATTGGCATTATCCATGCTGAAAATCATTTACTGATCGTGTCACGTCAAGAGTTACCGATATTGTCGAACTTGATCACTGGACAATATGGTGAATTTCAAAGTTATATGAAAACCCGTATCAGTCTATTGATCTTTAAAGCGGTGGCTGAATCCTACAATCATTACCTGACCCAGATGAATAAGAAGGTCAGTCAACTGCAACAAAAACTGAAAAAATCCTATCGTAATGATGAGCTATTTGGTTTGATCGGGGTTAATAAAAGTCTGGTCTACTTCTCAACCTCACTCAGTGGTATGCGGATTTTATATAGCCGCATCATGCAAGGGCATGATATTAAAATCCATCCTGAAGAGAAAAAACGCCTTGAAGATATCTTGGTGGATATCCGCCAAGCTGCAGAAATTACCGAAATGCGTCGTGAAAGCTTAAGTAACTTAATGGATGCCTATGCCGCCATTATTCACAACAACTTAAACTCAGTATTAAAAATGTTGACCACCTTGGCGATCGTGATGGTCATCCCAACCATGATGGGCAGCATATTTTCAATGAACGTGGCCTTGCCCTATGAAGAAGAGGCGATTTCAACAGTCGTGGTCGGCATCAGTATGTTGTTGATCGTTGTGCTACTCGTGGTTGTTTTCTACAAGAAAAAATACCTGCGCGTTTAAGCATTGCTGTTACGGATAGCGCGAACAATGGCGGACAGCCCAATCAGCGCGGACTTCCCTCATATTTCAAATTTGTAGAGCCACGATCATGATCCATATTTATCACAGAACCCAAGACCAAAAACATCAGCAACAAAATGAGCAGCAGCAATCCAAGCAACAACAGCAGCAGACCCATGCAGAAACCCAGCTGAATTCAGCTCCTGCTGCGACATTCACCCATGCGCTTGAGGGCCAAAGCTGGCAAAAAAGTCTTGCTGCGACGGCAGAACATATTCAAAAACTGGTAACGGATTTAGGCATCCCTGCTGACTTTCTCACCGATGCCCTCGACTTAGATGAGCGCCCACGTATCGAACAACAAGGTGCATGTACCTTGTTAATGATTCATGTGCCGTATAACAAAGCCGAAGTGGTTCATCATTATGATGAAGTCAAATACCGCACCATTCCTTTTGCCATTATCTTGACCCCACAACACATCGTCACTGTATGTACTCAAGATCAGTTGTTTCACCCTGAGATGCTAAGTCAGAGCAGTAATGGTCAAAATGCAGCGTTGTTTAATTTGTCTGCACCACTGTTGATTTTGCAAAAAACCGCTGAACACTATCAAAAGTTGGTGCAAGAGCTTGAGGCTGCGATCGTTGCGGCAGAAGATGAATTATCACGTTCTTATCGTAACCAAGAGCTGTATGCACTGCTCTATCTCAACGAGAGTTTGCTCTACGTCACCACCTCATTGAAACAATTACTGCAAGTGATTGGCAGTGATGATTTTAAAGATCTGTTGGTGATCAATGCCGAGGAACAAGAGCGTTATGCTCAGACCGTGATTGAACTTGAACAGGTCTATGCGGTGGCCGAGATCAATCAACTGAACTTAAATAACGTGATGGATGCCTACGGCAACATCATTCAAAACAACGTCAGCCATGTGGTGAAATTACTCACGGCGGTGACCATTGTATTGTCGATTCCCACCTTAATCGCCAGTGTCTATGGCATGAACGTTCCGCTGCCATATCAGGAAGCAGATCATGCCTTTAGTGTGATTATTATTGCGATGCTGCTATCGAGTGGCGTAGTGGCTTACTACTTTCATAAGAAACGTTATTTTTAATCTCGACCGATATTCACCACTCTATAGGTCAGTGCTTTTGCAGCAGGTTTAAGCCTGCTGCATATTGCGAGCCAATCATGCACTCAGTCAAGACTTCACGCCGTTTTAGCCTTTCACTTAGATCCGCACGGCAGCACGATGCTTAGACTGGGCTGCATGTTGAGCCCCAGCAGCACCCAGTGGCGATGTCAGCCGTTTCAATCTTCAAACAACGCACGCTTTAAATCCCATATTGCAGCCCCATCAATATAACTATCCTAAAATAAATCGAGTAACTTGCATGCGTGTAGATATCTGGTCAGATGTGGTGTGTCCGTTTTGTTATATCGGTAAAAAACGTCTAGAGCATGTGGCTGCTGAGGCGGGTATAACCCTAGATATACATTGGCATAGCTTTGAGCTAGACCCCAATGCCCCTGCCAAACACAGCAATTCCAACACCGAGCGCTTGGCGCAAAAGTATGGCCAAAGCATCGCACAAACCCAGCAAATGGAACGCAACGTGGCCCAAGCGGCGGCCTCTGAAGGCATTGAGTTTAATTGGCAACACGCCAATTCGGGCAATACTTTTAATGCTCACCGCATCATTCATTTGGCACAAAGCAAAGGTCTGGGCAATGCAGCCAAAGAGGCTTTTTTCTATGCCTATATGACAGCGGGGAAATCGATTGGCGAAGTCGAGGTGGTTCGCGAAATTGCCTTAACAATCGGCTTAGATCCAACTGAAGTCAATGCCTTTTTGAACGCTGAGCAATATGCCGATCAAGTGCGTGAAGATGAAAAAATTGCCCATGAACAACTCAACGTGACTGGGGTGCCATTCTTTGTGTTCGATCAACGCCTGGCTCTCTCTGGCGCTCAACCACGTGAAGTCTTTTTACAAGCTCTGCAACAAGCTCAAGCTGAAAGCGATATTGATACCGATGCGATCGATGCCGAAGCAGCAGCCCACTGCAACGCTGATTCTTGTGAAATCCCCACCACCAAATAAGTCAGGCTAGGCCATTGAACTGAGCGCTCAAGCCACTCAGTTCACGCTGCTTCAGCGGCTGTGCAATGCAGCCCGCTAAATCAAATTCACTGAGCATTAGCGCAAATTCTGGTTGTCCTTTAGTCGAAAAGCCACCACAATAGCGGCATTCTAAACAGCTTATCTGATTGATCTTATAGTTATTATTATTGATCCACTCAATCGAAAAGTTATTTTATTTCCTCTTTTGTATAAAGACTTTGCGACCATGAAAAAATACAACCGAATCCCCCCTTATACGCCGATCGTCCTCATCCTGCTGTGTTGCAGCTATGCAGGCAATGTCGCGGCACAAAACAATAAAACGACGGATAGCCCAGCTGATTTTCCCAAACTGCAACAAGTCATCGATCACGTCCCCAGTCTTATTGATGCCACCCCAACGCTATTACCACCACAATCCAATCAAACCACCGTGCCCAAAGTCGCAGAGACTCAAGATAATTCATGGACAGATAAGAAGCAGAACAATATTCACAATTGGGTCGATCGCACAGCCTTTAAAATAGATTCATGGTTTGGTACCCCAGACCCCAATAAACCTGCCGATGCCAGCCTCAGGTTGATCATGGATCAGTCTTATGACAAACATCAACAATATGAATTTAAACCGCGCATTAAAGGCAAGATCAAACTGCCCACTTTGCAACAAAAAGTCAGCGTGGTCTTTGGTGATGACAGCTTAGATAACGAACTTGATAGTAGTGTTGCCATTGGCAATGAAAATCAGCCCAATCGGGATGACAAACCCTTCGATGGCAAACGTGCCCGTGAAGACAATACCTCCATCGCCTTACGTTGGTCTGCACTCTCCAAAAGCCTTCCCTTTGATCTGGATGCCGATCTCGGTATACGCTCAACGAATGATGTCTATGCACGACTCAAGGCAAAAAAAGATTGGCAGCTAAAGAATGACTTTAATATCTATGCCGAACAAATTTATCGTTATGGATTAAAGAGTGAAAATTACCTCCGAACCAACTTAGAACTGACCCATGCTCGACCGGATCAAGCCTTTATCTCCAATCAACTCAGCCTGACCTATGCCGATAAACAAGATGATGACCTGACTTGGGATAACCGCCTGTTTAGACAACATCAGTTTTTTGAAAACAATCGCTTTAACTATGGCGTGTACAGTGGCGGCTACTATGACCAAAGTGACTTGCGCCTCAACAGTTGGGGGCCGTTTGTGTCATGGCGGCAACCTTTGTGGCGTGAATGGTTTTATATCCAAGGCGACCTAAATTATTTTAATCAACACCGTGAACAACGCAGCCATTACTTAAGCACAGTGCTTCGGCTCGAAGCCTTATTTTAATTTTTGCAATATTTAAGCACAGTACTTCAGATTGAAGCTTTATTTAATTTTTGCATAAAAAATGCCAGCCCACTCGGGACTGGCACTCTAAACTAAAAACCACAAAGCTAAGACTTAATGCTTAAAACTCAAATGGCTTATTTCAACAACAAGCTATTAATACGTTTTACATATTCAGCAGGGTCTGCTGGCAAACCACCTTCAGCAATCACCGCTTGATCGAAAATCACATTGGCCAAGTCATCAAACTGTGCCGAACCTTGTAATTTCTGTACCAATGGATGCTCAGGGTTAATCTCTAAAATCGGCTTGCTCTCAGGTACCGCTTGACCTGCCTGTTGCAGCATGCGGATCAACTGTGGAGACAAGTCACCATCACTGGTCACCAAACACGCAGGAGAGTCAACCAGACGAGTGGTGACACGCACTTCTTTGGTTTTGGCTTTAAGTGCATCAGACAGTTGATCTACCACAGGTTTAAACTGCTCTGCTGCTGCATCTAAGGCTTTCTTCTCTTCAGCGTCTTGTAGATCACCGATATCGACTGCACCCTTAGAGACGTTCTGTAGCGCTGTGCCATCGAAGTCATTGACAAAGTTCATTGCCCACTCATCGACACGATCCGCCATCAACAACACTTCGATGCCTTTTTTCTTAAATAATTCCAATTGTGGGGAATTCTTCGCTGCCATCAAACTGTCAGCAGTCACATAATAAATCGCTTTTTGGCCTTCTTTCATCCGCGCTTTATAGTCAGCAAATGAAGTGCTGATCTCGTCGTTGATCGAAGTCGAATAACGTAATAATTTTAAAATACGTTCGCGGTTACCAAAGTCCTCACCCAAGCCTTCTTTGATCACTGAGCCAAACTCAGTGTAGAACTGTTTGAAGTTAGCTTGATCTTTTTCATCTTCAGATTTGGCCAAGCCATCAAGCATGGTCAGGATACGGCGGGTGTTGCCTTCACGAATGGTTTTAACATCACGGCTTTCTTGCAGTAACTCACGGCTGACGTTGAGCGGCAGATCAGCACTGTCCACCACACCTTGCACAAAGCGTAGGTAGTTCGGGATCAGATTATCCGCATCATCCATAATGAAAATACGTTTTACATACAACTTGATGCCGGCTTTGGCTTCACGAGTGAAAATATCACCCGCCGCTTTGCTCGGTACATAAAGCAGTTGAGTATATTCAGTGCTGCCTTCAACGCGGTTATGTGCCCAAGTCAGTGGTGCATCATAGTCATGCGTGAGGTTCTTATAGAACTCAACATATTGCTCTTCAGTGATCTCGTTTTTATTACGCGTCCATAAAGCACTGGCAGAGTTAATGGCTTCCCACTCATCTGTCATGACCATTTGGCCGCCTTTAGGTTCTTCACCCTCAGCAACGTCTTCTTCCTGCCAAACTTCTTTTTGCATCTCAATCGGCAAGCTGATGTGGTCAGAGTATTTATTGATGATCTGTTTGACTTTATGAGCTTCTAAATAATCCAAGGCATCATCACGCAAATGCAGAATGATGTCGGTACCACGGCTGTCTTTGCTGATCTGTTCAACTTCAAAATCACCAGTACCACCACTGATCCAACGCACCCCTTGTGCTGCGTCATCGCCGGCACGACGAGATTCAACAGTAATTTTTTCAGCGACGATAAAGCCTGAGTAGAAACCCACACCAAATTGACCAATCAATTGCGCATCTGATTTTTGGTCGCCAGTTAACTTAGACATAAAGTCTTTGGTGCCCGATTTGGCAATGGTACCGAGATTATCAATCGCTTCTTGTTGCGTTAAACCAATACCGTTGTCTGAGATGACGATGGTTTTCGCTTCTTTATTTAAGCTGACACGTACATGCAGGTTTGGATCATTTTCATAATATTCAGGATGATTAATCCCTTCAAAACGTAATTTATCGCATGCATCTGAGGCATTGGAGATCAATTCACGTAGGAAGATTTCAGGGTTGGAATATAGAGAATGGGTCACTAAATGCAATAGCTGGGCTACTTCAGCTTGGAAACTATGTTTTTGTGCGCTTTGTTCGCTCATAAATGACTCCTTAAATTCATTACACATTTTTCTAGAATGCTATATGAATTGGAGCCCCGCTATGCTTTTTCAATGGTGCAGCGCAGTTTTTTAGAAATATATTTAGTTTGCTCAGCCACGCGATGAAAAAAAAGCCCCATGCTTTCACATGAGGCCATAAGCGCTGTATTACTTTTGCTATATTAATCTTATTGTTTTAACTGATCTCATTCAGCATCAGTCTTAAAATCTGTAGGTATAACCCAAAGTATAAACAATCGGGTTAATATCCAGATCAAACTTAGTTGTACCATCAACTAAACGTACTTCTGGGCTTAGATCGGCATAACGCACGTCAAAAGACATACCCCAGTTTTTAGCATCAGCAGGTTGGAAGTTGAAGCCCAATTGACCAGCAAAACCGTAATCATTCTTGACTTTATCCGCTACACCTGATTCATCCCAAGTGATCAATGCAGTTGCACCTAGACCAATATAAGGGGTAAAGCGAGTAGAGTTTTTAAAGTTATATTTTGCAGTTACTGTAGGTGGTAAATGTTTAACACCCGCAACACGTTTGCCATCTAATAACACGCTTTGTTTAAAAGGCGTAGCAAGCAATAACTCTGCAGAAAATGGTGTATCACCAAAATAATATTCTACTGAAGGGGTAAAGCTATACTCATGATCCGCTTTAACTGTACCTAGACCTTGAACAGTTGTATCGCTCGTCGGAGCCAAAACACTCGCGCCCATTTTAACTTGCCATGGCCCTGCCATTGCTGTAGCAGACATACCCAGTAATGCAATCAGTGCGACCTGTTTAAACATGATGCAACCTCCAAAAATAAATATATAAAAAAGTAAATCTTTGTAATGTTTATTATAATAAACGTGACACCACTTAATATGCAACACACATTATAAAACTATATAATTGTTTATTTATAAAGCACTGATATACATCTATATTTATTTTAAATAGACCAAAAAGGTTGGTTTAATACTCTGGCTTTTTTTAGCCAATTAAACCAACCATTCCGATCAAGATTAACTACTTTTCTAGAGCAAATAACCTAAATCAGCCCATTATATCCCGACTCAAACCATCGGAATTAAAATAAAAAAAAGCGCCTTTTATTCTAAAAAAGCGCCTTTTAAATTTTTAAATAATACTAAAGTACCATAGCAGCAATCCAGCCAAAGATCATTAATGGAATATTAAAATGGATAAAAGTTGGTACCACACTGTCTTTCATATGGTCATGTTGACCATCCATATTTAGACCTGAAGTCGGCCCTAAAGTAGAATCTGAAGCCGGTGATCCTGCATCACCTAATGCTGCAGCTGTACCAATAATTGCAATAGTCGCCATCGGACTAAAACCGAACTGGATGCATAAAGGCACATAGATAATCGCCAAAATCGGTACTGTAGAGAATGAAGAACCAATACCTAAGGTGATTAACAAACCAATGAGTAGCATTAAGAATGCCGCTAAGCCCTTACTATCACCAATCCATTCCACAGAAGCTTGTACCAGATTGGGCACTTGATGCGTGGCATCAATCACTGCGGCAAAACCTTGGGCAGAAATCATAATGAACCCCACCAAAGCCATCATACGCATGCCCGATACAATCACATCATCCGCTTCACGCCATTTAAAGATGCCAGCACAACTTAATACTGCAACCCCGACCAGACCCGCCAATATCATCGAATCTGAATAAATCTGTACCATCAGGGTCGCAACCACAGCAAAAGCCGCCATGACCAATGTAAATGGAGCAATTTTTGGCGGCGTCTGCTGACCAATATCCACTTTATCACCAGAGATACTTTGGGTCGTTCCTTCAATTTGAACGTCTTGATAATAACGCGGTTTGCGGTAGCTAATGAAAACTGCGATGAGTAGACCGACAAACATACCTGATACAGGGATCATCATGGCACGCGGTATTTGATCTTCTTGGATACTAAAACCATAGGCATGACCAAAGGTATTAATATTATGCGCCAAGATATCGTTGAGGAAGATCGCTCCAAACCCCACCGGAATCAACATATAGGTCCCGACCAAACCAAAAGTCAGTATGCAGCTAATCAATCTGCGATCAAGGTTAAGGTGGTTAAAGACACTGAGTAATGGGGGAATCAATACGGGGATAAACGCAATATGAACCGGTATTAAGTTCTGCGAGCAAATCGCAGCCACCACGATGGTAATAAATATAAAATATTTAACCATGTTTTGTGATTTGGCTGTGGCATCCCCTTTCAACATGGTAATCAGCTTATAGGCAAGTAAATCAGGCAAACCTGAACGTGCCAAGGCCAATGCAAATGCCCCCAATACGCCGTAGGCCAGTGCAATTTTTGCCCCGCCACCTAAACCATTATTAAATGCTTCTAAAGTTCCTTGTAAACCTAAACCAGCCAAGAGACCGCCAACCACTGCGCCTGTGATCAATGCAAATACCACAGGAACGCGAGCGAGAGACAATCCAAACATGACCACGATAGCGGCAATAATTGCAATCATAGTGAACGAATACTAAAAAAAAAGGCATTTTAACAGAGTTTGAACTGTTAAAACGCCTGAGTATTTGCGTATTTAATACGCACCAGTTCAGGTTTTAATAACCAATCAAGCTTGATGCTGCAGAGCGAAGTCGCGGATATAACGCGACATTTCCTCGGCACGACTCAAGATGGCCCAATGATTGGCATCGACTTCGACTCGCTCAAAATCGCTACACCATTTTGGCATTTCATCAATGAGTTCAGGACTGACAAAATGATCGCGTTTGAGCACTACCGCCTGTACTGGGCATTGAGCAAAACGTTGTCGTGGTCGGCTCAAGCGTGGAATAAAGTTGGCTCGATACAAGGCAACCCCGTGTTTACCATCTGCCGCAATATTGTTATTTAACGGCAAATCTTGCGTATTTTCTAATTTCGCCAACACCTTAGCCCATTTTTCTGGGCTAAACATTGTCCATACTGCAGGTGCCAAAAATGGCAATTGAAATGCAGCGATATACCAAGACTTGGTCAATTGTTTTAAAAATTTCGGCTTATTTTGACTAAATTGATCTCGCATCCAAAACGCTGCATGGTCCAAACATGGTCCAGAGATGGTGGTATAAGAAAGTAATCGGGCTTTAAACGAGGTTTCAGTCACCGACTCCCAACTTTGGATGGAGCCCCAGTCATGTGCTGCTAGGTGAAAACCACGATCAGGCAACAATTCATCGACTACACAGGCCAAATCCAAAGATAAACGCGGCAAGGCATAATCAGCCACACGCTTTGGAATACTGGACTTACCTGCGCCACGCACATCATAGCTAACGATATAAAAATCTTGAATCAGCTGTGCAATGATCGGCTCCCAAACTTCTTGATTATCGGGATAGCCATGGACCAAAACCAGTGCTGGTTTATGTTGATCGCCCCACGTTTTGGCAAAGAGCTTTTGCTTATCTTGTGTAGCAATCCAGTGTGTTACAGCTTGCATGCACTCACCTGTCTTGATTGTGATCAAAGTTATCATTTTGAAGGATTGACTATTAATTTGCGTTCAGCAACATTTTGATCAATGTCTGATGACAAATTGTTCTTTATTATGACCATAACCCTAGAATTAGAATTGACCATGATCGATATTATTAAGAAGTTACAGACAATACCCGCCATTTCCAAATTTATGCTCAACCACTATTCACCCTTTAAAGGTGCAGGCATTGAAATCGATCACTTTGATCTGAAAAACTATCATATCCGCGTCAAGATGCCGTTAGAACGTAAAAATCGTAATGTGGTTGGAACGCATTTTGGTGGTAGTTTATATTCAATGGTTGACCCATTTTATATGTTGATCTTGATTCATCACCTTGGAAGTAAATACATCATTTGGGACAAAGCAGCCAGTATCAATTTCTTGGCGCCGGGTCGTGCGACAGTCTTTGCCGATGTGCGTCTAGATGTTACAGAGATCGAGCAGATCAAGACTTTGGCTGAAGACTACAGTCCAGTTTATCGCAACTACACCTTGAACATTTTTGATGAATCAGGTCTACGTGTCGCTGAAGTACAAAAAACCTTATATATCCGCCGTAAGAAACCTAAGCGTTTCTTCTAAGCTAAAATGGATTGCATTGCTGCAATTCACCCAATTTAATCAAAAAAATAAGCGCTCGTAAGCGCTTATTGATGAACTTGGGTGCACTTATCTGTTTTGTTGGATCGCAGCACCTGCACCACCACCAATCGCACCACCAATGGCAGCACCAGCATTACCACCGATGACCTCTTTACCAATCACCGCGCCTACACCCGCACCAAGAGCACTCGCGCCTGCATTATTGGTAGAACCATTTTGGCTTTTACTACCAACCGCTGCACCACCTGCCGCACCAATCGCTGCGCCTGCACCACCACCAACGCGGTTACCTACGCCTGCACCAACAGCTCCGCCTAAAGCAGCAGCACCAATTTTCTGGTCTTTAGCTGACATATTTTGGCAACCCGTCAACAGTGCCAAAGGCAGTGTTAGCGTGGCTAATGCGATTACAGATTTTTTAACGAGAGTCTTTTTCACGGAAGATATCCTAGAGTATGTTTCACAAGAATTATGCACCTATACATCGCCAGTAGCGAAGGGTTTCAGCCTATATGCACCAAAATGAAACAATGCTTAGTCAGAACTCTACATCACTGTATTGAACTTGTAACTTTCAGGCTAAAATCAATCCAAAAAAGTGCGTTCCCCACGTAACGGGAGCAACACACGACTTTGCTACAATGTTGCTAGGGCCTACCAGATTTAAAATCAATGCTTGAGCAATCTGCCCAATCGCCTTATTTTGCTTCTTCAGCAGGTGCGACTACACTGACATCACGCGTGGTTTTACCATCCGAATTAACTACGGCTCGTGCAGCTTTACCTTCAGCAGTGGCAACTGATCCCACTTGTAATTCTTTACGTACTGGCGCTTTACCTTCTTGGTACTGCAAACCACTCGCCTGAACCTTGCGCACTTCACCGACGACCTCACCTTCACGAGAGACGACTGCTTGTTCAACAATTTTAGTTGTTGGCACGATTGCTGACTTTTCTTCGACATGAGGAATAGCCATTTTTTCAGCTGCAAACTCAGCGTTATGATCGACTTGCTCTACTTCTTTCGCGATAACATCTTGACTATTTTCTTTCAGTTCTAAAACAGTCGTAGCTGTTTTACGTACAGGCACTTTACCTTCAGATGTCGTAATCACTTGCGTTTTAGTTACAGGAACTTCTGCTCGTTTATCTTGAATAATGACATTGGCTCCAGGCTCAGCAAAAACGGCCCCACTCAATGATGCACATAAAACAGATACTGCGATTTTAAGATTAGATTTCACTCTAAAGGCTCCTATATATAAAATATAAATACATCTATTTCAATACTAAATAAGAATTAAAAATAATGATTATTGGCAGATATTAAAATATGAGTATGGTCTTTTAAATTATCACAGGGTTAAATTTAAATTCCTAGTTGCTTTTATAATACAAATAAAGCAGCGCCATATTAATCAAATTAATCCCGATATCTATAATGATAAAATGCCGCCAGAACAAAAGAACACAAGCCATTGTTTTCATTAAATTTGTATTTTTAATTGAGTGTTTTTAAGCCCGAGATTATTTTAACGTAAAAAAATGTAAACCTTTCTTATATTATTATCTATCGCAAGCGCACTTTATCAATACAATGACACAGCGCACAATACTATTAAACCCAATTAAATTAAAGAGCATACTTTTAACTATTAATCGTTAGACTTTGTCTTATATTGTTATAAATATGTAATTATAATAATCCATTTTTTAATACTACATTTAATACATATACCCTCTGCGGCATCAAACAGCGTTCAAAACATTAAAGCTTGGCCCATCTAGGGAAGAACAATCCGTCCTGATGAGACAGAACGGATTGATCGATACCGATTTAATTCGGTCGAACGATGGTAATATCACGCTTGGTTTCACCATCATGACTCACGACTGCATGTGATACTTTACCCTCAGATCGCTCAGCACTATCTAGCTTCAGTTCTTTACGTACTGGTTCTTGGCCTTCTTTAAACTCTACACCGGTTGCGTCGATGCTACGCACTTGACTCACCACTTCTTCGGCTTGAGTCACTGTTTTTTGCACGACTATTTTAGATGTCGGTACGATCGCTGATTTTTCCTGCACATGTGGGACAGCCAAAGTATCCTTGGCAAACTCTGCACTGTTTTCTACACGGTCAATCTGTTTGGAAATAATATCCTGACCTTGATTTTTCATTTCTAAAACGGTTGTTTCAGTTTTACGTACTGGCTCACGACCTTCAGCCGTGGTAATGACTTGAATTTTAGTGACAGGAACCACTGCTTTTTTATCTTGGATGATCACTGGTGGTAAAGGTTGTGCCGTTGCAACACAACTCATCGCAGCGAATAAAACTGAAGCTACAATTTTAAAATTGGTTTTGATATTCGTTTTCATATGAATGTTCCTATATTTAAGCAAATAGAATAGGCAAAATCCGACCTTGATGACAAAGTATGGGAGATCGCCCTAATCAGCAAAGATTTTTAAGGTATATGAAGCATATTGATTATTACAGAGAATGTTTTAAATTCATAGTTGATTTAAAACACAGATAAAAACCATCAGCCATTAAAAAAGACGCCCTGAGGCGTCTTTTTTATATCAAACTTTTAAACTTAGAACTGTTCTTCGTTTAAGGCTTGAGAGAATGCTTGGTCTACATCAGAGAAGTCATTGGCTAGCTCAAACTCAGCAGCTTCTGCTTCTTGACGACGACGCTCAAGGTGATAAGCCAAACCTGTACCCGCTGGGATCAGACGACCTACAACCACGTTCTCTTTCAGGCCACGTAAGTCATCTTCTTTACCGGTTACGGCAGCTTCAGTTAACACGCGAGTCGTTTCTTGGAACGATGCCGCAGAGATAAATGAGTCAGTAGACAACGACGCTTTGGTAATACCCATCAACAGACGTTCATACTTAGCAGAGAATTTGTTCTGTGCATTGACAGCTTGGTTCTCTTGAACAACGCGAGCGTAGTCCACTTGTTCGCCTTTGATGAAGCTGGTATCACCGCCTTCAGTGATGTCTACTTTACGTAGCATCTGACGTACAATCACTTCGATATGTTTATCGTTGATTTTTACGCCTTGTAAGCGGTAAACGTCCTGAACTTCGTTCACGATGTAGTTGGTTAAAGCCACTTCGCCTTTGAGACGCAAGATGTCATGTGGGTTTTGTGGACCATCAGAAACAGTCTCACCACGGTTCACATGCTCGCCTTCAAACACGTTGATTTGACGCCATTTTGGAATCAATTCTTCGTAGATCTCAGAGCCATCATCAGGCGTAATCACCAAACGGTTCTTACCTTTGGTCTCTTTACCAAAGCTGACCACACCCGAAATTTCAGCAAGGATCGCATGCTCTTTCGGTTTACGTGCTTCAAACAAGTCGGCTACGCGTGGTAGACCACCGGTAATATCACGAGTACGTGAGGTTTCTTGTGGTACACGACCAATTACATCACCCACCCCAATGGTCTCACCGTCACGTACAGTCACGATGGTATTTTGAGGTAAGAAGTAGAACTGTTCGCCGCCATCTGAAGTATCCAACACGATCGCTGGACGTAAATCTTTACCCGATACTGGACGTGCAGTCACAGGCAAGATTTCAACAGTGGTCATACCGGTTGCATCATCTGTTTTCGATGTTGCAGTTACGCCATCCGCGATTTGGCTGAAGCGTGCTTTACCAGCAACCTCAGTCACGAGTGGATGTGTATGCGGATCCCAAGTTGCTACGATGCCGCCGCCTTCTACAGCCTCGCCATCTTTCAACAAGATTGACGCACCGTATGGCAGTTTATAGCGCTCGCGCTCACGACCTAAGTCATCCGCAATACCGATTTCACCTGAACGCGATACAGAAACCAAATGGCCTTTGTTGTGTTCAACAGTTTTAACGTTATGGAAACGTACAGTACCTTTGTTACGAACTTGGACGCTGTTTGCAGCAGAAGTTCGGCTCGCAGCACCACCAACGTGGAACGTACGCATGGTTAACTGTGTACCTGGTTCACCGATCGATTGAGCTGCCATAACACCAACAGACTCACCTGGGTTAACCATGTGACCACGTGCAAGGTCACGACCGTAACAGCCTGCACAAACACCGAACGCTGATTGACAGTTCACTACAGAGCGAACTTTAACTTCATCGACACCCGCCTCTTCGAGGTGAGCAGCGATTTTCTCGTCAATCAATGTACCGCGTGGTAATACCACTTCGTCATCTACAGCACGACGTACATCTTCAGCAGTTACACGACCCAATACGCGGTCACGTAACGGCTCGATGACATCACCACCTTGAATTAACGGGGTCATCACTAGGCCTTCAGTGGTACCACAATCTGGCTCATTAATAACCAAATCTTGCGCCACGTCAACGAGACGACGAGTCAAGTAACCCGAGTTCGCTGTTTTCAATGCAGTATCGGCCAAACCTTTACGTGCACCATGCGTCGAAATAAAGTACTGAAGTACGGTCAAACCTTCGCGGAAGTTGGCTTTAATCGGCGTTTCAATGATCGAACCATCCGGTTTAGCCATCAGACCACGCATACCTGCAAGCTGACGAATCTGTGCGGCACTACCACGCGCTCCAGAATCCGACATCATATAGATACTGTTGAATGATTTTTGCTTCTCGTCTTCACCCTGTTTGTTTTTCACAGTGGTAAATGACAAGTTGTCCATCATTGCTTTCGCAACTTGGTCATTGGTACGTGCCCAAATATCGACTACTTTGTTATAGCGCTCACCCGCAGTCACGAAGCCTTGTTCAAACTGTTGTTCAATTTCACGAACTTCAGCTTCAGCTTTTTCAATGATTGCGTATTTTTGTGGCGGAATAACCATGTCTTCCATACCGACCGAAACGCCTGAACGTGTCGCTTGACGGAAGCCCAAGTACATCAACTGATCCGCAAAGATAACAGTATCTTTAAGGCCCAGTTTACGGTAGCAAGAGTTGATCAATTTAGAGATATTCTTTTTGGTCATCTCAAGGTTGATTTGTTGGAAATCCATACCTTCAGGCACAACTTCCCACAACAAACAACGACCTGGAGTGGTTTCAACAATAATGGTTTGATGCTCACGCTCACCATTTTCGTCGATCACAGTTTGATGTACACGTGCTTTAACGCGCGCATGTAGATCCACCTGACCTGTTGCCAAAGCACGGTTAACTTCATGCGTATCCGCAAAAACCATGCCTTCGCCTTTGGCATTTACCGCATCACGGGTGATGTAGTAAAGACCCAAGACCACATCCTGAGACGGTACAATAATCGGCTCACCATTGGCTGGTGACAAGATATTGTTGGTCGACATCATCAATGCACGTGCTTCAAGCTGAGCTTCAAGCGTCAATGGTACGTGTACTGCCATTTGGTCACCGTCAAAGTCGGCGTTAAATGCAGCACAAACCAAAGGATGCAGACGAATTGCCTTACCTTCGATCAAGATCGGTTCAAATGCTTGTAGACCCAAACGGTGAAGTGTCGGTGCACGGTTCAACATCACTGGATGTTGACGGATTACCGATGCTAAAACGTCCCAAACTTCAGGGGTTTCGCGCTCAACCATTTTCTTTGCAGCTTTAATGGTGGTTGCTTGGCCAGAAGCTTGTAGTTTTGCGAAAATAAATGGTTTGAACAGTTCAAGTGCCATTTTTTTCGGTAAACCACATTGATGCAAACGCAGGTTCGGACCAACGGTAATTACCGAACGGCCTGAATAGTCAACACGTTTACCCAACAAGTTTTGACGGAAACGACCTTGTTTACCTTTGATCATGTCAGCCAAAGATTTCAATGGACGTTTGTTCGAACCTGTAATCGCACGACCACGACGACCGTTGTCCAATAACGCATCTACAGATTCCTGCAACATACGTTTTTCGTTACGTACGATGATGTCAGGTGCAGAAAGGTCAAGTAGACGTTTCAAACGGTTGTTACGGTTAATCACACGACGATAAAGATCGTTCAAGTCTGAAGTCGCAAAACGACCGCCTTCTAGCGGAACGAGTGGACGTAGATCTGGTGGAAGTACTGGAAGTACATTCATCACCATCCATTCAGGCTTGTTGTTTGAATCGTTGAATGCTTCCATCAATTTCAAACGTTTAGACGCTTTTTTAAGTTTCGTCTCAGAAGTCGTTTGTGGAATTTCTTCACGTAAACGTGAAATTTCAGCATCAAGATCGATATCTTTTAACAAGTCTTGAACGGCTTCAGCACCCATTTTGGCTGAGAATTCATCGCCATGCTCTTCGAGCGCGGTGAAATATTCTTCATCGTTCAATAACTGGTTTTTCTCAAGTGGTGTCATACCAGGATCGGTAACCACATAAGATTCAAAATACAACACGCGCTCGATATCACGTAGGGTCATATCAAGCAACAAACCGATACGGCTTGGTAAAGATTTTAAGAACCAAATATGTGCAACTGGCGATGCCAAGTCGATATGGCCCATACGCTCACGACGAACTTTGGCAGTTGTTACTTCAACGCCACATTTTTCGCAGATCACGCCTTTGTATTTCATACGCTTGTATTTACCACACAAGCATTCGTAATCTTTGACTGGACCAAAGATTTTTGCGCAGAATAAACCGTCACGTTCTGGTTTAAAAGTACGATAGTTAATGGTTTCAGGTTTCTTTACTTCACCATGAGACCATGACTTAATCATTTCTGGTGACGCAAGACCAATACGGATACGATCAAATTCAACCGGTGTATAACCTTCTGAATCCGTCTTTTTGCGCATGATATCGAGCAAGTCTTTCAATTTTTTTCTCCGTGTGTCGAGGAATTCTCATCCCCCGACTGGGTCACAAATATTGTTTTTTCCTGAAAAAACACCTTAATTTCCCCCTTCATCAGAGGGAACTCAAGTGGACGCTTAGTCCCCGTTTTTCAGTTCAATGTTGATACCTAAAGAACGGATCTCTTTGGTCAATACGTTGAACGATTCAGGCATGCCCGGATCCATATAATGGTTTCCGTCTACAATATTCTTATAGATACGTGTACGGCCTTCAACGTCATCCGACTTCACAGTCAACATTTCTTGAAGTGTATACGCTGCACCATACGCCTCGAGTGCCCAAACCTCCATCTCACCGAAACGCTGACCACCGAATTGAGCTTTACCGCCCAATGGTTGTTGCGTAACTAATGAGTACGAACCGGTAGAACGCGCATGCATTTTGTCATCGACCAAGTGGTTCAATTTCAGCATGTACATATAACCAACGGTTACAGGACGGTCGAAACGCTCGCCAGTACGTCCATCATACAGTATGGTCTGACCTGAACGTGGCAATTCAGCAAGTTCAAGCAATTCTTTGATTTGGCCTTCTTCAGCACCATCAAATACTGGTGTTGCTAAAGGTACGCCGGCACATAAGTTGCCTGCAAGCTTCATCACTTCTTCATCAGTCAAGCTGTCTAGATCTTCTTGCTCACCACCGACTTTGTTGTAAATTTTGTCTAAAAATTCACGAAGTTCGGCGATAGAACGCTGTTGCTGCAACATCTTATCGATTTGCTCGCCCAGACCTTTGGCAGCCAAGCCTAGATGTGTTTCAAGAATCTGACCCACATTCATACGCGATGGTACGCCCAACGGGTTCAAGACGATATCAACTGGCACACCATGGATATCATGCGGCATATCTTCTACAGGCAAGATGTTAGAAACAACACCTTTGTTCCCGTGACGACCCGCCATTTTATCACCCGGTTGGATGCGACGTTTAACGGCTAGATAAACTTTAACAACTTTGAGTACACCTGTTGTTAACTCATCACCAGCAGATAATTTACGTTTTTTCTCAGCAAATTTCTGATCAATTTCAAAACTCTTCTCTTTCAAGAACACTTGAATTTGAGTGAGTCGATCTGCAATCGCTTCATCGTTTGGTTGTACTTCAAGTAGATCAACCAACTCTAAAGTATTGAGCATATCTTCTGAAAGTTTGTCACCACGTTTGGTGCTACCACCACCGTTAGACACTTGATCTTTCAACAAACGGATAATACGTTCACGCGCCGCTTCTTCGAAGATTTTGTATTCTTCTTTCAAGTCTTTGCGGTAAGAGTCTAACTGCGCTTTCTCAATCGCTTGAGCACGTTCGTCTTTCTCAATACCATCACGGGTAAAGACTTGTACGTCAATGACTGTTCCTTTAGTACCTGAAGGTACACGTAAAGAAGAGTCTTTCACGTCAGCCGCTTTTTCACCGAAGATTGCACGTAACAATTTTTCTTCAGGGGTTAACTGTGTCTCACCTTTAGGGGTTACTTTACCCACTAAGATGTCACCAGCAGTCACTTCAGCACCGATATACACGATACCTGACTCATCTAGTTTAGACAGTGCAGCTTCACCAACGTTTGGAATATCCGCTGTGATTTCTTCAGCACCCAATTTGGTATCACGTGCAACACATGACAACTCTTGGATGTGAATCGAAGTCAAACGATCTTCTTGGAGCACACGCTCAGAAAGTAAGATCGAGTCCTCGTAGTTATAACCATTCCACGTCATAAACGCGACGCGCATGTTTTGACCGAGTGCCAATTCACCGCCATCTGTCGATGGACCATCAGCAAGTACATCACCACGACCAACTTTATCGCCTAAATTCACCAAAACTTTTTGGTTAATACAGGTGTTTTGGTTCGAACGGGTGTATTTGATCAGGTTGTAAATATCTACACCTGCCTCACCTGCGATCATTTCATCTTCATTAACACGGATCACCACACGTGATGCGTCAACAAATTCGATACGACCACCACGGCCAGCGATCACACATACACCAGAGTCACGCGCAACGTTGGCTTCCATACCGGTACCCACAAGTGGCTTATCAGCCAATAGGGTTGGTACTGCTTGACGTTGCATGTTTGATCCCATCAATGCACGGTTGGCGTCATCGTGCTCAAGGAACGGAATCAGCGATGCAGCAACAGATACAACCTGTTGTGCAGATACATCCATATGCGTCACTTTTTCTGGCGGCATACGAACGAAATCACCTTGGTGACGTACAGATACAAATTCTTCAGTCAAGTTGTTGTCAGCATCAATCGCGGAGTCGGCCTGTGCGATTACAGTACCCACTTCTTCAATTGCAGATAGATATTCAATATCTAGCGTGACTTGACCATCAACAACTTTACGATATGGAGTTTCTAAGAAACCAAAATCGTTGGCTTTAGCATAGACAGACAAAGAGTTGATCAAACCAATGTTTGGACCCTCTGGTGTCTCAATCGGACATACGCGACCATAGTGAGTTTGATGTACGTCACGTACCTCAAAGCCAGCACGTTCACGGGTCAAACCACCAGGCCCAAGCGCAGATACACGACGCTTATGGGTAATCTCAGACAATGGATTATTTTGGTCCATAAACTGAGACAATTGGCTTGAACCAAAGAATTCTTTGATTGCAGCAGCAACAGGTTTTGCATTGATCAAATCTTGTGGAGACAAGTTATCTGTTTCAGCTTGACCTAGACGTTCTTTCACCGCACGTTCAACACGGACTAAACCAACACGGAATTGGTTTTCAGTCATCTCACCCACTGAACGCACACGACGGTTACCCAAGTGATCGATATCATCGACTTCACCTTTACCGTTACGGATTTCAACCAGTGTTTTCAAGACATCAATGATGTCTGGGTTTGAAAGAATACCTTCAACTTCACGTGATTTTTGATCAGTACCAACTTCGTAAGGACGACCCAAACGACGGTTGAACTTCATACGACCAACAGGTGACAAGTCATAACGTTCAGAAGAGAAGAACAAGTTATTAAACAAGTTTTCAGCAGCTTCTTTGGTTGGTGGCTCGCCTGGACGCATCACTTTATAGATTTCAACCAGTGCTTCTTCACGACCACGGGTTAAATCAGCACGCAAGGTATCCGCAACAAATGAACCGCGGTCAATATCGTTGGTAAACAAGATATTGAATTCTTTTACGCCGCCTTCAGCGAGCTTGACCATGATTTCATGACTGAGCACCGTATTTGCTGCAATCACATCACCATCACGTAAGCTAACATCTTCAGCAATAATACGCTCATAGAGGTATTCATCAGGTACAGAAAGCTTGGTTAAGCCAGAAGCTTCCATTTGACGTACATGACGCGCGTTAATACGTTTACCTTGTTCTACAATGACCTTGCCATCTGCATCTGCGATGTCAAACTGTGCCATCTCACCACGGAGACGTTCAGGTACGAGGTCAATTTGGTAGCTGCCCATATCGAGATAGACAGGTACTTTCTCGTAGAACATATTCAAGATTTGTTCGTTGCTATAATCCAATGCACGTAACATCACGGTCGCAAGTAATTTACGACGGCGGTCAATACGTACAAAGACCAAGTCTTTCGCATCAAACTCAAAGTCTAACCATGAACCACGGTAAGGAATAATACGTGCTGAATACAACACTTTACCGCTTGAGTGCGTTTTACCTTTATCGTGATCGAAGAACACACCTGGTGAACGGTGTAATTGAGATACGATCACACGCTCGGTGCCGTTAATCACAAAAGTACCGTTATCCGTCATCAGTGGCATTTCGCCCATGTAGACTTCTTGTTCACGTACATCTTTAATCGATTTTGTTTCGCGATCTTTAATAATCAAGCGAATTTTTACACGCATTGGTGCAGCATAAGTTGAGCCACGAAGTATACATTCGCGCACGTCGAACTCAGGCTTACCAAGACCATACTCAACAAATTCTAAAGCTGCATTACCAGAATAACTTTCTATTGGGAATACTGAACGGAAGGCCGCTTGAAGACCAAGATCTTCGCGGTTTTTTGGTGTTTTGCCGTCTTGCAAAAATGTTCTGTACGAGTCGACTTGAATCGAAAGCAAGTACGGAGCATCCATCACTTGGGGCAATTTACCAAAATTCTTACGGATCCGTTTTTTTTCGGTATATGAGTATGCCATCTGGAGTCCTCGGAAAGTAAGACCAAGTCCGCCTGCAGAACGGACTTAGAAGGAATTACGTAGGTCGATATGACCACCACCTTTTACAAATGCTGCAATTTTCAGTGGTATAAAACGCTTAACAATATTTTCAAAACGGAAAAATATTGTTAAGCGTTTGATTTTTTTGGCTTTTTTTCTAAATTGACAAAGATAAAGTCGTGCAATCTAAAATCGAGCCGATTATTGTAACGCAAAAAGGCTGATGACCCAAGAGCCATCAGCCAATTTTTGGAGCCGATTTATAAAAAATCGACTCCTACTCACATTACTTAACAGTAACTGTAGCACCAGCTGCTTCAAGTTTTTTCTTAAGTTCTTCGCTTTCGTCTTTAGAAACGCCTTCTTTGATAAGGCCAGGAGCGCTTTCAACAAGATCTTTAGCTTCTTTAAGACCAAGGCCAGTCGCTTCACGAACAGCTTTAATTACCGCAACTTTGTTTGCGCCAAAGCTAGTCAATTCAACGTTGAATTCTGTTTGCTCTTCAGCAGCAGCTGCAGTAGCAGGACCAGCTGCAACTGCAACAGCAGCAGCAGATACATTGAATTTTTCTTCAAATGCAGAAATTAGTTCAACAAGTTCAAGAACAGTTTTTTCTGAAACTGCATTTAAGATTTCTTCGTTAGTTAAAGCCATGAGATAAACTCCAAATGGAAATTGAATGGTGTGTGTGATGATTTAAGCTTAAGCAGCTTCTTGTTCGTCTTTCTCTTTGAGCGCTGTAAGTAGGCGACCCAATTTCGAAATAGGAGCTTGAAGAACGCTTGCAAGCATGGTAAGAGCTTTCTCTTGGTTCGGAAGGTTTGCGATAACGCTAACTTCAGCACCTTGATAAACTTTGCCATCAAAAGCAGCAGCTTTTAATTCAAACGCTTTGTTGGTTTTAGCAAATTCTTCGAACAAGCGTGCAGCTGCACCCATATCGTCCGCAGAAGTTGACATACCGATAATTGTTGGACCAGTCAAGACGTCGTTCAAGATATCAAATTGAGTACCTTCAAACGCGCGTTTCGCCAAAGTGTTACGCACTACACGTAGGTAAACACCTGATTGACGAGCTTGAACACGCAATTGAGTCAATTGAGTAACGTTCAAACCTTGATAGTCGGCAACAACAGCAGAGAAAGCCGTACTTGCAGCGGTGTTAACTGCTGCAACGATCTCTATTTTGTTCTCTAAACGTAGAGCCACTGTAATACCTCCTAACGCTGATTTATGCACCCCAATGGATGCACTCCCAATTCGTAAGTCAAACCACCCAATGAATGGCCCAACTTACACGCGGAGGAGGAAAAAAATCACACCACCGCGTCTACTCAGGCTTAGAGATTAAGAGTGAAATGCCGAAGCACTTGACTCGCCTGAGGTCTTTGACGCTGATAAATTTACATTTATCAATTCAAAGTCCGCATCAAAAACCCCTTCTCCCTCAGGGAGAAGGCCGGGATGAGGATTTAACACCTCAGCCCATACCCCCTCCTATGAGGAGAGGGAGTCTTTTTTGCCTTTAAAATTCTTAAATATTTTGACTAAGTTAAACCTTAGTTTGAAACGTTGCTTACATCAATAGTAAGACCAGGACCCATAGTTGAGCTCAAAGTGATCTTTTTGATATAAACACCTTTAGAAGTAGCAGGTTTTGCTTTCTTCAAGTCAGCAACGAGTGCTTCAAGGTTTTGGCGAATCGCAGCAGCTTCAAAGCCAACTTGGCCGATTGCAGCATGGATAATACCACCTTTGTCTACACGGTAACGTGCTTGACCAGCTTTTGCATTTTTAACTGCAGTTGCTACGTCAGGAGTTACAGTACCGACTTTCGGGTTAGGCATTAAGCCACGTGGACCAAGAATCGTACCCAACTTACCAACAACGCGCATTGCATCAGGAGCAGCAATCACTACGTCGAAGTCAAGGTTACCTTGTTGAATGCTTTCAGCAAGATCGTCAAAACCAACGATGTCTGCGCCTTCAGCTTTAGCAGCTTCTGCAGCAGCGCCTTGAGCAAATACCGCTACACGTACAGTTTTACCTGTACCTGCTGGTAAAGTCGTAGCACCACGAACAACTTGGTCAGATTTACGTGGATCAACACCTAGATTTACTGAAACATCCAAAGATTCTTTGAATTTAGCAGCAGGTAGGTTAGTCAGAACTTGTACAGCATCTTCCAAAGTGTAAACTTTGTTTGCTTCAATAGCAGCAGCGATGGCTTTTTGACGTTTAGTTAACTTTGCCATGTCTTATAGCTCCACTTCCAAGCCCATAGAACGTGCAGAACCAGCGATGGTACGTACACGTGCGTCTAAATCAGCACCAGTTAAATCTGGTTCTTTAGTAGTCGCGATCTCTTCGATTTGAGCACGAGTCAACTTACCAACTTTAGTTTTGTTAGGTACAGCTGAACCCTTTTGAATACCAGCAGCTTTCTTAAGAAGAATCGCAGCAGGTGGAGTTTTCATGATGAAAGTAAACGACTTATCGTTGTATACAGTGATCACGACAGGAATCGGAAGACCCGCTTCAACTTTTTGTGTAGCAGCATTGAATTCTTTACAGAAAGCCATGATGTTTACACCACGTTGACCGAGTGCAGGACCGATCGGTGGAGATGGATTCGCTTTACCAGCTGGAACTTGCAGCTTGATATAGCCGTCAATCTTCTTAGCCATTATCTATTACCTCTGGGTACAAACGCCGCTAGGCTCCCCATTCTGATTTAAATAACGATACCCATGGATATACGTTAGTAACAACAATGCCCGACAACGTCGGGCGTACTCAACTTAACTCGATTAGCTGGCTTTTTCGACTTGGCGAAATTCCAACTCAACCTGAGTCGGTCGATTAAACACATTAATAGTCAACGTTAAACGTGACTTTTCGTATAGAACTTCTTCCACCACGCCTTTAAAGTCGGTGAATGGACCATCTATTACGAGTAATTCTTCGCCTGGCTCAAACATGGTCTTCGGACGCGGAGCTTCACCAGTATTGCGTACACGTGCAAGAATTGTGTCTGCTTCTTTCTGGGTAATCGGCGCCGGTTTTTCAGCCGTACCACCAATAAATCCTAGAACTTTTGGACATTCTTTGACGATATGCCATGTGTCATCGTTCATTTCCATTTCGATTAAAACATAACCTGGAAAGAACTTACGCTCAGACTTACGCTTCTTACCATCCTTCATCTCAACCACTTCTTCGGTCGGAACGAGGACTTCACCAAAGCTATCAGCAACAGCGCTACGCTGGATTCGATCATTAAGTGAACGCATCACTTGTTTTTCATAGCCTGAGTAGGCATGAATAATGTACCAACGTTTCATCGCTTTTTACCCGATAATGAACTTCATGAACCAACCGATAATGTAGTCAAAACACCACAACGCAATCGCAGCGACAACTACCACCAGTAAGACTTGCCAAGAAGTAGTTACTGTTTCTTGTTTCGTCGGCCAAGTGACTCGGCGTAATTCTACACGCGAATCTTTAAGCAAACGAACAAAACCTTTGCCTTGATGGGTGGCGTATAATAAACCTAAAGCCACAATGATACAAGCCAAAATTACCCCAATACGGACCCAAATACTACTTGCGGGTACCCAATACGCTGGTAAAAACTGATTGACCATCAGTGCAGCAGCAAACAAAACCAAGGCAGCAAGCCACAACACCACATCAAATGGCGAACTTGAACCCACTACTTCAGCTGTATTATTTCTTTGAGGAATAGGCGCGTCGCTCAATGCGTCACGCGATTTATCATTCGACATTCTTTTACTCGTCGTTGAATTCGCGACTTATTATATGACATTTTAGTCGTCATTAAGCGTTTTATTTAAAATATTGGCAGGCCAGGAGGGACTCGAACCCCCAACATTCGGTTTTGGAGACCGACGCTCTACCAATTGAACTACTGACCTAACGTTTATAATCTACATATAACAAACCGAGAATAATAATTCTCGGTTTGTTTTTCATACTCTAGATGATTATGCAGTTACTTTAGCAACAACACCAGCACCTACAGTACGACCACCTTCACGGATCGCAAAACGTAGACCTGGGTCCATTGCGATTGGGTGGATCAATTCTACTGACATTTCAACGTTGTCGCCTGGCATAACCATTTCAACGCCGTCTTGCAATTGGATTGCGCCAGTTACGTCAGTTGTACGGAAGTAGAACTGTGGACGGTAGCCGTTAAGGAATGGAGTATGACGACCACCTTCTTCTTTAGAAAGAACGTATACTTCTGCATCAAATTTAGTGTGCGGTTTGATTGCACCTGGTTTAGAAAGAACTTGACCACGTTGAACGTCTTCACGTTTAGTACCACGTAGAAGAACACCACAGTTCTCGCCAGCACGACCTTCGTCAAGCAATTTACGGAACATTTCAACGCCAGTTACAGTTGTTTTCACGGTATCTTTGATACCAACGATTTCAACTTCTTCACCAACTTTAACGATACCAGCTTCAACACGGCCTGTTACTACAGTACCACGACCTGAAATAGAGAATACGTCTTCGATCGGCATCAAGAATGCTTTATCGATAGCGCGCTCTGGCTCAGGAATATATGTATCAAGCGCTTCAACAAGTTGAAGTACAGCTGGAACACCGTAAGGACCTTCTTCACCGTTAAGTGCAGCAAGTGCTGAACCACGGATTACAGGAGTGTCATCACCAGGGAAGTTATAAGTAGAAAGAAGTTCACGAACTTCCATTTCTACCAATTCGATCAACTCTTCGTCATCAACGATGTCACACTTGTTAAGGAAAACAAGAATGAACGGAACACCAACCTGACGTGAAAGTAGGATGTGTTCACGTGTTTGTGGCATAGGGCCATCAGTTGCTGAACAAACAAGAATAGCACCATCCATCTGAGCAGCACCCGTGATCATGTTTTTAACATAATCGGCGTGACCTGGGCAGTCTACGTGCGCGTAGTGACGGATTGGAGAATCGTATTCAACGTGTGAAGTATTAATCGTAATACCACGTGCTTTTTCTTCTGGTGCAGAGTCAATTGCTGCATAGTCTTTGGCTTCACCGCCGAAAGTTTTTGCACAAACAGTTGCAATCGCAGCAGTTAAAGTTGTTTTACCATGGTCAACGTGACCAATTGTTCCCACGTTAACGTGGGGTTTATTACGTTCAAACTTGGCTTTAGCCATGATGATCTTCCTCGTTTACGTCGAACATGGTTCAAACAACACAGCATCGACATTTTGCCTAAAAAACTAGACCGTTAAATACTTAAAAAGCAGACTAATAAGCCTGCTTTCATTTAACTGGTGGAGATCCACCTAAATTTCATATCTGGAGCTCTTATCGAGATTTGAACTCGAGACCTCTCCCTTACCAAGGGAGTGCTCTACCACTGAGCTATAAGAGCCAATAATTCTTCGATGGAGCGGGAGACGAGGTTCGAACTCGCGACATGCAGCTTGGAAGGCTACCGCTCTACCAACTGAGCTACTCCCGCACAACGTTGGTAATATCTTTAAACTACCACTTGATCGAAGTTAATGGTGGTGAGAGAAGGATTCGAACCTTCGAAGCTTACGCGGCAGAGTTACAGTCTGCTCCCTTTAACCACTCGGGAATCTCACCATTACACTTAACTTTCAGTGTAGTTCTTCTAGAAACATCTTCAAGTGGTGCCGGCACACGGATTCGAACTGTGGACCTACTGATTACAAGTCAGTTGCTCTACCAACTGAGCTATGCCGGCGTTTCTTGTGTTTTCGATGTTTCTCATCGGAACGGTGTGCAGTTTAGCAAAACTCTCAGCGCTTGCAAGTGCTTTTTTTAAAAAAACCCTCAAAAACTCATAAAATCAAACCGTTTGACGATAATTCAACCGCTTTGATCACTGCGCGAGCTTTTATTTGGGTTTCATTCCACTCTGAATCGGGTTGAGAGTCCGCAACAAGCCCTGCACCGGCCTGTACAAAGACCTTATTTTCACGAATAACACAGGTTCGGATCGCAATCGACATATCCATTTCCCCGTGCCAGCCTAAATATCCAACAGCACCACCAAAAATACCGCGTCGCACAGGTTCAACTTCATCAATAATCTCCATGGCGCGTATTTTTGGCGCACCAGATAAAGTCCCAGCAGGAAAAGTGGCTTTAAACACATCTAAAGCATCGATACCATCCTGAACCTCACCTTGCACATTGGAAACAATATGCATCACATGTGAATAACGCTCAATCACCATCTGATCAGTGACTTGAACTTTACCGATTTTGGCCACCCGCCCAATATCATTGCGTCCTAAATCAATCAACATCACGTGTTCAGCGATTTCTTTTTCATCGGACAATAAATCCTGCTCCAGCGCCAGATCTTCTTCTTTGGTACGTCCGCGTGGTCGCGTACCCGCCAAAGGGCGTACGGTGGCGATACCATGCTCTAAGCGCGACAAGATTTCAGGAGATGAACCCACCACATGAAATGGCTTTTGATCCAACAAGGTCCGCCCTTGCACCAAAAATAGATAGGGGGATGGATTGAGGTGACGCAAAGCACGATAGACCTGTAAAGGATCACCATCAAAGTCAGAGACCATACGATGGCCTGGCACCACCTGCATCACATCACCTGCTTGAATGTATTCTTTTACGGTCGCCACGGTATCCAAGAACTTCTCTTTACCCGTAAGTGATACAAAGACTGGTGCAGTATGCGGTACTGCTTTTAAGCTCACTGGGGTTTCAAGCAGTTGCTCTAGTGCATCAAGCTGCTGTTGTGCCTGTTGATAGGCTGCAGGATCAGAAGCATCCGCATGTACGATAATAAACAAGGTGTCTTTTAAGTTATCAAATACGATCACCGTTTTTGACAACATCATCCAGATATCAGGCAGACCCACCGGATCAGCAGTCGGTGCATTTTTTAGACGGGGTTCAATATAACGTACTGCATCATATCCAAAGTAACCGACCAGACCGCCAGTGAACTGTGGTAGCTCAGGTATTTCTTGCTGACTCGGCACTTTAAACTGCGCTTGAAACTCACGAATATATTCAAAAGGATCAGCACACGCTTGGGTTTGGATCTGTCCATCCGCAGTTTGGATGCTTAATTGCCCTTTATGGCAGGAAAAAACCGTAGACTCTCCCAAACCGATAATGGAATAGCGCGCCCAGTTTTCCCCACCTTCGACAGACTCAAACAAATAGGCTTGCGGATGGGACTTTAAACGTGCAAATACTGATAACGGTGTATCCGTATCAGCTAGACGTTGTCGATAGACTGGAATGAGGTTATAGCCAGATGCGCTGAGTTGTTCAAATTGTTGAAGACTGGTCATGAATGATGCTCACTTTTAAGATGGAATAAAATTATGTTTGCGCTGTTAAAACTTAGCGTCGCCATCGAAAAAGTATGCGTTTATTCATTCCAGTCCCTCTACTCACTCTTTAATATTACCCACTAATCTAACAATTCAACCAAATCATCAACCACCTGTTGTGGCTGACACAGTCGAATATCTTCGCCATGATTATATCCATAGCTGACAACAATACAATCCATCCCTGCCCGTCGTGCTGCCTCAACATCATTGCTCGAATCACCAATCATCAAACTCTGATGCAGCGTTGCGCCAAAGGTTTCAACACAATATAACAATGGCTTAGGATCGGGCTTACGCACTTCAAAACGATCACCACCAATGACATCCGCAAAGTAATCACTGAGTTGTAATATTTCCAGTATTTTACGCGCTGGCTGCTCAGGTTTATTGGTGACACAAATCATGGTTTTATTATTGCGTTTAGCCCACTCTAAAAACTCCAGCACCCCAACAAAAGGCCGTGTATCCACACATGGATCAGCATTATAAATTTCTAAGAAGGTACTCAAAAGTTGCTCGAGCGCAGCAGGGTCCACTTCACCCTTAAGATGCTTCAGGGTACTTTGACAGAACATAGCTGTCCCCTTCCCAATCCACACTCGGACTTGCGCCTCAGTGACCAACGGCAGGTTCAAACGCTCTAGGCTCAAATTCATCGCACGATATAAGTCAAATGCTGAATCAACCAATGTGCCATCCAAATCAAACAATAACAGTGTACGTTGATCCAATTGTGCAATATCCATGTTCACCCCAGTCTCGTTCAAAATCTACATATAGCAAATCAAAAGCCACTAAATGCATAAAGGCATGCGATCGCATGCCTTTATTCGCTCTCACATTATGTACAAAATACTTATTTAAACAACAACCACGCCAGAATTGCCAAGATCACCAAACTAATGATAGTGATCAGTCCAACTGAAGCATTTTTCTTGGTTTCATCTACTGGGGCAGGAACTGTAACGGATTTGACAGGCTCTACAACTTCCGCTTCAACCTTGGCATGGATATCCACATGGTTCGGTATCGGCGCTGGTTTAGGAATCGCCACATGCTCAGGCATTCCTTCCTTACTGATTGAAGTACCTGCAGCGCGCTCTGCAACATCAGGCATCCCCTGATCACTGAGCACAGCTGCAGCAGTAGGCTCAACTTTGGCCTGCGCTACCACAGGCGTTTCAACCGCCACTTCAGCTTGAGTTTGTTCTTCAGGCTGTAATTGTGCTTTCGGTTGAGATTGTGCTTGTGGCTGAGATGGCGCTTCAACTGTCGGCTTGATAACAGGTGTCTCTACAGCGGCCTCAACCACAGTCTCAGGCGGGGTTACAACTTGAGCCTCAGTTGGTGTTGATGCTGCAGTAACCGCAGCTTGAGCTCCTTGGGCAACATCCAGATGTTGTGAGGTGGCAACAGCTTCCGCTGGCTGGGCAATCGCTTTTTCCACCTCAACCTCAGCAGTCTCGGGCACAGTCGCAACCGAAGCAGTTTCAGTCGGATCAGATGTCTCGACTGTCTGCTCCTCAAATACCGCAAATTGCACCGTTGCAAATTGAACAGTATCACCGTCGTTTAACTGGGTTTCTGCTGCGATGCGTGCATCGTTGACAAAAGTTCCATTTGAAGAATTTAAGTCTTGCAACCAAAGCTCTTGATCTTTTAATAAAAAAGCAGCATGTCGGCGAGAAACTTCAGCCAACTGCAACTGCACATCCGCATCTTGGTGTCGACCCACCAACATATCACGGTCAATAATAATACTTTGCCCAGTTAATTCAGTCGTAATCCCTTGTATTTTCCAAGTCATGACAATGTTCTCATTTTAGTTCAGGCTCATTTTAGCATGTACAAAACATCTGTATAGCAACAGCAATTAGGAGGCTGGGCCGATGGTGGTTGTGGTCACCGTATTCTTGGTTCGCTGTACATCAGGCGCTGGTGGGGTCACAGGCTGCTGCACCACAGACTCAATCGCCACTGGCGTAGTGATTGCTGCAGGCTGAGCGCCACCTGATGGCACTTGTTGATAGGTTCCAGAATTATTCGGGATTTGTGGCGCTGTTCTAATCGGCAGACGTTGCTGATAAATATCATCCAATTTCTCAGGTAATTTTGAGAAGTTTCCATCTTTATCCATCGCCAATTGCAGGCTATACAATTGATCATAGCGTTGTTGGCTGATCTTACGCATACCTTCGTTATCCCCAACAATAGTCGGATGGATAAACACCAAGAGATTGCGTTTAACAGAGGATTTATTATCCGAACGGAATAGTCGACCGATTCCAGGTATAGCGCCAAGACCAGGAACGGATTGGCGACTATGTGCGCTATTATCTTCAATCAAGCCACCCAGAACCACGGTCTGACCATGATCAGCGATTACAGATGTTTTAATGGCACGCTTACTGGTCACCAAATCCGTCGCTTGACCTTTATCCAATACCGCTGAGACCTCTTGCTCTACTTCCATCCGCACTGAACCGCCTTCACCGATATGCGGAATCACCTTCAACGTTACACCGACATCTTTACGTTCCACTGAGGTATAAGGATTGACCCCTGTTGCCGAACTGGTGACCGAACCTGTAATAAAGGGCACGTTCTGACCAACGACGATATAGGCCTCTTCATTATCCAAAGTGACAATCGATGGTGTAGACAATAGATTAGAATTGGTCTTCGACTTTAGTGCTTGGATCAATGCACCATAAAACTCTCGCGAACCATTAGCCCCTTCACGATAACGCCCCAGACCGATTGCGGTTCCAACACCATTTTTACTGCCTTGCAGTGCTGCGCCTGCACCTGCCGCCTCACCTTTCATAAAGCCTGCAGCCAAATCAAGTAAGCTGGCACCCACGTTGGTGAAGTTCATCAAGCCAATGCCACTACTCAGATCCCCCATGGCCCACTGCACACCCAATTGATCTGCATCATTGCCTTCAACCTCAATAATGGCTGCTTCAATTAACACCTGCTGACGACGCACATCCAACTGCTGAATTGCGGCATCAATTTCACGCATCAATTGTGGATCTGCTTTCACCACCAAGGCGTTCTGCGAAGTATCCGCGATAATACTGACCCCATTGGCATTAAAGCTGGTAATGTTGTTGTCACTTTTACGATTGGCGTTACTTCCCAGATTAATGCCAGGTGTGGAAATACTGGTCGATCCCGACGTGCTTGAGTTTGCATTATTGTTGGCAGGACTGCCTGCAAAGCTCGATGTATTTTGGTTGGAAGAAGTATTAGTGTTATCAGAACTTACCGCTTCACCCGTGACCAAGCCTTGTAAAATTTTAGATAAATTAGCTGCACTGGCATAGCGCAACTTATACACCTTAAGCCCACCCAGGCGATCCGCCGAAGGTACATCCAGCATCTCGATCATTTGACGTAAGCGTTTACGTGAACCGGTATCACCTTTAAGTAGGATACGATTGGTACGTGCATCAGCAATAATCCGAACCCGCGATCCTGCTGCATCCTTAGAAGCACCCGTGGCAGACATCGACTCTAATAAGGTGATGATTTCCTCAGCCTGACTCGACTGTAGAGAAATCGCCTCAATGTCATTTTGCCCAGTACCATCGAGGTTACGAATAATGGTTTCAAGCTGGGTAATATTACTGGCCCGATCTGACACAATTAATGCATTGGTGCCTTGAACGGCGGCCATATGCGCAAACTGTGGCATCAATGGTCGAAGTGCAGGGATTAAATCATTGGGATTGGTATTTTCCAACCAAATCACCCGGGTCACAACTTGGTCACCTTGTGCACGATTACGTGCATCATAAGGCACACCCGAATTTTTAACATTACTATCAGGAACCAAACGAATGGTATTTCCTGCTGGGATTGCCACTACGCCATTGACATTTAATACACCTAGAAATAAATCGTAGACTTCATTCTTATTCAAGGCTTTATTTGAGATAACGGTCACATTGCCACGCACACGCGGATCGACAGCAAAGTTTTTACCCGTGATGTCTGCGACTTCATTAATAAATGCAGTCAAATCAGCATCGCGCAAATTGATCTTCCAAGTTTGCGCTTGTGCAGTGGCGCTCATTGCCGCCATAAGGGGTGCCGCTGCAACGATAGCCCAAAGTGAACGATGGTGATTCAAAAAAGTCATAACTTGTTATCTATCCTAATTTTTTGCAACTCGAGCATTTACAAACTTTGTTGAATGGTCATCGTTTGATCACCACGTTTAATTTCAATTTTTACTTTTCCTTCGCGCTTTGCTTGTTCTAACAGTTGCGCATCACTCTGTCCTTGACCCACGCTCTGTCCATTTAATGACAGAACGCGATCCCCAGGTCGAAGTCCGAGTTTACTCCTTAGGGCAGAAGGGGTTTGTTCAGTGACTTCATAGCCCTGACCACCTTCCGTATTGACCCCCATTTTCTTTAAATAATCATCACGATCTTCACCAATTTTTTCTATTGCTTGCCCCAATGCACTTTGATCTGTTTGTATCGGAGGTGGCTCATGGTTATTATTCTGCTCTGCACTCGACTGATCGGGCTCCAAAGGCTGATACAGATTACCAATACCCACAAATTTCAATTCACGCGTTGTTCCATTACTTTGCTTTAAGACCACATGATCCCAATGCACTTCAGCCAATTGATAACCACTATCCTCAATCGCTTGACCAATCAAATATCGATCTGCGGTCTCATTAACTTTAATTACAGCAGATGAACGCTGTATCGGTTGAGAGACCATAACCCCTTGCAGTTGCATCTGTATACTTTCATCTGCTTTAGAACCACTAGAACCCGCTTCATAAAACAAAGAAAAACTTGAAATATTTGGAACTTGAGCCTGTTTAGACCCCAGAACCACCTGCTCAGGTTGAATCACTTGTGGCGGTGCAATCACCCACCAAAAGATAGCTGCCAATTTCCAACACAAAGCCAAGATCAACAACAATAAGATAAGGGGGGATACTCGATCTAGCTTCGCCCATTGAATATTTTCAAACTTTTCTCGGATATCCATACTCAAAAACCACCCCTGAGCAAAGGCTGCCGCGTAGTGATTACATAGGTATCCATACCCGCTTTTCCATCATAAGAAGGCACATTGAGTAATAAACGCTGAGTGAGCTGTACATCGAGCATCATGGTCTGATCCAGAATAAGACTGGCCATTTTTTGATTACGCTGATCTTGTATTTCAAACTGCAATTTACCTGCATCATCTTTGAGCTGTGCATTTAAGGAGGGAATATTCATGCGATCTTGACGATCAGAAAATGTATAGAGCAACTCACCACCACCCCATTGCAAGCTTCCATCAGCTTGGCTAAATCCATTGTCTTTTTTAAAATTAAACTGTACATCTTTTAACTGTATTAGATTTGCGGGCCACTGCCAATCCACCAATGTTTTTAATGTATCTGGTGAGATCTGGCCATTCATTTGCTTAATGATGACCTTTTGGCCAAAGCCATAACCAACGATCGACTTTATCCGCGTTTCGCCACTTTGTACTTCTAAATTAGCCCCTAAACGAAATAAAAACAAATCGAGTGGACGTGTATTCCAAGCGACGGAGCCTTTTAAATCCCCTTTGCGCCAATCGGCTTGGCCTTGCCAAATATTGCCACTGACATTTTGTAATACTTGATTGTCTTTATAGAACTTAGAAATGAGCCAAGTTGCAGGAAGTTGTAATAGTACAAAAATAAGAAAGGCAATAATTGCAACCAGCCACCAAGTCAACTGTTTTGATTTTTTACTCATCAATCTCTTACCAACGTATTCATTTATTCTTCCGTGACGGATTCTTTACCTCTGAATATACCTTATACACCATCATTTCACATGACCAATTCACTCGTATAAAAAAAACCAAGCATGCTTGCTTGGTTTTTTTTATTCTAAGATGCTCTAATGACAAATTGATGAAATTAGATGAGGAAGTCCTCTAACTTTGCACCTTTCTCAATCTCTGCAACTAACCAGCGTGGTTGTTTACCACGACCAGTCCAAGTTTCAGAGGTATTACTCTTATTGCGATAACGTGGCTCTACAGCTTTACGCGTGGTTTTCTTACGCTTCTGAGTACCATATTCAATAAATTGCTCAAGGGTTAAACCAGCAGCTTCTGCAATTTCAATAATTTGATTATATGCATCTTCAACAGCTTGATCTTTTTTTGATTCAATTAATGCTTCCGCTTCTGCGGTTAAACGTCTTAATTCCTCAACTGAAAGTTTACTAATATCCGGCATCATACTCACTCCATAAAAACAAATAATCGTTATTTAAAATAAACTCACCGCAATCATATTTTTATTAATCGCACTAATCAATACTTAAACCTAAATTAAATACACAATCCAACAAAAAAAATTCAATTCCTTAATGATTATCTTGTGTAGACGTTAAAATATGATGAACAGATTGCTCTAAATCTATAATACTATCTCTCAAATGATTTGGAATGGGTGTTTTCTGCATTTGCACTTTATCCACAAAAACAACGACTGCTTCTGCTGTCGCAACAACTTGTCTTTGCTGTTCACTAAATAATAAATAATGCATACGAATCGCACTATTCCTCATTTCCTCAACTCGTACTGCAATTTTTAAAACATCTGGATAATAAACAGGTTTTAAATATTTACACTGACTAGAAGCAACCACAGGCAATACGTCTAGAGCAAATACATTCAAGCGGTCGAAATATGAAATACGTGAACTTTCAATGTATCGATAATAAATAACATTATTAACATGACCAAAGGCATCCATATCACCCCATGCGACGTTCTGAACATGGATCACTGGATACTCTTCTAATATATTCATTTCGATGCTCATATTTTAAATTGCAAGAATTTTACATCATTTTCAAATACTAAATTTAACTGACGTAACAAATCATCCTGTCCCGTCAAGGTGGATTTAATACGCAAGTAGTTCATCAAAATATTATCTGGATAGCGTGTTAATAACTGCTCAGCCTCAAGAAATCTTTGAGTAGCACTATAAATATGCCACTGCGCAAAGCTTAAAACGGGCATGCTCGGATATCGACCCTCTAGTTGTCTTATATAGTTCTCAATTGAAATATAATCAGTATGTTCCTTCAATAATTGCTGTTGAAACCACAAATAAAATACATCTTGATCAAAACGAAGTTCCAGTAAATGTAATGCTAGTTCTTCCTGAGATGAACTCATTTGTTCTAATCGAGTTAATACCTTTAACCAAAGTACCTGTGTTTCAAATGGCATTTTCTGAATTATTGCTAGGTTTTCTAAATATTTTTGTTTTAAACGCGTTAAATCATCAGATTGGGCTTGCTCAAACTGACTTAACAATTGAACCAGCCAAGCTTGCATTGCTGTTTTTTCCAAACTTGGGCTGGTTGTCGCATGTAAAAAAAGCCATGGTGCTAATAATGCAAACTCAGCCCACAACTCAAAAATACGGTGCTGATACGTCAGATTTACCTGAATTAACCAAGGTGACATTTGATGACCATTTAGAAATTCTAAATGTGTCAGTGCTTGCATTACATCTTTTTGAGCTAAATAAATTTCGATTCTTTGAATTTCGGCCAATTCAAATGTTGCCGCTGGGCTAGCATCCAATATAACCAAAGCTTGTGCATACTTTTTTTGTTTAAATAGCAGTCGAGCCTGCACAATTTGTTTTAACAATCCAGATTGGTTAAACACTTGTTGAATAAATGTTTGCTGTTCCTCAGCTTCCTGCAAGATCCATACTACTCCCAATTGCTCATATGGATGTAATGCATCAAAACTCAGCACATGTTGTAACTTTCGCTGTTGACGTGAAAGATAAAACCGAAAAGCAATCCATGACAAATGAAGCATAAAGCTCATCGTCAGCGCAGTAAAAACCAAAACCCAGATATTGCTTTGAACTTGTACCCCGTACCAAAGCACATAGACATACCCAACACCAGCGTTATAACTGAGCACACTGAGCACTGCCACCATAATTAACGCAATAAAAATATACATCAATAAGATTTTTTTCATGCGCTTATCCCAAAATCTCACGAGCTTTGAGTTTGGGTACTGGCAGTACATGGATTTGTTCTATTTTCACAACCTGCTGTTTCATGTGTTGGCTAAATGCATCAGGTAAAGTATCGAGTTGTTGTATGATTCCTTGCAGCATATTTTGATAACTTTGATATTCACTAATGAACAAAGCTTGTTGAGCTAATAGGACTCTTAATTGGATCTCTTTGAGTATCATCATACGACTATTTAAATTCACTGTCGTCTCACCAACCACGTCGACTTTTAACCATTTCTGCCAAAAATATCCATTTTCAACAGGTGCTGTACTGAGTTTCTGGCTGTTAAAATCCTGCTTAATTTGCTGATCTAATTGTTGTAGCATTTGCGCCAATCGTGTCTGTTGTGCTTGATGAGCAACAACATATTGCTGAATACTTTGCTGATCCTGCAAAATCGCCTGATGTAAGCTTTGTTTCAAACTCTCAGCTATTTCATAATCATCCATGCTCTGATCTAATGCATTCAATTTTTCAAGTGCATAAACAAATTGCTGTTGCTGCAAAGCAAATTGTATTAGCTCTAATTGCTGCTGTATGACCAAGGTGGGGGAGAGTTTCGTGCTATGCAGTTGATCTTTTTCATTCGGTGACACACTTAGCGTTGCTTCTTTTCTTTGCAATGCAACTAACTGATCATTCAAACTCGCATTTTGCTGCTCACTTTGCTGCAAACTGTGTTGCTGTGTCGTCATCTGCCGAGAAAGTGTATAAAAATCAAAACTGAGTTTAAGCAGCCAGAGCAGCGAAACTAAAATGAGTATTGAGATAAACTTCTTCATAGTGACCTTTGCAACCGCTGTATAGTTTGCAACACTGTATTCACACCTAAATTTTCCAATAAACTAACATTCAACTGAAGATCATTACTTTTTTGATCAGCTCGCAATATTTGGTATAGACGTTCGCCGAGAACCAGATAATGACCCTGTTCTAAAAATGACTTCTGCTGTTTACACAAAATCAGCCAATGTTTCCAACTGGCTTCACTACTGACACACATCCAAAAATGTGGATACTTCGCCTTCGCAATACGCAGTAAGTCAATAAATTGATCAAAGGACGCTTCAGGACAATAGCGCTGATACAACACAAAATTCAGCACCTTTATTTGTTGGGCCAAACATTGTTGCATCATAAATTGACGCCCACCTTCACCACGCCAAAATGCGACTTTTTCTAAATCATCACGTTGACTAAAGATCGGTAAATGCAACATCCCCTCTGAGGTTTCTACCTCAGGTATTAAGGCCTGTATACCATGGTCAGCCAAAGCCGCAGCAGTGGTTTTACCCACTGCGACCCACTGCACATGAGCCAATTGGGACAACTGTATAGCGCTTTGAGTTAAATACTTTAAACCAATCTCGACCGCTGTTGGGCTAACAACAACAATCACTTGGACATCGAAAAGCTGCTGGAACTGTAGTTGCAATTGCTCACTCAATTCCATAGGTCTCAGTGCCAACAATGGGAGATCCACCACCTCAAAACCTGCAAGGCTAAGGTGTTGGGTCAATGCCGAAGCTCTCTCCGTCGGTCGAGTATTTATAAATAGCATAGATATTAGTAAATCGCCTGCAAGATCTCAGCAGCGCCTTGCTTTAACAAATCTTCTGCCAAAGCAACACCCAGTGTTTCAGCTTGATCACGATGCCCTGTCACTCGACTCTTCAATAGCACAGTACCATCGACACTACCGACTCGACCTTCTATATGTAATTGATCACCAGATAAAGTCGCATAACCTGCGATTGGCACTTGGCAACCACCTTCTAAGTAACGATTAAAAGCTCGCTCTGCACGAACACAAGCGAAAGATGCTTCATGCATTAAAGGTAAGATCAAATCTAAAGTGGCTTGATCTTGCTCGCGGCACTCTAAACCTAAGGCACCCTGCCCTACAGCAGGTAAACTAATTTCTGCAGATAGGCCATGACGTATACGCTCTGTCAGTCCTAGACGCTTTAAACCTGCACTCGCCAAAATAATCGCATCATAATGACCTGCATCTAATTTGGACAAGCGTGTTCCAACATTCCCTCTTAAATCAATCACATCTAAGTCAGGGCGTTGTTTTAAAATTTGGCTCTTGCGACGTAAACTTGATGTGCCTAGCTTGGCACCTAGGGGTAAATCTGCAAAATGCGTATACTGATTTGATACGAAAGCATCGAAAGGATCTTCACGCTCACAAATCACAGCGAGGCTGAGCCCTTCTGGTAATTGCATCGGCACATCTTTCATCGAATGTACCGCCATATCGGCACGACCATCGAGTAGTGCTGCTTCTAGTTCTTTGACAAACAGCCCTTTACCACCAATTTTTGCCAATGGCGTATCCAGAATTTTATCGCCTTGAGTGACAAAGGTAACTAACTCAACTTTCAATTCTGGATGAAGTTCAATGAGTCGGCTACGAATATGCTCAGCCTGCCAAAGTGCTAATGGACTTTGACGCGTTGCGATTTTTAAAGTTTTCATCATTACAACATAGTCAAATTTTAAACTCTCTAAACTTAACCTGATCAGTTAAAAAAGCAAGTGAATTATCTTATTCCTCATTGCTTGGGAATAAAAATGAATTAAAGACTGATCATTAAGATGAGATCTGTGTAATGTAAGTGCTTTATCAAAGTTCGATATGGCGCTTTAAACAGATTTAACAAGCATCTCAATCACAGTATTTTACAATAAAATTAAAATTTAAAATTCGCAAAAGTACGTAATTTCACCTGATTGAATTACTTCAAATTACGCCTATATTTGGGCTGTAAATGAGCGGTCATGTTAAGATTAATTTTAGATTTAACACCTAACTTTATCCGCTATTTTTTTAGAATTTTTAAAAAATATATTAAAAATGATTAGCCAAGACATCAAGGCAGAAGTCACTTCTATAGGGGTCATATACGCACTCTCGCGTAGTTTATTCATCATGTACATTGGGTTATAGGTGATGAATTCTTTCTCTTAAAATAGGCAAGTGACGTCGACTCACTGCAAGTCTTTCTTCAATTTCTCGACATCGCACTTGATATTGCCCAGAAGTAACGAGTTCCAAACCATCCAAATAATCTAGAGAGATTAGAGCGTTACGATGTATACGAATAAATTTATCAGCAAATTCTTGTTCTAGCTCCTTTAAAGTTTCATCAATGAGAACACTGCCGTTCTTATGACGGACAGCGACATACTTTTGATCGGCAAGAAAATAATAAATATTTTCCGTGGGAATCAACTCTACACCGCGGTAGGTTTTGGCAACAATCTGTTGCCGCTGTATTGTTTTATCCATAGTTTGTTTTTTTTCTAAATTAGACATCTGAGCTTGAGTCAAATTGGTTAAATTATTGAATACACGCTGTAATTCTGATTGAGCAATGGGCTTAAGCAAATACCCATTTGCCTGCGATTGGATCGCATCTAAAGCATGTTGCTCGTGAGCGGTACAAAACACCACTGCTGGCATGGGATGACGTTGACTTAACAACTTCATACAAGACAAACCATCCATTACAGGCATTTGAATATCAAGTAAAACAACGTCTGGTTCAAATTGCTGAACCAATTCAAGCACCTGTTGACCATTTTGCGCGGTGGCGACCACATTGTGTCCCAATTGCGATACGAGTCGAGATAAACGCGCTACTGCGAGTGGCTCATCATCACTAATCAGGATATCCATTTTTCCTCCCTGCCAAAGTTACAATAATTTTTTTAATAAACGAACTGGCTAAATCAAAAGCATATTGCTGTTTTTAGGTAAATGAAAAACCAATATAAATTTACTTGAAACTCAATATGCGGTGACTAAATAATATTTTCACAGTACATCTAAATGAAATAATCAAAAATCCAATTTAATAATCCAAGCCCCGACATCATGGCTAAATGATGCGGACTCAATAGTTCAGACTTAAACTGCTCATGCAGTAATCGGATATTGAATTAAGGTTATAAACATTCCGTTGTTCACATAATGCCGAAGCTTTGCATCCGTCCCCAAACAAGCAATTAGACGTTGCTTTATATTTGACATTGCAAAACCAAGGCTCTCTCGAATTTTTATTCTATCGTGTAAAACGGGATTGGTAATGACTATTGTGACTTGATTGCTAAATAATTCGACCAATATACTTACTTTTGCTTCAGAGTCGTGTTGCTCGACACCATGTAATATACTGTTTTCAAGTAACGGTTGTAACGTCAAGAGAGGGATCTTAACCCGAGTTAAATCAGAGTCATATTGGACATTCCACTCAACTTGTAGTCTAGACCCCAATCTAATTTGCTGAATTTCCAAATAATATTGACATAATTCAATTTCATAGGCCAAGCTGACCATTTTCGTCTGTTCAAGGCTTGCTCTAAATAATTTCGTCAGATTTACCAGCACTTGTTCAGCTTTTTCAGCATCTTGACTAATGAGACACACCACTGTATTTAAACTATTAAATAAAAAATGCGGGTGTATTCTCGCTTGCATCGATTGAATATGCGCCTGTAGTGCTGAAGTTTGGTGTCTTAGATTTTTTTTACGAATATAAACATAGCGTGAACATATTACACCCAATAGCATCCCATAACTTAAATCTAAACTTAGATTATGCAACAGTTGTAATTGAGTTATCGCTCGTACTGAAAAATGCGTAGCCCAGTAATTTATGATATTCAGCATACTTGTCGTAGTGATAATACTGATTAACAAAATAAGTAGAAAGATTAGTCCCCATACCACAGCACTGTGTTTCTCAAATATTTCATGTGCACTGTTCATAACGCAGACAGGCACGAGCATTATCCAATTCAAGTACAACATATATTTAAAAAACTGCCCCACATTAATATTAGACCACGAGCCGGCCTCAGCCAAACTGAGTAGCAATACAATAATCGTACTGGCGACAATGACTTCAATAAGATACTGCCAATTTGGTGTTTTTCTTAAAATTTCAGACTGTATTTGCTGCTGTTCTAAATTTAAACTCGAATCATTGCGTTGTGCTTCAGCAATCGGCGTTGAATTTGTTATACTCTTTTTTATTTTTCCGAGCCGACATGACCACATTCCCTGATTCCTCTCATCCGTCTGCCCAAAATCAAACCTCTGGTATGTGGGGCGGTCGCTTTACCGAAGCTACTGATGCATTTGTCGCTGAATTTACCGCATCTGTTCAGTTTGACCAACGATTTTATCGACAAGATATTGCTGGATCGATTGCACATGCGAGCATGTTGGCAAAAGTGGGCGTTTTAACGACACAAGAACGGGATGACATCATCCAAGGGCTGAACACAATTCAAGCTGAGATTGAAGCCGGCACTTTTGAGTGGCGAATCGATCTAGAAGATGTGCACATGAATATTGAAGCTCGTTTAACTGACCGCATCGGAATCACTGGAAAAAAACTGCACACAGGCCGCAGTCGTAACGACCAAGTTGCAACCGATATCCGTCTTTATGTACGCGATGAAATCGATCAAATTCTAAATATTTTACAAAAACTACAAAAAGGTATCTTAGGTCTTGCGGTACAGCATACTCATACCATTATGCCGGGCTTTACTCACCTACAAACAGCGCAACCAGTAACCTTCGGACATCATCTGATGGCATGGTTTGAAATGCTGCTACGTGACACAGAACGCCTCATAGATTGCCGCAAGCGTGTTAATCGCATGCCTTTAGGATCTGCTGCACTTGCAGGGACTACTTATCCAATTGATCGTGCTTATACAGCCGAACTACTGGGCTTTGAGAGTGCAACAGAAAACTCTTTAGATGCAGTATCTGACCGCGATTTTGCGATCGAGTTTAATGCGGCAGCCGCGTTGATCATGATGCACTTATCTCGTATGTCAGAAGAAATGATTTTGTGGACTTCTGCCCAATTTAAGTTCGTTAATATTCCAGATCGCTTCTGTACTGGCTCATCAATTATGCCGCAGAAAAAGAATCCTGATGTACCAGAGCTTGTACGCGGTAAAACGGGGCGTGTTTATGGCGATTTAATGAGTTTGCTCACCCTCATGAAGGGTCAACCTTTGGCATACAACAAAGATAATCAAGAGGACAAAGAACCCCTATTTGATGCGATTGATACACTTCGTGGATCACTGATGGCTTTTGCAGACATGGTTCCTGCGTTGATCCCTAATATCGATATCATGCGTGAAGCTGCTCTACGTGGCTTCTCTACTGCAACAGATCTTGCTGACTATCTAGTGAAAAAGGGCATCGCCTTCCGTGATGCACATGAGATTGTAGGTAAAGCTGTTGCACTTGGTGTACAAGATGCCAAAGACTTATCCGAGCTCAGCCTTGAACAACTACAGCAATTTTCCGACTTAATTACTGCGGATGTATTTGATCAAGCCCTGACTTTAGAAGCCTCAGTCAATGCCCGCAATCACTTAGGTGGCACAGCACCGTCACAAGTGAAACAAGCCATTGAACGCGCACATCTGCGCCTTGAACAACTTTATAACTAAGGAAGGTCCACATGTCTCGCATGGTTTTTTGTCGAAAGTATCAAAAAGAAATGGATGGTTTAGATTTCGCCCCCTTCCCAGGCGTCAAGGGTGAGGAATTATTTAACAGCGTATCTAAGCAAGCTTGGCAAGAATGGTTAAAACATCAAACCACGTTAATCAATGAGAAACGTCTCAACGTTTTCGAAGCTGAAACCAAGAAATTCCTTGAAGAACAACGTGAAATGTTTTTCAATAATGATGCAGATGTAGAGAGGGCTGAAGGCTGGACTCCAGAGTCTTAAGCTCATTTCACCTGATTTTAGAGCCATATGCTGCTTCACTGAGCATATGGCTTTTGAATTTCTATTCTACGACTTAACAACACTATAGCTCAGATTTAGGGGATGAAGCTCAGCAGAGCTTGTCATTTACTTACATGAATAACATCTAAAATACATAGCACCAACAATACTATTGCTGAAAATTACGCTACCAACAACTATATTAATTAAATCGCTTATATGTGCTTTATCACACAATCTTGAATGAATTCCAAACCATATTTAAGATGATATTTCTAGCTTCGTTATTTGCTTAAGCATAGTATAAGAGTCTACAGTTTCATTTTACTTCCTAGGTTTCCCCCAAAATCTAGGATTTTTTTTATTCTAAAATTGAGTTATCAGGGTCTGTGAACAATTCATAAAAAAGACAGATTGTGATCTGCCTTTTTCTTCAGTGCTGATATTTTAAACTGATCAATAACCTAGACCCTAAAAAACTCAACGACTATCTATAAGTTACGCTGTTGTACTTTCTCTTCGATTTCCTCGACGCTGGTATGTCGCACATCTAGACCTTTTGCCATATAGATGACTTGCTCTGAAATATTTCGTGCATGGTCACCGATACGTTCCAAAGAACGCAACACCCACATCACATTGATCACTCGAGAAATATGGCGTGGATCTTCGATCATATAGGTCATGAGCGTACGAGTAGCAGATTGATATTCACGATCAATATCTGCATCAGCCAACAATACTTTCAATGCTTGCTCAGCATCGACTCGCGCAAAAGCATCGAGAGCATCATGAATCATGACACGTACTTGATTCCCGATATGGCGTGTTTCCATATAACCACGAGGTGATTCACCTTCTTCACATAAGGTTTGTGCAATACGACCAATTTTTGCCGCTTCATCACCGATTCGTTCTAAATCAGTATTGGCCTTACTCATTGCAATCACCATACGTAAATCAATCGCAGCAGGGTGACGGCGAGCCAAAATCAAAGTGATCGCCTCATCAATATCTCGTTCGTATTGATTGACCACATTATCCTGAAACTGTACATCGATTGCTAAGTTGGCATTGGTGTCTAATAGAGCATGAATAGCATTCGCGACCTGCTGCTCAACCAAACCGCCCATGGACATAAATTTAGTATTTACACCAATAAGATCTTCATTAAATTGAGAAGAGATGTGATGGCTTAAGATTGGATTATTTGGGTTCAAGGCGAAACGCTCCACATGCAGCGAAATAAAATTAAAAAAAACTCAGGTCATTGAGTATTAAAGCACAATGATTGTGTCTTCTTTATGACATCGGTTCATTTTTTAGCACAACTCCAGCCTTGAGCTGTATATATATTGTATTAATACGAGTACCTGAAGACTGCACTTAATGGAAAATCAGACTCTTTATTCATACGGATCATTTCATGCTGAATGCTTTATGCAAAATTCAATCAAAATCAGCAACCAACGTCATTATTGCACTGTAATTGAATTATTGATTTGAGAATTAAACTAGGTATTTAAAGCATGTTCTGCTTTAAATATTAATTTTCTCCAGTTAACGGTTAAATTAAACAACACTACAAATTATTTCATTAAAGCCTATTAAATTAGGCAACAATTACCTGCATAAACATTTCATTCATTTCTGCTGTAGTTTGACCCATTCATGAAGCTTCAAAAGCATATCTATTATAATTTTATTTTAAAGGCTTTCATGCTCTCAGTTGCTTTATTGCTTACTGCGTGTCAAAGAACAGCACCAGAAATTGGTCCAGAAATAGATCAAGTAACCAGCTCTGAAAGTCAGCCCCCTGATCTGACAATGATGTGTCAAAATTTAAAAACAGAAATGACCAACCTCGACAATCAACGCACCACGCTTGCACTTGAACAAATCAATCAAAATATTCGTTTATGTCTGCCCTTAATCGACTTTTATGAACAAAAGCAATGGATCACACTTTCAGAGCAAATGTATGCTAACTTTTTGAAAGTCAAACGCAGCCATGAACAACAACGTAGCTTTGAAAGCTATGCTCAAGATCAATCTCAATATCCAACCTTGCAACAACAATTATTTGAAAAATTAAATAGTCGCGATCAATATCTACTGCAACATCAAGGACAAGCCTATATTGAGTTAATTGATTTAGACCGCAATCACATACAATATCGACGTAGTCCCTTGTACTTAGCTAAAGTATTTGCCCCCTATTTACCTAAAGCCGAAGCGATATTTGTGCAACAACTTGCAGAACAGAACATACAACCGGTTTTTAAAGAACATCGCTTAAACATCATTCCTCAAGAAATAGTACATCGGGCTGAGTACTGGGTGCAGTATCAGAAAGACTACCCCAAAAGTGCATATATTGATGATGCCCGTTACTTAGCAAATTTTTATACCGCTTTACTATTTAAAGGCAGTAAAGATGCACCGAGTTCAGAACTTTTTCAGGGTAAAGAAGATATCCAACAGGCTTATTTAAATGAGATTGTACAGTTGGCAGATCGAGATGATGCTGTACTGAATCAAACAGCCAAAAAATTTATGCGATTTATTGAGCTCAATGCTCAGCAACGTAATGAAATGACCTTAGAAGATACTCCAATTGTTGATGCATATAGCGACAATGCACATTCATCGAGTATCTCTCAACTTGAGCACTATCTGGATTTAGTCCCCATCCAACTCAATAATCCCCAAAGAGATTGTTTCAGTGATGCCATTTGTCATTCACGCCACTGATTTCACTTCATTAAACAAACAACCAAGTCGCGTGATGTTTTAACGCCATCTTTACTGTGCATTTTTATGTGTTAAGATCCAGATTCGCTTGACGGAGCGCGAGTAAAGCCTCGCTGAGATTGTGCCAGTTTTTTTTGATGAAAACTTTAGCACAAGTACCGTTGAACCTGATCAGGTTAAGACCTGCGTAGGAATCAAGCCATCTAAAAATGCAGCCCTCATTCCATTCTCAGGATAATTGTGCCACGTTTTTAGTCGTGCTTGATTCGTTGATGTCATTCATAAGGATCATGCCATGAACCAATTAACGAATCTGTCCACAGCTGATATTACTGCTCAACATGAGCAAGATGCTCAAGATCTCACTCGAATTCTCCCCGCTTCTCAGAAAGTCTATATCCAAGGTTCCCGCCCTGATCTCCAGGTGCCCTTTCGTGAAATATCATTGACTGAAACACCGACTGGCCTCGGTGGCGAAACCAACACGCCCATCATGGTTTATGATACTTCAGGGGCTTATACCGACCCCAAGATCAATATCGATTTAAATCAGGGCCTGCCTCATGTGCGTGAACAGTGGATTGCTGAACGTGATGATTGTGAGCGTCTCGATCATTTGAGTTCAAAATTTGGTCAAGAACGCCTAAAAGATATTCGTACTGCACCCATTCGCTTTGACCACATCCAAAATCCACGTCGCGCCAAAGCAGGCCAAAACGTCTCGCAAATGCATTATGCCAAACAAGGCATCATCACCCCTGAAATGGAATACATAGCGATTCGAGAAAATCAGCGCCAACATGACAGTGTAGATCAACGTCAACATGCTGGGCAGAATTTTGGCGCGCAGAATCTACGTGAAATCACGGCTGAGTTTGTTCGCCAAGAGGTCGCTGAAGGCCGTGCCATTATTCCTGCCAACATCAATCACCCAGAACTCGAACCGATGATCATCGGGCGTAATTTTTTGGTTAAAATTAATGCCAACATCGGAAACTCTGCGTTGGGTTCAAGTATTGATGATGAGGTAGCAAAAATGACTTGGGCGACCCGTTGGGGGGCCGATACCATTATGGATCTATCCACAGGTAAAAATATTCATGAAACGCGTGAATGGATTATCCGCAATTCACCTGTGCCGATCGGAACTGTGCCGATTTATCAAGCACTGGAAAAAGTGGATGGTGTTGCAGAAGATCTGACGTGGGAGATCTTTAAAGACACGCTGATTGAGCAAGCTGAGCAAGGTGTTGACTACTTCACCATACATGCAGGTGTGTTGCTGCGCTATGTCCCGCTCACCGCAGGTCGCCTAACGGGTATCGTTTCGCGTGGTGGCTCGATCATGGCACAGTGGTGTCTAGCGCATCATCAAGAAAACTTTTTATATACCCATTTCGATGAAATCTGCGAAATCATGAAAGCCTATGATGTGTCCTTTAGTCTAGGTGATGGCTTGCGCCCAGGTTGTATCCAAGATGCCAACGATGAAGCTCAATTTAGTGAACTTCGCACCTTGGGTGAATTGACTCATCGCGCTTGGGAACATGATGTACAAGTCATGATCGAAGGCCCCGGTCATGTTCCAATGCATATGATTAAAGAAAATATGGACTTACAACTTGAAGTCTGTAAAGAAGCTCCTTTTTATACCTTAGGCCCCTTAACCACAGATATCGCGCCTGGCTATGACCACATCACTTCTGCCATTGGTGCTGCGATGATTGGCTGGTATGGGACTGCGATGCTGTGCTATGTGACGCCCAAAGAACATTTAGGCCTGCCGAATAAAAAGGACGTTAAAGACGGCATCATTACCTATAAAGTTGCGGCTCACGCGGCTGACCTTGCCAAAGGTCATCCGGGCGCGCAGGTACGGGATAATGCTTTGTCTAAGGCACGTTTTGAATTTCGCTGGGAAGATCAATTTAATCTCAGTCTAGATCCGGATACTGCGCGCAGCATGCATGATGAAACCATGCCCAAAGAAGCGCATAAGTCTGCGCATTTCTGTTCGATGTGTGGCCCCAAGTTCTGTTCAATGAAGATCACTCAGAATGTTCGAGACTATGCAAACAAGCAGGCACACAATCAGGACAAGCACCAGGCACAAAATCAAAGTCTGGTTGCTGAACAACAGCGCGACGACGACGTTGAGGCGGGTATGGATGCCATGAAAAATTTCTATCATGAACAAGGCCAAAAGCTCTACCACAAAGTATAAATTGTAAAAAAAGTAGTTGTCTTCGGATGATTCTCAGATAGGATGGGATGAATACTATTCATCCCATTTTGCTGTATGCACATTACCCAACTTGCCTCATTCAACGCTTCAGATATCACTATTGAAGCGCAAGAACAACTTTACCAAGGTTTCGTACACGTCGAACGTATCAGCCTACGGCACCGCCTTTTTCAAACCCTGTCATCCTCTGCCAATGTTCAGGATGAACTATATACGCCTTTGATCAGTCGTGAACTCATCCGTCGTAAAGAAGCTGCGGGAGTTTTACTTTATGACGATACTCAGCAAAAATTTGCCTTAATTGAACAATTTCGTATCGGTGCCATACGTGATCAAGACTCACCATGGCAATTAGAAATCATTGCTGGTCTGTTAGATGGCGATGAATCTGCCGAGAGTTGTATCAGACGCGAATGCTATGAAGAATCAGGCTGTGAAGTCGATCAACTCGAACATTTATTTAGCTTTTACCCTTCAGCTGGGGCCTGTGATGAAATTTTTCATTTGTACAGCGCTAATGTGAACTTGCCTCTAGAAGGTGGCATATTTGGTCTGGCAGAAGAAGGTGAAAATATAAAGTTACATCTAATTGAATACACTGAATTAAATTCTTTACTTCACAGTGGTCGGCTATGCAATGCAGCTGTTATTATGGCATTACAATGGCTAAAACAACATCTATTGACGCGCTGAGTCATTGAGAGGGGTTAAAGTGACCACCAAAAAGCAAGCACCTGTAAGTCATCAAATTTTGATTCAAATTACCGACACACATTTGATGGCTGATCCAGACTCAACTTTTCTCAATATTAATCCTGAGGAGAGTTTTCATGCTGTCATGCAAGATATTGGTCTGCGTTATCCCGATCTAGATGCTTTGGTGCATACAGGTGATCTTGCTCAAGAAGCTGACCCGATGACTTACTCGCGTTATTTAACGTTTATGCGGCTTCAACAGATAAACTTTTTCCATATTCCCGGTAATCATGACGACCTCCAGCGTTTCCCTTTTAAACAAGCCTTGCCGATACCGACAGTGATTGACTTGGACCCGTGGTACATCGTGTTACTCAATAGCGCCGTCGCAGGTCAGGTTGATGGTTGGATCGATCAAGATCAATTGCAGTGTTTAGAACCTATACTCGAACAGTATCAAGATAAATATGTCATTTTGGCTTGCCATCATCATCCAATCGATATGAAATCATATTGGATCGATCAACATAAACTCAAAAACTCACCAGAAATCCTACAAGTGATTGCGCCTTATAAAAATATAAAAGCCGTGATCTGTGGCCATGTTCATCAAGATTCGGTCAATGTCTGGAATAATATTCAATTCCTGTCTACCCCCTCAACTTGTGTGCAGTTTAAACCGCGGCAAACGCAGTTCACACTCGATCAGGAAGCACCCGGTTACCGTTGTTTACATTTAAATTCAGATGGTACTTTTAGTACTCAAATACATCGACTAGTAGGCCCACAATCCAGCATTGATCAAGCAATTTCAGGTTATTAGCTTTCTATTTTCTCAATTATGGATTATGTTATCTCCCTTGAATATTTGCTGCTGGGGTAAATGTCGTCATTCATCGCTTTCATCTTGAAGTGAAACTCTATATGATGACGCCCCCGATAGATACATTTTCTATGGGGTAGCAATAAAAATACTTGCATATCACCATATTTTTTGCGTATAGATATACGTATATGATGAGGAATGCCCTAAATGGCGAATGACAACCAAAATCAAGTGTTTGAAGAGAACATCGAAGTAGTTGATGGCGACAAAGCGAAACGAGTGCGCAAAATCAAACCGAAGACTTCAGAAAGCGGTACAACGGCCAGTTTGTTTGGTATCGCGCCTTATCAACCTAAGAAAAATGAAGAATACATGTCCGAGGGGCAACTTGAGCATTTCCGTCAAATCTTATTGGCGTGGAAAGCAGAGTTGATGACGGAAGTAGATCGTACTTTAAACACCATGCAAGATGAATCTTCTGCACTTCCTGATGTGAATGATCGCGCAACGCAAGAAGAAGAGTTTGCTATTGAACTCAGAACGCGTGATCGTGAACGTAAGTTGATTCGTAAAATTGAACAATCTATTGAAGCCATTAAAAATGATGACTATGGTTTCTGTGAAACCTGTGGTATCGAAATCGGTTTACGTCGTCTAGAGGCTCGACCGACTGCGACACTGTGTATCGATTGCAAAACTTTAGCTGAAATCAAAGAAAAGCAAAACAACGGCTAATCTTGATTATACCTAGATGATACATGCAGCTTATGTGGGTCGGTTTGCGCCATCGCCAACCGGCCCATTGCATTTTGGTTCATTGATCACTGCTGTTGCAAGTTACTGTGAAGCTAAATCTCATCACGGCCGATGGTTGGTTCGAATTGAAGATACCGACATCCCCCGGATCTATCCCAACAGCGAACAACATATCTTGGCTTGCCTCGAAGCATTTGAATTTGAGATAGATGATCAGATCATTTTCCAAAGACAGCGCCTCGCCTGCTATGAACAGGTTTTGGCACAGTTGGCTGAATTGGATCTGGTCTATGCCTGTCAATGCACCCGTAAGATGCTGGGATCTAATCATATCTATGCTGGCACTTGCCGCAATCTACACCTTGACTGGTCTCATCAAGCCATACGCCTTAAAGTTAATCAGCAACGCATTTGCTTTGACGATGCCCTACAAGGCACACAATGTTCTCACTTAGAACAAGAACTTGGTGATTTTGTCTTAAAACGCCGCGATGGCATTATCAATTACCAACTGGCTGTGGTCGTGGATGATTACCTACAACAGGTGAGCCATGTGGTTCGCGGTGCTGATTTACTGGATAATACCGCCCGTCAAATCTATCTTGGCCAGTGTCTAAACTACCCAGAACTGCAGTATATGCATCTGCCCTTGGCCATGAATGCACAGGGACAAAAACTGTCTAAACAAAATCTGGCTCAAGCAATACAAATTGAACAAGCTCCTCAACTGCTCAAACAAGCCTTACAAGCACTAGGTCAACCTGAAGTAGATCTAGATCGACCACGGCTCATGCTTGCTCAAGCCATCGCACAATGGGATAGCGCTTTGATTCCGAAAGGGACTCAGATCAAGGCGATATTTGACTAAAAACTTTTGCAAATTTAGTCATAAAAAAACATGCTGTCCTTTAGATTGCGACAACATGTTTTTTAAAGCTCTGGGCTTAAAGTCGAATAAGTTCTGTTATTTGTACTAAAAACTTGATACTTCTTTGGATGGATTATGCTGTTGTGTCGCTGAATCTATCTTTAAAATCAATGCAATCATCACTGCACACATAATCAAAGATGAACCACCATAACTAATGAATGGCAAGGTCAAGCCTTTGGTGGGTAGCATACCCATGTTCATCCCTGCGTTCACCAATATCTGCAACAAGAAAATGATGCTGATGCCATAGGCCAAGTAACCCGCTCTTAGGTATTGATTTTTTAGCGCACGATGACCAATGCGTATACAACAGACCAACATCGCAAAAGACAATATCATCACCGATGCGATGCCAAAAAAGCCGAGTTCCTCACCTAAAATAGCCAACATAAAGTCGGTATGTGCTTCAGGCAAATAGGACATCTTTTGGATACTATGCCCAAGTCCCACCCCAAACCACTCACCGCGTCCAAAGGCCATCAAGGCATTGGATAACTGGTAACCGGCACCCAATGGATCATTCCAAGGATTGGTAAAGGATATCAAGCGTTCAAAACGGTAAGGTTCAAAGAGCACCAAAAACACAAATGCGGCAATAATCGCACCGAAGGCAATCCCAAATTGAATTAACGGTGCACCTGCCAAGAAAAATACGCCTAGCATCGTCATGGCAATCACCACCGTTGCGCCCAAGTCAGGCTCAGCGATAATTAAACCGACTGTAATCGCCATCACGGCGGCTAGACGAAGCAAGCCGAAGATGTTACTACGCACCTCATCTGAACGGCGGACCACATAGTCTGCAGTAAAGATCGCCATCATCACTTTGGCGACTTCTGTAGACTGTAAAGTAAATCCGGCTAGACGTATCCAGCGTTTAGAACCATTAACCTCTGTTCCCACCAATAACACTGCAACGAGTAATACAATGGTGATCAGCCAGAGTGGAACGGTATTCTTAAACCAAACTGCCAGTGGCACGCGATAAGCCAGAAAAGCCGCTGTGGCAGCAACTGTAATTGAAATGGCATGTCTAAGCACATAATGAAATGGATTTTCATGCATACGTTCTGCGTAGGGCATAGATGCGGATGCAACCATGATTGACCCTATACACAGCAATACCAAGACACTAAAAATCAGGATATTGCGTGCCGTCAATTCTTGTGGAAGTTTCGGCAGCCAACGATCATAGACTTGATTGATCTTGGTCATGGTTGTCTGAGCTAACCCAGCCATAAATGATTCCTTATGCTTATTTTCTATTCTAATGTTTAGTGAAGTTCATTAACCAGTGCGACAAATTGTTGGCCACGCTGTACATAACCATCAAACATATCAAAACTTGCACATGCAGGTGATAACAGCACCACATCTTCAGCCTGAGCATGTTGCTGACAGATTTCAACAGCCTGCGCTAAGCTTGTGGCATGTACTAAACGAGTGGTACCTGCAATCGCCTGAGCAATCAGATCCGCATCTTCTCCGATCAATACCACAGTTTTGACATACTTGGCCAACGCCATACGCAGTGCGCTAAAATCTTGTCCTTTGCTTTGACCACCGAGTATCACCACCAACTTGCCCTTTTGCGGCTCAATCGCTGCGCCCAAACCATCTATAGCGGCAAGGCTTGCCCCGATGTTTGTGCCCTTGGAGTCGTTGTAATAACGAACATTATTCACGCTTTTAACAAATTCACAGCGATGCTCAAGGCCTTTGAAGGTTTTTAAGCTTTCAAGCATCGAATCTAGAGGCAGGCCAATCGCCTCACCCAATGCCAAACACGCCAACGCATTGGCCAAATTATGGGTGCCTTGAATATACAGATCACGGCTATTGATTAATCGTTCACGACCACGAGCCAGCCATAGATTTTGTTGATCATCTTTTAAAAGGCCATATTGATTGATATCTGGCGCATTGAGCCCAAAGCTTTGCATCGGTGTGGCATCTGGAACCAGTGGTCGTGTGAGCGCATCATCACGGTTGTACACCACATGTTTGACCCCTTGGAATATACGATGCTTGGCGGTGTGATAACCAAACATATCACCATGGCGATCCAAATGATCTTCACTCATATTGAGAACCACGGCGACATGGGCATTCAGATTTGAAGTGGTTTCGAGCTGAAAACTGGAGAGCTCTAAGATATACACCTCAGGTTGATCCTGAATGAGGTCCAAAGCTGGACGCCCCAGATTGCCCCCAATCGCAGCTTTTTTTCCCGCATCTAGTGCCATGAGTCCTAGCAGTGAAGTCACAGTACTTTTAGCATTGGAGCCAGTAATGGCTACGATTGGTGCATCTGTTGCGCGTCTCAAAATTTGAATTTCACTGACTACAGCAATGCCTTGATCCGCGGCAGCTTGTATTTCTGGGGTTTTCGGGTCGAGACCTGGGCTGATCACGATTTCTTCTGCACTGAGCAATAACGCTTGATTGAGCTGACCAAAATACTGTGGCACATCTGCAGGAATCTGATCATGTCCTGGCGGTGACTCTCGTGAATCGGTCACTGCAACACGGTAGCCTTGTTGATATAAAAAATTGACTGCTGCAACGCCTGATATGCCAAGCCCCACAACAACTTTTAAGCCACCCCGTTGTATTAACATACCGCTCCACTCATCGTTAAATTTTAAACTGGCAAAATGTTATCACTTCGGCATTTTTAAAGCTTTTTCTGTTTGCACTTTATCGAGATTATTTTGTGTCAGCGCGTAAAAAAACCGCTCAAAAGAGCGGTTTAATCAATAATGCGCGCTTATGGATTTATTTCCATTTCACCGCCTGTACTTCAACTTTTTTTTCAGCAGGCTCATCTTTGCTCTCACAACCACAACTCCCACCACAACCGGCAACGGCAGCTGGTTTCAGCCATTTTGCCAAAGTCAGCCACCCCATATTTGTACAGCGCTGGGACATGGAGCCGAAAACCTTCATCGCAGTGTTTGGGAAAACTTTTTTAAACACCACAATGGCGCTCCATGTGACCAACACAGCGATGATTACAAATTCAATCATTTCAACCTCCAACGGCCTAGGCCGTAATTTATTCGCCCAATTCACACCAAATTAAATCAATGAAGTTTAATTAACCAAAAAAACGCGAAACAATTTGATAGGTAAAGAATGACATTAGATAAGCCAATCCAAATAGATATCCTGTCATGATCATCACGGTTTTCATTGAACCAGTTTCACGGCGTACCGTTGCCAAGGTCGCCAAACAATGTGGTGCATAGATAAACCACACCAGCAAAGATAAACCTGTTGCCAAAGACCAGCCACTGCCATCAGCACTGATCAGATGTGACAAGCCTTGTGCTACAGCATCCTCATCAGCACCAGACAAGGCATAGACCGTACCGAGTGCTGCGACCACCATTTCACGTGCCGCCATCGCAGGAATCAAAGCAATTACGATTTGCCAGTTAAAACCAAGTGGCGCAAATATCGGTTGTAGCAGGTGCCCCAACATCCCAGCAATACTGTAATCAATATCAGGCAGTGTGGCATTTTCAGGTGGGTATGGGAATGTGCATAAGAACCACAAGATAATGGATAGGGCAAAAATAATGCCCCCCACACGTCTTAGAAAGATTTTGGCGCGATCCAATAAGCCAATCCAAACACTTTTCAAATCTGGAATCTGATAACTCGGAAGTTCCATCAACAGCGCATGTTGAGACTTGTCTTTTTGGAACAGTTTCAATACCAATGAAACCCCCAATGCACTGACGATGCCTGCCATATAGAGACCAAACAATACTAGGCCTTGTAAATTAAACATGCCCAACACCGTTTGAGAAGGTACAAAAGCACCAATCAATAGCGTATATACAGGTAGACGAGCAGAACAGGTCATCAGTGGCGCCACCAATATCGTCGTGAGACGATCTCTAGGGTCACTAATGCTTCGTGTTGCCATAACGCCAGGAATGGCGCAGGCGAAGCTCGAGAGTAAAGGGATAAAGGCACGTCCACTTAATCCTGCTTTATACATCAGCTTATCCAGCAAGAAAGCAGCTCGTGGTAAATAACCAGACTCTTCTAGAACCAAAATAAAGAAGAATAAAATCAAAATCTGTGGCAAAAATACCACCACGCTACTCGCACCAGCGATCACGCCATCCACAACTAAGCTATTGAGTAACGGTTGGCCAATAAACCCTCCAACCCACTCTCCGAACCATGCAAAAAACGTCTCAATACCATCCATGAATGGTGCTGCCCAAGCAAATACTGCTTGGAAAATCACAAACATCATTACAGTCAGGGTCAGCAGGCCCAGCACTGGGTGCAAAAATATTTTATCGAGAAAATCGGTTCTTTTATCAGCTTCTGCAACTACGTTCACTACACCTTTTAGAATTTGATCTACTTTTTGGTGTGGAGTGCCACTTAAGATCACATCACTGAGTTCATCATTGGGGATGCGGTATTTACCTTGATCCAAAGATGCCATGAGGTTTGCAATACCCGTATTACGCACTGCAACTGTCTCAACAATGGGCACCCCCAAACGTTGTGAAAGTTTATGGGTATCGATTTGTATACCACGTCGCCGTGCCTCATCCATCATGTTCATGACCAACAAGATCGGCCTACCTAACGCAATCATCTCCAAAACCAGACCTAAGTGCAGCTTTAAGTTGGTTGCATCGACTACGCATAAAAAAGCATCTTGTTCCCGCTCTTCAGCAATCTTGCCCTGCACCACATCACGCGTGATGGCTTCATCTGGACTGGTGGCGTTTAAACTATAGGTTCCAGGCAGATCCAACACACGTACTGCACGCCCAGATGGCATAACAAAAGTACCTGTTTTACGCTCTACCGTTACACCCGCATAGTTAGCGACTTTCTGACGTGTCCCTGTCAAGTGGTTAAATAAAGAAGTTTTACCGCAGTTTGGGTTACCGACTAAAGCGACTCTTAATGCATCACTCATGCGGGCACTCCTTCAACTTCGCGGCTAATTTCAATTTTGTCTGCTTCAACTTTTCGCAAGGCAAATCGAGTAAATCCAACCTGAATCAGGATCGGATCACCGCCAAATACACCTTTAGTGATCACATGTACACGCGTACCAGGTACGAATCCAAGTGTTTCTAAACGACTCGCAATGAGATCAGGATGAGCACTTTCGTCTAAGTTTCGGTTGACCTTGGTAACCGTGGCTGTCTGCTTCACTTTTAACTCTGACAATCGCACTGTGAGCCTCTACTAAATCCAAAATGTAATAACTATACAGGCAAATGAGAATAATTACCAAATAAGGTTTGATTCTGGTTCTCATCTGCCGCCAACATCGACTTTAGCTTAAATTTCGTCTACATTTCCAGTTTCATTATGTGGATCATCATTAAAAAGACTTATGACTCTCATTAAAAAACCACGTATTCCTGCTGCGGTCAGTATTCCAGAGCAACTCAGTTTTTTACACGGTTTTCGTGACTACTTAGTTGCTCAAACTGTAAGTCCACATACTCGAAATGCCTATTTATCAGATTTAATTCAATGCAGTGAATGTGTTAATACGCTGCTACCCGATTGGCAACACGATGATATTTCCGATGTATTGATTAAGCTCACTCAACAAGGCAAGAGCCCGCGCTCCATTGCACGTTGTTTATCTGCCTTACGCTCGTTTTATAAATTTTTACGCGAACAAAAAATCCGCCTCGACAATCCAGTCGCGCAGCACAAAACCCCGAAAATCGGACGTGCGCTACCCAAAGATTTGTCCGAAGCGGATATTGAGGCGTTGATCTTGGCACCGGATTTAAACACTGCATTGGGTTTAAGAGATCGCGCCATGCTCGAAGTCTTATATGCCTGTGGTCTACGCGTCTCAGAATTATTATTACTACGCCTCGACCTGATAAACCTCAAACAAGGCTATCTACGAGTCTTGGGCAAAGGCAACAAAGAACGTTTGGTGCCGATCGGTGCAGTGGCCTGTGAATGGGTCGAGAAGTATCTACATGAAGCCCGTGCACAATTATATAAATCATCCACTGATTATCTGTTTCTAACCCAACATGGCGGGATTATGAGTCGGCAAAATTTTTGGTATGCCATTAAACGCTATGCTTTACAGGCTGAGATCCAAGCTGAATTGTCTCCGCATACGCTCAGACATGCCTTTGCAACACATCTGCTCAACCACGGTGCAGACTTACGTGTGGTGCAAATGCTGCTTGGTCATAGTGACTTATCCACCACTCAAATCTACACCCATGTGGCTCAAGTGCGTATGCAGCAATTGCATGCAGAACACCACCCCCGCGCTTAAATCATGACCCACTCCGTTTGCGAAAATGAAGCACATTTATTCATAGTGCTTTCATCTTAATAATGGAAATTTAATAAACCAGATGATTTTTTTTGTTATTCTAAAGCCCATCAAAATAATGCTATGCAAACTTAAAGGTCGTTTATGCAATTAACCCGTTCAAAAGTACTTCTTGCCTGCTACTTGGCATCTGGTTTGATGCTGAGTGCGTGCTCCAAAGCTGATGACGCAAAAAAAGATAACACCTTAATAGCCACTGCACCTGCAACAGGCGAAGAGTCAAATATTACAGAACGAAATGCCAAACAAAGGCTGATTAAAACTTTAGATAAACATTTTAAAACAGCAGGGATCGATGCCAAAATCACTGATGTTCAACTCACTGAGATGCCTAATATATACTGGGTGACCTTAGAAGGCATGGGTTCAGTTTATGTAAGCAGTGATGGTAAATATCTCATCCAAGGTGATGTGATTCGTCTCGGTGGTAAAGAACTTTCCAATATCAGCGACCAACTTCAAGCTGCGGAAAACAAAATCCTACTGGCGAACTTAAAAACTGCAGATTTATTGGTTTATCCAACCAAAGGCAAAACCAAGCATGTGGTATATATCTTTACTGATGCAAGTTGCCCATACTGCCATAAGCTACATGCGCAAATACCAGATATGAACAGCAAGGGCATCGAAGTTCGCTATATTGCTTGGCCACGTGGTGAGCAATTTATGCCAGCGATGGAAAGTATCTGGTGCAGCCCAGATCGTCAAAAAGCCTTTGATCAAGCCATTACCGATGTCGAACTTCCAGCAGCGACCTGTGCCAACCCAGTAAAAGAGCAATATCAATTGGGTCTAAAAATGGGTGTCAATGGTACGCCTGCGATTTACAATAGCAATGGTCAATACTTGGGCGGTTATTTAACCGCCGATGAGGTCATAAAACGTCTAGAAAAATAACCATATAGGTTGCAGATAAAAGATCTTCTACACCCTAGAGTCTGGCGCTTTTTTTAGCTATGATCAACAGATCAAATTTTATTATGAATGAATGGAGTGTGACGTGAAACCAGTTCGTCTGGCAATACTCGGTCTAGGTACCGTAGGTGGTGGAGCCCTTAAACTGCTACAAGAAAACGCTGCTGAAATTAGACGTCGCACCGGTCGTGAAATTCAAATTACCTATGTGGGTACAAGACGCCCGCGCCCTGATTTAGATCTAGATCCAAGCATTAAACAAAGTTCAGACCTATTAGATATCGTCAGACAACCTGATGTCGACGTCGTGGTTGAAGTCATGGGTGGGATTCATCCTGCCTATGAAATTATCATGGAAGCCTTAAAACACGGCAAACAGGTCGTGACTGCCAACAAAGCACTTCTTGCTGAGCATGGCAACGAATTATTTAAAGCCGCAGATGAACACAGCGTACAAATCGCCTATGAAGCTGCGGTTGCAGGTGGTATCCCGATCATCAAAGTCATCCGCGAAGGTCTGGCAGCCAATAAAATCGAATGGCTTGCAGGCATCATCAATGGTACAGGTAACTTTATCCTGACTGAAATGCGTGAAAAAGGCCGTGCCTTTGCAGATGTACTCAAAGAAGCACAAGAATTGGGTTATGCCGAAGCTGATCCGACTTTTGACGTAGAAGGCATTGATGCAGCGCACAAGCTGACCATCCTTGCGTCATGTGCATTTGGTATTCCATTACAGTTCGATAAAGTCTATACCGAAGGCATCAGTAAAATTACCGCACAAGATGTCGGCTATGCTGAAGCCTTAGGTTATCGCATCAAACACTTGGGTATCGCACGTCGTAGCGATAAAGGCATCGAGTTGCGGGTGCACCCGACCTTGATTCCTGAAGAAGAGCTGATCGCCAACGTCAACGGCGTTAAAAATGCAGTCTTGGTTCAAGCCAATGCGGTTGGTCCGACGTTGTATTATGGTGCTGGCGCTGGTGCTGGCCCAACGGCTTCTGCTGTGGTTGCGGATGTCATTGATATTGTCCGTGATATTATCTACACCGAAGATGGCGCTGGTACTATTCCACAATTGGCCTTTGAAAACCTTGCCGATACTCCAATTTTGACCAGTGATGAAATGACTACAGGTTATTACATCCGAATCAATGCCGAAGACCAAACTGGGGTCTTGGCCAATGTCACCACGATCTTAAGTCGTGCAGGTATTGGTATTGATGCGATCATGCAACAACCGCGCCTGAAAGACCTTATCCCTATCGTGATCTTGACTGACCCTGTGGTTGAGTCAAAAATGAACGATGCATTATCACAAATTCAAGCGCTTGCTGAGATTCATGGCGAAATCGTTCGAATTCGTTTAGAATTGCTTGAAAACTAATCGGGTTGAGGGCAGTCGCCCTCACCAGCTCTACACACCATTGGAACACCATCATGTCGAATGCCAATCGTTATACTGGTTTAGTTGACCGTTATCGTGACCGCCTACCTGTTTCTGCAACTACTCGTGCCATTTCTTTAAATGAGGGCAACACCCCTCTGATCAAACTGGAAAATATTCCACGTATGATCGGTAAAGATGTTGAAATCTACGTGAAATATGAAGGCCTGAACCCGACAGGTTCTTTTAAAGATCGTGGTATGACCATGGCTGTCACCAAAGCGGTTGAAGAAGGCTCTAAAGCCATTATCTGTGCATCTACAGGTAATACCTCAGCTTCTGCTGCTGCCTATGCAGCACGTGCTGGCATTAAAGCATTTGTATTGATCCCTGAAGGCAAAATTGCCATGGGTAAAATGGCGCAAGCCATGATGTACGGTGCAATCACCATGCAAATCCGCGGTAACTTTGATGACGGTATGCGTCTGGTTAAAGAAGTAGCTGATCAAGCGCCTGTGACCATCGTGAACTCAATCAACCCATATCGCTTACAAGGCCAAAAAACCATTGCTTACGAAATCGTAGACGCTTTGGGTCGTGCCCCAGATTATCACTGCTTGCCTGTAGGTAATGCAGGTAACATCACGGCGCATTGGATGGGTTATACCGAAGCTGTTGCAGATACAGCTCAATTTGAACAAGTGATCTATGATGCTGCTACGGATGCATTTACAGGTCCTAAGCCTGAAGGTCGTCCAGTCATGGTCGGTTATCAAGCATCTGGTGCTGCACCCTTCCTACGTGGCGCACCTGTTGAACAACCTGAAACCGTTGCGACCGCAATTCGTATTGGTAATCCACAAAGCTGGAACCATGCCAAAGCGGTGGTCAAAGAATCTTCAGGCTGGTTTGATGAGCTAACTGATACTGAAATCTTAGAAGCACAACGCCTGTTGTCGATGTACGAAGGCATCTTCTGTGAACCTGCTTCTGCTGCCAGTGTTGGCGGTGCGATTCGTGATATCAAAGCAGGAAAAATTGCTGAAGGTTCAGTGATCGTATGTACCGTTACTGGTAACGGTCTCAAAGATCCAGATACAGCAATCAAACAATGTGAAGATGCGGTGATGCTGAGCATTGATGCCACCATGCAAGACGTGCGTAGCTCAATTCTTTCCAACATGTAAAATATGAAATCACACTCATCTTAAAATGAGTGCATAAAAAAACCTGCTTTGGCAGGTTTTTTTATGGCTAAGGCCCTTACATCAAGATCAATGCATGGGCCATGTGATGTAATTAAATCAAAGTTAAATACGTTTAGGTAAGCTACTGACCCAATTCAATAGGTTAGTTGCATCATTGGTACGCGCTTGAGAGGTGCTTGCGCCTAATAACACCACCACGGCAGGGCGTGAATTGACTGTGGTGTGCATCACCACGCAACGACCCGCTTCATTGATATAACCGGTTTTAGAAATATTGATGTTCCAACCGCCATTACGCACCATGGCATTGGTGTTGTTAGACTTCAAGACACGATAGCCCAAATTGAAGTCATAGCTCGCTGTAGTGGAGAATTGGCGAATGAGGCCATACTCGTAGGCAGAACTCACCAAAATGCCGAGATCACGCGCTGAGGCGATATTACGTGGGTCTAAACCTGTAGACTCAGTATAATGGGTGGACGTCATACCCAACTGACGTGCTTTGGCATTCATGGCGGATACAAAAGCAGGACGACCCCCTGGATAGGTACGTGCCAAGGCTGCTGCTGCTGGATTTTCAGATTTCATCAATGCCAACAATAACATTTCAGCACGATTCATGCTGTCGCCGACCTTCAAGGTCGAGCTAGAGTTTTTCCCGCCTGCACCAGCAAAATCAATCGATTCTAGGATGATATTTTCAGACATGTTCAAACGAGCATCAGCAGTGACCACTGCCGTCATCAGTTTGGTTACAGAAGCGATCGGTAAAGCAGTGTTGGTATTTTTACTGTAGAGCACTTCACCAGTTTGCGCGTCCATGACTAATGCTGCACGCGCATTGACCGAGGGTTGACTGACATATTTATTGGTATCATAGATACGAACAGTGTTCGACGGTGGATTACTGACATTTGTTCCATTTGATCGAACAATACTCGTTGTGATTGAAGTTGAGCCTTTAGGCGACACTTCATGATCATCGTTGAGTAGCTGATTGACATCTTCAGATGACCAAGTTATTGACGAAGGTGGAGTACTACTTGACGCAGCTCCAGAAGACTTGATGACAAGATCTGCAAAACTCATTGAGCTTAAGCTTAGCAGTACTGATAGACTCAATACATGCTTTAAGATTTTTTTAGATTTTTTCACGGCAACCTACTTATCTCAGTGAGGTTTTAGCAATCTTGCTTCTTACCTCAAATATGACTTACATTTACACGATGACGCGGATAAGATGAATTCACGAGATTGTGCATAACGTTCTGTACGGACAGAACCTAGGATTGCTAATTTTGTTATGTAATTGCAAGTCAATTTAGCTTTATGTAACAAAAAACATCAAATTAAGTATAGAAAGGAGGGGCAATGTGATTACAGTTCTGGTGGTTGATGACCATGAATTAGTACGTACAGGCATTTGCCGTATGTTGGAAGACCAAATCGATATTCAGGTGATTGGTCAGGCTGAGTCTGGTGAAGAAGCCATCACACTGGTCCGTCAACATCACCCTAATGTGGTGCTACTTGATGTCAATATGCCAGGTATAGGTGGGGTTGAAACGACTCGCCGCTTATTACAGTCTGCTCCAGAAACCAAAGTCCTTGCAGTCAGTGGCTTAGCCGAAGAGCCCTACCCTTCACTGCTGTTAAAGGCGGGTGCCAAGGGTTATATCACCAAAGGTGCGCCCATTTCTGAAATGGTCCGAGCCATTAAAAAAGTCATGCAAGGTGGTAAATATTTCAGTGCGGATATTGCGGAACAACTCGCCAGCTCCTATCTCTCCGACACCCATAGTTCACCTTTTGATGCACTCTCTGAACGCGAGATGCAAGTGGCAATGATGGTGGTCAATTGTATCAGTGCCCAAGAAATCTCAGATAAACTTTTCGTCAGTGTAAAAACTGTCAATACCTATCGTTACAGAATCTTTGAAAAACTCAGCATCGACAGTGATGTTAAGCTGACCCACTTGGCCATGCGATATGGTCTGATTAAGCCCTAGCACTTAATGACAAATTAGGTTTGAGTAATCTACGTAATTTTTGGAAACTGCGAATTACTCAAACAAAGTTCACTATATATTTTCGGATACGTGCATAGCGTTATTTACTCATAATAAATACAGCAATCTACGTACTACATATGCCAAGCATCCTCCCAGCGATAAACCTATTATCTGAATTTCATCTTTTAACACTTGCTCGTCACCAGAGGCGCTTATAATCGATGTGATTAATCTCTAAGAGCCAGAGAAAAACAAGATTTAACTCAATTAATTCAGTCATTTTTTAGTATTGAAATAAACGCCATTGGTTTAGCATATTCACACGAAGAAAATCAGGGGATCGATCACGCCCCTAAATAGTATGTGTAAAAATAAAGGGTGTTCATTTTCAGCGCGAACGACCCGCAGACAACGATAATTCAGGTTTCTGATGCTATGGTAATGCAAGCTTTGGTTTTACTTGTCGACGATGAATATGAACGCTGTTTGACGATGCAGCAAACCTTGGCACGGATCGGCCTTAAAACCCATATTGCACATCACATAGCGCAAGCCAAGTATTTTTTTAACGAATATCACTACCAAGCCTGTATTACCGAATTGCATTTACTAGATGGCTCAGGTACCGATCTTACTGCTTATCTGGCCGCGTATTTCCCTCAAATTCCAACGATTGCAATCTGTTCAGCCTCTGATCTTGATACGATCCCGACACTGATGCAGGCAGGCGCTTTTGACTGTATCAGCAGACCATTCACAGCCCAGCAACTGCAACAATTGACGCGAAGGGCATTACATCAATATCCCCTGATGGGTGAACAACGGCCGCAAAGTCTTGCGGAGAAAATACTCATCGGTGAGTCCACACTCATGCAAAGCTTGCGTAACAGTATTGAAAAACTTGCGGACTCACAATCATCGGTATTTATTCACGGAGAATCCGGTACAGGTAAAAGTGTGGTCGCACAACTGATCCACCAACTCAGCTCACGTTGTGATGAGCCCTTTGTGCTCATCAATTGCGATGCAATCAGTGAACATCAGATGGACATTGAACTCTTTGGTCAGCAAAAAGGTCATCTGCCTGATGTTAAGCAAGACAGTATAGGCTTGCTTCAAACTGCACACAGGGGGAGTCTTTTTTTAGATGAAATTGCAGCACTATCACCGACCATGCAATTGAAATTACATCATGCTTTGCAGCACAAGAAAATTCGCCCGCTAGGAAGTGATCAGGACATTGAAGTGGATTTTCGCCTGCTGAGCGCGAGTCATTTGGATTTACAACAACAGCTGCGACAAGGCTTATTTCGACCAGACCTTTATTATCGCGTACATGTGGTTGATCTCTACATTCCGCCGCTAGGCGCACGTGAGCAAGACATCCTGATATTGGCCAATCACTTTATCCAAGAGTTGTGCATCGAATTGAATATCGGCTTTAAACAACTGAGTAGTACTGCCCAATCTTATTTAATGGAATATACCTATGCAGGCAATGTCAGAGAGTTAAGCAATATGATCGAACGCGCACTGGTCTTGTGTGATGGCAGCACGATTGAGGTGGCGCATTTGCAACCGAGTCCACCACCTCAAGTCACAACCCAAGCCGCGGCCCAAAGCATAACCCAAATTATGGCCTTGCCAACAACATACTCAACTTTGAGTGATATCACTTCTCATCGAACTGTAAAGTCCATGCAGGATATGATCCCCACAGAAGGTCTGGTGCAGTTTCTTGAAAATATAGAACGCGAAATTCTCATCAACGCACTGCATCTCACACGCTGGAACAGGACTCAAGCTGCAAAAAAGCTCGGCATGACCTTTCGCTCACTACGTTATCGCCTGAAGAAGCTCGGTGTAGAATAAGCGCGAACGATTAGCGTTGCTTGAGCAGTAGCTCAGACACATTATTGATATACACGTCTTCTTTCATGTCTGCAGGCCAAGGATAGTCCTGATTGGGTTGAATACCTTGACCATCAATCATGCTACCGTTCGGGGTGAAATAATGTGACACAGTCATTTGCAATGCAGCCCCATTCGGGAGGGGGAAAAGTTTTTGCACCACACCTTTGCCGTAGCTTTTCTCACCAATCACCCATGCACGTTTATGCTCTTTGAGTGCGGCAGTAAAAACTTCAGCTGCGGAAGCCGAACGAGCATTGGTTAAAATTCCGAGCTTGATATTGGCAAACTCATTGCTTGGAAGCGCTTGAAACTCTTGATTACCCTCAGAACGGCTTTTGGTAGAAACAATGACACCCTGATTTAAAAACAAATCAGCACTTTCCACCGCAGCAGACAATAAACCACCGGGGTTGTTACGTAGATCAATCAACACCGCTTTTAAGCGTGGGGTATTGTACTCTTCGATGAGACGTTTTAGTTCATTGCCAGTATCTTGTTGAAAAACTTTTACTCTTAATACCAAGACCTGATTGTGCAGCATCACGGGTTCAATATCTGCAACTTCAAGTTTTTTATTACGCACGATGGTGATAGCAGGATTTTTAGCATTGAGCTGTAGTTGAAAGGTGGTGCCAATTGCACCATAGAGTAGGTCTTTGACTTGTTCTGGATTGAGATTTTTCAGTTCTTGAGTGTCTATCTTAAAAACAGAGTAGCCATTTTTAAGACCTAATTTCGCAGGATCTGAGTTATCTTTTAAGTTTTTAATTTGCCATTGATGGGTATGTGGATCTAAAACCAATTGAAAATCAACGGTGGCAATGTCCGCCTCAGTATATTGCAATAGCTGCTTATAATCTTCAGCAGTTAGATAACGCGAATAACGGTCGAGTCCTGCGACCATGCCCTTGATGGCTTGTAAAAACAATGCATCATCTGGCTTATCTTCAACATAATTTTCTTTGACGATGCCATAGATCTGCACAAATTGTTCAATCGACTCAATCGGGACTTCGGCAACATTGTTGTCATCATCCCAGTCCGATACACCTGGGCGTTTGACATCAAGCGCCCAAGCACATTGGCCGCCACTTGCAAGTAATCCTGTTAAAACAGCAATATATTTCCAAGCTTGAGCCATAGGTTGTTCCAGCCTTATACAATATTAAGGATTGAGTTGAATCAAATTACGACCTTGCATCTCAGCAGGTACCGCAATATTCATCAAACTCAAGAGGGTGGGTGCCACATCAGCCAATACGCCGCCTTCAGCAATACGTGCATCTGTTGGACCAACATAAATAAACGGCACGGCTTCAGTGGTGTGTTGAGTATGAACTTGGCCACTGACATAGTCCTGCATCTGCTCAACATTACCATGATCGGCAGTGATCAACATATGTCCATGTTTGGCTTGGATCGCTTCATATAAACGACCCAAGCAGACATCAACCGCTTCGACCGCTTTTACTGCTGCGTCAAACACACCTGTATGGCCTACCATATCACCATTGGCATAGTTCACCACCAACAAGTCATATTCACCTGAATGTATCGCATCAACCAAAGCATCGGTTACTTCATATGCGCTCATCTCAGGTTTTAAATCGTAGGTCGCAACATTGGGTGAAGGAATTAAGATACGCTTTTCACCAGGATACTCATCTTCACGTCCACCACTGAAGAAGAAGGTCACATGTGCATACTTTTCAGTTTCTGCTATACGCAGTTGAGTCTTACCCAAATCTGATAGATATTCGCCGATCGAGTTTTTTAAAAGCTGTGGCATATAGGCAACTGGACCAACTAGGCTAGCTTGGTAGCGAGTCAGCATCACGAAGCGCGTCAGATTTGGCACAGTTTTACGCTCAAAGCCATTGAACTCAGGCTCAATAAAGGCACGGCTGATTTCACGTGCACGGTCAGCACGGAAATTCATAAATACCACGCTGTCGCCATCGTTGATCGTCGCCAACTCCCCAATGCGAGTTGCTTTGACGAACTCGTCACTCTCACCTGCGGCATAGGCTTGTTCAAGCCCATCGATTGCAGACGTTGCTGTACGTGCAGCCTCACCCTCAGTCAATAAACGATAGGCTTGCTCAACGCGATCCCAACGATTGTCACGATCCATGGCAAAGTAGCGCCCGATCATGGTCGCAATACGGCCTTGATTTGGATATTGAGCAAACAGTTGATCTAGTTTTTCCAAAGACGGTTGGGCACTTTTGGGTGGTGTATCACGACCATCTAAGAAGGCATGTAAATAGACCTGCACACCGCGCTTCAAAGCCAACTCACACATTGCCACGATATGATCCTGATGCGAATGCACTCCGCCTTCAGACAACAAACCCATAATATGCACAGCGCCGCCACTGGCTTTGGCCTGTTCAACGGCATCAACCAAAACTGCATGTTCAAAGAATGCACCCGTACGGATATCTTTGGTGATTCGAGTGAAATCTTGATACAACACACGTCCTGCACCGAGATTCATATGCCCCACTTCCGAGTTACCCATTTGACCATCAGGTAAGCCTACATCCTCACCAGAACCAGAAATGAGACTATGAGGATGCTTCAGTTGCAGAGCCGTAAAATTTGGTTTGTTCGCTGCAAGAAAGGCATTGTCCTCAACCGCTTCACGATGGCCTACACCATCCATAATCACCAATAGGTGAGGAATTTTGCCAGCATTTGCATCCGTCATGATTCACACTCTTTAATATTTCAACTTTAAAATCACATCTTAACCAAAATTCAGTTAAGACTCTATTTGCCGCGCTGCTTTGCTTATCGAGCGCGATAGATCAGGTATCCCCCAACCCCATACATCAATATAATCGGGACAAATACAAACCATGCTGGAGATGGGCTATACACCAAACTGGCATAGCCAAGGAAATCCTGTAAATAGTAAATCGTGAGCCCGATGAATAATGCAATGACCAAACGAAAGCCCATCGATTTTTGTCGTAATGGTCCAAATACAAATGAACATGCGATCAAAGTTAAAGCCAAGAGCGAAAATGGCGCGCCGACTTTTTTCCAAAATGCCAACTGATAGCTTTTAGGCACTTGGCTATATTCATCCATATAGCGCATGAAGACCACCAAATCACTCGGTGCCAAATCTTCAGGGTCGACTGTGACCATATGTACAAATCGAGGTTGCAGGGCCAGATCCAACTTTTGCGCTGCAAACTGCTTCATCTTGGCTGCACCATTTGGCAAGAGATCTAATTCAGATATTCCCTTGAGGGTCCATTCGCCATCTTTAACAAAATGTCCCTGCTCTGCACGACTCAGTGATTGTAAGCGGTATTCTTGATTAAAATTGATGATATCGACACGGTTCAACTGACCTTGCGCATTGGCATAATCGATATACACAAAACGATGCCCCTCACGTGTCCAATAGCCTCTCACCTCACCTAAGCTTGCAGCACGGCTTTGACTTTTTACCGTTTGGGCTTTTTCATTGGTGTAGGGAATCACCCATTGCGAAATGGAAAATGACAACAAGACCAAGAGCAATGCAGGTCGCATGACCCAAGACACGATTCGCCACAGGCTCACCCCCGCCGCGCGCATCACGATCAATTCACTGCTTGAAGCTAAACTGCCTAAGCCTAAGACCGCACCGATCAAGGCTGAGATTGGTAAAATCTGGTTCAGGTTTCGTGGTGCTTCCCACATCACATAGAGAAAGGCCTGCCATGCACCATAGCCTTCTTTTAGGCTTTTTAATTCCCCGATATAGGCAAATAAAACAAATAAAAATGCCAATACTGCAGTGGTTCCCAGCATGGTCACCGCAGTGGTTTGTGTCACATGTTTGGCTAATAATTTTTTGGCGAGCATTATGACCTCACACGCTGAATCTGCTTTTTAATCTTCGGGGCCAGTTTTTGTTTGCGAGAAAAGAGTGCACCCAAAACGGCATATATCAGCAACACCATTGGATAAGCCCAGATGCCAATTTCACCTTTACTGATCCGTGTCTTTAGAGAAATCATCAGCACGATCATGCTGGCAAAGATTAAGATTGCTGGAAAGAGCTTGAGGTAACGGCCTTGACGTGGGGTCACTTCAGACAAAGCCACAGCCAAGATTAAGGCAACCAGCATTGAAAATGGCGTGAAAATTCGCCAACCCAATTGACTAGCGACGACGGGGTCATCGCGGGTTTTCCAGATTTTTCCAAATGACAATCCATCAACCTCATTGGCATCGTATTTGGACTCTTTATCACTTTCAATCTGGATACGATAACTTTGAAATTCGGTATGACTATATTTTGCAGTCTCAGGGAATATCTCGTAACGACGGCCAAGAACCAAGTCCACGACACTGGCCGAATTGTTCGCCATTTCAATACGGGTGGCTTCTTTGGCTAAGATCATCACATCAGGACGATCTGCTCGATTTGAACGTTGATAAACAAAGATGTCTTTTAGATTTTTACGGTCTTCTGACAGCGCCCCCGCATAAATGGTATAAGCCCCTGCAGAGATGAATTCTTGCGGTCGAACGAGGTCAAAACCTGTACGAACGGCTTGGGTGGAATACACGGCATAATATTGACGCAGTCCCCAAGGCGAGAGCCAGACCATTAAGATCATTTGCACGACCAGGAAAACCGTGGTCATTGGAATCAACATCCGTGCCAAACGATGCTTACTGATGCCACTGCTGTTGAGCACGGCCATTTCATGATCAACGTATAAGCGGCCAAAGACCAACATGAGTCCAATAAAAAAGCTCAGTGGAAGGATCAGAATCAAAAACTCAGGGAGACGATAACCCACGATATTGAACAATACCGTTGCGTCCATCAGACCTTGCGCTGCTCGACCAAAATATTTGATTAATTGAGCACCAAATATGATCAATGTTAACAAACAGACGACTACAATAGTGGTCGTAACAACTTGTTTGACCAGATAACGCCTTATAATCAAAGTTAAACTTCCGAATAGGTTAATGGACCGAGCGTAGTTTACCCGATTGTTAAAATATAAAACCACATTGAAATTCTATCATTGGTAGTGTTTCAATGGTTTAATGATTCATAACGTTAATACAGGTACCCATACAGCATATGAAACTCACCATAAATGTGTCACTCCCTGAAAATAATGCGAGTGAATATCTGTTAATTTTAGCTGACCAAAGCACGCTTCAAAATGCGCAATCGACTTATCAAATAAGTGATATAGAACAGCATATTAAGCTATCTCAATTCAACTTTGCCTTGGCAGATGTATTACCCATCATTGGAAAAGTGACTTCGCAGCCCAACACTGCACTGGTCGGCATTGAAAATGCAACGCGATTAAAAGCTGCTAAATTGGCTAAAATTGCTGAAGCGATTGTGAAGAATTCTCAGAAAAAATTCAAACAGATCAGCATTGATATTTCCGCGCTTGCCCCAGAGTTACACTATTTATTTGCGTTAAATTTAACACAAGCCGCCTATGCCTATGACATATATAAATCGAAAAAAAATCAGTTTGTCTTAGAACAAGTCAATTTGATATCTGACCAACCAAGCTTAAATCCTGAACAAATTAACCTGATCCATGCCATGGCACAAGGGCAAAATTTAGCACGAGATTTAGGCAACTGCCCAGGTAATATTTGCTATCCAGAATATTTGGCACAACAAGCACTCGACCTAGCAGCTCAATATCCTGATCTACTTAAAGTAACTGTCCTTGAAGAACAACAGTTAGCTGACTTGGGCATGAACGCATTCTTGGCCGTCAGTAAAGGTTCTGATCGCCCAGGTCGCGTGATTACCATCGAATATCAAGCACAGCTTGAACAAGCCCCTGTGGTCTTGGTGGGTAAAGGCGTGACCTTTGATACAGGTGGCATTTCGTTGAAACCTGGCCTAGGCATGGATGAAATGAAATATGACATGTGTGGTGCAGCGTCTGTACTTGGAACATTGCGTGCTTTATGTGAGGTTAAATTACCGATTCATGTGGTGGGTGCAATTGCTGCAGCGGAAAATATGCCATCTGGTCATGCCACCCGTCCAGGTGATGTGGTCACCACCATGAGCGGCCAAACCGTTGAAATCTTAAATACCGATGCGGAAGGTCGCTTGGTCTTGTGTGACACCTTGACCTATGTCAAACGTTTCAATCCAGCCTTGGTGATTGATATTGCGACCTTAACGGGCGCCTGTGTCGTGGCCTTAGGAAAAGTCGTCAGTGGTTTGTTCTCACCTGATAATGAATTGGCTGCAGAAATTACCCAAGCTGGCGAACAGAGTTTTGACCGTGTATGGCGTTTACCTGTGATCGAAGATTACCAAGAATTACTCAACTCTAATTTTGCAGATATCGGCAATATTGGTAATGGTGGTCCGCAAGCGGGTGCGATTACCGCAGCGTGCTTCCTTGAACGTTTTACCCGTGACTACCGTTGGGCTCATCTTGATGTAGCAGGTACAGCATGGTTGTCTGGCGCAGCCAAAGGTGCTACAGGTCGCCCTGTTCCTTTGTTGGTTCAATTTATTGCGAATCGCGCCCAAACCACTCATGACTAAAGTCAGCTTTTATCTCTTTAAGAAAAGTAACGAACGGCAAGTGGAAAGCACTTGCCGTTTGTGTCGTAAAATTTTGCGCAAAAATGCAAAAATATGGTTATATTGTGCAGACTTAGATTTACAACAACAGTTAGATGAACGCTTATGGAGCTTTGATCCAAGCAGTTTTTTAGCGCATAGTATGCAGCAGAGCGATGCGCCGATCTGTATTTCTGCTCAATTACCCGATGACAACGATTGGATTGTGTTTAATTTTAACAATCCTGCGCTTGAACAATTTAGCCAAATTGGTCACATTATTGAAATTATAGAAAATGATGAAGCAGCCAAGGTCATTGGTCGTGAGAAGTTTAAAACTTATCGTCGACTTGGTCTGCAGCCTCAGACATTTAAACTTTAAATTCAACAACTACTGATTTTCCCTGGGAGATGTACCGTGGCATTAAATGTCGGTCAAGATTTTAAAAAACGCTGGCTCGATGCCCCAGAAGCGGTACGTGTCACTTTATTAGATGAATTGACCCGAATTAGTGATTTACTCAACCCCGAAACCAATATTCAACAGTGGTTAGATCACGACCAACGTGCCATGCAAATTGCACAACTTAATATCGAAAAAGCCTATGCAGACTTAAAAGCAGAACTTATTGAAGCTGCACGGGTGCGTAAGCAACTGGCATTGGAAAAATCACTCGCCAGCAAACGCGCGGCTCAACAGGCCTATGCCGAACAATTACAGCAAGATGAAATTCAACAATTCCAACAACAAACCCAGTCATTACACGCTTTAGGCCAAAACTTAGTTCTTGAAACAGCCGAATACAGTGATCGCTATCAAAGTAATCCAATCTTAGATGCACCTCCTCCCGCTACACTGCTCAGCACACAACCTCAAATGACTGATGAGGTAGAAACCATCCGCCTCAGATTGGAATTAGAAGCTGAAGCCCTAATCGAAGAAACCCTTGATGCTTTAAGAGCCAAGCTCAAACTCGCAGCTCAAGAAGAAATTCAGTACTTATTAGCACAGAAAAAGTGATAAATATCTTAATAAACTATATAATTTGTTTAGATTTACTTAACACGTATCGTTTGTCACAAAACTGACATCAAAATGTCACATCATATTCATACACGTTAAGTCATGAATTTTCTTGAAATCAATGTGTAGTACTTAATAATTAGGATGTAAATAATGGATGTTCTGAATCAAGTCTTAACTCGAATTTCTACACTGCGCGCTGGGGAGAAATGGACAGTTTCTGCTCAAGATTTATTTTTAAGTCGTGTAGACTTTCAATCAATTTCGGTCTTCCTAAGTCGCGAATCCGAAAAAGGGTTATTTTCAGTTGATCTACCGTCTGGTTTAGCAAACTGGTTTGAACGCAGTACCTTTACCATTATCAAACATTAATCATCTGCACATTATAAGGGCAAGCTTCATCGCTCATATAAAACAAAAAAAGCCCTTAATGGGCTTTTTTTTATCGACCGAATCCTAACTTAGAAAATTAAGTACTGCAGAAATTAAATTACCCAAGCCATAGCCAGCACCGAGTAATAGGCAAATCCAAATCCAACCACCTAAAATATTATATAAGGTGAAACTGGCATAGTTCATATGCCCTGAGCCTGCAGCAAAGGGTGCAAAAGATCGAACAAAAGGAATAAAACGTGCAACTAAAATGGTCTTTCCGCCATGCTTTTCAAAATATCGGTTGGTCTTCTCTATATACTCAGGCTTAAACCAACGAGTATGTTTACAGAAATATTTCACACCCAAAATGCGCCCCGTATAATAATTTACGGCATAGCCAAGGGTTGAGGCCAGAAAAAGTAATATACCCATATAATGTAAATGCACATTGTCCGCTGTTGAACACAGTGCACCGATCGCCAGTAACAAACTGTCACCAGGCAAAAAAAACATAAATACTGAGCCTGTCTCGGCAAAGATAATTAAAAATAGAATGGCATAGATCCATAGCCCATAATTTTCAAGAAGTGTCGGTAACATTTGTTCCAAATGCAGCAAAAATTCCATCATTGCCACAGCCTTGTTTCAAATTGATTCATCGCTTTGGGATCTCAGACCATGATAAAAAACAGCCTCATTCTATATGAGGCTGTTTCTATTCTACGTTTTTTTACTTTAAGAAGCCATTTTCAGCTAAAAATTCCATACTTAACTTGGATGTGGGTGCTTGCTCTGCGGCACGCTCCCCAAGTAACAAACGCTCGATATAGCGGGCGATGATGTCCACTTCGAGGTTCACCAGCGTCCCGACTTTCCATGTCGAAATATTGGTACGCTCAGCAGTATGTGGGATCACATTTAAGCTCATAATATTTCCACGTAAATGGTTGATTGTAAGGCTAATACCATCAACAGTTACTGAGCCTTTTTCAGCAAGATACTTGGCAATCGAGGCAGGTGCGGTCACTTCAAAGTAGATAGAACGTGCATCCTGTTGTAATTGTGTTATTTCACCGACTGCATCAACATGGCCACTAACGATATGACCACCAAAACGTGTCGTAGGTAACATGGCTTTTTCTACATTGACTGACTGCCCAACTCGCCAGTTTACCAGTGTAGATCGACTTAAACTTTCTTGCGACACATCCGCTGCATACCAGTTACTGCCCCAAGCGATCACCGTTAAACAGATCCCATTGGTTGCAATCGAGTCACCCAATGCCACATCTGACAGATCTAATGGGGTTTGGATACGAACACGCAGATCACCACCGATACTTTGTAAACTCTCAACTTTTCCTAAACTTTCAATAAGGCCGGTAAACATATGCTGATCTCTTTTGCTATTACCACAAAGCCAATTGAGTGCTCACGCCTGACGTATCCACGCCACCCAACTCAGCAAAATGATAAAGTTGTCCTAATAATTGTCTCAATGGTGGCCCTGATTTGGCATGCGTATCGGTAATCACAATAAATTCGAGTACTCGTGCACGTTCGGACTGGCGCTGCTTGCTGACCCGATAACGCGGCACATCTTGAGTCAATAACGTCACTTTGCCACGCAATAAATTAGCCTTGAGCAAATCTTTGGCTTCAATATTACCGTCAGTCGAATAACTGGTCAGAATATAGCGTGCATTGATGGTCGAGAGCAAAGCCTCATACGCATCTTGTGCATGCTTTGACGAGTTATATTGACTCGGTCTTTCTTTGCGCCATGCACGATCAATACCGCTTTTAAAGCCTTTGGTATCTGGCGTCGGTAAATCTGCCTGATCCCACAAGGTCAGCGAATTGAGCACGTGATAATTACTGCTATACGCATGTTGATTGTAGGGTGGGTCTAGGTAAGCCACATCCACTTCAAAACCACTCATTTGATTGGCAAGGCGCTGTGCATCCACGCACCACACCTCAGCCATCGGTTGCTGGCTCTGCGCACCCGGTGCGTCACAGAACAGACTCGGCGTGAGTAACAGTTGTGACTCAATACGCTCCAAGGCGGTCTGGGTCTTGCCGCCCCACCCCTGATGGAAACTTTTAAATACACCACTGGTATTACTGACAAAACTTGCTGAATAGAGCAAAGGTGCCAGTAAAGCACTCATCTCAACATCATCGATCGCCCCTTGGGCTTGCCATGATGCGATTTGCTGACGTATGGCATCAATGCGCATCCCATTGCGACGTTTAAAGAACAAACGATCACGACTCGGATCATAGATCTCATCATTACGTGGGCATAGATTATGTGTTACCCAGCCTTTGACTTCAGGCAAGCGATTTAAATAATCAATGGCTTTCTGATAACCACCTAATTCTTTAAAAGCGGGCGCAGACGTACAAGCGAGAATCGCATGATTTAGCGCATGACTATAGGGTTCCCAATCATTGGCAATGACACGATAACCATGTTGACGTGCCAAGCGAGAGACCACACCACTGCCTGCAAAAAAATCAGCAAATATCGGTGCGCGTTTGCCTCCCGTTGCCAAAGTCCCTGTTAATTCTAATGCTTCTAAAATCAGGTGCAATAGACGACGCTTATTGCCTAAATAAGGCACCAATTGATGAAAAAGATATTCATCCGTGGTTCGTGCGGCATGACGACGTTTATGATAAACCGTAGACTCTGAACTCATACTGACTCTTGCGTAGGGATCAATCTTAAACGCAAGTCATCACCCAACTGGGTAACATCCTCAAGCTTAAAACGAAATTGCTCTGCCATGTGATGTAAATCTGCTTTAAACATTGCTCTGGCGGATTGACCTAAAAAAGTGGGTGCAACATAGCTGATCATTTCATCAACCAAGTGCTGCTGTAAAAATGCGCTGGATAGCGTCGCACCAGCCTCAATCAAGATATCAAAAAGCTGATAATCCTGACACAAGCTGCTGAGTAATGCATCGAGTGAAAAAACAGGCAATTGTACCACGCCCAGATCTGCCAAATCTTGACGATAAGGCCCCATCACCATCACGGTTTCAGGCTGTAATAATATTTTGGCAGTGAGCGGCAAACGCCCTTGTCGATCTAAGACCACACGTTTCGGTTGTACTACCGTGCTGATATCTGCTTGTGCCAATTCACGCACATTCAACTCACAATCATCTGCCAATACCGTATCGATGCCGGTGATGATCGCCGCAGAGATACCACGCCAATGCTGCACATCTAAGCGTGCCGCTGCACCGGTAATCCACTTTGACTCACCGGATGCCATCGCTGTGCGACCATCTAAACTAGATGCAACTTTTAAACGCACATAGGGTTGCTGAGTCGACATTGCTTTGAGGAAGCCACGATTGAGTTGTGCGGCTTCATCTGCACATAACCCTTGTTCAACCTCAATGCCTGCTCGCTGTAAAATCTCTATCCCTTTGCCTGCCACCAAAGGATTTGGATCAGCGCATGCCACCACGACTCGTGCCACGCCCGCCTCAACCAAGCCCAAAGCGCAAGGTGGCGTGCGGCCATAGTGTGCACATGGCTCTAAAGTCACATAAGCGGTTGCCCCATGTGCGGCGGAACCGGCTTGGCGCAAGGCGAATACTTCAGCATGCGGTTGGCCTGCTTGAGGATGAAACCCCTCACCCAGCAACTGACCATCTTTGACGATGACACAGCCGACATTGGGGTTGGGTTTGGTTGCATATCGCCCCTGTTCAGCCAAAGCAATCGCATGGCGCATCCAAGTTTGATCTTGGCTGGTTTGCGGATCTAGATGTGCACTAGGGTCAAAGGCCTGGTTATTTTCAGTCATGTTGTTGCATTTGCTCAATTTGACGACGAAAGGCTTCGACATCTTGAAAATCTTGGTATACCGAAGCAAAGCGTACATAGGCGACATGATCCAATGCAAACAGTGCTTTCATTACAATCTCTCCGATCACAATTGACTTGACGTCACGCTCACCTAAACGTCTTATTTGTAATTGGATATCACTCAATGCACTTTCAATTTGCTCTTGCGTGACTGGACGTTTTTGTAGTGCATGCATCAAAGAACGACGCAATTTTTCTTCATCAAAAGGCTCATTCTTGGTATTGGATTTTATGACTCGAGGCATCACCATCTCGTAGCTTTCAAAGGTGGTAAAACGTTCACCACAACTTAAACACTCTCGACGACGACGGATCTGACTGCCCGCAGCAGCCAAACGCGAATCAATCACTTTACTATCGGCAACATTACAAAATGGACAATGCATATCAATTCGATGGAACAAATGAAATGGTCGTCAGTTTAGCAAAAAATTTCAGCCTTGTTGAGGTTTAACGCAAGATATAGCAAAAAAACAGCCCTTTCGGGCTGTTTTACACAATATATAGTAAGTTGCAGTTATTAAATTCTGGCTTATTCTGTGGATATTATTCGATTTCAGTAATGATCATTGTTGTATCTATAAGACCAGCAACATGCAACTGGCAATCTCATTTTTAAACCAAGTCCTACTCAACTCGCTCTCCATGTTGACTTAAATCCAGACCCATACGTTCATCATCAGATTCGACACGGATTCCAATCACAATATCAATCAATTTCAACAAGATAAATGTGGCGACTGCAGAGTAAGCAATAGTTGCCAACACACCCTCAGCTTGCACCCACAATTGGTGCAGCATATTTTCAGGCACGTTATCGCCCATGATAAATTCACTGGCAAATACGGCAGTCAACAATGCACCTGCAATACCGCCCACCGCATGTAGCCCAAATGCATCAAGTGAGTCATCGGCTTTCAACAGGCGTTTCAATGAGGTTGTACCCCAGAAACAAACGATACCACCGATCAAGCCCATCGCAAGCGCGCCACCTACAGTGACAAAACCAGCGGCAGGCGTAATAACGACTAGACCCGCAATTGCACCTGAAGCACCACCTAAGACAGAGGCTTTACCACGCACCACTTTCTCGGCCAGCAACCATGCAATCATCGCCATTGCCGCTGCCACTTGAGTTGTAACTAAAGCATAGGCTGCGGAACCGTTGGCGCCCAAAGCAGAACCACCATTGAAACCAAACCAACCCACCCAAACTAGACTTGCACCAAGCACAGTTAAAGTCAGGTTATGTGGTGCCATAGATTCTTTTCCAAAGCCCATCCGTTTACCCAACATATAGGCTGCAACTAAACCTGCAACACCCGAGTTGATATGTACGACTGTACCACCGGCGAAGTCCAAAGCGCCTTCTTTCATCAACCAACCGCCACCCCAAACCCAGTGTGCAATCGGTGCATAAACGATAACGACCCATAAGCTGATAAAGGCAACAAAGGCACCAAATTTCATTCGATCAGCGATAGAACCACTGATGATCGCCACCGTGATAATGGCAAAGGTCATTTGAAAGATAACAAATAATATTTCTGGGATTGTGCCACTCAACACATCAGTACTGATGCCGGCCAACATGGCTTTATCCAGTCCACCGATAAAAGCATTGCCTGATCCGAAGGCCAAGGAATAACCCACCACAACCCAGACCACACTGACGATTCCCGCTGCCACGAAGCTATGCATCATGGTACTCAGCACATTTTTTTTACGTACCATACCGCCGTAAAAAAGTGCCAAACCTGGGATGGTCATCAATAAAACTAATGCTGTAGAGATCAGAACCCATGCAGTATCTCCTGTATCCAGAACTGGAGTAACTTCCGCAGGCGTTGCTTCAACCGCTAAGGTTTCAACGCTAGACGGTGCATGCTCTGCTGCCGTGGTCGGCTGATTTTGAATTGTTTCTAATTGAACTGTTTGTGTAGATGGAGTAGGTTCAATGCCCTTTTCTTCTGCCCATGCAGCAGAACCTCCTAATAATGCGCCAGATAAACTGAACGCAAGCAGTATTTTCTTCATTCGCATTTCCCCAACCTATTTTTCTCAGTTATGCAGTGATCAGCACAACCAGCAAAATTTATGCCAAATTACACAGCATCTGGACCTGTTTCACCGGTACGGATACGGATAACTTGCTCTAAATTCGTCACGAAAATCTTACCGTCACCAATTTTCCCAGTACTTGCGACGCGAGTGATGGATTCGATAACCGATTCGACCATGTCATCGCTAATCGCGATTTCAATCTTTACTTTCGGTAAGAAATCAACGACATATTCAGCACCACGGTAGAGCTCAGTATGACCTTTTTGACGACCGAAACCTTTGACCTCAGTTACAGTAATCCCTTGAACACCTATCTCAGAGAGTGCTTCACGCACGTCATCTAATTTAAATGGTTTAACAATTGCAGTTACAAGTTTCATGTTGTTTTCCTTCGGCTTTTCTCACCAGTAAGGTTTTACGTTCAATTTTCATGCCAAAACTTTCATAACGGTTGGGGGTGTTAATCAGTTTTGTCATGCGTTGTCTTTATAACCTATTTTATACTGGAACTTATAGTCAGGTATGCAAAAAATAATCTTGAACGCATGGAAATTTCATATTTTATTATCTGATAATTCCATATTGATCAGTTAATATTAGAGTCTGACTACAAGCGGTGCTACACTGCCAAAATTTGATGAAACTGATATGGTTCTAAGATGATTGAAACTTTAATACACGCCATAATGGAACAGGTTGAGCAACCCAAGCAAGATTTGGAGCACAACATACGTGCATTACTCAATGAGGCGGTCACCAAGATGGACCTGGTCTCTCAAGATGAAATCCAACGTCAAAAAAATGCCCTAGCACTTGCCAACCAACGTTTAAATCAGCTTCAAGCTCAACTTCAAGTGCTAGAAAGTGAGTTGCACAAAACAAATTGATTGTTTTTTGCACTATATAGGTGCATCAAAAGACGATAATAAGATCAAAAATAAAGCACAATGGAAAAATAATAAATGTCTTTTGCCAAAATCTACACCCGAGGTTTATTAGGCCTGCATGCCCCTCAGATTGAGGTTGAAGTCCATGTCAGTCAAGGCTTGCCGTCATTAACGATTGTCGGACTGGCAGAGGCTGCCGTCCGCGAAAGTAAAGATCGGGTGCGATCTGCAATCATCAATAGTGGTTTTCAATTTCCCACCAAACGACTCACGATCAATTTGGCGCCCGCGGATTTGCCCAAAGATGGTTCACGTTTAGATTTGCCTATCGCCTTAGGAATACTCATTGCCTCAGGTCAACTCCCAGAAAATCAAACAGACGATTTTGAATTTGTTGGAGAATTGGCCTTAGACGGTCATCTACGATCAGGCACAGGCACCCTTAGTATTGCCATGGCCTGTCAACTTGCCAAACACAAGTTAATGCTCTCGCACCAAAATGCGGCAGAAGCAGCACAACTACCAGCCATTGAGATTTATCCTGCAACTCATCTCAAACAAGTCTGTGAACATTTCTTAAAACAGCAGTTGATCCAAGTAGCCCAACCGATACCCGCCAAACACGATAATCAATATGCGCTTGACCTTGCAGATGTTAAAGGCCAACTCCGCCCACGCCGCGCCTTAGAAATCGCGGCGGCAGGAGGCCACTCTATTTTGTTCAGAGGTCCGCCTGGCACGGGTAAAACTTTATTGGCTTCCAGGCTGCCCAGTATATTGCCTCCATTGACCACCGAAGAATATCTAGAAGTTGCCAGTATCTATTCGGTCAGTAATCACCAACATCCGTTTGGACAACGCCCCTTTCGTGCACCACACCATACTGCATCTGCGGTTGCACTGGTCGGTGGCGGTTCACAGCCCAAGCCTGGTGAAATCACTTTGGCGCACTTAGGGGTATTATTTTTAGATGAACTACCAGAATTTGATCGAAAGGTTTTAGAAGTATTACGCCAACCTCTCGAATCAAAGACCATCGTGATCTCGCGAGCATCAAGACAAATTACTTTTCCTGCAAATTTCCAACTGATTGCAGCCATGAATCCTTGTCCTTGTGGCTATGCCTTTAATCAGGACAGTCGCTGCCAGTGTTCGGCGGAAGTCATTAAGCGCTATCAAAACCGAATTTCTGGCCCACTACTTGATCGCATCGACCTACATATCGATGTACCACCACTTAAAGCACAAGAACTTCAAAATACCAGCCCAGTCGAAGACTCAACTGCGGTGCGACAGCGTGTGATTCAAGCCTATGAACTGCAAATTCAACGCCAACAACAACTTAACCAAAGCCTGAGTCCAAAACAACTTGAAGTCCATGCCCATTTAGATCCAGATTCAGCAAAAATATTAGACAGTGCGCAACAACGCTTAAATCTATCTGCTCGTGCCTATCATCGGATTATTCGTGTTGCACGAAGCATTGCTGATTTGGCACAAAGTGAACATATCCACAATCATCACCTGACTGAAGCCTTGTCCTACCGTAGTCAAGAAATGCGCTAAAAATTTACATGTCGCGCCCACAAAAACCCATTCCAAAAAACAAAGTCATGGATTCATCAAATTCAACATTCATTTAATAAACCATATGCAGCTCTGCAAAAAGAAAGCGGCCTATAAGGCCGCTTTCTAAAGTTGTAATGCAGTAATAATGTTTAGAAATTATATTTCAGTCCCAATGCCACTTTATTTTTTTGTTTTTCGTTCATGCGGTCATAACCACCGACAATAAAATCAAGATTCATCAAGGCACCTGTATCACCCAATGGATGGCTCACGCCTAGAGTGAGGTGACGGAAATTGAAGGTCTCTGTGGTTTTTAAATATTTGTCCGAGTCACCATAATAATAAGCACCTAAGCCGATATTTGCAGTGAAATCACGTGGTAACTCATGTGCATAAGTTGCTAGGAAATAGGTGTCACCTTTATTTGCGGTGTCGACATCCTTGGTCGCAGTCTGTGCAGTGATAGCGAGTTTTTGATAGTTCACACCGAGTAGGGTCTCAAAATAATCTGATTTTGCATCAGACTCGTAATACATATAGTAGGTACCACCTACTGTATAGCCCCAATCGTCATTGATCTTGCCGCGATAACCAATATTAAAGTCGTTTTCAAAAGACTTACGGCCGCTATATTCTTCAGTCACATCGTCAAATTTAGTCAAAGAATAACCTAGGGTTGATCCCCAGTAGCCAAGATAGAAACCAGATGGATGGCCATATTCAAGACCTGCTTGCATAGTGACTTTGTCATTTTCAGGGGTATTGGTAATACCACGTAAGTCATAGCTAGAAAGTACCGCGATGTTGCCTGTCACTTCGCCAGGAAAAGGCCATTGCTTTTCATCTGCAGCTAGGGTCAACGTCGATACAGTTGATAATACGGCCAACAAGCATAGGCTTTTTTTCATTTTCATAGAGTTCAACTCCCCTTGGATAGGCATTTATTTGTTGTGGTGGGTATTAAAAATTCATTTTAAGCAATGCAATTGCTGTGCCATTTTCATAAAAAAAATCAAAATTGCAATACGCAATTATATTTAGTGCATTGAAATTAGAGTAATTTCAGCTTGTTATAGCAAAATTAATTTCATTGGCTGCGCAAAACTTAAAATCAATACTTTAAGCAAACACTGAATTTGTGAAACTCACAGCTTCAGCGCGTTATTATCAAAAAGCACGGCGTAAAATATCTATGCAGAATTAGAGTGAAGGCATTAATTAAGTGTAAATAAAACCAAATTTGAATTTTTTGAAATATGAATAAAATGTATTCAACCTACAAGATGTAGTTTATAAAAATGGACTTAAAATCAAAAATTAAATTTTTCACTTCCATGTTTTTGCAATTGATAACCAAAACTTAACAATAAAAAATGCAGGGTCAAAAAACCCTGCATGTTTAGGTCTGTTGACGAGGTTTAGAACGCGTAACGCATACCCGCAACCACCATATTTTTTTGACTTATGCCCTCACGATTTTCACCGCCTACAACATATTTCAACCAACCGGTCGCTTTGGGATTATTAAACAGATCGTGAGAAAGTTGCACTGTGGCATGACGCAGTACAAAGTCTTCAGTGGTTTTGACATTATACTTTCCGCTGTCTTGATACCAAGACACTGCCGTGCTGAGATTGGCTTTAAAGCCTTGTGGTAAAGGATGCTCATAACCCAATTCAACATAGGTATCGCCGCGGTTCATGAACACGGTATTATTTACGTAAGATTGCACACTCAATGATGCTGAGTTACCTAAAGTCTTACTCAATGGATGACTTAAAAATACCCCAGCTTCTACACCTGTGGTGTTATCACTGCCTGGATAAACATAGGTGGCGAGTTGTAGATCGTAGTTGAGATCATTGTATTTGTTGGTATAACCTACAATAAAATCATGCTCATAATAATTAGGTGACGCGATGTTGACCTTGCTCAAAGCCTCGGCTTTTTGAGCCTCTGAGAGTTGCTTGTTATTGTTGATTGCAGCTTTGGCCTGATCTTCTGCAAATGAATAACCCAGTTTGGAGACCCAATAGGTACCATAAAAACCATTATAATTTGCGGTTAAGCTACCTTGAATTGCCGCATCATCATTTTCCGGGCTGTTTGTTCCACCACGTGAGACATAGGCGGAAACAGCACTGACCGTACCAGAAATTTCTAACTTTTTAGCTGCAGTATTTTGATTATTGAGATCCTGTTGAACAATTTGCGACTCAATTCCTTCATGAGCCAAGGCGAACATCGAACTACACGCAGCGCATGCGCCTAAAATTACTGCTAATTTATTCATATTAAATATCTAGGGCATTATTGACGGAAACGGATTATAGTCACAAAAATCCAAAGTTTAAAATAACTGCACAATATAAAATTTATCTACATATATTTAAAAGAAGAATTAGCAAAATTCTTATATCTTAAATTACTCAAAAAATTATTGATCCGCAAAACATCTGTTTAACTAATCACTTTTAATTATAAATAAGACGCAATTCTCATTATAAGATTAATCTGTCTTTTGTTTTGAAACGATATCGACTTTAGACAAAATCGCTTTTCAAATTAACTTAAATGTCATATTGTTCTCTTAATGAAAAGTTGGGGTAACTTTTCATTCGGATTGAAAAAGCAATATGGACATGCTGCGATTCAATGACTGATTCAGGTGGTGGGAAGGCAAACTTACCAATCCATCAACTGATATTTAAAACAAAATGTGTTTTCTCAAATTATGGGGCATTCAATGCTAAACGTGCAAAAGCTGACATTAGCAGCTTTAATTCAAGTATTTTTCGTATCTTCCGCCTTTGCCAGTGAGCAAAGTGAATCCAAGGGTTTTGTTGACGACACCACCGCCTCAGTATTGCTGCGTAACGGTTGGATTGGTCGCGATAAAAAAGATCCAGACGTACATGATCAAAGCTCTTGGGGACAAGCTGCCATGGTCTCTGTAGAGTCTGGCTTCACACCCGGTATCGTTGGTTTTGGTATTGGTATTACCGGTGATGTTGGTTTTAAAATTGGTGAAAATAAACACTCAGGCAATGATATGTTGCCGCTACGTAATGACGGTAGTGCTTATGATCATTGGGGTCGTGGTGGTGCCAATGTTAAAGCGCGCATCTCCAATACCACGATCCGTTATGGTACTCAAATTGTTGATTTGCCAGTTTTACAAAGTAATACTGTTGCGCGTCTCATCCCTGAATACTATACCGGTACATCGATCAACAGTAATGAAATCAAAAATCTAGAATTGAGCGCGGGTTATTTCACCAAAGACCAACTCTCCAATCAAATTGCCACTGACCAAAATAAGTTAAAACGTGCAGTGGTCTATGGCGGTAAATATAAGTTTAATGATGACCTCTCGGCGGCGTATTATGGTGCAAATTTAAAAGATGCATTGGATCGTCATTATCTAAATATGAACTATAAGTATCCACTGGCCAATGATAGTGCATTAACTTTTGACTTTAGTGGTTATCACACTAAATATAATAAAGAGATTTATGACAAAATCGCCTACTCTGCAACGGGTGCAGCCAATACTTCGAAGACCAATGATATTTGGGCACTTTCAGGGAGCTATAAAACTGGTCCACATAATCTGATGCTTGCTTACCAACAAAACTCGGGCGATGTAGGCTATGTCTATAATGTCGCGGGTGCGGGTGGCAGTAGTATGTATTTACCAAACTCTTATCTTTCTGACTTTGTTGGTAATGGTGAAAAATCGGTTCAATTACAATATTCACTAGATTTCAATCAGTTCGGTATCCCAGGTTTAAACTGGACCACAGCCTATGTCTATGGTTGGGATATCAATGTTCAAGCAAAAGGCAAGCGTATCACAGACGATGCACGTGAGCGTGAGTTCTTTAATCAGGTGAAATATACGGTCCAAAGTGGTGCAGCCAAGGATCTGAGTTTTAAAGTCCGTAACTCAATTTATCGTGCGGATAAAAACTACACCTCAGACTACTATATTGGCAGTACTGATGAATGGCGTATCTTTGTCGAATATCCATTTAAGTTCCTTTAATTCTTTACATAGTCGTAACACATAAAAAAAACCTACATCATTCAATGATGTAGGTTTTTTTCGCTCAGCCACACTCAAGGATCAAGTGAAGCAGAAACAATATGCTTATTTAGCAGCTTCGATTGATTTTAAAATTTCAGCTTTAGCTGATTCTGAACCTTCCCAGCCAGTCAACTTAACCCATTTTCCTGGCTCAAGATCTTTGTAATGCTGGAAGAAGTGCTCAACTTGTTGAATCAATAAAGGTGGAAGATCAGTATATTCTTTCACATCTTTATATAACGGGCTGAGTTTTTCATGGGGTACTGCGATCAATTTCGCATCAATACCACCGTCATCTTCCATGTTCAATTTACCGACAGGGCGGCAACGAATCACAGAACCAGGAACCACTGGATGCGGTGTTACCACGAGTACGTCTAGCGGATCACCATCTTCAGACAACGTATTTGGTACATAACCATAGTTCGCTGGATAGAACATCGCTGTACCCATGAAACGGTCAACAAATAAAGCATCTGAATCTTTATCGATTTCATATTTGATTGGAGCAGCGTTAGCAGCGATTTCAATGATGACAAAGATATCGTTTGGTGCATCTTTACCAGGAGGAATATTGTTGTAACTCATAACAAACTCTTTTAAAGCTCAGGTTGTATGGAAAATCTCGGCAATTATAACGCTTTATTGCCTAAACTGTTTTCAATTATACAATTTGCATCATCAATTTAATGGATTAACCCGCTGAAATGCGCGTTAGATCATACGCACAATCATCACCAACAACAAGATTGGGCAGGCCATCGATAAAAACCAAATCACCGATCTTAAGGTCGATAAGTTGGCTAAATAACACATCCCATAAATAATCCGTAGGATGATATAGGCTCCACCGAGCATCATGGTGAGATACTGAGGCACCACCATATACTCTGCCATGAGAATGGCTGCGATAAACAGCGGCAAACTCTCAAAACTATTTTGTTGTGCTGCATGCGCACGTGCAGCGAGACCTGAAGTTTTGGCTAAAAACTCACGCGGATTTTGATTGTCTTTGGCATTAAAGCCACCTACTGCTTTGGCAATAATTGTAAATATATAAGGGAGTAAGCATGCAATGAGAATCAGATAAACGATGCCATCTATACCATACATGAATTTGTTCTCATGAAATATTTAGGTGGACTATCATAACACGGTGTTTAACTGATAAATTTCGTTAAATACTCAGTTTTGGTAAATTGCAAACAATGGAGCAGACATGATCAATCCGGATCAAAAAAAGATGTTCGATGTACTGGCCCTACAGCGTCAACAGCAAAAATCCGTCGACCGTATATTAAAAATCGTGCTACCGATTACTGCGCTATTAATCAGTACCATCTGTGCCAATTGGACCTTGCCTTCAACGGTGGGGACCTTTGTAGCCTTGGTGATCGCCTTTTATGCTGTGGGTATATGGCGGCAAAATCTCTATCTTTGGCTCGGTCTGGTCACGCTATATTGCCTGATTGATATCTACTTGACCTTTCAGGGTGCGATTCCAATACAAGCATTTGGTCGGCAAGCGGGGACCATGTTGACCTTTACCGGTATCCTCGGTATAGGCAGACCCTATATTGATCGTTGGATGATGAAATCAGTCTAGGACTCAGCCATAGCATAGAATAATCCAGCCTATACCCAGCTAAAAAAAGCGCCTTAAGGCGCTTTTTTTAAACTGATCTAGCGATTACTTACGCAAATCTTTACGTAGGATTTTACCCACATTTGATTTTGGTAATTCATCCATAAACTCAACATAACGTGGACGTTTATAACCCGTTAAGTTTTCTTTGGCATAAGCCAAAACTTCTTCGGTGGTCAAGGATGGATCTTTTTTCACCACAAACAATTTAGGTACTTCACCAGATTTCTCATCTGGTACACCGATTGCAGCAACTTCCAATACTTTCGGATGGGTCGCAACCACTTCTTCAATTTCAGAAGGATAAACGTTGAAACCAGACACCAAAATCATGTCTTTTTTACGATCAACAATCTTGGTATAACCACGACTGTCCATGACACCGATGTCACCAGTACGGAAGAAGCCATCTTTGGTCATGACTTTTTCAGTTTCGTCAGGACGATTCCAATAGCCTTTCATGACCTGTGGACCACGGATCGAAATCTCGCCTTGTTCACCGATCGGCATATGGTTGCCATCATCATCCAATATTGCAATATCGGTTAATGGTAAAGGTAGACCGATGGTGCCAGTGTACTCTTCAGATCTAGGCGGATTCACAGTAGCTACAGGTGAGGTTTCAGATAAGCCATAACCTTCAATGATGTTACTACCAGTAATTTTCTTCCATGCTTCAGCTGTCGATGACATCACTGCCATACCACCGCCCATGGCAATTTTCAATTTGCTGTGATCAAGTTGTTTAAATTCTTCGTTATGTACCAAAGCATTAAACAAGGTATTCACTGCAGGGAAGAAGGTTGGTTGGTGCTTACGCAGATCTTTGATCACTGCAGGTAAGTCACGTGGATTCGGAATCAGGACGTTGGCCTGACCCTTATACATGCCATACAGTGCACAGACCATAAATGCAAAAATATGATACAGCGGCAAGGCACAGAAGATACGGTCATCTTTATCGCCATCCCCTGCTCCAAATTTGCTTTGGAAGATCGCATCACATTGCATCATATTGGCAACGAGGTTGCGATGAGTGAGCTCAGCCCCCTTAGATACGCCAGTGGTGCCACCGGTATATTGCAATAGTGCGGTATCACTCAAGGTCAATTGTGGACGTTTATAATTGTTTGGATTGCCCTTGGCAATCGCTGCATTAAAACTGATATGGCCCGGAATATCCCAAGCTGGAATTTGTTTGCGAACTTTACGTAAAACAAAGTTTACCAAAGTCCCTTTTAAAGTCCCCAGCATGTCACCTACAGACGCAACCACCACATGTTTAACCGGTGTTTTGCCCAATATAGATTGGTAAACAGAGGCAAAGTTTTCAATGATCACCAGCACTTCTGCGCCAGAATCATTGAGTTGATGCTCAAGTTCACGTGCGGTGTAAAGCGGATTGACATTGACCAATATCAATCCAGCCCGAAACACAGCCAGTGCCACGACTGGATACTGTAAAACGTTTGGCATCATGACCGCGACACGCGTCCCTTTTGCCAAACCTAAACTTTGCAGGTAAGCAGCAAACTTGCGACTTGCGACTTCTAGTTCACTGAAAGTCATGACTTTATCCATAAAGATAAAGGCTTCACGTGAACCAAATTTCTGGAAATTACGTTCGATCACATCTACGAGCGACGTATTTTCAGATGGCAATTCTACTGTTTCTGGAATCCCAGTTTTTTGGTATTCAGCGAACCAAATTTTTTCCATAACGCCATACTCTCCAATCGGTAATCTTTAGTTTTTAAACTTTTTCTCAATATCAAGCATCGTTTTTTGGCTTCTTTGCGCTCAATCTCGTACCCAATTTTTCATCAAAAGCATGAATACTCAATTGTTTATATCGTATAACGCAACATAGAAGCTAGTTTAAATTATGAATGAGCAGTCTACTTGCTTTTTGATATCCACGCGGCAATAGCTGGCCTTTGGCTGCTCGTTTTCCGACATATTTTTGTAAATCATCACCTTTTAGTTTTAATGTTTGTTGCCCTGCAAGCACTTGAATTGTCTCATCAAGATTGAAAGGTAGCATGAACACTAACTGATCTTGTGAATCAAGTTGTATCAATTTATTACCCTTGCCCTTACTTAACACTGGAAGTTCAGCTAAATCCAAAACCAACAAGCGTCCAGTCGAAGTGAGTAATGCAAGATGAGTGGTGTTTTTCAGCTCACAAAGTGGCATCGCCTTGGCTTGATCGGATAGATTCAAGAAGGCCTTACCGGCTTTGGCATTGGTCTCCAAAGACTGTGCTTGGGTTTTGAAACCATAGCCTGCACTACTGACAGCAACGATTTCTGCAGCTTCTTCAGCAATCAGAACTTGTAAGAAGCTCACCCCACTTGCAGGTGAAATCCTCGAACTCAATGGCTCACCCAATCCACGCGCCGATGGCAAACTGTTAATTGCCATGGCATAACTACGTCCAGTTTCATCAAGCACATAAACTTTTTGATTGGACTTACCTAGAGCATGGCTGAGGTATTGATCGCCAGCACGATAATTCAGATTTGGTGCATCGACCTCATGCCCCTTGGCTGAACGAATCCAGCCCGCTTCGGACAATACCACGGTGACTGGTTCAGCAGGCATTAAATCTTGTTCACGAATTGCAGTGGCTTCGGCACGTTGTACGATCGGGGAACGGCGGTCATCACCATAACGTTTAGCATCATCTTTTAATTCGCTAATGATCAGATGTTTTAAAGACTCAGGATTGCCCAATTGTTCACGGATGACAGCAGCACGTGCTTCGAGTTCTTCTTGCTCACGGCGGATTTCAAACTCTTCAAGTTTGGCCAAATGACGTAACTTGAGTTCCAAAATCGCTTCGGCTTGGATGGCATCAATCCCAAAATGTTCAATCAATGCCGCTTTAGGATGATCTTGTTCGCGAATGATCTTGATCACCATATCCAGATCCAGATAAGCAATCAGTAAACCAGCCAAGATATGCAGGCGTTTTTCAATTTTATTCAAATGATACTGTAGACGACGAGTGACGGTATTCTTACGAATGTCGATCCATTCCAGCAAGATTTGACGAATTGACTTCACTTGTGGTCGGCCATCTGCACCAATCATATTCAGATTGACGCGATAACTTGACTCCAAATCCGTGGTGGCAAACAGATGACTCATCACCGTATCGGCATCGATTCGATTGGAACGCAGTACCACCACCAAACGGGTTGGGTTTAAATGGTCTGATTCATCACGGAGATCGGTAACCAATGGCAGTTTTTTGGCTTGCATCTGATCGGCGATCTGGGTCACGATCTTAGAGCCCGACACTTGATAAGGCAATTCGGTAATGATGATTTCGTTTTTTTCAAGACGATATACAGCGCGCATTCGATAACTGCCCCGCCCAGTACGCTGAATTTTCAGCAATTCATCAGGTGGAGTAATGATTTCCGCACGAGTCGCCAAATCGGGTGCAGGGATATATTCTGCAATTTTTTCATCGGTTAAATTGGGGTTGCGAATTAAGGCAATGGTGCCTTTGATCACTTCACGCAGGTTATGTGGCGGAATATCCGTGGCCATACCCACTGCAATACCGGTGGTGCCATTGAGCAGGATGTTCGGTACTCGTGCTGGCAAGGTAATCGGTTCTTGCATGGTGCCATCAAAGTTGTCTTGCCAATCGCAAGTCCCTTGACCCAACTCCGAGAGCAACACATCACTATACTGTGACAGTTTGGCTTCGGTATAACGCATCGCCGCGAAGGACTTGGGATCATCAGGTGAACCCCAGTTGCCTTGACCTTCAATAAAGGGATAACGATAACTAAACGGCTGCGCCATCAACACCATAGCTTCATAACAGGCTGAGTCACCATGCGGGTGGTATTTACCCAACACATCACCGACGGTACGCGCTGATTTTTTTGGCTTCGAACTTGGTTTTAGCCCTAACTCACTCATGGCAAAGATAATCCGGCGTTGTACCGGTTTTAAACCATCACTGATATGCGGCAATGCACGATCCATGATCACGTACATGGCATAGTTCAGATAAGCTTGTTCAGTAAATTCTGCAACGGAACGGTTTTCTGTCGCATGATGCGCTAGGCTAGTCATAACAAGCTTTAATCCTAATCAAACATTTATTTTTAAGTTCTTATGCTAAGTCGCTGCCGCCCACGATACAAGGGGCGGCAAATATTCAGTGCGACAATTACTGTCTTATGGGCTAAAACTATCCACTTTTATGGGATTGATCAACCAAAAATTATTTATTTTTAACAAATCAGTAGCCGATCTGGCGCTCGACAGCTATGCAAATGTTTAAAAGCAGTACCTCACTACTGTCCAATCGACTCTAAGGTCTTGCCTTTGGTTTCTTCACCGAGGATCAACACAACCAACGCTACTGCAAAGAGTACCGCAGCAAACATGACAAAGACATGGCTAAATGCATCTGGCATCAACATCATTTGCGTGACCACCAAAGGGGCGACGATACCGCCGATACGACCTATCGCTGAGGCCCATCCTGAACCGAAGGCACGGATATTGGCCGGATACAGCTCTGGTGTATAGGTATAAAGTACGCCCCATGCGCCAAGGTTAAAGAAGGACAACAAGCAACCCCAGAACATAATCATATTCACGCTCTCGGCCTGACCAAAGAAGTAGGCCGATACCCCACACAGACTAATAAAGCCTGCCAAGGTGGCTTTACGCCCCAACTTTTCCACCAACCATGCTGCCACCATATAGCCCGGTAATTGCGCCAAGATCATCATTAACACATATTCAAAAGACTGCACGATGGTATAGCCTTGTTTGACCAATAGGCTCGGTAACCAAGTGAAAATACCGTAGTAGGAATAGACGATGCCAAACCAGATCAACCACAGCATCAAGCTACGTTGCGCCAAGGCACCTGACCACAATTGGGAAAAGGACAGGTTTTGCTGCTGTGAAACTGGGCGCACCACGATCTCCTGCACCACTTCTACGCCACATTGACGCTCAATTTTTTGCAATAGACGATGTGCTTCATCCACACGACCACGATTGACCAGATAAGGAATCGATTCGGGGACTTTTTTGATAATCACCAACACATACAACACCGGTAAGCCACCGATGAGAAAGGCCATTTGCCAGCCATACTGTGGAATGACGAAATAGGAAACCAAGGCGGCCACCAACCAGCCCAATCCCCAAAAACTTTCCAACAACACGATAAAGCGTCCACGGACATGGGCAGGGATATATTCACTGACCAAGGTCACGGCCACGGGCAATTGCCCACCCAAACCAAAGCCAACGATAAAGCGGAACACCAGCAAATAGGTCAGGTTTGGCGCGATAGCACACAAGGCGGTGGCCACGCTGTAAATCACCAAGGTCAACGCAAATACGGTCTTACGCCCAATCCGATCCGCCAATGCCCCAGCACAGACGGCACCGAGCGCCATCCCAACAAAACCGATCGACACCACCCAGCCTTTTTCTGCTGCGGTCATCTGCCAATCTTCAGCCATTTTAGCCAAAATAAAGGCAATCAATCCGGTATCCATGGCATCAAACATCCAGCCAAAACCGATGATCACCAATAAGGTGTAATGAAATCGGCCGATGGGTAAACGTTGTACACGTGAGATGAGATCCATGTTGATCCTCGGTTAAGTGGTGATAGCGCCCAAGACTAAAGCCTGAGTGCTTAAGACTCGTCTTTGGATGATGCTGACTGCTCATCATCTTCTTTGTAGATAAATTTCGGCATTTCCAAACCAAAATAAATCGCAATACAGCGTAATGAGAATCCAAACACCAAAGTTGAAATGATATTCACTTCTAGAGAAACGCCAATGTTTTGACAGACCCAATAAAAGATCACGGAGACAAAGGAAATACTGGCATAGAGTTCACGGCGGAAAACCAAAGGCACGTCATTACACAAGATGTCACGTAAGATCCCACCAGACACCCCCGTTAAGACCCCAGCCACAGCAGAAACCACAAAACCGTGGCCCATTTCCATGGCGATTTGGCTGCCGATGATGGTAAAACCAATTAGGCCTAAAGCATCGAGTAATAAAAAGATCGAGTGTAATTGACGCATCCATTTGGCGATAATAATGGTCACGAAGGCCGCGGCACAGGTCAGTACCAGATACTCTGGGTGTTTCACCCAAGTCAAAGGATAGTGCCCGAGCAGTACATCACGTACAGATCCACCGCCCAGCGCGGTGACACAGGCAATCAACATTACACCGAACCAGTCCATGCTGCGGCGGCCTGCAGAAAGCGCGCCAGTCATGGCCTCTGCGGTAATTGCAATAATGTAAATCACCAATAATAGCATTGCATTCTCACTTCCCTTGCGTGTGCATTGAGCGCGTTATTTTAAATAAAACAGTGCTTAAAGAATATAAGTCGCACAACATTGTTTGAATTTTTTCTGACTGCCACAAATACAGGTTTGCTTCATGGTCAGTGCTTGATCTGTGGTCGGATCAAGGAAGTACCAGCGTCCTTGATGCAAAACAAAATGTGAAATTTCATGGTGCTGTTCAGCAGGCTCTGTCGCTGCGGCCTTGAGATCACGATAATTGGCCTTAAACTCCACTTGGGCATGGATCTTGCCCAGTTTGGCTTTGCTCTGCACGATTTCTAAACCCAACCATTGATTGGCACTGCTCCAACTGGCGATGGCAGCCCGATCAAGTGCCTGTTGCTGCCCCAAAGCCGTGGTGGCCAGCAGATAATCAATCTGGCCCAAGGCAAAGGCGCTATAACGTGAACGCATCAATTGCTCTGCGCTTTGCGCTACCGCCTCGCCCTGATGCAGCGGCTGACAACATTGTGCATATTGCCCCAAGCCACAGGGACATTGTTGTAGGTTCAAATGACCGTGTTGTGGGTTCAAGTGATCGTGTTGTTCGGACATCTGTTTCACTCTCAATGAACTACTCGATGCTAAAGCAATCGAGTTTCCGTAGTGCAACTAAGTTGCACACTTTTCTTTTGACGTTTCACTGGCAATGCGAGAAAGAGCTTTAACACTCTTTTTCGTCTTACGAATACCTCCACGCCCATTAGATGACAAATAATTATCATCCAACAGTGTTCCACTGTCTAAAATTAATTTGATTGCCCTGTTCTTAATAACAATTG
>NZ_SLVJ01000002.1 GCF_004345325.1 Acinetobacter calcoaceticus
ATCGGAATACTTAGATGTTTTCATAGAAAATCTCCTTAAATCAAGGGTATTAGATTTTCTACTTTTAAGTTCAATTATTTTTAGGGAGCATTACCTTATTAAAAAAATCAATATCACATTATCTGTCATTTACTGAGCGCAACTGCTTAATTAAATTTTTCTCGTATCACCTTCAAAGGGGGGAACGAGTCCATCAAGATTCATAATGTTACAGATTTCCTCCCTCATGCATAACACATTTTATTTAAAAAACGTACCAAAAATGGTACGATTCTTTCTTCATAGGATAAGCTTAAAAAAATGTCAGATGAATTAATAGAACCCACTTTGACTGTTTTATTCTATAAAAGTGAAAGCGGTAATGAACCTGTCCGAGATTGGCTAAAAGATTTGCCTGTAGTAGACAAAAAGGCAATCGGTGCTGACATTAAAACGGTACAGTTTGGATTCCCTATTGGAATGCCACTCGTCCGTAAAATGGACACTGATCTTTGGGAAGTTCGAAGCCGTATTTCAAATGGGATCGCCCGTATATTGTTTACTGTTCACGGAAATCTCATGGTTTTGCTTCACGGATTTATTAAAAAAAGTCAATCTACTCCAAAAACTGATTTGGAGTTAACAAAGCAACGTTTACAGCAGTTTAAGAGGATTTATCATGATTAAAGACAACATTCATCTTGGCAGTAATTTTGATGACTTCTTGGATGAAGAAGGTATTTTAGAAGAATCGACTGCTCTTGCGATTAAGCGAGTTTTGGCATGGCAGATTGCAGAAGAAATGAAAGCTCAACAGATCTCAAAAACAGCGATGGCCAGCAAAATGCACACCAGCCGTGCCTCATTAAATAGATTGCTGGATGATTCTGATACGAGTTTGACGCTTACGACACTTGCAAGTGCAGCAGCAGCACTAGGCAAAAAAGTTAATATTAGTTTGGTTTAATTTGCTTCGATCAAATAATCTTCTTATACGGCCATATTCTCCAGAACTAAATGGCTGCTCTTAACTTGCCCCCTAAACTTGGAACAGTTCTTGCTATTCCTGAACTGCTGCTTTCGCATGTTCGAATCCAGCGCTAAAGCCACAGGTTTTTTAGGAGATCAAGATGCAGCGACTCAATTTATTTATACATGTGCGCGGTTTTTTGCATAGCATGTTTGCAACTCAGCGCAGTCTAGGGCTGAAGCAGGGCATGAATAAGCAACATAGCTCGATAAAACAATCGAATAAAGCGCAAAGTCTGCAACTCGACCCCAGTATTCAACTTAGTTTGGCTAAATCATCTCAAACCTTGACAGCGCAACAGTCTGCAGGCCAAACAGCGCCAACTCTTGATGCTGCAACGGCAAACATCTATCAATGGCATATCTAGTCGTTGAGCCAAGCACGCACTGGATCAGTGTTTCTGCGCCGAGCAGATGAAGATTGCCATTGCTCATGCTATATCTATTTGAAGATGTAGAACTTATACGGCAGCATCCTTAGGATTTGCACTCAAACATCATGCGAAAACATCGGGCAAGGCAAGCACGGAGCAAAAAAATAACTTAAATTGCCAAATCGTAGGGCTTGAGCCTAAGACTGCAACATAGATTCACGATCATAAACATCAATAATGCTGTGCCTACCCAATGTAGAGCAGAGCAAACCCGCTCACCCTGAGCATTAAACTTAGAATAAATCATGGAACTTGCATGAAAAACGTAGCAATGAAACCTGACAGTTATCGTAGCGCTGTGGCAACAGGTATTCTGCATGCACCTGCGCATTGCATTGCTTTATTAAGCAACGGTCAAACAGAGAAAGGCGATGCACTTAAAACTGCACGCATAGCAGGCATTATGGCGGCCAAAGCCACCGATCGCTTAATCCCATTGTGTCATCCGCTGCCGATCTACCGTGCTGAGGTAGAATTTGAATTATTTGCTGAGCATGTGCTGATCTCGGCTACTGTAGAAACCATTGCCCCTACAGGTGTGGAAATGGAAGCTTTGACCGCAGTCAGTATCGCAGGCCTCACCCTGTATGACATGCTCAAACCGCACTGTGAACCGGAACAACTCAGTATAGATCAATGTAAATTACAACTGAAAAAGGGCGGTAAATCGCATTTCACTCGGGTGCTCAGACAACCGATTGCGGCTTCGATCATCGTACTCTCAGATACGGTGGCAGCAGGCAAAAAGCCCGATACTGCAGGCCAACAGATACTGGCCATGTTGGAGCAAGCGCATTTTTGTGATATCGGCTATCAGGTGATTCCAGACAGTCCCAAGCAGTTATTGGCGCTGATCGCTGAGCAAAAAAATCATTATCCGTTGATCTTGACCGTGGGGGGAACCGGTCTAGGCCCCAAAGATCTGACTGTGGAAACATTACAGCCCTTGCTCAAGCGCCAGATTCCCGGATTGATGGAAGCTTCACGTGGTTTTGGTCAACAACGTACCCCCTATGCGGCATTGAGCCGAGGGGTGGCAGGCTATATCGAAAACAGTCTGGTCATCACTTTGCCGGGCAGTCGTCAAGGCGCTCAAGAGTCGATGATTGCCATGCTCCCAGCCTTGATTCATCTATTTGATGTACAAAAAAATATCCCACATGCTGGAGGTTATCAATAATGACCGCTTGTGGTTCAGAACTAGATTTAATCAGTGTCGATCAAGCCATTGAATTGATCAATATACATACTCGACCTTTAGAGAGCGAAGTCCTACCTTTGGCGGAAAGCTTAAACCGTTATTTGGCTGAATCGGCCGAGTCACAGATTGACCTACCTGCCTTTAGCCAAAGTGCCGTGGATGGTTATGCGCTGTGTGCACACGCCAGCATTGCAGCACACACTTGCTTTGAATTAATCGGTGAAGTTCGTGCAGGCCAAGTACCGACGCAGACCTTGGCACTTGGGCAAGCCATGCGCATCTTTACCGGTGCGGAAATTCCCAAAGGCACCACCAGTGTGGCCCGCCAAGAAATCGTAGAGTGTATTGATGCCAACCATATTGCCCTCAGCACTGACTTAAAGTTGCATGCCGATATCCGTGATGCTGCTGAAGAATTAAAATGCGGTCAATGCATTGCTGAGACTGGGCAGCAGTTAAACGTGGGCAGCATTGCCGCCTTGAGTATGGCGGGTGTGGCAGAGGTTGAAGTTTATCGTTATCCCAAGATTGCGGTAGTGATCAGTGGCGATGAAGTCGCAGCAGTGGGGGCAACGGCTAAAACCGTGACTGCTGGTCAGATCTTTGATGCCAATGCACCGATGATTCGCGCTTGGTTTTTACAACAAGGCCATGAGGTTGAGATTTATCATGTGTCAGATCAAATGGAGGCAGTCAGTGACTTGATTCAGCAACTCAGCTTAGCGCATGATCTGATCCTGACCACAGGTGGTGTTTCGGTGGGGGATTATGACTTTATTCGACCTGCTACTTTGGCGCAGGGCTTTGAACAGGTGTTTTGGAAGGTCAAACAAAAACCGGGCAAGCCGATGCTCTTTGCATTGAAAAAACGCCCTGATCGTACACGCTGTTATTTACTCGGCTTAGCTGGAAATCCTGCAGCGGTTTTTGTGGGAATGCAGATTTATACCGCAACCTTATTGGCAGTGCTGCAAGGCACTATGCAAACGCCACCATGGTTTAGCGCACAGCTCAAGCATGACCTTGATCTAGATGCTCGGGAACGCTTTTTGCGTATGACGGCAAAATTTGATCAGGCAACATTAACCGTCAATCGCTTAGCCAAACAACAATCACATATGTTGAGTAACCTTACCACAGCCAATTGCTTGGTACGTATTGCCGCAGGGCAACGCTATGCAGCAGGCGATGTGGTGCAAGGTCTTTGGATCTAGCCTTGGATTTTGCCTTGGATCTGGCACGTTGCAGCGCGCCGCAGGCCAAATCATGCTGCGGTCGCCTGCGCTATTGGACATTATTGCATCGGACTCTATTGCATCAGGTAAGACTGCAAGTGGCAGTGTTGTATGTGCTGCTGTTGACGCTGGTTGTTGGGGTTCAAACTCAAGCACAGGCGGGGAGCGTTCGCGTCTATGCCGCCGCCAGTCTGAGTAATGTGCTGAATGAAGTTGCAGTGCAGTATCAAAAAAACTATCCAGACAGCAAGATCATCCCCGTCTATGCCGCGAGTTCCACTTTGGCGAAACAGATTGCAGCCGGTGCCAGCAGTGATCTGTTTTATGCTGCGGATCTGGATTGGATGAAATATTTACAGCAAAAAAAATGGCTCAATGCGGCTCAAGTCGGAACGGTGTTGTCCAATCAATTGGTGTTGATCGCAGCCAAAGGAGCGCAGATTCGCTTTCAAGCCCACCCCAGTTTTGCGTTTGCCCAATCCTTTAATGGGCATCTGTGTACCGGGCAAATGCAATCCGTCCCAGCAGGCAAATATGCCAAGCAAAGCCTGAGTGCCTTGCAATGGCTCGCCAGTTTAACAGGGCGGATCGTGGAGACCGATGATGTCCGCGCTGCATTAACTTTTGTGGAACGCGGTGAATGTCGGCTGGGTATCGTCTATAAAACCGATGCCTTAATCAGTAACAAGGTGCAAATCGTTGGAACTTTTCCTGATACGCTGCATGCACCGATCCTCTATCCGGTGGCCTTGACTCGGCAAGGGGAGAACAACCCTGAAGCGATTCGATTTAAACAATTTTCACTGCATAGTCCACAGGCACAGCGCATCTATCACAATGCAGGTTTTATTCTGCATCCGCAGCTTAGACCCTCAGCCTGAGGAGGGTGCAGATGTTCAGTCACGAATCTTTTTTAACGCCTGAAGAATACAGCGCCGTGTACTTGTCAGCCAAAGTGGCACTGTTCGCCACGCTGTGCAACCTTCCTTTTGCGCTGTTCTTGGGGTGGTGCTTGGCTCGATATCAGTTTCGATTTAAGTTTTTGTTGGAGGCTGTGATCCAGTTACCGATGGTGCTGCCTCCTGTGGTGTTGGGATATTTACTTTTGGTGCTGTTTGGCGCTCAAGGATGGATCGGAAAATACTTGGGTCGCCTTGGCATCCAACTGGCCTTTGACTGGAAAGGTGCTGTGCTGGCTTCGATGATTGTGGCATTTCCACTGTTTGTACAACCGATTCGGCTGTCATTTCAATTGATCAATCAACAGCTTGAACATGTTGCAGCTTCATTAGGGGCCAGTCCCTTGCGGGTGTTTTTTCAGATCAGTCTGCCCTTGGCATTGCCGGGGGTGCTGATGGGCAGCATCTTGGGTTTTAGTCGCAGTCTGGGTGAATTCGGTGCCACCATTACTTTTGTCGGCAATATCCCCGATGAAACCCGGACGCTGCCGATTGCGATCTATAGTGTGTTACAGCAACCCGATGCTGAGCACAGTGCCATGCGCTTGGTATTGCTCTCGATCATCTTGGCATTTGCAGCATTGTTGGCGAATTATTTTATTGTGCAGCGTTATCAAAAAAAGTTAGAGGCTTAATATGTTGCGCTTTGATTTAAACTATCAGCAGGGTGGATTTAAACTGCAGTTACAGTTAGAGATGCAGCAGGAAATATTGGGCATTGTCGGTGCATCAGGCGCAGGCAAAAGCAGTCTGCTTAAGCTATTGCTGGGATTACTCTGCCCGCAGCAGGGTTATATTGAGTTGGATCAAACCCGATTATTTGATAGCCAATTGGTGATTAATATACCCATGCATCGTCGTAAAATCGCCATGGTGTTTCAACAGGCATGGTTGTTTCCACATCTGAATGTACGGCAAAATTTGTGTTATGCGCAGAAATTTCTTAAACCTGCACAGTCTAAGTTTCATCTTGATGAAGTGGTGGATTTACTGGAGTTACAGCCCTTAATTCAACGCAAGGCGCATCAGCTTTCTGGGGGCGAGGCACAACGTATCTCGATCGGGCGGGCATTATTATCCTCACCGCATTTATTGTTATTGGATGAGCCATTAACGGGCTTGGATCAAGATTTAAAACAACAACTGTTGCCTTATCTGGCTCGGATTCAAACCGAAATGCGACTGCCGATGATTTATGTTACTCATCACCGTGAGGAACTGGAATTTTTAGCGGCAAGGGTGATGCAATTGCAAGCAGGAAAGTGGCATTGATCAATCTAGCTTTCTATGTATTTTACGAGCAGATCACCTACATACCGACCCCGATCACGGTAGTAAAAAATGCAGTTATCATTAATATGATTAATCCAACTAACATTTCAATGCGTATCACCATGCTTAAATAATGAATGCCTTGAGTTGTATCTAATCGCGGCGTCAGCTGGTATTTATTAATCATTGCCAATACTAAAATCAACACTACCATCGATATTTTAAGCAGCAGCATATTGCCATATGAACTGTAGAGCAGCGCATTTAAATCTTTGATCAGCAGATAAGCAATAATCACACCGCAGAGGATTGCTGACGAGAAGACAAATTGCACCACTTTACTCAGGATCTGCACGCGCAGTTTGAGCTCAAAGCCTTGGGCGATATAACATAGCCGATACGTTGGATACAACGTGCCCATCCACAGTGACACGAAGAGCACATGAAGACTGAGCAATGCTTGAGCGAAATAAGACAAATAAACTGCATGCCCAAGTTGGGTGTAACTCAGGACAATGATCAGCACAAGAACGATGTTAAGCCACCATAGCTTGCCGAAAATCCGTGGCTTGAGGGCATGACACCCGATCAATAAAATCCAGATGATGGCAAATGATCCGCTTCGAAGTAAATGAATTTTAGCTGTGGTGGTGCTCAGAAAGAGCTGCAGATAGGTAGGATGCAACATTCCGATTAAACCATTGTCTGCAAAGCTACCCACCTGTATAAAAAACAACAATAAACTGCTGAGAAATCCTAAAGCTGCAGCCCAGACTAAACTGCGTTCGAGTAGGGTTTGCATCTCCTTGAATTGGCGTAGCAAGACCTGCATCCATAAGCCCCCGAGCAGGGTTGCCGTGCTGAGATAGAGCAGCACTTTGACCAGCCAACTGCTGAGGATCCATAGATCTAAATTCATGAAGATTCTCTAAAAATTCACAACCATGCCATTTCAATCCTGTGCTGCAGCAAGCAAATCATGAAACTCAAGCATGGATGTATGTTGTTAAGTGCTGGCGCTTAAGGTTTTAGCTTTAAGGTAAAGCTGTACTGACCTTTTATGGCGTGACCGTCCTGAGCAAGAATATTCCAAGTCACCTGATAGACACCGTTTTTTAGTGCAGGAAGTGTGACGATATGCTGCGCGGTAGATTTTGAATTAGGTTTGTATTTGATATTAATGGCGTTGTTATTGGCATCTTTTAGTTTTAGTCCCATCAACATCACCGGTTCAGCAAATTGCAGTTGGATGGACTTCGGCGTGGTGGTGACTGTTGCATTGGCGGCAGGAATACTGCGCTGTAATTGGGTATGGGCAAACGTTTGTGTCGTGTTGAGGCAAAGGGCACTACCTAGCAAGATAACGCAATAACGGGGTTGAAATAGAGCAGGCATACGCATTTGATCGATCTCCTTGAAAGGATCTTTGTTTACATCGTTCTAGGCTGAGATCATGGCTTTTTTACCGCACCGTACAGCGCGAATAATGCGACAATTGCATCAGTTGAAACTGCGCTAGATCGTATAGGCTGTACGTTAGGAGGTGGGGGAATCGGTAAAATAGTCTCTCAACTGGATCATGCCATCAGCTGATTCAGCATGTATGCTGACTTGATGTAATTAGACTATTGAGGGGCGCAGGCTGTTTTAGCACCCCTGTGCGTCGTTTTAGCAGCGGAGAGCGATCGGTAAAATCGGCAAGGAAAGATTGATTCCATCCTGCATGCAAGAATGGAATATCTCGGTTTAAGGGCTAAAGCGTGGCGGATTTGTTTTGAATAATAATCTTCGAGGTCAGTTGCGCTTTGGAGCGCACACCGAGTTTTTTCATTAAATTGGCTTTATGCACTTCAACGGTTCGATGGGAGAGGGTGAGTTTTTTTGCGATTTCTTTACAGGTGAAACCATTCACGATTAATTGGGTAATTTCTGATTCACGCTTGGTCAGAGCTTGCTTTGAACTTAAGCCTTGTTCCTTGCGTTCAAAATGCCAAATCATCAGTTTAAATGGATCATCAGGGGTTAATGTACGACCATGGGTATGGGTCCAAAATAATTCACCATTTTTATGCTGCATAAAGCGTTGGTCAGAGTAAAACTCGCTTTGATGTTGTAATAAACTGCTTAAGGCATCATTACCGACTTTTTCATAGTCTTCGATACTGGGGAATATTTTCACGATAGATTGGTCGATTAAATCTGCGCGACTATAGCCAAATAACTGTTCAAAGGCGCTATTCATTTCCACCATTTTACGGTGACTGAGCACCACGATTGGGGCAGGGCTATAATCAAAGGCCAAAGTGTTATAGGCCATTTGCGCTGTGATCGAGGGTTGATTCTCACGCTGCATGTTTTGCACATTGTTTTGCATATTAGCCATCCTGATGATTTCCAGTGTCCATACTGAGCGTCGCAAGAATCGACGATATTTTGTATTTGATCGTTAAACTGAGTATTTAAACTGAGTCTTTAAACTTAACTTTTCTAGGTTTAATAAATATGAGCTAAACATTGCCTAAGCCATCAGTTTCTATTCTCCCGAATAAAAATCATGCCCTGATGATTCAAATCAAATAATTTAAACCCCAAAGTTTAAAGCAAGTTTTAGTTCCCGATTTAGCTCTAGATTAACTTAGCACATTCTGATTATTTATGAAGCTTATTTTATCCAAACGGTATGAATCTACTGTGATACCTATTAACTACTTGATTAAGGGAAATCAGTTCTTAAGTTTTTCTGTTGAGTTTTGTTTTTATATCGTGTTGATTTTTATAGTTAAAATATTATTTGGTCACTACTTAAGTAATTAAGGGTGTTGACTCGATTGCTGAACTGATTCAAATTCATAAATACACCTGAAACTTACTTATACTCAATGCTTATATTTAATCTTATTAGATATACGGAATGGCTTGTGCAGATTTTTAGCCAAATTATGCAGAGGAAATGTAGGCTGAGCTAAGTCGAGATAATGGCAACATAATCACACTCTAAACAGAATCAAAGATAATAAAACCAATGGCGATGATATGAACTGAATCAAGGGTGATCATTTATATTATCAATCATGCTGCTGATACTCAGAATGGATCGAGGTAGATATGGCGCAGACTCAAGCAACAACTCCACAAAACAAAAAGTCCTCACATCGGCTGGCGGGTATATCCAGTATGGTCGGCACCACTATCGAGTGGTATGACTTTTTTATCTATGGTGCAGCCGCTGCACTGATATTTAACAAATTGTTTTTCCCCAATTTAGACCCGATGACTGGCGTGCTGGCTGCCTTTGCCACCTATGCGGTGGGCTTTATCGGCAGGCCACTTGGCGGGCTCGTCTTCGGCCATTTTGGTGACAAGATCGGGCGTAAAGCGATGTTACTCACCACCCTGGTGTTGATGGGGGTACCAACAGTCCTGATCGGTTTGTTACCGACTTATGATTGGATTGGGTATTGGGCAACCTTCTTCTTGGTAATCCTACGCTTTGTGCAAGGCATGGCTATGGGCGGAGAGTGGGGCGGTGCGGTATTGATGGCAGTCGAACATGCACCTGAGGGGAATAAAGGTTTTTGGGGTAGTTTGCCACAGGCCAGTTCTGGTGCAGGGTTAATGCTGGCCTCCTTGGCCTTCGGTGCAGTGTCGATGCTCCCTGAAGAGATGTTATTTAGTTGGGGTTGGCGTCTGCCATTCCTAGCCAGTATTTTACTGCTTGGTGTGGGTTGGTATATCCGGATTAAAGTACCTGAATCACCTGATTTTGAACGTGTAAAGAAACAAGAAAAAGCAGTCAAAGTGCCTGCAATTCAAGTCTTCAAAAATCATCCACGTGAATTGATCACCATTATTATTGCGCGTGCTGCTGAAAATGCTTGGTTCTATATTGCCTCTACTTTTGCACTGGCCTATACCACTGCGCAATTGGGCATTCCTCGTCAAGATATTCTGTTTGCGATCATCTGTGGTTCAGGATTGGTGATCGTGGTGACGCCATTGTGCGGCTATATCTCCGATAAAGTCGGGCAACGTAATCTCTTTATGTTTGGCCTATTCTTGCTGGCACTGTATTGCTATCCGTTCTTTAGCATGTTGAATAGTCAAGATCCGCTGTTGATTTGGACCGCGATGGTGGTGGCGATTGGGATTATCTTTCCAATTATGTATGCCCCTGAATCAATGCTGTTTGCACGTCAATTCCCCGCAGAAATTCGTTATAGCGGTATCTCGATTTCAGTGCAATTGGCAGGGGTGATCGGTGGTGGATTTGCACCAATGATTGCGACCAAGTTGCTCGGAATCGGGGATGGCAGCCCACACTTTATATCGGTTTATATCATTGGCATGGCGGTGGTTGCGATTATCTGTACCTTCTTTATGAAAAGTGACAAGCGCTATCGGGCAGAGGAGTTGATATTACAAGCGCAAAGTCAACATGTCGCCGATAAAGTCGCTAACAACACAGTCGCAACTCCTGTATCCGGTGCGGAAAGTAAAATTTAGCATCAAGTCATTTATGTTTAATCAAGCCAAGCGGAAGGATCCAAGATGAATCAGGTGATTGGTCATTATATTTCAGGGCAGCATATCCGTGATAGTCAACACACAGGTCCGGTATTTAATCCTTCTACAAGAGCGGAAATCGCCCGTTGTGCCTATGCGGATGCTGCAACCGTAGCGCGAGCCGTACAGGCAGCCACATCAAGCAATGCTAAAAATTGGGCCAAGGCTTCACATGCAGCACGCTTGCAGGTCATTTATAAGCTTCGTGAATTGATGATTGCCCGTACAGATGAACTGGCGGAAATCATCGGGCGTGAACATGGTAAAACCATTTTAGATGCCAAAGGCGAGATAGGGCGTGCCATTGAAGGCATCGAGTTTGCGTGTAATGCACCGCATGTGACCAAGGGTGAATATGCACGCAATGTCGCGGGTGATATCGATGTTTTTTCCATCCGAGTACCTGTTGGTGTTGTCGGTTGTATTACCCCGTTTAACTTCCCGATCATGATTCCTGCGGTGATGATGGCCATGGCGGTTTCTGTGGGCAATGCTATCGTTTGGAAACCCTCTGAGAAAGTGCCGAGTGCTGCATTGTTTTTTGCTGAACTGTGGAAGGAAGCAGGTCTACCCGATGATGTGTTCAATATCGTCCAAGGCGATAAAGTTACGGTTGATGCGATGTTAGAACATCCTGATATTGCAGCAATTAGCTTTGTGGGTTCCACTCAGATTGGTGAGTATGTCTATCAAAAAGGCACTTCACATAATAAACGGGTTGCCGCCTTTACTGGGGGTAAAAACCACATGGTGGTGATGCCAGATGCAGACTTAGAAGCAGCAGCCAATGCCTTTGTTTCAGCAGGGTTTGGTTCAGCCAGTCAACGCTGCATGGCGGTCTCTTTATTGCTGCCCGTAGGTGAAGAGACTGCACTTAAATTACGTGAATTGGTGATTGAAAAAACCAAGACATTATCCATGGGGGCTTATAATGATCCGACTGCAGATTTTGGCGCGGTGATTTCGGCACAGTCCAAACAAACGGTGCTTCAGGCCATTGATCAATGTGTTGCAGATGGTGCTGAGTTGATTTTAGATGGTCGCGCTTATCAACATCCGATACATCAAAATGGTTATTACATTGGCCCAACCTTATTTGATCATGTCACGACTGAGATGGATTTTTATAAACAGGAGGTCTTTGGACCTGCTCGCGGGATGATGCGGGTGAGTAGTTTAGATGAAGCCATTGATGTCACCAATCGCCATGAGTTTGGTAATGGTTCAGTGATATTTACTCGAGATGGTAAGACAGCAAACCGCTTCTTTATGGAAGTTGAATCGGGGATGGTTGGGGTTAATGTACCTGTACCTTTACCTGTAAGCTATTTTAATTTTGGTGGTTTACGCCGTTCTAAATTTGGCGAGTCACATTTGTACGGTCCAGATGCAGCGCGTTTTTACACCAAGCTTAAAACCATCTCACAAAAATGGCCCGATGCCGTGGAGCAAGATCAGGCCATCTCTTTGGCATTTAAAATCACTTAAGTTAGGTTTCAGAAATCAATGAGATTAGATTTACCCGCACTATGCGGGTAAAACTTGTTCCATAGGCTTCAATTTTTATTTTATTTCGATATAACTGCTTGGTTTTTGAACGAATTTGGAGGTTTACTTTTCTAATTATCTCATTCATATTTAAATTTTAATTTGACTGAAATAAGCTAAATGATAAAAAGTAAATTTAGAAATGTACTGTTCCTTAGTGGGATATCGCTGAGTATCAGTGGTTGTGCAACCTATAATTTAATGGAAAACTCAGAAACTAAAGTGAGCATGAAGGAAAAGATTGTACTTCAAGATCAAATTATAGCGATTGGACGGGCAAGTAAGCCGATTGAAAACTTTGAAAATGCATTGGTTCTCGCTGGAAAGAATAACAGTTATCTCGTACAACCAATCAATGATGAAAAAAATCCTGCAGACATATTTCAACTGATGTATTCTCAACTCGATTTGAACGCTGTATATCTGATTCCCGGTTATAGAGCACCTGGTTATTCTACAGGCGAAGATTTATTAGGTCCTAAAGCTACACCAAGTCAGATCAATATTAATCTAGATAAAATTGATAAAACCAGTCAAGCAGCAAATTATTATTTTGATATTTACTATATAAAACTATCCAATCAAGTGAGTCAGTCAGATAAGAAAAAGGTACTCGATTTTGGTTTTGAGTGCGCCAATTATGACTTAAATGGCAAAAACTATTTAAGCTGTAAGCGTCAAATAAATACCATGATTACACTTGCCAATCAGGCAAAAAATATTAATCACATCGATTATAAATTGAAGACGCCTATTAATATTAAATATTCAACTTATACGGAGTCTAAAAATTACAGTCGGCAACTATTTAAAGTATTTATGCCAGTTACGGTGGTATTTGATATCGTGACTAGTCCAATCCAAGGCAGTTTGTTTCTGCTAGTTTCTGCAATGGGTACTCCAGGGGGATTATAAAAAGACTAAAAAGATGATTGTATGATCTGTGTAGATTCAAGTACACCATCATCATTCATCTCTCAGAAATAAACGCCACTGGGACATGTTTCACTAACCAGACGCCATTTTCTGCCTGATAAAATACATCGCCTTGGGCATGCATTTTCGCGCTATCAATGGTTAAGACTTTTACTTTGCCATAACGACTTCCGACTTGGGTTGCAGTCGCGAGTTGTTCAGACAGATGTACATATTGGCGTTGTTGTGGGGTCAGTCCCTCAGCCAAGATCGAGTCGATAAAACGTGTCGCAGTCCCATGATAAAGCACATCGGGTGGGAGCTTGGCTTCAAAGCTTCGATCAACGGCCTGATGGCTATGGCCTTGTACCGCACGAATGTGTAGGCCATCGGCAGATATTTCAAAACGCTGCTTATCATTAGACACGACAAGGTCTTGAATCTGTTCCAGATTAAAGTGCCTTTTGGCGATGTGTTGTGCTTGTAAGATCAGTTGATCGATATTGGCCCAACCCTCGCTATCGAGATGGAGTGCAATCGCTTCAGGCTGATGGCGGAGGATATAACTTAGAAATTTACTGCTTTCTTTGTCTTGTATTTGCTTGGGTTTGTTCATTTTCATAGTGCTCATATTAGCAGCGCAGTTTGAAAATGCAAAGTGCCTCACTTTACTTGTATTTTATTTAATCAAGTTTGGACTTGGGATTCATCCACAGCTTTATTCACAATTTTAGCTGTATTCGCTATACATTATATCAAGGCTCTGTTATACTCCTGATCACAATAAAACTTATATGATGATTCCAAGTACATAATCCTCCGTGTTCTACTGATATGAAAAAGTCTTTAATCTGAGCGATCACATCTGAGTTTGTTATCTCCTAAATTCCAATGATGGAATTTATTTTAGTACTTAAAAATTGGTGTAAATGTTGAATAATTTTGAAAATTTAGTAGCAAAATCTGTAAATGGTCATGAAATCGTAGTTTCTTTAGTTCCAGCTATAAAAATGCAAAACACCCGTCAAGGGTCGACTTGGGTTGAAGTAGGTAAAAAAGTATTGCTTCAGTCTGGTCTTGAAATTGAATTAAACCTTGATGGTCGTAGTTTTTATACTGGCGTAAATGAAATGTTTAAACTGAGTCACCGTGTTATCTAAAACCTTAAACTGTTTGAGTAAAAATAGTTAAAAGGTTTTAGGCTACATTGGAGTCGTTTGAAGATATCGATAATGATCTTCCTTCTCACCTTAAAAAATCCGTTAAGCACTGCTTAGACGGATTTTTTGCGTTATGGATGCGGGATTTAAAATGGCGCTGACTTTTAGGTTTTGCTCCACATCCAAATTTGTACGCAGATCATCGATGTGATCAGTGCGATCACCAACCACAAATGTTGAATTTTCCAAATAATAATCCCAGCAGCAACCGTCATGCTGATCATCGAGAAAATTTTCATCTTGCGTGGTATACGGCGATGCTGCTGCCATTCTCGAAGCAGTGGTCCGATATAGCGATTTTCTTGGAACCAGCGATGTAGGCGAGGGGAGCCTTTGGCGGCAAAGAATGACGCCAGCATCAGAAAATCAAATGGCGGTAGGCCGGGGATAAACAGTCCAAAGAACGCGATGACGATACATAACCACGCCAGCACGATATACACCCAACGTAACCAAAATGATTTCGCCAATTTGTCTGGGTCTTGTTGCACCGTCAGCACCTCTGAAAGGGCTTTCTTTTCAGACTGATGTATATCGTCCATGTCGACCAATGCCTCTCGATTATTTCAATTGATCGATGTTGATGAGTAATTCACCAAAATAATCAAATGCATCGAGTGCGCCTTGTACCACTTGATCTTGTTGTTCTTTGCTAAATTGCGCTTGATCCAAAGCCTCTACAAAGCGTTTCCACACTTTTGCACGACCTTCAGGATAGGCTGCCAAGTTACGAGCGCCATGTTCTGCGGTCAGGCCAAGGCTCGCTTGTGCTTGTTTAAACAGGAATGCCGCACCCAAAGTCGAACCTTCAGAGACATAGATCCAACCGAGCGCAGCAGGAAATTGCACGTTTTTCACAGCCAATTCACGGCCTTGTGGTTGTAGCTTTAAATCTTGTAAATCCAGTAGCGCTTGCTCAGAACGACCGCGAATGTCCAAGTCTGGGATATGTGCAACCACAGCGTCTTGCTTGAAAAGTTCTTCAATTTCCACTTGGAAATAATACTGAGAAAGCGTGAATTGGGTATATTTTTCCATGCTCGAAAACACGTCTGCAGCACCCATCAATTGGTGCATACGCTCATGCTCAGCAGCCGTTTCAGTTTTTAAACGTAATGGTAGGGTTGGATTTTCAAGATCGTTAGGGTTGATCGCTAGGTTCATGACAGACTCTCTGAATATGGAGTGGAATTTAAAAAGGGATCTCTAATAGAGATGACGAATAACTCAGGCAAAAACCGCAATGCAAAGCATCAATTTTTATGCATTCAATAAATATTTCATTTTGCTCGATCCATGTGGCAAAAGATGATGAGAGGCATCAAGCTTAGACCAAACCAAGCGGTTGCCCCCAAAAGTTTTTTAACACAGCATTTACAAAACAACGAATAGTAACGATAATAATTATTATTTAACTAATTTGCGCTTTCGTCAATGGATCATTTTCTCCCTTCGCAAAATCCGCATCAGTTTGTGCATGAACTCTATCTAGAACACCATGATTGGTTACAACAATGGTTGCATTATCGGATCAGTTATCCCTTCAATGCAGCGGATATTGTCCAAGATACATTTTGTAAGTTACTGCAAAATAAGAATTTATTTCTTGTGCAGCAACCGCGTGCTTACTTGGTGAATATTGCAAAACATTTATTGATCGATCAGCAGCGACGTTACCATCTCGAAAAAAATTATCTTGCTCAATTCACCCAACAATTGGATGAGCATGCGTTAAATATCGATTCAAACCAAGTTGAAGAGGCGGTTCACATTTTAGATTTCTTAACCGTTGCGTTACAAAGCACCCACGCTTTGGCGCGTAAAGCATTTTTGTTGTACTACTTCGAAGGCTATAGCCAAAGTGAGGTGGCGCAGGCAATTTCTAAGTCACTGCGCAGTACCCAATTGTATCTCGCTGAATGTCTAAATTTGTGTTTTGTCGCGAGACAACAACTGCTTGAGTCAGGGCCTGAATGAGCGACTTAAATCATTTTCATCAAGCCTTGGCCTTGTGGGTGATTCGTTTAAATGATGACAATCTGCAACAACGTCAACAGGCGCTAGACGAATTCCAACTATGGAAAGCACAGTATCCCGAACATCAAGATCAAATCGATCAGATGTTTAGCTTTGCAGATGAAATGCAGCAATTTTCAACGCTGGGTATTTCTAGTCAGACGGTCACGCAGTCTTTGGCCATCGCTCAGCACAGTCAAAACCGCATGAACCGTTTATTTGGCAAAGTTATGGGATTCGCTGTGCTATTTAGTGGGCTAGTGGGGCTGAGTTTTATCGGCCTAGAACATGGGCCATTTGCCTACTATCGTGCTGATATTAAAACCGATACAGGAGAAATGCATCACCTCACGCTTGAGGATGGCAGTCAGCTCAGCTTAGCCGCACACTCGGCAGTGAATATTCATTTTGATGCACAGCAGCGACGTATCGATTTGATTGAAGGGGCGATTTATCTTGATGTTGCCAAAGATCCGCAACGTCCGTTACGGGTGCATACTGCGCAGGCGGATTATCAAGCCTTGGGCACGCGTTTTATTGTGCTACAAGAATCAGATAAGAGTACCTTGAGCATGTTGCATTCTCAAGTTTCCGTCACCGCCACTTCATCACCATCAACAGCATCATCATTAGCACCAGCATCATTAGAATCATCAGCAGCACCGGCATTGGCATCATTAGAATCATCTGCATTAGCAGCATTAGAATCAGCATCAGCAGCACCAGAGGCACAGGGGACGGATAAGCAAACCATCGTTAGCCAAGCGCAACAGATTTCAGTCACTACACAGGGTTTGGGGCAGATCCAAGCGATCAATATCGCAGCGACTGAAATGGCATGGCAGCAACAGCAGATCGTTGCTGATCAGATGCCATTGGCCGATGTGCTGAATCAGTTAAAACGACATCATCAGGGGGTATTGTGGTTCAATGCCGAAGCACTGCAAGCCTTTAAAATCACCGGTGTAATCCATGCTGACCAAGATCTAGATCAAACCCTATCCTTATTGATGCAACAAAACCCGCAACTACAATTACACAAAGTTGGGTCATCACTGCGCTATATACGGGTCGCTCAGCAAGATGCGATGTGATGTGGATAGAACTTGCGGTTGCTAAATAAAGGGTTGGACTTAAAAAATATTTTGAATTTCATTGCGGTTTTTTTACCTGTCATTCGGCATACCCCATAGAACTGTAATTATTTTATCAATTATCATAGTTAATGATTCTCATTACTTAAATGGGTGAACCGAATATGTCTAGGAAAAACGCATCACGGCCTGCAATGCAGCAACTTGCCTTGGCGGTATCATTGGGTTTATTTTTTACCGGAGCGCAACACAGCGCTTATGCCCAAATGCCAAGTGGCAGCCATGATTATCAAGTGCAGGGCGGTTCACTCAATCAAGCACTGAATCAGGTGGCACAGCAGGCGAAAGTGTCTTTATTGATTCGCTCAACGCAAAGTGGTCGTTATCAAGTCACTGAACTGAAAGGTAAATATACTGTCGATCAAGCCTTTGCACGTTTGCTTCAAGAGACACCGTTCCAAATCAATAAATCGGCTGCAGGCTATGTGTTGCTGGATAAGCCCAATCCTGTTCAAGCGGCAAGCACAGCAGCGCAAGGATCAGCGCCACTGAGTGGGCAGGGACAAGCACAGATCGCCAAGTCGGAAGTGACTCAGGTGGCTACGCAAAACCAGATTTATCAGATGAATACTATTCATGTACAAGCCCAATCTGAGGACACGATTCAGTTTGGTCAAAGCGCATTGGACACGACCACCATCAATCGTTATCAGGCCAATAATGTCGCGCAATTACTGGATACGATGCCCGGTGTGGGGGCAGCAGGTTCACCACGCCCGGGCGGTCAGACCATTAATATCTTGGGAATGGGTGGGGTGGCCGATGTCCCGATTACGTTGGATGACTCGATTAAAACTTTTGATAAATATCGTCAAGGTTCAGTGTTTATTGAACCAGAGATATTAAAACGTGTGACGGTGGATAAAGGCCCACATAATGTTGAGGTGGGTAATGGTGGATTTGGCGGTAAAGTCACTTTGGAAACCAAAGATGCACAGGACTTATTAATTGATGATCATCTGGTCGGTGGATTTTTAAAATACTCTCGCTACTCCAATAACGCCCAAAATACCTATACCGGTGCGGTATATGGGAAAATGGATAATGGCTTGGCCGATGCGATGTTTTATTACACCAAACGCGACAGTGGCAATGTGGAACGTCCAGATGGCAGCAAGTTTTTATATTCTGCCCAAGAGCAAGATACTTATCTCAGCAAGCTTAATTTCTATCCCAGTGCCGGACACACAATCAGTTTAAAAGCCATGCAAAGTGGACATACCGGTTGGGAACCCTTTGCAGCGATGCGTGATCAAGATGCATCACCTTTAGATCGAGATATTGAAAAATATGGTTTTGAGGAGGCATGGAAACGTAGGCTGGTGTATCGCAATCAAAAAGACAGCAGTTATACCGCGACCTATGCCTATAATCCTGTCGATAATCCCTATATTAATCTTGATGTGGTCGGGTCATATTCTAAAACCGATCAACATGATAATCGTCTGCCGGGGGTAAATGGCACAGCGGGATTATTGGGCAGTGAAAGCTGGGTGAAATATGTCAATCGCGCAATGAAAATGACCAATATCAGCGATATTGATACAGCTTATGGCAGTCATAAAATCAAGATCGGTGCTCAATATCAACATATGCGACAGGATTCATGGTTACTCGATCGCAGTAAAACCGATCCTTCAAAACCGGCCAATGCCGATGTGAACTTTGGTTATTATCAGCCTTATTATATGCCAGCTGGGACTCAAACCAGTTTAAGTGCCTTTGTTGAAGATCAATATCAAATCGGTGCAGTCACGATCAGCCCATCGCTACGCTATGATTATATTAATAACAAGGGTGAGGAAAATGTCGCACCACGTTATAACGATCCAGCAGCAGGGCATGATTATTCAGCCAAAAGTTATCAGGGGTGGTCACCACGTTTGGCCTTGGCTTGGCAACAGGCCGATTATCTGACTTGGTTTGGGAATATCAGTCAGACTTGGCGTTCACCGCGTTTAGACGAATTATATTCGGTGCAATACGCCAATGCCGCTGCATCAGCGACCAGTCGTTATTTAAAGCCTGAGAAAATGTTGGCGATTCGACTCGGCAATGAAATGAATTTTGATGATCTATTCAGTGAGCAGGATCATTTACAAGTCCGTTTAACTTATCACCATAATCGTGGCAAGGATGAGATCTTTAAAAACCTATCCTCATTTTGCCAGACCCAAGGTGAAATCCGTGGTCAGGGCGGTGAAGCAGATATTGATGTTTGTCAGGGGGATTATGACAAAGGCTGGTATCGCAATGTGAAGGACTACACCATTAAGGCCTATGAAGCGGAGTTGTTTTATAATCAACCGATGTGGTTTGCTGGTCTGACCTATGCCTATGTTCGTGGTGAGCGTGACCAATCACCTGTTAATCCATGGTTAGGGCGTAAAACATGGATGACCAGTATTCCACCACGTAAAGCCACCGCAACTTTAGGGGTGACTGTGCCAGAGCATGATTTAACTATGGGTTGGCGCGGTATATTTGTTGATGCACAGCGCCGTAGTTTAAAAGACGATGATGATTCTATTGCCGCATCCTCATATTCACTGCCCAAGACCAAGGGTTATGCGCTACATAGTATCTATGTCGATTGGAAACCGATCGGTGCAAAAGGGCCGCAATTAAACTTCTCGATTGATAACCTGTTTAACCGTGATTATAAAATGTATCTCGGTGAGTATATGACTGGGACAGGCCGAGATTATAAATTGAGTATTTCGCAAAGTTTCTAGTGAGCCGTATTCAAGGCCTTTATAGCCATGACCGCCAAAATGGCGGTCTTTTCTATATATCTCAGTTAATATAGAAAAAGGTCTGTTGGCGATTTTAGGGCTGTGTTTGAGTGAAATCAACGATCTTAAGAGAGGTTGAGTATTATTTCTAAAGTAATATTATTCAAATGGGGCATTAAAAATTATAAAGGAATTTAAATCGTGAAAATTGAACTTATTCAAGGTGATATTACTCAAATTAAAGGTATAGATGGCATTGTTAATGCTGCCAATACCTCACTACTTGGCGGTGGTGGCGTGGATGGTGCAATCCATCGCAAGGGCGGAAAAGCCATATTGGAAGAGTGCCAGAAGATTAGAGCAAAACAAGGTGGATGTAAAACAGGGCAAGCAGTCATCACGATTGCGGGTCTATTGGATGCGAAATATGTAATTCATGCAGTTGGGCCGAAGTGGGTTGATGGACAACATCAAGAGGCAGAACTGTTATATCAAAGTTATAAAAATAGTCTGTTATTGGCAGCAGTGCGACAACTCACAAGCTTGGCATTTCCCAATATATCTACAGGGATATATGGTTTTTCTAAAGCTGCTGCAGCTGAAATAGCAATTCAGGCAGTGAACGATTTTTCAAATCAAATCACAAGTGTAGAAAGAGTGGTATTTGTTTGTTTTGATGATGATAGTTATTCGATTTACCAAAAACTTTTAGCTAAACAGGTCAATGTTTATTAATTTTCTAGAATTAAAGCCAGCACAGGCTATGACTAAAACTTTGATAATGTGAATATAATGCCTTGATACATGACGAGTGATAAATTGATTTGGATAAAAACATGATTGTTGCAATTGATGTGGGATATCAGGAATCAACGGCTTTGGTGGCAGCATTGGTATTTGAGCATTGGCAGAGCCAAACCCCAGTACAGGAATATCGCCTAAAGCTCAACGATATTGCTGAGTATGAAGCCGGTGCTTTTTACAAACGTGAGTTGCCTTGTATTCTGGCTATATTGCAAAGTATTCAACACGAGATCGATTGCATTGTAATCGATGGTTATGTGTTTTTGGGCGAAGATCAAACTGCAGGTTTAGGGCATTATCTATGGGAAGCTTTAGGGCAAAAAGTCCCGATTATTGGTGTGGCGAAGAACTTTTTCAAAGGCACACCCAAAGCATGTGAAATGTTGAGGGGCAAGAGTATTAAGCCTTTATATGTGACTGCAATTGGCATCGAACAATCAGTGGCTCTGCAGTCAATCCAATCCATGTTTGGTCAGCATCGCATCCCAAATCTATTAAAAAGGGTAGATCAAATGAGCCGTGAGCAAAACCAAGCTTAAGCAGTATTGATGAAGCAAAAGCTTAGTTAAAGATCCAATCGATTCTGCAGATCTGACACCGTCACAGGTGGCATATATTCAGCAGTAAATTCGTCCGAGAGTCCTTGAAAAAATTCAGGTGCTTGATGGGGTTTGCAATGCAGCCAATCGTGGCGTAAATGCTCAGGAATCACAATGATGGAGCGTTTTTCATCTTGCGATTGATGGAATTGAGACATCAAAGGATGCTGGTCGGCATTGATGGTGAGCATGGACATGGAGCGAATTTGCTGACCATTGATGATGGCGTTTTCATAGATCGCAGCAATACTAAAGGCCTCACGGTCTTGCCTAAAGATACCCCAACGTTGTGCTTGTCCATTGATATATCGAGGTTCGTAGATCAGATCGACGGGAATCAAGGCAAATTGTCCCTGTGACCATGCATGTTTGAAACTCGGTTTCTGAGCGACTGTTTCAGTCCGCGCATTATAGGTGGCTTTGCAAATATCGAGATTTTTTGCCCATTTCGGCACCATACCAAACTTGACCGAGCGCCATTCAATCTCAGTTTGATCAGGTTTAGAGAAAAGTAATCCACAGTCCTGACCGGGATAGATCTCCTGTGTAAATTCATATTGCGGTTGGAACAGATTTAATTGCCGGGTTAAACGGTTTGGCATGCGACGCATGGTTTGGAAGATTGCACACATCAGAGCGCACCAGATTGATATTTACTTCATCAACATAACAGTGTTTCTGCTGATTCTCATCTTTAGCTCATGCTCAAAAGTCAGGTACTCAAGCGTAAAGCTTTTTTGGGGCAAGTACACAGTATTTTGTACACTATTGTGGTTTTAATTGCACTATAGTGGATTTATTGGCAATTTGGTGCGGTTCAAAAATTATCTAAATACGTTAATTACTTAGGAATAAATGATGTTAAATATTCGATTATCTCGTCCAGAAGAGGCGACTGATGTCATTGCCATATGGAAAAGCTCAGTTGACGCTACTCATGATTTTCTCTCTACAACAGATCGTAACGAGATTGAAATAGAAGTGGTAAGTTTTTTTTCAGAGATACCGGTTTGGGTGGCGGTTGATGATCAAGATCGGTCACTAGGTTTTATGTTTTTAGATCAAGGACATATGGAAGCATTATTTATTGATGCATCTGCACGTGGACAGCAAGTAGGTAAGCAGTTATTACAATATGCACTGAGTTTATATCCCAATCTCAGCATTGATGTTAATGAGCAAAATCAGCAAGCCATCGGTTTTTACCATCATATGGGTTTTGTGATCAAAGGACGTTCAGACCTTGATGGGCAAGGTCGAGCGTATCCTATATTACATTTACGAATGCCTGATTAATCAAGCTATTGATTATAGAGTTGATTCACACCGAAAAAAGATGACTATTTTTATTTTTGGCTAAAGGCGACAACATAAACACAGGGATGTTGGGTGCAGGGGTTACTCAGGTGACAATTGGCAGCTATGGTGAGCGCAATACAATCCCCAGTTTTCAATTGATAGTGTTGAGCGTCTACCTGAAAATCAAGTTGTCCCTCCAACACCCAAAGAGTTTGCCCAATGAGATGCTCGTAGGCACTGGAAGGTATTGAAAATTGTCCTGATGCGGGGATTTCAATTTTAATCAGCTCTGGATTAGCGCTTGAGGGGGAGAGTGACCAACGCTTAATCCCGAGGTGGGGATCTGTCCAACATTGTTGCTGTTCTTGTGGGGAGAGTCGTACTGCTAAGGATTGATTAAGTTCAACTTCTGTAAAAAGTTTTGAAAGCGTGGTGCCCAAAGCCCCCACTAAACGACTGAGAATGGTTGCACTTGGACTGGATGTACCGCGTTCAACTTTACTAATCATGGCTTGGCTCACTCCAGAGTGCAGTGCTAATTCGGCAACAGTCCAGCCTTTGGCCTTACGTTGCTTTAGGAGTAACCGAGCTATTTCAGTATCCAGTATTTGGATTTCAGCTTTTTCAACCATCACATGAACCTAAGATTAGATATGAGCTATTATGCGACAGATTAATTTTTTAAGTGTTAAACTTTTGCCTTAGAGTTGAGCAGATATAAAAATGTTTCATTTATAAATTACCAGAGGTAAACGTGAATATATCGGTGTTTATTTTTTTTATTAGCATAATGCTTGTTGTATTGATGCTCTTTTACTTCTATTTAAAATACTCTCGTCAGTCATTGCATACGGCAGATCAAGATAATGTGCCAGATGATTATCAGGCTCAGAAAGAACCTATACATCGTTCATACGGCTATATACTCATCGATGCAGCCGAAGTCGAACATTTTGATATTGCCTTTGGTGTAAAAGGCTATGAAATGCTAACTCAGGTTTTTGAGATCACTGATGACAGAATTCTTGCGCCTGCTGAAAATGCGGATGTTAATTCAATTGAGCTCGATTTTGATATCGAGAACGATGAGCTAGAGCTCGAACATCGATTTATTCCGATCAGCTTAAACCTAACAGACAAAAAACTCTTATTTCCAAATAGTTTTAATCTAGAGCTTTTTGAAATAAAAGGTGAGATCTATAGTTGTTATATCAGTCAGAAACTGTGTGGGAACAGTGATCTGGAAGTTGCCAGTTTTGAGCAGTTACATCTGGCATATCAAGATTTTATGCAGCGACTATTGGCTATGGGCTGGAAAAATTATTTTTCTCTCTATGCTGTTCGTTATATGACCTCTGAATATCTACGTGTGTTAGAAGATACGGCTTGGTGTATTGCTCCACAGCAAATCCTTAGCTTAGATCAATTTACACAGTGCTTAACTAGCGAATACCAGACTCTATTTTTCAGTCTTTATCTAGATCATATTACGATGGAGATTGAAATGACCAAGGAAGGCACGATGTACACCAGTCTGTATGATATGAATTATGCATTTAATATTGCCAAGCCAAGCAGTATGACGCCATTACATAATAAAACCTACGCAGAATTCTATGATCCAAACGCATTACAGGAATTGCGACGTAGATGCTTAAAAGAGCGTACTGAAAATGAACGAGAAGCACGTAAACAGGGTTATCAAATTGATACGCATTATATCGATTCATTCTAATATTCAAATCTAGAGTGTGATAAAACCTCTCAGTCGAGAGGTTTAAGCGATATGACCAATATATTCAGATCCGTTGAGGCAGGTACTGAAATCAAGATTGAAGTCAGGCTTGGGATCAGGATGTGTGGGTGCTTAGCTGACGATCACAGATTTTATTTGAGAGATAAACAAATACACAGATCCCAAGTAATAATACAAAAGAAGCTGTGAATCGACTCAGGTTTAAACCACCATGATCGAGAGGTTTATCGAGGAAATCACCCACCACTGCACCCAAAGGACGAGTCAGTACAAAGGCTGCCCAGAACAACAGTGTTTTCGGAACCTTAGTCCAGTAGTGCAAGGCCAAGATCAGTAAAATTAATCCACTAAATAAGATAATCCCACCGACATAACCAAGCCCAGCAGTGTCTGCTGACCAGTCGCCTAAAGCAGTCCCCAGCGTTTGTGAAAAGGTAATGGTAAGCCAATAAAAGATTTCTACTTTCGGCCGATTGACTGTGTAGGGGGAAATTGAACCTTCAGTTTTATACCAAAGTAATAGGGTGCCCAATACCAAGGCCAATAATATACTGCTACCACCGACATAACCAATTCCGAGGGAGCGATCGACAAAATCGGCTAACGTGGTGCCGACTGTGGTACTGGCAATAATCGTTGCCCAATATAATGCAGGTTTGTAGGATTTGCTGGAGATCTGGAACACCAGAAAGAGAATAAATATCACAGCAAAGATAAGGGTGCTCAGCAGATAGCCTAAATTGAGTGACATCGACAATGCATCACCCGCTGTCTCACCAAACGTCGTTGCTAAAATTTTAGTCACCCAAAATAATGCAGTGACCGCGGGGACTTTTATGAGGGCTTGTTTGAGTTCGTTATTCATATTTTAGAGATCCAAAAAATATCTGACTATTTGGAGCTCAGCAGCTTAAGGTTTTATTAATTCCATCTAGATCAAGCAATTTAATATTATAAGGTTCTGAGTTGTTTGATGTTTTATATTAAGCTTTGGTGCTTTATTTAGGCTGGTTAAAAAACATAATTCATTGAAAATATTGGATTAGTTTTTGGCATGATGAAGCTACATTAAATATGCGCTACATGAATCCAATCTTAATTTATATATAAAATATGATGAAGTGAAAATGTTGAAATGGCTGTTTGAGAAAACGATTAAACCAGCTTAATGTTATCTAGGTGCTTTAAAATAAAGAGCCTGAGATCGGGTGGATTCATATAAACACTCAGTATCGATCCTAGGATGAAAGCGTAGCGTTTACTGTAAATCCATCACCATGGCTTTAATCTTGCTGGCTTTTTCAAAGTGATCCAATTTATGTTGCATAATCCACCACTCGGCAGCTTCCATCAGCAGTTCTGGGTCATCGTTTTTATTGGCAAAGAATGCATAAAATGATAATCCAACCTTATCACCTTTTTTTAAGATTTTCTCATCACAAACCTTAATGATTTTCTGTCTTAATATCTCGCGCATAGTTTTGAAGCCTTAAATAAACGATCCATTCGGAACAAGGCATTATAAACAACGATTCCATGCATTTAAACCAGAAGTGATCGATCAGCTTGCCAATCTGGCTGCGATACTAATTCAAATATTGTGCGCTCAATATTCAACCCAATACTAAGTTTTAGTTAACAATATCTATGTAATATTTGAGGTTAATTTCTTTTTTTTAAATAATTTTCTTGATAGATAGTGGTATTTATAAAATAAAACTTTTTGATTTATATAGTTAAATAAACTATAAGAGTTTATTGTGTAGAAAACTGTATTAAATAATTTGAAAACTATGTTTTAAAACACATTTTAATGTTATAAATCATTAAATTGACTTGATTTGCATTATTTTGAGGTTGAATATGGCTTTAGCAGGGGTGGTGATGATATTGGTCAGTATTATGATCATATTTTTATTATTTAGATTTTATATAAAAATAAACCAGTCCCTCACAGAAGCTACTGATTCGACCGCAGATGTTGAAGTGCCTATATTTTACTCAAGCATACCTTCACAACTGCATACAAGCACTCAATCACTTTCAGTCGGTGCAGAGCGAAGATTTGAAGTTGATGCAAGTCAAACTGCATTATTAAGGATTGATTTAAATCGAAATGGCTTTAAAAAATTTGCTCAGTCGTTTCACTTAAATTGCTCAGCCGCTATATGCACCGATTCTGAAGGGGGAAAAGCTAAATTATATGTTGGCATTAAACAGGTCGCTGGTGACAACCGTTATATACCGATCAGATTACATTTAGCCCGAGCAGAGTTGCTACTCAATGACTGTTATCATTTCACTGCCTCCACTGTAGATGGTGACTTTGAGAAATTGAGTATTTATCAAAGTTGGATTGGACCGAGTACTAAACCGCTCTCTGTTCGAGAGGGATATCTGTGTTATTTAAATCAGATTCAGTATTTGTTGAACTTAGGCTGGAAAAATTATTATTCACCTTCTGCAGTTCGCTATGCCCGTTGTGATAATTTACGCCGCATTTATCAGGATCGGCAATGTATTGCACCTGAACAGTTATTAAGCTATGCACAGTTTGAAGAGGTGATGGCGCGAGGGGATAAAACCTTAGTATTTAACTTATATTTAGACCAGACCGTGATGCGAATTATTTTGCTGAACAATTTTTCTGCGCTGATTGAAATATTTGATTTGAAATATAGTGCAGAACCGAATCATGATGATCAACACTCTCTCAAGAAAATGAAACTCTCCTTCGATCATACTGATATTTTGTATGTTAAAGACAGCTCTGCTGCACTTCGAAAAAAACGTGAACGTGCAGCGGGTAAACAAGGCTATCAAATTGATGAGCAATATAGAGATCCAGCCTAATGGCAGCGCTTTGAGAAACTAGACTGATACATCATCTATGTTTGGGTTTATGCGTCCAAAATGTATGGGTTTAATCCAGAGTTGGATCAACAGAGAGATACTCGTTTAATCTGATTATTTTTTAAATAAAATAATGATGATCCGCAGGTTTCTTCAGTTAAATTCGCCACTAGGCCTTGATGTTCTAAGTATATTTTGGCTTTTTCCGGTGCATGTTCAGGCCCGACCAAATCATCGCTATCGGTGAGCATTTGGTCGACAAAGACTTCATTTTTCTGTGCAATATCAAAGCCACCAAATACATCCAGATCATAGTCCGGTTCATCATTTTCATAATAATAAACTTGCTCACTGTCCGCGATACGGAATTCGAATAGATATTGCATGCCTTTTTTATTTGGATTTTTTAGAACTTGAAATGCATCCTGTTTCCCATCGCCATTCAAGTCGAGCAATAATGGTTTTTTTAAGTGAGTGGTATCAATGCTATAGCCTTGAGGCAGTGCAGCAGGATTGTTGACCAAGGCCACGATGGTGGTTTTTTTCGGGTCGAGCAGTTTCGATTCTGCCACACTGGTAGGAATGGTATCTGGATCAATCACAGCACGACTATGCGTTTCCACTGTAGAAATGGCGAGTGAATCGGCTTGTTCTGCAGTTGTGGGTTGTTGGCCACAAGCGATAATGCTGGTGCAAGCTAGGGAGATGCATAAGATTTTTTTCATGTCCTGACTCTAACGAAGGTCGATAATATAAGATTCGAGTAAATATTAACTGAAATGCTTGTCTTTAAATGGGTTATTTTTACTAGACTCGGTATAGTTGATTAAATCTGTATTCATCAACATGACTGTGCTTGAGTATGAGGGGATCACGTTGCATTCACAAAAAACATTTCAGCCGTCAACAGTGCTCATTACAGGTGGGACACGCGGAATCGGTTTAGGCTTGGCGAAAGCATTTTTAACATTGGGTTGGTCGGTGGTCATTTCAGCCCGCAACAATCTGCAACTGACTGATGTGGTTGCTGAATTGGGCCTGGCCTTTGATCCTGACCGGGTTTATGGCGTAGCGTGTGATGTCACACAACATGCGGATCTACAACAACTTTGGGACAAGGCCGTGGCACATTTTGGCCAGCTCAATGTCTGGATCAACAATGCAGGCAGTTGTAACACCGCCAAAGCCTTTAAAGACATCGATCCTGTAGAGCTTGAACATGTGGTACAGACCAATATTCTAGGTAGCATACTCGGTTCTCAAGTTGCCTTGAACGGTATGCTGCAACAAGGTCACGGTCAAATTTTCAATATGGAAGGTTGGGGCAGTCGTGGTGAATGGAGTGCAGGTATGACCGCCTATGCCACCAGCAAACGAGCAGTGAGCTATTTCACTCAAGCGTTGTATAAAGAGAGCAAACATAGTCCGATTAAAGTGGGTACATTGAGCCCGGGAATGGTCGCCACCGATTTACTGATCAGTTCATGGGAGCATGGCGATGCAGCAAACTGGCGCAAAATGAAATGGTTATTTATGTTTGTTATCGATCCGGCTGAACCCGTATGCAGTTATTTGGCCAAGCAAGTCAGTTTAAATACGAAAACCAATACGCGCATCGTTTGGATGACGCCGTTACGACTGATTTCCCGTTTCTTGCAACCGTATTACTGGCGTCGAAATCCTGTGCAAGGCACCGCCTTGGACCAGTTGGGAAAAAACTGAAATAAAACAGAGTGGTGACTAAAACGCCTTCTCCCTTGAGGGAGAAGGCGGGGGATGAGGGCGGCCTCTCTAAGAGAGGCTCCTCAAGTTGTAGCGGGTAATACTGAGGTATTACAACGCTGCAATCTGATCCATGCTTTGTTTAATCTTGCCGAGTTGTTCCGCGAATTCCGCCAATTTGGCTTTTTCGCCTTCAACCACAGCAGCAGGAGCTTTGCTGACAAAGCCTCCATTTGCAAGTTTGCCAGCGATTTGATCATGTTGCTTTTGAACTTTATCAAAGTCTTTCTGCAAGCGACCGAGTTCAGCTTTAGGATCGATCAAGCCTTTCATCGGTACATAGACTGAAGCATGCGCAATCACTGAAGACGATGACAATGGTGGCTCTTGATCTTTGGTCAAGAATTCAATGCTTTCCACTTTGGCCAAAGCTTTGAACAACGGCTCAATACGTGAAATCTGAGTACGTTCTGCATCGGTGACATTTTGTAGCAGTACAGGCAGTAAGCGTGCATTGCCTAGGCCCATTTCACCACGGATGTTACGCACTGCACCGATCAAACCTTGTAGCCACTGCATATCGGCTTCGGCTTGTTCGTTGATCTGCTCAGCACTCGGTACTGGATAAGCCGCAGTCATAATGGTGTCACCGCTCATACCGAGCATCGGTGCAAGGGTCTGCCAAATTTCTTCAGTCAGATAAGGCATCATTGGATGTGCCAAGCGCAAGGCTGATTCCATTACCGCAAGTAATACACGGCGCACTTCAGCTTTACGCTCTTCTGCGATTTCAGGATCATTCAATACCGGCTTGGTCAGCTCTACATACCAGTCACAGTATTCGTTCCAGATAAAGTCATAAATCGCTTGTGCAGCCAAATCAAGACGATAAGTTGCAAAGGCTTGATGTACAGCTTGTTGTGCTTTTTGCAAACGGCTCATGATCCATTGTTCTGGGAGTTCCCAAAGCTCAGGTTGTGGCTGTTGTGCCACCGTTTGACCTTCAAGATTCATCAGTACAAAGCGGGTCGCATTCCAAATTTTATTACAGAAGTTACGATAGCCTTCAACACGCTTAAGATCGAACTTAATGTCACGACCGGTATTGGCCAGCGCACAGAAAGTAAAGCGTACCGCATCAGTACCATAGGCATTGATGCCTTCTGGGAATTCTTTACGGGTGGCTTTTTCGATTTTGCTTGCCGATTTTGGATTCATCAAACCAAAGGTACGTTTCTGAACCAATTGTTCCAGATCAATACCATCGATGAGATCCAACGGATCGAGCACGTTACCTTTGGATTTGGACATCTTCTGACCTTCACCATCACGTACCAAACCGTGTACATATACGGTTTTAAACGGAACTTGTGGTGTGCCATCTTCATTTTTCATGAAGTGCAAGGTCATCATGATCATCCGAGCGACCCAGAAGAAGATGATGTCAAAACCCGTCACCAACACATCAGTCGGGTGGAAGGTGTTGAGGTCATAATTTTTCTGATCAAGCTCAGTATCGCCGGTCCAACCCAAAGTAGAGAAAGTCCATAGTGCAGAAGAGAACCAAGTATCCAGTACATCTTCATCTTGATTCAGTGCAACGCTGTCTGCGATGTTGTGTTTGCTACGCACTTCTGCTTCGTTGCGGCCAACATAGATGTTGCCCTCAGCATCGTACCAAGCTGGGATACGGTGACCCCACCACAATTGACGTGAAATACACCAGTCTTGGATGTTGTTCATCCATGACATATACATATTGGTATATTGCTCAGGCACAAATTTGATCCGGCCATCTTTAACCGCTTCAACTGCAGGCTCTGCCAATGGTGCAATTTTCACATACCATTGATCCGTCAATAAAGGCTCAACGATGACGCCCGAACGGTCGCCACGCGGTGCTTTTAAGTCATAAGGTTGGATTTGTTCTAACCAACCTTCGGCATCGGCTTGCTCAACCATTTTCTTACGTGCAGCAAAACGCTCTAGACCGATATAGTCGGCAGGTGCGGTGATGCTGTCAGAAATCTGTTCACCAACTTTGGCAATATATTCAAACTCAGCCAAGATTTCGGCATTTTTATTGAAGATATTGATGAGGGGTAAGCCATTGCGTTTACCCACTTCATAGTCATTGAAGTCATGTGCAGAGGTGATTTTGACACAACCAGTACCGAAATCTTTTTCTACATATTCATCGGCAATGATTGGAACCAAACGACCAGAGATCGGCAGGATAATGTTCTTACCCACCAAGTGTGCATAGCGTTCATCTTCAGGATGGACTGCAACTGCCACGTCACCGAGCAAAGTCTCAGGGCGGGTGGTCGCGACCACGAGATAGTTGTGACCTTCTTGAGTTTTTAAGCTGGCATCTTCGAAAGCATATTTGAAATGCCACAAAGAACCTTTTTCTTCAATGCTTTCAACTTCAAGATCTGACAGTGCGGTATGTAGTTTTGGGTCCCAGTTGACCAAACGTTTACCACGATAGATCAAACCATCTTCATGCAAACGCACAAAGACTTCTTTGACTGCATTGGACAAACCTTCGTCCATGGTGAAACGTTCACGAGACCAATCGACTGAAGAACCGAGACGGCGGATCTGACGGGTAATGGTATTGCCTGATTGTTCTTTCCATTCCCAGATTTTTTCAATGAATTTTTCACGACCCAAGTCATGACGGCTGATGTTGTCTGCCGCAAGTTGGCGTTCAACCACCATTTGCGTGGCGATGCCCGCATGGTCAGTACCGGGTTGCCACAGGGTGTTTTTACCCATCATACGGTTGTAGCGTGTGAGGGCATCCATAATGGCATTGTTAAAACCATGACCCATATGCAAGCTGCCGGTGACGTTCGGCGGTGGAATCATGATGCAGAACGAGTCGCCCTGACCAGAAGGTTTAAAGTAGCCTCGATCTTCCCAAGTTTGATACCATTTGTTCTCAATCTCGGTAGGATCATAAGTCGTAGCAATATTTTGCGCAGTGTCAGTCATAGTCAAAACAGATCGAATGTAAACTAAAAATTGTCACCATTGTAGCAAATAAAATCCGGAATTAGGGGGGAGAAAATGCATGCATTTAGGGCAAAGTTCACAGATAATGATCAAGATAAAATGCTCGACTGGATCGGAGCCGGTGTGAGATTCTAAAAATAACGATTTTGAGAACGGATAACGATGACCCAAACTGTTTATTTCATCATGCAAGCCAGTACCCAACAGCAGTTTCAACAGATCCATCAAGCGCTGAATGCAGGGACAGAGCAACGCCAAGCCAAGGTCTTGGGTCGGGTGTTGGCCGATTTGGCCTGTGAGGTGATTGATCAAGCTTTTGCAGTGTTATTGCGTACGCCGGGCATAACCCGATCCACATCTGTGGAAGATCAGCAGGCTCAAGCCTCGGAAAAAGTCGTCAGTCAAATCTTAGCGCAGATCCGAAAATACATGCCCTATGCCGTGTCGATGTTTGCCAATGATCGTTTGTTGCCCATGGTCAATTATCTAGAGCAAAGTATGTTTGAGATCGATGGTCGAGCTTATCTCAGTTATCGTATTCCTGATCGCTTGTCGGTAGAGTTGTTGCAAAAAATAGATCAGATCCGTGCAGGCGATGAGCGCAGTGTTGTTGATGCATTTAGATCTTTAGTGACATTGATTGATACTGGCGTTGATGCCTTAATTGTACATCCTAAGCAAATGTTGAAATTTAATCTGATTATCAATAAAACCTTAGATGGGGTGATTCATGTGTGTACCCGAATGGGCTATCAGCGTTTAGAAAAAGTGGCCTCACAATTAACCGCGCCGCAGGCCATACCTTATTTGGATCATTTTGTCGCATTTATACAGCAACCGAGTGCGCATAGCGCTCAGGCAACCGAATTGATTGAGGAACCATAAAATGAGAAAACAGCAAACAATGCATAATTTACACGATAAAGTGGTTTGGATTACTGGGGCATCTTCAGGTTTGGGTAAGGCCTTGGCTGAGGAATGTGCGCAACGTGGTGCGCGGGTGATTTTAACGGCGCGGCGCTTGGATGTGCTCGAGGCGGTGCGTGATAGCCTACCGAATCCTGAGAAACATCTGGCCATTAGCATGGACATTACCGATGAATCCCAAGTGCGTGCTGCCTATGCACAAGTTTTAGAGCGTGTAGAACGGATTGATTGGCTGATTAACAATGCTGGTCTGAGTCAACGTGCGCTGATTGCCGATACCACCATGCAGACCGAACGCACCTTGATGGAAGTGGATTATTTTTCTCAAATATTCTTGACCAAGACCGTCTTGCCAACCTTTATCGCGCAACAATCGGGACGAATTGCCTTTGTTTCCAGTGTAGCGGGTCTATTGGGGACGCAATATCGAGCATCTTATTCGGCAGCCAAAGCCGCCATTCATATGTGGGCCAATAGTTTAAGAGCCGAAGTTGCAGAGCAGGGCGTGGGGGTGTCGGTGATTTTCCCAGGTTTTGTCCAGACCAATGTGTCGTTTAATGCACTCGATGGTGCAGGCAAACCCCAAGGCCATCAGGATGAAGCCATTGCCAATGGTCTGGCGGCAGAGGACTTTGCTCAGCAAGTGGTGAAATCGTTACTTGGCAATCAAGAATATATCGTGGTGGCAGGGCAAAAAGAAAAATTAGGCGTGATGGTGTCGCGTTTATCACCGAAACTACTTTATAAAATGATCCGTAAAATCAAAGTTAAATAATCTAAGCCTATGCTGATTGCTCTGCAATCGTATATGTCGTGATATGAATGGGGGCGTTATGCATACTAGAGACGTTTTGGCCGTGATTACCCGTTTTCAACGGGTGTTTGATCTCAAACACTGGGATGATTTTGATCAGATTTTAACTGAGCATTTGTATGTTGATTACTCACAATTTCGCGATGAAGCTGCTCGATTGATGCATCGTCACGAATATAAACAAGCTCGCGCATCAGCTTTATCTCATCTTCGTTTACAGCACAATTTTTCCAACCCATTGGTTGAATTTATGCAATCTGAGCAATATCCGACTGGGCCATTTGAAGCAAAGGTCTGTTGTAATTATCAAATCTATCGTTTTTCAGCAGAAGATTTTTTTCATTCCTATGGCCGTTATGAGTTCGAATTGATTGCCGAAGCGGGGCAGTGGCGGATCTCGATGATTCGACAAATCCTGATACAGAATGTCGGCAATCCAGAGATCCATTATGCCAAACTGCGTACTGAGCCTGAGTGAGTACTGCCCGCCAATCTGAACTTAGGTGAACTTCTGTGCTACTTTTCGGCTCGTGTGTTGTGTTGGCACAATCGCAGTGCCATAAGCAAAGACTTCAACCATACCGCCTTGCATCCCCAATTCACTGGTGCTGAGGCGTAACCCTAATATTTGAGTTGCGCCCATTTTTTCAGCTTCAAGCTTGAGCCGAATCACCGCTTCACGGCGAGCACGTTCGACTACACTTTCATAAGCAGTGAGACGGCCACCAAAGAAATTTTGGATATTGGCAATGACCATTTTAAAATAATCATGTGAAATGACCACATTGCTGCTGATCAATTGACCTGAGTCTACAGAGGTCTTGAAACGGCTAACATCGAGTTGGATATGCCGCAATCGCTGTTCTTGTTCATCGAGTTGTTTGAGGTGCTTAAGCTCCACATAACGACCCACACTCCAGCCCAAGATAAACAGAAAAACAAATAGGCCGATTTTAAAAATCAAAGCATCCATTGTTTATCCTTGAGGAGCAAATGGGTCAGGAAGGCGTGCTCCAAGGGGTTCGATGATCACAGCTGTGCCATAGACGAACAGTTCCGAAGCACCTTGGGCAATATTTGAGGTTGAAAAACGAATACCCACCACGGCATTGGCACCGAGGGCTTGGGCTTTTTCTATCATGCGTTGCATGGCTTCTTGACGTGATTCTTCAAGTAATTCGGTATAGCCTTTGAGCTCACCACCGACGATATTTTTAAGGCCTGCCATCAGGTCACGTCCAACGTGTTTACTTCTGACCGTACTGCCATAGACCACATCTAATTGACGAACAATCTGGTGACCTGGGAAATTTTCTAAATTACTCAGTTGCATGTGTTTTGTGTTCTTATTTAAAGGGTGATTCAACATAGAAAATTTCAGTGTAAATTGCAACTTGGTTTTGATATATAGCCTTAATATATTGCAAGGAGTATTGCGCTTTAGCCTTTATTAAGTGTAAAAAAAACTCACCGAAGTGAGTTTTTTTCAATGATGCAATCTCAGCTTACTGAGTTTTATTGCGTTCATCTTTGTGATATTTCATTTCTGAACTTGAAGCAGGATAAACCACTTGATCGCTAGTGCTGGTTTTTAGACCGCCGCCCAAGGTTTTATACAGTTCAACTTGATTGTTCAAATTGGCTTGCTCAAGTAACAATAGGCCTTGTTCCGCACTATAGGTAGAACGCTGTGCATCCAATACAGTCAAGAAGCTATCGATTCCAGAGCGGAAACGTGCATCAGACAATTTGTATGTGGTTCTACTGGCATCAACCAAACGGCGTTGAGCAGACAGACGATCACCAATATTTTGGCGAGTCGCCAAAGCATCGTTGACCTCACGGAAAGCCGATTGGATCGCTTTTTCATAATCCGTCACTGCAATTTGCTGATCGGTTTCTGAAATCTTGATATTGGCTTTGCGTGTGCCCCAGTCAAAGATTGGCAAATTCAAACTTGGGCCTACAGACCAAGCAAAATTGCCAGACTTAAACATATTATCTAAATCTGAAGATGCATAACCCGCAGAACCGGTGAGGGTAATGGTCGGATACAAACTTGCACGCGCAGCACCAATATTGGCACCTGCAGCACTGAGTTTGTATTCAGCAGTTTTGATATCAGGGCGGTTTTGCAACAGATCACTGCTTAAACCGGTACCAATCGCCTTGGCATTGGTGATTTGAGCAACACGTTGTTTCGGCAGCAAATTATCACTTACAGTTTGTCCAACCAAGAGGTTGAGTAAGTTCTGTGCTTGCGCAATTTGGGTTTTGAAATTGGCCACATCGTTGCGTGCAGTTTCAACCAAAATTTGTGCCTGACGCAGTGGTAGCTCACTGTCGATTCCCACATCAAAACGTTTTTTGTTCAGATTATAAGAATCTTGCTGTGCCTTAAAGGTTTGCTCAGCCAGTTTCAATTGCGCACTGGCAAATGAATAGCTTAACCAAGCTTGCGACACTTGACCGATTAACGCAATTTGGGTCGCATCTCTAGAACTTTGCGTAGACAAATAGTTGTCTAGGGCATTGTCTTTTAAGCTACGCACACGTCCCCAAAAGTCCAACTCATAATTAGTCACCCCAAGACCAACTTGATAAGTCGAATATGGATTGTTTGGGTTGACCGCAGGTGAGACTTGACGTAACACGCTACCGCTGGCACCAATCGTCGGTAACTGATTGTTTTCAGTAATCTGATACTGTTGCTGGGCGCGTTGAATATTCAAGGCCGCTTTGCGTAAATCACGGTTATTGACCAATGCCAAATCAATCACTTGTAATAAGCGTTGGTCTGAAAAAAAGTCTTTATATCCCGTTTCTGCAATCGACGTTCCTGAAGCACCGTTGATATAACCGGTCGGAATGTTGGCTTGAGCGATGGGCTCTGGGCCGCGCATACTTTGGCATGCTGCCAAAGAAAGCGCGAGTGCAGATACCGCAATGCTACGACCTGTAATAGACCATAAGTTTTGCATCACGATGATTGCTCCTGATTAATGGTTGGCTTAGGTTTGTACTTAAAGATACTTCGGATCCATACAAAGAATACTGGAATGAAGAAGATACCTAAAAGAGTAGAACTAATTACCCCACCAAGTACACCAAATCCGACAGAGTGTTGGCTACCTGCACCAGCACCTGAAGAGAGAGCCAGTGGTAGTACACCAAAACCGAAGGCGAGGGTGGTCATGATGATTGGGCGTAGACGCATACGTGCAGCATGTAGCGTCGCTTCAAAGAGTTCTTGACCTTCTTCCTGTAGTTCTTTGGCAAACTCTACAATTAAGATCGCGTTCTTCGCGGATAGACCAATTACGGCAACCATCGCTACAAAGAAGTAGATGTTATTGGATAAGTTTGGATCTTCTTTTATTGTCATACCAGTAAAGGTTAATGCAACTGCACCGACGATGCCGAGTGGAACCACCAATAGTACTGAGAATGGAATCGACCAGCTCTCATACAAGGCTGCAAGACACAAGAAGACAATGAGCAAAGAAAGCACCATCAAAGCCGGTGTTTGAGCACCAGAATCACGTTCTTCAAGCGATAGACCTGTCCACTCATAGTCAAATCCGGTGAGACCCATTGCAGGAAGTTTATCAAAGATTTCTTCCATGGCGATCATGGCATCACCTGAGCTGATCCCCGTTGCTGGCATCCCTTGAATATTCATGGATGCAACACCGTTATAACGCTCTAGACGAGGAGAACCATAGCTCCATTCGCCAGTGGTAAAGGCTGAGAATGGAACCATTTCACCTTTATTATTGCGAACATACCACTTGTTGAGATCTTCAGGCATCATCCGTGCATTGGCTTCACCTTGCACATAGACTTTTTTCACACGACCGCGATCGACGAAGTCATTGATATAGGTCCCACCCCAAGCCATGCTCATGGTGGTACTGATATCAGCAATACTGACACCCATGGCACCCGCTTGCGCCTGATCAACATTGATTTGGAACTGTGGTGTATCTTCTTGTCCGTTTGGACGTACACCCATTAAGCGTACGTCTTTAGACGCCATGCCTAAAATCGCATTACGTGCAGCCAGTAATTTCTCATGGCCTTGACCCGAAACATCTTTGAGTTGGATGTCAAAACCAGATGACACGCCCAATTCAGGCATCGCTGGTAACTGTAAAGGCATAATATATGAAGCATCTTTCAGCATCATATTTAAAGCCATACCACGTTTGATCAATGCACCGACTTTTTGTTCAGGTGTGGTACGCACACTCCAGTCTTTTAACTTAATAAAGGCCAGACCGGCGTTTTGACCGACCCCAGTGAAGGAGAAACCAGTCACACTGAACACAGATTCAACAGAGTCTTTTTCTTGCTCTCTGAAGTAACTCGACATTGCATCAACGGTTTTACCTGTACGATCCAAGGTGGCATTCGGTGGTAGTTGTACCAAGGTCAAGACTACACCCTGATCTTCTTCAGGTAAGAATGATGATGGCAATACTTTAAATAAACCGATCATGCCCGCGATGACCACAATATAGACCACACCTGAAAACAGTTTGTTATGGGTCATACGATTGACACCATTTTGATAACTGTCTGCAGTTTTATCAAAGACACGGTTGAACCATGCAAAGAAGCGGCTAAAAATATTGTTGCTTGGTTTGGCCAGTGGATCATGCTGTTTTAGAATGGTCGCACACAAGGCTGGGGTAAAGGTTAGGGCCACGATCAATGACAAGATCATTGCTGTCACCAAGGTAATCGAGAACTGACGATAAATTACCCCTGTGGTACCACTAAAGAATGCCATCGGTACAAATACCGCGGTCAATACGCTGGTGATCCCGATCAGTGCCCCTGAGATTTGCTTCATGGACACTTCGGTGGCGGTGACAGGGTCGAGGTGATCATCCACCATGAGCCGTTCCACGTTCTCGACCACAACGATCGCATCATCGACCAGTAGACCAATGGCCAGTACCATGGCAAACATGGTTAAAGTGTTGATGCTAAAACCAAATACGTTAATCACCGCAAAGGTACCCAACACCACCACTGGAATCGCCATGGTTGGGATAATGGTTGCGCGCCAGTTCTGTAAGAACAAGAACATCACCAAGAATACCAATAACACGGCTTCAAATAGGGTTTTGACCACCGATTTGATTGAGAGTTCAATAAATGGTGTGGTATCAAAGGCAAGCGTATCTTCCATGCCAGCAGGATAGGCTCTACGCAGTTCAACTAAACGAGCTTCAACCGCTTTTGCCGTGTCGAGTGCGTTGGCACCTGTTGCAAGTTTAATCGCAACACCGCCCGCAGGCTTACCATTGAACTTAGAGTCAAACTGATAGTTGTCTGAACCCAGTTCTACACGCGCTACATCAGATAACAGTACTTGTGCACCAGAACCTGAGTTTTTAAGAAAGATATTTTTAAACTGTTCAGGTGTTTGCAGCATACTTTGCGCATTTACCGTAGCATTTAAGACTTGGCCTTCAACCGAAGGTGCGCCACCCAATTGACCGACCGCAACTTGCGCGTTTTGTGCGCGTATGGCATTGGCGACATCATTTGGGGTGATGTTGAAGCTGTTCATTTTGGCAGGGTCGAGCCATACGCGCATCGCATATGAACCACCAAACACTTGAATCTCACCGACACCCGCAACACGACTTAGTGGCTCAGAGATATTTGAGTTTACAAAGTCTTTAATATCGGCACCGGACAGGCTGCTGTCTGGTGAGTGAAATGCAATCACCTGTAAGAAGCTGGCGCCTGATTTGGTCACCCTGACACCTTGACGTTGTACGTCAGCAGGCAGCAGTGCTGTAGCAGATTGGAGTTTGTTTTGGACTTGGACCTGGGCAATATCAGGATCAACACCTTGGTTGAAGTTGATATTAATCGAGGCCTGGCCGTTACTCGCACTGTTTGACGAGATATAGCGTAGGCCATCCAGACCGTTCATTTGTTGTTCAATAATCTGCGTCACTGTGTTTTCTACAGTTTGAGCAGATGCACCTGGATAAGTCGCAGAAATCGTGACCGTTGGTGGTGCAATCGTTGGATACTGTGCAATGGGCATGTTGGTCAGGGTAATGACCCCTGCCAGCATAATCACCAATGCAATCACCCAAGCAAAAATTGGGCGATGGATAAAAAATTGAGCCATTGAGTCTACCCCTTATGCTTTTGAAGTAGCTTTTTGTTCAGGTGCTGGTGCAGATGCAGGTTGAGCCGTATTTGCTTGTTTAGCAGCCTCAGGCTGAGCAGCAGGTTTAGCGGCTGCAGCCGGTTGCGCACCAGGTGCCGCGGCTTGAGGTTGATATGGCTTCGCTGTTACTGACTGCTCGGGTTTTATTTTTGCATTACCATCGACGATGATTTTATCGCCGGCTTTAAGCCCGCTAGTCACGATCCAATCCTTACCTTGCACCCCAGAGGTGGTCACAGGACGTGGTTCGACTTGTCCTTTGGCATTGACGATCATCGCCATGGCTTGACCAGTAGGCGTGCGCGTGATTGCAGCTTGTGGAACTAAGATGGCATCTGGAATCACACCCTGTACGATTTGCGCATTGGCAAACATACCAGGAAGCAACAAACCATTCGGGTTTGAAAAAACTGCACGAATAGTCACAGTCCCAGTTTCAGAATTAACACTGGCATCAGAGAAAGCAAGATCCCCTTCAATCGGGTAAATACTGCCATCTTCAAGTTTTAAACGCACTTTACTGTTGTTGGGATTGTTGAGATTTCCAGAACTAACCTGATTTTTTAGGCGTAACAATTCAGCACTGGACTGGTTGATATCGACATAGATCGGATTAAGTTGCTGAATCGTAACTAAAGCATTGGCTTGATTGGCGGTGACCAACGCACCAGCAGTGACGCTAGAACGGTTGGTTTTACCCGAGATCGGCGCACGTACAGTTGAATAGCCCAATGAAATTTGTGCATTTTTCAAGATGGCTTGTGAAGCAGCAACATCAGCTTCAGCCAATTGAACCTGCGCCGCAATATCATCGTACTCTTGTTTAGAAACCGCATTAATACCCACAAGTTGGCTATAACGCTTGGCTTTGACACGTAGAGAGTTGAGATTGGCTTGTTGACGAAGTAATGCCGCTTTAGCGTTATCTAAACTGGCACGATTGGCACTAGAGTCGATTTCGTACAGCGGTTGGCCTTCACGTACAAAGCTACCTTCAGCAAACAAGCGCTTTAAAATCACACCGCTGGCTTGCGGACGCACTTCAGAAATTTGATAGGCCGAAGTACGACCTGACAATTCAATTTTTTGTTCGATACTCTGTGGTTGAGCAACAATGACACCAACTTCAGCCGGCGGCATTTTTTGGGCAGCAGCAGCTTGCTGTGCATCCTTGGGATCTTTGCTGCAACCGACAAGTGCAATACTTGTTGCTAAAGCACAAGCAGTAAGGGCAGGTGCCCAAAGCTTTGCCGACATCATTATTCCACCTCGTTTAGATCTACTCTAAATAAATTTGTTCTTAAAAATAAATTGCGAAAATACTAGTCTTAGCATTGCAATCCACATAAACCCGATACCCCAACCTGCAAGTACATCTGTTAGATAGTGAGCACCCAGATAAATTCTGGATATTCCCATCGCAATCCACCACAAGCAAGCTAGAAATATTATCACTCTAACGCGTGAATGTTTATGAAAAATAAACACTATTAAAGCAGAGAGCGTTGCCGCATAGATACTATGGGCGCTTGGAAAAGAGGCGCCATATGTTTCAATCATGGGTTGGATAAAATCAGGTCGTGGGCGATGAATGGCATATTTTAAAACCCAACCTATCACGGCACTTCCTAAAACACCTACCACGATAAAATATATATTCGAGAAGTTTTTTGATCGAATTTGCCATATACAGCACAAAGTACTGACCAATAATACGGCAGGCAATCCCCCGAATAAAGATAAAAATACGGCAATTACATCGAGAAACGGAGTGCGTTCTAAGCTCATCCACACCAAGAGCGCATGATCTAACTGTTGGAAGCTAGAGAGATGAAGTCCGATACTGCCGATACTTAATCCAACACAACCTAAGATGAAAACAAGATAGGGCATATGCATGGCCTTGATGATGAATCGTAATTCTAAAATGACGAATACGGCAAAGTGTACTTACCAGTACACTTTTTTTCAAGAGCGCATAAACGACTAAATGATAATAATTACTTTTCAATAGCAGTTTAAATAAAATCCACATAAACACAACAAATGACTTACTTTTGGTTTTTAGATTGGGCTGAATCACTGTCTACGACCTGTACTGGCAGCTTGGGCGGCCAAAAGAAATCCATCGGTCGTGTAAAGAAATGGGTGATGACCAATTTGGCCAATGGCTTCCATTGCTCAAAGCGAACCCGTCGTGCCCGAAGTGCCACCACGACAGTGAGTGAGAAACTCACAAATAAGTTGGTGACCCCGATGAGCAATACGCCAATAAAGGAGATAAAGATTAATCCTATATCCGGTGCGCCATTGGTACACATCAGGCCTTGGATAAAGTTTGCTGAGGCAAAGGCAATATGGCGGATATCGAGTGGAAGGCCCAAAATAAAGCCTAGCGTGCCCATACTACCCAGCATGATACCAAACAAGAAGTTACCGGCGAGCGCACCAAGATTACGTTCAATATAGTCGGAAAATTTATTGAGACGTGGCTGGCCCATCCAATGTTTTAGCCGATGATGGGCTTTAAGTCGTGGTCCAATCTTGCGGTAAATTGCTAGGTTATCGAAATATCCTGCGATCAATCCAGAGAGAAACAAACATACCCCTGCAATGGCAGCATGTGGAACCGCTAAAGACGTAAAGGGATTTAAACTATGCAGTAGGGCATCAGCTTTGGCATGTTTGAGTAGCGGTTCATCCATACCGTACTGCCACAACACTGTGATTAAGGCAGCTGTAGGTATAGCGATGGAGATATTCCCCAAGATCGCCACAAATTGTGTTCGAATAATATTGACGATCAAACCGGCCAGTTCAGCGATTTGCGCTGTTTTCGACCCTTTGCGTTGTTGCACTGTAGCCGCCAAAGCTGCCGCGGTCATGGCGGGTTGTTTGGTGGCAACGGTAAAGTGCAGCACATGGATCAGCATAAAGCCCAGAGAATAGTTCATGCTATACATAAAGGCTTGCATCATTGGGGCAAGGGTGAGCCTAGACATAAGGATCTTTAGCGTGGCCATGGTCGCAATAATCGCACCAGCACCTGCCGCCGCCTTGTACATGCCTAAAAAGCCCTTTTTATCGGTACTTACATAGTGCTCACCGGTTTTACTGGCATTTTCCGTCACCTGTAAAGAGATCAACTCACTATTGGCAGCCAGTAATGAACGCACACTGTGTTCGCTGGTGTGGGCAATCACCAAGTCGCTGAGAAGTTCTCCCATGGCTTGGTAACGGGTGTCATAATGCTCCACCATGATGACCAATAATAATTCGATCCGATCTAGACATTGTTCTAATAACGAGAGTAAATAGGTCAGACTCATGCTGACCCCAATGCGTTTGGTAGCGCGTCGAATCTTATGCACCACATCACGACATTGTTCAATCATCACCAAAGCCTGTGAGGCATCTGGGAGTTGAACTGCGGTATGACCGACTTGCTGGCGGTATTTTTTATATTGCTCGATATAATCGACAATTTCACGATTTTGGACTAAAAAAGGCGATTCATAATCGGAAAGTTCGGGTTGAGCATTGATAAACTCTGGATACAGTCCAATGCCACTAATACGATAGGACAACACCGTGATTGCTTTGACGATTTCTTGTTCAATGCTATGAATTGCAGTGCTTTGATTATTGTATTGACCGAGTAGGCGAAATAGCGCGATCCAATCCTGATCCTGAATGTTTTCTAGCCAGTACTTATCCTCGTGTTCATAAAATACTTTGGCCAACAAATCATCCAAGAGCGATTCATTTTTCAATAAAGGTAGAAAATGTGCGCCAATACGTTGACTGAGTTGGTTCCAAAAACCATCTAAAGATAAGATCCCGCTGTCAGAATATAGACTGATTTGTTTGTAGCGATTGAGCAGTAATAGCAAATAGGCTTGAAAAGTTGATGCTGCATTGGGTGTACGCAGCAAGGCCTCCATCAGCGCCTGCATCTTGAGATGAATTTCGTTAATGTTCTTGCTGTCTGTTGGGCGTAGTCGTTGTACCAGCTCAATCAATATTTTTTCGTCAGGAACGTTGGTGTTGATTTCCAACTGTTCCTGCATGTTTAGGAAGAGATCATTGAAATTGATATGCATAGGCAAATTTAATTTTATTGAATTCGATGTAAAGCCATTTGAGCTAAATTGATTAGCGCTTGGCGGTAAGGACTTTCTGGTAAATGATGTAAAGCAGCAATAGCGTGTCCAGTTTCCTCATGCGCACGTTGTTGGCAGTATTCGAGTGCGCCAGATGATTGTACGATTGCAATAACATCTTGCAGCTCACTGACTCCACCAGTGGCGATGCTACGGCGAATAATCGCATGTTGCTCACCTTGAGTATTCTGTAGCGCAGAGATTAAAGGTAAAGTCGGTTTACCTTCCATCAAATCATCACCGATATTTTTACCTAATGTTTCGGCATCAGAAGTGTAATCCAAGATATCATCAATAATCTGAAAAGCATTACCAAAGTGTCCTGCAAAACGACGTAAAGGTTCACGGTATTCATCCTTGCCCGCCAAAATAGCTGCACCTTCAGTGGCAAGTTCAAACAATCGTGACGTTTTACCATGGATAATACTGAGATAGGTGGCTTCGTTTGTATCAGGTTGATGCTGAGCTTGTAACTGTAATACTTCACCTTCAGCGATTTCACAAGTACCCGTGGAAAAGTCTTTCAGCAACACCATGCTGTTCAAATCGACCAACAAATCAAATGCACGAGAAATCAGGAAGTCACCCACCAATACCGCGGTTTGGTTATTCCAAGTTGCATTGGCAGTCGGCTTGCCACGGCGTAAACCAGATTCATCCACGACATCATCATGGACTAAGGTTGCAGTGTGCAACATTTCGATAATCGCCGCTAACTTCTGCGCCTGTACCATGTCTGGAACGCCGCAAGCATGCGCAGCAAGTAGACACATAATTGGACGCATCCGCTTACCGCCTGCTTCGACCACATGTTTGCTCACTGACATTACCAGTGCAACTTTAGAGCTAATTCCCTCATTGATTAACCTGTCCATTTCTGCAAAATCATCAGCAACAGGAGCGAGAATATCGAGCTTAAAGTCTATGGCCATGGGAGAGTCATCCTCTTTAAAAGGTGGGAAAGCGCGGCGAAGTGTAACGAATTACCATGATAATATCTTGTTATTTAAGAGATTCAACACAGATGACCTCGAAGAGATCCACTTTATTGATGTGAAAAAACTTGTACATCATATCGCGTTGCAAATTTCAAATTTGTTACATAGTAGCGGATTGCCTCTAAAAATCTATGCAATTTTTTTGAAATATCTTAAAAATACAGGCTTTAAGTTGGTTTTTTGAGAAACTTAGGCGTCTTTTTTCGAGTCCGCACAGAGTTGGATAAAGCTTGATCAATCATTATTGCTGTAAACAGTTAAAGAATTCCTGAAAATGACTTGTTGTTTGTACAATAATCACTTAAGATATTTCGCCTTGTATAACCCCCCAGTAGCGCTCGTTTTAAGTTCGATATGTCCTTATATCGGCACGACGATACGGGTATGTTGGAGTACATTATGTACGCAGTAATCCAAAGCGGTGGTAAACAGCACCGTGTGATCGAGGGTGAAACCCTTAAAGTAGAATTATTGAAAGCTGAAACCGGTTCAACCATTACATTTGATGATGTATTGATGCTTGTAAACGGTGAAAGCATTCAAATCGGTGCTCCAGTTGTTGCTGGCGCGAAAGTAACTGCAGAAGTAGTTAGCCATGGTCGTCACGACAAAATTCGTATTGTTAAAATGCGTCGTCGTAAACACTATCGTAAACAACAAGGTCACCGTCAATGGTTTACCGAGTTGAAAATTACAAGTATTGCAGGCTAATTACGAGGAGTAAGAGACATGGCTCACAAAAAAGCCGGTGGTTCGACACGTAACGGTCGTGATTCAAACCCAAAAATGCTAGGTGTTAAAATGTACGGTGGTCAAGCTGTGACTGCTGGTAACATTATCGTTCGTCAACGTGGAACTGAGTTCCATGCTGGTGCAAACGTAGGTATGGGCCGTGACCATACTTTGTTCGCAACTGCTGATGGCGTGATCAAATTCGAAGTGAAAGGTCAATTTGGCCGTCGCTACGTAACTGTTATTGCTGAATAAGCTAAACAGTTAAAAAAAACCCACCTTATCGTGGGTTTTTTTTCGCCTGCTGAATGTTCTGGGGGGCGAATGTCTTCATCATGATGTAGAAAACACTACATTCAATCGGCATAACAATACAAAACTGCTTGTTTTCCCAGTTATTAGTAGCATTTTTTAGTTTAAGATGAGCTTTGATTCGATTTACCCACCTTTACATTGAAATAATTTTAGGTCATGACTTATGAGTAAGCTGCGTAAAAAAATATTGGTATCCGTTCTTGGTGCGGCTCTGCTATCGCCAGTGATGAGTGTTGCAGTATTTGCGGCTGCAGCACCTGAGCAAGTAGCCACCAGTAATTTAGTCAAACAATTGAGTAATATTAAAAGTTTAACTGCTGATTTTGAACAAACTACCAAATTGACTAATCCGAACAAAGTGGTACAGAAAAAAGGCCTCAATGCTCAGCATATGAATCAAACCTTTAAAGGTACGATGAAGGTTGAGCGTCCGGGCAAGTTTTTTTGGGAAACCAAAAGTCCATCTAAGCAAACCATCGTAACCACGGGCAAAACCGTGTGGATCTATGATCCAGACCTACAACAAGCCGTACGTCAGACCATGGATGCCCAAGTCGCCAATACACCAGCACTGTTGTTATCTGGCAACACCAACCAAATTATGCAAGCCTATCGTGTGACTCAGCCTGATCAAGCCAAGGCCTATTACACCTTGTATCCAAAGAATAAAGAATCTGCATTTCAAAATATGACCATTAGCTTTGGAACCAATAAAGCCCCCAATATGATGGTACTGCAAGATGCTTTGGGTCAAACCACCACTGTGCGTTTTAGCAATGTTCAAGTGAATCCATCGATTCCTGCATCAGTGTTTAATTTCACCCCACCAAAAGGGACAGACATTATTGATCAATAATGGCTGATTCGCTTTTAACAATATCAAGGCAACCCATCGGTTGCCTTTTTTGTGCGCTTTGATTGCTTGATACATATTGTAATTTTCATGTATTGCCACAGTTTGTATAGTGTTTGAATAATGACGTATGAAAGCAAAATAAAGGAACACTTATGAAAACATCAAAATACGCAACTGCTCTGGGGGTGATTGCAATCTCTACATTGGCGTTGTTCAGTGCGGGATGTCAAAAAAAATCTGAATCTGTCGGTGCTTCGGCAGCGGATGTTGAAGTGATACAAGCCAAGGTTGCAGCAGCAGAAGGAGCGAAGAAGCAATTTTGTGAGCCAGAAGCCTGTACTGACTTTGATTTACAAACAGTGAAAACCAATCAAGCTTGGATCGATGATTATTTCTTAAAACGCTTACAACGTGATCTTCCTACTGCCTTTGGTCAGGATAAGGGGCAGGAAACCACAGCGGTTGCGCAAAAGATCAATAATCAAAGTATTGCCTATGTGCGTTTTGTCGGTCAAAACAATCAATTGGCCACTTTTCAATTGCAAACTTATACCTATGCGGCAGGTGCAGCGCATGGTATGCAGCACAGTGAATACGTGAATTTTGATTTAAAAAAGAAAAAACGCTTGGCATTGTCGGATATTTTAAAAGCCAATGTGGAGAAGAAATTACTTGAGCAGTTATATCAGGCCAACAGTGCGTGGTTAAAGCAGCATAATATTACCCCAGATAAATTGCAGCTCAGTGATAACTATTATTATGGCGCCAATGGGATCGTCTTTGTCTATCCACTCTATGAATTGGCTTCCTATGCCGAAGGCTTGACTGAGCTAAACTTGGATTATCGCGATGCTCAAGCATTTGTTCAGGCTGAGTATTTACCGAGTTTGCCGCATTATCAAAAAACCGCTTAATATTGGCCAAGGCCTCAATATTGGCAGTCGGATTCAAGCCGCAATTGCAACAGTATAAAAACCACCATATTTCCCTTTTGCTGATGTCGATTTATTCATTGCGATCAGCAAAGGGAATCACAGTGCGACTTGTCACTATATTTTTTAGAGTGAAGCGCTTACACTATATTCAGTTTTTTTCTCATACAGATTGACTATGATTGACCCGAAATTACTTAGAAGCAATATAGACGCGATTAACTTAGCTTATGCTAAACGCGGTATTCAACTTGATGCAGCAGAGTGGGCGGCTTTAGAAGCGCGTCGTAAAGTGATTCAGTCCAAAACTGAAGACTTGCAAGCAGAGCGTAACTCGGGTGCTAAACAAGTCGGTCAAATTAAAAAATCTGGCGGCGATGCATCTGAGCTAATGGCTCGTATGGGCGCAATCGGTGATGAAATTAAAATAGCCGAAGCTGAACTTAATCAGTTGCAAGCTGAGATCGAAGCCAAGTCGCTAAGTATTCCAAACTTACCGCATGAATCTGTACCGCAAGGTCGTGATGAAAATGACAACGTTGAAGTATTGACTTGGGGTACCCCACGCCAATTTGATTTCGAAGTCAAAGATCACACCGATCTCGGTGAATGGATGGGCGGGCTGGAGTTTGAGACAGCGACCAAATTGACCGGTTCACGTTTTAGTGTCTTAAAAGGGCCTTTGGCGCGTATGCAACGTGCCTTGACTCAATTCATGTTGGACACACACACCTTAAAGCATGGTTATACCGAAGCCTATGTGCCGTATTTGGTCAATGCTGAATCATTAAAGGGCACAGGCCAATTACCGAAGTTTGAAGAAGATTTGTTTAAACTGCAGGGTGAAAAAGAGTATTACTTGATCCCGACTGCAGAAGTACCTGTGACCAACTTTGTGCGTGATGAAATCATCGATGCCGATCGTTTGCCATTAAAGTACACCGCACATACGCCTTGTTTCCGTAGTGAAGCTGGTTCTTATGGTCGTGATACTCGTGGTCTGATCCGTCAGCATCAATTTGATAAAGTTGAAATGGTACAGATCGTCAAGCCTGAAGATTCGATTCAAGCGCTTGAAGATTTGACTGGACATGCTGAACACATCTTACAAGCTTTGGGTCTACCGTATCGTAAAGTGGTTTTATGTGGTGGTGATTTGGGCTTTAGTGCCATGAAAACCTATGACTTAGAAGTTTGGGTGCCAAGCCAAAATACCTATCGTGAAATTTCTTCTTGTTCAAATATGGGTGACTTCCAAGCGCGTCGTTTGAAAGCACGTTACCGTGTAGATGCCAAGAAAACTGAATTTGTACATACCTTAAATGGTTCAGGCTTGGCCGTTGGTCGTACCTTACTTGCCGTGATGGAAAACTATCAACGTGCAGATGGCTCGATCGAAGTGCCAGCAGTATTGCGTCCATATATGGGCGGTGCTGAATTCATTGACTAATTGCATTGACTAAGTGCATTGACTAAGTGCATCGATTTCGGTGACGGACATTGATTTAGTTTAATGACTCGCTGAGTAGACACCGTTATATACTTGGATTGTCGCATTGGTGGGTCGAAAGATCTGTAATAGTAGGTCAAGCATGCTTGGCCTACTTTGTTTAGGCCTGTTAGTACTCGAGGGTTATGCACATCGTGGATATTTTTCCAATCTCATTAAAACTGCAAGGACAGCGCTGTTTGATCGTGGGGGGTGGGCATATCGCCTACCGCAAAGCACAATTGCTGTGTAAAGCAGGTGCCATACTCGATGTGATTGCACCTGAAATTGAAGCAGAACTATTGACTCTGTTACAACAACATCAAGGGCAATACTTACAGGCAGAATTCAGCAGCCAATTACAATTAACAGCATATCGTTTGGTGATTGCGGCTACAGATCAACCCCAAGTCAATCAGCAGGTCTTTGCCTGTTGTGAGGCGGTGAATGTGTTGGTCAATAGTGTTGATGATCCACCACATTGCCGTTTTATGGTGCCAGCCATCGTGGATCGTTCACCCTTGGTGATCTCGATTGCCAGCAATGGCACTTCACCGGTGTTGTCTAGACAGTTACGCACCCAGTTAGAAAGCAGCATCCCACATGGTATGGGCAAGTTGGCTGCATTCTCAGGCCGTTGGCGCGCTGAAGTCAAAGCCAAGATCGTTGATCCCGCCCAGCGTCGAATCTTTTGGGAAAGCCTCTACGCCAGCCCGTTGCAAGAATGGGTATTTCAAGATCAAGTTGAAAAAGCGGATCAGGGGATACAGCAGGCATTAAAGGAATGGCGTACACCGCAAGGTGAAGTCTATCTGGTCGGTGCTGGGCCGGGTGATCCGGAGCTATTGACCTTGAAAGCATTGAGATTAATGCAACAAGCTGATGTGGTGATCTACGATCGATTGGTTTCAGCACCAATCTTAGAATTGTGCCGCCGTGATGCGGAAAAGATCTATGTGGGTAAGGCACGAGATCAACATACTTTGGCCCAAGAAGGCATCAATGCCTTATTGGTAGAGTATGCGCAACAAGGCAAACGGGTGTGTCGCCTTAAAGGTGGAGATCCGTATATCTTTGGACGCGGTGGTGAGGAAATCGAAGAGCTTTATGCAGCGGGGATTGCCTTTCAAGTGGTTCCCGGGGTTACAGCGGCTTCAGGATGTTCAGCCTATGCGGGTATACCGTTGACCCATCGTGATTATGCGCAGAGTGTACGTTTCCTGACAGGGCATCTCAAAGCAGGTTCGCCTGAACTGCCGTGGAGTGAGTTGGTCTATGAGCACCAGACCTTGGTACTGTATATGGGCTTGGTGGGATTGGAAAAGATTTGCCAAAATCTAATCGCGCATGGTCAACGTGCCGATATGCCTGTCGCCCTCGTGTCCAAAGGCACCACGCCTGAGCAAAAAATTATCGTTGGCACCCTTGCAGATATTGCCTCCAAAGTGAAGTTACACCATATCCAAGCGCCTACCTTGACCATTATTGGTGAGGTGGTGAAATTACATGAAAAATTAAACTGGCAATCCGAAGCGATTGTCTGAAGAACCCGATCGAGAACTGCCGTGATTCATGTTGTATTGTACGAACCTGAAATTCCAAGTAATACCGGAAATATTATCCGCCTCTGTGCCAATACTGGGGCGCAGTTGCATGTGATTCGACCTTTGGGATTTGAGTTGGATGATAAAAAGCTCAAACGCGCTGGTTTGGATTATCACGAATGGGCGCGTATGCAGATTTGGGATAATCTGACTGCATGTTTGGAAAACCTCGCGACGCAGGGGGTGGGTCTAGATGCGATTTATCCTTTAACCACCAAAGGACATGCCACACCGCATACCTCAGATCTTAATCGGCCTGTGGCTTTGTTGATGGGGCCTGAAACGCGGGGTCTACCAGAAGTAGTACGTATGCTGTTCCCTGAGCAACATTGGGTACGTCTACCGATGGCGGAAACCTCACGTAGTTTAAATTTATCCAATGCCACAGCCGTCATTGTCTATGAAGCTTGGCGTCAACAAGGCTTTAAAGCGTTGATCTAAATGCTTGATCTAAGCCATTGATTTAAATCGATCAGTGCCATTTGATCTTATTCATCTGGGCTAGGTGCTTTGATCCAGCCTGTGCTGCAAAACATCTGACCAAACTGACCACCTACGGGTGGTTTTTTGTTGTGGTTGCGGCTGAGATTGTTGTAATACACATTTTGTTACTACGCCGCGCATTGACCCAATGCTTGATCCATAGTTTAGTGAATCACTTCTTTGATTAAAATAAACTCGCATAGTGTATTGATCATTTAAAACATAAATAACAATTCTGAGATATTGCTATGATGCCACGGCTAATCTGCCTCGTTTTAATGCTATTGAGCAGTTCTGTTTATGCTGCTTGCACTCAACCGATCAAGATGGCTGCACTCAGTTGGGAAAGTGGTCAATTTACCACGGCAGTCATTAAGCAAATTTTGCAGCAAGCGTATGGCTGTGAGGTCATTGAAGTCAGTGGTTCAAGTTCCGCTCAAGAAAATGCCTTAATTCAAAATGACTTACAATTGATTGCAGAAATTTGGCAAGGTCGCTCAACGGTGTTGGCGGATGGACTTAAATCAAATCAGATACAAGTCTTTGGCAACACCTTGGCTGGAGGGGCAACGCAAGGCTGGTACATCCCGCGCTATTTGGCGGAGCAATATCCTGATCTACGCCACTATCAAGATTTATTTCGTTATCCAAGCTTGTTCCAAGCGCAGTTCCAGTCCAACACAGATGCAGCAAAAGGGCGGTTTCTGACCTGCCCCAAAGGTTGGGTGTGTGAGGGTTTTAATCAGCGCTTGTTGCACAACACCGGTCTCAATCAACATTACAGCATAGTACAACCCGGTACTGGTGCGGCATTAGATGCAGAGATCAGTGCGTATTATGAACAAAAAAAACCAGTGTTGTTTTATTACTGGCAGCCTGCAGGATTGATGGCTAAATATGATTTTGTACCGCTGCGCTTCCCAAGCTTTAATGCGCAATGTTGGGATCAATTGGTGGACAAAACCAGTAAAGATCCATGCATATCGGGTTTTCCCGTATCGCAGCTGTCGATTGCTGCATCAAATGCTTTTGTGAAACAACATCCAGAACTCGTTGAAATGCTGAAAAAAATTCAATTTAGCCCAGAGCAACTCAATGGCGCGATATTGTCAATGAATGAAAATCAGCGCTCAGCAACAGATCAAGCCAATCTATTCATGCTAGAACATCCTGCTCAGTGGCAAGCATGGTTGAGTCCAACAGCCATTCAGCAAATGCAACTTCAACAAACTGCGCCTAAGCAGCAAGATTTTTTTCCTAAGTGGGATATGCAAGATCAACTGAATCAACAGTTAAAGCATTTGGTGGTTCAATTTTCTGACCCTTTGCGGCAATTCAGTGCTGTGATTGAAGGTTATTTTATTTCACCAGTGTTGCAGCTACTCACTGTAGTTCCTGCATGGGCGTGGATCTTGCTGACAGGTGCTTTGGCATGGTACAGCAGTAGAAATTGGGGGTTGAGCCTGATGAGTATGCTGGGTTTATTTCTAATAGGTGCTTTGGGTTTGTGGACCGCACTGCTTGAGACTTGTGCACTTTTATTTTGTTCAGTGCTTTTGACGTTGCTGATTGGGATTCCAGTGGGGATTTGGGTTGGGCTTAAACCTCGTGCTTATAAATGGATACAACCGCTGTTAGATGTCATGCAGACCATGCCGAGCTTTGTCTATTTGATTCCAATTTTAATGCTATTTGGACTGGGACATGTACCTGCATTATTCGCGACCTTAATTTATGCTATCGCACCGTTAATACGATTGACAGCACTGGGTATACAGCAGGTCAACCCCAGTTTGATTGAAGCTGGTAGCGCATTTGGGAGTAGTCCTCGACAGTTATTATTTTGGATCATCTTACCGCAAGCACGACCCAGTATACTGGCGGGTTTAAACCAAACCATTATGATGTCCTTGTCAATGGTGGTTTTGGCCTCCATGATTGGTGCACCTGGCTTGGGAGAGTATGTCCTAGAGTCGATACAGACTTTAAATGTGGGTCAAGGCATTCAATCTGGTCTATCGATTGTAATTTTGGCGATTATCATCGATCGTATTAGTCAGGCCTATGGGCGTACAACGACCACAAATTCAAAACACTAAGCTGGACTTCATTTAATCTTTAGAATTATTTTAAACATGAGCATCATTTTAATCATTCGTTTCATTTTAAATTGCACTTGCGATAAACCAACAGAATAACCAGGGGAATCACTTTGAGTGAGCACGCGATAAGAATAGATCAATTAAGCAAATTATTTACAGATCACAAAACCTCGGCTGCAACTCAAAGCCTGGCCTTGGCCCAAATGGCCAAAGGCATGTCTAATCAGCAGATCAAGCTTGAATATCATTGCCAAGTGGCGCTGAGAGCAGTGAGTTTGGACATACCAGCGCAACAGATATTTTGTCTGATGGGCATGTCTGGTTCAGGTAAATCCACTTTGATTCGTCATATCAATCGACTGATCGAACCTGATCAAGGCAAAGTTTGGGTGGGTGATACGGATTTGATGCAATTAAAACCGCAAGCACTGCGTCTGTTTAGACGTCAGCATATCAGTATGGTGTTTCAGCATTTTGGTTTGTTTCCGCATTTAACTGTATTGGAGAATGCCGAGTTTGGCTTGAGGGTCAAAGGCATTGATGTCAAAGAGCGTCAGCAGCAAGCACGGTTTTGGCTCAACGAGGTCGGGCTTTCAGGTTATGAATCGGCATACCATACGCAACTTTCTGGGGGCATGCAACAGCGTGTTGGCTTAGCTCGTGCCTTGGCAGCAGGCACTGATATTTTGTTAATGGATGAGCCTTTTTCGGCATTGGACCCTTTGATCAGGGGCAAACTACAACAGCTATTACTGGATTTACAGCAGCGCTATGTCAAGACCGTGGTCTTTGTGACCCACGATGTCGCTGAAGCGCGCGAACTCGGTGGCCAGGTAGCATTGATGAATCAAGGTGAAGTTGTACAAGTGGGGCATATAGATCAATTGCAACAGTCACCTATAGATGATTATGTGCGGCGTTTTATCCAACGTTGATCGGCTTAAGTGATGTTTTGTTTAGCAAAAAAACAAGGCGCATTATGCGCCTTGTTGCTGTTTAGTTGAGATTATTCATGTTCGTTGTGTTGTGGTGCTGGGTAGCGGAAACCTTTGGTTTTATAACCTAGATAAAGAATACCGAGCATTGCCCACCATAAGCCATATTTAAGCGCATCAGCCTCAATTTCTAACCACAAGGCGAAGATACTGACAAAGCCCAATAGGGGAACGATGACGAAGTTACAGATGTCTTTGAAGTTTTTGGTTCGACCATCCCTTAATGCATATCGTGAGATGACCGATAGATTGACAAAGGTAAAGGCGGTTAAAGCACCAAAACTAATCAGCGAGACGACTCGTTCCAAGCCCATAAAGCCTGCAGAGAGCGCCACGACACCCACGATTAGGATGTTGTAAGACGGGGTAAAGTTTTTAGGACTAATATGACCAAAGATTTTTTTATTGATCACGCCATCACGACCCATTGCATACATCAAGCGTGATACGCCTGCATGGGCTGAGATTCCAGAAGCCATAACCGTAATAATGGCAAAATACAGCACCACGGTTTTAAACATCGCCCCGCCAATCATAAACAAGATGTCGGGTTGAGTAGCCTCAATATCGCTAAAGTAGTCACGCGGATTATTTGGGAAATAAATTTGCATGAAATAAGCACTTACGATAAAGATGATCCCTGCAAGTAAGGCGGTCAAAAAGATTGCACGGGGTAGGGTTTTTTCAGTATCTTTGGTTTCTTCAGCCAATGAGCTGAGGGAGTCAAAGCCAGTAAAAGAAAAACACAGTACCGTAGCCCCGGTAATGAGTGCACCCATTTGGGTCATTTCATTCCAGAATGGCTCTAGGCTCCACAGTTGATAACGTGTATCCGCTGTAATGAGACCATCGGCATTTTGACCTTGATTGAGAATATCGTAGACCATGTATGTAAATACACCAATCACGGCAATCTGTACAAATACAATCAGGCTGTTAAAGTTTGCGACAAATTTAGCGCCGCGGAGGTTGATCAAGGTCATAAACAGAGTTAGACCAATCACCCAAACCCAGTGATTAACTTGGGGGAATAATGCTTCTAAATAGATTACCGCTAAAATAATATTGACCATCGGAGAGAGTAAATAATCTAACCACGATGACCAACCCACCATAAATCCAACATTGGGATGGATTGATTTTTGGGCATAAGTATAAGCAGAACCAGAAGAGGGATAGCGTCTGATCATATGACCATAACTGAGTGAAGTCAGTAAGATGGCAACCAGTGCAACAATATAAGATGTAGGTACGTGAAATTGGCTTTTATCTGACACCAATCCGAAAGTATCGAATAAGGTCATGGGTTGGATATAGGCCAAGCCAATAATAATGATATGCCAGAGTCCTAGCGTTTTTTGCAATTTCGCAGGTTGAGTCCCAGAGGTGTGTGTCAACGGCGGAATCCTCTTAGTCGTTGATCAAGGATCAGTCTTATTGATTAAAGGATCGTTTGAGACGAACGATCCCCCCAGCAAATGTATACAAAGTGCAGCAATCTAAGCAATCTTGATTTTATTTGCTAGCAACTTTGTTGGTGTTTATTTCATAAGTTTTATAGCAGCAAATGTATTGCAGAAAATGTACCACTTCTGAAAATTTCAATGGCGTTCTACTTCCTGAAACAAGCCCCCAATACAAAAGCCTGATGTTTTAAAACATCAGGCTTGAGCTGAGCGTATATTGGCTGATTTTTTTTAAATTACCAAGCTTTTTCTAAGATCTCACGTAAATCTTTTAGTGTGGCTTCTTTTGGATTAAAAATGATGGAACCATCATTAAGGGCTTTTTCAGCCACATCATCCAACTGTTCTTTGGTAACTTTGCCTGTTTCACTCAGGGTGCGAGGCAACTTGGTTAAAGTGTGAATGCGATCACGCATGGTCAAGAGGGTATCAATGGCTTTATCTGCGCGTTGTTCCGCAGGTGTTTGGGCATAGATGTCTGGGCCGGCCAAAGGTAACAATAGATCTGCAATTTTATCGCCATTGACTGCTTTGTTGTATTCGAGCACATAAGGCAGGAATAAGTTCATGCACAGACCATGCGGTAAATGGGCAACAGCACCCAATGCATGTCCGAGTGAATGGATTAATCCAACCATCGAGTTTGAAAATGCCACACCAGCCATGGTAGAGGCTTGTGCCAACTCTAAGCGACCCTGTGCATCTTGTGGATTATCCAAAACTTCAAATAAGTGTTGGCTGATTTTCTTGATTGCGGCAGTCGCATAAGCATCGCTCATCGGATTTGCCGCCATACAGGTGTAGGATTCTACAGCATGGGTCATGGCATCCATTGCAGTCATCGCAGTTAAATGCCCAGGCAAAGTCTGAGTCATGCGTGGATCAAGGATCGCGGCATGCGGCATCAAATAATTTGAAGTAAACGGGATTTTGACATGACGCTGGTTGTCGGATACCACAGCGACCATAGTGACTTCTGAACCAGTACCTGATGTGGTCGGTATGGCAAAGAAAGGTTTTAATGGACGCGGTAGATTATGCGCACCGGAGTATTTAAGCAGGTCATCACCACCTTCGGTCACCAAAATGTTGGTGGCTTTCGCTGTGTCCATGACTGAACCGCCACCGACTGCAATGATCGCATCACAGTTATTGTCACGATAGGCTTTGGCGGCAGCGCGTACGGTTTCTAGACTTGAATCGGGTGGGACATCATCAAAAATACAGGCCACGACAGCATCAGTGGACTCAAAAGCCGCTTCAATCGGTGCCAACAGTTGATTGCCACGCACGCCTTTGTCGGTAATGATCATGGGACGCTTGGCACCAAGTGAGGCCAGTTCATAAGGAATGTGCTCTAGTGCGGCAAGACCTGCAATAACCTTAACGGGGCAAAAAAATTCGTAATATGGTTTAGCCATGTTATGCATTCCCTTTTAAATATGATTGAGCAACTTTTAGATAGATATTGGCAGCGGTGCTGAGTTTGTCTTTTAAGCTCAATTGCTGTGGATATTCTTTTACCGCTAATTCAGCGACCAGTTTAGGTAAGATCAAGGCTTCCATTTTATTTAAGCAGCGTACCAAGCGGATCGCATAACTGACGTCACCATCAGCCACCATACGATCGTTGGCGAAAGCGCGTGATGTACTTTCTTGAAATGAAAACACTAAAAATGCATGATGCAAATGTTTAAACATGATGGTGAGATCAGGTTTGGTGTCCGCTTGCTTGATCAGTTCGAGTTGCTGTTGATCATTAACTCGAGCAATAAAGGCCGGCCCATTGGGGAAGACTTTCATTGATAAGCAAAAACCGACAGGAAACTTGGAAACTTCGTGTTGAATTTCTTCATCAACTTGGCTCGCCATGACCAAACCTCTGCCAATTACATCCATCATCAGTTTGACATAGGCAAGTTCAAGTGCGGGCTTAACAGATTTGGTTGAAATCACTCGCGCATCCCTTTTTAAATAATAATTAGTATTTTAGAGTAAATACTCTAATTTGTTTGGATTAAAAAATAAAGTCCTTTATGCCTGAATTACAGCAACATCATTAAAATATTCACTTTGCTTAAAGAAATGAATGACATCCTCACACAATTGCGTATAGCTTGGGTAAGTGGGTAATAGGTCTTGAATACGCACCATTTCCAAACCAGCATAACCGCAAGGGTTAATGGTTTGAAAACCACTTAAATCACAGTCAATATTCAGTGCGAGCCCATGATAACTGCGGCCACGGCGGATCTTAAACCCCAGTGAACCAATTTTACGATCATCGACATAGACCCCTGGGGCATCCTTTTTCGCTCGCGCTTCGATGCCATATTTATTTAACAACTGAATCATCAAGTCTTCGGCAAAACTCACCAGTGAGCGTACATTCCAACCGAGTCGATTCAAATCAAATAAAAAATAGATCACCAGTTGACCTGGGCCATGCCAAGTGACTTGTCCGCCACGATCACTTTGTACTACTGGAATGTGGCTAGGCATCAGAATGTGTTCAGGTTTTCCTGCCTGACCTTGGGTTAACACTTCGCTATGTTGTAATAACCACAGTTGATCCTGGCTTTGAGCATCACGTTGTTCAGTGTAGCTTTTCATCTCGTTAAAACGATCTGCATAGGCGGTAAAATCTTGATACTGGCGGATGCTTAAGCTGGGTTTAACAAGATCATTCATAGTGTTGAGTTCCCCCCGATACAACTCTCAATCTGAGTATAAAGGACTTTATAAATTTAGACAGTGCGAACTGCGATAGCAGCAGTCAGCGATTTAGCGATTGCAAAAACAAAACACCCGAGTTGTAAACTCGGGTGAATGCTTGGATCTGATTTACAGCTCAACTTAAAGCGCTGTTTTGATCAATGGGCAGGCGGCCAGGTCTTTATACAAGGCATGCACTTGCTCCAACTCATCAAATCGAAGTTGTGCCGTTAAGGAGTGGTATTTCCCTGTTCTTGATGGCTGTACTTTTAAGCTTTGACCATCAAAGGCAGGAAAATGTTTAACCAATATATCCACTACAGCAGCGTGTAATTCTGGTCCCGCATCGCCAATGAGTTTAATTGGGTAGTCCATCGGGAATACCCAGAGATCTTCACGGAGTTCACGAGATGGTGTGCGGTCTGTCATCATGGTTCACCTCAATATTGGTATGTAAAACGCCTGCAAATCTATGCAGGCGTTTTTAATCTATGCCGTATAAGATGGGGATGCATATTGAAATTACAAGCTTTTCAAAACATCCCAAATCTTAAACTGAGCAAGCGATGATCATCAATCGTTTTCAAGGAATGAACGTAAGTGTTCAGAACGTGAAGGATGACGTAGTTTACGCAATGCTTTCGCTTCGATCTGACGAATACGTTCACGGGTAACATCAAATTGCTTACCGACTTCCTCGAGGGTGTGGTCAGTTGGCATGTCGATACCGAAACGCATTTTCAATACTTTGGCTTCACGTTCAGTCAAGTTTTCCAAGACCTCACGAGTCGCTTCTTTTAAGCCTTCAGAGGTTGCAGCATCAACTGGTGAAGTGATGTTGCTGTCCTCAATAAAGTCACCCAAGTGCGAATCTTCATCATCACCAATCGGTGTTTCCATGGAGATCGGCTCTTTGGCGATTTTAAGCACTTTACGTACTTTAACTTCGTCCATTTCGAGACGTTCGCCCAATTCTTCAGGGGTAGGCTCACGGCCCATTTCTTGAAGTAATTGACGAGACACACGGTTGATTTTGTTTATGGTTTCAATCATGTGTACCGGGATACGAATGGTACGTGCTTGGTCGGCGATTGAACGGGTAATTGCCTGACGAATCCACCAAGTTGCATAGGTCGAGAATTTATAACCACGACGATACTCAAACTTGTCTACCGCTTTCATCAAGCCAATGTTGCCTTCTTGAATCAAGTCGAGGAACTGTAGACCACGGTTGGTATATTTCTTCGCAATCGAAATCACCAAACGCAAGTTGGCTTCAATCATTTCTTTCTTGGCGCGACGTGCTTTGGCTTCACCAATGGCCATGCGTTTTGAAATTTCTTTGATCTCTTTTACAGTGAGACCCAATTCTTTTTCAAGATCAGCAATTTTTTGTTGGAAAGCCAACACATCTGGACGTACTTTTTCCAAATAGTTTTTGGTTTCAGCAGGTACTTTCGCGATCTGTTCATCAAGCCATGCTGGGTTTGATTCCTGACCTGGGAAGCTGGTTCTAAACTGAGTACGGTCCATACGGCCACGACGAACTGCATAGCGCATCACTTCGCGTTCAGAAGTACGGATTTGATCATGCGTACCACGAATCATCTCTGAAATAATATCAAACAGACGCGGGGTAAATTTAAACATCATGAACACAGTTGCTAGTGCTTCTAGCGCCGCTTCTGATTCAGCACTGCTACGACCATGTGCTGCAATCAAGGTTTTGGTTTTTTGCCAAGCCGCATCAAGTTCATCAAAACGTGCTTTTGCAATTTCAGGATCTGGACCAGATTCGCCTTCAGACTCGTCTTCAGTTTCAGCTTCTTCCTCTTCCTCATCATCATCCAACTTAACGTCTTTGGTGGTGGCTTTGGCTTTTTCCGCTATAACTGGTTCTTCTTCTAAAACTTCTGGTACAGGCTCATCTGATTCAGGGTCTAAATAACCTGATAAAATATCTGCTAGACGACGCTCGCCATTCACATAATCATTATATTCGCCGAGAACCACTTCTACCGCATTTGGCCAGTATGCAATTGAGTGCAAGACATCACGGATGCCTTCTTCAATTCGTTTTGCAATACTGATTTCGCCTTCGCGTGTCAGGAGTTCAACTGTACCCATTTCACGCATATACATACGAACTGGGTCAGTAGTACGGCCGGGTTCATTTTCAACAGATGCGAGAACAGCAGCAGCTTCTTCTTCAGCAACTTCATCAGCAGCTTCAGTGTTGTCTTCGAACATCGTATCATCGGCTTCGGGCGCACGTTCATGCACAGGAATACCGACGTCCCGAAGCATCTGAATAATATCTTCAATCTGCTCGCTTTCGGTGATCGAGTCCGGGAGATGATCGTTAACCTCAGCGTAGGTTAGGTAACCTTGCTCTTTGCCTCGGCTAATCAGAGCCGCTACCTGAGAAGTAGGGGAATGCATATCGCTCATCTTTGCTTACTCTTTGTTGAATCTGTGGCGGTGAAAAACCGTGCATGATAGCACAATTCGTTGATATTTGTTCGGTATTGATCAGCCAAGCTGAGTTCTACCCATACAGTTAATCTAATAATTCTTTTCAATATTGGGTTCAAATCATACTTTTCAAGTGATGAAGCATTTTTTATATTCAAACCATTAGCTATAACAGCAACCGAAGTCATTCCCAAAGCCATATCCAAAGAATGGAAACTTAAACACTGAATATAATGGCATAACTGTGTTGAAAAAAAAAAGTAGACTTATGCAGTTATTTTAAAAAAACAAAATAAAACTTGACATGGTATTTGAACAAAGATAAATAGCGCCTAGACCTATTTAGTTTTTTACTTTTATATTTTGAGATGAGGTTGCTTTGTGTCTTCTACAGATTTTGAATTAGATGATAGCTTTAGCGAAGATGATGTTAGTTTTGATGAGTCATCTAGCAAAATTACCGCTAAAGAATCACTGGAAAAACGTCGTTTAATTGACGACCTACTCGCCCAGCGCCGCCTAGACCGAGAGCTGAAAGATTTTGATTATGATTTTGAAGATGACGGAGATGAGTAACAATATTGTGTGAGGTGGTGGCAGATAAGCTTGAAAATGCTATGCTACCGATTTGTGTAAACTGATAAATTGGATCAAGAATGAGTGCTTTAGATTTAGACCTGTTGAACGACTATCTAGATGGCGACCAAAATGAGTATGGTCTAGACTTTGCAGCCACTCATGGTTTTTTATGTGCGCTTGCTGTCGGTCCTCAATTTGACCGTTGGCTTGAAGAATTATTTGATAGTAACCACGACAAAGCACCAAAAGAGTTGATCGTGCAGATCAAACTTTGGTTAGAAGATTTGCGTCAAAAATTGGCCAATGAAGAAGGCATCGAATTTCCGTTTGAAATCGAAGAAGCTGACGTTGAATCGAGTCTTGGGGACTGGAGTGTTGGTTTTGTTGATGCAATGTTCTTAAATGAAGAAGCTTGGTTTACTCCAGAGTATGAAGAGCAGTTGGTCGATCTGACCTTACCAATTATGGTGTTTAGCGGCATTGATGACGAAGATCCACAAATGGAAACTTTCCGCCGTAATGGTCAATTGATGGATGAACTTGCTGAAGAGATTCCTGAAAACTTAAATGAACTGTATTTGATGTATCACACACCGAGCTAAATCGCCAAGGTGGTGAATCACAGTTCATCGATAAAAATCAGTTAAATCTTAGGTTTAGCTGATTTTTTTTGGATAAATTTTTATCACAGATCTTAAGTGTTGGCTTTGTTTTTTTTCATTTTTAGATAGACATAAATCGCGACAGCGATGATGGCAATGGCGATAATCACATAGCCGACCTGACTAAAGATTTGCTGCATCAACAGTTTATTTTCACCAAAATAGTAGCCCACACTGGCCAAAAATGTGGTCCAGATGATGGTGCCGAGTCCGCTATACAGCATGAATTTCCAAAAGGGCATACCACTCATCCCAGCAGGAATACTGATCAGTGAACGTACGGCTGGGATCATCCGGCCCCAAAATACAATCCGTTCTCCATATTGGTTAAACCATTCCAAGGCCTTTTCGACATCTTTAGATTTGATATATAGATATTTCCCATAACGATCGATCCAACGATAAATACCCTGATTGTCACAGGCATGGCCCAGCCAATACAGACACGCTGCGGCAACCAGCGAGCCGATACAACCTGCAATCACCACACCAGTAAACAGCAATTGCCCTTGGGACGCAGCGTAGCCTGCAGTGGGCATAATCACTTCAGAGGGGATCGGTGGAAAGACATTATCGAGAAACATCAGCAGGGCAATGCCCAAGTAGCCTAGTTTTTCCATAATACTGATGACCCAGTTGGTGATATCCATAGTGTGACTAACCTGAGTAGAATGGATTCATCCTAAGTATTTTTAATCCAGAGGTAAACATTTCAATTCGAATCTAAATGTGAAATTACTGCGATTAAAATTTAAAATCCCACCAAACTTATGATCTTGGTGGGATAGCTAAAGTGTTGTTAAATTGTGCTTTAGAACAAACTTAGAGACGCTTACGTTTCGCTGCTGCAATTTGTGATTGACGCATACGGAAACCGTCTTTTTGTTTTTCGGTGGTTTTCTCGATGCAGTACACACAGGAAACACCATGTTCATAACTTGGCTGTTCAACTTCTGCAGGGACCAGTGGCCATCCACAAGCGTGACATTTGATATTCACGCCTTCTTCAACACCATGAGTCACTGCGGTACGGCCATCGAATACAAAGCATTCGCCTTCCCAGAGACTTTCTTCAGCAGGGGTTTCCTCTAGATATTTGAGGACGCCGCCTTTAAGGTGATAAACCTCGGTATAGCCTTCTTGAAGCAGTAAAGAGGTTGATTTCTCACAGCGAATGCCACCGGTACAGAACATGGCGATTTTCTTATCTTTATGTTGATCGAGGTTTTGTTTTACATAGTCTGGAAATTCACGGAAGCTTTCAGTTTTTGGGTCGATGGCGCCTTTAAAGGTTCCGGCTTTAAATTCATAATCATTACGGGTATCGACCAAAATCACATCGTCACGTGAAATGAGTTCATTCCATTGTTTAGGGTCCAAATAATGTCCCACTAAATCGCGTGGCTTAACATCTACGCCAAGGGTTACAATTTCTGATTTTAATTTGATTTTCATTCTACGGAAGGGTTTGTCTGTGCTCTCTGACTCTTTATATTCCATGGCGTTAAAACCTTGCGCCAATAAAAATTGCTGCAAAGTGTCAATTGCTTCGCGATCACCGGCCACAGTACCGTTGATTCCTTCATGCGCAACAATTAAAGTACCACACAACTTGAGTGTCTTCACCAAATCCAATAAATCTTGCTGTAATGCAGCAGCATCTTGAACTTCTTTAAATTGGTAAAGCGCGGCAACAACCCAAGTATTGCTCGCTTGCTGTTCTACAGGTGCAAGCTGTTCTACAGTAGCGTTCATGGAGTACTCCAAATGTATTAAGATGAGATAAAATTTATGGCGCACATTTTAGCGCGATTTTTAGCAATAAGCGAGAAAACCTTAAAATTAATATGGGTTTTATGAGGATTAATGATTTGAGTAAAGATCGTCGCATACCGACATTGACCCCTTGTGTAGGACGCTGCTCAACAGTGTTTGGAGATGCGGTTTGCCGTGGTTGTCGGCGTTTTAACCATGAAGTGATTCAATGGAACAGCTATACCCTCGAACAACGTATGGCGGTATGGACACGTTTAGATGCCCAATTGGATCAAATATTGGTCCCAATGTTGCCTCTGGCTCAGATCAGTGTCGTAGAACAATTTATTTTATCGAAACGCGTCCGTGTCCTTGACAGTGCCAGTCTGGGTCGCAAGCTCTATCAAGCATTAAAAATTTGTGAAAAAAATAAAAATTTAGCTGAAGACAGCGGGCTTGGTATTCCTTCAACGCGGGTCAAACCGATTTGGACTGAGTTTGAGCGTCGGGTATTGGCGCTGGCCACGGCCAGTTATGATTTTGCTTGGTTGCGTGCTGATGGCATGAGCCAAAGTTTATTGAAATGGGCTGAACAAGAAGACAACAGCCTGTAAACCTTCAACCTTCGTATTTAAATCCAAACAATTTAAGTCGACACAATAATCATATCAAAGATGAACTTTACTGAATATCTACTCTATAGTATTGCGGTTGTATTAATGATCGCGACCCCAGGCCCCGTGATGCTGTTGGTGGCCAGTGCAGGTTTAAAAGGCGGGTTTAGCCGCGCACTTCAAACCATTATCGGCACTAATCTGGCATCCTTGGTATTGATCTCATTGTCGATCCTGATCTTAAAAGGTGTGCTTGAGATCGATCAGTATTGGTTTAATGCGGTGAAGATTCTCGGTTGTATATATATTGCTTATCTGGGCATCCAGATTGTGATTGAGGCATTGGGGCACACCCATCAAAGCCAACACAGTCATCAAAACCAACATAGCCAGCAAAGTGATGCTGCTGTAAAACCGAGTTCCGCCACTGCCGGTGGATTTAAACAAGGCTTTTTGGTGGCGATTTCGAATCCCAAAGACATCATCTTCTTTGCCTCATTTTTCCCGCAATTCATTCATGTCATCCCCGATCTCAATCAAAGTCTGACACTTTTGACCATCACCTGGATTGTGCTGGATTTTGCCACGCTGGCAGGGGTGTACTTACTGTTTAATCGTTTGTCTCAATCCAATATCTATCCAAAGCTATTGTTCGGTTGCGGCTTAATCTTGGTCGCTATTGCTGCTTATGGGGTCTACAGCACTTTATTTTAAATCCACCTCGCTCTCAGCCAACTCAGCGCTCAGCCAATTGAGTTGTCGGTTCACTTTGTTTTAAATGTGGTTGATGCTAATCAAGAGTGGGGCAGAGATTAAGTTGCATTGAGTTGCGTGATACAACTAAAAAGGGTGATTTTGCTGCTCGCTGCCACCTCAGGATCAAAGCCCTCAACCATAAAGCGACTGATTAATCCCTCTAAAAACAGTTCAAACATTTGACTGCACTGTGCTAGCTGGGGGAAGTCTGTGCAATAGCCCGTGATAAAGGTCCGCATCCATTGCTTATGGGCTTGAGACAAGGCAATGATTTCCTGATCGTTTGGCGTAGACTCTGCCACTGCACGTATAAACATACAGCCTTTAAATTGATCACTTTGAAACCACTGCATATGCCAATCGTAGATTTTATTGAGCGCATCCAACCCTGTAGATTCAGCAACGCACTGTTCGAGTTGTTGTTGAAAGCGTAGGTCTCGGTTGCGCAGTACTGCCGCAATCAATTGCTGCTTATTTTTATAATAGGTATACAGTGTGGTTTTTGAACAACCGGATTGATCTCGGATCAGATCGACACCAACTGCAACAAAGCTGTGCTGATTAAACAATTGCTCTGCGGTATGTAATATTTTATTTGCCGATTTAGACATGGCCTAATCTCTAGTTATATCGTTTTATCCAATGTTTCAACAATCTATATATATCTACCTTTGAAGTAGACAGTATCCAATCAATTTTCTTGAATGACATATCTTGCTATCAGTACAGATCTGTACTATTTTGTAGTCTAATTCATCCACAGCGCCCAATCAAGGATCAAGCATGTTTTCATTTTTCTCGGGCAAAGAAAGTTTAATGCCTCAACCTAGTTATGCCGATATGTTGCGTGGTTTGGTTGGCGGCAGTCTCAGTATTTTAATATTGTTACTGCTGGGGAAATGGTCTGGACATCTGTTTATCATGGCACCGTTTGGAGCAAGTTGTGTGCTGTTGTATGCCGCACCCTATTCACCTTTGGCTCAACCACGCAATATATTATTTGGACACCTACTGTCTGCCAGTATAGGTTTGGTCATGCTGAAGTTGTTTGGCGCAGAGTTGTGGAGTATTGCCTTGGCGGTAGGGATCGCGATTGCGATGATGCAGTTGTTGCGCTGCGTACATCCGCCTGCAGGCGCAAATCCTTTGGTGATTTTATTGACCGCACACAGTGTAGAGTATGGTTGGAGTTTTCTGATCTTTCCTGTTTTAACGGGGGCAGTGGCTTTGATCAGCATCGCATGGATGGTGAATAATTTTAGATCGCGACAAAAATGGCCCAGCTATGGCTTAGCACTTTGGCACAGTCGTCGCCCAAAGGAAGATTAAGCCACAGTTCGTCCACAAGAGACTTATCCTAAAGCTCAGGTCGTCCAAAGCGTACAGCCTTCAAAGCGAGACAATATTTACAGCGAATCCATATAAATCAAAGAGAGCGATAGAAAAGCCCCAACATACAGATGCTGGGGCTTTTGTTTTAGATCTAGCAAAGTTTTTGATTTAGCTTGGTTTTACTTTGGTTTCTTTGATGCCAAATTTTTGAATCTAAAAGTTTTGCATTGAGCTCAGTAGCTTAAAGCTCACTGCTTAGATATTGTGAGCCAAGCGGTATTGGGCAATTTCTTCAACACTGATTAAGGTCAGTTGATGCGTTTGCGCATAAGCCAAGACTTGGATGCCTGAAGACATTGAACCGTCTGGATTGGTCAATTCACACAATACGCCCGCTGGAGAAAGACCCGCCATACGAGCCAAATCTACAGAACTTTCAGTATGGCCACGACGGGTGAGTACGCCGCCATCACGTGCGCGTAATGGGAATATATGCCCTGGACGATTGAGATCAGTGGCGACTGCACCTGGACGGGTCGCAGCTTGGATGGTGGTCACACGATCTTTTGCAGAAACACCAGTGGTCACACCAGCAGCCGCTTCGATGGTCACGGTAAATGCAGTATGAAAATGGCTTGAATTCTTGCTTACCATCGGTGGTAATGCCAGATGATCAGCTTGCTGTTCGGTCAAGCACAAACACACGATACCTGAACCATCACGAATCATACGTGCCATGGTTTCTACATTGAGGGTATCCGCAGCAACGATGAGATCGGCTTCATTTTCACGGTCGAAATCATCCATGACCAAAACTGGTTTGCCTTGGCGCATGTCTTCAATTGCTTGTTGGATACGTTGTTCTGCAGGAGAAAGTGCTGCAAAGAAAATTTCGGGTTGAATTAAACTAGACATTGAAACGCTCGCGTAATAAGTAAAATACGATTGAACATTTCAGGACATTTTGAAAATAGGCTCGTCACAAAACCCACAGAAAGGGGATTCTGTTTACGTCGTCTTCTTCCATCCGGACTATACCGTCGGCTTTGGAATCTCACCAAATCTGCAAATCAAGTTAAATCACTCGATTCGCTCGTGGGCTGATTAAATCACATCAAGGATGCGTTTAATTTACCACCGGTGGGGAATTGCGCCCCGCCCTGAAGCGATGTCAGAAAAGTATACCTGAGATAAATTATAAGGCCATATTTTTGTTTAGAAAGTTCTATGCTAAATATAGAACACTACAATATATGCAGAGCGTTTTAAGCTCTGCGCTAAGCAATCTCAAATAATATCCATAAACAGTATTGATCATCTTTTGGGATTAAGTTCAAGCGGGAGCTGTACCGTAAAAGCTCGAGCGACACCATCTTCTATATAGGGTTTAAAACGCGCTTTCATAACAGCATTTACGATTTTTTGATCTAACTTTTCCAGACCAGTACTTTTTTTAATCTGAACTGATTTGATTTCCCCTTTTTCACTTACCTGCAACGTTAGTAAAAGTGAACGGGGTTTATTTAACAGTTCAGAAGAATCAAAGGTGAAATTGGGGCGGTGAGACCAGCTTATATCGGCAGCATTGAGCGTATTAGACTCTGGAAGCCTTTTTTTAGACTCGAGACGATCCGATTGGCTTGGATTCGAAGTTTGATTGTAGGCGAGATTTTCAGGTTCAAATGCATAAGGAGATAAGCCCTCATGCGCGAGTGGTTTATTTTCGCGATGGATTTGTTGTCGGTTTTTCTGATCGTCGAATATGGTTTGGTTTTGGTAGAGCATTGCTTTGTAGGGAATATTTTGGGTAAAAGATTCATCATTCATAACGATGTAGTAAATATTATATGTGCCATCCGGTTCTAATTGGTATTTGATTTCATAATTGAAAGGGGCTAAAGACTTCAGCAACAGGTCTAGGCTCTGAGTGCTATATTCAACATTATTTATTGAATTGATTATATTGTTTTGATCGAGCTCTGCTATGTTAAAGCTGATTCTAGCACTGCATTGGATGGTTGTATGGCGATGATTGGATTGTTGCTGAGTCTGAATCGATTCAAGTTGTAGATTGGATTTATGGGTGTTCAGAAATTCCTGTGTTGCTGTAGGCAGTTTAAGCTGCAATGCCGTTTGCAGGCTACGTTCAAGTAATATTTCCTTGATATTATACTGTGCAATGGGGTCATTACATTGAGGCAATGCAGCGAGCGTCTCAGTCGCCCCGATACGCTTTAATTTAGCCAATGCAGTTGAAAAAATTAAACTGATTGATGCCTAACCATAACAACAACGTGGTACAGAGCATTAAAAAGACAATGAGCAATTTATTTTTCATAGAGTATTAGATTCAAAATTATTAGAGCGATTGAAAAAACTTGTAAAAGCTTAGGGTATTACATAACTCAGTTGGGCGTGATCATGCATTTTTGAATGCGAAATTTAAGCTTGTAGAAAATAAACAATGCTTGTGCAGTTCATTGATCTTAAGTTTTAATGGCGATGATACAAAAATAGTAGATCCTTTTAAATGTTAAATTTCAATACAATCAAATCATTATATATAACTTCATTTAAGGCGTGGCTTCGATGAAAAATACAAAATTTAAGATCGGGGCGTATTCTTATGTTGCAATCTAATGATGTGCTCAACACCCCATCCTTTCTCAGCCATCTAAACATAATAGGACTGGCGTTATTGGCCAGTAGCATGATCTATTTGTTGGCTGCGAATTGGTGGATGCTTGCAGATCCTGTTCAAATTGCGATTCCGCAAGTTTTATTACTGCTCTGTGCCGTGGGAAGTGTTTATTTTTCTCAGCAGCATGCGATACGTCAAAGCTTAGATGCGATGTGTGCATTGATGTTGGGTTTGAGTTTGGCCGTGATTGGTCAAGTCTATCAGACAGGAGCAGACAGTTACCTGTTGTTTTTGCTGTGGTCAATATTGTTACTGCCTTGGTTAGGCCGTACAAATATTGGGGTGTTTAGTATTTTGTCGCTAGTGAGCCAAGTGGCTTTAATGCTGTTCTTTAAACAGACCTTTTGGTCAGTGCAATACCCCACACTTTTTGTCATTTGCCTGAATATATTGGCATTACTCAATGCATTGGCATGTTTGAAATATTATCCAGTATTGCGTTATCCATTTTTAGCTTTCTTTGCATTGATCTCTTTTTTCAGTATGTTCAGCTATGTCTCAGAAAGTAACTTGGTCTATCTGGCATCAGCACTGTTTTTGCCTGTACTGAGTATTTTATATTTTTATATTAAAAAACAAGCTCTGGGCAGCAGTTTGGCTGCCTTGACCCTTGGAATTAGCATCACCATCTGGTTGGTTGTTCAGATCCTTGAGCATGGAAATGGTGGTGTTGCTGAAATGTTATTGTTTTTGGCCATGGTGATTTTTGGCTGGTTCGGTCTGATTAGCTTGATTCTAATGCGCTTGTTACCAAAGACGCGTTTTCATGTGATACCACTGGCCTTTGGTGCTTGGTTGGCAGGTGTGTTGTTGGCAGCAGCATTGTTGGTCAATTGGGAGCAAGTTTCTCTAGTGCTGGGCATATTCATAATTATCGTTAGTGCTTTTGGACTTAAATCCACGCAAAACTTTTTTCTACGTCAATTGGCATATTGCCTGTTGATTTGTGGTCAAGTGGCCTTGATCTGGCACAGTTATGATTTAACCCAATCCATGTGGCTGGCGTTGATCATTCAAGTGGCGATGTTATTGCTCAGTCTACTTATACGTAGTCATTGGCTGTTTGTAAGTTTGCAAATGATTGGCTGTTATGTCATCGCGCAAACACAACTTTGGGAGGGCGCTTCGAACTTAAATGATGAGTCTTGGTTGATGCTGATCTGGAGTTTAACAGCGCTGAATGTAGTGGGTTATAGCCTACTGTTTTTTGTTGAAAAGATTCCAAATCATGGCTATAGGCGCAGCGTGATATTTTTTATCTTGGTGATCGTCATGCTGCAGTGTGCAAAACAATATGTAGGCCTCAAAATGGATTTGGGCATTAATCAACTTTGGGGCTGGTTTCTCATATTACCTTTACTCTGGGTGGGACTGAGTTATTGGCGAATGTTGAAATCACAACTGCATCCAATTTCTGCCATCGCAGTATTAGGAATTGCAGTCATACTTAGCTTAATGGGCTATATCGAGATTTATTTGCTGTTGTTGATTTTGGCTTATAGTCTGCAGTCGCGTGATAAGTTGATGCAGGCACTGGCGATTGTGACGTTCATCTTTTTATTGTGGCAGCTTTATTATAATTTACAGCTGAGTTTTTTGATGAAGAGTCTGAGCATCTTCATTTCAGGGCTCGCCATCTTGGTATTGCACTCAATCATTCGGCGTTTTCAGCCTGTCAAAGCCTTAGCGCAACCTGATCCAGCAGATCCAACACAGCAACAGGAGCAAGGCAGATGATTAAAAAATATTGGCCTGTGTTGTTGGCTGTTTTATCAATGCTATTGTTCGGCGCAATCATCAGCAAGAATGAATGGCAACTGAACAATAGTGACCGTATCTTTGTCAGACTACAGCCTGTAGATCCTCGTTCGATGATACAAGGCGATTATATGCGCTTAAATTATGAATTGGATTGGGCTGAAGAGAAACCGCTACTAGACGGTCAAGATCAGAATAGTTCAGATCAAAATACCGCTTTAGAGGATGCAATATACAACCATAGCACTGTTTTGACCTATGTGGCTTTGGATACATCGCGTCGAGTGTACCAGATCGCATTGGATCAGCGATTGCTCGATCGCTCTGCAACGATCATTGCGTTGAAGTTGAAAAATCCAAGCAATCTGGTCTGGGCCTTATATCCAAGTTCCAATAGTTACTTATTTGCAGAGGGCTTAGCGGCATGCTATAGCAGAGCCGAATACGCCGAATTTAAGGTCGATGCTCAGGGCAATTCGATTTTACGTCGTTTACTTGATCAGCAGTTAAAGGATTTAGGTTGTAGCGAAAACTTAAGCTGGTGGGGCGGGGCGATTCGGGATGAGTAAAGCTCAAAAAAAGCGCTGAATAAAGCGCTTTTTTTGTATCGTATTCTGTATGGTGCTTTGATTGCTAAGGCATTAAGCCACTTGAACCGGTATGCAGTTTGCAGTGTGATTCACAGTATTGTTCGGGTTGGCATAGACCAAGCGCGGTTGATGTTGATCTGCCTCTGCTTCAGTGAAATCACCAAAGGTGGCAATAATCACCAAGTCACCGACTTCGGCCTGATGTGCAGCACCGCCATTGACTGAAATGATCCCAGAATCATTTTCACCACGGATTGCATAGGTGGTAAAGCGCTTACCATTGGTCACGTTCCAGACATGAATTTCTTCGTATTCGCGAATACCCGCTAGATCCATTAAAGTGCCATCGATTGCACAAGAACCCTCATAATGCAGTTCTGCATGGGTGACGACTGCGCGATGGATTTTACATTTCAATAAACGAGATAGCATGGTTCGCGTCTCCAAAGTTAAGCTGAGCTGATCATGTATATTTAAAGAAAAAGATCATATGGTATTGATCTAATTACATTTATTGCGCATTTTGCGCTTAAATAGATGATATGGCAAGTCAAAAAAATCAACGCTTCATGCGTTGATTTGCTGTCTTAAGGCTTATAGGCGTTTATTTGATTCATTGCTTGTTGAATTTCACCATCGACCAACAGTCGAATGCGTGAAAGGGCATGGTGAATCGCATCATCCATAAGCGACTGTTCACTACTTGGGGCCTTATTCAGTACATGTCCTGCGACTTGTTCTTTTTGACCTGGGTGTCCGATACCGATACGTAAACGATGAAAGTTAGCGCCGATATGAGGAACGATATCTTTTAAACCATTATGTCCGCCATGACCACCACCGGTTTTTAAACGGATAATGCCTGGATTCATGTCCAGTTCATCATGGGCAATCAGCATAGATTCAGGTTTGATTTGATAAAATTTTGCGAAGGGGGCAACACTTTGACCAGAACGGTTCATAAATGTATTCGGTAATAGTAACCGTACATCATGACCTTCGATCGTTCCACGACCACTGCGGGCATGAAATTTAGGATCTGCTTTGAGCTGAATATTATATTGCGCTGCGAGTTGTTCAATGAACCAGAAACCAGCGTTATGTCGGGTTTGGGCATATTCCTTACCGGGATTGCCCAAACCGATCATGAGCGAAAGATTCGACATGAATTGACGTCTTTAAATCAGCACTTACGCGCGTTTAAAGTCAGCGTGCATTGGGGTGTTTTTAGCAGGGTGACGTTGTAACGCTTGAATTTTAACGTTTTCAACTTTGTCGCCTACTTTGATTGCAATTACTTCTTCAAAGAATGCATTGTCTTCTAAAGCTTTAACCAACTGACGTAGTTCGATGGTTACAGCTACAGGTTCAGCTTCGCCACCATAAATGATAGCTGGAACTAAAGATTCAAGACGAAGGCGGCGGCTCGAACCTTTCCCTTGCTTGTCTTCAGCGCGCGATTGTGCGTCTAGTGTAAAATTTGCCATGAGATAAATCCTCATTAAAGTGAAATGGACTAAACTTGCGACCAGTTTAGTGAGACGAAGCCCTATTCAGTTTTAAAAAGAATAGGGCTTCAAAAATTTGCGCTATTATAGATAACTATCAAACATTGCGCTAATTGATTCTTCGTTATTAATACGACGAATTGTTTCTGCAACCATACTTGCCACAGAAACTTGACGAATTTTAGGATGTTCTAAAGCTTCTTGAGATAATGGAATGGTGTCAGTAACAACCAATTCATCAATCACAGAATTACGTAAATTATCAAGAGCTTTACCTGAAAGTACAGGGTGAGTTGCATAAGCAACAACGCGGCGAGCACCGAAATTTTTCAATGCATCAGCAGCTTTACACAACGTACCAGCAGTATCGACCATGTCGTCAACGATGACGCAGTCACGATCTTTCACATCACCGATCAAATGCATGACCTGAGATTCATTGGCTTTTTGACGACGCTTATCAATGATCGCAAGATCAATGTCACCCATCTGTTTTGCAACAGCACGTGCACGAACTACACCACCAACGTCTGGCGACACGACCATTAAATTGTCATGTTGTTGCTGACGTAAATCGGCAAGTAGAACGGGTGTACCGTAAATGTTGTCTACAGGGATATCAAAGAAACCTTGGATTTGGTCAGCATGCAAATCAATCATCACCACGCGATCTATACCAACCGTAGTTAGCATGTCTGCTACAACTTTCGCTGTAATAGGAACACGAGTAGAGCGAGGACGACGATCTTGGCGCGCATAGCCAAAATAAGGAATCACTGCAGTAATTCGGCCTGCACTTGCACGACGCAAAGCATCTGCCATGACCAAGATTTCCATAAGGTTATCATTGGTTGGGGCACAAGTTGGCTGAACAACAAATACGTCTTTACCACGAACGTTTTCGGTAATTTCGACAGCAATTTCGCCATCAGAGAAAAGACCTACGGATGCAGCACCTAAAGGGATGTGCAAGTGGCTAACGACTTTTTGGGCGAATTGTGGATGAGCAGATCCACTAAAAACGACAAGATTGGGCATGAAGCACCCTTGGCGGTTGACATGTTTGAAAGAGATGGCAGGGGCGGCTGGATTCGAACCAACGGATGCCGAGATCAAAACCCGGTGCCTTACCACTTGGCGACGCCCCTAATGCGGCAGAACTTTAATTGTTTTCACTATTCTTGTCAAGGTGTTTGACAGTAAACAGTGCAATATTTGTTCTAGCCAATTCGTATGATGACTTATAGAAATGGCAGGGGCGGCTGGATTCGAACCAACGGATGCCGAGATCAAAACCCGGTGCCTTACCACTTGGCGACGCCCCTATTGTGCAGCTATAACACTTCACACTGATGTTGAATTGGATGTAATGGCAGGGGCGGCTGGATTCGAACCAACGGATGCCGAGATCAAAACCCGGTGCCTTACCACTTGGCGACGCCCCTATCGATTGCATGAAGCAATTGAATACATCAATTCACATCTACAGGTCAACATATTATGGCAGGGGCGGCTGGATTCGAACCAACGGATGCCGAGATCAAAACCCGGTGCCTTACCACTTGGCGACGCCCCTAATATGTTCCAGTAAGTGAAAAGTCTATCAATGGTGATTGTTCTAAACTGTTGACCAAGTACCCAGTACATGGTGCGCCAGTAACAATCGCATCAATATCCATTTCTGGACTTACCTCAATATAAACACAAGCACCTGTACCTGTAAGCTTAGCAATTCCGAACTGATCCAGATACTGCATCGCTTCATCTACTTCTGGGTATAAACTTCGAGCCAAAGGTTCAAAGTTATTTCCGAAAGCGGATGGCTTTAACTGATAGGCGCAAAATTTAGATGTCTTGGTGTTTCTTGTCAATGTTTTTTGTGAAAAAAGCAGTTGAGTGCTGATAAAACAGTCAGGTTTCAAGATTATGTATTGTTTTTGATCTAAGTTTATGAAGCTGAGCTGTTCTCCGACACCTTCAGCCCATGCATTTTTACCATGCACAAAGACCGGAACATCAGCGCCCAGTTTGAGACCAAGTACGGCCAATTGATCAGGTTGTAGCCCACACTGCCATAACTTATTCAGCACAATCAGGGTGGTGGCAGCATCAGATGAGCCACCGCCGAGGCCAGCACCCATCGGAATGTTTTTTTCAATCTTGATTTGAATGCCGGTGAATTGTTGTGCAAATGGAATCAACAATTGCGAGGCTTTATAGATCAGGTTGTCGCATAAATCGACTTGATCGATGCCTGAAATATCGATTTCCAGCTTTTCAGTTGGCGTAAATTCAAGCCAATCATACAAATCAATCAATTGAAATATGCTTTGCAACTCATGATAACCGTCAGCGCGACGTGCAGTGATATGCAAAAATAAATTCAATTTGGCCGGTGAGGGAACGCGAATCATAACGAAGCACTTTTAAATAGTAGAAAACAATGCGGTTAAAATGTCTCCGATCAGCAGATCGCGACATTCAATCCAGTCAGCTTAACGGTTTTGAATCACCAACGTGATGCGGTTTTCTTGGCCATCTTCGAGCTGTTGTTTTAAAATCAGCCGATTAGGCAAGGTTGCTGCATCAAGATAACTTAAATCAACCAACCAATCCTGTTCTTGGATTTGGATAATACGGTTGCTGTCATCGCGTTGTAATTGCGCTGCTGCTGTTGCAGGACGTGCTTGCACCCAATCCACCAAATAGGTGATCGGAGCGGTCCAACCAGTGGCTTGCTCAAGTAATTCTTCAGGACTTGCAGCTGTGATCAATCCGGTTTTAGCACTGTTTAAGCTGACTTGTCCGGGTTGACCTTCAATAATGGTTTTGCCTACGCCCAAAGCACCATTGATTTGTAGGCTAAATTGCGCTTGATTTTGTACCCAAGTGAAATATGCGCTTCCTGATTGTTGCGGTGTGCGAACTCCAATTTTACCTTCAAGGCTAAATTGGTTCTGACCAGGATTTAAACTGGGAATTGTGGTGAGCGGCGTGTGGGTAAATTGCTGGCAACCACTCAGGGTTAAAGCAGCAGTGATCGTTGCCAAAGAAATAAGCGTATAAAAATTCGACATAAATGGCAGAACTCTAGTGTTGATTTTGCGGTAACAATAACGAATTGAGTTGTTCTAATTGCGGATCATTGCGGTGGTTTTGTTGCAGTTGTTGTAACACCTCAGAAAATTGATCCAATGCGCCTTGCATATACAAGGACTTGGCGTAGCGTACCCCAATATTGATACTGCCACTGATTTGATAGGCTTTGCCAAGGGCCGCAGATGCCGTATCAAAATCATTTTGCAAGAAGGTGATATAGCCTAAGGTATCCAAGATCGAAGCTTGCTCAGGTGCATTTTCCAATGCACGTTCAGCATAGGAACGCGCCTCAGCCAAGCGACGATTCTGTAGTGCTAGGGTATAGGCATAGGCGTTCAGATAAGTTGGACTATTGGGTTCAAGTTGCAATAGTTGCTTCAAGGCCTTGTCCAATTGCTCTCGGTTTTCAAAAGGATCAAGCAACAGTACTTGAGAATATAAAATCTCAGGATCATCAGGCAGATTTTTGACTGCTTCCGTCAGTAGGCGCAATGCTGCTTTTTTCTGACCGGTTTTTTTCAATATTTCGGCCTGTGCTTGATATAAGAAGCTGGCATGCTGCGGATAATTCACCCGTTCTTGGGTTAAAAACCGCAGTGCATCATTGAGCTTATCTTGCCGTTCATAAATGGTAATCAAATTACGTCGCGATACGGTGTACAGGTTGCCATCGACCAATCGGTAATAGGCTTTGGCGGTTTCTTCCTGCTGTTTACGCTCAGCATTCACCGCCAAATAGTAATAGGCTTCATTGGAATACTGCGCAGAATAACGTAGCTCAACCAAGTACTGCTCGGCTTGATCATATTTTTTCAGGTCAATTGCGGTCAACCCAGCAATAAACAAGGCTTCATCGGCCTTCGGCCAACTTTTGAGGATGTCTTCGAGTTTAGTCAGTGCCAGCTCGGCTTGGTTGAGTTTGACCAGATATCGCACTTCAGCTAAGCGTACTTCTAAGTTTTTGTTGTTTTTCTTACTGCTCTGTTGAAACCATTTTAGTGTGGCATCTTGATCGCCAATGGCCATGAGTAAATTGGCTTTAAGCAAGATAAAGCCCGTAACTTTGGGGCGTTTGCGCAGGGCTTTATTGACGTTCTTGAGTGCAGCTTCAAAATCATTGTTCTGCGCTTCCAAACCTGCAATCAAGATCAGAATGGACGGATTATCTTTTTTCTTACTGGCTCTTAATGTATTGAGCAGACTGTCGCGATCTTGTGCGGATTCTGGTGAGATTCCTGCCAATATTTGTTCTAGGTCGGCATTGGCATCGAGGGTTAAAATACTGTCGAGGGTTTCAGCAGCAAGTTCATAGGCATGTGATTTAAGTGCGATATGGGCCAAATAAAACTTTGCAGGAACATCTTTGGGCTCTTGAACCACCCAATGTCTGGCAATATTTAATGCTGCTTCTAAATCATTTTGCTCAATGGCAATGTTTAAAGCATGTTGCTTTATCGAGGTGGAATTGCCACGGATGGCCAGTACCGTATAGTTATGCAGGGCAGTGGCTGTATCACCATTGGCCAGTGAAAACTCGGCAATCATGCTTTGTAAAATAGCATCAGTGTGAGAATTGCTATGAAAATTTTGTTCAGATGCTCTAATATGGACAGTCGAAGCCATGCTACCCAGCAGTAAGAATGTGGTAGAATAGTGCTTTATGGCCATACTATTAATTCGGCTACTGACATTACGCAATTTTTCTTGATCCAAGTAATACTTTTTTATGACACCAATGTTGCACAATAGCATAAATTTAGCGGAATGATGATCTGATATGTCTTTCTTTGCATTGGGGGTCAACCATCAGACGGCTTCTGTTGAGCTACGCGAAAGAATCGCATTTAACCCTGAGCGGTTAAAGGACTTACTGACTGCGCAAAATGATCATCAAATCTTAAATGATATGGTGGTCGTTTCCACGTGCAACCGTACTGAAGTATACGCCATGGCAGAAAGTGCGGATATGGTATTAGATTGGCTCGCTGAAACAAATAACATTGATGTAAAACATTTGTCAAATCACGTCTATCGTTATGAAAATACTGATGCTGTTTCGCATTTAATGCGTGTGGCCAGTGGTTTAGATTCGTTGATGTTGGGTGAGCCACAGATTTTGGGCCAAGTGAAAACTGCACTGTCGATCGCAAAAGATGCCGAAGTTGTATCACAAAATTTGAATAAAATTTTTGAATATGCCTTTTATGCTGCCAAACGGGTCAGATCAGAAACAGCTGTGGGTAGCCATGCGGTATCGATGGGCTATGCTGTCGCGCAATTGTCGTTACAAGTCTTTAGCAAACCTGAAGACTTAACGGTGATGATGGTCGCTGCAGGTGAGATGAACAATCTGGTCGCAAAGCATTTGGCTGAAATGGGCGTCGCCAAAGTCATGATCTGCAACCGAGGTCGTGAGCGTGCAGAACAACTTGCCCAAGAAATCGCGCATCGCGTGGATGTGGAAATTATTCCTTTTCCAGATTTGGCGCAGCATTTGCATCGTGCCGATGTCATTTCAAGTTGTACGGGTAGCCTGCACCAAGTGATTTCTTATACAGATGTTAAAGTTGCATTAAAACAACGGCGTTATCAACAAATGTTATTGGTTGACTTAGCGGTACCACGTGATATCGATCCTAAAGTAGAAAGCCTTGATGGGGTCTATCTGTATGGGGTTGATGACTTACAAACGGTGATAGAAGAAAACTTGGCCCAACGTCGTCAAGCTGCAGTCGAAGCCGAGGTCATGGTCAATCAATTGGTCACCCAGTTGGTCACCCAACAAAAAATCAATGATGCCGCTGGTACCATTCATGCCTATCGCGAACAAGGTGAGCAATGGAGTCAACGTGAGTTAGAGCTGGCGATGTCAAGGATTCAATCCAATGAAGATGCCATCCAAGTGCTTAAAGATTTCAGTCATCGTATGACTCAAAAACTGCTGCATCCCACCTCAATCTTGTTACGTCAAGCCGCTCAAGATGAAGATCCATCACATATCGAATGGATCCAAGAAAACTTTATCGATATCTTTGAAAAACAACGTAAACCACGTTAAAGCCTCAGGCGCTAGTGGTGGTTGAGATCGGTATTTAGTCATCTGCCAAGATTAATTTTAAGCCAATTCTCTTGGTCAGCTCATTGAGTTGTTGTCTTAAATTTCTGGATTCACTCAATGAGATCGGTGATTTGAGTTTTTGACGTAAATAGCGCTCTTGCAATGATAATGAATATTCTGCAGCCAATTTATCTGCCATTTCAGGTGCTTGAGTCAGGGCTTGGATATTGGTGCGTTGCATGATTTCGATGATTTCATAGTGAAAGGCACTACAAGCACCCAAAATATAATAGGTCGCGAGTTCCTGATCGTCAGGCAATTCATCGAAGACCTGATTAAATTTGACCAGAATACGTGCCAATAACTCATCTGGATGAATATAGGCGCGAAGTACCTCAAAATGCACATATAAAAATGGATGGTGCATCAGTATGGCGACTGCGAAATCTTCATCTTTGGTTTGGATGTTGAAAGACAACGAGGCATCAAGACTGACCTGCGGTTGCCATTTTTTACTAAAGCCTAGCTTGTCGCGGAAGAACTGTTTCAGCAAATAGCGATAAGACCCATGTTTAGGTAACAATTCAGTGAGTTGATTCAGCTCAGCCATGACTTGGCTTTTGCCTTCAGGTGAGCTGATATCATAGTTTTGGCTGAGCAGGGCAAAGACAAAGTCGGAAAGCAGTGGTGACTGATCCCAAAGCTGTTGAAAGGTCTCGCGGCCTTCTTTACGCAACAGTGAATCTGGATCATGTTCTTTGGGTAAAACAAAAAACTTCAGTTCCAAGCCATCATTGAGTAAGGGCAGGGCAATGTCTAAAGTGCGTTTGGCAGCCTTTTGTCCTGCGGCATCACCATCAAAGGCAATGGTGAGTTTATTGTTTTGTTTAAATAAAATACTCAGGTGATCCGCATTACTGGCGGTACCCAGTGTGGCGACTGCACCATAAATCCCATTTTGCTGTAAGGCGATGACATCCATATAGCCTTCAACCATCAGCCAATGTGGTGCACGTTGCTTACGGCCCTCATATAGCCCATAGAGCAGTTGGTTCTTGTGAAAGACTTCGGAATCTGGCGAGTTGATGTATTTGGGTTTGATCTCATCATTGAGTGCTCGACCACCAAATCCAACCACACGGCCTTTGCTGTCACGTATGGGGAAGATGACGCGGTCGCGTAAAAGATCGAAGTCTCGACCATTGTCACTGGTACGGATCAGCCCGAGCAGTTTTAAACCTTGAATATCTTGAGGGAAGGCTTTGGCCAGATGTTGCCAGTCTTCGGGCGCGTAGCCTAAACGCCAATATTGTAGGGTTTCGGCATTGAGTCCACGTTGTTTGAAATACAGTTGTGCGGTCTGACTATGTGGCAGTTGTTGCTGATAGTACAGTGCAATATTTTCCAGTAAATCATACAAGTTACCGTCTTGAGGGATCGACTCTGCAGGCAGGTTTTGATCAAAATACTGCGGATCAAAATAGTTGGGATCGATCGCAGTTTCTTGTTGAAATTGTTCAAATGGATCAATGTCAAATTGTAGGTCTGTGGCTGTAGTGTTGGCATCCGGTTGAGCGGCATCTACAGATTGTGGTTTGGCAGCTGGTACAGCCTTGACGGGTTGTGGTGCTTTGACAGGTTGGGCCTCACGTTTATAGGCCAAACGTTTACTGTCATGCTGTTCTTTGGGCAACTCTATCCCAGTATTGCTTGAGAGTTGCTTCATGACTTCAACAAAATTACGTTGATCGATATCCATCAAGAAGCGAATGGCGTTGCCATTGGCCTGACAGCCAAAACAGTGGTAATACTGCTTATCCCGATAGACATGAAAAGAGGGTGATTTCTCTTGATGAAAAGGGCAGCAACCCGAATAGGTACGTCCCGTTTTTTTCAATTTCACCCGTTGACCGATCAGATCGACGATATCGGTCCGATCTAATATCTGGTCAATGGTATGTTGAGGAATTGCCATCGTCTAAAGCCTAATACAAGGGTGGAATAAAACTGTCACTAGTCTAACCGAATTTTTGGAGTGCCTAAGCGGATTGTGAGGCCTGTCTGAACAAAAAAAGACGAGTCTAAACTCGTCTTTTTAGCAAGTTGCTCAATTTAAGGTTTATTTTCGATTTCTGGTTTATCCAGAGTACCCAAGCTGAGGCGGTTAATCCAACTGCGCTCTGGTGCAGTGTTACTTTCATGAATCACGCTTTCATCGGCTTCAGTCGTGGCTTCGCGGCCCAGAATACCTAGGGTAGCGCGGTTCCACCAACTGCCTTCTTTACGTGCAGCGCGTAGATTCACTTCACCATTGGATTTTAATAAATTTGGATAATTGAGTTGTAACACTTGTTTGTATTGGGCAGCAGTGTCTTGATCACCGAGTTTGCCATAAGCAAATGCCATGGTCGCTAAAGCTTCAGGAATCTGAGGTGACTGTGGGAAATGCTCAATCACCCATTGTGAACGCTCAATGGCAGCAAGCCATGCTTTACGTTGGATATTAAAGCGTGCGGTATGCATTTCACTTTCAGCCAACTCATAGCCAATATATTTCATCCGTTGAGCGGCATCGACCGCGTATTGACTACTTGGATAGCGGCGAATGAAGTCTACAAAGTTTTGATAAGCTACTTTTAAATAACTGACATCGCGGTGTGCTTGGCGTAACGAGGTATAGCGCAAAATACTATCGTAATTTTGCTCCATATTGGCGAGTCCGCGAACATAGTAGGCATAATCCGCATTGGGATGCTGCGGATTCATACGAATAAACCGTTCAGTCAAGGCCAGTGTGCCTTCATAATCTTTTTGTTTAAACTTGGTGTAAATTAACTCAAGTTGAGCCTGTTGTGCGTACTGTCCAGTTGGATAATAGGTATCAATGGCTTCTAATGATTTTGCAGCGTCGCTATATTGACCGCGATCGAGTGATTTTTGAGCTTTATCGAAATAAATTTGTTCACTGGATTTAGGACCAGTATCAACGACTTCCTTCTTTGGATTACTGCTGCAGCCCACTAATGTAACCGCTAAGCCAACTGTGGCGGCTATCATTGTCATTTTATAACGTGGTAGCGACATAAAAAATCCTCTGTTGATATGGGCAATAGGCTACAATTGCGCTATTAAACCACTTTTAGCCCAATGAGCAAATGACTTCAGCACAATCTTCTAATTCTAATTTCTCAGAAAACGATCTCAATTTACTTGAAGATTCTGAGGATGCAGATAACCATAATTCGTCCACAACTGCAACCCGTTTATCGTTGCAATTTCAACTGGATAACTCTTTCCTCGGCCAACGCATCGATCAAGTTGCTGCCAGTGTGTGGAGTGAGTATTCCCGTGAGAAATTGAAACAGTGGATGAAAGACGGCCATTTGTTGGTAAATGGTAACGTTGTTAAGCCCAAATATCGTTGCGAAGGTCTAGAGTTGTTGACCTTGGACGTAGAACTCGAACCTCAAATTGGCGCTGTTGCCGAAAATATTCCGCTGAATATTGTCTATGAGGACGATGACATCTTGGTGATCAACAAACCAGTCGGTATGGTGGTTCATCCGGGTGCAGGAAATCCCAATGGCACGTTGATTAACGCGATTTTGTATCACTATCCGAAATCTGTTGAATTGGCGCGTGCAGGTCTGGTACATCGAATCGATAAAGACACCAGCGGACTGCTGGTTGTTGCCAAAAATCTTGAAGCACAATTTTCTTTGAGCAAGCAATTGGCGAAAAAGAAAGTTTATCGCTTATATGATTTGGTGGTTTACGGTCATGTGATCGCGGGTGGCACCATTGATGAACCGATTAAACGTCATCCTGTCGATCGCATTAAAATGGCCGTTTTGCCGGGTGGACGTGATGCCATCACCCATTACAACGTTAAAGAGCGCTTCCAGCACTTTACCCGTATACAAGCTCAACTTGAAACAGGCCGTACTCATCAGATTCGTGTGCATTTTAACTATATTGGTTTTCCGTTGTTGGGTGATCCGGTCTATGTGAGTCGTGTACGTGTGCCTGCAGGTGCTTCAGAGTTGTTAAATGACACTATTCGAGGTTTTAAACGCCAAGCGCTGCATGCCGCTAAACTTGGATTAATTCATCCTCGTAGTGGTGAAGAGATGATGTTTGAAGCGCCGTGGTCTGAAGACTTTACTGAGTTGGTTAATGTACTGCGCAGTGAAAATAAAGCCTATTAAAATATTTTGAATATTTGATGTGTAAATCAATACTTTGTTTTACATACCTTTGACTTGCTGCTTGATGTAGTCTCATTTCAATGACGAATGTGACTATATCTCAGTGCAGCATTTCATTTTTTATAAAGCTGCAAGCAAGTGTTGAGTTTTTAAAATTGAAAAATATAAGTTTTGTGGAATAGGGGTACACCCAAGCTAAAAGTGTGTTTAGATGGATTTGACCTTTTAATGACTCTTATGGGGAGTATATAATGCAATTTATCTCTGGTTTGCCGCAAGGTGTCTATGTCGGGCAAACCCAAATTCAGCATCCCCAAGCCTTAACTGCACCTCATCCTGAATTAGCGGGTTTTAATCTCGCTCTACATGTCAACGATGACCCGCTTCGTGTGCAAAAACATCGCATGATCTTGCTCAATCAATTGGCAAAATATGGTGCCAATACAGCGACATGGATGGAGCAAACCCATAGCACCATCTGCCATCAGGTGACTGATGAAGCACAATTTTATGCACAAGAAGGTGATGGTCTAGTCACACAGCAACTCGGGCATGTGTTGATGATGATGACCGCGGACTGTTTACCTGTCGTACTTGGAAACTCCAAAGGGACTGAGCTTGCAAATCTGCATGCAGGTTGGCGTGGATTGGCCAACGGAATTATTGAAAATACCGTCGCAAGTATGCAATCTCAACCAACTTGGGCATGGCTAGGTGCCGCAATCAGTCAACCTTGCTTTGAGGTTGGACCTGAGGTTCGTCAAGCATTTTGTGAAAAATACCCTCGCTTAGACTCCGCATTTGAACCTAAACGTAATATCAATAAGTTCAATGCTGATTTGTACGCAATTGCGCGCTATATCCTTAAGCAACTCAATGTAGAGCTGATTATCGGGGGGGATCAATGTACCTATCGACAATCAGATCGCTATTATTCCTATCGACGTCATGCCAATACAGGGCGTATGGCCACATTCGCATTTCTGTCATAACCTGGCTTAACTGATTAATGTTACAATAGGTTAAATTTTAAGTCCTTCATTGCTATGTCAGCATCTGAAAAAACTATCGCTATTGTCTATCACAGCCCTTATGGACATACCGCAAAAGTTGCTCACGCTATTGCGCAAGGCGTCGAGCAAGTCGGTGTGAAAGTGACCGTGATGAGTATCGAGCAGATTGATTGGGTGCTCTTAGATCAGGCAAATGCGATCGTGTTTGGCAGTCCAACCTACATGGGTAGCATCACTGCGGATTTCAAAAGATTTATGGATTCGACTTCCAAACGCTGGAAAAATCGCGACTGGCAAGGCAAGTTAGCAGCTGGGTTTACCAATTCAGGTGGACTGAGCGGTGATAAGTTATCGGTATTACAACAAATTAATCTCTTTGCCATGCAACATGGCATGTTGTGGACGGGTTTGCCACTTACTCCCACAGGCAATTCTGAAACGGATTTGAACCGTTTATCGAGTTGTTTAGGATTGATGACACAATCTGATAATGCACCGATAGACATTACACCGCCTATTGGGGATATTCATACAGCGAAATGGTTTGGTGAATATATAGCATTGATGTTAAATAAGATTAATCATTAAATTTAAACTATTTTATGAAGTATTTCTTAAGTCTAAATTTTCGTTAAATACATAAAGTATACAAAAACAAGAACTGGTTCACATATAATTTCAAAAAAACACACTCTAGCTAAGATAGTTTTAGTGCAGAGTTCACGATAAATAAAAAAACAGACATGGAGATAATAATGTCATTAAAACATCTGCTTATGCAAAGTAGTCTGCTGATGATGACGGCTCTTTCAAGTGTTGCATTACACGCCCAAGCCTCTCAAATGATTGCGCTAAATGATCGAGAATTGTCTGAAGTGGAAGGGCAGGCGCTTTTGAGCATGACCTACCTTGCCCCGAATGATTCACTCAACAAAATGGCTGGTCAGGGGGTTGGTTTTTATAAACTTGGCCTAGAAGCGCTGCTAGAACTCAATGCCAATATTCGCAAACTTCAATTGGGCTGTGGAGGAATCAATGGCCCTGGAGGTTGTGATCTGGATATTGATCACTTAAGTCTGAGTGGGTTGTCTGAATCGCGCAATGGTCGTGTGGGCTCAAGTGCAGAGATGAGTAATCCCTTTATTGAATTTGCAATCCGTAACCCAGAGTCGGCTGCGCAACGTGAAGTACTCGGTCTACGGATGAGTGCAGAAAAGGTTAAAGGCTTACTGACTTTGGGGCTTGAGAATAGTGCTACATCAAATGGAATCAATAGTTTTAGTGGCTATATGAAGATCAAAGATGCCACTGGAACAGCTTATACCCAAGCACGGAATATGACCTATGATGATACTGATATGATGCTTGAAGGATGGGCATCTGTGCTTTTTGTAGATAAATTAAAATTTAGATCAGAAGAATATGATCTGGCTTTAGGCTCCACAGCCGCTTCGCTACGAATCAAGGGCCAAACGATTTCAGGAAGTCGGTTATCAAGTGTCATGCTCAATGGTATCGCAGATATTGGAGATATTAGATTAAAAGGTGATTTAACCGCTGAAGTAGCTTTTTTGCCAGTTAGAACTGGGGTAGTAGGATCAGTTGGTAACATTAAGGCGAATGTCTCAATCAACCAAAATTTGGGATATATCCACCGTTTACCACTAAACAACCCATTTTCTCTATCAATGCAGTCAGCTAAAGTTCATTGGCCTGGAGCGAGTGAAGCCGCTGGTAGGGGGTGGTGGATGGCTTTTGAAGATGAAATCGATATCGGGAATGTTACTCCTTCAGAAAGAATCGTCATTACCAATGATGTATTAAAGCAATTGATTGGACCCATTAATGGTGTTCTTGATGAGACAACCCTTTCTTGTACATTATTATTGTGTGGTATTCCAGGCATCGACATTCAGCTCGGCCATTTAGATCTTAAAGGGGCGACTGTAGATTTTCCTTTAAAAGACTTACAACTTAAAAACCAAGGTTTTGCGCCGAATTGCTATGGCAATTTGAAGTTTTGCTAAATGTACAAGGGCATGCTGATTCTTCTTGGGCATATAATTGGTAGCCCGAAGGTTGTATGACATCGTATGTGTGCAGAAATAAAATATACCTTTCAACTTTACTTACAAAAGAGTTGAGATATATTTATCAAAAAAATCAGCATGTTGATTTTTTTTAACAATATTTTAGTTATTTCCTTACACTTTATTAACATAAGTGTTAATTACTTCACATATTATTATAAAAATATACATATTACTAAAATGTATTAAATCCTCAGGATGGGATATCGAATCATAAAAATATAAGGAGATGATCATGGCATATAGACGAGCGTTTAGATGTTTTTTATTCACGATTTCTAGCTTAGTTGGAAGTTTCTCTACTTCTGCTCAAAACTTAAATCTCATTCAATTGTCTGACTCGGAACTATCTGAAGTGCAAGGTCAGGCCTTATTAAGCATGACCTATATTGCCCCTAATGACTCACTCAACAAAATGGTAGGTAAGGGGGTTGGTTTTTATAAACTTGGCTTAGAAGCGCTGTTAGAACTCAATGCCAATATTCGTAAATTACAATTGGGTTGCGGCGGGATTAATGGCCCTGGCGGCTGTGATCTTGATATTGATAATTTAAGTCTGAGTGGTCTGTCGGAGACCAGAAATGGGCGTGTGGGCTCAAGTGCGGAGATGAGCAATCCCTTTATAGAATTTGCAATTCGTAACCCTGAGTCGGCTGCGCAGCGCGAAGTACTTGGTCTACGGATGAGCGCAGAAAAGGTGAAAGGTTTACTGACATTGGGGTTAGAAAATACCGGTACGCCAAATGGGATTAATAGTTTTAGTGGTTATATGAAGATTCAAGATGCCACTGGTACAGCTTACACCCAAGCTCGGGAGATGACCTATGATGATACAGGTATGATGCTTAGGGGGAAAATGAAACTTACTTCATCTGATCTAAGTAGTGAACGGGATTACGAAAGCAGTGAATATAAACTACAATTGAGCCGTACTAGAGCTAATTTACGAATCTCAGGCCAAGAAATTATAGGGAATCGTTTACGGAGTGTAACTTTGAAAGGTATGGCCGATATAGGAAATATTGATCTAAAAGGGAATATACACGCGACAGTTCAAAAATGTGTGGTATTTGAGTGCAGTCCAATGGATATGAGTGTGGAAGTTGAAGGCTATGTCTCGAATGTAAAGGCAAATGTCAGCATTGACCAAAACCTTGGCTTTATTCATAAACTTCCTTTGAATAACCCTTTTTCGTTGTCTTTACAGTCTGCACTGGTACATTGGCCTGGGGCTAGTGCTGCTGCACAGCAAGGTTGGTGGATGGCATTTGAGGATGCAATCGATATTGGTAATGTTAGCCCATCCAAGTCAATCGTGATAACCGATGATGTGCTGAAACAAATGGTGGGCCCAATCAATAAGCAATTAAATGATAAGCCCGCAATATGTCCATTTGGTGCATGCTTAATTTTTGGACTCGATCTAGAAGAAATTGATGTTAAAGGTGCAGTTGTAGACTTTCCTTTAAAAGACTTGCAGTTACGGAACCAAAATTTTGCACCGAACTGCTATGGCAATCTTAAGTTTTGCTAAATGAAAAAAAAGGCTTTGCGACCCATCTGGATCGAGTGATCTGTAGATCGAATGCTGCATGGCATCGTATTTATGCAGAAATGAAAAATACCTCTCAACTTATTTACACATGCGTTGAGATGTATCTTATTTAAAAATATCAGCATGTTGATTGTTTTTTTAGCAATACATGCTTATTTTGTCTACATTTATTAAACAATTCTGTTAATTAAGCCGCATATTATTATAAATATTTACATATTACTAAGATGTGTCTAATCCTCAGGATGGGATGTCAAATCATAAAAATCTAAGGAGTAGATCATGCCATATAGGCAATCTTTTAGATGTTTTTTATTCACGATCTGTTGCTTAGTTGCTAGTTTTAGCGTTTATGCTCAAAACTTAAATCTCATTCAATTGTCTGACTCTGAGCTTTCTGAAGTGCAAGGTCAAGCCTTATTAAGCATGACCTATATTGCACCCAATGATTCTATCAATAAGATGTCTGGTCAAGGGGTTGGATTTTATAAACTTGGCTTAGAAGCGTTATTAGAACTTAATGCCAATATTCGTAAATTACAATTGGGCTGCGGCGGGATTAATGGACCTGGCGGTTGTGATCTCGATATTGATAATCTAAGCCTGAGTGGTTTGTCGGATACCAGAAATGGACGTGCAGCTTCAAGTGCGGAGATGAGCAATCCTTTTATCGAATTCGCGATCCGTAATCCCGAGTCTGCTGCACAACGTGAAGTTTTGGGTTTGAGAATGTCCGCAGAGAAGGTTAAAGGCTTATTAACATTAGGATTGGAAAATACCGGTACGCCAAATGGGATTAATAGTTTTAGTGGCTATATGAAGATTCAAGATGCCACTGGAACTGCATATACTGGTGCTAGAACAATGGAATACACGGATACTTGGAGAACAATTAATGGAATACTCCGACTGGTTAAAGATGGGAAAAATCGTCCATATTCAAGCAAAGAATATAATTTAAATCTGAGCAGGACCAAGGCAAACTTGAGGATATCAGGTCAGGAAATTGTTGGAAGTCGTTTACAAAGCGTCACCCTGAAGGGGATGGCGGATATTGGAAATATCAATATCGGCGGTCAAATAAAAGCAGATACTAAAAATTGTGTTTTTGGAATTTGTAGTACGGTTCAATTAGATGCAACTGTTAAAGGCTATGTGAGTAACATCAAGGCTAATGTAGCGATTGATCAGAACTTAGGATTTATTCATCGCTTACCGCTGAATAATCCGTTTTCATTATCCTTACAGTCTAGAAAAGTACATTGGCCAGGGGCCAGTGCAGCAGCGCAACAAGGTTGGTGGATGGCTTTTGAGGACGCTATTGATATTGGCAATGTAAGCCCAACGAAATCAATTGTGATTACCAATGACGTGTTAAAACAAGTGGTTGGCCCAATCAATAAACATTTGACAGAAAACCCCACTATTTGTTGGGTTGCTTTGTGTGTGATAACGGGTTTAGATCTAAAAGAAATTGATGTAAAAGGCGCGATGGTTGATTTTCCATTGAAAGATTTACAACTCAGAAATCAAGGTTTTGCACCGAACTGCTATGGAAATCTGAAGTTTTGCTAAGTGTATTAAAATTGAATTTCACTGATTATTTGTATTCGATTTACGTCTCAAACTGAAAAAGAGTGATATTAAAAAGCCCCAAAATGCTTGGGGCTTTTTAATATCATTAATTTAAGTGGATGATTGATACTAAAATGTTTTGTTAAGCGAGTGAGCCATATCTGAGGTATTCGCATATGCTGAGTCATTGATTACTTGTGAAATATACGAGCTTTATCACGTTGCCAATCACGATCTTTCTCAGTGGCACGTTTGTCATGTAACTGCTTACCTTTCACCAAAGCAATCTCAATTTTGACCAGATGCCCTTTCCAATAACAGCTTAACGGTACACAGGTATAGCCCTTTTGATTGATTGCACCCATCAATTTTTCAATTTGACGCCGCTGCAATAACAGCTTACGGGTACGGGTGGCTTCAGCAACCACATGCGTTGAGGCCGAAAGTAAGGGTTGTACTTGAGAACCTAACAAATAGGCTTCATTTTCTTTGAAAATAATATAACTTTCGGTGATGGTCATACGACCGGCGCGCATGGATTTAACTTCCCATCCTTGTAAGGAGAGGCCTGCTTCAAATTTCTCTTCAATAAAATAATCATGGCGAGCGCGTTTATTTTGCGCAATAGTGCCACCATTATTCTTCTTAACTACAATATTTTTCGCCATAAGACTACGATTCCCTTAATCTTGCTATTTTGCCTTAAACTGTCGCGAAGGTGAAGTGCAATCAATATTAAAGCCAGTTGTTCGCCTTCAGTTCAGTTTTTGATAGAATGCAGGACTAAATTATTCAGAGTATGCTTAGATGCTTAAAACTCGCGTCATCTATCCGGGCACATTTGACCCAATTACCAATGGTCATATCGATTTGGTCTCTCGCGCAGCACGAATGTTCGATGAGGTCGTGGTTGCTATTGCGGTTGGGCATCACAAAAATCCGATATTTAGTTTGGAAGAGCGCGTAGATTTGGCAAAACGTTCATTGGCACATTTGTCCAATGTCGAGTTTGTAGGTTTTGATGGTCTGTTGGTCAATTTCTTTCAAGAGCAAAAGGCCACCGCAGTGTTAAGAGGCTTACGTGCGATTTCTGATTTTGAATACGAGTTTCAACTGGCCAACATGAATCGTCAGTTAGATCCGCATTTTGAAGCTGTCTTTTTAACACCATCTGAGCAATATTCTTTCATTTCATCGACGTTAGTACGTGAAATTGCGCGACTCCAAGGTGACGTGACTCGATTTGTCCCACCTGTGGTGGTTGAAGCATTTAAGCGTAAACATAATCAGGGTTGGTAGTGTGGCTTTATTTATAACGGATGAATGCATCAACTGTGATGTGTGTGAGCCTGTATGTCCGAACGAGGCCATCTTTATGGGTGAGGTGATTTATGAAATTCACCCGGACTTATGCACAGAATGCGTTGGACATTTTGATCAACCGCAGTGTCAATTGTTTTGCCCTGTTGATTGTATTCCGCTCGATCCGCAGCATGCGGAGAGTCAAGAACAATTACTGGCCAAGTATAAAAAACTGATTGATCAAAAAAACACAAGTAATCCGTAGAAAAATTTGCTAAGATGCGCCCCTTGAAGTGAGCCAAACGATCGCCGCTGTGGATGTCTCCGTGACAGAAGCAGGGGAGGAAAGTCCGGGCTTCAAAGGGCAAGGTGCCAGATAACGTCTGGGCGGCGTGAGCCGACGGCAAGTGCAGCAGAGAGCAGACCGCCTGTTTTGCGTGTTCTTCGGAACTGCAAAATCGGTAAGGGTGAAAGGGTGCGGTAAGAGCGCACCGCATGGCTGGCAACAGTTCATGGCAAGGTAAACCCCACCTGAAGCAAGACCAAATAGGAATCCTGAGGTGCGGCCCGCACTGGATTCGGGTAGGTTGCTGGAGCGTATGAGTGATTGTACGCCTAGAGGAATGATCGTTCACGACAGAACCCGGCTTATCGGCTCACTTCATCCAAATTTGTTTCAGTTATTTTAAATTAGTGCTTGACGTATCTTATATTAAAACAGATAATGCGCGCACAGTTTAGGCTATGTAGCTCAGTTGGTTAGAGCACAGCACTCATAATGCTGGGGTCACAGGTTCAAATCCCGTCATAGCCACCATTTTATAGACCACGTTCCAAAACGTGGTCTTTTTTTGTCTGTAATTTAAGTTAAGTGTTAGGCCAACTGCTTAGTCGTGTGAATATTTCAATTCACCATCAACTGTTTGTGAGTAAAATTCTTCACTGTGTTTAAAGAATATTGGTCCAAATTGAAATTGAGTATAAAAAGTATAATAAATGAGATATTGCTGTAGTTCTTTGCTGCGATAGCGTTGTAGCTGTTGGATAAAATCTTCCATGATAAATGGACTCAGGACATTACGATAAGCGTCCACTTGAACCTCATAATTCATGACCGGAATATCCCATTCTTCGCGTTCGACTGCCTTGGTTGTAGCATCCTCTGCTGATGTTTCAGGATCTTCAGTTGAGTCCGCTGCCAAGTTGTTATCGTCCGGTTCAATATAGGCTTGAATGCTTTTATATTTCGGCATATCGGCCATAATCTCAGCAAAGCCAGTTTGATCAAGAATAGGTTGAAATTGCGTGGGTTTAAACCATTGCTGGGCAATGAACAAGCTGAGTGCCACAGTCAATGCTGCGATGAGCAGATGCGCTTTCCAGAGTGGTGCGTATGCTGCTGACTTAGTTTGTTCAGTTTGTACCACGATACTGTTGCTCAGGTAGTCATGTAAGCTACGGCGTGTGCTTTGATTAAATAAAAACAAGTACAGGCTAAGTGTGCTGATCACGATTAAAATGCTGGTCAAAAGCAAGTTGAGTCTTTGATCGGTGATGGGGAATGCATAGAGGCAAAAAGGCGCACTAAACAGCGCAGCACGGCATAGTGAAGGCAATAACTTGAGTTGTTGTTGTTGTTGTTGTTGTTGTTGTTGTTTGAAACTGACCACACGTAATTTGAGCAGTTGTTTGCCAATACTTTGGCCTTGGTGTAGATGACTGTTGAATACGCCAAAATATCCAACAAACAAGGCATAACCTATAAGCGTGCTGATCAGTGGGTAACTGTAGAGCTGATTGGAAAAAGACCAAGCAATCAGAAAGCAAAATAAGCTGACCAGTTCGAGGTCAATAATGATGGCGGCAAAGCGATGCCAAAACTCAGCAATCTGGGGTATCTGCTGATGGTTGGGTGATGCGTTATTGTGATCAAGCGAAGGTGTAGAAAGATCAACCTGAGAGTTTGAGTGATTCATTATGTTGTTTTTTAAATAAATGTTATTTGCGCATCATATGCTGAGTAGGATTGAAAATAAAGTATAGATGCAAATTGACTTGTGCTTGCTTTGTAGTGGTCTGGGTTGGCGCTAGGGTGGCTTTAATATGTATTTGATGTGGAGGTATCGGTGGCTGAGTCACTGATTTCGATAGGAAAAGATTGAATTTGTATAAAATTTAAGTAATTGATAATTGATTGTTTAAATGCTGATCATTAGTGTGGCTAAAGTCTTGACGGACCCTTGGAAAATTTAGATAATGCGCACACAAGTTTTGGCTATGTAGCTCAGTTGGTTAGAGCACAGCACTCATAATGCTGGGGTCACAGGTTCAAATCCCGTCATAGCCACCATTTTTATAGACCACGTTCCAAAACGTGGTCTTTTTTTTGCTTAATTTTGTATTAATGATTGGCGCCAAGTGCAATTAAAGTTAATTCAAATGCTTAGGCGATAGATTTTAGGACTTATTCTGCAATGGGATAATGTGCTTCAATCAGAGCGAGGGTTGCTGAGTCTTGATAAAAAGATCCAAACATACTCAGCAAGATGCCATCGAGTAAACCTAAATCATTCAGCGCTTGTAGCAATGGTGGGATGAAGCGATGGGCTTCAAGGTATAGGTCTTGCTTATTTAAGCCCACGGCATGTAAAAGCGCTTGTAGGTCAGAATCAGCAAAGTGCTGATAAAAAGCATCGACGACATTTAAGATTGAGTCTTGCATCATCGGCGTTTGGCGCAGTTCTTTCCATGTTTCATACACCAATATAAAAAACTCTTCAACATCGATGGCTTGTACCTGAGAGAAACATTCTTTTAAGCTGAGTCGTTTAATTGTAGACCACAGGTGTAAGCAAATATCTGCCAGTTCATCACTTGGTAACAGGATGATTTCACCCAAATGTTTGAGTAGTGCCTGAGCCAGTTGTTGTTCTAATTTGAGTTCGATGACATGTTGTTGGTCTTGGATAAAGTTTAAGGCGCGTGCACGTAAACTGTCAGAATTGAGCTTAAGTCTACGTAGTTGATCCAACCAAGGTGTATGTTGTTCAACGATATGATTGGCCAGTTGCAGGCTAATTTGATGTACGTGTGGATTGTGCTGTAAATGCTGATTTAGTGCGCTGCGGATTTGCTCAAGTTCAAGGATTTTGAACACCCAAGACTCGAAGGTCTCATCGGAGATGCATTGGCCCAGTTGATTGCTGTGCGTGCTTAAGTGTTGGTAGATATTATGCGATGCAATACCAATAAATTCTAAGATATCGCCACCAAGATAGAGTTCAAAACAAAACTTTCGCACCACAGCATGCAGTTGCTCAAGTTGAATAACGTCGCTTAATAATACCTGTTCGGCATATTGATAGAGATGGTCTATAAAGGTTTGACCAAAATATTGGGTTTGAGTCAGATCAGTATTGTTATTGAGCAGTTGTTTTTTGACATAGTTCACTTGCTCAAGCATTAATGCTTGAGCAAGTTGCTCTGCAAAATTTGCAGAGACAGAGGACTTAGACACCTGGTTTCCAGCCATTGACGATCGGATAGCGACGTTCACGGCTAAATGCACGTGAGCTAATACGCGGTCCAATAGCACCTTGACGACGTTTATATTCGTTACGATCGACCATTTGAATGACTTTCGCTACCACGTCTTTATTAAAGCCTTTGGCAATAATCTCGTCTTGGCTTTGATCTTCTTCAATATAGGCATATAAAATCGCGTCGAGGATATCATAAGGCGGTAGAGCATCTTGATCGGTTTGATCCGGACGCAACTCAGCAGAAGGTGGGCGACTGATCACACGTGGTGGAATCACTGGCGTTTCTTCTAAGCTGTTACGATACTTGGCCAATTCGAACACGATGGTTTTGTAAACGTCTTTAAGCACCGCAAATCCGCCAACCATATCTCCATACAGCGTACAGTAACCGACCGCTAATTCTGACTTATTGCCCGTAGAGAGAACGAGGTTGCCAAATTTATTGGAAAGTCCCATCAATAAGGTACCGCGGGCACGTGCTTGAAGGTTTTCTTCAGTACTGTCCGCTGGCGTGTTGCCAAAGAATGGGTAGAGGGTTTGCATAAAACTATTTACGATTGGATGAATTTCTGCGACACCAAAAGTGACACCCATACGTTTTGCTTGTTCTGCGGCATCTTCTACACTCATCGCAGCAGTATAGGTGTACGGCATCATCACCGCTTGAACTTTGTCTGCACCAAGTGCATCAACAGCAATTGCAAGGGTCAAGGCTGAATCAATACCACCAGAAAGCCCTAAGATGACGCCGTTAAAGCCAGAACGCTGTACATAGTCACGTGTTGCCATGACCAGACTTTGATAAATCTCAGCCATGGTGTCCAAAGCAGGAGCCGCAGGCGTGACTTTATAGCCTTTGTTTTCTGGTTCAAAGGCGAGGACATGCAATTCTTCTTTGAAGCTTGCTGCTTGTAATGCAACGTCACCATTTTGATTGATCACAAAACTTGAACCATCAAAGATTAAGTCATCCTGACCACCGACTTGATTGGCGTATATAACATTAAAATTAAATTGCTTACATACGGCTTGAATAGCATTGGTCCGATGTTGTGGTTTACCCACTTCATAAGGTGATGCGTTTAAGACCAACACACTTTCAACTTTAAGCTGTGCCAATTGTTGTACGGTTTGGATCGACCACAGATCTTCACAAATCAAGATACCGAATTTGTGTCCAAGGTAGTCAAATACCAAGTGTTGATGACCTTCATGGAAATAGCGACTTTCATCAAGAACACTGTGATCGGCTAAGTTTTGTTTGTTGTAGATGCCGAGGATGTTGCCATCCTTCATCACAGCAGCTGCATTAAAACGTTGACCATGTTCATTTTGATTAACAAAGCCAAAGACCATGACGATGTCTTTCACTTGACTTAACTGCTCAAAAGCTTGAGCAGTTCTTTTGCTGAGGCTAGGGCGCAGTAGTAGATCTTCAGCAGGATAACCGACTGTCGATAACTCTGGGAAAACGATTAAATCTGCATTTTGTTTTTGAGCGGCCTGTGCAAGCTCAACCATTTTTTGAACGTTTGATTCAATATTGCCGATGTAAGGAGAGAATTGAGCAAGGGCAATTTTAAAACTTTTCATTTAAATTAAATCCTATTCCTTATAGGTTTGGCGCACAACAAGTTGATTTATATGATTGTAATTGTACAACTGTGTCGACACTTTGCTAATAGATTACAGCCAATGAGTGAAATGCTAAATAATCCATAACCGATTATAGAATATATCTATTTTTGATATCACAAAAATGAGAAATACTCTGTATTTTAACCATTTTTTATGTAGAAGCTAGCGTTGAATTGGGTTTATTTATAGTTATGTCAAAAAAAATGTGGCCTCTAAATGTTAAATTTATCATTTGATAAAATAAAGTTAAATTTTGACGTATTTAAGTCAATGTAATACAAGTAAATTTTGTGATTAATTTTCGGTCTTAAATTATTTATTGAGTATTTTCTTGATTTATTTTTTTATAATATTTTGTATTTTTTTTAAGAAAATGTCCTTAGCAATGTCGCCTTGTTGTTCAATATTGTATTTAAAAAATGCTTTGCCCTGAACAAATTGATATTGATAGGGATTATATTTTTTTGCACTCATATAATAAGCAGTTTGGAGCATGGCGCCTTTGAATAGAACATTAATATGTTGCTGATATTGATAAATATGCGCCATCTCATGAATAAATACAGCTTGATAAGCGAGTGACTGTAGGCTGAAATCTTCACAATAGTCGGCATTATGTAGGTGGATGCTACCTAGCGGTGCCATGAATATGCCTTTAGGTTGCCAAGGTAAAAATGGTTGATTCATTATTCTCACTTTAGAATAGTCAATCAAATCGCCGAAAACCGTTTGACATAGTTTGATTTCAGCTTGCGTTAGGCAGCGACACTTAAACTGATCTAGTTTTAAATAAGAAATGAATATCCAGAACAGTGCTTGCATATGAGATCCAAGATTAATGTAGATATTAAAGAACAACACTCATCCCGAATACAAGAATGGATGAATTTCTGATGAAGCTGTAGATACTCAACTTATTTGAGTTTATCAGGCTGTCCTCTAATGATATGAAAACGGCATCTGTTGAAAATTTTCAATATCTTTGTTAGACAACATAGCGAGATGGCAGTTTTTGTTAATCCTCGCGATAAATCTTGCCAATGGCAAGCATTATTTTGCTGCGTAATTTTAGCTTTAATATTGATTTGTGCGTTCGATTTTTTAGTCTGAGCCCATGTTTAGGTTCTCAGCAATTGAATATCTGAATCAGCAACAGGAAGCTATAAATATGCAAATTACTCAGCCAATCAAAAAAACCGTTGCAAAATTTATATCGGCACGGTCATTTGATTTAAGCCAACAGTCTAAGATTATCCCGATTCGACACATGAAGTTTAATTTTGAACCAGAAAAAATTGATCATCGATTTTTTATGAATGCAGAATTGGCCAGTGCCTATTTTGCATCGTTGTCTATTTTTTTGACCTACGGTGAGGATTTGGTCATTGAAACAGCACGTTACCATCGAGATTTAATTGATGACCCATTATTAAAGCAACGTGTGACTGCATTAATTGGTCAAGAAGCATTGCACTCTAAACTGCATGAAGAATTAAATGAAGCCTTTTTGCAAGCTGATCTGCCGGTAACCTTTTTTAGGAAATTGGCATCTTGGGTATTTGATTATGGCTTTAATCGTTTTTCACAACCGATGAAACTGTCATTAATGACCGGGATTGAACATTTTACTGCAGTGTTAGCCGAATACATGATGAATCATGAAGAGATCTTTTTTCAGACTCAAGATGAAAAGCAGCGCGCGATTTGGATGTGGCATATGTTAGAAGAATCAGAGCATAAAGATATTGCCTTTGATGTGTTTCAGCATCTTTCTAATCATTATGGTTTACGTGTTGCTGGTTTTTTCCCTGCACTGATCACCATTACCGTATTAATTTCGATTGGTGCCTTTATTGTTCCATTTTATCGAAATCCCAAAAACCTGATCAGTTTGAGTTATTGGAAGGATGTGCCGCGTAGTGTGGGCATCTTATTTGGCTTAAAACAAGGCGTATATGGCAGCAGCTTGAAACATATATTTGAATATTTACGTCCTGATTTTCACCCCAATGATCACGATACCTCAGCCTTTCTTGAATATTACAAACATCGCTTACTCAATCCGGTCGATGGCTTATTAAAACCTTATTTCACCAAAGAATTTACACCTGCACTCAAAGTCTAAACAGTGACGTATAACGAAAATCGATAAAGGAATAATCATGGGGCTTTTCTCAAGCAAGACTCAGCCGAGTCGACGCGCATATGCCGTTGTGACTGGTGCAGGTAGTGGTATAGGACGGAGTTTTGCGCTGGAACTGGCGCAACGTGGCGGTACAGTACTCTGTGTAGACCTCAACCTAGAATCTGCTGAACAAACTGCGGCGATGATTAATGCAGCTCGACCCGATCGGGGCTATGCGTGGCAATGCGATGTGGGAAATGCAGCGCAAGTGCAGCAAATGGCAGAGCAAGCCGAGCAGATCATGGGTCATGCAGTGAGTTTGTTGATCAATAATGCTGGTGTGGGCTTGGGTGGTAAGTTTGAGGAGGTGAGTCTTGCGGATTGGCAATGGTGTATGCAGGTCAATCTCTGGGGCGTAATCCATGGTTGTCATGCCTTTGTGCCAAAATTTAAGCAACAAGGCTTTGGTGCGATTATTAATGTTGCCTCTGCAGCAGGATTTACTGCAGCACCTGAAATGACTGCTTATAACGTCACTAAATCGAGTGTATTGGCACTTTCCGAAACTTTGTCTGCGGAATTACGTGGCAGTCGGATTCGGGTTAATGTGCTGTGCCCGACATTGGTGCCAACCAATATTATGAAAAATGGTCGATTACCATCGCAATATTCGGGTTTAGCAGATGATTTACTGATGAATCATGCTTTTGTCAGCAGTGACCAAGTCGCTATTAAAACCTTAGATCATCTTGATGCTGGCAAGCTTTATACCATTCCACAACCAGACGCCAAATTGTTCTGGTTGATGAAGCGTGCAGCACCGAGCCTGTATGCCAAGATGTTGGGTATAGGCTACCCTTTGTTCAATAAATTTGTAAAACAAAAATAGAGGATGTGACATATGAATATTGAGACTCATCCAGCATTGGACGCTGCAACTCAGACCCAAATCCAGCCTAAATCTAGCGCAAAGCCCAAAGCTAAACAGATGACTCAGGCTAAAGAGGCCGTGGCAGTCTATGATACGGTGATCGTGGGCGCTGGAATTTCTGGAATTGCTGCTGCGATCAAGTTAAAGCAAGCCGGCTATGATGACTATATCGTGTTGGAAAAAGCGCATCGGGTAGGGGGTACTTGGCGTGAAAATACTTATCCCGGCTGTGGTTGTGATGTGCCATCAGCACTATATTCCTATTCATTCGCACCGAGTAGTCAGTGGAGTCATTTATTTGCCAAACAACCTGAAATTCTTCAGTACCTCGAACAGACGGCGCAGCAGTTTGAGATAGAGAGCAAGATTGAATTTAACAATCCATTGCTCAATGCGCACTGGGATGAACAGCTTAATCTATGGTTGATCGAGACCACGCGTGGCGTGTACCAAGCCAGAACGGTGATTTTTAGTACTGGGCCGATCACAGAACCACAATTACCTAAACTCAAGGGGATTGAGGGCTTTAAGGGTGAGATGTTTCATTCTGCAAAATGGAATCATGACTACGACTTGAGTGGTAAGCGCGTGGCAGTGATTGGTACTGGCGCTTCTGCAATCCAATTTGTACCGCAGATTCAGCCTATCGTGGACAAGTTATATGTTTTTCAGCGTACTGCGCCGTGGGTGTTGCCTAAACCTGATTTAAGTTTAGGTGAGCATGCCAAGTCGGTGGTCCATCGTTTTCCACTGATTCAACGGCAGTGGCGCGCATCGATTGCGCAAGTGTTAAATGTAATTAATTTCGGCTTACGTCATCCTAAGGTATTGCAACCGGTGAGTTTTCTAAGTCGACAATTGTTGCGTTTGCAAATACAAGATCCAGTGCTGCGTAAAAAAGTCACGCCGAATTTCACCATAGGTTGTAAGCGTTTATTATTTGCAAATAACTATTATCCTGCCTTGGCTGCTGAGAATACCGAATTGATCGCGCAAGGTCTGGTCGAGATTGATGGCAATACCGTGGTGGCAGCCAACGGTGAGCGGCACGAAGTTGATGTGATTATTTGGGGAACAGGTTTTGAGGTTTCTCATCCACCGATCGGGCAACGTGTATTTAACAGTCGGGGGCAGCGCCTTGCCGACTTGTGGAAAGACAGTTCGCCAGAAGCATATTTGGGTACCAGTATTGCGCAACTGCCAAACGCTTTCTTGGTCTTAGGTCCAAATATTTTGGTTTATGATTCATTTATCGGCATTGCTGAGGCACAAGTGGGTTATATCGTTGATGCCTTGGTGAAGATGAAGGCGCAGCAATTTAAGCGGTTCGAAATCAAGCCTGATGTACTGCTTGAACATAATCAAAAGGTACAACAGCAACTGCAATATACGGTGTTTAATCAGGGTGGTTGTAAGAGCTATTATTTGGATGCCAATGGGCGTAATTTCGCTGCATGGCCATGGTCTTTAAAGCAACTCAAACAGCAGCTTAAGCAGATTGATTTACAGCAGTATGATGTGGTCTAAGGCAAATACTGTGAATCACTGAGACTCAAAAAAACCGCCCGAAGGCGGTTTTTTTGATCTTTACAATCAGATATTTATACTCAGATCTTAACGCTTGATGTCGCGTTGAACTTCGCCAGTGTACAACTGACGAGGACGACCGATTTTGTAAGGACCGCTGTGCATTTCTAACCAGTGGCTGATCCAACCAACGGTACGTGCAAGTGCGAAAATAACCGTGAACATTTCAGTCGGGATACCAATCGCTTTAAGGATGATACCTGAGTAGAAATCTACGTTTGGATACAGTTTGCGTTCAACGAAGTACGGGTCGTTCAATGCAATTTTTTCCAGTTCCATTGCAAGTGCAAGTTGTGGATCGTTGATACCCAATGCTTCAAGTACTTCGTCACACGTTTGTTTCATGACTTTAGCGCGTGGATCGAAGTTTTTATAAACGCGGTGACCGAAGCCCATGAGTTTAACTTCTTTGCGTTTTACTTTTTCCATGAATTCAGCAACGTTATCTACGCTACCGATTTCATCAAGCATTTTCAACACAGCTTCGTTGGCACCACCGTGGGCAGGTCCCCAAAGTGCAGAGATACCCGCAGCAATACATGCATATGGGTTAGCGCCAGTAGAACCTGCTAAACGTACTGTTGACGTAGACGCATTTTGTTCGTGGTCAGCATGTAGTGTGAAAATACGATCCATTGCTTTAGCAAGGATAGGATTCACTTTGTAATCACGATCTGCAGGCGTAGCAAACAACATATACAAGAAGTTTTCTGCGTAGCTCAAGTCGTTACGTGGGTAAACAAACGGTTGACCCACAGTGTACTTGTAGCTCCACGCTGCAAGTGTAGGAATTTTTGCAATTAAACGAATCGCAGTGATTTCACGATGATTAACATCTTCGATGTCTAGGTTATTGTGATAGAACGCAGAAAGCGCACCAACGACACCAACCATGATCGCCATAGGGTGTGCATCACGACGGAAACCATTGTAGAAACGGCTAACTTGGTCGTGAACCATAGTGTGTTGACGAACTTTTTGTTCGAAATCTGTTTTTTGATCTGCTGAAGGAAGCTCGCCATTTAACAATAAATAGCAAGTTTCTAAGTAAGAAGCTTGAGTCGCAAGCTGATCGATAGGATAGCCACGGTGTAAAAGCACACCTTTGTCGCCATCAATGAAAGTGATCTTAGACTCGCATGATGCAGTAGCCATAAAACCAGGATCAAAAGTGAAATGACCTGAGGCCAATACATCTTTAACGTCGATTACATCTGGGCCCAATGTGCCGCTGTAAATTGGTAATTCAATTTTTTTGCCATCAAGCTCTAGAACAGCTTTCTTGCCAGTTGCTTCAGACATTCAATAGATCTCCTGTCCTGGTGGATAATTTATCTAACTCAATTTACTTAGGATTTAAGTTGAGTCAGACGGATCAAAAATTGCTTTAAGCTTAGTGAGTGCTGTAATTTTGTCAATTATACTTATGGATAAAATCGACCGAACTTCCCTTGTTGAGCCAAAGCGTATGAATTAAGGCGAAGCCATTCATTACAACATCAACTCGTTATAATAAGACAAATTGCAAATCAGGTGCAGAAAATTATAAGCGCCGCAGTGCCACAAGTGGCTGTTTTGACCACTGAAATGATCGTCCAGCGTACGGTTGTCTATAGCCTTGAAGTTGCTTAAGCATAGAAAAGGCGGAACTTAGCCCGAAAAACTTGTAATTAATCTGAACCAAGTCCTGATTTAAAATACTGAAATATTTATTTTCACTTTAGTGAGTGTTCGACTAAAAATAATACTTAAATTGCGTGTTCTTTGGCGGATTAATCTCATAAAAAAGTATTCAAGCTATACTTTCGTATAGTAAGTAGACCGATGAATCAACTGCTCCGAGCAGGGGCGTAAATTTCATCACTGAAGTATGCTGCCATAGCTGGAGTGGGAGCATTGTATTTCATTCATGTGAAATATCACCCTGTTTTGCTGAGGTCTATGGAGTATTGCACTGAAAATGCGCTGTCTCGATATAACCAATGAATTATTATTCAAAATCAAGACTCGAATCGATTTGTCAACAAAAATTTAATTCAATTCTTTTCACAGCTTACTTTAGTCTAGGTTGGAAGAAAGTATGCGTGATTATTTTAGCAAGGCGATAGGGCTATAAGCTCGTAAAAACAAGGCTATAAGCTTTTTGGGGGTTAAGATTAGGTGATTTTAGAGTGGCAGGAAATATCAGCAAATGTTGTAAATGATTCTTATTTGATGGTTTTTTAAAATATTTCATCCCTGACACGGTTTGTAATTTAGTAACTGACGTTTTATAATTCGGTGTCGTAAAAAAAGTTAAGGCAGTTGCATGCCTGACTGTGCCAGCTTTCCTTCGAATTAATTCCAACAAACTCCGGATGGAGTTTTTACTTACAGGATGCCCGCTGTGAAAAGCAACAGACCTGTCAATTTGTCCATGGGTCAAGTTTTAGAAGTAAACTTAAAATCCCCTGTGGCTATTGCATCAATTCTACACCGTCTCTCTGGTGTCATCGTATTTTTACTCGTACCGGTACTTTTGTGGCTCCTAGACAAATCTTTGTCTTCGCCAGAAGGTTTTGCTCAAGTCAAAGAGATTTTCAACGGATTTATCGTACGCTTTGTCGTATGGGTATTCGTAGCCGGTTTGATCTTCCACTTTATCGCAGGCGTTAAGCACCTGCTCGCAGATCTTGGTTTTGCCGAAGAACTGCAGAGTGGTCGTATTGCAGCGACTATTTCATTGATTCTGTCTGCGGTTTGTATCGTCGCAGCATTTGTATGGATTGTGATCAAATGAAAAGTGCTACTGGTTTAACGGGTTCAGGTACTCGCGATTGGTTTTTACAACGCGTCAGTGCTGTTATTTTAGCTGTTTATACCGTTGTGGTATTGGGTTGGATCCTGTTCAATGGCGGATTTAACTACGAGCAATGGTATGGCTTTATGATGACATTACCGATGAAGATATTATCTTTGTTGGCAGTCTTATCTCTGGTCGCACACGCTTGGATCGGCATGTGGCAGGTATTCACTGACTATGTGACGACTCGCCAGATGGGTCCATCAGCTTCGGGCTTACGCCTTGTGCTGACATCAGCAGTGATTATTGCTGTATTTGCATATGCCATCTGGGCTATCCAGATTTTCTGGGCGAACTGATAGGAAAAGATGATGGGCGCGATAACCCCTAAAGAAGATTATACAAATATTGAAAACCTCACTTTTGACGCGATTATCGTCGGTGGTGGTGGTTCTGGTATGCGTGCTTCATATCAACTTGCTCAAGCAGGCTTGAAAGTTGCAGTCCTCACCAAAGTATTCCCAACACGTTCACACACAGTTGCTGCGCAAGGTGGTATCGGTGCGTCTTTGGGTAATATGCAAGAAGACAACTGGCACTTCCATTTCTATGACACCGTAAAAGGTTCAGATTGGTTAGGCGACCAAGACGCAATCGAATTCATGTGTCGTGAAGCACCTAAAGTGGTCTATGAATTAGAACACATGGGTATGCCATTTGACCGTAATGCCGATGGTACGATCTACCAACGTCCATTTGGTGGTCACTCTGCGAACTATGGTGATAAACCAGTTCCACGTGCATGTGCTGCTGCTGACCGTACAGGCCACGCACTTTTGCATACGCTGTATCAAAGCAACGTCAAAATGGGTACTCAATTTTTCGTAGAATGGATCGCACTTGATCTGGTTCGTGACGAAAATGGTGATGTACTTGGTGTGACTGCGATTGACCAAGAAACTGGTAACATTGCTGTATTCCAAGGTAAAGCAACATTGTTTGCAACCGGTGGTGCAGGTCGTGTTTATCGTGCTTCAACCAATGCTTACATCAACACGGGTGATGGCTTGGGTATGGCTGCACGTGCAGGTATTCCATTACAAGATATGGAATTCTGGCAATTCCACCCGACTGGCGTAGCTGGCGCGGGCGTATTGTTGACCGAAGGTTGTCGTGGTGAAGGCGCGATCTTGCGTAACAAAGATGGCGAACCGTTCATGGAACGCTATGCACCGACATTGAAAGACTTGGCACCGCGTGACTTCGTATCACGTTCTATGGACCAAGAAATCAAAGAAGGTCGTGGTTGTGGTCCTAAAGGTGATTATATCTTGCTTGATATGACGCATTTGGGTGCTGACACCATTATGAAGCGTTTACCTTCAGTGTTTGAAATTGGTAAGAAATTCGCCAACGTGGATATTACACGTGAGCCAATTCCTGTGGTACCAACGATCCATTATCAAATGGGTGGTATCCCGACCAATATTCATGGCCAAGTGGTTATTCCTGACGCGAATGAAAATCGTGAATTGGTTGCTGGCTATGATGAAGCAAGTAAAGAATATAAATTTGAAGGCGATCGCACCTATACCAAACCGGTAAAAGGTTTCTATGCCATTGGTGAATGTTCTTGCGTATCTGTACATGGTGCAAACCGTTTAGGTACCAACTCATTGCTTGACTTGGTGGTATTTGGTAAAGCGGCTGGTGAACATATCATTGATTATGTCACTAAGCATCATGGTGATGATTATGCACCATTGCCAACCAATGTATTGCAGCAAACCATGGCGCGTATTGGCCAATTGGATAATTCAACTGAGGGTGAAAACGCCCAAGACGTTGCTGATGCAATTCGTGATATCGTTCAGGATCATGCGGGTGTATTCCGTACTCAAGCCTTGCTTGATGAAGGTGTGAAGCAGATTCTTGCAATTGAACCACGTGTACGTAACATTCATTTAAAAGACAAATCTAAAGTATTTAACACTGCGCGTGTTGAAGCCTTAGAAGTTGAAAATTTATATGAAGTTGCTAAAGCGACCTTGATCTCTGCTGCTGCACGTAAAGAATGTCGTGGTGCGCATACTGTAGTTGATTATGAATTGCCTGCAGATCATCCGACTTACTCTTACGGTCGCCGTGATGATGAGTGGATGAAGCATACTTTATGGTATTCAAGTGATAACCGTCTAGAGTATAAGCCTGTGCGTTACAGTCCTTTGACTGTTGAGCCAATTGAACCTAAGCCACGTACATTCTAATCGGGAGAATTGAGATGAGTAGAGGGACGCGTACATTTGAAATCTACCGCTATGATCCGGATAAGGATAAAGCGCCGTACATGCAAACGTATAAACTTGAGTTGACTGAAAAGCACCGTATGTTGCTTGATGCTTTACTTGCGTTGAAAGTTGTAGATGAAAGCTTAACATTCCGCCGTTCTTGCCGTGAAGGTATTTGTGGTTCGGATGGTGTCAACATCAATGGTAAAAATGGTTTGGCTTGTTTGTGGAACTTAAACGATTTACCTGAAAAAATCGTGATTCGTCCACTTCCAGGATTGCCAGTGATTAAGGATTTGGTTGTTGATATGAACCAATTCTATGATCAATATGACAAAATCCATCCGTTCCTAATCAATGATCAACCTGCGCCTGCTAAAGAGCGTTTGCAGTCTCCTGAAGAGCGTGATCACTTAAACGGTTTGTATGAGTGTATTTTATGTGCGTGCTGTTCTACAGCTTGCCCATCATTTTGGTGGAATCCAGATAAATTCTTGGGTCCATCAGCACTATTAAACGCGTATCGTTTTATTATTGACTCGCGTGATACTGCGACTCAAGAACGTTTGGCGCGTTTAGATGATCCGTTTTCATTGTTCCGCTGTAAAGGCATCATGAACTGTGTGTCTGTATGTCCGAAGGGGTTAAACCCGACGAAGGCAATTGGTCACATCCGCAGCATGATGTTTGATCAAGCAGGTTAAGTTTAACTGAACTTAATTTGACCAATGAGATTAAAAATGCACATCCTTGGGATGTGCATTTTTATTTGACTTGGTGTTGTTGTTCAAAAAAAGGTAATGAATTGTGAGTAAGTCTGGTTGAAGTTATACTTATAAAGCATCATATGATAAATGGTTATGAAAGGTATGTATTTAGCTAATTTATAGGTGGTATGTGTCAATAAAATCAATTGGCTGTTGAGTTCATGTTAGCATTTAACAAGTCCGTGTAAGGTGAAAAAAATCGATGTTTATGATTGTTTTTTAAGCGTTTTTAACAAAAAATGATCATTTTTCAGGAATGGATGAAGTCGATTTAGAAAAAATATATTTAAGTTTATTTTTTCTAAGCCGATTTGCAAAAAAATTGCTCGACTGTGTCGAGTATAAGAGTGAGTGATGATGCCAAAGAGGGTATTATGATTCATTGTGTGCATGAGAATATTTCTGATGCATCGTACGCCCGCGGTCATTAGCGCCAAAAGGGTGAATGTCAATTTACCAATTTGGCATGATCAATCATGGGTTTGCTTTCCAAGCATCCTGTAATGTTTTTGCAATAGGAAATGGGTCCACAAATGCAAGAAGTTGCTGACGCATTGCGTCTTGACACTGAACTTTCCGCTGATAGTGCAGCGTATATTGAAGAGCTTTACGAGCAGTACCTGTCTTCTCCAACCTCAGTCGATGAGGATTGGCGTCAATATTTCGATAAATACCCTAAAGGTGACCAACCGCACGGTAATATTCGTGAGCAATTTTTATTATTAGGTCGTAATTCAAGTCGTGTTCAGCCTGTTGTGCAAAGTGAAGTCAGCACTGAACATGAGCGTCGTCAAATCGCGGTGTTGCAACTCATCGCTGCTTATCGTAATCGTGGTCATCAAAAAGCGTCACTCGATCCTCTTGGGATTGCTAAGCGTGAAGATGTGCCTGATCTCGATCTTTCCGCACATGGTTTAACAAAATCAGATTTAGATACTGTATTTAATACAGGTAATCTAGCGATTGGTAAATCAGAAGCGACTCTCGGTGAAATGGTCAACGCCATGGAAGCAACGTATTGTGCTTCGATTGGTGCTGAATACATGCACATCGTCGATACCAAAGAGAAACGTTGGATTCAACAACGTCTTGAAGGTATTCGCGGTCAATTCGGTTTTAATGCAGATCAGAAAAAGCATTTTCTTGAGCGTTTGACGGCAGCTGAAGGTCTAGAAAAATACCTCGGTAATAAATATGTTGGTGCGAAACGATTTGGTGTAGAAGGCGGTGAGTCTTTCATTCCAATGGTGAATGAAATTATTCAACGTGCAGGTTCTGTGGGTTGTAAAGAAGTTGTGATCGGCATGCCACACCGTGGCCGTTTAAACTTACTGGTCAATATTATGGGTAAAAACCCAGCTGACTTGTTTGGTGAGTTTGAAGGTAAATCGATCAATAAAAAAGGCTCTGGTGACGTGAAGTATCACCAAGGTTTTTCTTCTAACGTGATGACTCCAGGTGGCGAAGTGCATTTGGCACTGGCGTTTAACCCGTCGCATTTAGAAATCGTTGGTCCAGTGGTTGAAGGTTCGGTACGTGCTCGCCAAGTTCGTCGTAAAGACATTGGTGGTGATGACGTATTGCCAGTGATCGTTCATGGTGATGCAGCATTTGCAGGCCAAGGCGTTAACCAAGAAACCTTCCAAATGTCACAAACCCGTGGTTATACCGTGGGCGGTACCGTACATATCGTGGTGAACAACCAAGTGGGCTTTACCACTTCAGATCCACGTGATGCACGTTCGACTGAATATTGTACTGATGTTGCCAAAATGATTCAGGCACCGATTTTCCATGTCAATGGCGATGATCCTGAAGCTGTGGTGTTTATTTCTCAGTTGGCACATGACTTCCGTCATACTTTCCGTAAAGACGTTGTGATTGATTTGTTCTGCTACCGTCGTCGTGGTCATAACGAAGCCGATGAGCCTGCAGCAACCCAACCGATGATGTATCAAGTGATTAGCAAAAAAGCGACGACTCGTACGCTCTATGCAGATCAATTGGTTCAACAGAACATTTTGGATCGCGCTGCTGCAGATCGTATGGTTGAAGACTATCGTTCTGATCTAGAAGCGGGCAAACATGTTGCCAATGCATTGATCCTTGAACCGAATAAGAAAATGTATGTCGATTGGAGCCCGTATTTGGGTCACGAATACACTGACGTTTGGGATACAACCGTACCTGTAGAACGCTTGAAAGAGCTTGGCGTAGGTATGCGCAAATTGCCTGAAGGCTTTGTGATGCAGCGTCAAGTATCTAAAGTCATCGACGATCGTTTGAAAATGCAAACTGGCGAAATGCCATTGAACTGGGGTGCAGCTGAAACTTTGGCTTATGCAACCTTGCTTGATGATGGTTATTTAGTGCGTATTACTGGTGAAGACGTGGGTCGTGGTACCTTCTCACACCGTCATGCAAAACTACATAACCAAGTCGATGGTTCAGTTTACATTCCATTGTGTCATGTAAAAGAAAACCAACCGCGTACTGCTATTTACGATTCTTTATTGTCTGAAGAAGCGGTACTGGCGTTTGAATATGGTTATTCAACCACTTTGCCGAAAAGCTTAATCGTTTGGGAAGCTCAGTTTGGTGACTTCGTCAACTGTGCGCAAGTCGTGATTGACCAATTCATTGCTTCTGGTGAAACCAAATGGGAACGTGTATGTGGTCTAACCATGTTGTTGCCTCATGGTTATGAAGGTCAGGGTCCTGAGCATTCTTCAGCACGTTTAGAGCGTTTCTTACAGCTTTGTGCAGAAGAAAACATGCAAGTGATCACGCCGACGACACCTGCACAGATTTTCCATGCGCTACGTCGTCAAGCGGTACGTCCAATTCGTAAACCGTTGATTGTTACTTCACCAAAATCATTGTTGCGTCATAAATTGGCGACTTCAACTTTGGATGAATTGGCTACGGGTACTTTCCAAACCGTGATCGATGAAGTGGATCAAATCAACAAAGCTGACGTTACGCGTTTAGTCCTTTGTGGTGGTAAGGTCTACTATGATTTACTTGAAAAACGTCGTGAACTTGCATTGAACAATATTGCTATTGTTCGTGTAGAACAACTCTATCCATACCCAGAAAAACGTTTGGAAGAAGTGCTTAGCGCTTATCCAAATGTGAAAGAACTTGTATGGACTCAAGAAGAGCCGAAAAACCAAGGCGCTTGGTTATTTATCGCTCCTCGTCTATATGACGACATCAGCAACTCTGGTAAACAAATTCGCATTAGCTATGCAGGTCGTGATGCTTCTGCCGCACCGGCGTGTGGCTCTGCATACTTGCATGCAAAACAACAAGCTCAGCTCGTCAATGACGCACTTGCAATTGTAGCTGAACAATCAGGAGAGACTAAATAATGGCAACTCAAATTAAAGCACCGGTATTTCCAGAGTCAGTTGCTGACGGAACAATCGCGACTTGGCATAAGCAAGTGGGTGAATCAGTTTCACGTGATGAAGTCATTTGTGATATTGAAACCGATAAAGTTGTTTTAGAAGTTGTTGCTCCTGCCGATGGTAGCTTAGTTGCGATCATTAAAAACGAAGGCGACACTGTACTTTCTGACGAAGTGATTGCTCAGTTTGAAGAAGGCGCTGCGGGTACTCAAGCCGCGCCTGCTGAAGCGAAAGTTGAACAAGCTTCTGCAAAAACTGAAGCGGGTGCAGCAGCAGTCGTAGAACGCTCACAACCTGTCCAAGATCAAGCACCTGCTGTACGTAAAGCATTGACCGAAACCGGTATTGCTGCGGGTGATGTTTCTGGTACTGGCCGTGGCGGTCGTATCACCAAAGAAGATGTTGCAAATCATCAAACTAAACCTGCAGTTACGCCATTAAGCGTTGCTGTTGGTGAGCGTGTTGAAAAACGTGTTCCAATGACTCGTTTGCGTAAGCGTGTTGCTGAGCGTCTATTAGATGCAACTCAAAGCACTGCAATGCTCACAACGTTTAACGAAGTGAACATGAAACCTGTTATGGAAATGCGTAAGCAATATAAAGACATGTTTGAAAAACGTCATGGCGCGCGCCTTGGCTTCATGTCTTTCTTTGTTAAAGCTGCAACTGAAGCATTAAAACGTTTCCCTGCAGTAAACGCATCGATTGATGGCGATGACATCGTATATCACGGTTTCTATGACATCGGTGTTGCTGTTTCAAGTGAACGTGGTCTAGTTGTTCCAGTATTACGTGATACTGACCGCATGAACTATGCTGAAGTTGAAAATGGTATTGGCGCATATGCTGCAAAAGCACGTGCTGGTAAATTGTCAATCGAAGAAATGACTGGCGGTACTTTCACTATTACCAATGGTGGTACTTTCGGTTCATTGCTTTCTACGCCAATCTTGAATACACCGCAAACTGCAATTTTGGGTATGCACAAAATCCAAGAACGTCCTATGGCAGTCAATGGCCAAGTGGAAATTCTGCCGATGATGTATTTGGCATTGTCTTATGACCATCGTCTAATCGATGGTAAAGAAGCTGTACAATTCCTTGTAACGATCAAAGAATTGCTAGAAGAACCTGCAAAATTGATTCTTGATCTTTAATTCTGATTTTTAACACTATCTAATAATATGATAACCAAGATAGAGCGATCCTCTATCTTGGTCGATGGAGATAAAGATGTCTCAACAGTTTGATCTTGTTGTTATTGGCGGTGGTCCAGGTGGTTATGAAGCCGCTATTCGTGCTGCGCAACTGGGTTTTAAAGTTGCTTGTATTGAAAAACGTGTACACAAGGGTAAGCCTTCTCTAGGTGGTACTTGTTTAAACGTTGGCTGTATCCCATCTAAAGCATTACTTGATTCTTCACATCATTTAGAAACCACGCAACACGGTTTAGAAGAACACGGTATTAGCGTTGATAACATTACTGTAGACCTGTCTAAACTGCTAGCACGTAAAGACAAAGTCGTTGATCAATTGACTGGTGGTGTTGCACAACTACTCAAAGGCAATGGCATTGAGTGGTTACAAGGTGCGGGTAAATTATTGGCAGGTAAAAAAGTTGAATTCACACCTTTAGAAGGTGAAGTTCAAGTTTTAGATGCTAAATATGTCATCTTGGCCACAGGTTCTGTACCTGTAAATATTCCTGTTGCACCTGTAGATGAAGACTTCATTGTTGATTCAACTGGCGCACTTGAGTTCCAAGAAGTACCAAAACGTTTAGGCGTGATTGGCGCAGGTGTTATTGGCCTAGAATTAGGTTCAGTTTGGCGTCGTCTCGGTTCTGAAGTGGTTATTTTTGAAGCCTTAGATAGTTTCCTCCCAATGGCGGATAAAGCAATCGCGAAGGAATATCAAAAAATCTTGACTAAACAAGGTCTTGATATCCGTATCGGTGCAAAAGTTGCTAAAGCGACTGTTCAAAATGGCGAAGTTGTTGTTGATTACAACCAAGCTGGCGAAGACAAACAGCAAACTTTCGACAAATTGATCGTTTGTGTCGGTCGTAAACCGTATGCAGAAAGCTTGTTGAGTGATGATTCTGGCATTAAATTGACAGATCGTGGTTTTGTAGAAGTGAATGATCATTGCGCAACATCTGTAGACGGTGTTTATGCAATTGGTGACTTGGTACGTGGTCCTATGCTTGCGCATAAAGCCATGGAAGAGGGTGTAATGGCCGTTGAACGTATTCACGGACATGCTGCACAAGTGAATTATGACACCATCATTTCTGTGATCTATACGCATCCAGAAGCGGCTTGGGTTGGTTTAACTGAAGAACAAGCCAAAGAAAAAGGCCATGAAGTCAAAGCGGGTCAATTCCCATTTGCAGTCAATGGTCGTGCTTTGGCCGCTGGCGAAGCTGCTGGTTTCGTTAAATTTGTTGCTGATGCCAAAACAGATCGTCTATTGGGTATGCACGTGATCGGACCAGGTGCGTCTGACATCGTACATCAAGGTATGATCGCGCTTGAGTTTGTATCAAGCATCGAAGATCTACAATTGATGACCTTTGCACATCCGACGTATTCTGAAGTGGTTCATGAAGCTGCTTTGGCTGTTGATGGCCGCGCCATTCACGCGATCCAACGTAAACGTAAATAATTTAGAATAGAGCGGCCCTGGTCGCTCTTTCTTAACATGGCAACTTAATATAATAAATCTTGTCATGTATAATTTTAAAGCTTTCAAAAAATGCTCGTATTTACTGCGATGGACGTTTAAGTACGGGCAGATCATAACAATGTTAGAAGTAGTTAAAGGTAATTAAATGAATCTACACGAGTATCAAGCTAAGGCGCTGTTAAAGAAATACGGCATGCCAGTTCAAGAAGGCATTCTAGCAACCAATGCTGATGAAGCAGTTGCAGCATTTGAGCAACTTGGCGGCAAATTTGCTGTTATGAAAGCTCAAGTACATGCTGGTGGTCGTGGTAAAGCGGGTGGCGTTAAAATTGCGAAAACCAAAGAAGATGTGATCGCATTTGCTAACGGCATCATCGGCACAAATTTGGTGACTTACCAAACTGATGCCAATGGCCAACCTGTAAATAGCATTATTATTGCTGAAGACGTTTATCCAGTTGAACGTGAATTGTACCTCGGTGCAGTTGTTGACCGTTCAAGCCGCCGTATCACATTTATGGCGTCTACTGAAGGCGGCGTGGAAATTGAGAAGGTTGCGGAAGAAACCCCTGAAAAAATTCTCAAAGTTGAAGTTGACCCACTTGTTGGCTTACTTCCATTCCAAGCACGTGAAGTGGCTTTCCAATTGGGCTTGAAAGACAAGCAAATCAACCAATTTGTGAAAATCATGTCTGCTTCATATCAAGCATTTGTTGAAAATGATTTTGCATTATTTGAGATCAACCCACTTTCAGTTCGTGAAAATGGCGAAATCTTATGTGTTGATGCCAAAGTCGGTATCGACTCAAACGCACTTTATCGTTTACCTGAAGTATTGGCACTACGTGACAAATCTCAAGAAAACGAACGTGAGCTGAAAGCATCTGAATTTGAACTGAACTATGTTGCGCTCGAAGGCAACATCGGTTGTATGGTCAATGGTGCTGGTCTTGCGATGGCGACCATGGACATCATCAAGTTGTACGGTGGTCAACCTGCAAACTTCCTTGACGTTGGTGGCGGCGCGACCAAAGAACGCGTTATCGAAGCGTTCAAAATCATCTTGGCTGACACTTCAGTACAAGGTGTATTGATCAATATCTTTGGTGGTATTGTACGTTGTGACATGATTGCTGAAGCAATTATTGCAGCGGTTCAAGAAGTAAACGTTACTGTACCAGTGGTTGTTCGTTTAGAAGGGAACAATGCTGAGTTAGGTGCAAAGTTACTTGACGAATCGGGTCTAAAATTAATTTCTGCTCAAGGCCTTGCTGATGCTGCAGAAAAAATTGTTGCTGCAGTAAAAGCGTAAGGAGTATCAAATGAGCGTATTAATTAATAAAGACACTAAAGTATTGGTACAAGGCTTTACTGGTAAAAACGGTACATTTCACTCTGAACAAGCGATTGCTTACGGCACCAAAGTTGTTGGTGGTGTAACTCCAGGTAAAGGCGGTCAAACTCATATTGGTTTGCCTGTTTTCAATACCATGAAAAGTGCTGTCATTGAAACTGGCGCTGATGCGACTGTGATCTATGTACCTGCACCTTTTGTACTTGATTCTATCGTTGAAGCGGTTGATTCAGGTGTGAGCCTGATTGTTGTGATCACCGAAGGTGTTCCAACGATCGACATGCTTAAAGCAAAACGTTATATCGAAACTTGTGGTAACAACGTACGTTTGGTTGGTCCAAACTGCCCAGGCGTGATCACACCAGGCGAATGTAAAATTGGTATTATGCCAGGACACATTCACCAACCAGGTCGTATCGGGATTATCTCTCGTTCAGGTACATTGACTTATGAAGCTGTGGCTCAAACTACTAAGCTTGGTCTAGGTCAATCAACTTGTATCGGTATCGGTGGTGACCCGATTCCAGGTATGAACCAAATCGATGCATTGAAATTGTTCCAAGACGATCCAGATACTGATGCAATCATCATGATCGGTGAGATTGGTGGTTCTGCAGAAGAAGAAGCTGCTGAATATATCCAATCTGACGTGACTAAACCTGTAGTGGGTTATATCGCTGGTGTAACTGCACCTGCTGGTAAACGTATGGGTCATGCTGGTGCGATTATCTCTGGTGGTAAAGGTACTGCTGAAGAAAAATTTGCAGCTTTTGAAAAAGCGGGTATGGCATATACTCGCAGCCCAGCAGAGTTGGGTTCAACTATGCTTGAATTATTGAAAAACAAAGGCATGGCATAAGTCATTCGCCTTGGGCTATAGCTTTAGCTCTTAGTCCTTAAAAATCAGCCTCCACAATGGGGGCTGATTTTTTTTGCGTACATGTTGTAATATTTACCGTGGTATACAAAGTTGTATAGATGAGTTTGATTTGTGTGTAATACTAAATAAGTCTAAGATCTTATTGATTTTAAATATGATAAAAAATACATTAACCTTATAAGATCCACCTTACTTGTAACACGGGGAGAACTCAGTTGCGTTTATTGATCGCATTGGTTTTTATTTATACGCAGCTGATATCATCTATGGTCTATGCATCCGATGCACACGTCCTACAAGCTGAGCCCTATTTTGACTTTAATACGGTACCCGAAGCAGATATTTTAGATATTGCATACGACCGCCAAGATAAAGATTATTCAGTGATGAGTAATCAACTTTATGGCAATGAACGAATTCGCATCTTTAATTACACCGCCTATGACAGTAGTGAGATCAATACCCGCCTTAAGTCAGGGAATTTTGAGCCCAATCAATTATCAGAACTGTCAATTTCATTTGGATATGGGATTGAATTTCTGGTTAATCCGAATAACAAGATTGGCTATGAATTTTTATCGAGCTTTCCTTATGATCGTGGACAAGTGATACGTTTCTTTTGGGTCCGTGCTTTATAAGCTGAAGTTAAGGCACAGGGCTATATGTGCACTTAGGGGCTTATTCACAAATGTGAACTCAATATGGCGAGAAACCTACATGTACACTACATGCCATCCAGTACCAGTTCATCACCACAAGGTAATTTAGTTGAAAAATAATGTGCTGTGGAGATGAGCAATGATGAAGGCAATACTTTTATTAGGATTAATTTCAACGACTTTGGTTGGCTGCGTGGTTGCGCCCTATGATGATCGACCCAATCACGGCAATCGTCATTCTGATCGTTATGATGATCGCCACTATGACCGTCCGCATGACGCTAGGCCTGATCACAGCTACCGTGATCGTCATTCAGGTAATCAGCATCAATACCAAGATCAAAAATGGAAGCAACATCAAAAAAATCAAAAGCAGTGGGAAAAAGACCAACGCGATCGCAAACATAGACATTAAAAAAAGGGCATTCGCCCTTTTTTTAATGCAAATTTTCAGGCTCGGTTATGTTGCTGCAGCACGCTTTTGAAATAAACCAGCATGGACTTGTCCAGCCTTGGTGGTCTTAATCAACTGCCAACTATTGGGTAGATTTAACTGCAACAAATCCCGATCCGCTTCCACATAGACCATAGCTTGATCCAGTAGTAATGGATCTACGCTGTTGGCAAGGTCTTGCCATAAATTGAGTTGAAAAGGTGGGTCGAGAAATACCAAATCAAAACCCTCAGTGTCTTCAGCACGGCCATTTAACATCAACAAAGCCTTCTCAGCGGTCATACTGTGCAGTTGACAATTGTGTGCCTCTAATAAACGAATGTTCTGTTTGAGAAATTTGCTTTGGACCGCATTCGGTTCAATCATCACCACTTGGGCGGCACCGCGTGACAGGGCCTCAAAACTTAATGCACCTGAACCTGCGCATAGATCCAGTACTCTGGCATTTTGAATGTCCCACATCAACCAATTAAACAAGGTTTCACGTACACGATCAGGGGTGGGGCGTAGTCCGTCTATATCTGCAAAAGGCAGTTGACGACGTTTCCATTCTCCACCAATGATACGTAATTGTTGATTTGTTTTACTCACTAATTTCTTCCTGATTTGGTGCAGCAGCAACAGGGACCTGAGCAGCAATTGAGGCGGCCGTAGTATTTTGCGCATTGGCCTGACTTGCAGGTGCAGAACTGCTGATTTGATCGCTCAATTCACCCGGTTTAATCCCTGCAGTCATGAGGCCACCACTGACTTGATGATTGGCAGGTACAATTGGATTTTTACCGCGTCGTAACAACCAATAATCCATAATCGGACGTGCGATACGGGCTGCGGAACCACCATGACGACCATTTTCCCAAATTACCGCAATGGCGATTTCAGGGTTTTCTGCAGGTGCAAAGCCGACAAATAATCCATGATCGAGTTGGCGCTCTGTGAGTATAGATTCGTTATAGCGTTTACCTTGCGCAATACTTTTTACCTGTGCAGTACCGGTTTTCCCTGCGATCAAGTAGTTTGGCGATTTAATGCCACGGCCGGTACCGGACTGGATCACATCCACCATCGCATTGCGCATTTTGACCCAGTCATCTTCAGTGCCATTAAAATTAATTTTGCCTGTCGGTGCATTAATCACTTGATGCGGCTTGGCACCTTTGGTTTCTCTGAGTACATGCGGGGTGACATGTGCGCCATGATTGGCGGTGATTGCAGTCGCCATCGCCAATTGCAATGGTGTCGCAATAAATGCACCCTGACCGATACTCACTGAAATAGTTTCACCTTTGAGCCATTTACTGTTTCGGGTACGCATTTTCCAATCTGGATTTGGATAGAGGCCACTACTTTCGCTTGGTAAGTCCACACCGGTTTTCTCACCAAAACCAAATTGACGCATCCATTCATTCATACGTTCGATACCCAGTTGGTAAGACAAGATATAGAAGTAGGTATCACATGAAATGACAATGGATTTGTGCATATTCACACTGCCATGACCACTTTTTTTCCAGTCACGGAACTTATGCGAATCACCAGGCAAATGAAAGTAACCTGGATCAGAAATCGTGGTTCCCCAATCCACAGTGCCATAATGTATGCCGCCCAAGGCTGCCATTGGTTTAATGGTAGAGCCGGGTGGGTAAGAGCCCTGTAAGGCGCGGTTATATAAAGGCTGATCTAAGTTGTCACGTAAGGCACTATAATCTGCATGGCCAATACCGGTTACAAACAGATTTGGATTGAAGCTAGGACTGGATACCAAAGCTAAAATCTCACCCGTACGCGGATCCATTGCCACGATCGCACCGCGTCTTCCCGTCAACTGCTCAGCCGCAACCATTTGCAAGCCATAGTCCAAAGAAAGATAGAGGTCATTACCACGAACCGACTCTTTACTGCCGAGATGACGCAGTACATTACCATGCGCATCGGCTTCAATCGATTCAAATCCGGGTACGCCGTGAAGTAGATCTTCGTAGGATTTTTCAACCCCGATCTTTCCGATTAAGTTGGTACCAGCATAGGCATCTTTATCGATGCTTTTTAATTCTTTGTCATTGATCCGACCCACATAACCGATCACATGGGCAAACAATTCACCATGCGGATAATAACGGGTCATTTGGGTTTCAATATAAACCCCAGGGAACTGGTATTTAACTTCACTAAACTTGGCTATATCGGTTTCAGTCAAATTCAGTTTTAAGGTGACGCGTTCTGTTTTGCGTGAGGTCTTGACCCGACTATTAAAACGATCGATGTCTTCTTCAGTCAAACTAAGCAGTGGTGTCAGTCGTTTTAGGGTGTCATCAATATCTTCAATATCTGCCTTACTTAAGGTCGCTGTAAAGACAGGGTAATTATCCGCAAGTAAAATACCGTTACGATCGTAAATATACCCGCGCGTAGGGGGGATTGGCTGTAAGCGGGTGCGGTTTTTATCTGAAGCGTTACTAAATTCTTCATGATGCACAATCTGTAAATAACCGTAGCGAACGATCAATAACAGCAGGCAAATGAAAACAAAGGTAATCGCAAAGTAAACTCGACCTCGGAAGATACGCTTTTCTTGCTGAACGTTTTTAAGAGGAAAATGTTGCTTCATATCGGTCGACTAGCTGAGTACATGGCGAGTGTAAGTTAAAGGCAAATATTTTACCTTAGAATTGCTAAAAAGAATTAAAAAAATCAGTTACAGCGCAGAATTGATACATCGGCTTTGACCTTGTAGACAGGAAAATTCTAATGTTTTGTATATGAGTAAAATGTTATTTCTGTTAAAGTCAAATTTAAGGGATACATAAATTTGACTAAAGAGAATTAAGGACTTAGGAGAAATAATGAAAAAAATCTTTCCCTTAGTACTGTTTATTGCATTTGCAAATCAATCACATGCAGCAGTTCAGGACTATATGCCTGAGGCAAAACTTAAACCAAGTGACGCTTCAAAATGGAACATCGGTGCAGGGGCAACCATGCAACTTGCGCACCTCAATGCAGAATGGGTCAACCCTTATGGTATTGCATATGCAAAAATGGGGATGTTCGTTCAAGGTGAAAACCCTTTTGGCGCACAAGTGGGTTTTCGGTATCCAGTGATACTCACAGGTAAGGATAAAAATGGTTATTATCTGGGTGCATATGCAGGCCATTTAAAATCGAAGACCTATGGTAAAGATGGTGAAACCCAACTCGGTGGTGGGGTAGATTTATCTTATGTATTGCTGAATAAAGAACGAATCAGCACCTTTAGTGTGGGCTTGGGCATGGGTGAAAAGGTCACAGTGGGAAATACCACCGTGCTTGATAGTAAACCCTTGTTACAATTGGCCTATACTCTAAGTGTCGGGTTTTAAATACTGATGTTTACGACTTCATTTGACTGCACATAGAAATAAATACGAGAGTCATGCATGTTTGAATACCTTAGTGATTTGTGGCAAGCCTTTTTAAATCGACCAGACCATCTGGCTGTACTGAGCATTATCCCTGTCACAGCATTTGTGACTTGGGCGCATGTTTGGATGGCATTAAAAATGGTGTTCTATCCGATTAAATTTTGGGGATTTCATATTGGTCCATTGCCGGTGGGATGGCAGGGGATCGTGCCGAGAAAAGCGGGACGTATATCAGGGATTATTACCGATAACACCTTATCGAAATTGGGCTCATTGCGTGAGTTTTTAGATGCGATGGATCCTGATGACATGGCCAGAATCATTGGTGAACAGGTCGGTTTTGAACTTGAGCACTTGATTGATGAGGTGATGATCGATCGAAATGCAGTGCTGTGGGAAAATCTACCTTACTCGATCAAACGTCGGATCTATGCTCAAGCTCAAAAACAATTGCCAGGGACATTGCGTGAGTTAGTGACCGAACTGACCATGAATGTTGAGTCTTTGGTGAACATGCGTAACATGGTGGTCAGCCAAATGGAAAATGACCGTATGCTCATGGTACGGATGTTTTTGAAAGTTGGGCAAAAAGAAATTAATTTTATTTGGCATATCAGTGCTTTGATTGGTATGATTTTTGGTGTTTTCCAAATGATCGTCTGGTTCTTGGTGCCTTGGCACTGGACCGTACCGTTTTGGGCTGCGATTTGGGGTTTCCTCACTAACTGGATTGCGATTTGGATGGTGTTTAATCCGGTATATCCACACTATGTGCGTTTCCCTCAATTTTTTGAGCGCACTCAAGATCGTAAATTCCCTTGGGTGAAACCTGTGATTCCACGCATTGGCCGATATAATGTGCAAGGCGCATTTATGAAACGTCAGGAAGAGGTCTCTGATGTCTTTGCAAGTGTCGTCACTGAGGATCTCATTACGTTAAAATCGATTATGACTGAAATGATGTATGGGCCGAAAAAAGATAAAACGCGTCGTATTATCAAACGTCATATCAACCATATAATGGAAACACCGTTAGTACGGACCTCTTTACAATTGTCCTTGGGTCCTCGAGAGTACGCAAAACTCAAAACGGACTTGATTGATCGTTCAATTGAAATTACGATGATCCCTGTATGCGACCCCGCCTTTAATGCGAGCCGTGCACAGAAGATTTTTCAAATGTTTAAAGATCGTATTCGCGAGTTAACACCAGAAGAGTTTCAAAACTTACTTCGTCCCGCCTTTCGTGAGGATGAATGGATTTTAATTTTATTGGGTGGGGTCACTGGTTTTATTGCTGGTTTAATCCATTTATTTGTGGCTTTCCTATAATCAGATGCCGAACAATGTCAAACTTCGGTTTGACATGACAAGGTTTCATATACATTGTTTTAAATGAGGATGTTTTTTTATGCGCATTATTTTACTCGGACCACCTGGAGCAGGCAAAGGCACTCAGGCTCAGTTGATCTGTAAGCGCTACAATATCCCACAAATTTCAACAGGTGATATGCTACGAGCTGCAATTCGTGAAGGTTCTGAATTGGGTTTAAAAGCTAAATCTGTCATGGAATCAGGTGGTTTAGTTTCTGATGAATTAATCATTGGATTAGTCAAAGAACGTATTTCACAACCTGATTGTGTGAATGGTTGCATATTCGATGGTTTCCCAAGAACCATTCCGCAAGCTGAAGCTTTGGAAAAAGAAGGCATCAGTATCGATCATGTGATTGAAATTGCAGTTCCTGATGAAGAAATTGTAAAACGTCTATCAGGTCGTCGTCAGCATCCAGCATCTGGCCGTATTTATCATACGATCTATAATCCACCTAAAGTGGAAGGAATCGATGATGAAACTGGTGAAGAGTTGGTACAACGTCCAGACGATCTTGAAGAAACCATTCGTAAACGTCTAAATTCGTACCATGTGGATACTGAGCAATTGGTAGGTTTTTACCAAGGTCGTGCAGCTTCTGGTGAAAATGCACCTAAATATAATAAACTTGACGGTCTACGCCAAATTGACGAAGTTCAAAAAGAATTGTTCTCGATCTTAGATCAAGCATAAGCCAGATCTAAACAGCAAGATTTTTTGACAATGAAAGAGTTCTGACGCATATTGGGACTCTTTTTTTATTTATACTTTATTTAGCTTACGGAGTAGATTTTGCTTAAGCCCTTATTGATTGCTGTGATTTTGGTCAGTTTAGTTGCACTGGGTTTTCTTATCTTTCTCAGCGTCAAGCTTTTACGTCAATCACAACAGCAATTGGCCAAAGAACGACAACAACATCCGGCACAGAAGCAACGACACCCCGCACTTGATAAATCTGCAACACCGCGCAACCGCGCTAAAACCAAAAAATAAATCCAGTATAGGGTTGAGTCGTCGGTTTAGGATTTGCTAGGCCGATTGGCACCAAAGTCATATCGATCTGGCCATTGGCAGACATCAGAGACTACACATTCAGCACATTTCGGTTTACGTGCAATACAACAATAACGTCCATGTAGGATTAGCCAGTGATGCGCATCAAGGATAAATTCTTTTGGAATCACTTTGATTAAGCGCTGCTCAACCTCAATCACATTCTTACCAACGGCTAGGCCAGTCCGATTGCCCAGTCTAAAGATATGCGTATCCACCGCCATGGTTGGATGACCAAAGGCAGTATTCAGTACCACATTGGCCGTTTTACGGCCTACACCAGGCAATGCTTCCAAATCTGCTCGATTATCAGGGACTTGACTCTGATGTTTCTCGATAAGCATCTGACAGGCTTTATGCACATTTTCGGCTTTGGCATTGTACAAACCCAGCGTTTTTATATAGTTTTTCAGGCCATCAACGCCTAAGGCATAAATTTTTTCTGGGGTATTGGCGATTGGAAATAATCGATCCGTGACTTTATTGACACTGACATCTGTGGATTGCGCTGAAAGGGTGACGGCAACAAGCAGTTCAAAAGGATTAGAAAAATTGAGTTCAGTCTCTGGATGCGGTCGTTGTTCACGCAAGCGCTCAAAAAAAATCTGCACTTGTTTGCGGGTCATATTTTTGATGGCCATGGCTTAAGTCCCTTGCAAGTTATTCAATTGCTTTTGTAAGTCGATCAATTGTTGTTGTTTGATTGGATCTGGACGAACAGCCAGTTGTTTCTCTAATTTTTTGAGTTGTGATCTCACTTTAGCCAATTCAATCGTGCTTTTTGCATCAATACTGGAGACCGCAGTTTCGGTGTTAGAGGGTATCTGTATGTTAGGAAGTAGCGTGTCTTTTTGAGAGAATTGAGCAAATAACTGGGTGTCGATCTCAGCACGAACCACAGGGCCTTTACGGGTGAGGCGACGGCTTTCTTCGCGTTGTATATGTGCATAATAACGTGAACGTAAATCGTCTTGCTCTGCAATACGCTGCTGTTCTGCAGGTACAATTTGAATATCTTCCACCAGATCAATACAGTCTACCGGGCAAGGTGGAATACAGAGTTCACAGCCAGTGCACAGATCGGTGAGGATACTGTGCATCACTTTCGCACTCCCAATAATCGCATCCACGGGGCAAGCGCTAATGCATTTGGTGCAGCCAATGCATTCATCTTCGCGAATGACTGCTTTCATTCGCTGTGGACGACCATCAGTTTGAATCGGCCAGACACTTTGCTCTGCGATCAAAGCTGGGCGATTGAGCAGGCGTGCCAATTCATCTGCTACAGGTTGACCACCCGGTATACACTTGTTGGCAGCTTCACCCGCAACGATCGATTGGGCATAAGGTAGGCATCCATCGCGATGTCCGCATAAACCGCATTGGGTTTGCGGCAGGAGTGCATCAATCTGTTGGATGAGTTGGGTATGTAAAATCATGTTTCAGAAAACTTTTTAGTCAATATGCAGATGAAAAGTGCAGCAGCGTAGTTTAACACGAATGTCATATCGATGCCGATTGGAATTTGGGTGAAAAATTGCGCTATTAATGGTCATATTTTTTTAGTCATCATTTTTTGAATAGTGACTTAATTGACAAAATAGACAAGTTTGCTTTCAACTTAAACTGTTGAAATTATAGCTTATAAGAAAAAACATGCTAAAAAGTGTTGTAGATTGTTATCAAAAGATATTTAATACTTTGCGCCAAAACAAATCATTTTTTTGTGTTACATGACCGATTTTGTGTCACCTTCTGCTGAGGAATAGTGCGTTGAAATATACTAGCTTAAATGACTTTTTAGATTACGTAAAAGCGAGAGATCCAAATCAACCTGAGTTTTTGCAAGCGGTTGAAGAAGTAATGACCAGTTTGTGGCCATTTATTGAGAAAAACCCGCAATATGCTGACTATGGATTGCTTGAACGTCTTGTAGAGCCAGAACGTGCTATTCAATTTAGAGTATCTTGGTTAGATGACAAGGGCCAAACCCAAGTCAACCGTGCTTTTCGTATCCAATATAATTCTGCAATTGGTCCGTTTAAAGGGGGGATGCGTTTTCACCCTTCGGTCAACTTGTCGATCTTAAAGTTTTTAGGCTTTGAACAAACCTTTAAAAATGCTTTAACCACATTGCCGATGGGCGGTGGTAAAGGCGGATCTGATTTTAACCCTAAAGGTAAATCAGAAGGTGAAATCATGCGTTTCTGCCAAGCCTTAATGGTGGAGTTGTATCGTCACTTGGGTTCAAACACAGATATTCCTGCGGGCGATATCGGTGTAGGTGGACGAGAAGTCGGCTATATGGCGGGCATGATGAAAAAGCTCAGCAATGACACTTCATGTGTATTTACCGGTAAAGGCATGTCTTTCGGTGGTTCATTGGCACGTCCAGAAGCGACAGGTTTTGGTACCGTATATTTTGCTGAAGAAATGCTGAAAACACGCGGTGAAAACTTCCAAGGCAAAGTGGTTGCAATCTCTGGTTCTGGCAACGTTGCTCAATATGCTGCTGAAAAAGCCCTATTTTTAGGTGCTAAAGTGGTTTCACTTTCTGATTCAAATGGTACGGTTTACTTTAAAGATGGCCTAACCGATGAATTGTTGTTGGAAGTGATGGAACTGAAAAATGTCAAACGCGGTCGTATGTCTGAGTTTGCAGCTAAACATGGCTTTGAATATCTCGAAGGCAAGCGTCCTTGGGGCATCAAATGTGATATCGCTTTACCATGTGCCACACAAAATGAGTTGCATGCTGAAGATGCAGATATCTTGCTCGCCAATGGCGTGATGTGTGTTGCTGAAGGTGCCAATATGCCTTCTACACTTGGTGCGGTTGAGAAATTTGTAGAAGCCAAAATCTTGTATGCACCAGGTAAAGCCTCGAATGCCGGTGGTGTTGCCACTTCTGGTTTGGAAATGTCACAAAATGCCATTCGTCTTGGTTGGACTTTTGAAGAAGTTGACGAGCGTTTACATGCGATTATGAAAGAAATCCATCGTAACTGTGTCAAATTCGGTACTCAAGCGGATGGCACGATTAACTATGTTGATGGTGCAAATATCGCTGGTTTCGTGAAAGTTGCCGATGCAATGATTGCGCAAGGTGTATTCTAAGTACAGCAAGTAGCACATTGAATCGCCTTGAAAAAGGCTGAACATAAAAAAACCGATGCCAGTGCATCGGTTTTTTTATATGTTATTCAATGCTATAGCTTTTCTATAGCATTGAGATTGTGATTATTTGATTTGTTCACGTTCCACAATCATGTCTTGAACATAGGCGTATTTTGATTGATCCGCAGCAGGATTTTTAATTTCATAACGCTTGATTCGAACCACTTGGCGCTCGGTCGGTACATGAGTAAAGCCTTGGATGCCATCATAGAAATAGGTCCAATCTTTATCGACTTGGGTTTTAACCCCATTTTGATCGAATTTGATTTCACGTACTTGCAAGCAGGTTTGTGGTGCTACGCCAGTGCATGATTTGGTGACGGGTGAAATTTCAAGAAAAATGGTTTCGGGTTGTGATTGGTATTTGGCTTCAGCGGTCATTTCACCATTGAAGACTAATTTTTCACCTTGAGCGGTGATAATGGTCAACACTGCAGTTTGCGGTTGAGTTTGGCTCACACTGAATGGTACTTTGGCATTGTTGAAGAGTGCAGCAACAAATTGCTCTTGTTTCATTAATGCAGGTTCGCAGGCCTTCATGGTTGAAGCACCGTTACCAGTAATGATCAGACCATTGTCGATGCGCCATGAGGTGTTAAGCGTATTACAACCAGTAGAAATACTTAAGCGTTGATCTTGCTTGGCAAAGTTCAATACGATTGGTTTTTGAGTTGCGGTAGGCTGATAGCTCCATTGGTAATCAACCAAGGTTTGAGCTGTATTCGGTTGTTGAATGGCATTCACAACGCTATCCTTGACTTGTTGTAATTCAGTGGTTTGACATGCTGCAAGTGCAAAAGGAAGCAGTGCAATAGCGAATAATTTAATTTTCATGAGTTTTGGACACTTTGTAAATTTTGTATAGGTTACCGCAATAAATTACTGAAATGACGCATGTATATCTATACTTTAGTGTCTTAATGTATCTATATTGCAAATATATATTTACATTTAAATTACTTATGCGCTAGCGGCTCAACAGCAACCTCAATCAAATCGATAAATATCCATGCCGAGCGAACCCATTGAAAAACTACTATGCACAATGCTAAAACGCAGACCTGTACCCATGGCAAAGAATAATGGTGCCAAATGTTCAAGGCTGGGATGATTTCGTTTGAGATGCGGTATGCTTTGCCAATCTAAGATCTCATCATATTGTTGATGACTAAGTTTACTCACCACATGATTGCGGAAAGTAGAGGCCCATTCGGGCACAGTATTGTCGCTACCATCCCATGACAATTCACTTAAATTGTGAGTGATGCTGCCTGAACCAATGATCAAGATTTGTTGCTGACGTAGCTCGGATAGACATTGCCCAAGCGTATAGAGCATCAGTGCGCTCATCTGGCGTGGTAATGAAATCTCAATCACCGGGATATCCGCGTTGGGATACATATGTAATAACGGCATCCATACCCCATGATCGCGTGGGCGGGTGCTGTTGGCATGGGCATTTATATTGTTATCGGCAAACATTTTAATGATGCGTTCTGCCAACTCAGGATCGCCAGGCGCAGGGTAACGGATCTCATAGAGCTGCTCTGGGAAGCCACGGAAATCATGCCAGGTTTCAGGGCGAAAACCGCTACTGACTTCGAGTGCATCACTTTCCCAATGCGCAGACATGACCACAATACCGCGTGGCACAGGCAAGTTATGACTCAGACGCAACAATGCAGGACCAACTTGCTCAGGGTCTATAGCCAGCATTGGTGAACCATGTGAAATATATAAACCGGGAAGCGTTTGTAACTGCATTTTGTACGACTCACTAGAACAGTAGCTGCTATTGTGCATCTGGGGAATTTTAGCTGAAAGCCCTGAACATTCAACAGACTGTTGCGATATTGAAACAGGAGGACAGTGCTTTAACCAGCACGATGATAGGGATGATTGTTGTTAATGCTCATGGCCCGATACAATTGTTCAATCAAGATCACTCGTACCAGTGGATGGGGCAGGGTCAATTTCGACAATGACCAGTGCCATGCAGCCGCTTGACGTACCGCCTGACTGTGACCATCTGGACCACCAATCGCCAAGACGATATCGTGACCTTCTAGCATCCAACTCTGCATGTGGCTGGCCAGTTTCTCGGTGCTGAGCTCACGGCCTTCAACCTCGAGTGCGATCATGACATCATTTTGCTTCAACGCATTTAAAATCGATTCACCTTCAATCTGTCGGTACTTTAAGATATCGGCCTCTGAATCATTTTTGCCACGCTTGGCCATGGGCAATTCGATGATTTGGGTTTGTACAAAAGGTTGAATACGCTTAAAGTAATCCTCAACACCCGTGACCACCCAACTCGGCATTTTTTGTCCAATGGTTAAAATACGAATTTTCATAATAAGATCAATGTCAGAGATGATCTCCATTATAACCACTAAATTCAGCAAGTCTGATACAGCTTGGCCAATGGCCTAGAGAAAACCATGCAAATAAATAGCAATAAAAGTCTTAAATCTTACTTTGCCCATATCGCCCTATCCATCTTGACGATAGCTTCAACCTCTGTCAGCTATGCAGTTGAGGCCGAGCCACAACGGATGTCGCAGTCTTTGGGGCAGATCATCAATCCAAAATTACATCGTAACTATACCAACCCGGCAGAACTCAATCGTGTGGCCGCCTGGTTAAAAGGGCAGATGCAGAGTTATGGGCTGGATTGTGTGGATCAGATCTATGCGGTGGACACGGTTCATTATAAAAATGTGGTGTGTCATCTTGATGTCGCTGCGGAAGATAAGGTCATCATCGGGGCGCACTATGATGTGCATGGCGACAGTGACGGCGCAGATGACAATGCCTCTGGGGTGGCGGGTGTACTAGAAACTGCGCGATTGCTTGCACAGCAAAGTTCAGCACTCAAACATAATCTGGAATTTGTGTTTTATACCCTAGAGGAGCCACCGTATTTTCGTACCGCGCAGATGGGCAGTGCGGTGCATGCTGAGTCCATCCTGGCGCAGAAACAACAGATCAGTGCGGTATATATCTTAGAAATGATTGGCTATTTTGATCCAGATCCAGTGCAGCGTTATCCAAAGGGATTGGGATTGTTCTATCCAAAGCATGGCAACTTTATTGCGGCAGTGAGTAATTTCCAATCGCGGCATCTGGGCGCAAACTATTGTCAATCCATGCAGCGCTTGCAACAGTTGGATTGCCAACGCTTAATCGCGCCAGCATTTGTTAGTGGGGTGGATTTTTCCGATCATCTAAATTATTGGAAGCATGATATTGCAGCCATCATGATTACCGATACCGCTTTTTTTAGAAACCAAAATTATCATACCCCGGGCGATACGCTGGCGACTTTAGATGTCAATAAAATGGCACAGGTGGTGAATGGTTTGGTGCACAGTTTGCTGAAGCCGCAAAGCCTTCAACCCAAAAACATTTCATCCAAAACGTCAAAATAAAAAAATCAAAATAAAAAAGAGAGCCGAGGCTCTCTTTGATTGGGTATCGATTGGGTGTCGCTTAGCGCATAAGCACTTAGTGACGTGCGGCCTTGGTTGAACCTTCAGCTTTCACGATGGGTGCTTTGACCAAAGGGGTAGGCTGTTCAGTTAAGGCAAGCGCAAGAATTTCATCGATATTCTTAACTGCTTTGATCTCTAGACCCTCTTTGACATTTTGAGGAATCTCAGCAAGATCGCGTACGTTTTCTTGTGGGATAAACACCAGTTTGATGCCACCACGATGTGCCGCCAGCAATTTCTCTTTTAAGCCACCAATACGCATTGCACGACCACTCAGACTGGTTTCACCAGTCATGGCAATGTCAGGACGGATCGGAATACCAGTAAACGCTGATACCAGGGCAGTGGTCAAAGCCAAACCTGCAGATGGACCATCTTTCGGTGTTGCACCTTCGGGTAAATGCACATGCACATCAGTTTCAGCAAAACGTGTTGCTTCGATGCCGAGTTCATCGGTACGGGTACGCACCACGGTCATGGCAGCCTTGATCGACTCCTGCATCACATCACCGAGTGAACCCGTGGTGACAAAAGTGCCTTTACCTTTCATGGTGGCAACTTCGATGGTGAGTAACTCACCGCCGACTGAGGTCCATGCCAAGCCATTAACACGGCCGACTTGAGCTTCTTCTTCAGCCATACCATAGTCAAACTTATGTACGCCTAAGTAATCTGGAAGATTCTCAGCAGTGACATCAATTTGCAGGTTTTTGGCTTTTTTGCTGACTGCTTCTTTAACCACTTTACGTGCAATCTTAGACACTTCACGTTCTAAGCTACGCACACCCGCTTCACGGGTATAACGACGCACGATATCGCGGATCGCTTCTTCGTGTACAGTCAATTCTTTTGCACGCAAGCCATTATTTTTAATCGCCTTAGGTACGAGGTAACGATCGGCAATATTGACTTTTTCATCTTCGGTATAACCCGGTAGACGAATCACTTCCATACGGTCAAGCAGGGCTTCAGGAATATTCATACTGTTGGCAGTACAGATAAACATCACTTCTGACAAGTCCAAATCTAGATCTAGATAATGATCATTAAACTTGTTGTTTTGTGATGGATCGAGTACTTCCAATAATGCCGATGCTGGATCACCACGGTAGTCCTGCGCCATCTTGTCGATTTCATCGAGCAAGAACAGTGGGTTTTTTACCCCAACTTTGGTCAGTGACTGTACGATCTTACCTGGCATAGCGCCAATATAAGTACGACGGTGACCACGAATCTCAGCTTCATCACGCACACCACCGAGTGCCATACGCACGAACTCACGGCCTGTGGCTTTGGCAACCGATTCACCCAAAGAGGTTTTACCCACACCTGGAGGACCGACTAAACACAGGATCGGACCACGAAGTTTTTTCACGCGCGACTGTACGGCCAAGTATTCAACGATGCGTTGTTTGACTTCATCTAGACCATAATGATCAGCATCTAAAATTTCTTGGGCTTTGCTCAAGTTGATGCTGACTTTGCTAGCGATGTTCCAAGGCGTATCGAGGATGGCTTCGATATAGTTACGTACCACAGCCGCTTCAGATGATGCAGGCTGCATGGCTTTAAGCTTACGGAACTCTGCTTCAGCTTTCTTACGCACATGTTCAGGTAAGTCGGCTTCGCTAAGACGCTTTTCAATCTCAGCAACATCATCCTCTGCACCACCGTTCATATCAGATAGCTCACGCTGAATGACTTTCATTTTTTCATTGAGAAAGTATTCGCGTTGATTTTTTTCCATCTGACGTTTGACTGAGTCATGCAGGGTTTGTTCGATTTGTTGCTCTTCAGACTGTTGCAACAAATAGGTCATTAACTCTTGTAGATGTGCTTCAAATTCATTGTGTTCTAAGAATTTTTGTTTGATGTCGATATTTAACGGCACACGTGTTGCGACAAAAAATAGCAGTTGAAGTAGATCTTCAATCTTATTTGCAGCAGCAATCAGTTCACGTGCATTGCGTAATTTTGCTTCGGCATATTGCGCAAACAACGCACGTAGTTCTTGAATACGGGAAATTTGAGTATCGGGATCAATCGCAACCGTCATTGGTGCCAATTGATGTTCGGCGGTTAGATAATCATGGTCATCGATGATTTTTTCTAACTTGGCACGATATAGGCCTTCGATGAGGACTTTGATGCAGTTTTCATCATTCTCATGATTAACCACTTGCACAATTTTAGCCACGGTACCGTATTGGTAGAGATTGTCGTGGTCGATTTCTTCGGTGAGTGAATCTTTTTGAGCAACCACAAATACCAAGTTGTCACTGTTACGCGCAACATCAACTGCTTTGATCGATTTTTCACGACCAACAAATAACGCAATCTGCATATGCGGATAGACCACAACGTCCCGTAACGCTAAGAGTGGTAGTACGCTTGGAACCTGTGGTTCTAAGGTTTTTTCATTCATAATTATTTCAGACATGGGCACTCCGAGTGAGTAACAGCTGTGTAGCTATATTTTTATAGTGATGTGTATTTATAAAATTACAAGGGGATGCTGCAACAATTTTCATAAATCATCGATTATATCGCAATGCTTTAGCTTAAATCCCTCGTTTTAAAGCAGTTTGTCGTTTAAATCGGCGGAAATGTTGAGTTGTTAGCAGGCCATCTAAGGCCTGATCCCAAGGCTGTGCGGCGAGTGGTGCAGATAAAAATTGAAACTCATGTGCCAAACCAAGGCGAAATGGCTGCTGTGTCGCCAAGGCCAAGGTGCGATCATAAAATCCACCGCCCATACCTAAACGCAGTCCAGACGCATCACAGGCCAGCAGGGGCATGATCAGTAGGTCGAGATGATTGACTTGAAAACCGCGACCATTCATCGGCTGTAACATCCCCAGACGATGAGGACTGAAACGCTGAGTGTGGTAGTGCTGCGCCGTGATCCGAACCCAGTGTAGCCGTTGGCTCATGTTGCAAATTCGGGGTAAATACACCGACTTACCCCGTTGAAAACAGGCGCTGATGATCTTGCCTGTAGGCACTTCACCAAAGGCATCTAAATACAGGCCGATATGTTGTGCCTGATTAAATACGCTGAGTTGAGTCAGTTGCGTCAGACAGGCGCGCTCAGCCTGTCGCTGCTGATAGCGATTCAGCTGACGACGCTTTTGGCGCAAGTTTTTGCGTAAAGCGGCTAAGGCAAGAGACATAGGCGATCCATTTTCAGATTTTCAGAATATTTCGATTATATCGAGAAACCACCATCAATATTTAAACTGGCGCCAGTAATGTAGGCGGCAGATGGGCTACATAGGTAACTGACAAAATCCGCAATTTCACTGGCTTGGCCATAGCGACCTAGTGCGATCATCTGTTTTAAACCTTCAGCAAGCTCACCTTGATCTGGATTAAGATCAGTATTCACTGGCCCAGGTTGGACATTGTTGACGGTAATCTTGCGTGGCGCCAAATCTTGGGCAAGGGCTTTGGTCAAACCCACCAAAGCAGATTTACTCATCGCATAGGCGGTCGCGCCTTGAAATGGTACTCGCTCAGCATTGATACTGCCGATATTGATGATACGCCCATGCTCATTCATATGTTGGCTGGCAACTTGACTGGCGACAAATGCACTACGAACATTGACCGCAAAACTGCGATCAAAATCTTCTAAACTCAGGCTGTCGATCGGTGCCATCGCCAAAATCCCAGCATTATTCACCAAGATATCTAGATTTCCCCAAGTATTGACCACGGTTAAAATGGCATTTTTAACCGCATCCGCATCAGCACTGTCTGCTTTGATGGCCAAGGCGCGGGTGCCCAAGCTTTGTAATGCTGCGACCAAGGCCTGTGCTTTTGCATCTGAGTTGACATAAGTGAATGCAACCGCTGCACCTTGTTCAGCCAACTTAAGTGCGATTGCAGCACCGATGCCACGGGCACCACCTTGGATAAACGCGATTTTAGATTTGAATGGCGCTGATGTAGACACAGACATTTGTGATCTCCCCAATTAAATATACTGAACACTGCAAAATACAGCCAAATCATCCAGCATCATCGACTGATGATCGAGATTCGCTAAATAAAAATATAAGAATGTAGCAAAGAATATTTTAATTTCAATGCTTTGTTTCTATTGCTTGCAATATGCATGAGCGAAGCAAGGCTCTGAGTATGCGATTCATTGTTCGATGATCGAACAAATTAACTGAGGAGCGCACAGAATCGCATTTAGTCGCTAGTAGTCGGCTTAGAAAAAGTTAAAAATGAATTCAGAGCGTCATGCTCAGATAAAAATGGATATATAGATTTGCTCGTAAATTTCGGATTTTAGTTTTATTGACGCATATAAAATAAATCCCGATAGCGCCCAGATGGAGTTGGAAATGATCGATAAGAGTGTCGCAAGTTTAGTAGAGGTTTTGTCTCAGATTAAAGACGGCGCACGCATCATGATTGGTGGTTTTGGTACTGCGGGTCAGCCTGCCGAGTTGATCGATGGCTTGATCGAACTTGGGGTCAAGGATCTGGTGGTGATTAATAACAATGCCGGCAATGGCGACTATGGCTTGGCCAAACTGATTCAATCCGGCGCAGTGGCTAAAATCATTTGTTCTTTTCCACGACAATCTGATTCTTATGTTTTTGATGAATTTTATCGTGCTGGAAAAATCGAACTAGAATTGGTACCACAAGGTAATCTGGCGTGTCGCATCCAAGCGGCAGGGATGGGCTTAGGCCCGATCTATACCCCAACAGGCTATGGGACTTTGTTGGCTGAGGGTAAACCGACCTTACATTATGAAGGCAAAGATTTTGTGTTGGAAAATCCCATCAAAGCAGACTTTGCCTTGATCAAAGCCCATCAAGGCGACCGTTGGGGCAATCTGATTTATCGTAAATCTGCACGTAACTTTGGCCCGATTATGGCCATGGCGGCAGAGGTGACCATTGCGCAAGTGTCTCAATTGGTGGCTTTGGGTGAACTTGATCCTGAACATATCGTCACCCCTGGGATCTTTGTGCAGCATGTGGTTGCGGTATAACACCTGTACTTAACCTCTTACAATGACAACCATAATTAAAAGTCCATATAGCGTTTAACTGTGCGAAAAGGAGATTGCAAATGAGCTACACGCATTTAACTCGAGATCAAATTGCTGAGCGTGTTGCTCAAGACATTCCTGATGGTGCCTATGTCAATCTGGGTATTGGTTTACCCACCAAGATTTCTGCATATTTACCTGCGGATAAAGATATCTTTCTGCATTCTGAAAATGGTCTACTGGCCTTTGGCCCGCCACCTGCCGAACAAGACCGTGATCCTGAGTTGATCAATGCCGGAAAGGAATATGTGACCATGCTACAAGGCGGTTCTTTTTTTCATCACGGTGATTCCTTTGCCATGATGCGGGGTGGGCATTTGGATATTTGTGTATTGGGTGCTTTTCAAGTCTCCGAACAAGGTGATTTGGCCAACTGGCATACCGGTGCGGCTGATGCGATTCCGGCCGTGGGTGGGGCGATGGATTTGGCGGTTGGGGCAAAGAAAGTCTTTGTGATGACCGATCATGTGACCAAACATACTGAAGCCAAGATCGTAAAACAGTTGAGCTATCCTGCGACTGGACTGGCTTGTGTGGATCGGATCTATACCGACCTGTGCGTGATTGATGTGACTGAGCAGGGCTTAGCGGTGCTTGAAATGGTCGATGGTTTAAGCTTTGTTGAGTTGCAAGCCCTTACTGGTGCAAGCTTAATCGACGCGACTCAAAGCTCAAAGAATCAAATCACAGCGACTCAAACGCTTGCAGCAACCACAACGCAGTCTGCGCTGTAATCCAGCCTAAATCGGAACTTCTGACATGAATAAAAATTTGATCAATGCCTATATCGTCGATGCAGTCCGCACCCCATTTGGTCGTTATGGCGGTGGATTGGCGCAGTTACGTGCTGATGATTTGGGTGCATTGCCAATACAGGCCTTGATGCAGCGTCAAGCTACAGTGGATTGGACTGCAGTCGATGATGTGATCTATGGTTGTGCCAATCAGGCTGGTGAAGATAACCGCAACGTTGCGCGTATGTCGGCATTGCTTGCTGGTTTGCCCGTGCAAATTCCTGCTACCACGGTGAATCGTTTATGTGGTTCATCTTTGGATGCGATTGCTATGGCGGCACGTGCGATTAAAGCCGGTGAAGCGGATTTGATCATTGCCGGTGGGGTCGAGTCGATGTCTAGAGCACCCTATGTGATGGGTAAATCGGACTCGGCTTTTGCGCGCAGCCAAAGTATGCAAGACACCACCATGGGTTGGCGATTTATTAATCCTAAACTCAAAGCTTTATATGGCGTGGACAGCATGCCGCAAACAGCGGAGCATGTGGCAGAACAATTTCATATTCAACGTGCTGATCAAGATCAATTTGCCTTGAACAGCCAACAGCGCTATGCGGCGGCACATGCAGCAGGCTTTTTTGATGCTGAGTTGATCGCCGTGAACATTACACTGAAAAAAGGCCAAACTCAGCAGTTGTTGCAGGATGAACATCCTCGTGCATCAACCAGCTTGGCGGCACTCTCGCAATTGAAAGCAGTGGTCAAAGCCGAAGGGACGGTCACTGCAGGCAATGCTTCAGGAATTAATGATGGTGCGGCGGCGCTATTGATTGCCTCAGCGCAAGCATTACAGCGCTATCAACTCAAGGCACGTGGCAAGATCATTGCAGCCACCACGGTCGGAATTGAACCTCGGATCATGGGTTTTGCACCAGCACCGGCCATTGAAAAATTATTGGCACAAAGTGGTCTGAGCCTAGAGCAGATGGATGTGATTGAGCTGAATGAAGCTTTTGCTGCCCAAGCGCTGGCGGTGACGCGTGCTTTAGGGCTGAGTGATAGTGATCCTCGGGTCAATCCCAACGGTGGTGCGATTGCAATCGGTCATCCTCTGGGTGCATCGGGTGCGCGCTTGGTGACCACAGCGTTGAACCAACTGGAAAATATTCAGGGTCAATACGCGCTTTGTGCCATGTGTATTGGGGTCGGACAGGGGATTGCGATGATTATTGAACGTGTAGTTGATCCGCACCCAGTACAGCAGACAGCGCAAAATGCTGATCAGCAGATTGAGTCGAAATAGGGAGCCCATAGCATGAGCCAGTTATATGCCAGCTTGTTTTATCAAAAGGAGGTCACGGCGATCTTTCGTGATCAAGCCTTACTCAATTATATGTTACACACCGAGGCAGCTTTGGCGCGGGCGCAAGCCAGCTTAGGGATTATCCCAACGGCTGCTGCTGAAGTGATCAGTCGCGTTGCAACTGAACAGGGTGTGGATGCGCTAGATCTGGATGCTTTGGCTGAGGCCACGGCATTGGCAGGCAATATTGCGATTCCCTTTGTCAAGCAGTTCACCCAAGCGGTTCATGCCGTTGATGCAGATGCCGCACGTTATGTGCATTGGGGGGCGACCAGTCAAGATATTTTGGATACCGCTTGTGTATTGCAATCGCGTGATGCACTGCAGGTGGTTGAATCGCAATTGCAGCAACTTTATGCAGCAGCATTGGATTTGGCGCAAACGCATCGTGCTCAAGTGATGATGGGACGAACTTGGTTACAGCAAGCATTGCCGATCACTTTGGGCTTTAAAGCAGCGCGATGGGCCAGCAGTATCAAGCGTGATTTGGATCGTGTGGCCGAGATTAAGCCACGGGTCTTAACCGTACAATTGGGTGGGGCTGTTGGCACCTTGGCCTCATTGCTGGATCAAGGCAGCGCCGTGGTTGCCGCATTTGCAGCAGAACTTGATTTGGCGATCCCTTGCTGTACATGGCATGGCGAACGTGATCGGATTGTGGAACTGGGTTCAACTTTGGCCATCATCGTGGGCAATACCGGGAAAATGGCGCGGGATTGGTCGTTGATGATGCAGACCGAAATCGGCGAAGTCTATGAACCGACGGCAAAAGGACGCGGTGGGTCATCGACCATGCCACATAAACGTAATCCTGTGGCAGCGGCATCGATCTTGGCGGCAGCCAATCGAGTACCAGCACTGATGTCGAGTCTGTATCAAAGTATGGTGCAAGAACATGAGCGCAGTTTAGGTGCCTGGCATGCTGAATGGTTGGCATTACCTGAAATCTTTGAACTGTGTGCTGGTGCATTGCAACGTAGCATTGAGGTGTTGCAGGGTTTAGAGGTCAATCCACAGCATATGCAGCGCAATATTGAATGTACCCAAGGCCTCATCATGGCCGAAGCACTGATGATGGCACTGGCACCTAAAATGGGACGTTTAGATGCCCATCACTGGGTGGAACAAGCCTGCTTACAGGCCGTGCAGCAACAGCGCCATTTAAAATCGGTGGTTGCAGAAATTGAGCAAGTACAGCAGCTATTGAGTCAGGATGAATTGGAGCAAATCTTTGATCCTGCGGCCTATCTGGGCAATCTCCAACAACAAATTGATGCGGTACTGCGGGAAGCCAAAGGGAAGTGATGTGAAAAAGTTGATTCGTAATCGTCATGGAAAAAATTTGTCTGTACAGATCGATGGTCAAGCAGATGCACCAGTGATTTTGTTTTCCAATTCATTGGGCACCGATCTGGGAATGTGGGATGCACAACTACAGTCTTTGCAACAGCATTATCAGATTGTACGTTATGACACTCGCGGTCATGGCCGCAGTGATGTGATCAATCACAGCACTTTGCAAGGCTTAGGTGAAGATGTCATCGATATCATGAACAAACTTGATATTGATCAGGCGCATTTTTGTGGCATTTCTATGGGTGGCATCACTGGACTGTGGTTGGGTCTGCATGCCAGTGAGCGTTTTAAAAGCATTACGGTTGCTAACACTGCAGCCAAAATTGGTCAACCTGAGGCATGGTTAAGTCGCGCTGAACAGGTGCGGGAAAGTGGCTTAGCTGATTTGGTACGCACCACGCATAGCCGTTGGTTCAGTGAGAATTTTGATCATCATAATCATGCCTTGGCTCAGCAAACCATTCAAAGTCTGGCCAAAACCCGTGTTGAGGGCTATGCCCAAAGCTGTATGGCTTTGGCCGAGGCTGATCTACGTGCAGACTTGGCGCAGATAAAACTGCCAATGCTGGTGATCTGTGGCAGTGAAGACCCCGTCACCACCATCGCGGATGGCGAATTTATCAATCTACATGTGGCGCAGAGCGAATTGATTCAATTGCCTGCTTCGCATCTGTCCAATATCGAGTGTGCCGATTTATTTAGTCAAACACTGAAGCATTTTATACAACAGCAGGCCTAAGCCTAATTGCAATACATTAAAACACTTAGCAATACCTAAGCGTCTCAGGAGAGTCATATGCTTAAAACAGGGATGAATGCGCAGGAACTTATCGATAACGCTGCATTTAGTAAGTACCAATGGTTGATTGCCATCATTTGTTTTTTAATTGTCTTTGTCGATGGTATAGACACCGCAGCTATGGGGTATATCGCACCAGCATTGGCTCAAGAGTGGGGCATCGATCGCTCCTTGCTTGGGCCAGCAATGAGTGCGGCCTTGGGCGGTATGATTATTGGTGCCTTGGTCTCTGGACCAGTGGCTGACCGTTTTGGACGTAAAATCGTTCTGGCGAGTGCCATGCTGGTGTTTGGTGGTTTTACCCTGGCCTGTGCTTATGCCAATAATCTGGATCAATTGGTGATTTTCCGCTTCTTGACTGGGATTGGACTCGGTGCAGCAATGCCGAATGCCACCACATTATTTTCAGAATACTGCCCAGCCCGAATTCGCTCCTTATTGGTCACTTGTATGTTCTGTGGCTTTAACTTGGGCATGGCGATTGGTGGCTTTTTTAGTGGTTGGTTGATTCCAGCCTATGGTTGGCACAGCCTGTTTTTAATCGGTGGTTGGGCGCCATTAATCCTTATGCTGTTGGTGATTTGCTTTTTACCTGAGTCCTATCGCTATCTCATCGTCAAGGGTGGCCATGATCAAAAAGTACGTCAAATCCTCAGCCGTATTGCACCAACTCAAGTGCAGCATGCCACTACGTTTCATGTGCCAGAAGAAAACAATGCCAAGGAAAACAAAAAATCCGTATTTGGCCTGTTGTTTTCAAAGACCTATGCCAAAGGCACGCTGTTGTTATGGCTGACTTATTTCATGGGTTTAGTGATTATTTACTTACTCACCAGTTGGTTACCGACCTTGATGCGTGAAACAGGCGCGACCATGGAACGTGCAGCATTTATTGGCGGCATATTTCAGTTTGGTGGAGTGCTGAGCGCATTGTTCATCGGATGGGCCATGGATCGCTTTAACCCGAACCGTGTCATTGCCACCTTCTATTTTTCTGCAGGGGTGTTTGCCTTTTTGGTGGGTCAAAGCCTTGGTAATCCAACTTTATTGGCAGTGTTTATCCTCTGTGCGGGCATGGCTGCAAATGGTGCCCAGACAGCAATGCCGGTATTAAGTACTCGTTTTTATCCAACCCAATGTCGTGCTACTGGTGTGGCGTGGATGTCTGGGATTGGGCGCTTTGGTGCCGTGTTTGGCGCGTGGATCGGTGCGGTATTGCTCGGACATCAATGGTCATTTAGTTCGATCTTGTCGATGTTAATGATCCCTGCGACTGCTGCTGCGATTGCCATACTGATTAAATCATATGTTGCACATACCGATGCAAGTTAAGAGGAATAGCAAATGAATGATCAAATGAATGACCAACAACGTTATGAACAAGGGATTCAAGTCCGTACCGAAGTACTCGGTGCAACGCATGTGGGTAAATCCTTAGATAACTTGAATGAGTTCAACCAAGATTTTCAAAACTTTATCAGTCGCTTTGCATGGGGGGAGGTTTGGTCTCGCCCAGGTATGGCACGTCATACCCGTAGTCTGGTGACCATCGGGATCTTATTGGCACTGGGCCGTGAGGCGGAACTGAAGATGCATATCCGCGCCTGCTTTAACAATGGCGTGACCCAAGACGATTTAAAAGAACTGTTTATTCATTCTTCACTCTATGCCGGTTTGCCGGCTGCCAATGCAGCCATGCATATGGCCGAAGAAATCTTTGCAGAAATGGGGATTAGCCCCGCCAAAATAACCCAGGACTTAACAACCGATTCACAAGGAGAGCAATAATGTCACAACTGATATTGGGTGCTTATGCACAACGTGATAGTGATGATCATCCACCGGCGTATGCACCTGGCTACAAGACCAGTGTATTGCGCTCACCTAAAAATGCCTTGATCTCGATTGGGGAAACCATTTCCGAAGTGACTTCGCCACGTTTTTCAGCGCAGCAGTTTGGTCCTCGGGACAATGACTTGATCCTGAACTGTGCCAAAGATGGCATGCCGATTGGGGAGCGAGTGATGGTGCATGGTTATGTGCGTGATCAATTTGGTCGCCCAGTTAAAAATGCCTTACTTGAAGTTTGGCAGGCCAATGCCTCAGGTCGTTATCGCCATCCAAATGACCAATTTATTGGTGCTTTGGATCCAAACTTTGGCGGTTGTGGTCGGATGATGACCGATGAAAATGGTTTTTATATCTTCCGTACCATCAAACCGGGTCCTTATCCGTGGCGCAATCGCATCAATGAGTGGCGTCCAGCGCATATTCATTTCTCATTGATTGCTGATGGTTGGGCACAGCGTTTGATTTCGCAATTCTATTTTGAAGGCGATACCTTGATTGATTCATGTCCAATTTTAAAAACCATTCCTTCAGAACAACAGCGCCGCGCACTGATTGCACTTGAAGACAAGAGCAATTTTATCGAAGCAGACAGTCGTTGTTATCGCTTTGATATCACCTTGCGTGGTCGTCGTGCGACGTATTTTGAAAACGAATTACATTAATCGCTGAGGGAAAGAACATGAAAAGTTGGAATTTTGAAGTGTTGCATGAAACACCATCACAAACTGGTGGGCCATATGTGCATATCGGTTTATTGCCGCAGCAAGCAGGCATTGAGGTCTTTGAGCATAATTTTAACAATCAGTTGCTTGAAACCCAGACCCAAGGTCAGCGGATTCGATTGGAAGGTCAAGTTTTTGATGGCCTGGGTTTACCCTTAAAAGACGTATTGTTGGAAATTTGGCAAGCCGATGCCAAGGGGGTTTATCCGAGTGAGGCTGATTTTCAAGGTAAAATCGCCGATCCACATTTCCAAGGCTGGGGACGTGCTGGCGCTGATTTTGAAACTGGTTTTTGGCATTTTAATACCGTTAAGCCTGGTTCAGTGCCTGGGCGTAAAGGCTCAACCCAAGCGCCACATATTAACCTAATGATTTTTGCCCGTGGTATCAATCTTGGTTTACATACCCGTGTGTATTTTGATGATGAGATCGAGGCCAATGCCCAAGATCCTGTACTCAATAGCATCGAATGGCAACCACGCCGTGCAACCTTGCTGGCGAAACGTGAACAACGTGGCGATGAGCTGGTGTATCGTTTTGATATCCGCATTCAAGGTGAAGATGAAACCGTCTTCTTTGATATCTAAAGGGTTTGATATCTAAAGTGTGGGATCGTTAAAGAGCTGAATCTATCGGCTCAAGGGAATGAGGAGCTATGCTCCTCAAACGCTTTCTTAAAGTATGGCGCGTATTTCTAAAGCAGTATTCATGAGTAACGGTAAAACCGTGTTGAGCAAGTGCGCTTCGGTGACTTTGTGGGTCTGGGAAATGCAATTCAGTGCCGCAACGGTATGGCCCTTGATATCCACCAATGGAACAGCAATGGCGATGACCCCAAGTTCATGTTCCTCACGAGAAAGACAATAATCCTGTTGAGCGATCTGCTTTAAATTGCTGAGAAATAGCAACGGATCTTGGAGGGTTAATGCCGTGAGACGTTTTAATCCATGACGTTGTAGCCAAAGGATTTGTTCATGTTCCGCTGCGCAGGCCAATAATATTTTACCCGTTGATGTGGCGTGTGCAGGCAGTCGATTTCCCAGATGCATGCCAAATGGAGTGATGCGCAAATCCTCTTGCTGTGGCGCATAACTCCGTGCGATGGGCACCACTTCGTTGGCATCGAGTACTGCAACAGAGTAGGTCAAACCCGTTTGCGCACTGAGCCGATTGAGGATCGGTTGGGCAATCTTGGACAAATGCGAAGTGTTGAGATAGGCACTGGAAAAACGTAACACTTTATGGGTGAGCCAGAAATAATGCTCATCACTGTCTAAATAGCCTAAGAATTTTAAAGTTTTCAGATAACGCCGTGCTGCAGTGCGACTTAGCTCAGTTTTTTCTGCAACTTGAGTGACGTTCAGTTTTTGTCTTTCACCACTAAACGCCTCCAACAAACTCAAGCCTTTGGCAAAGGACATAACAAAATCATCCTGTTTGATCAATTCACCTGTGTCTTCATTTTTAATGTCATCTGTGCGCATGACCACTCCTTGTGCGGATGATTTTTAATGTTATTCAAGTATCGATGATTCACTGTCCGATAGGCGGACAATGATAGCAGAAATCGGCAGCTAACGCTTTGGAGATATAGCTCTAAGGGGTTAAAGAAAATACATTAATCTCTATGCAATGGAGATATAAATCATGGATGTCATACACACGAAAATCGCAATTATTGGTTCTGGCCCAGCAGGATTATTACTTGGGCAACTGCTGTATAAAGCAGGGATTGAACATGTGATTATTGAGCAGCGTAGTGCGGACTATGTGGCAGCACGTATTCGTGCTGGGATACTTGAACAAGTTTCAGTGGATTTACTTAAATTTGCCGGCGTTGATCAGCATCTGCAACGTGATGGCTTGCCACACTCGGGTATTGAAATCCTGACTCAAGGAAAAAAACATCGTATTGATCTGGCCGGATTGACCCAAGGGAAACAGGTCACGGTCTATGGTCAAACTGAGGTCACCAAAGACCTGATGCAGGCTCGTGAACAAGCACAATTACACAGCTACTATAAAGCGCAAGATGTGCAAGTTCATGATTTTGATGATGCACCTTATGTGACATTTAACCAAAACGGCAAGGCTTATCAGGTTCAGTGTGATTTTATTGCAGGTTGTGATGGCTACCATGGCATCTGCCGTGCCAGCGCACCACAAGATAAGATCAAAACCTTTGAAAAAGTCTATCCCTTTGGTTGGTTGGGGGTCTTGGCTGATGTGCCACCGGTTGCCGATGAATTGATCTATGTGCAATCTGATCGTGGTTTTGCCCTGTGCAGTATGCGCTCTGAAACCCGCAGTCGTTATTACTTACAAGTGCCTTTAACTGATCATGTCGATGATTGGTCAGATGAACGCTTTTGGGAAGAACTCAAAAATCGTCTGGATGCAGAATCTCAGCAAAATCTCGTCACTGGCCCTTCGATTGAAAAAAGTATTGCACCGCTACGCAGCTTTGTGACCGAGCCGATGCGCTTTGGCAAAATGTTCTTGGCGGGTGATGCTGCACATATCGTGCCACCGACAGGGGCCAAAGGGCTTAATCTTGCTGCCTCAGACATTGCCTATTTATCTGCGGCATTGATTGAATATTATCGCACTGGATCAGAACAGGGCATTGATCAATATTCGGAAAAATGTTTGCAACGGGTCTGGAAAGCAGAGCGTTTCTCATGGTGGATGACCCATTTATTACATCGTTTTGATAGCGAATCTGAATTTGATCTTAAAATCAAACAAGCTGAATTGGCCTATATCTTAGGCTCGGAGGCGGGGCAAACCACCTTGGCTGAAAACTATGTCGGCCTGCCATATGAGATTATGGATTTGGATCAGTTAAGTTAAATTGATCTGTAAATGCTGTATGGCACTTTTAAATAACCCCGAATTTCGCTGTGAATCGAAATTTGGGGTTATTTTCATTTCAATAGGATCAGCACGCGGTTATAAATAATCTGTATGATCTAAAATGTTTAGCAAAAATAAAGCGTTTGCAACAAATATGGGGATGTTGAGCGTCACAATATCCCCTGTTCATGAAAGTGACGAGTGATACAAATGAGAGTGATCTATGCAATTTAATTTTAAAAAAGCCTGTTTAGTATTCAGTATGGGGCTCGCAGTATCCGCATCGACATGGGCCAAAAATAATGTCGAGCATATTTATATTAATGGGAAAATTTATACTGCTGTTGAAAATGCACCGTTGCAACAGGCCATTGCTATTGGCAGTGACGGCACGATCATTAAAGTGGGTAGCGATAAAGAGATTAAAAAGCTGGCTGATCAGACCACCCAAGTCACCGACCTCGGTCAAAAAGTTCTACTGCCAGGCATGATTGATTCGCATGTACATACCTTGGTTTCAGGCGTGGAAGGTGCATTGGCGACCCTAGATGAAGCTGATCGTGATCTTAAAGTGCTGGAACAAAAATTAATCCAAGCGCAAAAAGACGGAACCGGTATCGCAGGTGATGTGCTGTTTATGAATGGCTTGTCTTCGGAATACTGGGAGCAGAACGCGCAAATATCCAAGCTATTCAATAGCAAGCCTTGGAAAGATCAAGCCATTGTCTTGGTCGGTAGTGATCACCACACTGCTTGGGCCAATCAGGCAATGCTCAAAAAAGCCGGTATCGATGCGGCCTATGTCAAAGCACTTCGCCCAGCGTCACAAAAAAATATCAGCCATGATACCAAGTTTAATCCAACGGGTTTCTTGGTTGATTCAGGTTGGGATATGGTCAGTGAGCATATTCCAGCCTTGAGCCATGAGGTGATGTATCAAGGTTCTAAACAAGCGGTGCAATATTACAACAGCTTGGGGATTACCGCTTGGATGGATATCGCAGCCAATGGTAAACCGCTGCAAGGTATTTTCAATATGCACAATACTGAAAATACTTTGGGTATGATCCCGATGTATAAAGAGCTTTCTGAAAATGGTGATCTGAGCGCACGTGTTTCCGGTCTACATGTGATTAACTCAAAAAGTACTGAGCAAGTCCTAGATGTGGTCGAAAAAATTAATCAGAAATATAGCAATATTGAAAACTTTAAATTGATTGGCCTGAAAATATTTGCCGATGGGGTGATTGAATATCCAGCCCAATCTGCGGCATTAATGGGTAAGTATTCAAATACCCAAAACAGTGGTCAATTATTATTTGATCCAGTGCAATTTAAAGGCTTGGTCAACGAAGCGGATAAACGCGGGATCCTGATTCATATCCATGCCATTGGTGATCGTGCGGTGCATGAATCTTTAAATGCCATCGAATATGCGCGTAGTCAGCGTCAAAGTGCGATTAGCCATTCAATTACCCATTTACAGTTGGTCGATCCTAAAGATTATCCACGTTTTAAACAAAATAATGTGATTGCATCCATGCAGTTGGCTTGGGCCTATGAAGATGGCATGAACCTCAGTTTGGTCAAACCGTATATCAGTGCAGAGTCGTATAAAGGCATGTACCCAGCGCATTCATTAATTCAACATGGTGCAACTATCGCTGGCGCCAGTGATGCACCGGTTTCTACCCCAAATCCTTTTGAGGCTATGGCGGTTGCAATGACCCGTAAAGGGCCAGATGGCGGATATTTAAATCCTGCTGAAGCCATTACGCTGGATCAAATCTTAAAAGCCTATACCATTAATTCCGCCAAGGCCTTGGGTTTAAGCGCTCAGATTGGCAGTTTGGAAGCAGGTAAGAAAGCCGATATGGTGATTCTGGATCGTGATATCTTCAAAGCAAATCCACAACAGTTATCCCAAACCCAAGTGGTGACCACCATATTTAATGGTAAGCAGGTCTATCAACAGTCATCTAAAAACTGAGTAAGCTGAAACTTTCATCAGCACTAAAAAAACTGCCGCATTGAACAGACCCCAAAATCTTGGATGGTTGAGTTCAAATGTGGCAGTTTTTATACAACTTGAGTGGTGTAAATGACATCACTAGCTAAGCTTAGGGTGTACTCACAATACCGATTTTGTTGATCTTCAACTTTTGTGCAGAAGCCATCACCATTGCAATATCTTTATACTCAGCCATTGGGTCGGGCTTAAACTTTATTTGATCCTGATCGTGTTGCTTTGCCACCGTTTGAAAGTGTAGTTCAAGTGCAGAACGATCATTGAGCAATTGTTCATTCCAATAGATTTTACCTTGGGCATCAATACGTAAATCAATAACTTCAGGTGGTTTCTCTACACTAGGTGGGGCAGGAGCACCATTGGGTAAGTTGATATTTATGGCATTGTTCGGTGTGGGTATCGTAATAATAAACATAATAATCAGAACCAACATGACATCGATTAACGGCGTCATATTGAGTTCCATCATGACGTCATCATCATCATTTTTCGAACCTACATTCATTCCCATCGTGAATACTCTCTCAAGGCTATGGCGCAGCAGAAGGTGTGGTCACAAAAGCGATTTTACCTATACCTGCTTGCTTGGTTAAATTAATCACCTCATCTATAGATTTAAAATGTGTGAGTTGATCACCTCGAATATGTACCTCAGGTTGAGGGCGTTTTTCTGCCTCAACTTTAAGTCTGGCAAGTAGAATATCTGCGCTGGCGATGTGACTTTCATCCCAAAAGAAATCTCCATTCTTATTCACTGAGAGTTGAATATTTTCAGAAGTCGTTGCATATGGCGTGCTATTTTCTTCGGGTAATGTCACGGGGACTGTATGTGTGACCACAGGTACAGTAATAATAAATATAATCAGCAGCACCAACATAATATCGACTAGCGGCGTTGTATTAATGGTGCCAATTACATCGTCTTCATTGTCATCTGAATTGACCATCATACCCATGATTGTAGCCTCGCTTTTATTTCATACTACGGTTGATGGGGTTGTTGGTATTCATCTCACCACTGAGTAGTACGGTGTGCAGATCAGATCCGAAAGTACGCACATTTTCCATTACTGCCTTATTGCGTCGGGTTAACCAGTTGTAACCCAGTACAGCGGGTACTGCGACTGCGAGACCAATAGCCGTCATAATCAATGCTTCACCTACAGGGCCTGCAACTTTATCTATTGAAGCCTGACCTGACACACCAATTGCAGTTAAGGCATGATAGATTCCCCAAACTGTACCAAATAGACCAACAAAGGGTGCGGTAGAACCTACCGTGGCGAGAAAAGCCAAGCCACTGCTTAAATGACTTTGAATTTTGTCCACGGCACGTTGTATTGAGATGCTCACCCAAGTGTTAAAGTCAATGCGTTGTAATAAAGTGCCTTCGTGATGCTGGGTCGAGTTAATGCCTTTTTCAGCGATAAAGCGATAGGTGCTCGTGCTCTCTAAACTGGTGGCGGCTTCAGCGAGTGAACTTGATTCCCAAAAGTTTTTTTCAGCTTCTAAGCCTTGGCGTTTGATTTTTGATTGTTGTAAAAACTTACTCAAGATGATGAACCAAGTCCCAATCGACATGATGACCAGAATGAACAAGGTGGTTTTCGATACTAAGTCGCCATCTCTCCAAAGTGCTTCGAGACCATATGGATTTTCAACCGTTTCAGTTGTCGCAGGTTTAGGGGGTGGCATGGGCGTCGTTGCTTGCGGCGAGGTGGTCGTGGTGACCGGCGTAGGGCTGACGCCCTCTGCTATAGCAGGACTGAGAGGAAGTAAGGCGCTCACAGCCAGAATGCTTACTGATAAATAACGTAATAATGGGTTTGTTGATTTTTGCATTGTTTGCTCCAATTTTTTTAAAAGATTCATTTAATTAGTTGATGACAAATTCATAGGGGATGTCGTACCACGATGGTTGAGCTTCGCCATTTTTCATTGCTGGCTGAAAGCTACACAGACTGAATGCTTTTGTTGCAGCGCGATCTAAGTTTTTGCTGCCACTGGATTTCTTGACCTTTGATTCATTGACTTTGCCATCGGTACCGACAAATACCGAAACAATCACCACACCCTGTTCTTCATTCCTCAGAGATTCACGAGGATAATCTGGCGCTTTACAACCTGCCTGGCCTTTAGTCACACCGCGTGTTACACCGACTGGTGCTGGGCTTGGTGCAGGGCTCGGTGTTGCTTGTGCTGCCGGGATTGGTGAAGGACTCGGAGTTGCTTGTGGTGCCGGATTTGTATTGGGCGCCGGAACATTTGTCGTTGTGGGTGCAACAGGCGTTACTGCTTTAGTTACAGGCTTGGTTACTGGCGGAACTTTTTCTAATGGCTTAGCAGTTTCTGCCGGTTTCTCAACAACTTTTGGTGGTTCTGGCGGTGTATCTACGGGCTTCGGGATCACGATTGGCGGAGGCGGCGTGTCCTGAATAATTAGCAGTTCAACAGGCTTTTCTGCTGGCTTTATGATCTGGTGTGTCAAACTTGCCATGAGCAGATAGGCCACGATGAGATGAAGAAAAATCACTGCAGCAATACAAATTATATTTTTTGCAGTTTTGTTTTCGATCTCTGTATAAGGCATACCCATGATTGCTCCTGAATTTTGAGACAAACAATTAAGCAATAGACGGTGAAATTTGTGATTTCAAAGCTCATTTATGTTTATCAAAATAATTACGGTCTATTTTGTTTGGCTAAAATTGAGTTTTTTTTAAAGGCCTATACTCTGAAAATAGTCATAAAATAGGCCCAATATTGGTTTTAGAATTTGTATGTACCTCGGACAAAGTAGGTACGGCCGAGGGGATCTGCATAGCGAGGATCGTAGCCCATTTGAAAGTTATCAATGACATTTGAGGCGGGAGGGGCCTCATCAAACATATTTTTGATCCCCATAGTGAGATCTATGTTTTTGAAACCTTTATAATTTCCAGAAATATTGTAGACGGAGTAGTTACTGACTTTATGATTTTGGCCATCCGCATTTTGATCTTTATATCCTTTTGAAAATGCTTGTTGGAAATTTAAATTCCAATTGTCGTAATTCCAGTTCAGGTTTGCGGTATGTTTCCAACGTAATAAAATGGCTTGATGTTCAAGTCCAGCATAAGAACCTGCAACCCCTTTCCATTCTTTGCCTTTCTCAGATTGAAATTTATAATCAGTTAAATAGGTACCATCAATATTAAAACCAAAACGACCCGAACGAGTCATTGCGGACATCCAATTCAGTCCAATATCAACACCTGAGGTTTTTATACCACCAAGATTTTGATTGGTGGTAATAATATAATTTATTGAGCCATCAGGGTTTCTTACAAACTTATCTGCATATTTAGTGGGGTCAGCAAAAATAGCAGCCTCAGAAATTGCAGAGATTTGATTCTCGACTTCAATATTAAAATAATCCAGTGTGAGCGAGAGGTTTTTAATCGGTTCAAAGACTAATCCAGCGGTAAATGATTTAGATTCTTCGGCCTGTAAATTTTTATTCCCACCATTTTGTCTATCGAATTGCATTTTACAATCACGCTCTGGTATACCCCCCGCAGCGCTGTCGACCACACCACCAGGACAAAGCTTAGGATCATTATAAGATCCAGAGCTGTTGGTCAAAGAATTCGAACCATTCACCTCCCAAAGTGTAGGTGCACGGAAGCCAGTACTATAGGTCGTACGGAACATTAATTGCTTAATCGGCTCCCAGCGCAGTGCAAATTTTGGATTAAAGGTGTTACCAAAATCATTATAACGATCATATCTGGCGGCCAATTGCGCTTCTAGAGTGTCATGTAAGGGGATTTGCAGCTCGGTAAATACGGATTGGATATTACGACTGCCCGTTTCAGTTGGGGCATTGGGATCACTGCCTGCACTTGGAACCACGCTCACAATGGCCTTGTTCGACTTACTGGTCCAGTCCTCATAGCGATAACTTGCACCGACAGCAAAGCCGACATCACCAGCAGGTAGCGTGTAAATTGGTCGACTTGCAGTAAAATCAACGGTGGTGGTCGATAAGTTTGCTTCTAGGTATTTACCTGTAACGCCGAGTTGATTCCAAATATCGGCATCCTTTGGGTTTTGTGGGCCAAAAGGATTTAGTTGGCCATTGTTAATTGCTTCTTGGGTTTTGTCATAATTAAGATAGCCGCTCAGCAACGCATCTTGTGCGCGACTGTAGCCATAGGTGATACCAGAATTAATATCCCAACCATAGCTCTGACCCTCGATGCCACCGAATAGACGATGCGACTGATTAATACTATTGCTGACGCGATTGCCTCCCTGGGATCGCATATAGAGCGTTATTGGATCTTTTATACTGCCAACTGCAGGTGTAATACCATTTCCGGGATAGTATGGATTGTTTCCATCCATTTGCAGATCAAAGAACACATCAGGAGCGACGGAGGTGATTACCTCATTGCGTGTATATAAATATTCTGCGACTGCATTATATTGATCATTTAATTTTGTGGTGAGTCGGCCCATGACCGATATATCTTCAGTTTCTGGAACGATACCAATAACCGCCTGTGAGTTGTAGCGACAGCTTTTACCATCAACACTATAAGTCAAGGGATCACTACCACAACCCGTCGCAGCATATGGATTTTCATGTCCGATAATGTTGGCTGGAAATGAACCACTACTGGATTTATCTAAGCCTAATTCTGGAATTAATCCACCACGTCGACTGATATTACGATCTTGTGCCATGACACGATTCATTTTTCGATAATCGACAACACCAAAAAAATTATATTTATCTTCATCTAAGTCGCCGAAGCCACCAAAAATACTGAACTCCTGTTGTTCACCACCTTTGGCTTCTGGTTTTTGGTAGCCGCTGGTGATATTTAATCCGGTAAATTCTTTTTTGGTTATAAAATTAATCACCCCCCCGATCGCATCTGTACCATAGGTTGCCGAAGCACCGTCTCTTAATACTTCGATACGTTCTAGCATAGCCATTGGGATGATATTTAAATTGGTCACGCCACTGTCGTATGCATTTGCTGCAAGGCGACGACCATTGAGTAATACCAAGGTTTTATTTGCACCGAGGGCACGCAAGTTTGCACTTGAGCCTGCGGTTTTACTTCGACCTACGTTGCTTGCAGTCACAAAATTAGATTGATTGGCTGATATTTTAGATAGTGCTTCTTCTACTGTGGTCACCCCCTGTTTGACCAACTCATCAACTTTGACCACAGTAATTGGTGATGCACTTTGTGCAGCTACTCCCTTGATCGACGATCCTGTCACTGTGACTTTGGCCACTTTGGTTGTGGTGTCTTCTGTATCTTCAGCATGAGCAAGGTTAAAATACAACATGCTTAAACTTAAGGTACTCAGTTGCAGAAATTTTGTTCCAGTGAATGGTGGTGTTTTTACTAATTTTAAGCCATTTTTATTCATCTTTGATGTAGCCTTAGCATTAAATATAGCGATATTGCTCTAAATTGTGTTAAGCAATCACTATGCCAACTAAATCACGGAATATTATCGTAGTCACAGGAATGGTGCTCTTTTATTCATTGCTTGATTGAGAATGGGCTGTATATTAAATAGCGGATAAATTTTAAAAAACTGAATTTATTTGCACCTTAAAATTCTCAAATAAGTATTTTAAATCTGATTGGAAGATTTAAAAAAAACTAAAAGTGATCGTAAATGCAACATAAATTGCGAGCATTGGAAGATTTGAGGGCATTAAAATTGATGGGTTAAATTAAAATTTATCTATTGAATATTAATCTAAATATCTAATTTATTTATAATCGGCACTATTTTTGTAATTTATGCCTGTACTTAATTTGTGCAAAAGAATCTTTTTAAAAAATAATTGAGCTTGAGCACTGTTGCTGTTGAAGTGTTTTAGATGCAACGACTGTCTATAAATTTATATTCAATCGGAAATCTAGTATGCATGTGGCACGAAAATAGCTTTTAACACCGTTGCAATGGCAGCACCTCGATTAAACAAGTTGAAGTATGTAGAATTTTGATCGCAGATTATGAAAAAACGCAATAATATATTCGCAGAATACTGATGAGCTAAAAGTGCTTTCCTTAAGGAATGAGAATTTAGTTGTTGTTTAAAGTTTTTCAAAATGATCGTCGTAAAATCTCAGCACGATATAACAGAGATGGATACATTTACATTTATTCAAATACTATAAATTGGAGCTTATATGAAGATTAAGTCTGTTAAATTCTCATTAATATATCTATGTATGTTTAGCCTACTCAGTCCAGAAAAAACCCTAGCAGCAGAACCGGTACGTACTGAATTGCCATTATTTAAGGCCAGTCAAATTCCTCAGTTGTGTGAGTCGAACATAAATCAAGTAAACAAAAAAATATTAGAAATTGAAAATAGTTCCAGTGCTTTATCATCTGAATCAGCCTTAGTCACTTGGGATAAGTTATTTGCAAATTTTGAGGATTTTTATGGCGCCATCGGCATATACAGTAATGTAGATCCAGACCCGAAATTACGCAAAGCTGCAGAAGAGTGTGAGATAAAAATCAATCAACTCATGGTGAATATTTTTCAAAACCCGAAATTATATCACTATGTAAAATCAGCGCAGGCCGCAGATGAAATTGATCAGAAATATCGTGTGGATGTGTTAGACCAATTTGAGCGCACTGGGGTGCAACTGAGTGCGGAAAAGGCTAAACGTTTAAAAGAAATTCTAGATGAACTTACTAAAATTGAGCAGGTCTATGCACGAAATATTAGAGATAATCCTAAAAAATTAGCATTCAGTCCCGCAGAAATGAAGGGACTTCCAAAAAGTTATTTATCGAATCTGAGCAAAGACAAAAAGGGCCATTATCTACTCGGATTTGAATATCCAGAATATAGTCCATTTATGCAGCTTGCTGAAAATGATGCTGCACGAAAACGATATCAAACGGCATTTACACGCCGAGGCACGGATTCTAATTTAGCCTTACTCAAAAGAGCCATTGATCTACGTTATGAACAAGCACAATTGTTTGATTTGCCTAGCTATGCAGATTTAGTTTTGAAAAACCGCATGGCTCAAAACCCACAAGCGGTGAATCAGTTCTTAGCTGAAATCAAAGTGCAAGTTGCACCGCTTGAGAAAAAAGAAGTGGCTGCATTAAGTGCATTTAAGGCAGAGACTTTAAAAATACCTGTGGAACAGGCAGTCGTTGAGCGTTGGAGCGAGGCCTATTGGAGTGAAAAGTTAAAACAGGCACAGTTTAAGATTGATCAAGAGCAACTCAGAAAATATTTTCCAACCACTGCCACGAAAAAATGGTTATTTGCAATCTCTGAGAATTTATATGGCATCAAATTTGTGCCGATCAAGCTGAAATCTTGGCATAAAGAAGTTGAATATTATGATGTGATCGATAGCCAGACCGATCAATTTCTGGGTGGACTGTACATGGATATGTTTCCACGAGCGGGTAAATATGGACATGCAGCCGTATGGAGTGTCAGGGGGGGGAGTACGCTTTTAGAGCGCAAGCCAATCTCGGTGTTAGTGACGAACTTTAATCGTGATGGTTTAAACAGTAATGAATTAGAAACCTTTGTACATGAATTTGGACATGCCCTACATGGAATCTTATCCAATACCCGTTATGCAGGGCAGTCTGGAACTTCTGTAGAGCGTGATTTTGTCGAAGCACCATCACAGATGTATGAGGAATGGGCACGTCGTGAAGAGTCATTGAGTAAAATCGCGGATTACTGTGATCCTGAATGCCCACGTGTAGATGGTGATTTGGTGCAACGATTAACGGCAGCACATAATTATGGTCAAGGATTACACTATGCCCGCCAGACCCTTTATGCTCAATATGACATGGCATTGCATGCAGCAAATGCCTCACAGCTTAAACCTTTAGAACTCTGGAAGCAGATGGAATCGCAAACAGCCTTAGGGTATGTTGCAACATCACAATTTCCGGGTCAATTTGGGCATCTGATGGGCGGTTATCAAGCTGGGTATTATGGTTATATGTGGTCCGAAGTCTTGGCCTTAGACATGCTTTCAGTATTTGAGGGCAATTTAAACAACCCGGTTATTGGTCAGCGCTATCGTCAAATGATCTTGTCAGAAGGCAGTCAAAAACCCACTGCACAGATCGTGCGTCAATTTATCGGGCGTGAACCTAACAAAGAAGCGTTCTTTAAAGAAATTAGCGGACAACGGGTGAAATAAACTTATTTGCAGCGGTGAGGATGTAACTGGGTTGAGTGCTGAATGAAAGCATTAAGATTAAATTTATCAAAGACATGTTGTTTTTATAATGAAGTTCACTCCGAAGATGCCGCTGCATATCATTACCCTTGAACCCTAAAGTTCAAGGTGGACGCAACGCGTACTTGCTGGGTTTCCTACTCAAGGCAGGCTTACGCTCTAAATACGCAGGATACATCCGGGGATATAAATATCGGCTCAGGGGAATCTGACGTGCTGGCGAACATCCCAGAGTGGTCTTTAGTATAACCAAAGTCTGGTGTTTGGCAAACCTTCTATGCCGTATTTCAACTTATATCGACGTTATATTGAATTTATTTGCACAAAGAAAAAGCGGTTTAGACCGCTTTTTCAATATCTTCTAAAATGTCGCAGAGCAAGCGTTCGCAATGCGAATACTCTTGTAATGTTTTGTTCATGCTCAGCACTTCTTGGGTCAATTCCAATGCCACCATGATTACAAGTTTATTGTGTTCGATATTTGGTGCTTTACGACGAAACTCTTGAAATTTCTCATTCAACAGTTGACCCGCACGTTCTAAATCGGCTTTTTTTTCAACGGTGGTGGAGAGACGGAATGATTGTTCGATCAGGCGTAATTCTACAGTAACGAGCTCAGACATGATTAAGCCTCCTCATGCGCATCAGTTGGATGAGCAAGTTGCTGGATTTCTTGCGCGTGATGGTCTTGTTCAGTGCCGAGCAGGGCGAGGCGCTGAATAATCGCTTCAACTTTGGTTTTGGCATGATCATTTTTTTTGATCAAACGTTCACGTTCAGATTGAAGGCTTTGGATTTCTTGCTGTGTATGTTGTTGCTCATGGATCATTTTGTCTTTGAGCACACGTAGATCATTGCGCTCAGCTAAAATCTCTTGGAAACGATTTTTTAGATCAGTGCAACTTTTCTCCAAACGACCATAGCGTTCAGCAAGCGAGGTAGCATCGGTATTCAATTGTTTAAATTGAGTTTGAAGTTGAGAAAGTTGGTCACTCAAGCTTTCAATTTGATCTTGCTTTTGCGTAATCACGGTGTTTTTTTGCGTGATTTGGGCGTGGGTTTGCTCATCACTGTGGGATTTTTCCTTCAACAGTGATTTATTTTCGTTCTGAACATTTTCTAGTCGTGTTTTTAAAACACCAATATGCGTATGTAAACGCTGTAATTGTTCTAACATAAGGTGGTCGCGCAGAGTTGCAATCAAAGGTAATATAGCAAGAAGTATAGAGATTGGATAAGCGAATGCAAGACGATATTTCAGGTTGGATCGATTGGGAACAAAATTTTAAAGGTATTGATGAAATTTCAAGCCCTAGTGAGTTACATGGATTGCTTACAGGTATTGTTTGTGTAACTGAGACGCCCACTCGTGATGAATGGTTACAAATATTATCCACCCTCAATGTGCCTGCCTTAGAAGATGAGGCCTTGGCACTGCTCAGTGAAGAAACCGAAGATGTGGCGCATTCACTTTCAGATGATGAATTGGACTATTTACCAATGTTACCTGATGATGAACATTCGCTCTTAGAGCGCGTGACTGCACTGGCCGATTGGTGTGCAGGGGTGATTTTAGGTTTTGGTTTGGCATCTGGGCATATTCGCCAAGATGAGCAAGAGTGGATTGAACATCTGCAAGAAGTCGCAGCTGTTGAATTTGAAGATTCTGATGATGATGAAGAAGGTGAATTGAGCTACCAAGAGTTGTATGAGTTTGTACGCCTCATTCCACTGTCATTGGCACTGGGGCGTAAAAAAATCCCAGTCAGTGAAAGTACTTTGTTGCAGAATTTTCAACAAAAGTTACAACGTGGCGAGGGGGTGAGTGATCATGTGGTTGAAATGTTTACCCCGCATCGTCCAAGCTAAGCCCATTAAGTCAATATGATCTAATCACAGCAACTATAACGATCTAGAGTATGGTTATAGTTGCGCTTTTACCTTGTCGCAATTGTTTAAACGGATAGGAATCGACGCCAGCATGATGACATTAACCCAAATTGATTTTCAGCAACGTCGAGATCAACTCGCCGAAAAAATGGGTCCACACAGTATTGCGATTATTGCCACCAGTCCAGTGGCGATGCGCAACAGTGATGCAGATTATAAGTTTCGTGCAGACAGTAGTTTTTATTATTTGACTGGTTTTGCAGAGCCTGAAGCTGTTGCCGTGATCGAAACCTTTGATAGCAATGATGAATACAGCTACAGCTTATTTTGCCGTGAACGTAATCGGGAAATGGAAATCTGGAATGGCTATCGTGCAGGGATTGATGGCGCAATTGATCAATATGAGGCCGATGAAGCTTATGCAATTGATTTATTAGATGATGAAATCGTTGATAAAATACTCAATAAAAATAAATTATATTATCGCGTGGCGGATCGCGCTGATTTCGATGCCCGTATAACAACCTGGTATAAACAGGCACAACAACAGCGTGGTCAAGATTATCCAGCTGAAATTATTCAATTGGACCAGATTTTAGATGAAATGCGTTTGCATAAATCTGAGAAAGAAATTCAACTGATGCAGATCGCTTCTGACATCAGTGCACAAGCGCATACCCGTGCCATGCAGCAGGTGCGTGTAGGCATGATGGAGTACGCACTTGAAGCCGAATTGAACTATGTCTTCGGTCAACAAGGCTGTGTCCCAGCCTATAACAGTATCGTGGGTGGAGGGGCGAATGCGTGTATTTTGCATTATGTAGAAAACAATCAGCGCTTGAACGATGGTGATTTGGTTCTGATCGATGCCGCATGTGAATATGAAATGTATGCTTCTGACATTACTCGAACTTTTCCTGTGAATGGTCGCTTTAGTCCAGAACAAAAAGCACTCTATCAAGTGGTCTTGGATGCACAATTGGCTGCGATTGCAGCAGTGCAGCTCGGCGAGTCATATAAACAACCGCATCATGCAGCAGTACGAATCTTGGTTGAAGGGCTGGTTCAACTGGGTATTTTGCAGGGCGAGGTGGATGCTTTGATCGCGTCTTCGGCATATCAGCAGTTCTATATGCATGGTACAGGGCATTGGTTGGGCATGGATGTACATGATGTCGGTCGTTACCAAACGCAGGATGGACCACGCAGCTTTGAAGCAGGCATGGTGATCACGGTAGAGCCGGGCCTATATATCGCGCCTGATGATGAATCTGTAGATGAAAAATGGCGTGGCATCGGTATTCGTATCGAAGATGATGTCTTGGTCACTGAAAATGGACCGCGGGTGTTGACTGCAAAAGTGGTTAAGTCGACCGCGGACATCGAGCAGTTAATGGCTGAGACGCGTATTTAAACGATTGATCAATATTTAAAAAATTTTATTAAAACTTGGGTGATAAGTCATGGTTCAAGAACAAGTAATCATTGTCGGCGGCGGTATGGTGGGTTTGAGTCTGGCACTGATGCTGGCCAAAGCAAACATTGCGGTCAAATTGATCGAAGCGATCAAGTACCCCGATTATCAATCGACGGAACTGGCGCCTTATCATTCTAGTTTTGATGCACGAAATACCGCCTTATCACGCCGTAGTGTGCAGATCTACCAAGCACTTGGGCTTTGGGAAGCATTGCAACAGCATGCCACCCCAATTTTACAAGTCCATATCACTGAAGAAGGTGGCTTTGGTAAAGCACGTTTGGTCGCGGATCAAGAAAAAGTCGAAAGCTTTGGTCAAGTGATTGAAAATGCATGGTTAGGTCGAGTGTTATTGACCCAAGTCCATGCACAACCGTTGATCGAATTGATTGATGCCGCAACGGTCACAGAACTCAGCCAAGATCAGCAACAGGTTCAATTGCGTTTTCATACTGCGGATGGTGAGTCGCAAACAATAAATTCTAAATTATTAATTGCTGCGGATGGCCGTGATTCTTTCTGTCGCCAAGCTTTAGGCGTGGGAGTGGATGTACATGACTATGACCAAGTGGCAATTGTTACTGCGGTCGAAACTTCAAAACCGCATCAGCAAGTCGGTTTTGAACGTTTTAGTGTAAAAGGCCCATTGGCATTGTTGCCTTTACCTGGCGCTTATCGTCGTTCGGTGGTCTGGCCAGTTAAAAAAGGCACTGAACAAGAATGGTTGGGTGAAGAAAATGATCAACATTTTCTCGATGCCTTACAGCAGACCTATGGCGACCGCGCTGGAAAATTTGTCAAAACCGGAAAACGTTATAGCTTCCCCTTGTCGCAAGTTCTGGCCGATCAACAAGCTGTTGGCCGTGTGGTGTTGATGGGCAATGCCGCGCACACCATTCATCCTGTGGCAGGGCAAGGGTTCAACCTCTGTCTACGTGATGCAGATGTATTGCTGCGTTATTTGACCGAGCAGCAACAGCGCAATCAAGACCTGGGTGATCCGGCACTGCTCAAAGCCTATGAACAAGCCCGACTTAGCGATCAACGCCGTGTGATTAAGTTCTGTGATGCCGTCGTGAGAGGCTTTAGCCATTCGCATCCTGCGCTGAAGTTGCTGCGTAATACCGGCCTACTGGCCTTTGACATGATTCCTGGGATAAAACCATTAATCGCCAATTACGCAATGGGATTGAAAGCATGAGTGAACTTTTAGATGTCGTCGTCGTCGGTGGTGGATTGGTCGGTGGTCTTACATCGTTATTGTTGGCCCAAGGCGGTGTACAGGCAACAGTACTTGATGCTGCACCGATCTTGGATGCAGATCGGGTCATTGCGACCCTCAATCCTCGGGTTCTGGCACTCAGTCAAGCCAGTATGCATTTGCTGAAAACCTTAGCAGTTTGGCCACTGATTCAGCGTCATATGCCCTATAGTGCGATGCAAGTCTGGAATAAAAATGGGTATGGCGAGATTAACTTTGGTCAAGCCTCAGCACAACGTCCAAACGCTGCCCAAAGTCTGGGCGCAATGGTAGAGCCAAGTTTATTGAACTTGGCGATTCAACAGAAAATGTTGACTGAAATTAAAGATTATCGTACTCAAGTTAAAGTGGTTGCAATACAGCAGTTGCCTGAGGGTTGGTTGATTCAATTGGCTGATGGCACCTCATTGCGTACCAAGTTGCTGATTGGGGCAGATGGGGCACAATCCTTTGTGCGTACCCAAGCCATGATCGATCTGGATGTGTTGGACTATCAACAAGCCGGTGTGACCTGTGCTATTCGTACAGCAGAAGTACATCAACATGTGGCCAGACAGATCTTTCTAGACACGGGGCCATTGGCATACTTACCGATGGCCAGTCTAGATCCAGCTCAAGAAGGTCATTGGCAGTCAATCGTCTGGACCTTGCCAGATGATTTTGCTGATGAGTATGCAGCACTGAATGATTGCGAGTTTTGTCAATTGCTCAGTCGTGAAAGCCATTACATGCTTGGCGAGGTTTTAGAAGCAACGCCTCGGGCCAAGTTCCCACTGAAAGCCCGTGCGGCCAAACACTATGTGAAAAATGGCTTGGCATTGATTGGTGATGCTGCGCATGTGGTGCATCCACTCGCTGGCCAAGGCGTCAATATTGGCTGCTTGGATGCAGCAATCCTGTGTGATGTATTACTGCATGATTTACAACGTGGTGTATGGGCGCACGAACAGACATTAAAGCGTTATGAGCATCAACGTAAAGGTCATAATGATGCGATGATGCACAGCATGTCGGCAATTGGTTGGTTGGAAGGGCAGACACTTTTCCCATGGGTTTGGGCGCGAAATTTTGGCTTAAAGCAAGTTGAACAACAGCCAATGTTGAAAGACCTGTTCATGTCTGGAGCCAATGGTTTATTCGCTTTGGCAGACACTCGATACGCGGCTCGGCCGTCGTTATGATAAATTTTGAACATTTATTTAACCATTATTACTAATTTGGTTAAAAAAAATACGTTTTTATTGCATTTGACTCTAGTCGAAATACCCAGAGCTTGATACATTTCTCGGTAAATCATGGCCAGTGTAATGGTCAATAGAAGTCATTGATGGGGAGTTAAATATGACGGATATAAATGACTACGATGAAACTGAAGAGACTGCTGTAGACGACGATGAAGCCCAAGCGGCGGAGAAGGGTGCAACAGAAAGTGAAGCCACCGTTTCGGATACCGATCTTGCTGAAGCTGAAACCTTATCAGTAACCGCCAAACGCAAGCAACGTCAAGCACTTGAAGATGAAGTGGCCGCATTCCTTGCTCGTGGTGGTCGCATCACCGAAGTACCGCCAGACGAATCGTCATACGACTAAGTGTTTCACCACCCGCAGCATTTGTTTGGCCAAAGGGTGGTTGTCAGTGTTGTGTTCAAGCGCAGTGGACTGGTTTGAATCAGTTGCAGCTTGAGACACATGCTGATTATTGGGCTTATTCTATTTTGTCAGTCAATTGTAATGCACGTTGATAGGCAACTTTCTTTTTAATGCCGAGTAGATCTGCAGCCAACTGAGACGCCGCTTTTACCGATAAATCTGTAAGTAGCCGTTGTAACAGTTGATCAAGTTTGATTTGGTCGACATCGACTTCTTGTGCAGCTCCTCCGATGACCAAAACAATTTCACCCTTTTCTTGGTTGTGATCTTGTTCGATAAAGCTCACCAGCTCAGCAAGGGTCATCTTTCTAATCGTTTCAAAGGTTTTGGTGATTTCTCTTGCAAATCCGACTGGACGTTCAGCACCAAATACACTTTGCATATCTTTGACACTGGCCAAAATACGATGCGGCGCCTCATAAAAAATCATGGTCTGGGTTTCATTTTTCAGTTTTTCAAGTTGTAATAAGCGCTGAGTTGATTTAGACGAAAGAAAGCCTTCAAAACTAAATCGATCGCTCGGTAGACCAACACTACTCAGTGCCGCAATGGCTGCACATGCACCTGGGATCGGGGTGACACGGATATTATGCGCTTGCGCTGCACGGACCAATTTAAATCCGGGGTCACTAATCAGCGGTGTACCTGCATCACTAACCAGTGCAATATTTTCGCCTTTTTTTAATCTTTCAATCAGCATATCAATGACATGGCTTTCGTTGTGATCATGACAGGCCGTCAATGGTGTTACAATATTATAATGTCTTAACAATTGAATAGATTGACGCGTATCTTCTGCCGCAATCATCGTCACTGACTTTAAAACTTCGATCGCGCGATAGGTCATATCATCTAAGTGCCCAATAGGGGTCGCGACGACAAATAATTGAGCACTCATAAGGATTCTCCATGCTTAGGAATAAAATGTTGAATTTCCACCATAAAGTATTATGGTGTTTGGCGCTTTGTGCCACAGTTTCTACACTACGCGCCGAAGTGTTGGTTATTCTACCTGAAACCGGCGGGATGGCGAGAGCGGGCTTAAGCATTCAGCAGGGGATTGAGAGTGCCAATCAAGTAAATGGTGCAAATATAAACTTTAAGTTTGTCAATGCGCATGGCAATAGCATGGCCAGTCTGTATAAAAACCATGTCAACAAAAAAACTCAACTGGTTATTGGTCCTTTGGCTCGTCAAGACGTGGAAAATTTGTTAAAGCTGGATCCGAAGATTCCAGTATTAGCATTGAATGAAATTGAGGGGAAACATAAAAATGTGCTGCAATTTAGTTTGTCCAAAGATGCAGATGCCCAAGCCTTAGCCAATGTATTTATTCAAGATAAATTAGAAACCCTGTATGTGTTGCGCCAAGCCGAAGCTGAAAGTGAAAGTGAAAGCTTCCTTAATCTAATTAAACAAAAATTTAGTGGAAACATTGAGTTTGTTGAAGATGTACCTAAAAAAATCAAAAAAAATCAGGGCGTGTTATTACTCGGTAATAATCAATGGATTAATGCCTTAAAAAAATTACCCAGTAAAAATATTTATGCACAAGCAATTGCAATTGCTGACAATCAACCGATGCCAATCGGGTTAAAGTTTTGCGATGTCCCAGCGATCTATCAAGCCAAATGGCCGGATGTCATCCAGTCTTACCAAAAGCAACCGACCAGCATGCCTTATCAGCGTCTGTTGGCCTTCGGCGGGGATGCCTGGGAGATTAGCCAAGCCATGTTAAAGGACAAGAGTTTGAAGAACTTTAGTTTCAGTGGACGTACAGGCTACATTCAGGTGGTGGATGGTGAGATACAACGCATGCCGATCTGCTTTATGAACACTAAAAAAGGCTTAGCGGTGATCTAGGTGGGACATGCGGCGAGTCATTCTCTAGGGGCATGGGCAGAAGCTGCAGCCGCAGAATTGCTCGATCAACACGGCTTTCAAGCTATCGCAAAGAATTATCATAGCCGCTATGGTGAGATCGACTTGATCGTGCAACGTGAGGATGTCTTGCTGTTTGTTGAGGTAAAAGCGCGTTCACAGACCCGGTGGGCACATGCCTATGAGATGCTGACCCACAGCAAACAAGTCAAGCTCTACAAAACTGCATTGCGCTTTATGGAGTTATATCCGCAGTTTCAGCGGTTTTTTATGCGTTTTGATGTGATCTGTTTTGATTTTTCTCATGAATTTGCAAAAAACGTACAGTATGACTTCAACAAATTTTCGTATGATCTGCAATGGATAGAAAACGCGTTTACTTTAGATATAGACTTGATTAATCTGTGAATGGTTAAAAGGTATTTATTTAAAAAATATAGAATTTATATATTCATAAGGAGTCATCCGGAGTGTTTAAGCCGATTGTCATGACCATGCTCGTGGTAGCAAGTTTATCTGGTTGTAGTTTTATCTCGGGGGGCACGGGTAGTGCACCCGTAGGTACAGAAAGCGGTGTTCGTTCTTTGGGACAGGTCTTTATTGACTCCTCAATCGAGCGCACCGCCAAAATTAACCTGTATAAATTGGATACTCGATTTAAACAATCTCGGGTTAATATCAATAGTTTTCACAGTAATGTTCTATTGACGGGTCAAGTGCCTGATGCTTCACTGAAACAGTTGGCTGAAGACAATGCACGTGCCATGAGTGATGTTAAAACCATTCATAACTATATAACGGTAGGCAATCAGATTGGTTACAGCACAATCATGCAAGACTCCACTGTGACCGCAAACACCCGTGGCTTGGTGATGAAAGCGCCTATGGTTTCTGACAGTAAAGTCCTGATCCATACTGAAGATGGTGTGCTATATGTGATGGGGCGTTTAAACAATGCCGAGATCACCGATCTGAATGATGTGCTACAAAAAGTGGGGAATGTCACCAAAATCGTTACTTTGATTGATAACACCCAACAAGCCAATACACAAAGCAATACACAGGGCAATGCCTTGATGGCGCCAAACAATGCCCCGATGGTGGAAACGCCTGTCGCCATTGATCCAAATGTGGCAGAGCCAGATCAAAATGTTCAACCTTAAGCTGGCGCAGGCAGAGCAGTGGGGACGCAGTAAGTACGATCAGTTCAAACAGCAAGCAAAACGATTTAGATTGTACGATTTGGGCAGCATTGCTTTGAATGGTCTGAGTTCAAAGCGAAGTTATCGACTCACTGAAAATATCGCTTATGGACTCAAAGCCAGACAACGCTTGGATGTATATATCTCCAATCACAATCACTTTGTTGAGCGTCCTCTGGTGGTGTTTGTTTATGGTGGTGCATGGGCACATGGTGATAAAAGCAGTTATCGCTTTGTTGGCGAAGCCTTAACACGGTTTGGTTATGATGTGGCGGTGATCAATTATCATCATGCGCCTAGACATAAATTCCCAAGCTATATCGATGATCTGGCCTTAGCATTGAACTACTTAGACAAGCAGCAGCATCGTTTGGGTATCAGTACTCAGCGTATTGCACTCATGGGGCATTCTGCTGGTGCATTCAACATCTTGTCTTTGCTTTATCATCCTCAATCTGTGCAATGTATTGCCAAAGCTTCGATTCAAGCGGTTATTGGGCTTGCAGGACCGTATCATTTTGATTATCTCGGCGATGCACTGGCCCAAGATGCATTTGAACAAAGTGTCCCTTATCAACAAGTCATGCCCTATTACTTTGTCAGTAATAATCAAGTGCGGCATTATTTATTCTTGGCTGAGCGCGACCAAATCGTGAAAGATCAAAATAGCTTTGATCTACATGAAAAACTGCTGGCGGAGGGTAATCATAGCCAAATTGATGTGATTCCTCGTACCAGCCATATTTCAATTATGGCGAGTTTTGCCAGTCTTTTTAGTGGCTTATTTGATACGCGTAGCCGAATTATTCAAGCTTTGGATGAGACTTTTCAGGCACAACGACGCTAGTTGATCTGGAGACGAAAGGCTTGATTGAGGGGGCTCGGCCCGCTCAAGTGTGCCAGGCATTTTGTTCAATCATTTTGTTCAGTCATGGCCTGTTGATGGATCACATGTTGGATCATGCGATAGGCAATACTGCCTGCAAAGGGGATTTCAGGCAATTGATCAAATTTGAAAAATTGCGCATCACTGATTTCCTCTTCCTGTAACACGATATCACCCGACACATATTCAGCTTTGAAGGCCAACATCAGATTGCTCGGAAAAGGCCAGGGTTGGCTAGACAAATATTGAATGTTTTTGACTTTAATCCCAACTTCCTCTTCGGTTTCTCGTTGTACCGCTTCCTCTAAGGTCTCTCCAACCTCGACAAAGCCTGCGATGAGACCATACATTTCAGTATTGTTTTTTGCGTTTTTCGCTAACAAGATCTCATCTTTGCCACGAGTGATCACCGTGATGACACAGGGTTGTACCCGAGGATATTGATGGTAAGCACAGTCTGGACACACCATGGCATATTCAGTGGCATGGACCTGCGTGACTTGGCCGCAGTGACTACAATATTTATGATTGCGTCGCCATTCTAATAACTGCATTGCTCGGCTGGCTTGTTCAAATTCTGCTGTGGACCAGAGGCTGATCAGTTGGCGAATTGGCATCAATTGATAACCCGCAGGAATCTCGGCAATCTCCAATAAATCTCGTGCAATCACCTGATCGCCAGTGTGTAAACTGACGTCATCGGCCAGTTTTTCGACCTGTGGCAGTTGTAACTGACTGTCTACCAGAAGTTGATGATGATGAAATATATAAGCGAGCGAGAGTTCAGACATAGCGGGTGGTCACTTTTCAATATTGGCGATGAGGGGAAGCAAAGGCCAGTTTATTTGGCAAACAGACAAGGTTCACCATTTTTCTCTTGGTATTGTTGCATCCATTGCTCATGAGCGGCACGTTCTTCATCAGAAGGGAGAATCACAGCCAATTCTATATTGAGATGTGTAGTCGTATTTAAGCTGTTTTGAGCATCACTTTGCGTAGAGAGGGCATCCATATCAAAGGAAACCTGACCACCTGTCATGGCCAAATAGACATCTGACAGAATCTCAGCATCGAGTAAGGCACCATGGAAGGTACGGTCACGTTGCTGGATGTCATAACGGCGCACCAGGGCATCGAGCGAGTTCTTTTGTCCCGGATGTTTGCTCTTGGCCAAGGCTAGGGTGTCAGTGACACTACACACTTCGGACAGGGCTTGATAGCCGCTGCGTTTAAACTCCATGTTTAAGAAGTTCATATCGAAGGCCGCGTTATGCGCGATAATTTCCGCACCTTTGAGATATTCAAATAATACCGCAGCAATCTCAGCGTATTTGGGTTTGTCGACCAAGAATTCATCGGTGATGCCGTGAATATCAGCAGAGTCTCCAACGGGTTTCTCTGGATTGATATATATATGAATCGAACTGCCTGTGAGTTTACGATTGATCATTTCAATCGCACCCACCTCAACGATACGATCGGTATCTTGGAAGTAAAAACCCGTGGTTTCAGTATCGAGGATCAGCTGACGTGGGCCTTGTAAGGCGACAGTCGCAGGGGTAATCACGATATGCGGATGATTCGAGGTGATCTGTAAACTTGACGAAGCTTCTGTGGCTTCAGGTAGCGTTGCTGATGTTGCTTCAGTGACGACTTCAGCTTGTGTCGTTGCTGTTGATTCAGTTGTAATATCAGCTTGCGTTGTCATTGCTGCTGTTTCTGCTGGGGCCTGCTGGACAGTGTCAACAATCGCTGCAATCGGATGCCGATTTTGATCTTCTGAACTTGGATCAGTCGCAGAAACCTCTACGTCTAGATCCACTGCATTTTCATCACATTGTTCAGTTTCCGCATCCATCAGGTCAAAACCAAATGGGTCGTCTAATAGCCAGTCGGCTTCAGCTTTTTTTTTTGGCATCGTGTCGGCTTCAATATTTTCTACAGTCTTTGGATTACTTGCTACAGACTTTTCATTGAGATGGATCACTGTGGTTGCAGTGGTTGGTTTGCCTTGTAAAATCAGCGCTTGGGTGTGGTCTGCACCACGGTTGGCAAGTTGATCGGCTTTTTCATTGCCCGGATGACCTGCATGACCTTTGACCCAATTCCATTCGATTTGTCTATTTTCACAAATTTGATCGAGTTCTTTCCAGAGATCTGGATTTTTAACATCTTTCCAGTTTTTCTTTTTCCAACCGGTGATCCATTCGGTAATCCCACGTTTAACATAAGTGGAGTCGGTCCAAATAATCAACTGATCTGTAGGGGCACAAAAACGGATGCCTTCAATCGCAGCACGCAGCTCCATGCGGTTGTTAGTGGTATTTGCTTCACCGCCGCATAGCTCATGTTTTTGCTTTTCATCGATGACATATGCACCCCATCCCCCTAAACCTGGATTACCACGACAAGCACCATCCACATAAAGTGTGATTGTTTGAGACATAATTTGAACCAATGAATTGAAATTTAGAGTTGAACATCAGGGTTGAAGAATTTATTGTATATGCAAATTCGGCATTTCAGCGATAAATCTCGAATATTTTTAACTTCTTGTAACATTTGTAATCGATTCGCGATTAAGAATGGTCTTGTGTGGGGAGTACCCTCCACTAAAATGACCTGGATAAAATAAATTAACGCTTTGTTGTTCGGAACTTTGTATGTATAAACCTAGTCAAGCTGTCATGCAGCCCTCAGCTTCTCATTTTTTTAAAATCTCATTACTGACGTCAGCACTTGCAGCATTAGGTTTAACCACAGGTTGTTCCACCACACCAACCAAACCCGCCTCAAGCTCACAACAAAATATGGGCATGTTAGATGCCAACAGTCTGAGTTCCCTCGAAGATTTACTTTCTGCGACCGACATGCGTGCGGTGGAAGGCGATCGCTTACAGATTTTAAAACATGGTGATGTGTGGAAGCGCATGACGGTTGGTTTTAAAATGGATCTGGAGCATTGGGATCCACGCATCGATGCACAACGTAGTTGGTTTATTTCCAGACAGCCTTATCTTGATCGTCTGAGTGCACGTGCTTCACGTTATTTGTACCATACAGTGAAAGAAGCTGAGCGCCGTGGTCTCCCTACCGAATTGGCATTGTTACCGATCATTGAAAGTTCCTATGACCCTGCCGCAACCAGTAGTGCAGCTGCGGCAGGGATGTGGCAGTTTATTCCCAGTACCGGCAAGGTTTATGGTCTAAGACAAACAGGTCTCTATGATGGACGCCGTGATGTGGTCGAATCCACCCGCGCTGCATATGAGTTTTTAGGCAGTTTGTATAATCAATTTGGTTCCTGGGAACTGGCGCTAGCCGCCTATAACGCCGGTCCTGGTCGTATTCAACAAGCGATTAACCGCAACCAAGCTGCAGGCTTACCAACTGATTATTGGTCTTTGAAGTTGCCGCAAGAAACTATGAACTATGTGCCACGTTTCTTGGCTGTAGCGCAAATTATTAAAAGTCCACAACGTTATGGTGCGAGTTTACCGCCTATCGCAAACCGTCCGCATTTTAGGGAAGTTGCTGTGCCTGCGGGTTCGCAATTGAATCAGATCGCCAATTTGACAGGGCTGAGTCGCGCTGAGCTGTATGCATTGAACCCGGGTCATCGTGGTGAAACGGTGGATGCTTCGAGTCCTATGCGAATCTTGATCCCCGCTGATCTCAACCCCAATATCGATGCTAAGCTCAAAACCTTACAAGGTGGCAGTAGTGTCTGGACGGCTTCTTCAAATAGCAACATGCCATTGAGCACCACGGCGCCAGCGACAACTCAAGCTTCAAGCGTCATCACAACTACGCCTGCATCGGTTAAACAACCGTCGACCCCGACCTATACCGCCAATACCCTGAGTAATACTACTTTTAACAACAATAACCAGCCCAAAACCACAGCGAGTCTACCACGTAATACCCCACAAGGCTCCAATGCTTTAGCCAGTTTTGCGTCGAATGCGGATGTTCCAAGTGCACCGCGTATACCAGTAGCAATCACCCAGGCCGCGAATGTTAAGCCTGTAAGTATTGAACCACCAATTTCAAATAAAGAGCGTGAGCAAATTCAGGCTGCAGTAAAAGCTGAAAACAGTAAAGAAACCGTCCAGCAAGTGCTGCAACCTAGAGCGAGTGCAGCAGAAACCGATGCAGTGGTTAAAGAGATTACTGCTTTGGCACCTCAAGGCACTGAGGTGGTTGATCCTTTAGATGGGAAAATCAAGCTGACCGCCATTCAAACCAGCCAATCTGTGGCTGAGCAGCAGGGCAAAGAAGTTTCAGTTGGCTTCTCTTATCCGCGTGGCGTGGCTGAAAATACCCCAGCAAGCTCAGTCGAAGCACAGCTGAATCAAGGTAAAGCCTATGTTAAAAATAGTGACGATATCTTGGTTGTCGCACCGAAGGGTAAACGTAGTACTTATACGGTCGTCGCGGGCGATACCCTTGCGATTATTGCGGCTAAAAATGGTGTCAATTGGCGAGATGTAGCCAAGTGGAACCAAGTCGATCCCAACGGTACTTTATTTGCTGGGACCACTTTATATTTATACGATGCCAATCCTGCTTCAAGTAATGCCAGTACCCCAAGTAGCGCAACCACTACATCTGCACGACCTACGAGTTATGTGGTTAAGCCAAATGATAGTTTAACGGGTGTTGCTGAACAATTTGGTCTAAGTGTTCAGCAATTGGCGAGTTTTAATAATTTGTCGGTGAGCAGTAACTTGTGGGTGGATCAAAAATTAAATTTAGTGGAAACATCCAATAGCAATAACAAAGCCAATGACAGTAGTGCCAATACCAAAGATCAAAAAAATAACGGCCGTAGTGACGTTAAGGTTAAAACCAAAGTCTATGTGGTCAAACGCGGAGAGTATTTAAAACTGATCGCAGATCGCTATGCCATGTCCAATCAGGAGTTGGCTGATCTGACCGATGGTTTGAGTGCAGGCAGCAGTTTATTGGTTGGGCAAAAAATTAATGTCCCATTGCAAGAACTCAGTGCTACAAAAGACTCCAAAGTCGAAACGAAAGTGGAAAGCACTAAAAAAGAATTTAGTTATAAGACCGAGTCTTATAAAGTTCAACGTGGTGAAACCTTGTCGAGTATTGCAGCGCAGTCCAAGCTGAGTCTCAATGAATTGGCAGAGTTAAACCAAATTGCGCCAAACAAAGGTCTCATGGTGGGACAAAGTATTAAGATCCCAGCAGGAACCACCACACCAGACAGTTATACCGTACAACCCGGTGACAGTTTGTCGGCAGTGGCCAGCAAATATAATTTATCGGTGAGTAAAGTTGCTGATCTGAATGGTCTGAGTGTGAGCTCAGGTGTGATGGTCGGGCAAAAGTTGAAACTGACCGGTGAGCCTGATGCAAAAGTGAAGCAAAACAATGCAGCTGATGATGCTGATAGTCATACGGTAAAAGCAGGTGAAACTCTGGCCAGTGTGGCGAAAAAGTATTATATGCAACCGAACTACTTGGCCGACCTCAATGGCCTGTCCCGCACTGCCAATTTACGTGCTGGGCAGCGCCTAAAAATTGATCGTGGTACGGCAAAGCAATTTTCAGCTCAGGAAGAGAAGAAGCAGGTAGAGAAAGTAGTTAAAGCACCGGTTTCGAGTAAGAGTACTGAGAAATATACCGTGAAAGCAGGTGAGTCATTGACGTCTATTGCAGCGCGGGTGGGCGTTTCTGTTCCAGAGCTTGCAGCGATGAATGGCTTGACCGCTAAAACAGCATTACGCCGTGGTCAAAGCATCTTGATCCCTAAAACGGTGGTGTCTTATACCGTGAAAAGTGGCGACTCTTTGATTCGTTTGGCCAGCAAATATGGGGTCGGAACTGAACAATTGGCAGAAATGAATGACATGAAGCCGAATGCCAATCTTAGAATCGGTGCGGTGATTAAAGTTCCGAATCTATAAGTCAATGTAGCGGGCCACTTGCGGCTAAGTGGATGGGTTGAAAGCATCATTGAAGATTGATTAAAGGACGTTTCATGCAACAGCGTAGGTCTGTGGTAAATACCCTGAGTGGCATGATGCTGGCGCTCTACGCCTCGATGGCATGGTCTGAAGTTCAGACCACGCCATACTTGTCTATGTATAGCACACCATTGTATTTGCAGCATCAAGCAATGCCTTATGCCAATCCCAATGCGCCCAAGGGGGGCATCATGACCCTGCGGGACAGCGGCACTTTTGACAATCTCAACAGCATGAACGGCAAAGGTACCTTTGTGGCGGGGGTGAATTTTCTGTTTGATTCGTTGATGAGTCGATCTTTAGATGAACCTGGGGTGATGTATCCCTTATTGGCTGAAAAAGTGACGCTAGATCCAAAACAGAGCAGCTCAATTATTTTTCATCTCAACCCCAAAGCACGTTTTAGCAATGGCACGCCAGTCACTGCTGAAGATGTGAAATTCACGTTTGATACCTATCAGAGCAAAGCCAATTATGGTTTGCAGATGTATATTGCTGATCTGGCCAAAACTGAAGTGCTGTCACAGCATCAAGTGAGAATGACCTTTAAATCCAGCAACAATACCGAGTTACCCAGTATCTTGGCTGAGTTGTCGATTTATTCCAAAGCAGATTGGAATGGCAAAGATTTTGGTCGGGCCACCATGACCCCGATCTTGGGTTCAGGCCCTTATATGATTGATCGTATTGATGCGGGTCGCAGTATTACTTATAAGCGTGATCCGAACTATTGGGCCAAAGATCTACCAGTGAATCGCGGTCGCTATAATTTTGATCAGATTAAATATGTCTATTACCGTAATTTAAATACGGCTTTCGAAGGGTTTAAAACTGGTCAATACACCCTGCACGAAGAGAAATACACCCGAACTTGGGTTTCAGGCTACAACTTCCCAGCAGTCAAAGCGGGCATGATTCAGAAAACCAAGATTAAGCTTGAAAACCCTGTGCCAACACAAAGCTTTATCTTTAATATGCGCCGTGCGCCTTTTAACGACATCCATCTGCGTAAAGCGCTCAGCTTGGCCTATGACTTTGAGTGGATGAACAAGGCGATGTTTTATGGGCAACTGCAGCGCTTAAATAGTTATTTTCAAAACAGCGAACTAGAAGCCAAATCCACCCCAAGTGCTGCAGAGTTAAAAGTCTTACAACCGTATTTAAATCGTTTGGAACCGATTCAACGCCAAGAAGTGTTGCTGGATTGGAAATATCCTGCCTCTGATGGCAGTGGATTTCATCGGGATGGTTTACTTCAGGCACGGCAAATTTTACTTGATGCAGGCTACCGTTATCAAAATGGTCAATTGCTGGATCGTCAGTCCAAACCCATTCGTCTGGAGTTTATGATTCATCAGGATGGTTTGCAGCGCACCTTGATGCCTTTTGTGCGCAATGTGAAAAAACTGGGGATCGAGGTGAATATCCGTTTGGTGGATGTGCCGCAATACCTAGAGCGCATTCGTCGTTATGACTATGATATGACCTCATTCGTAATGCCGCAGTCCTTGAGTCCGGGCAATGAACAGGCGCAGATGTGGGGCAGTAAAGCCGCAGATGAGGTGGGTAATTACAATCTGTCCGGGATTAAAAATCCAGTCATCGATGAGGTGATCCAGAACATCATACGCGCACCGAATCGGGAGCAATTGGTATTACAGACCCGAGTGTTGGATCGTTTGTTGCGTTCTGGCTATTATCAATTGCTGACTTATAACAAACCCGATACTTGGATTGCGTATTGGAATATTTATCAATTTCCAAAGTTGACGCCAAAACTCAGCACCGGATTTGAGTTTTGGTGGGTAGATCCACAGCAAGCTGCCAAGGTGAACCAGTACTTATCGAGAAAATAGCCTAAGCATCATATAGCCTAAGCAATCGTGGCTAAGTGCAGTGGCTTAAGTTCAGTGATTTAAGTGCAGTGGCTAAAGTGTAGTGGTTTAAGCCTTTAGCCTAGCCACTGAGATTCAACAGCGTCTACCAATGTCATTAAAAATAATCGTGCAGTCATAAGGAATCAAAACCGATGGGCACCTATATATTAAAAAGATTGTTGCTGATTATTCCGACACTATTTCTGATTTTATTGATCAATTTTGTGGTGGTGCAATTGGCCCCCGGTGGCCCAGTAGAGCAAGCCATTCAACAGGCTGAAAGCTTTCAAGGGTTGCATGAACAGGGCGGTGGTGATACCGCCTCGGGCAATGGCAGTCAATATCAAGGTGCGCGTGGCTTAAGTCCTGAAATTGTGGAAAAAATTAATCAACAATATGGTTTTGATCAACCCGCCAGCACACGGTTTTGGTTGATGCTCAAAGGCTATTTAAGTTTTGATTTCGGTGTTAGTTTTTTCAAAGATAAACCAGTTACCCAGTTGCTCTGGGAAAAGATGCCCGTGACGATCTCCTTAGGCCTATGGAGTACCTTGTTGATTTATCTGGTGTCGATCCCACTGGGAATCCACAAGGCGCGTCGACATGGTTTGTTGTTTGATAAATCCACCTCATTGATTTTGGCTGTAGGCTATGCCGTGCCATCCTTTGTCTTTGCTATTGTGTTGATTGTATTTTTTGCAGGCGGTTCGTATTGGCAATGGTTTCCTCTACAAGGCTTGGTCTCGGATAATTTTCAAGACCTCAGCCTATGGGGAAAAATGACAGATTATTTTTGGCATATGGTGTTGCCGATCTTGACCATTGTGCTGGGTGGCTTTGCGGGTCTGACCTATTTGACCAAATATTCGTTTATGGAAGAACTGAGTAAACAATATGTGATTGCAGCCAGAGCCAAGGGGCTGACTGAGCGCAAGGTGTTGTACGGACATGTATTCCGCAATGCCATGTTGATTGTGATCGCCAGTTTGCCAGAAGCTTTGGTGGGGATATTTTTTGTGGGTAATCTCTTTGTTGAAATTATTTTTAATCTCGATGGCTTAGGACTATTGGGTTTTGAGGCTATACAACAGCGGGATTATCCAGTGATCTTTGGCACCTTGTTTTTATTTACCCTGATGGGGCTGATTTTAAGATTGATCAGTGATGTGCTGTATCAGGTTATCGATCCTCGGATTAATTTTGATTCGCGAGGTGCAGAATAATGTCACCATTGATGCAAGCACGTTTGCAACGCTTTAAACATAACCGAATGGGCTGGTATTGCTTGATTGTATTTTCAATCATCTTTGTCTTATCCATGGCGGCAGAGTTTATCGCCAATGATCGACCCATCGTGGTCAAATATGAGCAGTCGGTTTATTTCCCGATCTTTAAAAACTATCCTGAAACCGAATTTGGTGGGGTATTTGAAACCACCGCAGATTATCGTGATCCGGTGGTAAAGCAGCTCATTGATGAAAAAGGCTGGGCGATTTGGCCGTTGATCCCTTATTCATATGACACGCCAAATTTAGAATTGGCGGTGCCAGTACCTTCACCACCGACTGGACAAAACTGGTTGGGGACTGATGATCAAGGTCGAGATGTATTGGCGCGTATCCTGTATGGGATGCGGGTTTCACTGCTGTTTGGTATTGCTTTGACCTTTTTTGCTTCGCTGCTGGGGATTATGGTTGGGGCAATCCAAGGCTATTACTGCGGTTGGGTTGATCTATTGGGACAACGCATCTTGGAAGTATGGGGCGGATTACCCACCTTGTTTATGGTGATGATCTTGGTGAGTATGTTTACCCCAAGCGTATATTGGTTGTTTTTGATCATGCTGCTGTTCGGTTGGCCGGCCTTGGTGGGCTTGGTTCGGGCTGAGTTTTTACGCGCACGAAATCTCGACTATGTTCGTGCAGCACGCTCACTCGGGGTTAGTGATCAGCGCATTATGTTGAGACATATTTTACCCAATGCCATGAGTTCAAGCATGTCGCAGTTGCCCTTTATGTTGACGGCCAATATCACGGCCTTGACCGCATTGGATTTTCTTGGCTATGGCTTACCGCCTGATGCGGCATCCTTGGGTGAAATCCTGTTACAAGGTAAAAATAATTTAGATGCGCCATGGTTGGCACTGGCCGGCTTTTTTAGTTTGGCTTTGGTGTTGTCACTTTTGATTTATATCGGGGAGGCCGCACGAGATGCATTCGATCCAAGACGTTAAGCCAGCGCTGTATCTGCGTGTACAACAACTTGAAATTTGCCTACCACCGCAGACTTCGCAGCAACAGTGCTTAGTACAAGGCTTGAGCTTTGATCTGCATGCTGGGGAAACCGTGGCCATCGTGGGCGAGAGTGGTTCAGGAAAATCAATCAGTAGTCTGGCGCTGCTAGGATTATTAGCGCCAGAGCTGAAGGTGTCAGGTCAGGCCTATCTGCAGAGTGCAGCGCAGCAGGCCAAAGACTTGCTGAAATGTACTGAAGCTGAACTGCTACATATCCGTGGTCAAAAAATTGCCATGATTTTTCAGGAGCCGATGACTGCTTTAAATGCGCTGCATCGGGTGGAGAAAATCTTAGCAGAAGCATTGCGTTTAAATGCCTGTCCAGCCAAAGAACTGCGTAAACGTAGTTTGGCGTTGCTTGAGGCTGTGGGGATTCCTACACCAGAGGATAAACTGCGTCGCTATCCGCATGAATTGTCGGGTGGTCAACGTCAGCGAGTAATGATCGCAGCAGCATTGGCGCTAGAACCGGATATCTTGATCGCAGATGAGCCAACCACAGCGCTGGATGTGACTTTACAAGCACAAATATTGACCTTGCTGAAGCAGTTGCAGCAACAACGCCAGATGGCGATGATTTTGATCAGCCATGACCTGAACTTGATTAAGCGTTATGCCGATCAGGTGATCGTGATGCAAAAAGGGCAAGTGGTTGAGCAGGGCAGTGTCGATGCCATATTCAATCATCCTGAAGCTGCCTATACCCAGCATTTATTGGATCATGACTTTGGTGAGGCTGCACCGCGACAAGCCCTATCTGAAGCAGGTGAAGCTGTACTTCGCCTTGATCATTTGGCTGTGAGATTCCCAATTAAGCAGGGCTTGCTCAATCGAGTGAAAGACTATGTGACTGCTGTTGAGCCACTGGTGATGGATTTAGGTGAAAATGAATCGATTGGTATCGTGGGGGAAAGTGGTTCAGGTAAAACCTCATTGGCCTTGGCGATTGCCAGATTGATTCAGAGTGAAGGTCAGATTGTGCTGTTGGGCCAAGATCTGAATCAGTTAAAAGAAAAACAGTTACGACCATTGCGTAGCCAATTTCAAATTGTATTTCAAGATCCGTTTAGCAGTCTCAATCCGCGTATGACCATCGAGCAGATTATTGCTGAAGGTTTGGCGCTGAAAAAATTAACTGCGGTACAGTTGCAGAGCGCCATCGATCAAGCCTTGTTACAGGTCGAGCTTCCGATTGAGTTTAAGCAACGCTATCCGCACCAATTGTCGGGTGGGCAGCGGCAGCGTATTGCCTTGGCACGCGCTTTGGTCTTGCAACCCAAGCTATTGATCTTGGATGAACCGACCTCGGCACTGGATCGCAGTACCCAACGTGCGATTGTTAAACTGCTGCGAAGGCTGCAGACTCAGCATCAAATGAGCTATGTATTTATTAGTCATGACTTGCAAGTCGTTAAAGCGCTTTGTCACACCGTCATGGTGTTGAAGCATGCTCAAGTGATTGAATGCCAAGCCACAGCGGACTTATTTGCTCATCCACAGCATGAATATACCCAACAATTGCTACAGGCCAGTCAGTATTAGCACTGTAGCATTAAGTTGACAAAGTAAATTGTCAAATCTACACTCGATTGGATTTTAACTCTATTTCGATGTGATCGAACTGCATCGACATGTTATTACAGCAACCAGAGAAATGACCTATGAGCCATCTTGCTGAACCCATTCAAATTAGAAATATCACATTTAAAAACCGCATTATCAAAGGCGCAATGAGTGAGGCTTTGGCCAATCCAGCCGGTCAACCGAACCAGTTACTGTTTGGTTTGTATGAAGCTTGGGCCAAAGGCGGCTTGGGTTGTGCGATTACAGGCAACGTGATGGTGGATTTACGTGCCAAAAATGAACCCGGTGTGGTGGGGATTGAAAGTGATCGAGATCTTGCCGCACTGACCCATTGGGCCAATATTGGCAAACAACATGGCATGGTGCAGTTGATCCAGTTGTCTCATCCGGGGCGTCAGTGTCCAAAGGGACTCAACAAAGAAACGGTAGCACCCTCGGCAGTGCCTTTTAGCCCGATGTTAGCCACCACTTTTGGGACACCGCGTGAGCTACAAGAACAAGAAATCCTCGATATTATTCAGCGCTTTGCCACTGCTGCAAAGATCTGTGAACAAGCGGGTTTTGAAGGGGTGCAGTTACATGGCGCGCATGGCTATCTGATTAGCCAGTTTTTATCGCCCTTGACCAATCAACGTCAAGATCAATGGGGTGGTTCGATTGAAAATCGGATGCGTTTCCTGTTGGAGATCTATCAGGCGGTTCGTGCGGTGACTTCAGATCAATTTATCATTTCAGTCAAATTAAACTCTGCTGATTTCCAGCGTGGTGGCATCACTGAAGATGAAGTGATTAGCGTGTTTAAAGCCATCGATGCGGCAGGGATCGACTTGATTGAAATCTCGGGCGGTACCTATGAAGCGCCAGCAATGGCAGGTGCCAAGGCCGACAAGCGTAAGGTCAGCAGCATTGCACGTGAGGCTTATTTTCTTGATTTTGCGGATATGATTCGTAAACAAGTCAAATGCCATCTCATGGTCACCGGGGGATTCCGTACCGTTAAAGGCATGAATGATGCGCTCGATAGTGGCGCGTGTGACTTTATTGGCATTGCACGACCATTGGCGGTCGAAACCGATCTGACGGATCGCTTAATCGCAGGTCAAGATGTGCGTTATGCGGTGAAGCCGATTAAAACCGGCATTCCCTTTGTCGATAAAATGGCGATTATGGAAATCATCTGGTATGCAGCGCAGTTTAAGGCCATTGGTCAAGGTAAACCCGCCAATCCTAAACTCTCGCCGCTAAAAGTCTTCTTCGGCTATGCCAAAGGCAATGTCAAAGCCATGATCCAAGGTCGAATCAATTCACGTAAGCAGGCTTAAACAACGATTAGCAGTTTTAAAGCCCTAAAGCTACAGCGTCTTTAAAAGCCCTACATCAGATCTATCACAAGCTTCTCTGCATATGCAGGGAAGCTTTTTTGATTAGATCGGGTGTGGAGATACGAGCATTCAGTGATTTAGTATCTGCTATTCACTGTCCGTGATTGGTGGTGTCGGCGATGCTGTTTAGAAAGAGCTGTACGGCGGTTTTGACCCGTTTTTCGATCAGGGCTTCTGAGGCCTGTGCATCAGGATGGGTCAGGTATTCAACATGTATATCACCACGCATCAAACTTAAAAAGATATGTGCCGAAGCCTCTAGGCCATGTCGTTGTAGATTGATCTGTTTTTGCTCAGCGGCATATTCTAGATACTGCATCACCACCTTGGCCATTTTTAGTGGCCCCGCCAGATAAAACATATGTGACAAGGCAGGAAAGCGCGTCGCTTCAGAGATACACACGCGATAAACGGCTAAACCTTCAGCGGATAAGATAAAACGTAGGTAAATCATACCCATGGCTTGTAAGGTTTCCTCGATGCTATGCGATGTAGCATCAACAGAGCTGACGAATTGATGCATCTGCGAACACTTTCTTTCAATCACGGCTTCAAACAGTGTTTCTTTATTGGCAAAGCAAGCATATAAAGTGGCCTTCGAAATGCCTGCTTTTTTCTGGATCATATCGGTGGTCGAGGCACTAAATCCGTGACTCAAAAATATATCGGTAGCTGCATCTAAAATCTTGTGCATTTTTTCAGTATTTCGATCTGATAGTTGCATGATAAATATAAAAAAATTGAAAAATAGTACCGACTAGTTTACGTTATATTTTAAAAAAAATGATTATATTTAAGTAACTAAAAGGATTGACAGGGTTTTTTAATCGCAATACAGTACCGATCGGTACAGTTGATTTGGAAACCGCATGCAGTCCACTTTAAGCCATCAAATCAGTTTGATCTCAGGTCTTAGGCATCCGCAAAACAAAGGCTTCGCAGCGCTGAGCATCGTCACGCTACTTTTTATGAGCGGATGTGTCAGTACACCGGCATTGCCCGAAAAACATCTAGATGCGCAGCAATTGCAACAAATACAAGCTGATCACGATCACGTGCTACAACAAAATCAGCAACTGAACAATCAGACTGTGTCACAGCAGTGGTGGCGCTTGTTTAATGATCCGCTGTTGGTGCAACTTGAGCAGCAATTGCTTGAGCAAAACCTCGATCTACATAGTGCCGCACTACGCATCATCGAAGCACAAGCACAATTGGGTCAGGCAGAAGCTGCGCTACAACCACGCGTTAGTCTGGATGGGGGGTACAACCGTTCGACCTTGAGTGAAAATGCACCATTGGCGCAATTGGGTGCCTATACCCACAGCAGTGGTTTGTGGAGTATCGGGGTCAAGTCCAGTTGGGAATTGGATCTTTGGGGGCACTTTAAGCAGTTGTCACAGGCGGCCCAAGCCAATGTAGAAGCAAAGTATTTTGCTCAACATGATCTGCAATTGTCCCTGAGCGCTGAATTGGCACGTCAATACTTTCTGCTACGTTCGGTGCAACAGCAGTATCTCTTACATGCTGAAAAAATCGCGATGGAGCAGCGCTTGCTTGAGATTGCACAACGTAAATTTAAATATGGTGTGGTCACACTCGAGGCTGTAGCGCATGCCGAGCAGCAATTGATCCGTAGCCAATCCCAGCAAAAAGCCCATGTAAAGCAACGACAGCTATTGAAAAATGCGCTGGCTCAGTTGCTGGGTACGGGGCCTAAAGCCTTGGATCAACTGTTTGATCAAGCTTATCACTATCAAGCGCCGCAGCAGATTCCAGTCGGGCTGTCATCGCACTTTGTACAGCAACGTGCGGATATTTTAGTTGCAGATGCTGAGTTACGCGCTGCAGTGGCGCAACTCGGTGCGGCTCAAGCAGATTTTTATCCACGTGTCGGCTTGAGTGCCAATCTGGGGGCTCAAGCATTTCAATTTTCTGACCTAGGTGACTGGGCTTCGAGTACCTACGGTGTGGGGCCGATCATTCATATCCCGATATTTGAGGGTGGGCGCCTCAAACGTAATCTACAAGTCAACCAGAGTCGGCAGCGTCTAGCTGCAGTGCAGTATCAGCGCACTGTGCTGAATGCTTGGCATGAAGTGGATAATGCCTTGATTGAATACCAATACCAATTGCAGGATCAGCGTGATCTCAGTCGTGAGTATGCGCAAAAAAATACCGTCATTCGGATTCGCCAAAAGCAGTTTGATCAGGGTGTCCTCGATCAGGCACAGGTTCTGAATGCAAAAAAAGAGTTGCTTGAGGTGGCATTACTGCAAAGCCAAGGCCAAATTGCACAGGCACTGTCGATCGTAGGACTCTATCGGGCGCTGGGTGGCGGTGGGGCACAGGATTGGTATGACAGCCTTATGCAAGGAGCGGATTGATGAGTACGATGGGCACGACAGCATCCTCAGCCATGTCACCACCACCGGCACAGGTAGTATTTGATCCAGTGCCGCAACCTGCACCAGCTGCACCACCGCCAGCCCCCGTTTTTGGGCCGCGCTTGGCACTGGGCCTGTTTGGGATTTTATTGGCGGCCATGATTGCGGGCTTAAATAATCGGGTACCCGGTTTGGCATTGGCTGATATTCAAGGGGCATTGGGCTTTTCACGTGATCAAGCAGCTTGGTTAAACACGGTGTATTCCGCAGGTGAATTGGCTGCGATGCCATTTGCATCCTGGTTTGCCATTACTTATTCGATGCGGCGTTTTCAGATGTGGATGCTGTCGAGTGCATTGTTTTTTTCTGCGCTGCTGCCCTGGGTGCATAACTATGAATTGATGCTGCTGTTACGCAGTGTGCAGGGCCTGTGTTCAGGGGCTTTAATTCCAATCTTGATGATGGCGGCATTGCGGTTTTTACCCGCGCCGATACGCTTACATGGCTTGGCCTTGTATGCGCTGACGGCAACATTTTCTCCCAATGTCGCCTTGTGGTTGTCCAGTCTGTTTGTGGATAGTGTTCAGGATTGGCGTTGGATCTATTGGCATACCTTGCCATTGGGTGCTGTATCACTGGCCTGTATGGCCTATGGCGTACCCAAATCACCCATGCTCTTGGGGCGTTTTAAGCAGTGCAATTGGCTGGCCATATTGATCGGGGTGTTGGGTCTGGCGTGTCTGGTGGTGACTTTGGATCAAGGACTGCGCTTAGATTGGCTGAATTCACCACGGATCCAGGCCAGTGCCTTTGTTGGCGTGAGTTTGACTGGATTATTTCTGTTGATGCAATGGAAAGACCCTGCGCCTTTTATCCGTTTACAACTGCTCGGAAAACGCAATTTAGGATTGGGCTTTAGCGTGTTTTTTGTGATGTTGATTGTGATGTCGAGCGCAGTGGTACTGCCCGTCAATACTTTGGCTCAACTGCATGGGCTTCGATTGGAACAAACCGCTCAGATCGGCTTAATGGTCGGCGTCCCTCAATTGATTTTAGGCTCGCTGGTTGCATTATTATTGTACCGAAAATGGATCGATGCACGTTATCTATTTGCTTTGGGTCTGAGTTGTATGGCAGCAGCATGTTGGATGGGCACGAAAATCACATCGGATTGGATGCTAGATGAGTTTCTCATCATCACTTTGCTACAGAGTATTGGGCAACCCCTTGCTGTGGTTTCAATGCTGTTTCTTGGCACCAGTGTGGTTCAGCCGATGGAGGGCCCCTATGTCTCCGGCATTATTAATACCTTGCGCGCGCTAGGGACGGTGGTGGGCAGTGCTGTGGTTGGGCAATTTCTATTTGAGCGCAATCAAATGCATCGTCAACATTTAATCGATCAGGCAAGTCATTTGGCTCATGCAGGGCAGATACCCGTTTCTGAGTTGAGCTTAGTGATACATCAACAGGCCTTGGTATTGGCGACTGCGGATATTTATCGCGTGTTCGCAGTGGTCGCAGTGTTGTTGATTCCATTGGTGTTGATGCTGCAATACGTTCCAGCGCCACAAGTGAAGGTGATGCCAGATGCACAGGCAACAAAATCTGCCTAATCATTTGATTAGGATCATGGCGATTGATCGAAGAATTGAAAAACTTATATGAGTAAAGAAATGAAATTTAAACTGATTGCAGCTTCGATTTTGATTGTGGTCTTGATCGTGGCTTATGTGTTATTCAATCGCCATGAAGCTGAAGCCAATAGTCAAAGTACCGATGATGCCTATGTTAAAGCCGATGCCACTTTGGTTGCGCCACAAATTGCAGCATTGATCGAAGCGGTCAAAGTGGTTGATCATCAATTTGTGCAGGCGGGTGATCTCTTGCTGAGACTGGATCAGCGTGATTTACAGATCCAACTGCAAGATGCCGAAGCACATGTGCAGGCGAAAAAAGCCGCCATTATTGCGATTCAGGCACAAATTAAGCAACAGCAAAGTTTGGTGCAACAGGCCAAAGCCAATATTCAGATCGATCAGTCCAATTTAAAGTTGGCCAGTCAAGACTTACAACGCTTTAGTCGCTTGGCTGAAGATGGTTCTGGAACCTTACAAGCCAAACAACAAGCTGAGGCGCAGTATGGCACTCAGCAAGGTGTTGCAATTCGTAGTCAAGCCGCCTTAGAAACGGCCCAACAGCAGATCGAGGTACTACGGGCTGAAACCCTTAAAGTTGAGGCAGATCAGGCGATTGCTCAGGCCAGTGTCGATGCGGTGCGGTTAAAGCTGAGCTATGCCGAAGTGCTTGCGCCAATCAGTGGCTATATCGATCAGAAACAAGCACGTGTCGGTGGTTATAGCCAAGTGGGCAGTCCTTTACTTGCAATCGTGCCGTTAAACTCGATTTATATCGAAGCTAATTTTAGGGAAACGCAACTCGCGCAGATTCAGACCGGCCAAGTGGTTGAGATTCGCGTTGATGCTTTGCCCAGTTTGAGCTTTAAAGGGAAAGTGCAAAGTGTAGGGCCTGCCAGTGGTGCTAGTTTTTCACCAGTTGCTGCGGCGAATGCCACAGGTAACTTTACCAAGGTTGTGCAACGACTGCCGATTCGGATCGCATTGGACAGTAAGCAAGCCAACTTAGACAAACTTAGAGTTGGGATGTCGGTGAAACCTACGATTCAAATTGCACACTAAGGTCGGCGTTTTAGATCCACTCCAGCCCTCCGTAAAAAGAGGGCAAGAAGGGGGGGAGCATAAATCGCAGGTAATAAAAAAAACCTGAGATTGTATAATCTCAGGTTTTTGATGAGTTGTTTTAGCAACTCGAATTTGGCGACCCTACGGGGATTCGAACCCCGGTTACCGCCGTGAAAGGGCGATGTCCTAGGCCTCTAGACGATAGGGTCTTATAGATTGAGGCAATCACTTCTGAAACTAAGCCATTTAACAGATTAAATTGGCGACCCTACGGGGATTCGAACCCCGGTTACCGCCGTGAAAGGGCGATGTCCTAGGCCTCTAGACGATAGGGTCGTTTCAGAGGTGGACGTATCTTAGGGCGAATCTAAAACCCTGTCAAACAGTTTTGCTGAATAAATCCCGAATTTGCATTCGACTGGCTGAAATTAAAACAATCGCAAGAAAATCAGTGCCAATGTGCTTAAAAACTAGGCTTTTTGATAATAGTCCAAGATGGTTTGGATCACATCTGGGTGCTGTAGATAGCCAATGATTTCATGCGGTGATTGGGCAAAGGTGTGAATGGCTTGATTGTGTATCGCAGGTTTAAAGTCAAATGGTGCTTGATTGAGCGGGTGGCTGGTCAGAAAAACTTCAATCGCAAAAAAGTTAATCCAATCGCCCTGTAATGCACTCGGCAGGCTGATGGGTGGACGATATGATCGAGTAGCACTTGGTAGGCCAGTGGCGAGGCGAGGGTAATTAATCCTGAAACACGATATTGAGGGTTGAGTTGCAAAAAATATAGCATTGTGATTTAGTTACAGTTGATTTTCTATTTATAAAACAACAAAAAAGAGCGGCTATAGCCGCTCTTTGGTTTCTGGTATCTCTGCTTTTTCGGTACTCACGAATAGACCGATAAAGCCTTAAGTAGATTATTTTTGATCGCGATAGAATAGATAGTAACTGGCATAACACCCTGCGATAAACAACAGACAGCTGATAAAGCCCGGTAACATCTCTGGGTCTGCTGCCATACTCAGGCCGGTAATTAAACAGAACACGAAACCCAATATCGGCACGATGGGGTAGAACGGAGCCACAAATTTGAGGTCATGTTGAGTATGCCCATCTTTATACCAACGGCGGCGGAAGTTGTATTGAGATAAACAGATACTCATCCACACAATGACCATGGTGAATGCTGCAACACCCAAGAGGTTTTTAAAGATAAATTCAGCACCAAATTTCTCAGAGAGTAGGCCGGGTAAACTGCCCATCATGGTCACAATCAAAGCAATAATCGGTGTTCCTGATTTGCTCAGGGTAGAAAAGACCTTTGGAAGTTGTTTTTTGACAGATAGGGAATACATCATTCGAGATGCAGCATATAAGCCAGAGTTCGCAGCAGACAATAATGCGGTAATGATCACAAAGCGAATAATATCTTCAGCATAAGGAATACCGATATAGGCAAAGACCGTTACAAAGGGACTGTTACTGATTTCTTCACTGTGTAGGCCTGTGGCTTGATAGGGCAACAATGCACTAATCACGATAATGGTACCGACAAAGAAGATCAACAGGCGCCAAATCGCGGCATTGATGGCTTTGGGTACGTTTTTCGCAGGATCTTGGGTTTCACCTGCTGCAACACCAATTAACTCAGTACCAGAGAAGGCGAAATTGACGATGAGCATGGTAGCAAAAATCGGGAAGATCCCTTGAGGGAACCAGCCTTGTGCGGTGAGATTGCTAAATAACGGTGCAGTTTCAGCGCCATCGAAAGACAATACGCCAAAGATGGCCAATAAACCCAATAAAATAAAGCTGATCACGGTGATGACTTTAATTAAAGCCAGCCAAAATTCAGATTCGGCAAATAATCGGGTCGAGCTGACATTGAGGATAAATACGATTGCGGCAAAGATAATGGTCCATAACCAGACCGAAATATGAGGAAACCATTCTTGCATCAACATGGCAGCTGCAGTGAACTCGGTGCCGAGTGTGGCCGTCCAAGTCAGCCAATATAGCCATGTGATCATATAGCCAGTGCCGGGACCAATAAACTGATGCGCATAGCTCCCAAAAGAACCAGAGACAGGAAATTGAACCGCCAGCTCGCCGAGACAGAGCATGACCATATAAGCGATGAGGCCGCCGAGAATATAAGCGAGGATGGCACCAATTGGTCCGGTTTGGGCGATGACTTCACCGGAACCCAAAAATAAACCTGTTCCAATCGCGCCACCTAAAGACAACATTACCAAATGTCGACTGGTCATCGCGCGTTTTAAATGCGGTTGATGATCGGAGGGTGGAACTTCAGGTTGAGAATGAGAAGATTGCATATCGGACAAAGTTCAATTGGGCGAAGCCGCTTATTGTAGTCCAAAGCTGATTTTGTGCAATTCTTGAATGTAGCAAAAAGTAATAACTGCAGAGAGATGGCGACCCTACGGGGATTCGAACCCCGGTTACCGCCGTGAAAGGGCGATGTCCTAGGCCTCTAGACGATAGGGTCGTTTAGAAGTGACGCCATAGTAGAGAGAATTAGTTTCTTTGTCAAAGAATTTTTGATCTTAAAGCAATAATTTATGAACATATGTTTAATTTATAAGTTTCATAGCTAATAAGTATTTATTGTGAAGTTATATATGCCTTATACACAGTGCATGTTTGCTGTGTGAGTTTGCGTCTGGATTAAAATATTAATAATAATTTGATTAATCACAGGTCGATTCGCGGATTTTAGCTAGAGTGACTGTTTGATTATTGATCGTTGTAGCCGAAATGATCAATTATAAAAGGATTAAAAAAAATCTTTTGAATGGGCAAAAAATCATCGCTTGAATACAAATTTATGCGTAGAGAAACATAAAAAATATATTTTTAACAAATTAACTGTCATTGCATAGACTTATATTGTCCAGTATTTCACCGTTTAATAAACCATTTAGTTGCGGTGATAGAGTGTGTAGTAGCTGATATAACATGCCGCCATAAAGATCAAGCAGCCGATGAATCCAGCTAACATTTCAGGATCTGCGGCCATACTAATCGCTGTAACCCCACAGCAAATAAAGCCAGCAATCGGTAAAAATGGAAACCATGGGGTCTTAAGCTTCAGGTCAGCCAAGCTATGTCCATCTTTCAACCATTGCCGTCTGAAGTTAAATTGACTCCAACAAATACTCATCCACACGATCACCATGGTAAATGCCGCAACCCCAAGGAGATTTTTAAAGATCACATCCGCTTCGAAATACTCAGATAGCAATCCCGGCAGACCACCAATCATGGTGACTAAAATTGCAATCACGGGTGTGCCGGACTTGGTTAATTTGGAGAAGATCCTTGGCAATTGTTTCTGAATCGACAAGGCCCACATCATTCTTGATGCTGCATACAGGCCTGAGTTGGCGGTAGAGAGCAGTGTGGATTTGAAGGATGGGGCTGAGGCATGTTTGACTGAGCTGACATAACGTATGCTCAAAAATACCTAAAGCGCATAAGTCTAATAGAAATAACCGCATTTAACAAAAAATGCCTGGTACCATTCGAAAAATAATACGTGAAAAAGGTTGTTTTTTGAGCATGTTGCGCTTATAAATGAAATTGCACTTAAGATGAGGCTAGGATTGGATGTTTTTGCCAGCATGCTTTGAAGAAACAGATCCAGTTGTATTGCAAGATTTGATTCAACACTTTCCTTTAGGGACCTTGATCACACAAGCTGATGGGCTGTTACAAGCCAATCATCTGCCTTTTGAATTTGAAGTCGGTGAAGATGTCCGTTGCTTAAAAGCACATATTGCCAGAGCAAATCCATTGTTAACCCATTTACACAGTGGGGCAGAGGTCTTGGTGGTGTTTCAAGCAGAACAGGCTTATATCTCACCGAATTGGTATACAGCGAAAGCACAACATCATCGTGAAGTCCCGACTTGGAATTATCGGGTGGTGCATGTGCGTGGCAAAATTCAATGGATTGAGGATGAGCGATTTTTAAGAGGGCTATTGGCACGATTAACCCGGCAGCATGAATCGACTCAGGCGATACCTTGGAAAATGTCAGATGCACCTGCGGATTATATTGCGGAAAATCTAAAACATATTATGGGTATTGAGATTCAGATTGAAAGCATGATTGGGAATTTTAAGCTCAGTCAAAACAAAACCAATGTCGATCGGCATCAAGTGGCGACACAACTAGATCAATTGGGGCATCATCAGATGGCTGAACAGGTTCGATTATGTATAGAGCAGGAGTAGATAGACTTGCTTGTTGAAAGGCACATTGCGTGCTTTAACATTTTGCCAGTCGCTTTTTTCAAGTTATCCAAAGATGATCATGAAAAAAGAGATGGCGACCCTACGGGGAGTCGAACCCCGGTTACCGCCGTGAAAGGGCGATGTCCTAGGCCTCTAGACGATAGGGTCAAGAAGTAGGTGGAATCTTAAGGATCCACCGACAGTGTGTCAAGTAGGTGAGGCGCGAGTTTGTTCAAAATATGACAGAACAGTTCAGCAGTCTTCTGCGTATCGTACAGTGCAGAGTGTGCTTCTTTACCATCAAACTCGATACCCGCTTGTATACAAGACTTGGCCAATACGGTTTGTCCGAACATCACCGCACTCAAAGTCACGGTATCGAACACTGAAAAACTGTGAAATGGGTTCTGATTTTTACTCGCAGTACGCATCACCGCAGCACGTAAAAAACCCAAGTCAAAGTGTGCATTGTGTCCCACCAGTACCGCATGAGTACAGCCTTGCTGTTTACGCACCTCATTGACTGATTTGAAAATACGTTTTAATGCGCTTTTTTCATCTTCAGCCATGGCCATCCGCATCGGATTGGACGGATCTATACCGATAAAGTCCAGTGAGCGACGATCGAGATTGGCACCTGGGAACGGGTTGATATGCGCGTGGTAAGCATCTCCGGGAACAAATTGCCCTTCGGCGCCATAGATGATCGGAATACAGGCAATTTCTAAAAGTGCATCCGTGTCAGCATTAAAACCAGCTGTTTCAACATCAACCACGACGGGTAAAAAACCTCGAAACCGTTGTCCGATCTGAGCTTGGATATCGCTTGTCACACTTTTCTCCATGGAATGGTTTGGCCTGCATAGAGTGGAATGATCTGTTCACCATCAAGATAGCTTAAGCTCTCAGGGATGACTTGCGTGTCTTTGACCAAGGTAATGTGATTGGTATTGCGCGGGAGACCATAAAAGTCTGCACCAAATTGACTAGCAAAACCTTCTAGGCGCTCAATTTTACCGACTTGGTCAAAGGCTTGGGCATACAGTTCGATTGCAGTGGGTGCACTATAACATCCCGCACAACCACAGGCATTCTCTTTGGCATTTTTTGAATGCGGTGCGCTATCTGTTCCAAGAAAGAACTTCGGATTGCCACTGGTTGCAACTTCAAGCAACGTTTGTTGATGCGTTTGACGCTTTAAGATCGGCAGACAATAGAAGTGCGGTTTAATACCACCGACCAACATGTCATTGCGATTAAACAATAAATGCTGTGGGGTAATGGTCGCGGCAACATTGCGGTCATGTTCTAAGACAAAGTGCGCAGCTTCACTGGTGGTGATGTGTTCAAGCACCAATTTTAGCTTTGGAAATTGTCTTAATAACGGCGCCAAAACCTCATCGAGGTAACGCTTTTCGCGATCAAAAATATCGATATGAGAATGCGTGACTTCACCATGCAATAACAAAGGCACTTGCTGTTCTTCAAGTTGCTCGATCACGGCATAGACTTTACGAATATCGCTGACGCCATTGTCTGAGTTGGTGGTTGCACCAGCGGGGTAGAGTTTGATGGCATCAACAAAGGCAGATGCTTTGATTTTACTGACTTCTTCGGGAGAGGTTTGGTCGGTAAAATACAACACCATACGTGGGTCGAATTGAATATTTTCAGGCACATGAGCCAAAATACGTTGTCGATAAGCCAGCGCTTCATCAACGGTTTTAACTGGTGGTACCAGATTGGGCATGCAAATCGCGCGGGCAAATTGCTTGGCTAAATCAGGAACGGTCCGTTGTAAAGCAAGCCCGTCACGTAAATGCGCGTGCCAATCATCTGGCTGAAGCAGAGTAATAGTATCCAAGGCGATTCATACTAAAAATAAAATAGATAATAATCGATTAAGCCATAAAATGGTAACCACGAATGGCGATTGAGAAAAAATTAAGCAATAAAAAGGAGATTACTTAACTAATTTGCGTTTTATAACAAGTTTATTGGCAAAAATGTGATTTGTATTAGGCCTATACTTGGTAGCTTAGGGTCAAATATATAAGCGTGAGCTTCGGAAATTTAAATTCCATATCTGTATAAAAGACTTAACTTATATGCAATCGCAGTACATCAGGATTGAAGTTCAAAAAAGCTTTTGTCCCTGTGTTTTTTTCTGAGTCAAACTCAAACCACAGTGTCGACCGTTTTTATAATTTCAACTGAGTACTGACAGTTGTCTCCATTGATTGGGGCTTTTTCCAGTCCAAGATTTAAAAGCATGATTAAATGAAGTTTGTTCCTTATATGCGAGTAAGGCTGAAATTTCATGAATACTGAGTTCTTGGTTTTCTAAATATTGCGTCGCCAATGCTTTTCGAATCGTGGTCAATTCTTCAGAAAAGCTAGTGCCTATTTTTTTTAGCCGATATTGTAATAAGCGGGTTGAAATTCCCATCTTGGTCGCAGTGTATTCAATATCAGGTCGTTGATCATGTATAGAGGCGACAATACTACGACTGACAAACTCTTTGAAAGTCGTTTCTTCTGGAAATCGACTGAGTAATTCATCTGCATTTTTTTCTAAAATACGTTTGAGTACTTTATCGTTATTATAAGAAATTTCTAAAGCTAAAGTCGCTTTGCGATATACCACCATATTATGTGGTGCATCAAAAATAAAAGGACAACCAAAGTAATTTTCATATATTTTAATATTGTCCGGACGGGGGAGACTCATTTCCATCCGTTCTATACTAAACTTTTGTGGTAAAACCAAATTGCTTAAAAAATTATAAAAAATAGATAATCCTACATCATGCGCAAGCATTGTTTCCTTCATATAGAGTCCAATATCGAGATAAGCAGGGTTATCCCAAATAGCAATATAATACTGTTCAGTTTCAATACTTTCAAATGGTGTTAAGTCATACCAAATTTTTTGATATTTTTGATAAAGCTCTAAGACCTGACCTACATTTTCACAAGACATACATAAATATGCCAATATGCCAATATGCCAATATCATCAGGCGTACTGAGTCTACCTAACTCAATTCCTAATCCTGGTTTCTGGTACGCTTTGTCAAGGTAATTCAGTATGCGAAACCATTCCTTCATCGGTATACGTTCATCAACATCATATTTGCTTTCAATAGGACTTTTAATATTATTTAGGGAGCAAAAAGTATTTACCATATTGGCTAAGCTACTTGCTACGCCTCGGGTATAAATGAAGGATCTCATGAAATCTATCCAGAATATAACTGGGTGTATATTATTTCAAAACCATAAATTAAAAAAGCAGCCTCAGCATTAAATATAATATAAGTTATATTTAATTGGGTTAAATTTTAGATCTTGATCTTGAGTTGTTCAATATAATTATTTGAAAAATAATATTAATTTAGTGAAATTATTGTTAAATGTTTTTAATTGTTAATTTTAAATATTACAAAAAAGTTAAAATTATTTATATTGGTTGATATAGCGGGATTTTGTTTGATTGTTCACGTATTTGCGCCCATAGACATTTGATTAATATACATCATTAAATATTAAACTAACGCTGAAAAACTTATAAATATTAAATATTTAATTATATTTTATTTGATTAATATTTTTTATAAATTAAATAATTTTTTGTTATATATCCTTGTGAATATTAATTCAGAGTTTAATGGTTGGTTTAAAAAATCCTGAGTGAATTGGTATGTTTAACGCGATGAGTGAAAAAGATTTAAATTATATTTTGTTTTTATAATGCACTGATATGAGTTCTTAAAATACATTCGTACATTATTAAATATATTTGATGAATATTAGAATGATAGTTATACCTATACGTTTGTATATTTAATCACTGTAAAATGATATTATGTTGTGTACATCACATATTTAAAAAGTGGGGCAAATGAATTAGACCTGTTTTGCACGGTAATGATGCTATTTACAGGGTTAATGCCTTGTTGGTAGTGCGCTCTGCGGGACTCGAACCCACGTCGGTCGCTTAGGAGGCAACTGCTCTATCCAGTTAAGCTAAGAGCGCACGATATTGATTAGGCCTAATGTAACGGAAAATTGATCAAAAAAAAAGTTATTGATCAACAATAACTTCTTAAAATTCTTGAGCCTAGCTCAGCTGTCACTCAACTGCTTTGGGTTTGAGCAATCGATACATCAGATAGACTACAGCGATCCAGACAGGAATCAGCATCACTGAGGTTTTCAGGCCTTCTTGCCACATAATGTATAGAATCATGGCAATGAAGATCAGTACTAGAATATTGCTCAGTGGTGACCACAGCGCAGGGTAACCACGTTGAATATGCTGTGCTTTCATTTGCTTGATAAAGCGTAGATGGGTGAGCGAGATCAATGCCCAATTCAAAACCAAGCCAGTGACCGCAACATACATCAAATTTTTGAGTGCTTTTTCTGGAACAAAATAATTGAGGAGTACACAACCAAAGATCAGGGTCGACGAGAAAATGACCGCAGGTATGGGCACGCCTTGACGATTTAGTCGTTTGAAGACTTGAGGTGCATTGCCTTGGATCGCTAAGCTATACAGCATGCGACTGTTGCCATACATACCACTGTTATAGACCGAAATGGCTGCAGTCAGTATCACAAAGTTAAGTAAATGAGCTGCCCAAGAGATCCCCAATTGATTGAATATCATCACAAAGGGGCTTTGATCCAAACTGCCCAATTGCAATTGGTTCCATGGCACCAAAGATAAAATGATCGCCAAAGACGCTACATAAAACACCAGAATCCGCCACACCACTTGATTGATGGCCTTTGGAATATTCTTCGCTGGATTTTCTGCCTCTGCAGCAGTCATTCCAATCAGTTCAATGCCCCCAAAAGCGAACAACATAAAGGCCAGCATAAAGAACATGCCACTAAAACCATGTGGAAAAAAGCCATCATGCTGCCAGAGGTTTTGAATGCTTGCGGTTGAATTGGCATCAGCACTGAATAATAAATACAGTCCGAACAGAATCATCGAAATGACCGCCAACACTTTGATCATGGCTAACCAAAATTCTGATTCACCATAAAAGCGCACATTGGCCAGGTTAATCACTGTGACGATAGTGAAAAACACCAATACGATGAGCCAAGCAGGGATCATCGGCCACCAATATTGGATAAAGGTTGCAATGGCCGTGAGCTCAGTCATTGCCACCAAGACATACAAGATCCAATAATTCCATCCTGCCAAGAAGCCAGCAAAAGGCCCCCAATATTTATCGGAAAAATAACTCAATGAACCTGCAACAGGTTCATGCACAATCATGTCGCCCAATTGACGCATAATTAAATACGCCACAAAACCACAAATGGCATAGCCGAGTATGGTTGCAGGTCCAGCAGATTGAATTACATGTGCAGAGCCTAAAAATAACCCTGTTCCAATAGCGCCGCCCATTGCAATGAGCTGTATATGACGATTTTTAAGACCACGTTGCAGTCCAGAATCTTGAGTGCTCAAACGGCATATCCCGTAATGTAATGATGTTTCAGTTGTAGAGTGGAATTGAGCAGCAAAGCCTATATTGCTCTAGGCTTTGCTCAACTCAGGTCTAGCGAAGTTTGGTTTAAACGATGCGTTTAAGAGGATTTATTGTTTCGAGATCGCATTAACTTAAACAACAACCACATCAGTGCGATCCAGATCGGAATCATGATCACCGATTCTTTAAAGCCCACTTGCCACATGATTCCCAAGATCATCAGGATAAACAGCACCACCACGATATTACTCAACGGGGAGGCAATGGCTTTAAATGTAGATTGGATACCCAGTTGCTTTTGTTTACGGATAAAGATCCAGTGGGTGATACTGATCATCGCCCAGTTTAATACCAATGCAGCTACCGTCACATAGATCAAATGACTGAGTGCTTCTTCAGGAGCAGAGTAGTTTAAAATGACGCAGCCAAAGATAATCGCAGCAGAGAACAACACTGCATTGATCGGGGTGCCTTGTTTATTCAGCTTACCGAATGCCTTAGGTGCGTTATTTTGCTTGGCCAATCCAAACAACATACGACTGGTCACATACATTGAGCTGTTATAAACAGATAAGGCCGCAGTCAAAATAATAAAGTTGAGCAAGTGTGCTGCCCAATCAATACCCAATTGGCTAAAGATATAGACAAAGGGGCTTTTGTCTAAACTGCCCAGTTCCAATTGATTCCACGGAATCAACGATAAAATAATGGTGATCGAGCCAATATAAAACACCAAAATCCGCCACACCACCTGATTGATGGCTTTGGGAATATTCTTTTCAGGCTCTTCAACTTCGGCAGCGGTCATACCGATCAGCTCCATACCACCGAAAGCAAACATCAAAAAGGCCATCATCCAAAACAGGCCTTCAAAGCCATGTGGGAAGAAGCCACCTTGTGCCCAAAGATGGGTAAAGCTCGCCGTTTCACTGCCACCAGGAGTCAAGATCAAATACAGACCAAATAGGATCAAGGCAATAATGGCGATGACTTTAATCAGCGATAGCCAAAATTCAGATTCCCCATAAAACTTCACATTGGCTAGATTTAACAAAGTAATGCAAATGAAGAAGAATAAACTGGTGCTCCATGCCGGTATATGCGGCCACCAATAATGTATAAACTTGGCCACAGCAGTTAACTCGGTCATCGCGACCAAGATAAATAAAATCCAGTAATTCCAACCCGCGAGCATGCCTGGGAATGGTCCCCAGTATTTATTGGCAAAGTGGCTAAAAGATCCAGCGACGGGTTCATGTACGATCATTTCACCCAAATGGCGCATGATTAAAAATACGATAAAACCACCGATGGCATAGCCTAAAATAATCGCTGGGCCTGCTTGTTCAATCAGTTGTCCCGAACCTAAAAATAACCCCGTACCAACTGCACCACCCATGGCGATTAATTGTACGTGGCGATTTTTCAATCCTCTTTTTAATTGTCCTGACTCTTCGCTCACTTATACTTGCTCATTATGCAAAAATCACGGCCGATTGTAATAGATTGATCACAGTTCGCATAGAGCAACGGCATGTTGAGCAAGTTTCATTTGCGAACTTTGTCGCTGATAAATCACATTGGAATGGATATGCGCGATGAAGGATCGGTGCAGATGTCATTTAGCAAAAGTGACCCGAAGGTACAGCATTTTATAATCAACTTAAGTATGAGCTTGATATTTTGTGATAAAAAACAGGATATGATGAATAAATTTAGTTTTAGCCAACATCACAACAACAGTAAAGGATTGAGGTCAATATGCACTTTGCAGCACAAATTAAAATCGCGGCCACCTATATGCGTGGGGGAACCAGTAAGGGTGTGTTTTTTAAACTTGACGACTTGCCTGAAGTTGCACAAATTCCAGGAAAGGCGCGCGATCAATTGTTATTGCGTGTGATTGGCAGCCCAGATCCCTATGCAAAACAAATCGATGGCATGGGTGGAGCGACTTCAAGTACCAGTAAAACTGTCATTTTAAGTAAAAGTCAGCAAGCGGATCACGATGTTGATTATCTGTTTGGACAGGTCTCGATTGATAAAGCTTTTGTCGATTGGAGTGGTAACTGTGGCAACTTAACCGCTGCAGTGGGTTCTTTTGCGATTAGCCAAGGCTTGGTTGCGGCAGATCGTATTCCTGAAAATGGTATCTGTACGGTACGGATTTGGCAGGCCAATATTCATAAAACCATTATTGCGCATGTGCCAATTACCCAAGGTCAGGTACAAGAAACCGGTGATTTTGAACTCGATGGGGTGACTTTCCCAGCAGCAGAAGTCCAAATCGAGTTTCTTGATCCAGCCGATGATGGCGAAGAGGGTGGGGCAATGTTCCCTACAGGCAACGTCGTTGATCAATTAGAGGTGCCTGAGGTTGGCACATTCCAAGCCACCTTGATCAATGCAGGTATTCCAACCATCTTTATCCAAGCGGCAGATTTGGGTTATCGCGGCACTGAGCTGCAAGATGACATTAATAATGATGTTGAGGCCCTAGCACGTTTCGAAAAAATTCGTGCCTATGGTGCAGTCAAGATGGGGCTGATCAAAGATGTCAGCGAAGCCGCCAATCGTCAACATACCCCTAAAGTGGCGATCGTTGCTGCAGCCCAAGACTATACTGCATCGAGTGGCAAAGCCATTGCTGCCAGTGATGTTGATGTGTTGGTTCGTGCCTTATCAATGGGTAAATTACACCATGCCATGATGGGCACTGCCGCGGTGGCGATTGGAACTGCTGCCGCTGTGCCAAATACCTTGGTGAATTTGGCTGCTGGTGGTGGTCATAAAGCGGCGGTTCGTTTTGGACATCCTTCTGGTACCTTGCGTGTTGGCGCAGAAGCACAACTGGTCGCAGGACAATGGCAAGTGAAGAAAGCCATCATGAGCCGTAGTGCGCGCGTATTGATGGAAGGCTGGATTCGTGTTCCTGCAGATAGTTTCTAAGTGTTGCATCAGCTGATTGGGCTCTACACTTAAAGCTCAACTTAAAGTTCAACTTATAGCCCAATCGATTGCTCAGCTGTTTTATGCAGGCGAGGTATTTTTAACTCAATACCTCGTCTGCATTTTTATTTTTGTCGAACTATTGTCTAATCGTGCGAAGGGATTTATTTTGATCAGTATTTCGGTTGAGTTTGGGCTAAACTCGCTCTAACTCAGAGTACAGATCGTTCAGCTGCTACGCTTGTTCCGATCATTGAGCCATGTCTTAACGGTAGCTTTAGACTGAGCTGCAACTTTAAAATTCGAGGCGAATGTGACCACACTTCTTAATCTGAATGCGGAGATTCTGCAACAGGCGCAACAGCGAATTCAGCAAGATTTACAAACGGCTTTGGATGCATTTTCAATTCCTGAGCCGCTAAAAGCTGCGGTGTACCATACGGTGATGCTGGGTGGTAAACGGGTTAGACCCGCACTGTGTTATGCCACAGCAGCATTAAAATCTGACCATCCACAATATGCGGCAGTGCGTCGTGCAGCTGTTGCGGTCGAGATGATTCATTGTTATTCCTTGGCACATGATGATCTGCCCTGTATGGATAATGACTTGCTGCGCCGTGGTCAACCGACTTGTCATGTTGCTTTTGGTGAGGACACGGCATTGTTGGCTGGGGATATTCTGCAGTCGATGGCGTTTGAAGTCTTGGGTAGCCGTTTGTTTGATCAAGTTCAGGCTGTAGATGTCAATATTGTGCTCAAGCAAATGCAAATCTTAGCCACCGCCAGTTCGAAAATGGTCTGTGGTCAGGTTTTGGATCTCCAAGCTGAAGGCCAACAGGTTGAGCAAAGTCATCTCGAAGAGATTCATCGCAATAAAACCGGTGCGTTGATTCAAGCTGCGATTATGATGGCGGCTGTGACCATCTATCCTACAGCGGACCCAGCATTGCTACAGTTACGTCAATTTGGTCAAAATATTGGATTGGCTTTTCAAGTTCAAGATGACATTCTAGATGTGGTGGCGGATACTGCGGTATTGGGTAAAACGGCTGGCAAAGATCAGCAAGTGGAAAAATCCACTTATCCTGCATTACTTGGCTTGGATCAGGCTAAACAGTATGCGCAACAACTGCATGATCAAGCCTTTGCCGCATTGGCCTATTTTGCAGATGATGCTGTGGAGCTACAACAGATTTCCAAATTTTTGCTGTCACGGCAAAGTTAAATATTCAGCAGGCCAAAGATTAACTTAGCCCAGCTTAAACCTCATAAAAAAGAGCCTCAAATGAGGCTCTTTTTTTGGCTTTTGGTGTGTAAATGGTGCTTGAGCAGCTTATGACGATGCGTTCAAATCTGCGGTGATCTTTTGTAGGATCTGCAGCACTACATCAAACTCACTGTGTAATGGCGTGCTCTTACGTGTAATGAGTGCCAGTACGCGAGTCGGCGCATTTTCAATACGCTTAATCACCAGTTGATCATTATTGGTCAACATGCTGGTATGTATCGAAATTTGCGGCAATAGGGTAAAACCGAGGTTAGAGCTGACCATTTCGACCAAGGTCGGCAGTGAACTGGCTTTTAGACGATGATCGTTTTTACGTTCATCAATCGGACAAGCACTCAAAGTATGGTCACGTAAACAATGACCTTCTTCAAGTAACATCAGGTGAGCCAAATCCAAGTCTTGCAAGGTTTTTGCTTGCATTGATTTTTGATCGGCTTTATTGCAGACCAAGTACAAATCTTCTTTAGCAACTTCCGCAACTTTTAAACCACGCGTATCAAAGGGCAAGGCCAACATGATCATATCGAGGTGACCGTATTCGAGTCGTTCCACGATTTTGTCACTTTGGGCTTCATGCAAATGCAATTGTATTTTTGGCAATTGTAAGTGCACTTCTTCCAAGAGTTGCGACAAGATAAATGGCGCAATGGTTGGAATAATACCCAGATGCAGATCGCCTGTGAGTGGTTCACTCATTTCGCGACTAAGACGCATCAGGTCCTGTGCGTCGGCGAGTAGAACACGCGCTCTGGCAACAACTTGCTCACCCAATGGGGTTAAGCGTACATTTTGGCGATCTCGTTCAACGAGTACGCCACCCAATAAACGTTCTAGTTCCATGATCCCACCCGACAAGGTCGATTGGGTAACAAAAGAACGACGCGCTGCTTCAGTAAAATGCAGCGTCTCAGACAACGTCACTAAATATGACAACTGTCTTAGGGATGGTAATGCAGCCATAGTGTCCTAATGTTTAAGATTTAAAGTGATGCGCAAATAAACCGCTAAGTTTGGCGATGAAATGTGGCGGAATATCATGCCCCATACCATCAATGATTTCAAACTTAGCCCCCGAAATTGCTTTAGCAACCGCCTTACCGTGGCTTGGTGGCAGTAAACGGTCACGTGAACCATGTACCACGAGGGTGGAGGCAGTGATTTTTTGGTCCATTTCTAATAATGAACCAGTACATAATATGGCTAAAAACTGTTGAAGTATACCCGCTGGGTAATAACTTCGTTGATAGAGTTTACGCGCAGTTTGGATGGTGTCAATCTGATTGATATATCCGGGTGAACCAATGATTTGGAAAACCTTCAATGAATGGGCCACAATGGCATTTTCATCGCGTGATTTTGGCTTACCCAACAGCCCAGAGAGTTGTTTTGGAAAAGGTGGTGGCAATAATGGTTGAAAATTACTGGTAAACAGCAAGCCCATTTTACCGATTTTATCTGGATAACGCGCTGCTAAGATTTGCGCAATCATTCCACCCATTGACGCGCCCAATATCGCGGGCTTTTCTAGACCCAGTTGATCAATGAGCAGTGCAACATCGTCCGCCATGTCATACAAGTTGTAGGGTGCACCTTGATTGGGTAATCCTAGCGCAAAACGGCCCATCAATTTGAAGGCATTGAGGCGTTGACCTTGGTGGCGAATTTTTGAAGAGAGACCGATATCTCGATTGTCAAACCGGATCACACGGAAACCCTGATCGATCAGCGATTTACAGAAATAATCCGGCCAGAACAACATCTGTGCCCCCAAGCCCATAATCAACAAGATCGCAGGGTGCTCAGCTTGACCACCGATCTCAACATGCAAGTGAATGCCATTGCCCAGATCGACTTGGGTCTCTTGCATAAAGGGCGTATAGGGAGATAGATTAAATTGCAGCGCACTATTCATGATTACCGTCCTCTAGAAAGGATGTTTCTGCCAACATCACAGTATTTAATCGCTAAACTGCCGCAGGTATCAAGTCTGGAACTAACTTGGTTAAAGCGAGACGCTGTTTTGCTGCAGTCGCACCGAGCAAAACAAATCCTCTCAAGGTTCCATCGGCATCGATTGCTTTAGAGAGCATGCCATCTTCAAATTCTTCAGTTTCCCAGGTCACGGTCACAGCCACCGGTACAGGGAGGACAGTCAATGGTGCAGCCGGGGTTTTCACTGCAACAGGCATGGCAGGGTAGTGTACGGCTGTCTCTAAGCCTGATAGGGTTTTGGCCAAGGCACGTGCTTGTTGCATTAATGGCATCACATAAGGTAACAGCAAACCATTCACTTCGGCACAGTCACCGATCGCAAAAATATCGGCTTGGTTGGTTTCGAGTAAATGATTGGTCAAAATACCCCGACTACTGTGAATATCGGCTTGATGACTCAATGTCAGATTCGGTTGTAGGCCAATAGCAGACAATACGATGTCAGCAGTGAGGGTTTGACCATTTGCAAGGTGAATCAAATAGCCTTGGGCTTGTTTGCTGACCTTTTCTACAGTGGTGTTCAATACAAACTGGATCCCAGTTTGTTCTAAGTTCGATTTGAAGGCCTCAGCCACATGCGATGGTAACAAACGCCCCAAAGGCTGCGCTGCAAGATCGACAACGGTGACATGGTGACCGGTATTTTGTAGATCATTGGCAAATTCACAACCAATCAGTCCTGCACCTAAGATCACCACATGTTTATTGCTGCAGGCATCGAGGTTGTTACGGAATGCGCGGTAATCGATCAATGAGTTGACTACGAAAATATCATCACTACCATCGCCGGCAATGGCCAAGCGGATTGGATTGGCGCCTACGGCCAAGATTAGTTTTGAATACTGCAGCTGCTGTTGTACACCCTCTTTAATAATGGTGAGTACATGGCCTGCTGCATCGATCTCTTGAACCTGGGTATGCTTTTCAATTCGCATATTCAATTGTTGTGACATTTTTTCAGCGTCACCCAAGCCAATTTGATCAGGTTGTTTTTTTCCAACTAAGGCATTGGAAAGGGTGGGCTTGGCATAGTTCACCGCATCATCTGCACTGATCATAATTAATTCTTGCTCGCTATTTAGCTTGCGATATTCACGTGCAAGGGTATATCCAGCCATACCTGAGCCAATAATAATGATCGGGTGCATGAGGTTCTCCATGAGATTGTTATATTGATCGCTTAATCAGTAGATGGGGGCTAAACGCATCTATTTAAATGCGATTGGGTGTCGTGGTGTGATTATTTGGCGTAGAAAAAAGACCATGTAAACATGGTCTTTGCGGATGATTACATTTCAACCATTTCAAAGTCTGCTTTTGAGACACCGCAGTCTGGGCATGTCCAATCATCAGGAATATCTTCCCATTTGGTGCCTGCTACGATGCCATCTTGTGGCCAACCTTCAGCTTCGTCATAAATCCATCCACAAACGATGCACTGATACTTCTTCATTCGACTCTCCAAAATCTAACATCGGATAGGACGATGGTCAGATAAAATTCCTTATACTGCATGATATTGATATGACTTGCTTATGTTCATATTCAATCAAATTGTTACGCAGTTCTAATATAAATGTAAAGCAAAAAACGGAGTTTAACCCACTCATGTGAAAGCTGAATGGCTGAGAAGGTCAAAACCTGTGTTTATTGGGCTAATCATTGCTAATTTTGTAAGACAAAATAGTCGTCAGATAGTATGCGTTATTTAATTTACACTCAATCTTAGAACGGTATAAATTTAGCCATCGACTCAAGTCTAGAGGGCTTAGGACAGATATAATCTACAGGCTGCTGCGCTCTATAAGTGATCGGTACGCCATTATAATTAATTGAATTAAATTTCACATTTTTGATATCTATATTGAGTTTATTCAAAAACTCCTGATCATGAATAGGCGGAGATATTTGCATGGCGACAATTTTACCTTCGGATGAGAGTTGCCAATTTAGCTCAATTTTAAACGTTCGCTGCTGGTCATTAATTAAGCTGGAACTTTGTTGTTCGGTTTTGGTCGTACATAATCGCGCAACATAGTTTTTGGTTTCATTGAAGTTAGGTTTGCGTTTTTCATAGCCGTAGTTCTGGCTAAATTTGACGCTAAAATAAACCTGATCAATGGATGGTGCAGTTTTCTTCTCAGTTGGTTTATCTTCCTTTGCACTCGCTGATTGTGTGGGTTGCTTTGATTCTTGTTGCTTTAATTCTCGTTGCATTGCTTCTTGTTGATATCTTTCCTCTCGCAGAATAAAGTTTTGAATATCTTCATATTGCAGAGACTGCGCGATGTCTGTTGAGCGTTTATTCAAAGGCGTGAGCGAAGGATGTGGATTGAGTAATTTTACTGAAAAAGTTTGCGCTTGCTTATTGGGGGTGATTTCAAATACCCATCTATAGCCATCGGTTTGGATATTGCTGGTTTCAAGTTTTGCAGGCAGCCAATTTTTTTGTGCCTCTGCATCTAGATTTGTGGCTTGCGCCTGCGTTGTAACACTGAATAAGTGCAGTGCGAGAAATAAACTTAGCGGATTTAATGCATTTAAATATATTTTATTAAACATTTTCATGGTTGTAGCGTTGTAATGTGCTGAAAGTCATACGCATTATCGAGTATATCTGCTATGCTACGCAACTTCTCTTTTTAACGAATTATCGAGGCTGAAATGACGCAACACAACGCTCAATCGACTTCTGAACAGGCTATTTCCGAAAACGATTTAATTGCACAGCGTCATGCCAAGCTTAAACAAATCCAAGAACAAGCCAAAGAAAAGGGCATTAGCCCGTGGCCAAATGACTTTAAGCGTGAGCATTATGCCCAAGATTTGCAAACTCAATTTGATGGCCTAAGCAAAGCACAAATTGATGAAGCAGCGCCTGTACATGTAGCAGTAGCAGGGCGTGTCATGCTTAATCGTGGTTCATTTATGGTGATCCAGGACATGACAGGTCGCATCCAGTTGTATGTAGACCGTAAAGCACTGCCAGAAGATGTATTGACCAGCATTAAATCTTTAGACCTTGGCGATATTATTGCGGTGAAGGGCACGATCAGCCGTTCTGGTAAAGGTGACTTATATGTACATATTGAAGAATATGAGTTATTAACCAAATCATTGCGTCCTTTGCCTGATAAATTTCATGGCCTGAACGATACGGAAATGAAATACCGTAAGCGTTATCTTGATCTGATCGTGAATGATGACACCCGTAAAACCTTTGAAATTCGTGCCAAAGTGGTTGCAGGTATTCGTCAGTTTTTGACCAATGAACGTTTTATCGAAGTTGAAACCCCGATGATGCATGTCATTCCAGGCGGTGCTTCAGCACGTCCGTTTGAGACGCATCACAATGCGTTGGATATGGCACTTTATCTACGTATTGCACCCGAACTTTATTTGAAACGTTTGGTGGTGGGTGGTTTTGAGCGTGTATTTGAGATTAACCGTAACTTCCGTAACGAAGGAGTTTCTACGCGTCACAATCCAGAATTTACCATGATTGAGTTCTACCAAGCCTATGCCGATTATAAAGATTTGATGGCATTGACTGAAAATATGCTGGAAAAATTGGCACTGGATATCTTGGGTTCAACAGATGTGCCATATCAAGGTGAAGTGTTTAGTTTCAAAGGCCCATTTAAGAAAATATCGATGTTTGATGCAATCTTGGAAAATAATCCAAGTTTCACTGCTGAAAATGTAGCAGATCGTGAATTCTTGGCGCATTTTGCTAAAGAAACATTGAAACAAGAGGTTAAACCAGGCTTTGGTTTGGGTAAATTACAAACCATCGTATTTGAAGAAACGGTTGAAACAGTATTGCGTCAACCGACCTTCATCACAGAATATCCTGCAGAAACCTCACCTTTGGCACGTCGTAATGATGACAATCCGCATATTACCGACCGCTTTGAATTCTTTATTGGCGGCCGTGAATTGGCCAATGGCTTCTCAGAATTAAATGATCCGATCGATCAAGCTGAGCGTTTCCAAGCCCAAGTCGCTGAAAAAGATGCGGGTGATATTGAAGCGATGCACTATGATGCCGACTTCGTTGAAGCACTCGAATATGGTTTACCACCGACTGCGGGTCAAGGGATTGGGATTGACCGTCTAGTGATGTTATTTGCAGATGCAGCCAGTATCCGCGATGTGATCTTGTTCCCGCACATGCGTCCTAAAGATGCTTAATCAAGTAAAGAAAAAGCAATTTAAAAAATGATCTCAGACCGAGGTCATTTTTTTGTCTGCAATTTCAATCAAGTCAAAGATATATAAGCAGTGAAATAAACAACATAAGTTTAAAACTAAATATATAAATCGGCGTTAAGTAAAATAACTTTTATGAACAACGGCAATTTAATTGGCATTGCTATTTAATTTGTTTTAAAAAAAACTTTTAAAACAAAGAGTTAATCATGTTGATTTGTTTTTTTTAATAATATTCGTTTGTTAATAAAATAAATAAATGTGTAGCAGCATTGAAATAAATCGTTAAAAAAACTATCGTGTTGTAGTTAAAATATGTTGAGAAAAATTGTGGGTACTTTTTTTAGAAAATCACTTTATGTTGCGGTTTTGTCCGGTTTAACTTTGCCTGTTTTAGCACAAGGCCTCGTTTTAAATGATGAAAACTTGAGAACAGATTTAAACTGGTTGAATCAACAAGGGGTGATCCAAATCAGTACCTCGACTTGGCCTTTGAGTGGGGATGAAATTCAACGTGCATTGACTCAAGCCAAAGTCTCGAATACGACTCAACAAAAATTGATTGAATCTGTGCAACAAGTACTTCAGCTTGATAGCACAATGCTTAAAATCAAACTCAGCACAGCTTCTAAATCTAAACAGATCCCGCAAGGTTTCGGTGATAGCGACAAAGCACGTACTGTGGCTAGTGTGGAGTTTAATGCGGGTGGTGAAAACTGGGATGCGAAGTTACGTGTCAACGGCGAAGATAAGCAGCGCATTGAGAATGGTAACAAAGTCAACGTAGAAGGTTCTTATTTGGCTGGAAAGGTCTGGAACCAATGGTTGATTGCTGGGCAAATGCCAACTTATTGGGGGCCAGGTCATGATGGGAGCTTGATCCGTGGTGATGCCAGTCGTCCAGTCTATGGCTTTACAGCGCAACGTGCTGAGCAGAAAGCATTTGAGAGCAAGTGGTTATCATGGATTGGACCGTGGCAATATCAAGCTTTTGCTGGACAATTGGATGACTATAAAGCTGTTCCAGATGCCAAGTTACTGGGTTTGCGTTTAACCGCACAACCACGACCTTATTTAGAGCTCGGTGCATCGCGCATTTTGCAATGGGGCGGTGAAGGGCGACCTGAGAGTTGGGACTCATTATGGAATGCGATCAAGGGCAACGATAACTTCTATGATGGCGATAATGATAAGTCGAATCAAATTGCAGGATTTGATGCGCGTTTAAATCTTCAACCCTTACTGAATGCTCCGATCAGCGTGTATGGTCAATATGTTGGTGAAGACGAAGCGGGCTTGCTGCCTTCGAAAAAGATGTATCAGGCAGGGCTAGATTATTCTGCCAGTTTTAAAAATATGCCTTATCAAGTCTACGCTGAATGGACCGATACCCGTACCAACGGTAATGTTAAGGCGATCTCATATACACATTACATTTATCAAGATGGTTATTATCAGCATGGCTTCCCATTGGGGCATGCGATGGGTGGCGATGGACAGATGTATAGCGTTGGTGGGAATATTCGCGTGGACCGTATGAATCGACTTGCAGGGCGGATGATCTATGCCGATGTCAATCAATCTGCGGCGTTGATGGGGACACAGGTTGTCAATAAGGCCTTCCCAGAACAAGACAAAATCAAGGCATTGGATCTGACTTGGACACATTATCTTAAACCGACCATGCCTTTAAATATCAATGCATGGATCAGTGACTCGGATCAACATGGTAGCGATACTGGGATTAAAGTTGGGATCGAAGTGCCACTGGATAAGTCAATCTTTGGGCGTTGATTCTCTTTGAGCTAAACCATCCTGAAAAATGCGATAACGCAGGCTTTGTTTAAATTGGACAAAGCCTGTTTTTTAATGCAAGACGATCAGAATTCATATAACGATTAAGAATAACAATATAAAAAAACAAGCAATAGTTGCCTGAGGTAAATCACTATAATGAATATCATTTTTCAAAAGTTAAGGTTTTGTTGATCATACAGTGGGGTGCAATTTCCCTACGCAACAAATCTTTGTCATACACGATCATTTGCTTTGGTGTTGTCAATGTCAATCAATGAGGAAAGACTTACTCATCTCAAACAGCTTGAAGCTGAGAGTATTCATATTATCCGTGAAGTTGCTGCAGAATTTCAAAATCCAGTCATGCTCTACTCGATTGGTAAAGATTCAGCAGTGATGCTTCACCTTGCTTTAAAAGCATTTTATCCAGCGAAACTGCCATTCCCACTGTTGCATGTCGACACGGGTTGGAAGTTTAAAGAGATGATCACGTTTAGAGACAATATGGCCAAGACCCATGGTTTTGACTTGATCGTACATCAAAATCAGGATGGCCTTGATGCAGGGATCAACCCCTTTGATCATGGCAGTTCGAAGTATACCGACATTATGAAAACCCAAGGTCTTAAACAGGCTTTGGACAAATACGGTTTTGATGCTGCTTTTGGTGGTGCGCGCCGTGATGAAGAAAAATCACGTGCCAAAGAACGGGTTTATTCATTCCGTGATGCACAACATCGTTGGGATCCAAAGAACCAACGTCCAGAATTGTGGAATTTATACAACGGTAAAGTGAATCAAGGCGAAAGCATCCGGGTATTCCCATTGTCAAACTGGACTGAGTTGGACATCTGGCAATATATCTACTTGGAAAGCATTCCATTGGTACCGTTGTACTTTGCAGCAGAGCGTCCAGTGGTTGAACGTAGTGGAACCTTGATCATGGCGGATGACGAGCGGATGCGCTTTAAACAGGGTGAAACAGCCGAGATGAAATCGGTGCGTTTCCGGACACTCGGTTGTTACCCATTGACCGGTGCGGTTGAATCTGAAGCGGCAAGCCTTCCTGAAATTATTCAAGAAATGTTGTTGGCCACCAGCTCAGAACGTCAAGGTCGCATGATTGACCATGATGAAGCTGGATCGATGGAAAAGAAAAAGCAAGAAGGCTATTTCTAATTTCTGTTTAACCATTTCAGTATTTCAGCATCTGTGGAGTTTGAGCCATGTCTCATCAGTCGGATCTTATTGGCCACGATATATTGGCCTACTTAAAACAACATGAACAAAAAGACCTATTACGCTTTTTAACTTGCGGTAATGTCGATGATGGCAAAAGCACCCTGATTGGGCGCTTATTGTATGATTCTAAATTGATTTATGAAGATCAATTGCAAGCGGTTACCCGTGACAGTAAAAAAGTCGGCACCACAGGGGATGCACCTGACTTGGCTTTGTTGGTTGATGGCCTTCAAGCTGAACGTGAACAGGGCATTACCATTGATGTGGCTTATCGCTACTTCTCAACTGAAAAACGTAAATTTATCATTGCAGATACCCCAGGGCATGAGCAATACACCCGTAATATGGCGACAGGTGCTTCGACGGCTGATTTGGCGATCATTTTGATTGATGCGCGTTATGGGGTACAAACCCAAACCCGTCGGCATACCTTTATCGCCAGTCTATTGGGCATTCAAAATATCGTGGTTGCGATCAATAAAATGGACTTGGTGGCGTTTTCGCAACAGCGTTTCAACGAGATCCAGCAACAATATCAAGATTTTGTTAGCCAATTGGCAGAACGTCGCCCAGACAATATTTTGTTTGTGCCGATCTCAGCGCTCAATGGCGACAACGTGGTCAATCGCTCTGAACAGTCACCTTGGTATCAGGGTGAAACCTTGATGGAGATATTAGAAAGTGTTGAGATTCGCCGTGATCTAAGCAGTAAAGCTTTCCGTTTCCCTGTGCAATATGTCAATCGGCCTAATCTCGATTTCCGTGGCTTTGCGGGTACGATTGCTTTGGGTCAGGTTCAGGTCGGTGATGAGATTATTGCCTTGCCTTCTGGTAAAGGCTCAACCGTTAAAGAAATTGTGACCTATGACGGCAACTTAGACCACGCTATCGCAGGCCAAGCCGTGACCTTGACTTTAAACGATGAGATTGATATCTCACGCGGTAATGTCTTGGTCAAAGCCAATGAGCAGGCATCCTTGTCTCGCCGTGTGCGGGCCACTGTGGTCTGGATGAATGATCATGCCTTGGCCTTGGGTAAGTTGTATAACATCAAGATCGGCACGCAAACTGTCCCTGCGAAGGTGTCTGAGATCCATCATCGGGTCAACGTCAATACCTTAGAAAAGAGTCAAGTTGATCAGCTTGAACTTAATGCGATTGCCGAAGTGACGGTTGAATTTGATGCAGCAGTGGTGTTTGACCGTTATCAAGACAGTCGTTATACCGGGTCATTTATCTTTATCGATCGCTTGAACAACGTGACTGTTGGTGCGGGAATGGTTGAGGCCGCAGTCGAGTGGCAAGCGGATCAGAACGCGGTTTCTGCTGAAGATCGTGCAGCACGTCTGGGTCAAAAACCAGCTGCGGTTCAATTGTCTGCAACGGTGATGGCGCAAGCACAAGTCTTAGAGAATATCTTGCTGCAAAATGGTGTAGTCGCTATAGCCAAAGCGGATCTGAATGCTGAGCAAATCGGCTTGCTACGTGAAACTGGGATTTTGGTCTTGAGTACAACTGAGCAAGGTACGGATATCAGCTTTGACAGTGAGCAACTTGAAGAGGTTGTCGAGCAGTTACTCAAACTGGTTCGTTTATAAGCATTAGAATGTTGCAAGAACCCACCGTTAAGGTGGGTTTTTTTATTGATATAAATCAATTTTATCTATGAGTTGTTGCAGGGTTTTCACGCCTGCTATGCGTTCTACGATCACACTATCTTTAAAGATCAGGGTGGAGGGTAGCCCAAATACGTTATAGCGTAAGGTCAGGATCGGAGCGAGGTCGATATTGACCTGGCCAAACATAATTTTTCCAGCTCGATGTTGGCCGAGGACTTGATCTTCCTGCGCATAATATGCAGCAAGTTGTGCAAACATCGGCTTATTTTGCACACAGGGTTGACACCAAGGGGCATAAAATCGAATCACCGCCATACCTTGATGCAGTTCATAGTCACGATAATTGTCTTCGTTATATTCCACAATGTTAGTCATGATGCATTCAGTACTCCATATTCATAAACCTAGATGTATTTTGAGCTATTGCTTGGTCGCATAGGCATTGGTATGAAAGTAATACAAGAACAGTGTGAATATATTTTATACTCCTACAATCCCATCCCATCAGGATACATCGTGATGAAGATTGCCTTATTACAAGCTCAAAGCCATCCATTTGATTATGCAGCAAATCTAAAAAAATTGAATCAATATGCGCAGCAAGCCAAAGCGGAGTCAGCAGCGTTGTTGGTGACCCCAGAAATGTTTCTTTCTGGTTATGTGTTAAACCAGCAGACACAGGATATGGCGAAGCAGTTTCCTCTAGATCAAGTTCAACAGATTGCGCGGCAGCACAAGATTGCTTTAGTAGTGGGTGGGCCGAGATGGGTTGATGATACGGTGATGAACAGTGCTTATTTTATTGATGAGCAAGGTAAGTTGCTCAATCATTATGATAAAACCCATATGTTTGGTGATGTGGATCGAAGCCAATTTGTGGCTGGTGATCGCGCTGTGGTTATTACCGAATATCAAAATTTAAAAATTGCCATGCTGATTTGCTACGATGTTGAATTTCCTGAAACGGTTCGTGCAGCGGCACTGGCAGGCGCAGACTTGGTCTTGGTCCCGACCGCACAGATGCAACCCTATAGTTTTGTCAACACCTCGTTGATCCCGACTCGTGCTTGGGAAAACCAAGTTTATGTCGCCTATGTCAATCAAATCGGCATTGAAGCGGATTTTCATTATGTGGGTCTGAGTAGTATCGCTTCACCCTTGGGCAAGGTCTTGGCCTTGGCCTCAATCCATGAGGAGCAACTATTGTTCGCCGATGTGTTACCTGAATTGGTCGAGCAAGCTCAGCAGCTCAATCCCTACCTGAAAGATCTACGTCGAGATTTATTTTAACGATTTGGCTGTTTTTTTTTGCTGCAAGCTAAGCGTTAAGCAAGGCAATAACAAGGCAGCGTAAAACACGCAGTATATAACAAGATGGGATGCAAGCTTAAGCAAGGAGCACAGCATGGATCAGCCTACGCAAAAAGAAAAATTAACAGGTTCCTTAGGACCGATGCATATTGTCGGCATGGTGATGGCTGCAGCAGCGCCATTGACAGTGGTGGGTGGCAATATACCGCTGGCGATGGGTTTGGGAAATGGGATTGGTGCACCTTTTGCTTTTCTGGTGGCCTCATTGGTGTTGTTGGTCTTTGCAATTGGCTTTGTCAGTATGACGCCCTACGTTAAAGAAGCGGGTGCATTTTATTCTTATATTCGTTTAGGGATAGGCCAGAACATCGCTAAGGGCACAGCCTATGTCGCACTGCTGACCTATACCGCGATACAAGCTGGCATCTATGGTTTTATTGGTTGGGCGATCAATGATTTGATCGTTACTTATGGGGGCAATGCGCATCCATGGTGGCTATATTCAATATTGACCATCGCCGTGGTGGCTTTGTTTGGTTATCGCAATATTGCACTTAGCTCTAAAGTGCTGGGGATCAGTTTGATTCTTGAAATTGCTGTGATGCTGATTTTAAATACTTCGATATTGCTGCAGGGGGGTGCAGCTGGGATTCACTTTGAGTCTTTTGAGTTTAAATATGCCTTTGCACCGGGACTCAGTTTGGCGATCTTGTTTGCATTGACCGGTTTTATTGGTTTTGAGTCTGCTGCAATCTATCGTGATGAAGCGCGAGATCCCGAAAGAACCATTCCCAAAGCAACCTATTGGTCGGTGTTGATCATTGGCTTATTTTATACCTTCTCCGCTTGGGCGATGGTGATTGGGGTGGGCAGTACTCAGTTACTCAATGTGGTCAATCAAACCTTACATGGCTCAGGCAATATGCTACTCGACTTGAGCCAAACCTATAACGGCAATGTGTTTAGAATCATTATCCAATTTTTATTGATCAATAGTTTGTTTGCCTGTGTATTAAGTTTTCATAATATTTTGGTTCGTTATCAATATACCTTGGCACAGCACGGTGACTTCAGTCAGGTCTTGGTCACTCTGCATCCCAAATATCGTTCGCCCGCCAATTCATCGGTAATGCAAACCTGTATTGCCATTGCAGTCATTTTGATTTGTGCATTTTATCAAATGGAGCCTTTGACCCAAGTCTTCGGTTATATGGCTGGTGTATCAACCATTGGTTGTATGATGTTGATGCTACTGACCAGTATCGCAGCTTATGTGTATTTCTATCAGCACCCGCATCTCAGGATCCAGAAAAAATTTAAAACTCAAGTTGCACCCGCGTTGGCCATGCTCTTGCTCGGACTATGTTTGCTGATGATTTTATTTAACTTTAAAACTTTAACGGGCGGCAGCTTATTGGTGTGCTTGATCTTGGCCTTGGTGGCACCGCTATTTTTTGTGATTGGCCTCATCCGTCAACGCCAAGTCAGTAAGTCGAAGAATACTGAGATGCCGCATTGATATTGTAGCTGACCATCACCAGTTCAACCCAGCAAGTGGCCTAAATGCTAGGCAACTGATCTTGATTGATTTAAGCTGTGCTACATCAAGTATTTCCTTAGGGATAAGTAAAATATGCATCAGCAGTCGATGAAACACGTGGTGATTACCCAACCTGGTGGTCCAGAGCAACTTGCGATTGAAGCGACCGCAATACCGATTCCTCAAGCCGATGAAGTTCTGGTGAAAGTACATGCCTTTGGTTTGAATCGACCGGATATCTTGCAACGCCAAGGGCTCTATCCAATGCCTAAGGATGTTACCCCGATTCCTGGGCTTGAAGTGGCCGGTGAGGTGGTGGCTGTAGGTGCAGCGGTATCTAAGTATCAGATTGGAGATAAGGTCTGTGGCCTCACCAATGGCGGTGGCTATGCCGAATATTGCGTGGTCCCTGAAACGCAATTGCTCAGCATTCCAGATACAGTGAGTTATGTACAGGCTGCTGCGATCCCTGAAACCTTTTTTACAGTATGGGCCAATGTCTTTGATATGGGGCAAGCCAAAGCTGGAGAAACCGTACTGGTGCATGGTGGCAGTAGTGGTATTGGAACTACGGCATTGATGTTATGCAAAGCAATGGGGATGCGTACTTTTGCGACTGTTGGTTCAGATGAAAAAGTCGCTGCAATCCAATCGCTCACCACTGCGATTAATTATAAAACCCAAGATTTTGAAGCGGTCATCAAGCAAGAAACAGATCAAGCAGGTGTTGATGTGATCTTGGATATCGTGGGCGCACCTTATCTAGAAGCCAATCTCAATCTGTTACGCCGCAATGGTCGCTTGGTCTATATCGCATTTCTCGGTGGTGCCAAAGCCAAAGAAGTCAAACTTGGGCAGATCATGATGAAACGCCTGACCATTACGGGTTCAACCATGCGCGCGCGCAATACCGCGGAAAAGGCTGAGATTGCTCAGGCCCTACAACAGCATGTATTGCCATTATGGGCCAAAGGTGAATGCTTACCGATGATTTATAAAACCTTTGCCTTTGCCGATATACAGGACGCGCATCGTGCAATGGATACAGGTGATCACGTCGGTAAGGTGGTGGTAGAAGTCATTCCTGCACACTAAAAACTTGTTGCGCAGGTTGTATATGAAGTAACTGGCATTAAAAACCTTCGAGCACGATCTTACCGATACTTTTACCCGTTTCGATGAGGTCATGTGCTTGTTGGATATGTGCTGCATTGATCGCACCGAGGTTCTGCGCCAAGGTGCTTTTTATTTTGCCATGATCGACCAGTGTGGCAACTTGATTGAGTATCTCAGCTTGTTGTGGCATATCTTGGGTTTGAAAGACTGAGCGAGTGAACATTGATTCCCAATGGATTGACACTGACTTGGCTTTAAAACCTTGGATCGAAAAATCAGCAGGATCATCGATCAGCCCGACACGGCCTTGAGGGGCAATTAATTGTTGGATATCTTCTAGATGCTGATCCGATCCTGAGATTGAAAAGATATAACCCGGCTGCGCCAAGCCCAATGCATTCATTTGCGCCGTCAGGCCATGGCTATGATCAAGTATATAATCGGCACCGATTTGCTTTAACCATTGCTTAGACTCAGCTCGGGATGCGGTGGCAATCACCTCTAAATCTGTACGTGCTTTGAGTAGTTGAATGGCGATTGAACCAACCCCACCAGCCGCACCAATCAACAATATAGAGCGACTTTGTCCGGCGATTGGCCGTTCCACTTCTAAACGCTGAAACAGCATTTCCCAAGCCGTGATTGATGTCAGTGGCAGGGCGGCAGCTTGTGCATTGCTGATTGACATTGGCTTGTGACCGACAATGCGCTCATCAACCAATTGATATTCTGCATAGGAGCCATTTCGATTGATGGTCCCAGCATAATAAACAGGATCTCCAACTTTAAAATTTTGGACGCATTCACCTATAGCAGCAACCACACCCACAGCATCACGGCCTAAAATTTTCCAATCGGTGTTGTCTTCTGGTGTACGTTGACGCACTTTAATATCGATGGGATTGATTGAAATGGCCTGTACTTGGATCAACAGATCATGACCCTGTGCTACTGGCTGCTCAGATTCAATCAGTTGAAAGAGATCATGTGGATCAAGGCGATAAGGTTTTTGGTAGGCAATGGCTTTCATTAGGTTCTCCATAACATGTGTGCTGCGGATTTAGGTAACTGCGGATTAAGTAACTGCGTATTAAGATGATGACGTATTAAACTGACAATGTTTTAGGTTGAAAATGTATTCGGGTGACAATGTTTTAGGTTGGAAATGAACTCGGGTGACGATGTATTCGGGTGAAGGTATTCAGTTGAAGTCATATTCAGCTTAGCCTCTGTTGTAACGCAGATTTAGGCATAAAGACAATACGCCATGATCGCATCTTGACTGCAGTTGTGACCGCTCACTGTGGCTTAACGATGATTTAATGCCAAAACCGTGGCGCTGGCGCAGTTTTTTTTGTGCTTTTATGCGACAATTGTTTTTTCTATTTACGATTAGGTCGGTCATGCAAGATCAAAGCCCTGCAACATTAAGCGATATTGAAATTTTAGATATCTTACAGTCGATGAAAGATGATGTGCTCAATACTGAAGCGCATGAGATTATCGCGCAAGGGGGCAAAGCGGGTCGTCAAGAAGCACATAAAAAAGCCTTGTTGGCCTTACAACAAAGCTTTGAATCTAAGTTTGTTGAAGCGGTGAGTTTGGCTTTACATCTGAACAGTGGTCAAACCAAGAAAATTCATTATAAAAAAGACCGTATTCGTATCATGAAAGCCAAAGGCATCGACTATGCTGTGATTGATGGTGTACAAACGGCTCAAGTCCTTGCACAAATCGCACAAGCTATTGAAATTGAAGATGGTGTGGTAACTCATGATCTACACAACATTTTCCCTTTCTGGAAAGAAGGTTGGCCGATGGTGCAGTATGACAATGCCTTCAAGATTTTAGAAGACGACATCAATATCCACTATCAAGCGACTTTGGATGTATTGATTAAGCTCTATGGCTAAGTTTTAAGAGAAGTTTTAAGGCTTAGAATAACAAGCGCCGCTTAATTTAAATTAAGCGGCGCTTCATTTTATTGAGTTGAGTCATTTAAACCGTTAACTCAACATCTCAACTAGCATGTGTACTTAGACCATTGAATACAGTGGGAACATACCGAATACCAGTGAGCTGACCAACATGACCATACAGGTGATAATCGCCCATTTGATGGAAAAACGTTGGTGATCCGCAAATTCAATGCTTGCCAAACCGCAGAGCAAATAAGTTGATGGCACCAATGGCGATAGTAAATGCACAGGTTGACCAACAATCGATGCGCGTGCCATTTCTACTGGTGTAATCCCATAATGCGTAGCAGCCTCTGACAGTACAGGCAATACACCATAGTAAAATGCATCATTGGACATAAAGAAGGTCAGTGGCATACTCAGTACCGCTGTAATCGGTGCTAAATAGGGTCCCATGCTGCTTGGAATTACGGTAATGAGCTCTTTAGACATGGACTCAACCATGCCTGTACCAGATAAAATACCAGTAAAAATACCTGCCGCAAAAATGATACCCACGACAGATAATGCGCTGCCTGCATGCTTGGAAATCAAACGTTTTTGAATTTCTAGATCTTGATAGTTCACCACCAAAGCGATACACAAGGCCACCATAAACAAGATCGGCATTGGCAGTACGCTTTTGATCAGGCAGATCATTAAGACCAAAGTCAGCAGACCATTGAACCAGCGGAGATGTGCACGATTCGCTTCACTATCCGTAGAAATCTGGATGTTATCACCATGGCTAACATCTAACTCAATGATACCAATGCGTTTGCGCTCGTAGCGTCCGTAGATATAGGCGACAAAAAATAGCCAAGCAATCGCAAACAACATCGGTAAGATCATCGGAACAAAGATATCACTTGGATCAACTTTCAATGCACTTGCCGCACGTGCTGTAGGGCCGCCCCATGGCGTGAGGTTCATAATGCCACTGGCAATCATCATCAAGCCAGCCATGATCAGTGGGCTCATCCCTAAGCGACGATACAATGGCAACATTGCAGCAACACAGATCATGTAGGTGGTTGAACCATCACCATCTAGCGATACGACTAGCGTCAAAAAAACCGTACCTAATGTCACTTTAAGTGGGTCACCTTTGACTTTTTTTAGAATCCATTTTACAGAAGGGTCAAATAATCCTGTATCAATCATCACAGCAAAATAGAGGATTGCAAATAGCAGCATGATTCCCGTTGGAGCTAATTTTTTCACCCCATCTAACATCATTGTGCCTAGACCATTCAACTCGATATGACTGAGACTCTCAAAATAAAATCCGAGGAAGTGGGCCAAAACAGCAAAAATAATGGGAACAAGGGTGAGTGCAATTAAGGCACTTAAACGCTTGGTCATGATCAGATACATAAAGCAGCTGATCATGCCAAGACCTAATAAGGTGAGCATGGTTCAATCCTTTGATATGCGAAATGTTATATTTTAAAAATTCGTCAACTTGTCTTTATCCGCCGAAAGTAAAAAAAGCAAAAATAATCATAAAAGCCGAATCAAGGTTTTTAAATTTGCCAAGGGGACATCAATCACCCAAACAGAAATGCATGCTAGGTTTTTTTCAATATAAACTCAATAATCCAATCTAAATATTAAATTAAACTACATGTAGCAGAAAAATGTATAAATAAAATAGATCCTTATCATGCAAAAAAAATAGGTCGCTGAGGAATTTCATTAGAAAAAGAAAATTGGTAAAGCATAAAATCTCAGTAATGAGTTTGATTCTTATTGAGGAGGCGTTTTAAAAAATTGTAAAGAGTGAAAAATAGACAATAAATCAAGTATTTATTATGTGAAGCATTCGATATTTTTCAGCACTGATGCGTAGCGATCAGTGCTGAAAAATATCCTTGCTAATATTGCCTATTCTTCAATTGGTTCATCTTCGATGGGTTGATCCACCAAACGTGTTACTAACAGTTGGTCAATACGAAAATTATCGACATCAACCACTTCAAATTTATAACCCGCAAAAATGACATTGTCTGCTGGGCGTGGGATTTTGCGCAATTGGAACATCATAAAACCTGCGAGGGTTTCATAATTGTCATGCTCAGGCATGGAATCGATTTCAAGTGCATGCATCATATCTTCAATCGGCGTACTGCCTTCAATCAACCAAGAATTGGTATCACGTTGAATAATCTGCTGCTCTTCTTCCATCGGTGTAACCCAATCACCCATCACGGTGATCATAATGTCGGAGAGGGTGATGACACCTACAACCAAGGCATATTCATTGATCACCACAGCAAATTTTTCTTTGCTGGCACGAAAGCGATCAAGTAACTCAGATAGGGTCAGCGCATCCGGTATGGTCAATACATTTCGAATGGTGGACTCATTTAATTGATTGATTTTCTGGTGATTTAGAATACGCACTAAGATGTCTTTGGCGTCGATATAGCCAATGACCTGATCAATATTTTCATTACAGACCAAGAATTTTGAAAAAGGGTATTCGGCAAGTTTCTGACGGATACTTTCTTCAGGTTCATTTAAAGTAAAAAACACCACATTCTCACGCGGTGTCATGCTTGAAGGGACATTACGTTCCTCAAGCTCGAACACGTTTTCAATAAAATGATGTTCTTGTTTCTGTAATACACCCGCTTGTGCGCCTGCATTAACAATTGCCGAAATGTCATCAAAGGTCAGACTGTCATCGCGTTTGGTATTGACTTTAAAGACTTTAAAGATCGAGTTGGCAATGATATTGATAATCCAAGCCAGAGGCTTACAGACCTTGATAAATACACCGATTGGCTCGATGACCATAATGGCGAGTTTTTCAGGGAAGATCATCGCCAATCGTTTGGGCATTAAGTCTGCGAACAGAATAAACAATGTAGTGACGGTTAAAAAAGATAAACTGAAACCAATGCTATCGGCCCACTTTCCTTGATAGAAGCCTAAGACCAGTTCATTAAAGTAGGGACGTAATGAGGATTCACCAACAATACCGCCCAAGATTGCGACTGCATTGACACCGATTTGAGTTGATGCAAAAAAATCAGCTGAATTTTCCTGCATATGCATGACTTTGGTGGCGCGTTCGTCACCACTTTCAGCGATCAATTTAAGCTTTATTTTACGAGAGCCAGCAATTGCGATTTCAGATAAAGATAAAAAGAATGAGCACGATACCAAGACGATCAGTATTACAATGCTTTGAAAAATATCCATACCTCACCTGTATTTATAAAGTTATGCCAGTGAACACTTTGCATGAACATGAAGTCGCCTCATGCTCATGTGAAAATCTAGACTCGGCCAAAACAATATAAGGAGTTATTAAATTGATTAAAATATTTTTATTCAAAATTCTAATGAAAAAATGTGATCTAAAGATCAGCCACTGCATCATGAGTGGCTGAAATATTAGCATATTCTATACTTTAGAAAAAAGTATGTGGTGGTTGAGTGCTGCTATTATTCAACAAATATTCACGGTTCTCTTCTTCAATCATTTGACGCGCAACATATAAAATCAGTTGGCGCAACCAACGATGAGCAGGGTGATGATGCAACAGCGGACACCATGCCATCTTAAGCTCAAATTCTGGAATATAGAATGGTGGATCTTTGAGGAGTAAATTTTGATTTCTTGCTTGCAAACGTGCAATACGTGAAGGCAAGGTCGCAATCAAGTCAACATTGGCAGCCAATAAACCAGGCATTTGGTAATGTCGGGTGAATACAGAAATTTTGCGTTTTTGTCCGATACGATCAAGCGCTTGATCGATCCAACCCAAACCCGCTTGTTTCTCAGGGTTAACGCCAAAACCAACCCCCATACCTGTTTTAGAGACCCAGATATGTTGTGCATCTAAATAGCTCTTCAAGTTAAGACTGGTGCCGGCTGGGTGTTTGTCATTGAGTAAACATGAAAAACTATCTCGCCAAACCAAAACTTGGTGAAAGCTTTGTGGTATTTCATTAAAACGGTTAATGGCAAGATCAACTTTGCCTTGTTCCATGTCACGATAAGACACATCACTTGGTGTAAGAAAATCAAGCACGACATTGGGTGCTTCAGAACGCAATGCTTTGACCAGTCGAGGAACCAAGGTTGCCTCTGCATAGTCGGAGGTCATGATACGGAACACACGATTACTGGTATAAGGACGAAACTCAGTACGTGGTTCCAAGATCATTGATAAATCAGCAAGTGCGTCACGTATGCGAGGTTGTAATTCTAATGCTCGCTCAGTCGGTGTCATACCTTCAGAAGAACGGATCAAAAGTGGATCATTAAACAAATTGCGTAAGCGACGTAAAATATTACTCATGGCTGGTTGGGTGACGCCCAATTGTTCAGCAGCACGAGTCACATTTTTTTCGCGTAATAATACGTCCAGGTAAATTAGAAGGTTAAGATCGACCCGCTCCAGATTCATAGAAAAAATACCGAAAATAAACTCATGAAATCATTTTGAATTATGCCATATCTAAATACATTTGTGTAAAAGCATATTTTAAAAAATATAATCCTAAAATTAAATCTCAGTATTTGTTGGATTTGTTGTAAATTCCTTTATTTTCAAGGTCTGAAGCAGATCAACGTTGAATATATTACTCATTATTATAAGGTCTTACTTGCTTGAATATTGAGCTTGAATGGCTGCATTAGCGAATATTCCGTTAAAGGTAAAATACTCATTTATTGACTGTTTCATGCAACTGCAATCGTTAAGCAGCACTATTTAAAATGTAATTTTAATGATATAGACGTACTGAGCGTGCTAAAGCGTTATGTTACACAGATTCATTCTGAGCTTTAACGGGTTGTCGACCCCTTTATAATACGACTTTGATCTACTCATTTTTTAAATAAATAGTGAAGATTAGCGTAGGATATTGGATTAATTACTGATCTGGCTCTAAGCTGTGTTCAGAACAATGAAGTGATTTAAATCTGAGCAGCTGTATATTGACTAGATTTATTTCTCGACGGATGAAATCCTAAATTTAATACAGGAACATGTCATGACTACTTATCAAACAGCGATTGATGCTATCCGCGAATTAAAAGCAAAATTCGGTAACACTTGGCGCGATATCAGCCCTGAAGATGCTGCGCGTATGCAACTTCAAAACCAATTCAAAACGGGTTTAGACATTGCTAAATATACCGCTGCTATTATGCGTCGTGATATGGCTGAATATGATGCTGATACGAGCAAATATACTCAATCACTTGGTTGCTGGCATGGTTTTATCGCACAACAAAAAATGATTGCGAATAAAAAATACTTCGGCACTACAGATAAGCGTTATATCTACCTTTCTGGTTGGATGGTTGCTGCACTTCGTTCAGAATTTGGTCCATTACCTGACCAATCTATGCATGAAAAAACTTCAGTACCTGCATTGATTGAAGAAATCTACACTTTCTTACGTCAAGCAGATGCAAAAGAATTAAATGATTTGTTCCGTGCGCTTAAAAAAGCCAACGAAGCTGGTGATACTGATCAAGCAGCTGAAATCACAAATAAAATTGACAACTTCCAAACACATATCGTGCCAATTATTGCAGATATCGATGCTGGTTTTGGTAACGAAGAAGCGACTTATTTGCTTGCTCGTAAGATGATCGAAGCGGGTGCATGTGCACTACAAATCGAAAACCAAGTATCTGATGCGAAACAATGTGGTCACCAAGCGGGTAAAGTTACCGTTCCACATGAAGACTTCATCGCTAAGATCCATGCACTTCGCTATGCATTCCTAGAAATGGGTCTAGATGACGGTGTTATCGTTGCGCGTACTGACTCTGAAGGCGCTGACTTGACTCAAAAAATCCCAGTGGTTAAAGAGCCAGGCGACATTGCTTCTCAGTACATCAGCTACTTAGAAACTTCAGAAATTGATATTGCTGATGCTCAAGAAGATGAAATTTTGATCAAACGTAATGGTAAATTACATCGTCCTAAGCGTTTAGCTTCTGGCCTATACCAGTTCCGTGCTGACACGCAAATTGACCGTGTAGTACTAGACTGCGTATCTAGCTTGCAAAACGGTGCTGACTTACTTTGGATCGAAACTGCGACGCCAAACGTAGACGAAATTGCACACATGGTAAATCGTGTTAAAGAATCAGTTCCAAATGCGAAGCTTGTTTATAACAACAGCCCATCATTTAACTGGACCTTGAACTTCCGTCAACAAGCATATGACCGTTATGTTGCTGAAGGTAAAGACGTATCTGCATATGACCGCGCTAAACTTATGGGTGCTGAGTATGACGAAACTGAACTAGCCAAAGATGCAGACGAAAAAGTTCGTACATTCCAAGCAGATGCTTCTCGTGAAGCGGGCGTGTTCCATCACTTGATCACACTTCCGACATATCACACTGCTGCATTGTCTACGCATGAGCTTGCTCAAGGTTACTTCGGTGACCAAGGTATGCTTGCTTATGTTGCTGGTGTACAACGTAAAGAAATCCGCGGTGGTATCGCATGTGTTAAACACCAAGCTATGGCTGGTTCTGACATCGGTGATGATCACAAAGAAATCTTTGCTGGCGACAATGCTTTGAAAGCGGGCGATGACTCTAAAAATACCATGAACCAATTCGGTGGCTAATCTGCCCAAATGGTTAAGTTAAAAAACAACCCGCTTATTTAAGCGGGTTGTTTTTTTGTATCAACTAAAATTGTGAATTTATTGTGCTTTCTTGGCCAGTACATAAAGTTCGGCACCAGGACCTGTAATTTTTTTGCCTTCAGTGTTGAGTGCATTCAGGGCATTTTCAGCAACAAAGTATTTGCGTTGATCACCCGCCGGATCGAGCGTAATGATTGTGCCTGCTTTATCAAAGCTAAATTTACCTTTGCTCATGAATGCTTTCCCATCACCTTTACCAAGATAGGTTTCAGACATTTCATAACTTTGGTCTGCATGCAGGGTCAATTCAGTTTTAATACCTTCACAGTCAGCACATGGTAGGGTTCCTGTGTATTGACCATTCCAATCCAAACTGGTTTGCGCATTATCTGAAGGTGTTGCAACCTCACTAACGCTTGTTACTGCACTTGTCGGTGTTTCAATCACTTGGCTTGCGACAACTGCAGATGTAGGCTCTGAACTTGTTGATTCGTTGCTTGGAGTTGACTGGCTTGATTTAGAGCAAGCGGTGAGTGTTAGGCTGCTGAATGCGATGGCGATCATGGTTTTATTGAACATATGGATCTCTACGTGAGTGATTAAAATAATGTTAAAAATAAGACTGCAAAATCAATAATTTCAAAAGTAGCATAACAAAGTTGCGTTGAAGCTTACATCACATAAGTGTGTGAACTGTGTCATATTAACATCGAATTAATAGATAAACCTAACTAACATCACTGTCTTTTCGGATCACAAAAAAGCAAGGACTTAACCTTGCCTTGCTTTAAATCGAGGATTGGACTTACAGATCACATATAACTTGCCACGACGTTTTACGATTTGGCAATCACCACGTAATTTTGCACTTTTCAAAGACGAAACCACTTTCATATATATACCATTACATCAATTTTGCAATGTTATAACATAACATTAAATAATTTAGTTTTAAAGATTGGAAAAGTATTTTTTTTAATTTTAATGGCTTTGACAGATCGCCTTGGACGCTAATGAAGCATTGGCTATGCGATAACGCGGAAGGAATCTGATTTAAAGGATGAGCAGTGAGCTTTAAAAAAGAAATGAAACTTATGCAATGCAGAAAGGGGGAGGTTGCACGACTGTCATTTACAGTCGTGCAATGTGAAATCATGATTACTCAGATTTAGCTTTTAGGTTTTGAGTGAAGCCATTAATGTCACCACCATTAATACCAAGCTCACTCATTAAACTATCAATGAGTGGTGCTTGTGAGCGATAGCGTAACGCGCTATTCACAACTTGATCTGATAAAGCAACTTGGCCATGTTCTGAACCATCCGCTGAAGTCATTGCAGTTGAACCTACACCACCTAGACCATTGACTTGAAGAATTTTGATGTCGTCAATATTCTCCATCGGTTTAACACTTTCACGAATAATTTCAGGTAGGTATTTGATCAATGCCAAACGAATTTGCATGTCCACTTGTTCAGTTGACAAGATATTGTTGGCTTCGTTGACTGCACGAGTACCTTCAGCATCGACCTGATATTGTTTCTCTTGTGCTTGAGCGAGCAATATTTTTGCATCGGCCTCACCTTTGGCTTTTAAGCGAACTTTCTCTGCTTCAGCTTCAGCACTAATACGCACTGCATCCGCTTCATCCACTGCCGCTTTTTTACCAGCTTCAGCCGCGACTGTAATCGCAATGGCATCTTTCTCAGCAGCCTGTTTGGCTGCAACCAAATCAACTGCTTTGGCACGTTCAGCACGTTGCGTTTCACGTACAGTGAGAACTTCCTCTTCGGCTTTAACCGCTTGTGCACGTGCTTGGTCAGCTTGTGCTTTGGCTTCAGATTCAGCACGTGACTTTTCAGCAATGGCAATGGCACGATCTTGCTCGGCGAGTTCGATGGTCTTTTTCTGTTCGACTTGCGCTTTTTGTACCAATTGAGATTTTAAGATATTTTCATTTTCAACATCACGAGCTGAAGCAATACGTTTAAGCTCAACTTCACGTTCTGCAGCAATTTGTGCTTCTTCAGCTTCACGTTTCTTTGAGGCTTCCTGTGAGGCGATTTCAGATAATTGTTCTGCACGACGTATTGAAATTTCACGTTCTTGTTGCAGTTTTGCATATTCTTCTTCACGTAAAATTTGTAAGCGTGCTTGCTCAGTTTGAAGATTTTTAGTTCGAATCGCGAGATCAGCATCTTGTTCAATATCGTTACGTTTTTTACGACGATCTTCGATGGTCTCAGTGAGTTTGGTTAGACCTTCAGCATCAAAGGCATTCTGCGGGTTAAAATATTCAAAGCCAGTTTGATCAAGGCCTGTTAATGAAACCGTTTCAAGTTCTAGACCATTTTTAAATAAATCTTCTGATACCACTTGTTGAACTTTTTGGACAAAATCAACACGTTTTTCATGAAGCTCTTCCATTGCCATTTCAGCAGCGACTGAACGTAGCGAGTCTACAAACTTACCCTCAACCAAATCTTTCAGTTCTTGCGGAGACATGGTTTTTTGACCCAAGGTTTGAGCTGCAGTAGCGATGGATTCAGCCGTTGGCTTAACCCGTACATAAAACTCTGCCATCACATCCACACGCATACGGTCACGTGTAATCAAGGCTTGATCAGCCGCACGCTTCACTTCTAAACGTAAGGTGTTCATATTGACTGGGATGACTTCATGTAGAACGGGGAGTACGATTGCACCGCCGCCTAAAATGACTTTTTCGCCACCAAAACCGGTACGTACAAAAGATACTTCTTTACTTGAACGTTTATAAAGGCGTGCAACGATGACGCCGATGACGACCAAAGCAGTCAGTATAATTCCTGCAAAGACCACTATTTGATAAAAAGAATCGTTAAACATCTGATGATCTCGTGATGAAGTTAAAATTAAGTTAAAGGTGTCATGGCTTTGAAGCCATTTTTCGTTTTCTCAGTCAAAATAACCTCGGTTCCTTGAGTTAAAATGAGGTCGGTTACAGGTTCAACCAAAATATAATGTGTTTGTCCATGTTGATCTTTTACTTTAGCTTGAGCAGGGTAATTCAGTTTGGCATCACCCAATATAATCACAGCTTTTCGGCCAATGAGTTCTTCAAGGTGTATTGCAGTCGTTTCATCTTGAGGCAAAATCTTTGCAAGCAGCAAAGCGCTATAACGTATGATCGGCATTGATAAAATCAAGCTCGCTGGTGCGATTAACCATAGCGGGAAAAAGCTTTGGGTATAGTGAAAACTCAGCGCTTGGACACTAAAGCCAAAAAGTGAATAAACAGTTAAAAATATGATCAACCACACCAATACCGGAATTCGACCCAAATACAGCCAATCTAGAAATTGCACATATAGACTGCCGCTTTGTTCTAAATCAAATCCAACTTGGTGTACACCGGTCAATTGCTCTGGTACAAATTGATCGAGTAGGCCTTGAGAGGTTGAACCGATGATGATGAGTACGCATTCAACGATACCTAGCATCAACATCAAACTTAGACTGATACTAAAAGCTAAATTTGAAGGCTCTACAAATAGTTCCCATAACATGTTGGATACTCGCGGCAAATTATTCTCAATAAAAATATAATTGCCATAATAATTTTCGATAAAAGGGCGAAGAGTGACACATTTGATGTTGTTTTGAGTGTATCGCTCAACAGTATTGATTGCAATGCTGAATCATTCTAAAGCAATCAAAAACAATGGGTTAATATTAATCGGTTATTAAATTAGACTCGTGTGAATTAAATTACTTGTATTTATTCTGATAATTGGCTATATAAGAAGAGTTGTATAGCATTTGAGCAAAAAAATACGCAATGATTGGGGTGATCATTGCGTAGAACAACGAATCTGCTTTCACAGCTTCGGTTAAGTTGATAGTTATGAATTCGGGGGATTTCATAACTGTCCTTAGATAATAGCAATCTGATATTTTTATTCATTGGTAATCACGTAAATTAGTGTTAATTCACGTTAATTTTGTTCGCCTTAAGAATCTTGATAATTCCTACTCATTAAAAAGTCCTTATATTTCAAAGGACTTTAAAATTACTATTCTTTAGTTAAAATAATGAATAAACTCTTAAAAACGGAAAACACCGAGTCCATTTTTAACTTCATCTAAAGTTTCTTGAGTAATATCACGGCATTTATGAGTGCCTGTACGTAGAATGTCCATAATGTAATCAGGATCTTTTGCCAATTCTAGGCGTCTCTCACGAATTGGGCCTATAAGTTCTTTTAACACGGCTTCTAAACGTTTTTTTACAGTACCATCACCCAAACCACCTCGGCGGTAGTGCGCTTTAAGTTCTTCAACTTCCTCTTTATTTGGATCAAAAGCATCTAAATAGGTAAATACGATATTACCTTCTACTTGACCTGGGTCTTCAATACGAAGATGGTTAGGATCGGTATACATCGCATTGACTGCTTTTTTAATATCTTTATCAGTTGCATCTAGGACGATGGTGTTACCCAGTGATTTCGACATTTTGGCTTTACCATCAAAACCTGGTAAGCGGCTCATATTTGAGAGTAGGGCCTTACATTCTGGTAATAGATCATGACCAATTTGACGATTAACACGACGTACCACTTCATTGGTCTGTTCGATCATTGGGATTTGATCATCACCGACTGGAACTACCGTTGCTTTAAAAGCTGTAATATCAGCAGCCTGAGCGATTGGGTAGCAGAGAAAACCTGCTGGGATATCACGCTCAAAACCGCGAAGTTGAATTTCTGCTTTAATGGTCGGGTTGCGTTCTAAACGTGCCACAGACACAAAGTTGAGATACAACATGGTCAATTCATTCAAAGCAGGTAAGCAAGATTGAATGCAGATTGTGGTTTTGGTTGGATCGATGCCAACTGCCAGATAGTCGGTAGCCACTTCAATAATATTACGACGGACTTTTTCAAAATTATCCGCATTGTCTGTAAGTGCTTGTGCATCAGCAAGTAGCAAATGTTGATGATGAGAATCTTGTAATCCAACGCGGGAACGCAATGAGCCTACAAAGTGTCCTAAATGTAATTGACCAGTTGGGCGGTCTCCAGTCAAGATGATTGGGCGTGAATCTAGATTACTCATTCAATATTCCAGTGTTTAGCAAGTCAATAAGCGACAGTATTTTAGCAATGGCTAATATTGTACGGGAATATTTTTTTTTATGTCAGCAACAATTTACCCAATTGTAGTGTTCAAGATGACCTATTGTGAGAATGTGAGAGATTTGGCATCATGCAGCCAAGACCTCAAACCAAGACAATGATCAAAAACAATGTTCAAAAATAATGATCAAATAAATGATCGGACAAATGGTCAGAGAAATCTCTAACTCTATATAGCAGTAAATATACACAACAGTGAATAGTTTAATCATCTAAGGGGAATGTGATGCGTTGGAAAGGTCGTCGAGTTAGTGAGAATGTTGAGGATCGGCGTGGCGGTGGTGCCAAAGTTGGTGGGATTAGCATTTTAGGATTGGTCGTTGCATTTGTGGCATGGAAGTTTTTTGGTGTTGATCCACAGCAAGCCTATCAAGCGACCCAACAGATCACCCAACAAAGCCAGCAATCTGAGTCTGCTATAACCCAACCTTCATCAGCCGAAAAGGAGGTTGCCGAATTTGTCGCGACTGTATTGGCCGATACTGAAGACACATGGACAAAAATCTTTAGCTTAGAAGGCATGCAATATCGCCAACCTAAATTGGTGATGTTTAGTGGTGTCGTCAATTCAGGCTGTGGTCGTGCCGAATCGGCGATGGGACCATTTTATTGTCCTGCAGATCAAAAAATTTATATCGATACGGTATTCTTCAAAGAGATGCACCAACAGTTGGGGATTAGCGCTAATCTCAATGTTTCCGAGCGTCAAGTTCAAGGAGAGGCAGGGGATTTTGCACAAGCCTATGTGCTTGCTCATGAAGTGGGTCATCATGTGCAGAACTTACTTGGGATCTCTGCTCAAGTCGAGCAAGCTCGACTTAAATCAAATACCAACCAGAGTAATCAATTGTCAGTTCGTTTGGAACTACAGGCAGATTGTTTTGCAGGGGTATGGGCTAATCAAAACCAGCAACGCACCCAATTCTTAGAACAGGGTGATATTGAGGTTGCTATGGATGCAGCTAATAAGATTGGTGATGATTACCTACAAAAACGTGCTCGTGGACAAGTGGTGCCCGATAGTTTTACCCATGGTTCTAGTCAGCAACGAATGCAATGGTTTCAAACGGGGCTTAAAAGTGGTGATATCAATCGATGTAATACCATCAATGCCAATCTTTAGTGATTCATTTTTGGAGCTATTTGTTTGGTGAAATCTCAAAATCGACTGTGATGTGGTTTATTTATAAGGGTTATGGGGCAAGTTTTAATATTTATGTTAAAAAAGATATTTTTTTAAAACCTATCAACAATTTATTTTGTAAAATCACCAAGCTTTAGTCTGAACATCGTTTTGAATTCAATATTTCGTTTGTTGGATATCAAGTTAATTTTAATGAAATAGTGCGAATGGTATTTTCATGGGTAATTATTTTCTACTACAGGTTTTCACAGTCGTCTTTGCCTTATCCATTGCCACCACTATCTTCAATAAACGAATACTGGGTTTTCCTCAAGCAATTGGTGTACCCATTGTTTCTGCCATCCTCGTATTTGTATTGCAATGGGGCGCAAGCCTACTTAATGGCAATCAATTCATAACCATAAATATTCATCATATTGAAGAAGCTGTTCGCAATATCGATTTTTATGATTTTCTGGTTAATGGGGTGATCTGTTTTATTTTGACCTCATCTGCATTGAAGTTTAAGGTCTCAGATCTGCGGGTATATTGGAAGCCAATTGGTATATTGGCGACCATTGCACTGATCTTGTGTGCCGGATTCTTTGCTGGGTTAATCTTCGGCTTCCAATATTTAATCGGTAATCCTGTCCCTATATTGGTGCTGCTGTTGCTGGGGTCAGCTTTGGGTGCAACGGATCCGATTGGGGTTAAAGGGGTGTTGAGTTCAGTCCGTGCGCCACATCATTTAATGGTTAAACTTGAGGGCGAGTCATTATTTAACGATGCGATGTGTATTGCTGTATTTATGACTTTGCTAGATGTATTACAAGGCGAACATTTTAGTCTGCTATCCACTTTACAGACTTTGTTATATGAGATTGTCGTTGCTGTGATTATCGGTTGGGGCTTTGGTGTAGGAATCTTACGTTTATTACGCGGTAAACATGAGATGGAATCACTCATTCTGACCACGGCATTACTGGCTTGCGGATCATATTTGGTGGCTTTATTTGCCCATGCTTCTGCACCGATTGCCTGTGTGATTGGTGGTTTGATTGTTGGTAATAAATGGAAAGAAATACTGGCAGAACGTGAGATTCGCGAAGTGAATCACTTCTGGCACACGGTTGAAGGGATTATTAATTCCTTCCTCTTCACCTTAATTGGACTTGAGATTTTTATTCTAGATTTGAGTACCAGTTTAATTTTGGGCGGAATCTTTGCCTTTATTGCATTACACCTTTCTCGATTTGCAGCAAATTTTCTCGCATTTGCTTTTTTCCCCTCTTTTAGAAAGAAAAGTTATAACGGTAGTTTAGTGATTTTATCTTGGGGTGGGGTGCGTGGAGGGATCTCCTTGGCCTTGATCTTGGCTGTAGCGAATATTCCTGAATTACGTGACTACAGCAGTATACTCATCGGATACACCTTTATAAGCGTACTCCTTTCAGGGGTGGTGTGTGGTTTGGGATTACCTGCAGTGATGAATGCTTTTTACTACAACCCCAATGAAGAAAAAACAGGATTCAAAGGTTGGTATCAGCGTCTATGCCATAGAATGAATCGTAAAGGTTATCAGTATATCGTGGGTGAAGACACTTATGGTAATGAAACCATCACCATTTACAAACCTGAAGCGATCATGGATCAAAAAACGGATGATGGTGTGGCTACTTTGCATCGGCCAGATAAGGCGGTTGAAGTGAAACGACTCGAAGACCCCAATAATTTTTGATTGCCTAGCGTAGATGAGGTGAGCATGTCACAGAGTAAGCGAACCCAATCTAATGAATTGGCGCAATTAATTATTGCAGTTGTGGCATTAATTCCCTATGCAAAAGTGGCAAGCTATGGTCAAGTTGCAAAACTGGCGGGCTTGCCTAAGCATGCTCGTTTGGTGGGACGGGTATTATCTCAGTTAGATGACAACGTCAATATTCCATGGCATAGGGTGATTAATTCACAGGGTAAAATTAGCCTCAGTAAACTTAATGAACAAGGTGTAAATATCCAGCAACTCAAGCTGATGCAAGAAGGCGTGGTTGTATTAGAGGGTAGGGTCAAGCTGAAAACCTATGCTTGGCAACCATAGTGGTAAATCGATGAAATGTAGCAATAAATTAAACTTCAGCATTGCATTTAAGCGGAACTCACCACAACATGCGTTCTGGTGAGCCATTCATTTTAAAATTATTTCTTAACTACCAGTACAGGGACTTTGAGTTCTGTAATCAGGTTTTGCGCCACGCTACCGAGAATGAGTTTCTTAATCCCACTACGACCATGTGAACTGATCACCACAAGATCAGCTTTGAGGGTTTCAACCGCTTCAGCAATTGCCAAATGAATGCTTTCACCTTCAAGTAAACGTGTTTCGACTTCGACGCCTTCAGCTTCAAACTGTTGCTTTGCTTTGTCGATATTGTCCTGAATAAAGCTACGCGCGCGTTCGATGAGTTGATTACTTTGACCAGCAGCGAAATACTCAGATGCAATATATGGATCAAGTGTCATCACTTGAACCACGGTGACTTTTGAATTAAATGTTTTGGCTAAAGCTGCGGCATGATTAACTACAGCTAAAGCTGTTTCTGAGCCGTCAACTGGGACAAGAATATGTTGATATGTCATGCGAATCTCTCCTGATTATTATGTCGAGTCATCTGAGGCTGTATAATAATTTCATAATCTAACCAACCCATTGCTTGATCATAACCTGTTCTGAGTCAGAATAAAACCCAGTAAATTCATATGGATATTTGGTTGGATTTTCAGGAGAATCCCTTGGTGTATATAGTAAAAATCGTCAGTATTATGATTTATATCGCAAGATGTGCGATTTATGCTACTTAATCAAAGCTTGGTATCAGATGCAATTTAAATGCTCGGAATATTTAAACTTAGCTTACAGATATTTGTCATCTCGGTTTTTGTGACTGAGTAAAGATAGAGAGCAAATGATTAGGCTAAATCACTTAATTTTTTGTACATAGCTCACTAAAGCGTTAACATCATCATTCTGTAGAACTTCTCGCATCGCAAGAATTTTCTTCTCATCAAGCTCGTAAAGCTTGAGGGCCAACAATTGTTGAATCTGCTCAGGTGTAAATCGATACTTAATCAATTGTGCAGGTGTACCACCGACAATGGCATAAGCAGGCACATCTTTAGTGACTACGCTTCCAGTTGCGACGATGCAACCCTCACCTAAGCGCACGCCTTGCATGATCATGGCACGACTGCCAATCCAACAACCATTTTCAATCACCGTATCACCTGCAGGCAGGAAACTACGCGTGTCAAATGGGAACGTGGATAACCAATCTGGACGATGTAGTTGATTACCGCCCATCATGATGACGCACTCTGCACCAAAACAGACAAAATTGCCGATATGTAATTGATCGATCGGTTTGTCGATGCTGCTCGGTTTGTCATGTAGATAACGAACCACACAGCGTTCAAAGCCTTGATCCCAATAAGCACTGTAATAGCTATAATGACCACGGATATGTATATTGGGGTTTTTCACTGTTTTTGAAATAAATTCAAACTCGCACCAATGCTTAACTGGTGAGTTAATGAGATCAGACATATCTATAGCAATGTATTTTGAAGAAGATAGTTTAGCGGACTTTGTGTGAATAGTGATGAAATCAATTTCTGATGAGTGATATAAAAAAGGGCTGATCAATCAGCCCTTTAAATATTAGAGATACGCCACTTTGACGATTTCATATTCTACTTCGCCTTGCGGCGTGGTAATCTTAGCATCATCACCTTCGTGTTTACCTAGCAAACCACGCGCAATTGGAGAGTTGACTGAGATTTTATTAATCTTAAAGTCTGCTTCGTCATCGCCAACGATTTTATAGGTTTTTTGTTCTTCAGTATCTAAGTGTTCAATGGTCACTGTTACGCCAAATACCACGCGACCATTTTGCTCTAGATCTTTAATATCAATAACTTGGGCTGAGCCTAGTTTGGCTTCAATATTTTGAATACGGCCTTCACAGAAACCTTGCTGCTCTCGAGCTGCATGATATTCAGCATTTTCCTTCAAATCCCCATGTTCACGTGCTTCAGCAATGGCTTGAATAATACGTGGACGTTCAACTGATTTAAGTTGCTGTATTTCTTGCTCTAAGGCGACTTTGCCTTGAGGCGTCATAGGATAACGTTGCATTGTTGTCCCTCACAATTATTGAAAATATTGGTTTATAAAATAAAAAAATCCCGCCACCGATCAAGTGGCGGGATTGATCGGTAACAGATTAATCTACGGCGTGTAAATCTTGCAAGCGATATACGTCCATTGGTAACTGGATAGCCAAAGCCTGACATACTGCATCAGCACCGTTTAAGGTGGTAGTGTAATACACTTTGCCTTGTAACGCAGAGCGACGGATTGAGAATGAATCCTGCTGCGCTTGTTTACCTTCAGAAGTATTGATAATGAGGTGAACTTCGCCATTTTTCAAGCGGTCTACAATGTGTGGACGACCTTCAGTGACTTTATTAACACGTTCACAAGCAATACCTGCATTGACGATCTCTTGATGAGTACCACCGGTTGCAATCAGCTTGAAGCCATAATCTACCAATTGTTGGGCGATGCGCGCAACATGTGGTTTATCAGAATCACGCACTGAAATGAATGCATGTTTCACTTCGTCTGCTGTCGGTTTACCTGGTAAGCGATCGTTTGAGCCGAGTACAGCTTTATAGAACGCTTCACCAAAAGATTTACCCACGCCCATAACTTCACCTGTGGACTTCATTTCAGGTCCAAGGATTGGGTCTACACCTGGGAATTTGCTGAATGGGAATACCGCTTCTTTTACAGCAAAATGTGTAGGGATGATTTCTTTGGTGAAACCTTGTGATACTAAAGATTGACCCGCCATACAGCGCGATGCAACTTTGGCCAATGACTCACCAATGCATTTAGAAACAAAAGGAACTGTTCTTGATGCACGTGGATTGACTTCGAGGATGTAAACATCATCACCTTTGACCGCAAACTGCACGTTCATCAAGCCGATGACGCCCAATTCTTTCGCCATCAAGACTGTTTGACGACGCATCTCATCCTGAATTTCATCAGATAATGAGTAAGGTGGGATTGAACATGCAGAGTCACCTGAGTGAATACCAGCTTGTTCAATGTGCTGCATAATGCCGCCAATCACCACATCTTTACCATCTGAAACACAGTCTACGTCGACTTCGATTGCATCATCAAGGAAATGATCTAGCAATACAGGCGCTTCGTTTGAAGCTTGTACAGCATCACGTAGATAGCGTTTAAGCTCATCATCGTTATAGACAATTTCCATCGCACGACCACCGAGGACGTATGAAGGGCGGACCACCAGTGGATAGCCCACTTTAGACGCTTCAGCCATACCTTCTTCAGCAGATTTTACAATGCTGTTTTTCGGTTGACGCAATTGTAGACGTTGAATCATTTGCTGGAAACGTTCACGGTCTTCAGCGCGATCAATCGCATCAGGTGAAGTTCCAATAATTGGAGCACCGGCTTCTTCTAAAGCACGCGCCAATTTCAATGGAGTCTGACCACCATACTGTACGATGATGCCTTTTGGCTTCTCAGTACGAACGATCTCAAGCACGTCTTCTAAAGTGATCGGTTCGAAATACAAGCGATCTGAAGTGTCATAGTCTGTTGAAACCGTTTCAGGGTTACAGTTGACCATAATGGTTTCATAACCATCTTCACGCATTGCAAGCGCTGCGTGTACACAGCAGTAATCAAACTCGATGCCTTGACCAATACGGTTTGGACCGCCACCGATGACCATGATCTTATCTTTATCAGAAGGATTTGATTCACATTCTTCGTCATAAGTGGAGTACATGTAAGCGGTATCTGATTCAAACTCAGCAGCACAGGTATCTACACGTTTGTATACTGGGTAAACACCCAAGTTCCAGCGATGTTTACGGAATTGCTTCTGTGAAATCCCCATCAAGTTACCAATGCGTAGATCCGAAAGACCTTTGCGTTTGAACGAGCGGATATTGTCAGCGTTTAAATCACCAAAGCCCAGTGTCTTAATCTGTTCTTCAGTTTTGATAATGTCTTCAATTTGAATCAAGAACCAACGATCAATATTGGTTGCTGCAAAGACTTCGTCTAGAGTGAAACCGTGACGGAATGCATCGGCAACATACCAAATACGCTCAGGGCCTGGTACTTTAAGTTCTTGAAGAATCTTGTCTTTAGCACCTGGTGTGCCAATTTCAATCTGTTCATCAAAACCGCAAACACCTACTTCAAGACCACGAAGTGCTTTTTGGACTGATTCTTGGAAGTTACGACCAATCGCCATAACTTCACCCACAGATTTCATCTGTGTGGTCAAGATTGCTTCAGCTTGTGGGAACTTTTCAAAGTTAAAGCGTGGAATCTTGGTCACGACATAGTCGATCGATGGTTCAAACGAGGCTGGCGTAACGCCACCAGTGATGTCATTTTTCAATTCATCAAGGGTGTAACCTACAGCCAATTTCGCTGCGATTTTAGCAATCGGGAAACCAGTTGCTTTAGACGCAAGCGCAGATGAACGTGAAACACGTGGGTTCATTTCAATCACGACCATACGGCCAGTGTTCGGGCAAATACCGAATTGAACGTTAGAACCACCTGTTTCCACACCGATTTCACGCAATACTGCAATCGATGCATTACGCATGATTTGGTATTCTTTGTCGGTTAATGTTTGTGCAGGCGCAACAGTGATTGAGTCACCGGTGTGCACACCCATTGGATCAAAGTTTTCAATGGCACAAACGATAATGCAGTTGTCGTTTTTATCACGAACAACTTCCATTTCGTATTCTTTCCAGCCAATCAACGATTCATCAATCAACAACTGATGAGTCGGGGAGAGGTCAAAACCACGTTCACAGATTTCAATGAATTCATCGCGGTTGTAAGCGATACCACCGCCTGATCCACCCATGGTAAATGATGGACGGATAATCGATGGGAAACCGAGTTTGGCTTGGATCTCGAAGGCTTCTTCCATGGTGCTTGCAACAGCAGCACGAGGGCATTCAAGACCAATACGACGCATAGCGTCATCAAACAATTTACGGTCTTCAGCCATTTCAATGGCTTCTTTCGAAGCGCCGATCAATTCAACATTGAATTTTTTGAGAATCCCGTGTTCATCGAGTGCCAAAGCGCAGTTCAATGCAGTTTGGCCACCCATGGTCGGAAGGACCGCATCTGGGCGTTCTTTTTCGATGATTTGTGCAACAGTTTGCCAAGTAATCGGTTCAATATACGTTGCATCTGCCATGACTGGATCAGTCATGATGGTCGCTGGATTTGAGTTGACCAGAATCACGCGATAACCTTCTTCACGTAATGCTTTACAAGCTTGTGCGCCTGAGTAGTCAAACTCACAGGCCTGACCGATCACAATCGGGCCTGCACCAATAATTAAGATGCTTTTTATGTCTGTACGTTTAGCCATGATCGCTTCCTTAATTATTTCTTAGATGCTTCGATGAGTTCAATAAAATGATCGAACAGCGGTGCACAATCGTGTGGGCCAGGGCTCGCTTCAGGGTGACCCTGGAAGCTAAATGCTGGCTTGTCTGTACGATGGATGCCCTGAAGGGTGCCATCAAATAGAGATTTGTGTGTTGCTGTAAGTGTTGCAGGTAAGCTTGCTTCGTCGACCGCAAAACCATGGTTTTGCGACGTGATCATCACTGTACCGTCAACTTCATTTTTAACAGGATGGTTTGCACCATGGTGACCATGGTTCATTTTGACTGTTTTTGCACCGGAAGCGAGCGCTAAAATTTGGTGACCCAAGCAAATACCAAACACAGGAATTTGAGTGGTTTCAACAATGGTTTTTACCGCTTCAATCGCATAGTCACAGGCAGATGGATCGCCAGGGCCATTAGATAAAAACACACCGTCTGGATTAAGTTCGAGTACTTTTGCCGCTGGTGTTTCAGCAGGAACCACAGTCAATTTACAACCGCGATCTGCGAGCATACGTAGGATGTTGGTTTTGACACCGTAATCGTATGCAACGACATGGAATTTCATTTCTGGTTGGCTATAACCCTGACCGAGTTTCCATGAACCTTCAGACCACTCAAAGCCTTTAGGATCACAACAAACTTTAGCAAGATCTAAACCATTTAAACCACCAAAAGCACGTGCTTTGGCCAAAGCGTCTTGTTCGTTAATATTGTCGCCTGCAAGTATGCAAGCGTTTTGTGCGCCTTTATCACGTAGGATACGTGTAAGTTTACGAGTATCAATATCTGCTATAGCAACTACATTGTGCTGAATGAGATATTCAGACAAAGATTGATTTGAACGGAAATTGCTGTGTAATAACGGTAAATCACGAATAATTAAGCCGTTTGCCCAGACCTTATGTATACGACCTGATTCAACATCTTCCTCATTACAACCCGTATTACCGATGTGTGGATAGGTGAGAGTGACAAGTTGTTGTGCATAACTTGGATCAGTCAATATTTCTTGGTAGCCAGTCATGGCTGTGTTAAAAACGACTTCTCCAGTCGTACTACCCGGAGCGCCGATGGAGGTACCTTTAAAGATCGTTCCATCTGCGAGGGCTAAAATGGCGGGGGTGCTCAAACCAAAGCTCCTGAACTTAAAACCACAAAATTAGGCTGTAAAAAAGCGAGAAGACGAAAAAAAAGGAAGGTTACAAATTAAACCTACCCTCCTTATGTCTGCTCGCTTGAACTTAACAGGGAATTATACGCACCATCACTCAGAAAGTCTATTTAGTTTTCGGGAATATGTCAGATAATTGCCTTGTAATTTTGACCAAAGTCTGTTTTATCTCAATGTGGAATAAATGTAATTGCTGAGTTTTGTCCGACAAGATCTCTTTAAAATAGGCATGAATCGGCTACGCTAAAGCTTCATGCAATAACTATAGGTACAAGATCATGAGTACGGTACAAAAACAAGCTGAATCCAAAAAAACACCAAAGGTCGCTGCAGTAGAGGGTGTTGAAAAGCTTGAACATACGGAGAATCATTCAAACGATACGGTTAAACCCATTGCTAAAGCAGATCCTGCTGTTTTGAACGGTGAAGCGAAACAGGAAAAATCTAGTCTGCAAACGCAACTTCAGGAGTACAAACAACAGTGGGTCAGTCGTGTTGAAGAGGTCAAAGATCAATTGTTGACCTCGCAAAAAAACCTGCAAGAATTAAGCAATACAGTGAAAACAGAATTCAGTGGTTTGATTGAAGATTTATCTAAATTAGGCAGTGAATTGAAAACTGATGTGACTGAAATATCGACCAAACATAAGGCGCATTTAGCTGAGTCATTGAAGCGATCGAAAGAAGAAGCTTTGGAAGTTTGGGCGAAACCTAAAGATCAGGTTTAATCTTGTTTTGATTAATACTGAATTGGTCCATATCTAAAAAAACAAAAGTGAGATTAATCTCACTTTTGTTTTAACTGAACTGCGAATGAGTACAGCGCCTTTTTAGGTATTGCACCGAGAGCTACCATTTAAATCGTGAATTAGTATTGTTGTAACCAATCACGTTTGTTATGGAAATCTGCGCAAGGACTGCTGTGTTGCATCGCAAAATAGTGGGTTTGATCTGCCGTTTTTAATACCGCACTCAAACCGATAAAAACATCTGACCATTTCAATTGCTGCTGTTGCATAAATCCGCCCAAATCTACAGTTGCATTCAACCCATAATGGGTTTTTTTCAACTGAATCAAATCTATGTCATGCGACATTAAGGGAGGGATTTGCTCTGGATAGCGATACTCTTCAAATTGGTACACTTGCCAAGCACCCGAAGGTGACAGGTTGATTTCACGATAATGGTCTTCACCAACGACACCAACAAAGATTTCAAAACAGGTGTTTTCCCATAAGAAGTCTTGTCGTGGGTGACTCTGAACAGCGGTTGGCCAAGTAACACTTTGTAGCGGATCAGTCAGCCAAAAACCTACATTGAGTAAGAAAGGGGCTTGCTGATCAATTGCGCTGACTAAAGATATAGACTGAACCTTGCGATTGAACGCAACTAATTCATAACTCGCCATAAAATGGGCTACTTATTTGTTGGCTAGATGTGCGTGACGAACGAGGTTTGAAAGTTTTTGGTTTTGCTGCTTAGATTTTTTGTAGAGTAAAGCAACTTTACCGATACGTTGAACCACTTCAGCTTCGGTATCTTGGGCTAATTTGTCAATTGCTTCACCACGAGCTTCACGATCTTCTGCTGCGACTTTGATTTTGATCAACTCATGATCATTCAATGCACGCGTGGTTTCTTCGATGACAGCTTCAGTTAAGCCTTGTCCACCAATCATGACCACAGGGTTGAGAGCGTGCCCAATTTGACGTAAACGTTTACGTTCTTGGATAGATAAAGCTGCCATATAAAATTAACCTAGAATTAAAAACGCCCTAGTATAGCAAAAGCGCTATTTAAACGCTGCATAAATCCAGTAAAAAAGATTTCAAGTAATTATGATGCATGTCAACGTCCTGAGAATTTAGATACAGATGTCTACTGCAATAGTCACTATTTTCACGTACAATTAAAAAAGAGAACATATTGTGTATTTAGAGAGTTATGGCAACACGCATTACCAACCAAAAGTTATCTAAAAGTAGTCGTGCGTGGATGAGAGAGCATTTAGACGACCCTTTTGTAAAAAAAGCACAAAAGGAAGGCTATCGTGCTCGCGCAGCGTACAAGCTACTTGAAATTCAGGAAAAATATAAACTGATTAAACCCGGTATGACGGTGGTCGATCTCGGCGCTGCTCCAGGAAGTTGGTCGCAAATTGCGGGCAACTTGGTGGGAAGCAAAGGTTTGGTGATTGCTTCTGACATTCTAGAAATGGACGCCTTACCTGACGTTACATTTTTACAGGGCGATTTCAGAGAGCAAGAATTTTTCGATGAATTGTTAAATATTTTAAATGGACGCATGGTAGACGTTGTAATTTCAGATATGGCCCCCAATACATCAGGTAACAAAGCCGTTGATCAACCACGCCAAATTTATTTATGTGAACTTGCTCTAGATTTTGCCAATAAGGTGTTAGACCCCAAAGGGCAATTTGTGGTAAAAGTATTCCAAGGCGTTGGTTTTGATGAATTTCGAAAGCAGGTGGTGAATAGTTTTGATGTCCTAAAAACGGCTAAACCTGCAGCCTCACGGGCTCGTTCGAAAGAGGTTTTTTTAATTGGACAGGGCCGTAAAAAGGTATCGCAATAAACTTTGCTTGCCAAGTAGCTAAAAATTGTGCATTTTGTATCATTTTTAGAATTTATTGCGAAACTTTCTACTCGCTTTATGTTAAAGGTCATCCGTGTAAGGCATGATCAGAATTAGATTGATATGGGAATAAAGCTTTGAGCGATCTCTTCAAAAATGCCGTGTTGTGGCTCATTATACTGGGTGTACTGATCTTAATTTTCAGTAACATCAGTGACCGCAATAAGCCATCAGCGATGAATTATTCTGAATTCGTTGCGGCGGTGAATGCTGGTCAAGTAAAGCAAGTGACAATAGACGGTCCACAAATCAGTGGTGAAAAAACCAATGGTACTAAGTTTGAGAGTGTTCGTCCTGCGGTTGAAGATGCTCAACTTATGCCTAGCCTCACCAAAAATAACGTAGTTGTTGAAGGTACTGCGCCACAGCGTCAAAGCTTATTGATGCAACTGCTTATTGCAAGTTTCCCTGTACTCCTAATTATCCTGTTATTCATGTTCTTTATGCGCAACATGGGTGGCGGTGCAGGTGGTAAGAACGGCCCAATGAGTTTTGGTAAGTCAAAGGCAAAAATGCTTTCTGAAGACCAAATCAAAGTCACTTTTACTGATGTGGCGGGTTGTGATGAAGCCAAACAAGAAGTTGTTGAAATTGTTGATTTCTTGAAAGATCCAGCGAAATTTAAACGTTTAGGTGCCACGATTCCTAAAGGTGTACTGATGGTGGGTCCGCCAGGTACAGGTAAAACGCTTCTTGCTAAAGCTATTGCAGGAGAGGCGAAAGTACCGTTCTTTAGTATTTCGGGTTCTGACTTCGTGGAAATGTTCGTTGGTGTTGGTGCATCACGTGTCCGTGATATGTTTGAACAAGCGAAACGTCACGCACCATGTATCATCTTTATTGATGAGATTGATGCAGTGGGTCGTCATCGTGGTTCAGGTACGGGCGGTGGTCATGATGAGCGTGAGCAAACCTTGAACCAAATGTTGGTTGAAATGGATGGTTTTGAAGGCAATGAAGGCATTATTGTCATTGCTGCGACTAACCGTGCAGACGTATTGGACAAAGCGTTGCTACGTCCAGGTCGTTTTGACCGTCAAGTGATGGTGGGTTTACCTGATATTAAAGGTCGAGAGCAAATTCTGACGGTGCATTTGAAAAAATTACCTTCAGTGACAGGCGTAGACTTAAAAGTACTTGCACGTGGTACACCTGGTTTTTCTGGTGCACAACTGGCGAACTTGGTGAACGAGGCAGCCTTGTTTGCTGCACGCCGTAATAAAAATACCGTTGATATGCATGACTTTGAAGACGCAAAAGACAAGATCTATATGGGTCCTGAGCGTAAATCAATGGTGATTCGTGAAGAAGAACGTCGTGCGACGGCCTATCATGAATCAGGTCATGCGATTGTTGCGGAAATACTTCCAGGAACTGATCCGGTACATAAAGTGACCATTATGCCGCGTGGTTGGGCATTGGGTGTGACTTGGCAATTGCCTGAACACGACCAGACCAGCCATTATAAAGATAAGATGTTGAATGAAATTTCTATTCTTTTCGGTGGTCGTATTGCTGAAGAAATCTTTATTAACCAGCAATCAACCGGTGCATCCAATGACTTTGAACGAGCGACTAAAATGGCGCGTTCAATGGTAACTAAATATGGTATGTCCGATAAGTTGGGTGTAATGGTCTATGAGGATGATTCACAACAATCATTCTTGGGCAGCATTGGTAGTCGTACGATTTCTGAGGCAACACAGCAACAAGTTGATGCCGAAGTACGTCGTATTCTGGATGAGCAATATAAAGTTGCGTGGGATATCTTGGAAAGTAATAAAGATATTGCACATGCAATGGTTAAAGCTTTGATGGAATGGGAAACTGTAGATCGCGAGCAAATCCGTGACATCATGGAAGGTCGTGAGCCAAATCCACCTAAAGTCTATATTGCTGAAAATCCAGTGATTGACTTGGTGAAAAATGATGGGCCATCTACACCTCCGCCATTACCTGTCAGCTAATTCTAGTCATACTTGAACTAGAAACTAAAAGGGCCTCGAAATGAGGCTCTTTTTTTTTACTGCATTTTTTCATTTAAGGTCTCATTAGAAGTTTTTGCGTAGCTTGGCCAAAATCTTGATGGAGTGGTGTTAGAATTTGACGTTAATTTAAAGAGCAATGGTTTCTAATATGCGTCTTCACTCGTTGCCTCAGCAGCATCTGGTTTGTGGCCGATTGGCTTTAGATCTATCGCAACCTCAGATTATGGGGATATTAAATGTCACACCAGACTCATTTAGTGATGGTGGCAAATATCAGCACTTACAAGGCGCAATTGATCATGCCTTAAACATGATGGCATCGGGTGCGACAGTGATTGATATCGGTGGAGAATCAACACGGCCTGGCGCAAGTCCAGTGAGCGTTGCAGAGGAATTACAACGCGTTATTCCTGTAGTTGAAGCACTTTCAAAATATGATGTTGTGTTGTCAATAGATACCTCAACCCCTGAAGTCATACGAGCAGCAGTTCAAGCAGGTGCGCATATTTGGAATGATGTTCGTGGTCTGACACGCCCCAATGCACTGGCAACAGCTGCTGAATTGGATATTCCTGTGATCTTGATGCATATGCGTGGTGAGCCGACCACAATGAATAATTTGGATCACTATCAAGATGTCACTTCTGAGGTGATTGCTGAATTAAAACTGCGGATAAACAGTGCACTTGAGGCTGGTATACGGGCTGAGAATATATTGATTGATCCGGGTTTTGGCTTTGCTAAAAATGCGACGCAAAATCTACAATTGTTAAAAGCGTTTTATCGACTACATGAATTGGGCCTACCTGTAATCTCAGCATTGTCTCGTAAACGCTTTATTGCTGAAGCATTAGGTGGGGCTGAACCTGAACAACGAGCGGTTGCTTCTGTCGCAGCGCACTTGATTTGTATTCAGCAAGGGGCGTGTATGGTGCGTGTACATGATGTGAAAGCAATGCAGGATGCGATTAAGATTTGGCAGGCAATGCAACAGGCATGAGCATGGAAAATAAAAACCATTCCAGTAGAGGAATGGTTTTTAGAAATAGCCTAAGTAAGCGATTGGTTTACTCTGATTGAGTGAGTAAATGCATCTAGATCAATCAAATATTTTCTGTGCAGCTTGGAAGGGTAAAGTAATCACATCAATGGCAACTGCAAAAGGGAACAACACCAATTTTTGTAGGCCTGATTTTGCTGTGGCTTTAGAGTGAGTTTCACTTTGGGTGGTATAAATCGAAACACTGTAGGGTTTGCTGAGTGACTTCATGGTTGATTGCAGTGAATTGACATTGTTGGCAACGGGGTAGACCACACCAGATAGCTTGATATCAAAGCAGAAGCGTTGTGCATTCATGCGCTTATCACTCGAAGATGTGCACTCTTCAGCGCCATTTTGAATGAAAAACTCTAAATCAGCCTTGGAAATATCTTGTTGTAATTTGACATAAGTCAACGGCAAGTTGCCATAGAAGTTGCCATCATTCTTCGGTGAATTGAATGAAAGGTCTTTATTGATCTGGATGTTTTTAGGATCGAGTTTGGTGATCAGGTGGACAAACTGGCTACCGCCCTGAGTTAAAATGTAGCTATTCTTCTGTCCTGCGATGACTACACTATCGCTTGGAAGATTCGGTTGAGCATGTGCTGGTTTACCAAAGGCGACAACAGTATCTTCAACCAAATTTACCTTTGCAGTTGTGGTATAGCTACCGGTATCTTTGTTCATTAGGGTTGAAGTGGCACATCCAGTGAGACCTAAACTTGCAAGACCACATAGTAATAATGGTGATTTCATTCTTTTAAACATAGACGTCAACATTGCTTTAACTCTTTAGGTATTCATTTGGTTTATATCATTTCCATTACAAGATGTTAAGTTTAAAGTGCTCATTCTAATCTGAGTGCATGTTGGGTAAAATCAACAAAACAGCTTCATAGCATGCTTTGTATAGGGTAACGTTCGAAAAAAGGACGATAACTCATGTTGATTGTGATTTAATCAATAAAGTTTGTACTTATGCATTGTAATTTGAGGCCAAGCTTTTTATTATGGCTCGCCTGTCATCGGCGATCTGTGGAATCGAATCTTGAGTAATTTTCTAACTGAACATCTGATCCATCGTGATGACGCATTTATGCTTATCCATAAGCCTGCAGGTCTACTGACCGTGCCAGGAAGAACACCTGATTTACAGGATTGTTTAATTAATCGTTTACTCGATTGTGAACCACGAACTTTATTGATTCATCGACTCGATCGAGATACCTCTGGTTTGTTGGTTTTTGCATTGAATAAAGCGGCTCAAACCCATATCTCACGTCAGTTTCAACAACGCCAAACGGATAAAACCTACCAAGCTTTGGTTGCAGGTCAACTGCAGGGTGAAGGAACCATTGATATACCTGTGGTCTATGATCCTACGCGTCCACCTTTGCACCAAGTTGATGTCGATGCGGCAAAACCAGCATTAACCCATTGGAAAAGTTTGGAGCAACTGAGTGTAAATAGCTATCCTGTAACGCGAGTAGAGTTGACTCCAATTACAGGGCGTTCCCATCAGTTGCGTGTGCATATGCAGTATTTGGGTCATCCAATTATCGGAGACACTTTATATGCAACGCCTGAGCAACAACTATTAAGTTCTAGATTGTGTTTACATGCACAACAACTGAGTTTTGAACATCCAATGACGGCACAACGCATGGATTTTACTTGCGAAGTCCCATTTTAAGTTAAAATGTTTTAAACACTCATCGATAACACTCACTATTTTGTGAGCTTTATGTCAAAATATATCGTTGTTAGACATCAACTGCAGCCCAAAACATAATCGCTTTTGGGTGTTTGCTTGATTGTCCTCATATAGATTAAGGTGGAAAAAAAATTGCATCAATTTGCTATCGGTCAACGTTGGTTATCGGACACGGAAACAGAACTTGGGTTAGGTGTACTTATTGACGTTGATGAGCGGTCGATCAGTATTTTATTTCCAAAAAGTGATGAAACACGGGTCTATGCACGCAATAATGCACCATTATCGCGGATCGTGTTTAACGTCAATGATGAAATTAAAGACCAAGAAGGCAATCAATGGATTGTTGAATCATTTGATGATCAACGTGGTGTAATTCGCTATAACGTCATGCGAACTTTGGCCAATGGTGATATTGAACACAAGGCACTGAATGAAACCCGTATTGGTGCTCAAATTCAGTTGTCTAAACCGCTAGAACGGTTATTGGCAAGTCAAATTGACTATAAAGAGTGGTATGACCTGCGTATTGAAGCTTTGCAAATGCAAGCTGGTATGCAAACCAGCCCTCTACGCGGCATGATTGGATCACGTGTTGGTCTGATTCCGCACCAATTGTATATTGCACATGAAGTCGGTAAACGTTTCGCACCGCGTGTACTGTTGGCGGATGAAGTTGGACTGGGTAAAACCATTGAAGCAGGGCTGATTATTCATCAGCAGCTTAAAACAGGCCGTTCGGAACGTATTCTGATTTTGGTTCCAGATTCACTGCAGTATCAGTGGATGATTGAAATGCGTCGTCGTTTCAATTTGCAATTTTCCTTATTTGATTTGACCCGTACTGCTGCAATTAAAGAGCATGATCCTGAACTCAATCCATTTTTAACTGAGCAATGTATTATCGCCAGTGTTGACCTGATGGTTGACCATGATGATTTACGTGAACAAGCAGTTGAAGCGGGCTTTGATTTGTTGGTGGTCGATGAAGCACATCACTTGATGTGGAATGAGGAAGAGGGCGGCAATGACCGTTATGACCTGATTGAAGAGTTGGCTCAACAAACTGCTGGGGTATTGTTGCTGACCGCTACGCCAGAGCAACTCGGCGTTGAAAGTCATTTTGCACGATTGCGTTTACTCGATCCACAACGCTTTAGTTCGCTTGAGCGGTTCTTGGATGAAGAGCAACAGTATCAACAAACAGCGCAAATCGCTGAAGTGTTAATGTCTGATTTGCCACTTGATGTTACACATATTGATGCCATCGAAACCTTATTAGATCGTCGTATTGAGGATGAGCCTGAACAACGCTTTCGCTCGATTCATGAATTGCTTGATCGACATGGTACTGGACGCATATTGTTCCGTAACACCCGTGAAGCGATCCAAGGTTTTCCTGGTCGTGATTGCCTTCCTGCGCCATTGGCTGCACCTGAGCATTGGTCAAAGGATGGGAAGTTACGTGAGCAAATGTGGCCTGAAGAATCGCAACTTGATGGCGCATGGTTAGAACAAGATCCGCGTGTGACGTGGATGATGGAGTTCTTGCGTAAAGAGTTAAAGCATAAAAAAGTATTGCTGATTGCCCGCAGTGGCCCAGTGGTAGAAGCACTGGAAAATGTATTGCGTTTGCATGCGGGTATTCGTACTGCCATGTTCCATGAAGGCATGAGCTTGCTAGAGCGTGACCAAGCGGCTGCCTATTTTGCTGAAGATTCTTATGGCGCACAGATCTTATTGTGTTCTGAGATTGGTTCTGAAGGCCGTAACTTCCAGTTCGCCTCAGACCTGATCTTATTTGACTTGCCAGCAAATCCAGATGTACTCGAACAGCGTATCGGACGCTTAGATCGTATTGGTCAGGAAAATCGCATCCAGATCCATGTACCGTATTTGATCGGCACTGCACAAGAGCGCATGTTCCGTTGGTATAACGAAGCGTTAAATATTTTCTCTAATATTTCTCCAACGGCTCAAACTTTACAAGAAAACTTTATTGTGCAGTTGAAGGATTGTTTGCTTGCAGACCTTGGTCCTCAATTTGAAACGCTGTTGGAAAATGTCAGTGTGCAACGTGAGGCACTTGAGGTTGAGTTACAAGATGGCCGAGATCGTTTGCTAGAGTACAACTCTTGTCGTCCTATCGTGGCACAAGAAATCGTACAGGCATTGGAAAATTACGACGATAACAGTACTTTACCAATGTTTATGAAGCGCTTTATGGCTTCGACCAATATTGATTTTGATGAGCAAAGCAACGGTACGGTGATTATCAAGCCAACGGATCAAATGCAGGTGCAAGGCTTAAGTCTCGATGAAGACGGCATGACCGTGACCTTCTATCGTGATCAAGCGCTGATTCGTGAAGATGCACAGTATTTGACTTTGGAGCATCCATTCACCGAAAGCGTGATGGAAATGGTTCAAACGCAGTCTTTTGGTAGCACCAACGTTGCGATCTTAAAAACCAATGCCATGAAGCAAGGTTCTGTCTTGCTTGAAGTGTGGTTTAAAGTCGATGTGATTGCACCGAAGGCATTGAATCTACCTGCAAGTTTACCGACGCAGTTGATTCGTGTGCTACTCAGTGAAAATGGTCAAGATCTATCTAAGAAGATTGATCCAGAAATCATTAAACCTTATCTGCATCATTTGGATGGAAACAGTTGCCGTCAGGTGGTCAAAGCACGTCGTGATGTGGTTGAACAGCGTTATGCGCAAGCTTTAGAGATTGCAAAAACAGCATTACCTGAATTGCAACAGCAAGCCAAATCAATCTACAGCTCGAAATGGCAGTATGAGATTGACCGTTTGACCTATCTTAAACAGTTCAATCCAAGTATTCGTGCCGATGAAATTCAGCGTCTAGAAAAGTTCCAAAAAGAAGGCGTTGAGTTACTTGATGGTTTGGCTGTAACGCCAGAAGCAATTCGTTTAATCGTCGTGGTCAAGCCTTAATGGATAAGGGGGTAACATTTCAATGTTAACCCTGCCACGCTAAGCCATAAAAAAAGCACCAATAGGTGCTTTTTTTATAACATCTGCACCTCTATAACGTTAAGGTCTGCAGCGAGAAAAGTGGTCTAGATCAATTCTGCTTCTTTAAGTTCGAGTTTGAGATAAGCATAGAAAATCGGAGCAACGATCAAGCCGCCTAAACCAAAAATGGATTCACAGGCCAACATTGCCAACAACACTTCCCAAGATTTGGCGCGTATCTTGGTTCCAATAATCTGAGCATTAATAAAGTACTCAAGTTTATGAATCAAGATCAGATAGGACAATGAAGTCACAGCAACGGCCATGGAAATGGTCATGCCTGCAAGTGTGATCAAGGTATTGGATACCAGATTACCCACGATCGGGATTAAGCCGAATAAAAAGGTCAATATGGTTAAGGTTTTGGCAAAGGGAAGATGAACATCAAAAAGCGGTAATATAGCGTGGGCAAACACCATAAAAAGTAAGGTGTTAATACTGGATATTTTGATCTGTGCAAATACGACGTTTTTAAATGAAGTCGATAAGTTGTTGATACGTTGCATAATTGCACGTAGAAACACGGGGCGATGTGCTGTGGGATTGAGTTGGCTGAGGGATACCAAGATCGCCACGATCATACCTATAATCATGGTGGCAAAGTTGTGTAATAGATCAGTACCGGTATGTTTAAGCGTGGAGACATTATCCTTCAGCAACATAAAGATATGATCTTTGATCTCAGTCAAACTATAGGGAATGAAACTCGGAATATACTGCACAATTTCAAGCTGTAAGCGTTGTAACGCAAGATCAACGCGGTGACTCATCAATGCACCACGAGCACCTTGTAGATCATAAAGCACAAAGCTGACCAAGCTACTAATCGCTACGCCGAGAAAAGTCACCACGATAATGCTTAATACTATACTGATTGATAAGCGGGCACGTTGCCCACCAATGTATTTTTCTAAGTAATTACCCAAACTATTGATGATCTCGTAAGTCACAAAACCCGCAAAAAAACAGGCCAATAGTCGTAGAGGAATCAAGGTGACCAAAAAAAGCAGCATTAGAATATAGCTGGCAATGATGCTTTGACGATCATTTAAAATTTTCATGTGTAATGATCCCAAATCGCATTAAAGTAATAAGTCATTCAGATTGAATTAGATGATGGATTCATTGAGGTGTCTGGCACCTTCTAAAATCATTCGAATCATAATCATGGTTTGTTCAGCAACGGGTTTACGGGTATCTTTTGGCATATCAATGACTTTAGCCCCCATATTAAATACCAACTGAGTGATGGCTTTGGCCACTAAGTCTGGATGCTTTAGGTTACTTTGATTGAGTTGCTCAAGTCGTATCAGGTCATCACGTAATTCTTGTTCGAAGTAATTGAGTTGGCGATCAACCGCTTGTTTATATGAAATAGAGCCTGTATAGCCTTCTCGAAGTAACAGGCTGAGATTACCTTCGTCTGCATCGAGTTGTTCGATAAACACTTCAACGGAGCTGCGGATAATACTATTTTGTTTAATGGCTTGAATGCGTGCTTGTTGCAAAATACGGCGTAAAACGATACCTGAGCGGTCAATTAACTCGATAGCGAGTTCATCGATATCTTTAAAATGGCGATAGAAACTATTCGGTGCAATACCTGCTTCGCGTGCAACTTCTCTTAAACTTAAAGATGCGATACTTTTTTGAGGACCAATTAAATTTAAAGCCGCCTGAAATAACTCGTCTTTGGTAATGGTGGCTTTACGTCCCACCGTGCGTATTGGTGTCTGATCTTCTGGGAAATTTAATTTAAGATCAGTGACTTCAATTTGATCACGAACAGGTTTTGGATTCATAGGATTCGCGAACGTAATATGGATACAGCATTATAGCCTTTGCAATTACACATGTGAAATGAATAGATACAATACGCGCGTATATACAAATATATATACATATGTATAATAATTAAAAATCAAGCCAAGGTCATTCAATCATGCCTGCTACAGAAAATATGACACGTCCACAACAACGCATTTTAAACAGTCTAATTGATCCGGTCGCAACCAATTTCTGGTTACAAAAAATCAATCCAATTTGGTCTTATAACCAAGCTTTAGGCAAGATTGTTGCCAAAAAAAATACCGCAGCCGATATGGTGAGCCTCACCATTCGAACCAACCGCCTGTTTAGTGTGGGCAGTGCTGGTCAACATCATCCCGTTATCGTTGAGATCAAAGGGCGTCGCTATGAACGTACCTATAGTTTGACCCAAATCAGCCCTAAAGAAGTGATGTTGACGGTTAAAAAAGTTCAGCAGGGTGTGGTCAGTACTTGGTTGGTAGATCAAGCTAAAGTGGGTGATGTAATTGAATTTGCACAACCTTATGGGGATATGTGTTTAAGTGAAACACCACAAAATCTGGTGCTCTTAGCTGCTGGAAGTGGTATTACGCCGATGTATAGCTTGATTGAAGCTTGGGCACAGAAAAATAGTTTTGCGCTACAAGACCAACAACAAAATCAGCAACAAGTCCAACAACAAGACCATCAGCAAAATCAGCAACAAGACCATCAGCAACAAAATCAACAACAAGCGCAACAACAAGAGCAACAGCGTCAGCAACAACGCAAACCCAGCCTAGAGCAAACTCAAGCAACTCCTCCTCAAACCGTAGCATCACAACTGCAATTGTTGTATTGGGTGAAGCGACCTGAGGACAGTGCATTTGTGCAACGTTTTGAGCAATTGAGTAAGACGTATAACAATTTCAAATTTAAAGTTTTTTACACCCAAGCGGATCAGGCGGATGAGCGCTTAAACAGCAGCCATCTTGAGTTGATCGAGCAGCCACTAAGCAGTCATGTATATGTCTGTGGTCCATCAGGTTTTGTCGCTGCTGCACAGTTACTTTTTGTGGCCAATCCTGATTTAAAAACTGAGGCTTTTAGCCTGAGTCCAATGTCAAATTTAGCAACCGGCTTTGTCAATGTCACTTTAACCAAATCAAATAAAACCGTCACCATACCGCGAGGTCAATCGATCCTAGTAGGCTTGGAACAGCAGAATATACGTCCGACTCATGGTTGCCGGATGGGGATCTGTAATAAATGTGCCTGTGAAAAAGCACAAGGTGCCAGCAAAAATCTGGTCAATGGCAGTGAAAATACTGAACCTGGACATTTACTTAAGCTGTGTGTCAATTCCGCCCAATCCGACCTCGTTATTGATCTTTAAGTGAGCCAAATTATGAATATGCCTGTGAAATTCCCATTTTATAAAAATCCTAAAAATCGTGAACTCAGTAATGCAGAGTTGGATGCACTCGCTGTGGAGTTGGATGCGATTAAACAAGAAGTATTAGATGATATTGGCGAGAAAGATGCGACCTATATCAAACGAGTGTATGCCGCGATCCGTTATAGCAGTGTGGTTGGACGTGCCTGTTTATTTGCAGGTTGGTTCCCACCAGCGTGGGTGTTGGGGACAGGGTTGTTGGGCTTTGCCAAAATCATGGAAAACATGGAGCTAGGGCACAATGTCATGCATGGTCAGTACGACTGGATGAATGACCCTCGTTTCAATGGGCAAGATTATGAATGGGATACCGTCGGAACTTCGGATAACTGGCGTGAAACCCATAACTTTAAGCACCATACCTATACCAACATTAAAGGTATGGATGATGATATCGGTTATGGACTGGTGCGATTATTTCCAGAACAACGTTGGAAATATGGTTTCTTATTTCAGCCGATTTATAGTATTCCATTTTGCTTGTTGTTCCAGTGGGGGGTTGCGATTCAAAATCTTGAAATTGGAAAACTGTTAATCGGTAAGAAAACCACCAAACAGTTATATGAAGATTGGAAACCGGTGCAAAGCAAAGCAGCCAAACAGATGTTGAAGGATTATGTTTTCTTCCCATTGATTGCGGGTCCAGCTGCATTACCGGTTTTAACGGGTAATTTGGTTGCCAATGGTATGCGTAATGTCTGGACCTTTAGCATTATCTTCTGTGGTCATTTTACCAAAGATGTTGAAGTATTCCCGAAAACGGTACTCAAGGATGAAAGTCGCGGACATTGGTATATGCGCCAGATCCGTGGCTCATCTAATTTGAGTGGTTCTGAAGCTTTTCATATTTTAACGGGGCATTTAAGTCATCAGATTGAACATCATTTGTTCCCTGATATTCCAGCGCGTCGTTATCGTAAAATGGCACCAAAAGTTGAAGCGATTTGTGAGAAATATGGCTTGAATTACAATAATGCAAGTTTGTTTAAACAATATGGTCAGGTGTTGGGACGTATTGTGAAATATGCCTTTCCATTTAAAAAATAACAGCCACTTAATCTAAGCTTTAATTTTTAAACTGAATATCCTTAGAAAAAGATCCAAACCTAGCTCTAGTGTTTGGATCTTTTTTCATAATGAATAGCGCGATTTCAGTCCGCACAACCATAGCCAAATTCAGTTAATTTGGTTAAATTATGGTGAGTTAATTTTTTGAAGAACGGTATGCAACATTCTTTACAACAGATTCAACACTGGTTAGAGCAACATGCACCCAGAATAACCACCTATTCACTGCAAGCACCCGCTACTGATCAACAGTTTGGCCGCATTGAGAAATTGTTGGCTACCCCGTTACTGAATGGATTCAAATCCCTTTATCTTTGGCACAATGGTTTAAGTGATCAGGTCAATGGCGCTAGTTTATTTTATGGAATGGATTTTTATTCACTTGAACATGTCGAGGATGTGTATAGAGCCAAGTCGGATATGGTGGATCAATTGATTGAACTGAAATATGCGGATGTGGAAATTGACCCATGCAATGTTTTTAATCCGAATTGGTTACAGTTTGCTGATGATCGTTCACATTCTGGGTTATATATTGATTTGGCACCTACTGCCCAAGGTCAATATGGTCAAGTCATTTTTATCGATGAAGAATGCGAAGTAGCATTAAAGGTGGCTGATTCGATCGAGGCATTGGTGGCTCAGTTTAGTCTAGATATTGAACAGGGCTATTATCAACTCGACCAAGATGCACTTGAGGATGGTGATGAATTTTTGGCCTGTGATACTGAAATTGATTTAATTAATTGGCAAGATAGTCAACGCTGGCGCCGTAAAATGCGCGGTTAAATTTGCGTATTTCATGATGAGATGAATGCTGAGAGAAATCGAAATTGGTACATTTTCCGCCTAATCCGGTGATTTGATTTTAGATGGCGCTACATTCAACTGTCCAAATAACTGCGCTCAGACTGGGTATGATAAAAGATATACAATAATCGGGTCTAAATTATCTGTGCTAAAAATAAATCACTTTATAATATGCCACAGTACAATCAAAATAGTCTGAATCAAATGATCTGAATCAAAATAGTCTGAGCCAAAACAGTCTGAGTTAAAACAATCTGAATTAAGTGCATTGAAAATAATCCAAAATGCGATTTGTGATGATTGTTGATTAATATTTATTCACTCAAAATCACAGCACTGGCATGTGCTGATTTTAGTTATCATATATAAATATATTTAGAACACAGAACACCAGAACACCAGAACACCAGTAAATCAGGGATAGGTTATGAAACCACAATGGTTAGAACATTATCAGGCTGTATGGAAAATACTTCGACAACATTACCGACATCCACAACGGCTCATGCTCCTCCTTGGTATATTGATCTTGGCCTCGACTTTGGTTGGGGTGTATTTGCCTTATATCATGAAGCAAATCGTCGATTTATCTCAACTTGATCAGCGTCAACTCAATTTTCAACATCTTTGGAGTTGGACGAATCTTTATATCTTGGCTGCTGCATTTGCTCTGGGTTGGTTATTTAGCAATATATTAATTCATCTGAGTAATCAATTTAGCGGCTTTTTTATGGTGAATATTGATACATCACTGGTTTATAAGGGCTTGGAGAATTATTTTAGTTTAAGTTATGCCGAACAAAAGAAGATCGACACTGGCGTGATCAATACCGATCTATGGCGTGGTGCCACAGCTTTTGGACATTTTACCTACACGACCTTATTTATATTGGTTCCAGTCCTGTTTGAGATCTTGGCCATGGTGTGGATGTTGACACACAGCATCAATTTAAGCTTCGCGATCTTATTTCTACTATTTGCGATTGTGGTGTTTGTACTGACCTTATGGATTACCTTTAAAAGTAAAGATATCTTTACACCGATGTATGAAGCCAAAAACCAAATTAACCAATTTGTGGTTGAGAAAGTCCAAGCGCATTACGATATTCAGGTCAATGCATCGAGCCAATATGAACTGAATAAGTTTTCTCAAAGAGCTGAAGCCTATCGTCACACCACTTTATCGAGTTATACCCAAATCACCAAAATGATGATTTGGCAGGTGTTATTTGTTGGTTTGTTCCTGCTCAGTTTTATGCTGATCACGGTGTATTTATTTGAGCAACAGCAAGTATCCACCGGAGACTTTGTGTTGATTAGTTCGTATGTGATCGGCTTGACCATGCCGGTATTACGAGTCTCCCAAAGTTTGATTCATTTAAAAGGTGATCAGGTTGCTTTAAAAAAATTCTATGCTTATTTCCTCCTCCCCAAACAACAGTATAAATCTGCAGTCATATTACCTACGCCGCAACTGTATCAGTTTAAACATGCCGAATTTCAATTGGGGAAAGTCATGATTCGGGATTTTAATCTCTGTCTAGAGCAGGGGAAGTGCTATGTGATCATCGGGGAAACGGGGATCGGGAAGACCAGCTTTATGCAATATCTGCTAGGGATCGAGCAAATCAATGCTGGGCAGTTATTATATAAAAATATTGATATCAGCCTAATGTTTGCAGCAGAGATTTTTCAGGAGGTTGCTGTCGTCAGTCAACTGCCGATTGTTTATTCAGGTACGCTACGTGACAATTTAATTCACAATAGTCGCTTTGAATATAGCGATGCGGAATTAGAAACTTGGTTAGCGCGGTTTAATCTCAGCCAACTCTTAGCAAAAAATAAACTGGGCTTAGACGATGACTTAGAGGATATTTATAAAAGTTTTTCTGGTGGCGAAAAACAACGTATGAGTATTATCCGAGCGCTACTCAAACAACCGCAGTGCTTAATCATGGATGAACCCACAGCCGCATTAAATGAAGAGATGGGGAAGCAGCTACTCGATCTTATTCGCACACAGGTCAAGACCATTATATTGATCAGTCATGCGCCTTATGCCAAACAATATGCTGACGAGCTCATTGATTTTGATGCGCTGATCAAAGCGCAAGGCGTGAATCTCACGCTTTGAGCCGTCTATTGAGCATTTGGATGTAGATGATTTGGATGATGAAGGTCTAAATCTATTTTAAAAATTTACGGCTGACCAAGAACTGTTCTGTGGCCGTGAGCAGGACTTCAGCATAGCCTTCTTGCTTGGCTGTTAACCAACCCAATGCAAACCAATCGCTGGCTTCGAGTTCACTTTCTTGCAGATAAGATGCCGAAGCGGAGAGTACATGGTATTGCTCCGCCGCTTGTTGCGCATCATGCAGGGCTTTGCTGTATTTCTGCAGGTTTTTAACATCGTAGATACTGGTGAGCAGAGGGAAGCTAAACTTGAGTTCATTCAGACGCAGTGCCAAGAGGTCTAAACTTGCCAATTCATTCAGGTCAACTTGACTCAAACTCTCTTGTAAAAGCTTGTATTGCTGCTGCAAGGTATTTTGCGCAAAATGTTTGAGATCTTGCTTTTGTACCTTGTCGCTGCTGGCCAAACTAAACATCAGTAAGTCGAGATAATGCTGCACGTTCTGGGTAGATTTGACCAAATTGTTGAGTTTTTCTTTGCCATACAAGATATCCTGATCCAAACTTTGCGCAGTTTTTGGGTTCTGTAATAAGGCCGCCAAAGTCGCCTGCATATGTTCGAAATGTTGCAAGTTCTCAAAATGCTGTTTAAAGGCACTCAATTGCGCTGCCCATTTACTCGATATCCCCTCACTCCAATCTTTCAAGATTGAAATACTCAGGTGTAAATGTTGCAAAGCCTGTTGTGCTTGAACGATGTGTTCAGGAGTTGCAAGCTGTGCCGAGATTGCAGCAATGTTGGGCAGTAAATGCTGTAACTGATGTGCGACTAATAAACGTAGATTGTAATCTGCGGATTCTTTTTTATTGAATTGAAAGGCTTTGTCCACAGTGGCAGGACTGACGCTCAATTGTCTTGCCAATAGGTTGCCAAATTCAGCTTTGCTGCGTACATCTAACCACAGTTGATATTTTTTCACCCATTCATAGCAAAAGCTCAGCATACTTTGTAAGGAACCTGACTTGAGTTCAAACTCAACTTCGTAGACATCGCTACGATCGGTCAGGGTGCGAATCTCGCCAATATCCAGACTGATTTCAATTTCAGCCTCTTCAAATTGCACCACACGGCGGGTGCGTTGGATATCCGTTTCAAACTGTAGGATTAAACTTTGATCTAGTGTGCCCAGTGCATTGGATAAGATTTGATTGGCTTCTGTATGTGAGAGATAAGGGGCCATAGAGACCGATTCAGGCGTAGTTTCACCCATTTCCAGATTGTGTTCAAAGCGATGTAAATGACTTTGGCCAGCGGCTTTTAGGGTTTGAATCCATTGGCTGCCTTCACGGCGTTGGCGTAAAGCTACCCCTTGGGCTGAAAGTTTACGATCAGCAGTATCGTAGTATTTCGCTTGTAATTGAATGGTTTCAGATGTCTTTGAGTCCAAAGCTTTAAGTAGGGCATTGCGACGTGGTGCGGCAATCTGAAATTTTAATTCAATCTCAACCATGGGAAAATCCTAAAAGAAATGATCAGTGTATAGACGTGTATTTATTTATATGAGATGGCGTTCTTGAGCGACATCCGTATTCAAAGCACGGATTTTAACTGATTTACGTGATTTAGATAGCCTTGACATGTATTGAAAAAGCATCCTGTAACTGAACTGGCTACGTTTGTCTTTAATTTCGGCAAAATATAGATTAGGGTGACAATGGAGTATGCATCAGGACGATGCCTCGCTGTCATTAGGACGATTTAGATCAAAATCATAAGGATTATAATCATGAACATTGAAATGAAAGGCACGCCAGAATTAAATGCTTATCCTAAACTACAACTTCCGATCCGTCATTATTCAGACTTCTACCGTTTTTATTTGACTGAACACCGTAATATCACCAGTCGCCGACTGCATGCACTTGGCAGCAGTATAGGCCTCTATTATTTTAGTAAAGCGATACGCCAAGGTCGGGCAAAATATGTGGTTTATGGTGTTTTGTCTGGTTATGCCTGTGCATGGGTGGGACATTTTATCTTTGAGAAAAACAAACCTGCCAGTTTCAAACAGCCGATCTATAGTTTTATATCGGACTGGCGTATGTTGAGCGATATTGTACGTGGCAATCTTAGCTTGATCGATCGCAGTCGTGATCGTATCGAGAGTTAAGCGAAGGTGATCAATATCCATTCAGTGTGAGATGAAAACATTGACTCGGTTAAAGTTTGAGTATTTTCAATTTAGATCCAACGTTATACCGGACTGAACTTGGTTATAATCGTTTTATATTCAATATCTAGGAACATTTGATGCGCGGCCTATATCTTATTACCAATGATGATCCAATTGAACTTTTGCTGCAAAAACTAGATGCTGCATTGAGTACAGGTCAGGTGGCGATATTGCAATATCGCCGTAAAAAAGTACCACTGAGTGCGCAAGTCGCAGAAGTTGAACACATCAAAGCATTGTGTCAGACCCACCAAACCCCTTTTGTGATTAATGACAATCTGGATTTGGCTGAACAATTTGGCCTAGGGGTGCATTTGGGTCAGAGCGATGGTGAAGTCTCCGATGCCGTTGCACGTTTGCCCAAAGGTGTGGTGATTGGGCGGACCTGTGCAGGATCTTTAGAATGGGCGGAAACAGCAATTTCCCAAGGTGCAACTTATGTTGCATTCGGGGCGATTTATGCCACCAGCACCAAACCTGAAGCTCGTCATATTGGGGTAGAGATTTTGCAACAAGCCACGGCAATGACCCAGCTCCCCATCTGTGCGATCGGTGGTCTGACTGTGGAAAATTCCGCAACTGTGATTGCTTCAGGCGCCACGCTTTGTGCGGTAATTAGTGATATATTGGCGCTGCCAGTCGAACAAATTTCTGCACGTGTTCAAGCATGGGCAGCGTTATTTACAAAAACAGCATAGCCTCAGGTTGGGCAAGTATTTTTTGTGTTGAAGCATATTTATTTAAGTTGAGTAGATTGATGAGCTTATCTCCAAAGCAAGAACAGTTGTTTAAACAAGCCAGTAAACATATACCGGGTGGCGTGAATTCTCCTGTACGTGCATTTAATGGTGTCGGTGGGACCCCTGTATTTATTGAGAAGGCTCAAGGTGCGTATCTATATGATGTCGATGGTAAACGCTATGTCGACTATGTGGGTTCATGGGGGCCGATGATTTTGGGCCATGCCCATCCAGATATTATTGCGGCTGTTCAATCAGCAGCGCAAGATGGTCTGAGCTTTGGTGCACCTACGGTACATGAAACCACTTTGGCGGATATTATCTGCGAGATCATGCCATCGATTGAAATGGTGCGTATGACCAACTCAGGCACTGAAGCCACCATGACTGCGATCCGTTTGGCGCGTGGTTATACCGGTCGCGATAAGATCATTAAATTTGAAGGCTGTTATCACGGTCATTCGGATTCGTTATTGGTTAAAGCCGGTTCTGGTTTGTTGACACTGGGTGAGCCCACCTCAAAAGGTGTGCCTGCTGATTTTGCTAAACATACTTTAACTTTGCCATTTAACGATATCCCAGCACTGGAAGCATGTTTTGCCAAATATGGTGCTGAGATTGCGGGTGTTATCGTTGAGCCCATCGCAGGCAACATGAACTTCGTGAAACCGATCAATGGGTTCTTGCACAGTATCCGTGAGCAATGTGACCTTCACCAATCCGTGTTTATCATTGACGAAGTCATGACCGGGTTCCGTGTGGCATTGGGTGGGGCACAGGCCTATTACGATGTGAAGCCTGATTTGACCACCTTGGGTAAAATCATTGGTGCAGGCTTGCCGGTAGGTGCATTTGGCGGTAAGCGTGAAATTATGGAATGTATCGCACCATTAGGTGGTGTATACCAAGCGGGGACTTTGTCTGGTAATCCATTGGCGATGCGCGCAGGGATTAAAATGTTTGAACATTTACGCCAGCCTGATTTTTATAGCCGCTTAGAAGCGAAAACTGCGCAGTTATTGACGGGCTTCCAAAAGGCCGCTGATGCAGTCGGTCTTCCAATCAGAACGGATTATGCCGGTGGTTTATTTGGTCTGTATTTTACCGACCAACCTGAGATCAGCAGTTTTGAACATATCTTAAAATGCGACGTTGAGGCATTCCGCCAGTTCTTCCATGGCATGCTTAAACGTGGTGTGAATTTTGCACCTTCGGCATTTGAAGCGGGCTTTATCTCAATTGCACATAGCGAAGAAGATATCGAGCTTACCATTCAAGCCGCAGCTGAAACTTTTGCAGAAATGAAAGCAGCCCAAGCGTGATGGTTAATTTAGACACTGTTCTCTAAATATCCATTCAAGATTTAAATACCAGCGCAAGCTGGTATTTTTTTGGCCAACTCAAAACCAAAACCAAAACTGGAATATGGTAAACCCCAAACCCCAAATCAAAATTGGAACATAGCCAAACTGAATAGGCAAAATCAAAAACACCAGGCCAAAAAAAACCAGCCTAAGCTGGAATATTTTGCACCATTTTAACTGTCTTAAAATGGTGCCCGGGGCCGGACTCGAACCGGCACGCTTTGTGGGCGGGGGATTTTAAATCCCCTGTGTCTACCTATTTCACCACCCGGGCATGTGCGCCATCATAATGTACCGCCTTGGTCTTGGCAAGCGCATCAGGGTGAGTTTGATTTATTTTTAGTCAATTCACTGCGTTGAGTGTATAGCAAATAACAATTTTGTCTTCAAATCCCTTACTGAAGCTGGGATTAGCATGTTTTTGTCTGAGCATGGACACGACGATTAAGCGCTCGTGATCGACTTCTAATTAGCTGATTTATGGTCATGAATCTGTCATTAGAATGCAATCAAAACTAAATATTCATTACCTACATTGACCTGACTCAACTCAAGGACGAGCACATGTCTAACAAAATAACCCGCCGCGATTTATTATTAAAATCCATAGCCAGTTTTGGTGCACTCTCAGTTCCAGTGCTGTTGACCGCGTGTGGGGATGATCAAAAAAATAATCCTCAGCGGCAGATTTCCGCTGATTTTTTACATGGAGTGGCGAGTGGTGATCCGTTACAGGATCGAGTGATTCTTTGGACGCGTATAACGCCCAAGAATCGCTCAGCACGTTTGCAGTTGCGTTGGGAAATTGCAACAGATGCGACATTCAGCAAAATCGCCAATTCTGGAACAGTGCAGACAGCGAGGGCGCAAGATTTTACCATTAAGGTGGATGCGGATAAATTAATACCCAATCAAAACTACTTTTACCGTTTTATCTATGGGGATAAAATTTCCGCTGTGGGACGGACCAAGACCTTGCCGGTACACACGCAAAGCGTCAAATTGGCAGTGTGTTCATGCGCAAATTATCCTGCGGGATATTTTCATGTTTATAGGGAAATGGCTAAACAGGATGTCAATGCCATCATTCATTTGGGTGACTATATTTATGAGTATGGGCAGGGTGGCTATGCTACTGAGGATGCCGCGCGCTTAGGGCGTACATTTGCCGCTGACAATCAACAGGAATTGATCAAACTAGACGATTATCGCAAGCGTTATGCCTTATATCGTACCGATGTCGATTTACAAGCTGCGCATTTACGCCATCCCTTTATCGTGATTTGGGATGATCATGAATTGGCCAATGATGCATGGAAGGATGGAGCGGAAAATCATCAAGCCAATAAAGGTGCCTTTGAGGCACGAAAACTCGCAGCCCTCCAAGCCTATTTTGAATGGATGCCGATTCGCCCCGTGGCTGCCAATCAATATTTTAATATTTATCGTCAATTTGATTTTGGACAACTGGTTCAGCTCACCATGTTGGATACCCGGATTTTGGCTAGAGATAAGCAATTAAGTTATAGCGATTATATCGGGCCACAAGGCTTCGATATAAAACGCTTCCAAACGGATTTATTCCGACCGACTCGAACGATATTGGGATATACCCAAAGAGAATGGTTGCAAAATAAATTAGGTCAATCCAAGACATCTTGGAATGTTATTGGGCAGCAGGTACTCATGGCTAAAATGTTGATCCCTGCAGAACTGTTGCCACTCATGGTTAGTTTGAGAGCAGGGCAGATTGATCAGACTAAAATAAAGCAGTTAACCGATCAGGTGACGGAATTAGTTGCATTGAAGCTGAGATCACGATTAGGTGCAGCATTAAGTGCAATCGAGCAAGCGCGTTTAGATTCAGTGGTGCCTTATAATCTCGATGCTTGGGATGGTTATGCTGCAGAACGTGAAATGATCTATCAGAGTTTAAAAACTTATAATAAGAAAGCTGTGGTTTTAGCTGGTGATACGCATAATGCCTGGTCTGCAAAACTCACATCACAGCAAAAAGACGAAGTTGCCGTTGAGTTGGCATGTAGCTCAGTGTCGTCGCCAGGGTTGGAAAAATACTTAAAAGTACCCCAAGCAGATATTGAGAAAATCGAATATGCATTTACCAACTTAATCGATGGTCTAACCTATAGTAATTTAAATCAACGTGGATATTTATTGCTAAATTTTAGTGAACAAGCGCTGGAAGCAGACTGGATATTTATTGATAGTGTCCAAAATAAAACCTACATCGTCGATCAATTGCGTCAGAAAAAGAAAAAATTTGATCTTCAGCTTAATGATGCCAGCGATTGATTCAGTAGCGTATAGAAAGATTAAGCGCCTTAGCCATTTATTCGCTTTGAAATAATGAATGGCTTTAGCGTTCTGTAAATTTAAATGATTAAGTAATACCACCAACTTTTAATCAAACTGAGATAATTGCCATATAAATTATAAAAATAAAACCAATGGAAAAAAACCATGTCATTTAAAATATCCCGTCGCGAGCTAATTCAAAAAACCCTTGCCAGCTTCGGTGCACTTTCAATTCCGGTCGCATTAACGGCCTGTGGGGATGATAAAGAGCTTACCGTATTGCCTTCAACTCCAGCCGATTTTTTACATGGTGTTGCCAGTGGTGACCCTTTAAAGGATCGCGTGATCTTATGGAGTCGTTTGACCCCGAAAGATTCTTCAGCACGATTAGAGGTGACTTGGGAGATCGCAATAGACAATAAATTCAGCCAAATTATAAATTCTGGAAAAGTGCAAACCAGTCAAGCACAGGATTTTACGGTTAAAGTTGATGCCAATAAATTAAAATCAAATCAAGTATATTTCTATCGATTCCGCTATGGCAATACGACTTCGCCGATCGGCCAAACCAAGACGCTGCCTGAAAGTACCGATAATGTTAAATTCGCAGTATGTTCTTGTTCAAATTATCCTGCAGGCTATTTCCATGTCTATAAAGAGATGGCGAAACAAGAGCTGGATGTGATTATTCATCTCGGGGATTATATTTATGAATATGGTCAGGGTGAATATGGCACTGAAGATGCAGAGAAACTCGGACGCATGTTGCCTACAGACAACAATAAAGAAATTATTAAATTAGAGGATTATCGCAAACGCTATGCCTTGTATCGTACTGATGTCGATTTACAAGCAGCGCATTTACGTCATGCTTTTATCGTGATTTGGGATGACCATGAGTTGGCCAATGATGCTTGGAAATCAGGTGCAGAAAATCATCAATCCAATGAGGGATCATTTGAGGCACGTAAACTTGCCGCGCTGCAAGCTTATTTTGAATGGATGCCCATTCGTCCTGTTGCAGAAAATAATTATTTAAATATTTATCGCCAATTTGATTTTGGCAAGTTGGTGCAATTGACCATGTTGGATACGCGTATATTGGCGCGTGATCAACAATTAGAATATGCCAATTACATGACTGCATCAGGCATGGATTTTCAGCGCTTCCAAAAGGACCTGACCAACCCTGCACGAACGATTATGGGATATGAGCAGCGTGAATGGTTGCAAACGAAATTAACCCAATCCACAGCCAAGTGGAATGTATTGGGTCAACAAGTGCTGATGGCGAAGATGTTGATCCCTGCAGAATTACTTGCATCACTCGGTGGCATTATGAGTGGGACTGCAGATGAAGCAGCGATTATGGCGTTATTTGCTCAAGTTGAAGCTTTGGTCAAGATTAAACTTCGCCTGCAAGCAAGTGATCCGAGTTTAACCGAGCAAGATAAAGCACGGGTTAATACTGTTGCCCCTTATAATCTCGATGCGTGGGATGGTTATTACGCAGAGCGAGAAATCATTTACCAGACCTTGAAAGCAGCCAAGAAAAAAGTCGTGGTGTTGGCAGGGGATACCCATAATGCTTGGAATGCAAAACTGCACACCCAACAACAAGATTTTGTCGGAGTGGAATTGGCCTGTAGTTCGGTTTCTTCACCGGGCATGGAGCAGTATTTAAAAATTCCTGCTGCGCAATTGCAACAAGTCGAAATGGCATTCATGACTTTGATTGATGAATTGGCTTATACCAACCTGAATCAACGTGGTTATCTCAGTGTGAGTTTTACTGAAACTAAGGTTGAGGCGAATTGGGTCTTTGTGGATAGTATTAAAGACAAGCAGTATAAGATCGATACAAGTCGCAGCATGAAATTGGTGCTTGATCAGAACTTGCTGGATATCACTAAGCTGCAACACAGCGCCTAATCAAATTAGGTGGGTGACATTGCTATCGATTATTTTAAGGGCCGAGTGAAATCACTTGGCCTTTTTTTATTACTCAGCGTGAGACAGGGGATTGCTAATTTGAACATTGCTTAGTTGACATTGAAGTAGCACACAAAAATTCTAGGCAAAAAAAACCAGCATACGCTGGATTTTTTCGCACCATTTTAAGTGTCTTAAAATGGTGCCCGGGGCCGGACTCGAACCGGCACGCTTTGTGGGCGGGGGATTTTAAATCCCCTGTGTCTACCTATTTCACCACCCGGGCGATACACAAGATTGGAGGCGGAGGTCGGAATCGAACCGGCGTACACGGAGTTGCAGTCCGCTGCATGACCACTCTGCCACCCCGCCATGTCTTGGTGATGCACATATTAGCAACCTTTGAAAAAAAAACAATAGAAAATTCAGATAAGATGAGCATAAAAGCAACATCTAAAAGAATTTTGCTCCATTTATCATGTATTATTTGCAAAATTCATTCATATCTAGGCTGGAGATGTGCCGTGGCAATGCTTTTAGATGGTCGTGCATTAGCAAAACAAATTGAAGCTGACTTATTGACGCGTGTTGATGCGTTGAAATTAAAATCAGGTCGTACCCCTATTTTAGCGACAATACTGGTGGGGGATGATGGGGCTTCTGCGACTTATGTGCGTATGAAAGGCAATGCATGTCGCCGTGTTGGTATGGATTCAATCAAAGTTGAATTGGCTAAAGAAACCACCACCGAGCAATTATTGGCCGAAATTGAAAAACTCAATGCCAATCCAGATGTACATGGGATTCTGTTACAACATCCAGTGCCGGCTCAAATTGATGAGCGTGCTTGCTTTGACGCAATCGCATTGACCAAAGATGTTGATGGCGTGACTTGCCTCGGTTTTGGTCGTATGTCGATGGGTGAACAGGCCTATGGTTCGGCGACACCAGCGGGCATTATGACCATTCTTCAAGAAAACAACATTGAAATCGCGGGTAAGCATGCGGTTGTTGTGGGTCGTTCAGCGATTTTAGGCAAGCCAATGGCAATGATGTTGTTGCAAGCCAATGCAACCGTCACCATTTGCCATTCGCGTACTCAAAACTTATCTGAGTTGGTCAAGCAAGCAGATATCGTGGTGGGTGCAGTGGGTAAAGCTGAGTTGATTCAAAAAGATTGGATCAAAGCCGGTGCAGTTGTGGTTGATGCCGGTTTCCATCCACGTGAAGGCGGTGGTGTGGGCGATATCCAATTGGAGGGTATCGAAGAGATTGCTTCAGCATACACGCCAGTACCGGGCGGTGTAGGCCCAATGACGATCACCACCTTGATTCGTCAAACCGTTGAAGCTGCTGAAAAAGCCTTAGGTTGATCTACGGATGCATCAGGCACCACAACATTTACTGCAAGCCCTACATGAGGTGATTCCAGACTGTGAGTTGCTGGCACAGCAATTGCCTGATTGCCCAGTTTCTTTATGGTTGATCCCTCCGGTGTTTCCTACAGATCGACTGGATGATGAAGTCATCCGTCGAATTTGGAACGATACGCCGTATTGGATCTTCTGTTGGGCATCGGGTTTGGCCATGGCGCAGTGGCTATTGGCAGAACCTGAGCATGTCAAAGACAAAGTGGTACTCGATTTTGGTGCGGGTTCGGGCGTGGTGGCCATTGCTGCCAAACTCGCAGGCGCACGTAGGGTGATTTGTTGCGATATTGATCCTATCAGTTTGGCGGCGTGTCGTGAAAATGCGCTGATCAATCAGGTCGAATTGGAATATCTAGACGATCTCTATCAGAGTGAAACGGTTGATGTATTGCTGGCGGCGGATGTGTTGTATGACCAATGCAATCGATACTTTTTAGACGAGTTTTTAAAGTTTGCGCCTGAGGTTTGGGTTGCAGACAGTCGAGTGAAAAACTTTAGTCATCCGCAGTATCAAAAAATAGATGAACGCAGTGCAACCACGTGGCCTGATCTGGATGAATCTAAAGAGTTTCGTAATGTAAGTTTTTATAAAACGATTTAGTCCGTTCAATTGCGACCATTGGTACTTGTATAAAAAAACCGCCTTAAATCTAAGGCGGTTTTTTTGTTATAAAGACGCAGTATAAAGACTGAGTTTTATTTATTGGGTACAGGTATAACGCACCACATGCAGGGTGCTAGGACGTGTATCAAGGGCATCACGTGCAGCATAACCACCGCTATTGTTCATATTCGGCGTATCTGAGAGGCTAAATGAGGTGCGACTATGACCCAACTGTACGCCAGGTTTTTCTGTCGGCATGGCTGCAGGATTGGCAATCTCGTTGACACTGAGCACCGTCAATTTATAAGTTTGTGTTTGATCTAACACCTTTTTACAGGCGCGTTGTAATTTACTTTCATCGAGTTTGCGATCTGCACGACCGGCAAGCGTATAGGCTAAAGTCGCACTTTTGGCATCTTTTTGTTCGATTTGATAGCCTGTTACGCCATTAAATTGGACAGGTTTGGTTTGACATCCAGCAAGTGCCAGTACAACGCTACTTAGCGCAAATATTTTGATGATTTTCATGACCCAGTGTTCCTGCAAGTTCTTCTGTGCAGTATGCCACAATCATGAAACATTGACGATCAACTAAACCAAGTTAATGTGCTTGCTTTGTATACATATTTAATGTGATTAAATTTGTGAAATGTGCAATAAATCTCAAAATAAAAAATAAAGATGAGACCGATCAATATTGGATTGTATGACAATATTAAAATGCTGTAGTGAACACATTGGCTATATTAACTTCAAGCATGTTATGTTTGGTGAAGCAGTGGATGAAGCCCGAAGAATGCGATTTACCAATGCTTAAATGTATAAGAAATCAAAATTAATTGACTTAGATCTGGATCAGATTATGCCACAGAATGAAGACTCTAAATCCATCTACGATGTCGTGATTATTGGCGGTGGTATTAACGGTACAGGGATTGCTGTCGATGCTGCTGGGCGCGGCTTGTCGGTATTTTTATGTGAAAAAGATGACTTAGCCAGCCATACTTCATCTGCGAGTAGTAAGCTCATTCATGGCGGATTACGTTATTTAGAACATAAAGAATTTCGTCTGGTCAGAGAGGCTTTGGCGGAAAGGGAAGTGCTCTTGGCCAAGGCACCGCATATTATTCGCCCCCTACGTTTTATATTGCCGCATCGTCCACATCTAAGACCCGCATGGTTGATTCGGACGGGTTTGTTTTTTTACGATCATCTCGGTAAACGGGAAACATTGGCTGGATCAAAACAGTTAAAACTTGCGGGTGTAGACAATCCATTACAAAACGATATTCGGCATGGATTTGAATATTCGGATTGTGCTGTTGATGATGCCCGTTTGGTGGTGCTCAATGCCATGCAAGCGCGCGAAAAAGGGGCCAAGATCCAAACCCGTACCCGTTGCATAGCGGCGCATCGTGAAGCCGAGCATTGGTCGGTGCAACTCGAAAATAATGAGGGTGTTTTTGAAGTCAAAGCCAAAGCTTTGGTCAATGCCGCAGGGCCTTGGGTTGCCAGCGTGATACGCGATGCTTTGCAACTGCAATCCCCTTATGGCATCCGTTTGATCCAAGGCAGCCATATCGTCGTACCTCGACTGTTTAGTGGTGATAAAGCCTATATTTTACAGAATGAAGATCAACGGATCGTCTTTGCGATTCCGTATTTAAATGACTATACCTTGATCGGTACCACTGATCGTGAATATGTCGGTGACCCTGCCAAGGTGAAGATTACTGCAGAGGAAATTGATTATCTGATTGCAATTTGCAATGCGCATTTTAACCAGCAGATTGATGCCACGCAGATCGTTCACCAGTTCGCTGGCGTTCGACCGCTCTGTGATGATGAATCGGATAATCCATCAGTGATTACCCGAGATTATACCTTGGCCTTATCCATCGATGCGCAGCAGCAATTACCACTACTCTCGGTGTTTGGCGGCAAGTTAACTACCTATCGAAAGTTGGCTGAGGCTGCGATGCAACAATTACAGGCCTTTTTTCCAAGCTTGTCAGCGGCATGGACTGCACAGGCGGCATTGCCCGGGGCAGAGGGGTTGAAGGATATAGATGACTTGGTGATCGCCATACAGCAGAAAATCATCGATGTTCCTGCTACTACAGCGCGACGCTGGGCCACGACCTATGGGACAAGGATCTGGAATATATTGGACTCAGCCTCTACGATGCTGGAATTGGGGCAGGATTTTGGGCATGACTTGCTTGCGCATGAGGTGGATTATGTGGTGGATCAGGAGTGGGTGGTACAAAGTGAGGATTTACTCTGGCGACGAACTAAATTGGGTTTAGATTTTTCTGAGCAAGAGATTGCAGTATTGGATCACTATCTCACTCAGTTGCATCAAAAACGCCGTCAAGCCACTGCAGCTTAATTCCGCTGCACATCTGGCAATCCATTGAGTGTGGACGTAAAAACAAAAAAAGGTCACCGTAGTGACCTTTTTTTATTCAAGCAGGCATGATTAAGAAGACTGTTTTACTGCGTCTAATAATTCATTTTGGCGTGCTTTCAATGCTTTAGGCAGGCGCTCACCCAATTTATCAAATAGGGCAGTGTGGCTTTCAAGTTCTTTGATCCATTGATCTTTGTCTTGAGCAGTCACTGTATTGAATTGGTCTTTAGTGAATTCAATACCAGTCCAGTTCAATTGTTCATAGGTCGGTACATAACCGATTGGTGTTTCAGTCGCTTCAGCACGGCCTTGGCAACGATCAATGATCCACTCAAGTACACGCATGTTTTGACCGAAACCAGGCCATACGAAGTTGCCTTCAGCATCACGGCGGAACCAGTTGACGTTAAAGATTTTAGGAAGTTGGTTGCCAGCAGCTTCAGCTTTAGCACCGACTTTCTCACCCATCTCTAACCAATGGTTGAAGTAATCAGCCATGTTGTAGCCTGTGAACGGCAACATTGCAAATGGGTCACGGCGAACAACACCTTGTTGACCAACAGCCGCAGCCGTTGTTTCAGAACCCATGGTTGCTGCTTTATAGACGCCATCAACCCAATCAAATGCTTCAGAGATTAAAGGCACAGTATCCGCACGGCGACCACCAAAGATGAACGCAGAGATTGGAACACCGGCTGGATTTTCCCAGTCCGCATCAATCGACGGGCATTGACCCGCAGATACAGTAAAGCGCGCATTTGGATGTGCAGCTTTTTCAGCGCCAGTATGTGCTTGACCTTTCCAGTTGGTTAGGTTCGCTGGTGCTTCTTTGCTTAGACCTTCCCACCATACTTCACCATTATCAGTGACAGCAACGTTGGTATAGATCACATCTTTATGCATGGTGGCCATACAGTTTGGATTGGTCTTGATGTTGGTTCCTGGTGCTACACCGAAGAAACCAGCTTCAGGGTTAATCGCATATAAACGACCATCTTCACCTGGTTTGATCCAAGCAATATCGTCACCTACAGTTTCGATTTTCCAGCCTTCGTAGCCTGCTGGTGGAATCAACATTGCAAAGTTGGTTTTACCACATGCAGAAGGGAATGCAGCAGCGATGTAGTGTTTTTCGCCTTGTGGATTGGTTACGCCCAAAATCAACATATGTTCTGCTAACCAACCTTGGTCACGTCCCATAGATGAAGCGATACGTAGCGCTAAACATTTTTTACCTAATAATGCATTGCCGCCGTAACCTGAACCGAAAGACCAGATCTCACGCGTTTCAGGGAAATGCACAATGTATTTCTCAGGATTGCACGGCCAAGAAACATCTTTCTGACCAGCAGCTAAGGGTGCGCCAACCGTATGGATACATGGTACGAATTCGCCATCTGTACCCAATACGTCATAAACAGCTTTACCCATACGGGCCATTTTAGCCATGCTGACAGCTACATAAGGTGAGTCGGTCAATTCGATACCGATATGCGCAATATGGCTACCGAGTGGACCCATTGAAAATGGAACCACATAGAGGGTGCGACCTTGCATTGCGCCATCAAATAAACCATTCAGGCGAGCGCGCATTGCAGCTGGGGCTTCCCAGTTGTTGGTTGCGCCAGCATCGATTTGGTTTTCGGAGCAGATAAATGTACGATCTTCAACACGAGCAACGTCAGAAGGATCAGAATTCGCTAAATACGAGCCAGGATGCGTTTCTTGATTCAGTGCTTGCATGGTGCCATTCGCAATCATCAAGTCGATAAGACGTTGATATTCTTCAGGGCTACCGTCACACCATTCAATTTTCGCTGGTTTCGTTAATTTTGCAATTTCTTCAACCCATGCAATTAGCTTAGGATGACGAACGAATTCTGGTGCGTTCACTTGGTTCATGGTGAGGCCTATCTCAAATGTGTGCTATGTATTGCACAAATAACAATCCAAAACTTAGGTTATAAGCTTCAGATTCAAGTAGAAAAAAAGTGGCTGTATTAAAGCACAAATAATAAAAAAAAATAAGGCTTGACGATGAATAAACATTGATTCAAGCACTTCGACTAAGTTGGTGTAATTTAATGATATATTGATTTATAACGCTGAATTTTAGGGATATTTATGTAATTTATAAGCATTATTTTTATATAAAATTCTTTTAACTATCAAAAGAATACTTGGGTCATAAATATTTTTAATCTAATCGGGAATATGAATCATTTAAGCTTTGTCTTTACATAAATCGCATTTTAACTGCTGTAAAATTCAACGAAATTAGAGCGAATATTTTAATTAATTCAAAGTTATGTGTAAAAAAAGCCGACCACTATCACTTATTTACAATGCAAAATCAGGTTTTCATGGCAATGGAAAATCTAATCCAATGCAACAGATCATTGAGTATTGGCAGTCACAGGGTTTTGAGGTACAACGTTTTGAGTTCTCAAATGCAGACCATATTCAAGAGCTGTTTAAAGAGATTTTAAAACGCCATACAGATCCAGATCGACTGGGTGTGATCGTGGCAGCAGGGGGGGATGGTACATTGAACGCAGTGGCCTCCCAATTGTGCCATCTTGATATTCCAATGGGAATCTTGCCGCTAGGCACGTTTAATTATGTGGCGCGTTTGCTTAAAATTCCTTTAGATCTCAATGCGGCAGCTGAAGTGATTGCGCAAGGTCAACCACGTGAAGTTCATGTAGGATGCATCAATGACCGTATATATCTCAACAATGCCAGTTTGGGTTTATATCCTTTATTTATTCGAAAGCGCGAAGAGTATAATCAAAAGTTCGGTCGTTTCCCTTTGCATGCCTATACTTCGGGACTTGATGTACTGTTACGTGATCGTAAAGCATTAAAATTGGAAGTCGCCGTAGACCAACAACGTTATCGGATCAAGACACCACTGGTATTTTTTGGCAATAATCAACTGCAATTGGCAGAGATGAAACTCAAAGTTGCAAAATGTGCTGAAATTGGTCAGGTGGTCGGTGTGGTCATGGCCAAAAGTGATAAATTGACCCTATTCAAGGCGCTTTTTCAGTTAATTAAAGGCGATTTGGAGCATGCAGCAGATGTATATAGTTTTAGTGCAGAACAGGTCATGGTGTATTCAAAAAAAGCCAGTTTAACCGTGGCAATTGATGGTGAAATTGTTGAGCTAGCGACCCCCTTAAAGATCCGAGTTGAAAAAAATGCGTTAAAAATTATGGTGCCTTATGCTGATTCATCTGTCTGACCTCCATTTTGGAACGGAGAAAACTGCCTGTATTGAAGCGATACAACGTTTTTGTCTACGCCATAAACCCGAAGTCGTGGTAGTGAGTGGCGATCTGACCCAACGTGCGCGTTTTCGAGAGTTCTATGCCTGTAAGCAGTTTCTAGAATCGCTTGAGGTGCCTTATTTCGTGGTGCCAGGTAATCACGATATTCCGCTTTATCACCTTTGGAAGCGAGTATTTCGACCATTTGGATATTATCAATTATTTTTTGGTCCCTTAGAGCATAACTTTGAGACAGCACATTTTTATTTTATTGGTCTAAATACCATACGACCGAGGTTTCATACCAAAGGTTCGATCTCAGAGCGCCAAATCGAGCAAGTGGATCAAACCCTACGTCAAGCACCTCAAAATAAACTCAAGATTATCGTCAGTCATCAACCCTTTTATACTGAGCGTCATGATCATCATCATATTAAAGACTGCCCAGTATTGGCGGAAACGGCATTACAACAGTGGGGTAGACATCAGTTGTTTGCATTGTTGCATGGTCATCTACATATCGTCGCAGTCTATGATTTGAATCAACAGTACCAACTGGGTTTGAAGCATCCTGTATATGAGGTGCATGCAGGGACAGCAACTTCACATCGACATTATAAAAAGACTCCAAATAGTTTTAATGTGATCGATGGCAACGGAAATATTCAACATTATTATTTCAATGCACAGACTGCCGAATTCGAAGTTAAAAGTGATGTGGATTCATTTGCTTAGACCAATCGACGCTTTATGAGTAAAAAAAGCACAAAAAATCATTTTTTTTTGTTTTGACCCTTGAAGCGTTTTTTTTCATCCCCACAAAAGTGACATGAAATTATTTTGATAACAGACATGGGTAGGATTCGATATGTCGTTGTCAGTGATCTAAATAGACTTAGTCTGATGGAGTTATATATGAGCAACATTCGTCCATTACATGACCGTGTAGTTATTCGTCGTGTTGAAGAAGAAACTAAAACTGCTGGCGGTATTTTACTTCCAGGTTCTGCTGCTGAAAAACCTGCACAAGGTGAAGTTTTGGCAGTCGGTAACGGTCAAATTACGGAAAATGGTTTACGTGCTTTAGATGTAAAAGTCGGTGATAAAGTTTTGTTCGGTACTTATGCAGGCACAACTGTAAAAGTCAGCGGCGAAGAACTTCTCATTATGAAAGAGTCAGACATTTTAGCTGTATTAGAAGGCTAATCCACTTTTCATCAATCTCAAAATTGGTCAAAAAATTAAAAATATTTGGAGTAGAGCATGTCAGCTAAAGACGTAAAATTCGGTGATTCAGCACGTTCAAAAATGATTGCTGGTGTAAATATACTTGCTGATGCAGTAAAAGTGACTTTAGGTCCTAAAGGCCGTAACGTTGTGATCGATCGTTCTTTTGGCGCACCGCACATCACTAAAGATGGCGTAACTGTTGCTAAAGAAATCTCGCTTGCAGATAAATTTGAAAACATGGGCGCGCAATTGGTTCGTGAAGTTTCTTCAAAAACCAATGATATCGCGGGTGATGGTACAACGACTGCGACTGTATTGGCGCAAGCGATTTTAAATGAAGGGATCAAATCTGTAACTGCAGGTATGAACCCAATGGATTTAAAACGCGGTATCGATCTTGCTGTTAAAGCTGTGGTTGAAAACATTAAATCAACGGCTAAACCTGCTTCTGACACCAAAGCAATTGAACAAGTAGGTTCAATCTCTGCAAACTCTGACGAAACTGTGGGTAAACTCATCGCTGAAGCAATGGAGCGCGTGGGTAAAGAAGGCGTGATCACCGTTGAAGAGGGTTCAGGCTTTGAAGATGCACTTGACGTTGTTGAAGGCATGCAGTTTGACCGTGGTTATATCTCACCGTATTTTGCCAATAAACAAGATACTTTGACTGCTGAACTCGAAAACCCATTCATCTTGCTTGTTGATAAAAAAATCAGCAACATCCGTGAATTGATCGGTACGCTTGAAGCTGTTGCTAAAACAGGTAAGCCTTTGTTGATCATCGCTGAAGATGTTGAAGGCGAAGCGTTGGCTACACTTGTTGTCAACAACATGCGCGGTATTATCAAAGTATGTGCAGTAAAAGCACCTGGTTTTGGTGACCGTCGTAAAGCAATGCTACAAGACATCGCGATCTTGACTGGCGCTACTGTGATTTCTGAAGAAGTCGGTATGTCTTTAGAGCAATCAACGCTACAAGACCTAGGTACTGCTCATAAAATCACGGTTTCTAAAGAAAACACTGTGATTATCGATGGTGCTGGTGATGCTGCTCAGATTGCTGACCGCGTACAACAAATCCGCGCTCAAATCGAAGAGTCAACTTCAGAGTACGATAAAGAGAAACTTCAAGAACGCGTTGCAAAACTTGCAGGCGGTGTTGCAGTTATCAAAATCGGTGCTGCCACTGAAGTTGAAATGAAAGAGAAAAAAGACCGTGTTGACGATGCGCTACATGCGACGCGTGCTGCGGTTGAAGAAGGCGTTGTTGCTGGTGGTGGTGTTGCATTGGTTCGTGCGGTTAAAGCACTTGAGAACCTTGTTGGTATCAATGATGACCAAACTGCAGGTGTTAACATTTTACGCCGTGCAATTGAAGCTCCATTGCGTCAAATCGTTGCCAATGCGGGTGATGAGCCATCTGTCGTTATCAATGCAGTAAAACAAGGCGAAGGTAACTTCGGTTATAACGCTGCGACTGGCGTATATGGCGATATGTTGGAAATGGGTATTCTTGATCCAGCCAAAGTGACACGTTCTGCTCTAGAGCATGCTGCTTCGATTGCTGGTTTGATGTTGACCACTGAATGCATGATCACTGATATCCCAGAAGACAAAGCTGCTATGCCAGATATGGGTGGTATGGGTGGTATGGGCGGTATGATGTAAGGTTTAATACCTCATATAACTCAAAAAAATCCTCGCTTTTGCGGGGATTTTTTTACTTTGTACTTTTGTATTTAAAATAAAAAAATTAAAAACCAAGGTTAAAAAAACCAAGGTTAAAAAAACAACTCATGGCTTATCTTAGTTCTTGTAAAAGGTCATGTATCAATTTCTTTTGCAAATTGGTCAGACTGCGATATTTGAGGAAAAAATCGATGTCTTCGGAATTGGCTTCGATGGCTAAGCTAGACTGTGGATCGGCATCGCCAAATCTTAACCACTGATTTGAGACATTGAGCCAGATCGACAACACCGCTAATTTATCTTGATTTGGAATAGCTTTACCCAATATCCAATTATTGGCGGATTGAATACTGATGGCTTGACCTAAGTAACGCAGATTAAATTCATTTGCGATATGTGTCGGACTCAACGGATGACGAGCTTGGATTAAAGCTTGAGTTAATCGAGCTGAAAAAGCTTTTTTTTCCTGATGATTACTCATAGTAAAGTATATAAAATGTTTTGACACTATCTTATACACTGAAAGCTATATATAGGTTAATAGAATGTTTTAATTTTATTAAAAACACCTATTCTTGTATTTCAAATTTAGCTGTGAAAAGTGCTGGTTCATACAAGCATGCTGATCATTTTTATAGTTAAAAATAAGACTTTCAAAATATGAATTTTAAAATAAGATTTTCAAAATATATACCGCAGGGCAAATCATATCCTTACGGTACACATCGGTAAAATACTATTTAATTAATAAAATCACAGCCCAAGTCATAGCAATAATACTTAAGGCGACAAATTGAGCAGCACTCCCCATATCCTTAGCATTCTTGGAAAGTTCATGTTTTTCTAAAGAAACCCGATCCACCACAGCTTCAATGGCAGAGTTAAATAACTCAACAATGATGGCAAGTAAACATGCGGCGATCATCACTGCCTGTTCAGCCCTAGATACATTTAAGAAAAATGTTAAAGGGATTAATATAATATTTAATAGAATAATTTGTCTAAATGCAGCTTCATTTTGATATGCCGCTTTAAAGCCAGCCAATGAATAACCTGTAGCATTGAGAATGCGCTTTACGCCAGTTTTGCCCTTAAATGGGGAAGTTTCGCTCATAGTATTAGATAAAATTAAATTTTAGATATTTTATCATGTAAAGCTTAAAGATAAATTAAATCTTTAAGTCGGTCTCTATAAGCCAGCGTCAATAAATATTAGCTACGTTATTCTAAATAAAAGATTTGCAGTGTTTTTCTGAGTTGGAGCTGATTTTAAATCACAACACCGTGTCATTTAACTAATTGTGCGAAATTCTCCATCTATAATCTTTCTTGCGAAGCAGTGCTTCTCAGGTGGAGATGGATAGCACCCATTATTCAGGTCTTTG
>NZ_SLVJ01000003.1 GCF_004345325.1 Acinetobacter calcoaceticus
GGGAAAACCATTAAACATTTGCTGATTCTGGATAATGCATCGATTCATAAGGGTAAAGAAATTGATGAATTGGTGGCGAGATACAATTGCAGAATCATGTACTTACCAGCATACAGTCCAGACTTAAATCCTATAGAAAAAGCATGGTCAGTATTAAAAAGCAAAGTTAAAAATATGGCGACTCAGTTGGAAAAAACGATAGATGAGGCGCTAGATTTGGTATTTAAGACAATGTAGCCTAAATTTCAAATCTGGCTATATCTACTAATGTTGTTTGGTCCCTTGTTGTAGAATAAGCAATATAACCTTGAGTATTGGCTATCGGTTTCTTGGTCTTATCATTATATATTTCCCCTATCATTTCAGGTTCAATGTATATCGTTTTCGGTGTGCATGCGGCTATTCCTATAGAAACAAAAATGGAAAATAATATTTTTATTAATTTATGCATGACTTTCAAATTCCTAAAAAAGAGTTAGACCAGAAGCATCTTCCGAAATTGCCACTGAACGTTCACGAAAGTTCAGAACAAAATCCTCTCTAGCTTCTGCATATTTCATTAAATCAATTTGGCCAGTTTTCTGAAATGGGCATCTTAAACCAATTTCCGAAGGGGGGAGGAAATGCTCCCTAAAAATATTGGATTGAAAACTATTTTTTTCATCCAAATCTAATATTTGAATCACATACTTTGTTAGAACCCATTTAAAGTGTCTATAGTCACACCAATAAAAATGTCTATTTTGTGGTGGTTTTGGCGACATAGAATGGATGTAAATTTCGATGTTTATCACTCGATCTGACAACGAAATACTTGGTTTTGACGATCTGTTCCACGTTTGATATCAAGGTGATACGCTAGTCAAAGTACTGGTTTTTTAATATTTTGCGTATATTGAATTTATCACCGACTTTAGAATACCTAGCTAGATAATTTATTGCATAGCGACATGATCGCATGAAAATAATTACACCTTAATATCAAGGTTAAAGCCGTAGTTGTTGATCTCCCCAAATACCTCCTTGTCGTAAAAGGATAAATCAGCGTCGTCATATGTAAAGTGACGACTTCCCCTGTGATGTAGCTTAGGGTATTGCTGCTACTCGCACTGAAAACGTTATAACTAAAGAAAAGTCACGATAGGGATATGAATATGACGATAGCTAAAGCTGTTCGCTTTTATGCACCAGGAACTCCTGAACAATTGCGCTATGAAGATGTAGAGGTCGGTGAACCTGGACCAGGTGAAGTCCGTTTACGTCATGTTGCTGTCGGTTTGAACTATGCAGATACCTATTTTAGAAATGGAACGTACCCGATCCCAATGCCAAACGGTATGGGTGTGGAAGCTGCAGGTGTGGTCGAAGCGGTAGGCGAGGGTGTTACTCAAGTTGTGGTGGGTGATCGTGTCACCTATACCGGTTTCTTAAATACCTTAGGTGCATACAGTACTGAGCGCCTGATTGTGGCAAATGCCTTGATCAAACTCCCTGATGCCATCTCATGTGAAACGGCTGCTGCCATGACCATGCGTGGTCTGACTTCTGCTTATCTGATGCGTCGTATTTATGACTTTAAAGCCGGCGATACCATCTTGCTGCATGCTGCTGCGGGCGGTGTGGGTCTGATCGTTTCACAGTGGGCGAAATTGTTGGGCTTGACTGTAATCGGCACCACGTCTTCGGAGGCAAAGGCTGCGGTTGCACGTGCGCATGGTTGTGATCATGTGATCAATTATAGCCATGAAAATGTGGCAGAACGTGTCCGTGAAATTACCCAAGGTGTCGGCGTCAACGTGGTGTTTGATAGCGTTGGTAAAGATACCTTTATGAGTTCACTGGATTCATTGAAACGCCGTGGCTTATTGGTCTGTGTCGGTACCGCTTCAGGTCCGATTCCAGCTTTTGATCCTGTGTTATTGGCAATGAAAGGTTCATTGTTTGTGACCCGTCCAGCCTTGGCTGATTATATCGCGGACCCTGCTGAGAAAACTGCACTGGCCAATGAGTTGTTTGATCATGTCAGCAATGGCCGTATCAAGATCGAAATTAACCAACGCTATGACTTAAAAGACGCTGTACAAGCGCATCAAGATTTGGAAGCACGTAGAACCACAGGATCATCAATTTTTGTAATTTGAAGGGATTTCTAATGCAAATTGAACAATTGACTTGCAATATCGGCGCGAAGCTCAGCGCCGTCAATCTGGCAGATGCGATTCATGATGATGCGCTATTTGCTGAAATACGTGCCCAACTGCTTAAACATCGGGTGCTGTTTTTACGCGATCAGAACTTAACTCGTGCTCAGCATGTGGAATTTGCACAACGTTTTGGATCTTTAGAGGATCACCCCGCAGTGGGCAGTCATCCCGATCATCCGGGCTTGGTGCAGATTTATAAACATCCAGAAAGTCCAGTCGATCGTTATGAAAATGCTTGGCATAGCGATGCCAGCTGGCGTAAGGCACCACCGATGGGCTGCGTACTGCGCTGTGTAGAATGCCCACCTGTGGGTGGCGATACCATGTGGAGCAATATGGTTCTGGCCTATGAAAATCTGCCTGAAGAGATCAAAGTCAAGATTGCCGATTTACGTGCCTATCACAGTATCGAAGCCAGTTTCGGCGCTGCAATGCCAATCGAAAAGCGCTTAGCATTAAAAGAAAAATTTCCTGATGCCGAGCATCCTGTGGTGCGTACCCATCCTGAAACCGGCGAGAAGATATTGTATGTCAATGCCTTCACCACACATTTCAGTAATTACCACACCCGAGACAAAGTTCGCTTTGGCCAAGATGCCAACCCGGGCGCCGGCGATCTACTGCGCTACTTGATTACCCAAGCCAGCATTCCTGAGTACCAAGTACGCTGGAGTTGGGAGCCAAATAGTATTGCGATTTGGGACAATCGCAGCACCCAACACTATGCGGTCATGGATTATCCCGCTTGCCATCGAAAAATGGAACGAGCCGGCATTGTCGGTGATGCAACCTACTAACGCTTAAGGGCTTAGCGCTTAAAAACTACAGCTTCAAAGCTCAATGTTAAAAACTGAACTTACTGAATAACAGTATAAGGAGATGCATATGCAATTCTTGGATGATTCCCTGCACCCAGAAAATATGGATAAAGTGGTGATTACCGTTGCGCCGTATGGCCCAGAATGGATGCCACAAGACTTTCCAGAAGACATTCCAGTCACCATGGATGAGCAAATTCAAAAAGCGGTCGAGTGCTATGAAGCGGGTGCGACAGTACTGCATTTACATGTACGTGAACTCGATGGTAAAGGCTCAAAACGTCTGTCTAAGTTTAACGAACTGATTGCTGGTGTGCGTGAAGCTGTGCCAGACATGATTATTCAAGTCGGTGGTTCGATCTCCTTTGCACCTGAAAGTGAAGGTGAAGCGGCAATATGGCTCAGCGATGATACGCGTCATATGTTGGCTGAATTGACTCCAAAGCCAGACCAAGTCACGGTTGCGATCAATACCACTCAAATGAATATCATGGAATTGCTCTATCCAGAATACCTCGAAGGTACTTCTTTGGCGCATCCAGATATCCAAGCAGCGTATGCTGAAATGACCGTACCTGCTGGCCCTGCATGGGTGGCAGAACATTTAAAACGTTTGTGTGCCAACGACATTCAACCGCATTTCCAATTGACCGGTATGCATGGCCTAGAAACCCTAGAACGTCTAGTGCGTAAAGGCATCTACAAAGGTCCATTGAACTTGACTTGGATCGGGATTGGTGGCGGTTTTGATGGTCCAAATCCATTTAACTTCTTTAACTTCCTGCATCGCGTACCCGATGGCTGTACTTTGACTTCAGAATCATTGCTTAAAAATGTCCTCCCGTTCAATACCATGTCTATGGCAATGGGTATGCATGCACGCGTGGGTAATGAAGACACCATTATTGATCATCATGGTCAGCGTTTCTCATCCGTACAGCAAATCCAGCAAACCGTGCGTATTGCGCATGAGTTAGGTCGCGAGATTGCATCGGGTCAAGAAGCTCGTGAGATTTATCGTATTGGTGTGCAGTACGACACGATTGAAGAAACATTATTGGCCAATGGTATGGCGCCAAACCGTAAACCGGGCCAAAAGGGTGTACCACAACGTAAGTAGTGGATGTCTGAACAGCAAAGAGTCGAAAGGATTTTAGACTTAAGCGAGTGACTGGCTTGAGGATGGTATGGCTTGATTGCCGTGTGATCCTCAGGCGAGTGATCGACTAGAGATCGAAAAAATAGATAAATTATAATAAACACAAGGAGGTCGTATGAATGCTCATCAAGATACAGCACATACGGGTCGTGTAGATACATCGGTTGGTATACCCCGTCTTTATGCATGGATGGTCTTTGCGCTGACCTTTGGCTTGCTGATTTCGGATTACATGTCACGCCAAGTGCTGAATGCGGTATTTCCATTACTAAAAAGTGAGTGGGCGCTGAGCGATAGTCAATTGGGTTTGCTCAGTGGCATCGTGGCATTGATGGTGGGCTTGTTGACCTTACCCTTGTCGTTATTGGCGGATCGTTTTGGTCGTGTCAAAAGTTTAACTCTTATGGCGGTGCTGTGGAGTTTGGCCACTTTAGGCTGTGCGATCGCAGAAAATTATCAACAAATGTTTATTGCCCGCTTTATGGTCGGTGTCGGTGAAGCCGCTTATGGCAGTGTCGGCATTGCCGTGGTGGTGGCGGTCTTTCCTCGAGAAATGCGCGCAACCTTGGCCAGTGCCTTTATGGCTGGTGGAATATTTGGCTCGTTTTTAGGTATGGCGCTGGGTGGCGTGTTGGCTGAGCACTATGGCTGGCGTTGGGCCTTTGGTGGCATGGCGGTGTTTGGTTTGGTGCTGGCGCTGCTGTATCCAATCGTGGTCAAAGAAAAAAGAATTGTTTCACCTGCACTTAAAAAATCGATCAACAAAACCTTATTACAGGGCAAGAGCCCACTACGGACTTTATATTCAAGTCGTACTGTGGTTGCCACTTATATTGGCAGTGGTTTGCAGTTGTTTGTCGGCGGATCGGTGATCGTGTGGATGCCGAGTTATCTCAATCGCTACTATGGCATGAGCACCGATAAAGCAGGCGGAATGGCAGCGGTGATCGTACTGTGTAGTGCGGTGGGTACCATAGTCTGCGGCATGCTCTGTGACCATTTTGGTCGTAATCGCCCTGATCGCAAGGTGGTCTTGGCCATCATTTACAGTCTGGGTGGCTGTATGTTGTTGTCGGCGGCGTTTGCCCTACCGGCAGGGAATACGCAATTGATCCTGATTTGTTTGGGGATGTTTATCGCCATTGGCACCAACGGCCCATCGAGTGCCATGGTCGCGAATCTGACACATTTTTCAGTACATGCGACCGCCTTTGCCACCTTAACCCTCGCCAATAATTTATTGGGTTTGGCGCTTGGCCCATTGGTGGTGGGGAAAGTATCCGATCTGATCGGTCTGGATGCAGCCTTTCAATTGATGCCTTTGATCAGCATCTTCTCAGCGGCGGTATTTTTCTATGCCAAATGCCATTATCACAAAGATATTGCACGCCTAGATAGCATGACGCTGGCAGAAGCAACGCAAGCCAGTGCTGCTGAAAATAAATAACCGAATCAACAATCCAAGCAACAATTTAAGTAACAATTTAAGTAACAACCCAATGGCCTAAACAACCCGATTGCGTAAGCACTCAATCGGGTTAACAACAAATGAAACAATGTGGATGAAAGACTATGAACCGTGAATTGCATATCGAGGTGTTTTTTGACTTTATTTGCCCTTGGTGCCTGATCGGAAAACGTCAGTTAGAGGCTGCACTACAACTGCTATATCACAGTCATCCTGATGTGGATGTAAAGCTACAATTTCGTGGGGTGCAGTTACTGCCGCACATCTCGGCACAAGGGGAACCTTTTGCTGCATTTTACTTGCAGCGTTTGGGCAGTATAGAGGCGGTGCGGATGCGCCAAGCCCAAGTCAAACAGGCTGCGGCAGCCGTTGGGGTGAACATTGATTTCACTCAGATTGCACGGATGCCGAATACCCTGCAAGCCCATCGCTTATTGAAGGTTGCCTCCAACATCGGCACAAGTTCACAGTGTGATCAGCTCTTGGAGCGACTCTTTGCCGCCTACTTCCATCTTGCTGAAGACTTGGGGGATCGCAAGACCCTACTGAATATTGCGCAACAATGTGGTTTTTCAAGCGATGAAATCAGCACCTTACTCGATCAACCGAATCAGGCTTTTAAATCGGGCAACACCCATGGCAATGGTGTGCCATATTTTATTTTAGATGCACGTTTGGGCTTGGCGGGGGCTTATCCAGCAGATCAACTGTATCAAGCCATGCTTGACGCACTCAGAACGCAAGTGATCCCTGAATCTGTTTTAGACCAGACGCCAGAGCAGACCTTAGAACAGCTAGCACAAGGACAACTGAAATGAGTGTTCGTTTGCAAGTTCCTGCAGAAAAAGTGCCTGCACCCGGTATGCGTGCCTTCCTGATGTTCGAGGGGCGTTCGATTGCGCTGTTTAATATCGACGCTCAATTCTATGCGATCAATGACAGTTGCCCACATCAGGGTGCTTCACTGTGGAGCGGCAAACTTGAAGGGAAAGTGATCCAGTGCTGCGCACATGGGATGCGCTTTGATTTAGGTAGTGGTTATCTACTCAATTCGACCCAGCTTAAACTGCAGTCCTATGCGGTTGAGGTGGTGGATGAGCAGCTGTTTATCCTGATGGATGCTGGGGAGTAAGGGCATGAACGCTAAATTAGTCAGTTTAAATCAACGTACCCGTGAATTGATGCCCGGTTTTTTGGTCAGTTTGGTGGTGGCTGCTGCGGCAAGTTTTCTAGCGGAGCATTACGGTGCGCCCGTGATGCTGTTTGCACTGCTGCTTGGAATGGGCTTGAACTTTTTAGCTTCGGAAGGCAAGTGTAAGCCCGGAATCGAATTTACCTCTCGTACTGTACTGCGCATCGGGATCGCCTTGTTGGGGATGCGGATCACCTTAGAGCAGATTGCTGCACTGGGTTGGCAGCCTGTGGCATTGGTGATCACTTTGGTCGCCGTGACCATTTCAGTTTCAGTGGTGGCAGCAAAATTACTTGGTTTTCAGCGCCTGTTTGGGATGTTGACTGGTGGTGCGACTGCGATTTGTGGGGCTTCAGCCGCATTGGCTTTATCCGCAGCATTGCCGAATCATCCGCAGAAAGAAAAAGCCACCTTATTTACCGTGATCGTGGTTTCAGCATTGTCTACCTTGGCAATGATCCTCTATCCGATGATTGCAAATTGGCTGGAACTGTCACCGACTCAAGCTGGGGTATTTTTGGGTGCAACTATTCATGATGTCGCGCAGGTAGTCGGGGCAGGGTATAGCATGTCGACCGAAACTGGCGACACTGCTACCGTGGTCAAGTTGATGCGGGTTGCCATGCTTCTTCCTGTGATTGTCTGTGCAGCGATGATTACTCGTATGCAGGGGCCGAGTGAAACAGGTAAACGTCCACCGTTATTACCTATGTTTGCCGTCGGCTTTTTAGTTTTGGCCTGTATCAACAGTACTGGTTGGGTGCCTGTGGTAATACAGGAAAACGTCAATGATTTGTCACGTTGGTGCTTGGTGATTGCGATCAGTGCGCTCGGTATGAAAACTCAATTGAGAGAGCTGGCCTCTGTCGGGATTAAGCCGATTTTATTGATGGTTGGGGAAAGTATTTTCCTCGTGGTCTTGGTGCTGTTGTTGATGAAGTGGTGGTTTTAGGGGGTGGTTTTACTGGTTTAGCACGCATCGAGTTTTCTCAATCTAGCTCCTTGCGCGGGAGTGCTGCTTAGCTTTTGAAATCAATACTTAACTTGGTACACAACGCTCCTTCCTTTGGCAAAGGAAGGTTGGGATGGATTTAGGCTGAAAGCCTTTGAAAATAGGGAATATTCCTGAGAAAACCCAGCAAGCGAACTGATTGAAACCCTCAAAACCGCCACATTTTAAAAAGTAGAATTTCTACTTTTCCAACAGGGCTTTATTGCTATTGCGCCAAGTGTTTGGCGCCATGCCAAATTCACTAATAAACCAGCGTGTAAATGAACTTGGCATCGAGTAGCCGAGGATATCGGAGACTTGGGCCAGTGAGTAATTGTGGTTTTTTAAATAACGAAAGACCAAACTGCGGCGAACTTCATTGATGATGTCACTAAAACTGGTCTGTGCGGCGACCAAACGGCGCTGAAGGGTACGTGCATTGAAGCCATGAGTGGCTGCGACTTGATCCAAAGTCGCGCGGCCCATGGGAAGTAAGAGATAAATGCTTTTTCGAATATCCGCAATCAGTGAAAACTCACTGTCATTGAGTAAGATATCGACATAACGCTGGGCATGATCTGCCATCGCGGTGTTGGCCAGTGGGTTGGCCGAGTCCAGATCAGCTGCGGTACAGACGATGCCATTAAAGTCACTGCCAAATTTTAATGAACAACCAAACACCCGCCGATGTGCGGAGAGATCATTGGGCGCGCTATGAGTGAAATGTACACTTAATGGCCGCCATTTTTGAAATAATAATGCCGCACAAAATCGATGCATGATCCCCACTGCAAGCTCAGTGGCTTGACGGCTATAGGCTGCCGCCGTGGTCACGACTTCTTCACGAATGATCACGGTATTGCCGACTTCTTCAATGTAAATCGAGAGGGCATTGTTGAGTAGGTTGCGATAACGCACAAAAATCTGTAAGGCATCGCGCAGGGTATGTTGATAATTCAGTAATAAACTAATTTCCCCAAAATCAGAAAGTTCACGTTGTTCTGCCATACGCAAACCAAAGACTTCACAGCCGCTGATCTGGGCGGATTGCTCCAATAACGCCACGGCCTTGTCCACAGGGATACGTTGTTTGGCATCACCAAGTTGAGTTTGGCACAGCCCAACTCCGGATAATAAATGGTATGCATTGACCTCCAATTGTTGGCTCACATCCATGTAGTTTTTGAGGACGGCATTGTGCGCAAGTGGAACCATTTTATTATCTCCCTGTTTTAAATTTGACCTTATTCCTGGTCAGCTTCTAGTTATAACCAAAATGTTCTGTTTCGCCTAGCACTAGATTTGATCGGCTACAAATTAAGTGATTATGCGCGTTTATTTTTTTGTCAGATGTCGTGAAATGAAAAGCAAGTGTCACCGAATGTGCATCTTTTCAATAGCCGAAACTTTATGGTTGCTAATCAATTTATCTTATTCAAAATTTGATTAAATCATAAATTTCAAAGGTATCTAAATGGAAATAATACCTACAAAGACAGTGACACAGGCCACGGTACTGATTATCCCAGGTTTGCGTGATCATGTTGAAGCGCATTGGCAGACGCATTTGGCGGCACAATTGGACAAGGTACGTTCGGTGCCTCCGCTACAGACCCATAAACTCAGTTGCGCACATCGTGTTGCAGCGATAGAAGCACAACTCGAACAAATAGACGGGCCAGTCATTTTGGTTGCGCATAGTGCAGGGGTGTTGATGACCGTACATTGGGCAGCTCAGCACGCGATGCAGGCTCAGACGCGGCACAACATCAAAGGGGCGTTATTGGTTACCCCGCCCAATCTGGCACAACCTTGGCCAGAACAATACCCAAGTCCTGAGACGCTCAAGCTTGAAGGATGGTCACCCTTACCCGATCAAAAATTGGCATTCCCGAGCATCGTGGCGGCCAGTCTGAATGATCCTTTGGCGGATGTGGCAGCGGTGACGACAATGGCAAATCAATGGGGCAGTCAATGGGTGCAATTAGGTGCCGTTGGCCATCTAAATCCTGCTGCTGGTTTTGGCCCTTGGCCACAGGCACTGACTTTTATTCAACAACTGGATGAGGCGATTTAATTTAAGCAAGATGAGCGACTTTCTGAGAGAGGAAGTTAAGCAAAAATAAATCATATCGACATGGAGATGATATGGTCAATAACGATGTAGATCCGAATGGAATAAACAACAATAGTTTGGCTATGCAGCGCTTGAGTGTTGCTTGTGGCGTGATGTTTTCGCTGTCGATGTACGGTTCAAAAGCCAGTGCAAGCAGTTTTGATTTGAATCAGGATTGGAAACTTGAAAGCAATACCAGCCTGAGTTTGGGACAGAGTTGGAGTATGTCAGAGCCTGATACGGCATTGGTCTACCGACCGGATGCACATAGTATCGGCAAGCCCGGCAATAGCGTCGATGTCAATGGCGACGATGGCCATGCCAACTTTAGTCAACACGATAGCATTTCACAAATCATCAAAGGCTATACCGAATTTAAGCTCAATGGGCCAGACCAAGGCGCTGTACTCAGTGCTAAATATTGGTATGACCATGCCTATGAAACAGGACATGGGGATTTAAAACCGTTTGATGATTCCGAATGGCCGCGATTGGCAAAATTTAAAGGCATCGATCTGTGGGATGCCTACCTATGGAAGAATTTTAAGTTTGAAAATGGTCAGGCACTGAATGTCAAACTGGGGAAGCACAGTTTAAATTGGGGCAAATCGCTGTTTCTGCAAAATGGGCTGAATTCGGTCAGTGCATTTGATTATGCGGCCATGAATAGACCGGGGGGTGATGTTCGAGAAAGAGTCATTCCGGTTGAGATGTTCTCTTTTGCTGCAGAGTTGAAAGAAGGTCTAAAACTAGAAGGCTTTTATCAATTTAAATTCAGACCTTCAGTGGTTGATGGTTGCGGTACTTTTTTTGCAATCTCGGATTTTGTGCCTGAGCACTGCGGTCCAGTGATCTTGACCGTGACCCCAGGAAATAAACTCACCGACACCGCATTGGAAAACAAAAGCTATATCCCGCGTGATGTCAGTCGTAAGGCCAAGGACAGTGGTCAATTTGGCTTTGCGCTCAAGCAAACATTGCCTAGCCTGAACAATGCCGAACTTGGGGTCTACTATGCCAACTACCATGGTCGTACCCCCAATTTTGATGGTTATACCGTGACTGCACCCGGTCCTAAAAACTTTAATACTGCCAGTTATTTTTCGGTCTACCCTGAAGACATTGATATGTATGGCCTGAGTTTAACGGGGAAGATTGGCAGCACCAATATATTCACTGAACTGAATTACAAACCGAGTCAGCCCTTACAACTCAATGGTACCGATATCGTCTATTACCAAGTGCTGTCCAATGAGTCACCGCTCAGCCCACCAGGCGTTACACCCGGTATGGGGGAATATGTCGATGGTCATGTACGTTTACCTGTGACCCAGTTTTCGATTGGTGCCAGCGATAGCATTTCGAATTTATTCGGTGCCAATGTCTTTAATTGGGCCGCTGAGTTTGGGGTCAACCATATTGCGGATATCGGCAATCACCGTATTGGACGTGCCGGTGCCTTTGGTCGCAGTGAGTTGTCGACTGGGGCCTATAACCCGGAGACCAAAGAATTCCAATGCACGCCTTATGGGACTGCGCATTTGTCCAATGACGAGATTGATCGCATGAACGAAGCCTACTGTAATCGTGAGGGCTTCTTTAGCCAATGGTCACTGGGTTATCGCTTGCGTGGTGCATTGAGCTACAAAGATCTACTTCCTGGCACAGTGATTAGTCCAAGTTTGAGCTTCCGCCACGATCTACATGGCTATAGCCAAAACTTTCAGGAAGGACAAATGAGTATTGGTGCGGCAGTGTCTGCAACCATTGATAAAAAATACAGCGCTGAGCTGGCCTACTTTAACTTTTTTGGTTCAAACGACTTTAGTGTGATGGATGATCGAGATTTTGCATCCTTGGCATTTAAAGTGAATTTTTAAACTCAAATTTGCTGAGTATCAACGTTGGCAACTCGGTCGCCAACGCTGTTAGCAACTCAGTTGGCAAGCATCCACCTAGGCTCAGATTGCAAGTGCAATCTGAGCCGAACCACAGATGAATAGATCGATAGATCAAATGATTTACTGCTTTAGACCAAGGATGTTTTGATGATTGGAAATATGATGTTTCAACCGCTGTTGATCAGCAGCTTAATCGAGCATGCACAAAGCTATCATGCCGATACCGCGATTATTTCAAAAAATACTGATGGCTCGATGACACAGTGCAATTGGGGCCAGATCGCCCAGAACTCAAAACGTTTTGCCAATGTATTACAGTCCTTTGGCTTATCGAGCAGTGATCGTGTTGCCACCATTGCTTGGAACAATCATCGTCATTTGGAAAGCTGGTATGCCATTTCAGGCAGTGGCTATATTTGCCATACCATTAATCCGCGACTGTTCCCAGAGCAACTGAGCTACATCATCAATGATGCTCAAGACAAAGTGCTGATCTTTGATAAGACCTTTGTCAATCTGGTGTTATCGATCCGCGAGCATTTATTGCATGTCGAGCATTTTATTTGTCTTGATGGCTTTGATGCCGAGATCAACGCGGCTTTTCCTGAAGTGCAGTTTTATGATGCCTTGATCGAAACACAATCTGATCAATTCCAATGGCCACAACTCGAAGAAAACACCGCCAGTTCACTGTGCTATACCTCAGGAACTACAGGACATCCGAAAGGCGTGTTGTACAGCCATCGTTCGAGTGTTTTACATAGTTATGCCACCAGTTTGCCGGACTCATTTAACCTCTCTGCCAATGATTGCATCATGCCTGTGGTGCCGATGTTCCATGTCAATGCTTGGGGTACGCCATATGCAGCGGCCATGGTCGGTTGCAGCATGGTATTGCCGGGACCGATGTTAGATGGCGCCAGTTTGGTGGCATTGATTGATACTTATAAAGTGACCAATGCGCTTGGTGTGCCGACCATTTGGCAAGGGCTATTAACTGCCGCAGCGCAGTCGGGCAGCACTTTAGCCAGTTTGAAACGCAACGTGGTTGGTGGTGCAGCATGTCCGCCTTCGATGCTCAAGACCTTTAAAGAGGTTTATGACTGCGAAACTATTCATGCTTGGGGCATGACCGAAACCAGTCCACTCGGTGCAGTCAATCAACTCAAATCTAAACATTTACAGCTCAATGCTGAGCAACAACTCAAGGTGCGTCTGGCCCAAGGCCGTCCTGCATTTGGGGTCAGTTTAAGAATTTGTGAAGATGAAAATGGCGTCAATGAATTACCGAGAGTTCAATCGAGTGTCGGCCATTTACAAGTGAAAGGTCATTGGATCGTAGATACTTATTTTGGTCAAAATGCACCGACATTAACTGCAGATGGTTGGTTTGATACAGGTGATATCGCCACCTTAAATGAAGATGGTTATATGCAGATCTGTGATCGGGCCAAGGATTTGATCAAGTCGGGTGGGGAATGGATCTCGTCGGTAGAACTGGAAAATATCGCCATTGCTCATCCTGAGCTCGATAGCGTCGCCGTGATTGCAGCCGCGCATCCAAAGTGGGATGAACGCCCAATCTTGATTGCGAAAAAGTCTGCCAATGCGCAAGTGAATGAAGATGACATCCTGCGTTATTACACCGACAAGATTGCCAAATGGCAGATTCCAGATCGGGTGATCTTTGTGGATAGCATGCCCGTCGGTGGTACAGGCAAGATTTTGAAAAAAGATTTACGTGAACGTTATGGATCAGTGCTACTCAGCAACGACGCGTTCGGTGCAGTTTGAGTTTGATCTGATTGCACGTTGTTGAGTTGCATTGGGTTTTTAATTTTATATTGATCAGTCACAGTGGAAGGGAATATGACAGCACAAACGTCAGCGGGTTTAAGATTTAGACAGGCCTTAGAAGTGGAAAAGCCACTGCAAATCATGGGCACCGTCAATGCCTATGCTGCCATGATGGCCAAGCAGGTCGGTTATAAAGCCATTTATGTATCAGGTGCCGGTGTTGCCAATTATTCCTATGGCTTGCCTGATCTGGGCATGACCAGTCTGGACAATGTCTTAGAAGATGTACGCCGCATTACCGAACGGGTGGATACGCCGTTATTGGTGGATATCGATACCGGTTGGGGTGGGGCATTTAATATTGCCCGCGCGGTGAAGCAGATGATCAGTGCGGGTGCAGCGGCAGTGCATATTGAAGACCAAGTGGCGCAAAAGCGTTGTGGTCATCGTCCAAACAAAGAGATCGTCACCCAACAAGAAATGGTTGATCGGATCAAAGCCGCCGTCGATGCCAAAACCGACTCAAACTTTGTGGTCATGGCACGTACCGATGCTTTGCAAAAAGAAGGCCTACAAGCGGTGATTGATCGTGCCTGTGCCTGTGTGGAGGCCGGTGCCGATGCCATCTTCGCTGAGGCCATGACCGATATCACCATGTACCGAACCGTATGTGATGCGGTGGGTGTACCGGTGCTTGCCAACATTACTGAGTTTGGCGATACCCCGTATTACACCGTAGAGCAGTTGGCTGAACAGGGTTTGCGCATGGTGCTGTACCCATTGTCTGCCACCCGCGCTATGCAAAAAGCCGCCTTGGAAGTGATGCAGTCGGTTCGTCAACACGGCACTCAGGTCAATGCCTTAGATCTGATGCAGCAACGCAAAGAGCTGTATGAATTTTTGGATTATCACACTTTTGAAAACACCTTAGATAAATTATTTAAGCAGGAGCAATAAAGCATGGCTGAAGGAAAAGTACTCGCAGGCGCTGGCTTACGTGGTCAAGTGGCAGGTAAAACTGCATTATCGACCGTCGGGAAAAGTGGCGCTGGTTTAACCTACCGTGGCTATGATGTACAAGATCTCGCGGAAAATTGCCAATTTGAAGAAGTGGCTTATTTGATCTTCTTTGGTGAGTTGCCGACCGCACAACAATTGGCAGCGTACAAAGCCAAATTAAAGTCCTTACGTGTCTTACCTGCAGCGCTTAAAGAAGTCTTAGAGCGTATTCCCGCAGATGCACATCCGATGGATGTGATGCGCACTGGGGTATCTATGCTGGGTAATATCGAAACCGAACAATCCTTTGCACAGCAGCAAGATGTGGCAGACCGTATCTTGGCGACCTTGCCCGCGATCATGTGTTATTGGTATCGCTATAGCCATGATGGTGTACGTGTAGACGAGAATACCGATGATGATTCAATCGGTGCGCAATTCCTGCATTTACTCCGTGGTGAAAAACCCAATGCCCTGCATGAACAGGTGATGAATGTTTCCCTAATCTTGTATGCAGAGCATGAATTCAATGCCTCGACCTTTACGGCAAGGGTCTGTGCTTCAACACTTTCAGACATGCATTCGTGTATTACAGCGGCCATTGGTTCACTGCGTGGCCCTTTGCATGGCGGTGCCAATGAAGCAGCCATGGAAATGATCGAAAACTGGACCTCGCCAGAGCAAGCTGAACGTGAAATGTTGGGTAAGCTTGAGCGCAAAGAAAAGATCATGGGCTTTGGGCATGCGATCTATAAAGATAATGATCCACGCAATGGCATCATCAAGTTATGGTCTGAGAAATTGGCCCAAGATGTCGGTGACACGGTGCTTTATCCAGTATCGGTACGCTGTGAAGAGGTGATGTGGCGCGAGAAGAAATTATTCTGTAATGCCGACTTCTTCCATGCCTCGGCTTATCACTTTATGGATATTGCCACCAAACTATTTACCCCGATCTTTGTGATGAGTCGGGTGACGGGTTGGGCTGCACATGTGATGGAACAACGTGCCGATAACCGTATTATTCGCCCAAGTGCGGAATACACTGGCCCTGAACTACGTAAAGTCGTGCCCGTGGCAGAGCGTATTGCAGCGTGATCTGATTTAGTGTCTAGATCTAAATGAAAACAACCGCTCCTCTGAGCGGTTGATTGTAGATCTAAGGTTCAGCTTTAAAACGTTAAGCTTGTGCTGCTTTGGCACGTGCTTGATGCAGTTTTTGATAGCTGTCGATCAGGCGTTGATGGCGATCAAGACCTTCAAGTTTGCTGCTGGTCGGGGTGAGGCCATGGAATCGAACACTGCCATCGACTGAACCGAGTACCGCATCCAAACGCAGATCACCAAACATGCGACGGAAATTGAATAGATAGTCTTCAAGTTCCAGTTCATCATCCAAGACCACTTCAAGTACCACGTTCATGCATTGATAGAACAGCCCACGATCAACGGTATTGGTGTTGTACTGTAGGAAGGTTTCCACCAATTCTTTGGCATCTTCAAACTGTTGCAACGCCAGATGAATCAAAAGCTTGAGTTCAAGAATGGTTAACTGACCCCATACGGTGTTGTCATCAAACTCGATCCCGATCAAGGTGTTGATATCGGTGTAATCATCCAGCTCGCTTTCTTCTAAGCGTTCAACCAAGGCTTCAAGTGCAGCATCATCTAAACTGTGTAGATTTAAAATATCGCTACGGAAGGATAGGGCTTGGTTGGTGTTGTCCCAGATCAGGTCTTCAACCAAATAAATCTCTGAATAATCAGGCACCAAGATACGACATGCAGTTGCACCGAGATGCTGATACACCGCCATATACACTTCTTTGCCCATCTCTTCAAGGATGCCGAACAGTGCAGCAGCCTCTTCGGCATTGGAATCTTCACCTTGACCAGAGAAGTCCCATTCTACAAATTCATATTCTGATTTGGCACTAAAGAAGCGCCATGACACCACACCACTCGAATCAATAAAGTGTTCGACATAGTTGTTTGGCTCTGTCACGGCTTCGCTGCTAAAGGTCGGTTGTGGCAAGTCATTGAGACCTTCAAAGCTCCGCCCTTGTAGCAATTCAGTTAGGCTGCGTTCTAAAGCCACTTCAAAACGTGGATGCGCACCGAAAGAAGCAAATACACCGCCCGTGCGTGGGTTCATCAAAGTCACACACATCACAGGGAATTGACCACCGAGGGAGGCATCTTTGACCAAGACCGGGAAGCCTTGTTCTTCAAGGGCTTGGATACCCGCCAAGATGCTTGGGTATTTGGCCAATACCTCCTGAGGAACATCGGGCAGGGCCATTTCACCTTGTAAGATTTCACGTTTTACCGCACGTTCAAAGATCTCAGACAAGCACTGTACTTGCGCTTCAACCAAGGTGTTGCCTGCGCTCATGCCATTACTTAAAAATAAGTTTTCGATCAGGTTAGAAGGGAAATACACCACTTCTTTATCCGATTGACGCACATAAGGCAGTGAGCAAATACCACGTGCGGTGTTACCTGAGTTGGTGTCATACAAATGGGTACCGAGCAACTCATCATCTGGGTTGTAAATCTCTAAGCAGTACTCATCGAGGATTTCCTTCGGCAATGCACCTTTAGGACCTGGTTGGAACCATTTCTCTTCTGGATAATGCACAAAGTCGGCATTGGCGATGTCCTCACCCCAGAATTGATCGTTATAAAAGAAGTTGCAGTTTAAGCGTTCGATAAACTCGCCCAGTGCCGAAGCCAAGGCGCTTTCTTTGGTTGAGCCTTTACCGTTGGTAAAACACATTGGCGAATGGGCATCACGAATATGCAGCGACCACACATTGGGAACGATATTGCGCCATGAGGCGATTTCGATCTTCATGCCCAAATTGGCCAATATTTCAGACATATTGGCAATGGTTTGTTCCAGTGGTAAATCTTTACCCGCAATATAAGTACCTGCTTCAGATCCAGCATTGGGGATCAGCAGGGCTTGGGCATCGGCATCGAGATTTTCAACTTCTTCGATGATAAATTCAGGACCAGTTTGCACCACTTTTTTTACGGTACAGCGCTCGATCGAGCGTAAAATCCCTTGGCGGTCTTTGTCAGAGATATCGGCTGGCAACTCAACTTGGATTTTAAAAATTTGTTTATAGCGGTTTTCTGGATCAACAATGTTATTTTGCGAAAGGCGGATATTGTCAGTGGGAATGTCTCGCGCTGCGCAATAGACCTTGACGAAGTAAGCTGCACACATCGCCGATGAAGCCAGAAAATAGTCGAATGGACCCGGCGCTGATCCATCACCTTTGTAACGAATCGGTTGATCCGCGATTACGGTGAAGTCATCAAACTTGGCTTCAAGCCGAAGGTTGTCGAGAAAATTGACTTTGATTTCCATGCTGGCACCTAAGTATTCTTATATGCCATCAAGGACAAATAAGCGTGTAAATAAGGATATGTTATCCGCTACAGGGATAAGTTTTGGGTAATACGCTGACCTAGCCCTGATTATCCGTGCTTTATGCTCAGGATGGATACAGCTAGGTGATCAGGGGGGATATTACAGAATATTGCTGTAGATTTGATGATTTTGTCCAACTTTCTTGGAGATTTCTTCAGTCTATCAAAAAAAATATTCAAACCAAGACCACTTTGCCTTTGTTAAGTTGGCTGAGTCTAAGTCATTGCAAACAATTGTTGATTCGATCTGGCCGAAGTTCGCATAAATCACGAATTTCAAACCAATTAATTATATATATCGTAATTTAGTTATGTATTGCATAATAAAAGTCTTTCAAGTAACATGGATTTCATCATCAAGTTCCATGTGCACAGCATGATTTTTTTACAGACGGCACAGGGCTTGTATTAGAAAACAATGTTTAAGAATTGCTGTTTAGGAAATTACATTTAGGGAAGTGATATGGATATTTTAGACAACCCATTAGAACTGTGTGGATTTGCATTTATTGAATTTGTCGCCACAACACATAGTTTGGACCCGATTTTTGCCAGTATGGGTTTTTCAAAAGTGGCCAAGCACAAATCCAAAGACACCTATCTATGGCGTCAGGGCAATATCAATCTGATCTTAAATTACCAACCTGATTCACAAGCATCGTTCTTTTATCAAGAGCATGGGCCTTCTGCTTGTGCGATGGGATTCAGAACCCGCGATGCGGCCAAAGCCTATAGCAAAGCACTCGAACTTGGCGCAGAACCGATGTATTCCAAAGTCGGTGCGATGGAGTTAAATATTCCCGCGATTAAAGGCATCGGTGGCATGCCGATTTTCTTAATCGACCGTGATATTTATGAAAATGACTTTATCTTCTTAGACGGTGTAGAGCGTCATCCAGTGGGAGCCGGTTTAAATGAAATCGACCATCTCACTCATAACGTCTACAAAGGCCGTATGGAATACTGGGCCAATTTCTATGAGCGCATCTTCAACTTTAAGGAGATTCGCTATTTCGATATTAAAGGTGAATACACTGGCCTAACTTCCAAAGCGTTGACTGCACCCGATGGTCTGATCCGTATTCCGTTAAATGAAGATTCAGACAAGGGCAATGGTCAAATTGCAGAATTCCTCACGAACTTTAATGGTGAAGGTATTCAGCATATTGCCTTTATCTGTGATGACTTGGTTGGGACATGGGATAAGTTAAAAGCCCTCGGTCTGAAGTTTATGACCGCACCACCAGAAACATATTATGAAATGTTAGCAGAGCGCCTACCAGAACATGGTGAGCCGACCGATGAGCTGAAAAAGCGCGGTATTTTGCTCGATGGCAGTTGTAAAGACGGCCAGAAGAAACTGTTATTGCAAATCTTCTCGGAAAATATGCTTGGGCCTGTATTCTTTGAATTCATCCAACGTAAAGACGATGATGGTTTTGGTGAAGGTAACTTCAAAGCACTGTTTGAATCCATCGAGCGTGACCAAATCCGCCGTGGCGTGCTCGAAACCAACTAAGTCACCCAGCAGTATGGGGCGTATTTATACGCTCTAATAAAAAAGCCAAGTCCGTGAAGACTTGGTTTTTTTTTGCCAGCACGCTGAAGTGCAATAAGAAAAAATCTCTTAAAATCAAAATACAACTTGATATGCAACGCGCCTTCTTTTTTTTAAAAGGTGAGCAGCACTGCTGCGCGAGGGCAGAATTCTTCAGTATTTGCTTGCCACCAACCCACTCAACTGGCGATACGATGACGGATAAATTGATTTATCGCAGCGACTTCTTGTTTAAATTGTGCCAATTTTTCACTGCCTTGTTGCAGAGGGAAGTAAATTTCGCTATCGAGTGCCACGATGCAAAATTCAATCATGCCTTGAGCATTAAAGATCGGTAATCCCACCGCGTTAATACCGACCAATAGATCACCTTGAACCACCGCCATTTCTTGTTGCAGGATCTGCGCTTTGAGCGCTTGGAAGTCTGCCCAAGTATTGGGATTAATGTTGTAGTGTTCGCGTTTGGCTTTGTCCCACTCGATCTGCATCAATGGTTGCACCACAGTCTCGGGGAGGTAAGAGGCAAACAGTCGCCCCGCAGCAGAGTTGACCAGAGGCATAATTGAGCCGACTTTGGTCACGATTGAGATCGGTCGGTTGGATTCGATTGACTGCACCACCAATGGGCCTTGGGGTGACCATTTACTGATTTGAATCCCGCAACCGATTTTACTCTGTAGCGCATAAATGAGGTGTTGCACCAACTGCAGTACGTCAGTGTGTTGAATACAATTCAAGCCAAGTCGCCACGCTTGATCCCCCAAAGCATACTGACCACCTTCGAGTTGCTTGGCATAGTCCATACGGATCAGGCTGACCAAATAGCGATGCACTTTGGCAGGATGCATATCCAATTTGCTGGATAAATCCTTGAGGATGATCGGGGCATTATGCTCGACCAAACTGTTGAGCACCGCTAAACCAACTTCGAGTGACTGAACCCCACCAGATAATTTCTCTTTATTCATTTCGATACCTTTAGGGTTAAGCATAGCCGCGCATTTTGGGTAAAAATAGATCAAGGTCTGTTGAACATTCTGGGATAAATGTTGGATAGACCTTTTTCAGTTTAGCGTATTTTTCACATGATGCATCAGTATCACATCAATGGCTTGGTTTTTTCAATGACTTTGATTTTTCAACGACTTGGCTTTTTAAGGCCTGTGCATGAGCATCATCGATCTGTACAGGCCATAAGCTTATTGTGCCAATTCTTCGGCATGGAGAAATTGAGTATGCGAGGGGGCACGCTTGGTTCGTGACCACTCCTCTAACATCTCGACTTTCATCTCTGCGGTAATACGGGAAATTTTCTCTGCCGCATGCACATCGTTATAGGCCAATTCCAAGCGGTGTCCATTGGGATCAAAGAAATAAATCGAATGGAAAATACCGTGATTGGTTACGCCAAGGACTTTGACATCATGTGCTTCGAGATGCTGTTTGGCTGCCAATAAAGCATCGCGGTCTTCAACCTCAAAGGCGATATGTTGTACCCATTGCGGGGTGTTTTCATCGCGGCCCATGTCAGGTTGCGTCGGCAATTCAAAAAAGGCCAATACATTACCCTGACCGGCATCAAGAAATAAATGCATATAGGGATCAAAGGCTTTGGTTGAAGGTACATGATCTTCAGCAAAGGCCAAGATGAAGTCCATGTTGAGCATTTTCTTATACCAAGCCACGGTTTCTTTGGCGTCTTTACAACGGTAAGCAACATGGTGAATTTTTTTAATCGCGAATGTCATCATTAAACTCCTTTTAGTGACGATTCTGAGTCGGGTTGCTGTTCTGGTGCAGCGTTATGAAATGCAGCTAAGCTGAGGCAGTGTTGGTTAATGGATTGGATCTTTGGAAATGCGCTGAGATCGATATTGAAACGCAGGGCGTTATAGACCTGTGGGATCAAACAGCAGTCGGCAAAACTGGCTGTGGAACCAAAGCAGAAGCGACCATCCGAATCCTTGAGTTGCAGTTCTAAACTCTCGAAGCCCTTCACGATCCAATGTGCATACCAATCGCTTTTCTGTTGCTCGCTGATGCTGAGCTGATGTTTAAGATACTTGAGTACACGGAGGTTATTGAGTGGGTGAAGATCACAAGCAATCGACTGTGAAAATGCACGAATCTTGGCACGTAATGCCAGTTCTTTAGGGAGTAACGGCGTTTGCGGATAACGCTCCTCCAAATACTCCAAAATACTCAAAGATTGGGTCAAGACCAGATCCGCATCAATCAAGGTCGGTAGCAACTGGCTCGGATTGAGCTGTTGATACAAGGCCGCATGTTGTTCATTCTTGACCAGATGCACTGGATGAATGGCATAATCAAGCTGCTTTAGGTTGAGCGCAATCCGCACTCTATAGGCTGCGGAGCTACGATAATAACTATATAGCTTCATGCTCACCCCTTGGCGCTAAAGTCAAAAGCCAAGGCGGGTAAAATGGTGTTGCTGACTTCGCCAAAGCCGACTCGAATACCGTCTTTCTCACAAAAGCCTTTCATAATCACGCTATCGCCATCTTGTACGAAACCACGGGACTGACCTTGGCTGAGTTGTAAGGGTTTACTGTTGTTCCAGGTCAGTTCTAAGAGGCTGCCATAGGCATCTTCTGTCGCACCTGAAATGGTGCCTGAACCCATTAAATCGCCGACCTGTACATTACAACCTGAAACCGTGTGATGGGTCAGTTGTTGGGCCATGGACCAATACATATATTTAAAGTTGGTTTGGCAGATCACATCGGCCTGCTCAGCCTGTGGCGTTTTTAGTTCTACGCTGAGCTGGATGTCATAGCTGACGGTGGTCTGAGTTTGGCTTTCTTGCAGATAGGCAAGTGGGGCAGGTGACTGTTCTGGTCCTTGTACTTTAAAGGGCTCTAAAGCTTGCATGGTCACCACCCATGGAGAGATGGCACTGGCAAAGGTCTTGGCATTAAAAGGACCAAGTGGTACATATTCCCATTGTTGAATATCACGTGCAGACCAATCGTTGAGCAGCACCATGCCAAAGATATGCTCGGCGGCATCTTCGATCGCAATCGGTTGACCCAGTTGAGTCGCTGTACCCACCACAAATGCAGTTTCCAATTCAAAGTCGAGTTTAGCTGAGGCGGCAAAGACTGGACGCTCTTGATCTGGCGCTTTAATTTGTCCAGATGGGCGTGTCACATCGGTGCCACTGACGATCACTGAGCTGGCGCGGCCGTTATAGCCTACAGGCAACTCACTCCAGTTCGCCAATAAGGCATTTTTCGGGTCTCTAAACATACAGCCGACATTGGTGGCATGTTCTTTAGAGGAATAAAAATCGGTATAGCCAGGCACGTGTAGGGGCAGGTGTAACTGCACTTCAGCGATTTTGAAAAAACAGCTTTGGCGTAATGCTGCATTCTCTTGCAGGGTTGGATTGTCTGCACAGAGTAGGTTTTGCAGGCTGCTACGAAGCTTTTCCCAATTGGCTTTACCTGATGCGATAAAGGGATTGAGGCTGGCTTGATTAAATAGGCTCTGGCTGTTCTGAGTTGGGGAATTTTGATTATCGTGCTGTGCTAATGGCTCAAGTTGAATCAGGCCATGCTGTTCTAAGATCGATAGATCGAGGACCCATTCACCGATGGCGACACCGACACGTCGTGCGCCATTGATGCTGTCACTGAAAATACCATAGGGTAAATTATGCATGGTGAAATCGCAGTCTGGCGCAATATCAATAAAAGTGTTGAGCTGTTTCATTTCTACATTCCTTGTCTACACGTTGAACTGGATTTACTTGCTTACCTGAACGGTCGTGACGTATTTAACTGTTTAAACTATTGAAAATAAATGCATCTTTGCTTTGGTTTGCGCTTGTATTCAGTATGCTACGCAGCAATTTTGACCAGCATTTTAGATATATCATACTGAAATTATAAAATTACTCAATACATAACTCAATTACACAATTCATAATTTTACTTTGTTGCTCAAATCGATTATTTTTCTGCATTGATCTAGAATTTGCGAATTGGTTTATGTTATACGTAAATCTATGGATAAGAATTACGATATAGGGAAAAGGATGATCGTATGTCAAAACAAAAGCAAGGCAACCTGCAACATAGCCTGAGTAATCGGCACATTCAGTTGATTGCACTCGGTGGAACCATTGGGACTGGGTTATTTTTAGGTATTTCACAATCCATAAAATTGGCCGGCCCCTCAGTGATTTTGGGCTATGCGATTGCGGGTCTAATCGCTTATCTGATGATGCGTCAATTGGGTGAGATGGTGGTGCAAGAACCCGTGAGTGGTTCATTTAGCCATTTTGCCAATAAATATTGGGGCCCCTTTGCGGGCTTTATGTCGGGTTGGAACTATTGGGTACTCAACATCTTGGTGTGTATGGCCGAACTCAGTGCGATCGGTTTATATATTCAATATTGGTGGCCAGAAATTCCACTATGGGCTTCAGCGTTGGGCTTCTTTGTTTTAATTAACGGGATCAACTTACTCCACGTCAAACTGTTTGGTGAGATGGAGTTTTGGTTTTCGATTATTAAAATATTGGCCATCGTGGCGATGATTGGCTTCGGTTCATATCTACTGGCGACCGGTACGGCAGGTCCACAAGCCGGCTTTAGTAACTTATGGGCATTGGGTGGTTTCTTCCCGTTTGGGGTGGAAGGTTTGATCATGGCGATTGCGGTGATTATCTTTGCCTTTGGTGGGATCGAATTATTTGGTATTACCGCAGCAGAAGCGCGTGATCCAGAAAAGACTTTACCTAAAGCGGTCAATCAAATTATCTACCGCATTTTGATTTTTTATATCGCCACCTTAGTGATTTTATTGGCCTTGTTTCCATGGAATCAAATGGTTGAAGGCGGAAGTCCTTTTGTAATGGTATTTGCATCATTGGATAACCAAGCGGTTGCGACCATTTTAAACTTTGTTATTTTGACTTCAGCAGTATCGGTCTATAACGGCACCAGTTATTGCAGTAGTCGAATGTTGTTTGGTCTGGCACAGCAGGGCAATGCACCGAAATTTTTAAAACATGTTAACAAACGCGGTATTCCGACTTATGCAGTATTGGTATCGGCTGCGGTGACGGTATTGTGTGTGCTATTAAACTACCTGTTACCTGAAGGTGCTTTTGGCTTATTGATGATGTTGGTGGTGTCGGCCATCGTGATTAACTGGGTGATGATTTCTTGGATTCATTTAAAGTTTCGTAAAGCCATGCGTCAGCAGGGTCAGGTGATTAAGTTCGCTAGCTTTGCTTATCCAATCACCAACTATATCTGTATCGGGTTTATGTTGGCGATCTTGGTGGTGATGGCGCTTACACCAGATATGCGTATCGCCGTGATGATGATTCCTGCTTGGATTATCGTGCTGATGGTGGTCTATCAGTTAAAACGCAGTAAGGCGAAAGCCGTCATTTCACCGAGCATCATAAAAACCTAAGTTGATACAGATATTGCTGAACACGCGAAACCTGTTCAGCAAAAGCCTGAGCTAAAATGAATGAAACCCGATAAGTTGGACTCAACTTATCGGGTTTTTTTAGATCATTTAGATCAAAAGAGAACGATTGTAGGTGATTATTTATACACCACGCTGATTGTTGCTTGACCGTTGACAGGTCCTGCCACAGTTGGATTCGCATTGGTCTTATAATATTTCACATAGAAATTTTTGAGGACTCTGGTGCTTACAGCAGTATCAAAACGACCATAATCAAAGTATTGGTTAAACTGAATCGGTTTATTGTTGAGTTGATCATAAATCTTTAAACCGACATTACTGACTTTATTGGAGTTGGTCAGGATCAGACCATTATTGCTGATTTCAGTATTGTCCTGCATTTTAGCTTCTAGCATTTGACCTGCAGCTTGCATCGGGCAGGTTGCAGTCACAGTGAAGCGGGTCAAAGCGGCTTCATCACCGGTATTTTTTAAGGCATTGGTGGTGATCGTTGCTAATTTGACATTTTGACTAGTTACATCGCAGGTGGGACGAGGTGGCGGTGCATAATTAAAACTGACTCTGGCATATTGCCCTTGTGTGACCGTGGGCTTACCGCTACGTTCGAGCGTTAAAAATAACGCACCGAGTCTTAGGTTTGAAATGTTGATCGCTGTAGTCGGCGCTCTGTCAAAGAAAATCTTAAGATCTAAGATATTAATACCTTGAGTGGAAGATTGATTCGAAACTTTGTTAAATATGTTATTCCCGTTCGGATTAATTTCTAAAGGCCCAGGCCCCGATCCAGTATCTTGAATTCGGAATGTGATATAGCCATATTCATCGGCAAAGGCATCAGAAGATTGTTTTATCTTATAATAGGTTCTTCCTGCAATGTTTTTGGACGTTCTAACATCAATATTACTACCATCATAACCAGCGTAAAACCAAGAGGTTTTTAAAGCACTAAAGCTAGGCACATCAAGACTACAGTCGACTAAAGAGTATCCAGTAATCTTTGCCGGTGGATTCGGGTTAGGCCAATACACGCCATTGCTTGGGGTGTTGGGTATACTCCCGTTGAGGATGGTGGAATCTGGAGATAGCCCGCCATATTGAGTTGTACACGCCGCATTTGCTGATTGCACCTGACCTAAGATGAATAGTATTGGGGCAATGCTTAAAATACTAAGCAACTTCATTATTTACACTCCACATCGATCACTTGAAACACACCTGCTTTTTGTGCTTGGCTCTGAGTCGGGGCATCTATGCGGCAACTAGAAGTCTCGGTGCTGCCCCAAGTAACCAAGAGATTATTTTTAAGCCCTTGAGCATCCTCGATAAACAACTGGTTGGATTGACCAAACATACCCAGTGCTTTGCCATCAGCATCTGTTGCTATAGAACCAATTGGAATTTTACGATTTTGACTGAGTTGTACATTGAGCAAGATGTTTGAGGTCTGGCGGGTTTTAAACTCGACCAGTGTAGAACTAAACAAACGTGGAATCACTTGGGTTTGATTGGCATCGATGTGTAATTCAATCGGTAGATTTTTGGTATCTAGGCCAATACTGTTTATATCGTATGCGGTTAAATTTGGATAAATTGCATTGCCAAATCGATCGAGCTTCACCCCCCAAGCATTGATCACATCTGCACCTTTGGCCGCTTTGGCATGGATAATGGTAAAGGTCTCTGATTGCTCATTGGTCGCGGTAATACCGTGTGGATGTGCGACTACAGCACCACGTGCTGAAATACCGTATTGTTGATAATCACGATTTAAACTGGATACGACCCCCAAGTTGACTTGCGGTAGTCGATAATTCAGGTTCGCGGATAAAGTCGATGAAGATGGTTGATCACCCGTTTGATTGATTGCACTGACGCCATAATTCATCTGATTGTTCTCGCCATAAGTTCCAGAGAAACCCACATTGGCGGTGGTTTGATTGAAGCTGCTGCGACTGTGTTGGATATTCGAATTTAGTTGTACGCGACTGCGTTTCCAATCTAAAGGCATACTCAGACTGAGATATACGCGGCGATCTTTGACAGTTTCATTCTGAAAGTTATTACTTTGATTAAATCCAACTGAGTATTGCAGTCGATTCCAATAGTTGGAGTAGCCAATGTCATATTGGTTAAAGTTTTTGCTGTTATTCCAATACTTGTTTTGAGAAGCGCTCAAAAAAACTGAACCATATCTGGCTTCAAATAAATTTTGATAGAGGGATAGATTAAATTGTTGCTTTAATCGAAACGTACGAAGAAAGTTATCCATCTCTGCATGGTTCAAATTGTCGATATTGTTCATCGACATGGTATTGCCCAAGGTCATAAAATCCTGACTTTGGTAGAGCGTATTAAGATTAAACGTGGTCCCAAGTGCTGCAATATTATACTGATAACCCAGTTTATATTTTTGACCAGCGTAATCTTCTCCTTGTAGTTGTGCCTTAGAATATTCAACATCGGCAGTAATCCCACCGAGAAAGGTATTACTTCCAATACCGAAGAGGTAACTCTTGTAGGGATTACTGAGATTGGTGCCAGTATAGGTACTCAAATAATTATTCAGTCCATACTCAAAACTGGCTTGGGTCACTATATCATCAAGGGTTTTATGGTTTAATTTGTATTGCCCAGCAGCGACACTGTAGTTGAATTGGCCTACACGCAGTAAATTAAAACTCCCCTGCATCGGTACGATGAAACTGTGTTTTTCACCGCCATTTTCTGTAACTTGTACTGTCAAATCGCCATTATTAGAAATTGCAGTCAGGTCGTTGATTTCAAATCCGCCTGCGGGAACAGTACGCTCATATACCTTGCGGCCATTTTGAAATATCGTCACCAAGGCATTGGTATTGGCCATACCACGAATCATCGGGGCATAACTGCGTTGCGACATGGGACGCATATTACCTTCAGATGCCAGTTGAACCCCGCGAATTTGTGCCGAATCTAGATTGTAGGTCAGGGTATTAAAATCGCCCAGCATCAAGCGCGATTGTATAGGCACTATATCAGTGGAAATTGCATTTAAATAAGATTGATACGATCCTAAGCCAGAGGATTCATCCGACTGAAAACTCCCTGCATGGCGAAAATTAAACCCGGCAAAATTGATGCCACCCGCTAAACTCAGATAATTGGTTTGAGTATTTTGGCTTTCATTCAGGTCATTTTTACGATCAATGTTATTTTGATACATATTAAAATCATAATTTAGATATGCAGCAGTAACACCTTTATCAAATCTTGAGGGCGCAATATAGCCTGCAGGTCGATTATTGGTAATATTCAGAGGTAAAGAAATATTCAAGGAAAGGGATGCACGATCATAATCATAATAGGCATCTGGGCTTAGGTCTTTAATAGTCAAACACTTTTGATCGACAAGCGAACTTAGTACGTCTTTGCGTAGATCTAATTGTTCTAATAAGGCAGAGTCTATACACAGCACAGCGCCAGCACTGGAGTCCAAATGATCAAATGCTAGGGTGAGTTGTCCCAATGATGTTTCATTAACCGTGGTGTTGAGTGAGTATATACCCGCGGCTATGGCATCATTGCTAGTAAAGTTACTCAAGTTAATGTCTTTATTACTGCTACCAAATAAACCTCGGGCATCAAAGCCATAGAGTTTTGGCGTAACTTGAGCTGCCGCTTGTAGTATTGGTTCTTCTACGGTTTTGTTCGCAGCAAAAGCCGATTGAGCGCACATGACAACCAGTATGTTGAGTTTGAAATTACGCTTTAAATTAACTTTCATTATTCAATACTTTCTATCGTAGCTTTAAAAATTTGATTGGCACCAAAATCGTTTATTAAATTGTATTTCACCTGTGTGGGTATAGTTGGATTGCTCAACTTAATTTTTTCAGTAGAAAACGGAGCAATCATTAAATTCTCGGTATATTCAATTTTTTCTTTCTCAGGATTAATGGTCAAATCCCAGAAACTCATATAATAAGGTGATGGGTTTTTAATATGGATGGTTTGAGCCGATTTAGAATATGCAAATTGCACATTATTCATGGCTTTATCAGGTGATATTTTAAGTTGGTGCGGTCGATAAAAGAGTTTGATACGACTGCGAATTGACACTTGTAGTTTATTGGTTTCTTCTAATTCAGAATCTTTAAGCTCTGAAGAGGGGATATCAAGTATATTAAACCAGAATAAGCTTTCACGATCCTTAGCCAGTTGCTCAGTCCCTTTGCTAATAATACGAAGCATCTGTCCTTTATTGGCTTCTACTTTAGTTAATGGGGGAGTGAGGATAAACGGGATTTTATCTGCATCAGGTATATCGTTTTCATCACCATCATCAAGCCAGGCTTGGACCAGTGCGGGTTTATCTGCAGCATTATTTAACTGCACAGTGACCGTGTTTTGATTAGAAGGAAAAACAATACGCGTTCCAGTAATCGTGACGCCTGCTAAAATCGTTTGTGTACACAGTGCACTGGCAATTAAAGCAAATAAGTGATGATGAATACGCATTGTTTTTCCTCAATAAACTGTGAATATTATTTGTAAATGATGCTGTAGCTTACAGATGAATTCACAGGGCCTGCCTCAGACTTCCCAGTCGCGAAGTAGCGTGCAAAATAGTTGTAGGTTGTTTTATCTGCAGTTGTATTTCCAGTTGCAAATAATTGGCTTGAAGAATCTTTAGAAAGATCGATAGGCGCTTGTGCTTGATTTAAAAGCTGAATATCCACATTTTTAGCAGCACCGGTATTGATCAGGCGGCCATTGGCATTAACTTTACTAGTTTCAGGCTCAAAATAAGGTTTTGCAGTCATACTGTTAGAAGTACAACCCGCACCTGTAAGTGCGATATTAAATGGTGTGGTACCTGCTGTTTGATTCGCAGTGGCTAAAGAAGATGCATTAACAGTGGGTAAAGTCACTGTGGTGGTTGCACTACCTGCACCGTTTACATCAACTTTACATGTTTCACCGACAACATTACCTGAAAATGTGATAACGCCATCAGCAGCCAATACTGAAGTTGAAGTTAATGCAGTAGCGACTAACATAAAACCGATTTGATATTTGTTCATTTGCACAATCCTAAATAGTTCAAAGTCATAAAAAATAACGTTATTTAAAACGTCAGTAAGTATTGCAATAGTGTGCGAATTATAAGGTGTTATTTAACAATAGTGTGATATTAATCACAATAAATTGATTGATTATAAATTAAACACGTATTTAATACATTTTTTAAATAGAGTAACTGTTTTGTAATTTTGAAAGCTTATTCAAAAAAATAGTGCTTTGAAACATATGGAATTTTTTTTAAATTGTATTTTTTTTACCCAAAATTATAATATTCAAGAGTGTGTTTTAATTTATTTTAATAAATCAATAGCTTGTTATTGAGGGGGCGTGCATTTGGTATTTAGAGTAATTATTCAACTTTTTAATTTATAATAAAAATATTGTTTTACTTTTCATTTTTTAAATCCATTTATCTTGTTTTTTTATGTAAATGTGAATTTTGCGTAAATGTAAGTGTTTGAAAATGATTTAGTGGTTGAGCGTCATTTTAAGTATAGCGAGGGCAGCTTTACTGACTTATGGGGTGTTTTGAGAGTAGTGTTACATGTGATCTTCGCCAGATTATTACAGCGTGGCATTGATCCTCGTCAGATTGTCTTCAATGATCACTCTACTGTATCAGGGGTAAGCCCCCGATACTGCTGTGATAAACGTTTTATGCTAGACAAGCATTTGAACGATATAAGGCTTGTTTCAAATGATCTGCACTAATCTTAGGAACAAAGTTGGCACTAGATGCATGATTTAGAGTATTTGTAATGATCAGCTCAAGATCATGTTGGCTTAATTCACATTCATAACCTAAATCGGCCAAGCAGATCGGTAAGTCAACCGCAATTAAAAATTCAGTCAATTGCTGCATAAACTGATCTGATCGATTTTCTAATAGTGCATGAATAACCGTACCATAGGCAGCCAATTCTCCATGAAGTTTAGTGGAGAGTTGTGGGACAGCTGCCAATCCACACACCAAAGCACGTGCTAAAGATAGCCCACCACTTTCAAAACCTAGCCCACTGAGTAGCACTGTTGTTTCAACTACTTTCTCTACATGCTCGGTCAGTTTTTGTTGTTTAACATCTTGAAGTGCTGTTGTGGCGAACTGCAGTAAGTTGTAATAGGTTTGATCGGCAAGCAGCATTGCTGTAGGTAGAGGAGGGGTGCCAAAAGAATTTAATCCATTGGACAAACGACATTGATTGGCCTCAAACATTTTACTGATCGCATCACCGATACCCGCTGAAAAATATTGGGCAGGCGCATGTGCGATCACATCGGTATCCACCACTACAATGTCAGGATTGGATTTTATTTTATCGAGGGCTTCAACTTGATGCAGCTCATCATAAATCATGATTAAGCGACTCGTGGGCGCATCATTGGATGCAATGGTTGGACAAATCACGATCTGTAAATCCAGATTCTTTGCCACCGCTTTTGCTGTATCAATGGCTTTGCCACCGCCAAGTGCGACGATGGCTTGAGGGTAATGCCTGGCAATTTGATTGCATGCATGGTTAATTGTACGGTAGCTGCATTCACCACTAAACTTTAAGCTAAAGTATTTAATTGATTCTTGTGCCAAATTTTCAGTGGCTCGCTGTAATATTGGTCCATCTACAGCATGATCATAAATAATGGCAATATGATCGATTTTATGATGAATAAGAATACGTCCTAACTGTGCTAAAGCATGTGGACCTTGTACATACTCTCCTGGAAAGCCCATGATTTTTAACATACTATTTCCTCATCATCATTTAAAAACAAATTAATCTGAAAATAAATATTCTTTCAACTTCATCATGCCGATTCAGTGGTTCTATGGCATTTTGGTTGATCGATCCTGTTTAACCAATTATTTTCTCCGACTCAGCAATGAGATTCCGATATTTTGATCATGTTTTTGGGGGTTACGAGTTTGCTAAAGTCATCCTTGGCCCATCCTTTGCCACCAGAATCGACCAGTGATAACCGCCATCTACGGTAAATAGCGTGATCATTTTAGTCACGTCGAAGGGTATATAAATAGTATTTTTTCGACTATCAACTTTGACTTAATGGTTTGATTGGTATGAAGTTTATCTAAATAAAATAGCTGTAGATTGTACTTGTTTCAGATCATAATTGAATGCTGCTGATAGGGGCAAGCATTTTAAAGAAAAGAGTTCTTTTTGCGTAAATTGACAACTATTCATTCTTCATTGGACAAGTATGTCAGGTCGAATCAAGCAATAATGTATTCAACAACCCCAATATAGGTTTAGTCTCATCAGCCCTATGTTTCAAGATGATATTGAATCTACATTTGAATGAGCACTTTGCTCAGTCTCCCCCACACCACATATAAATGGATTTATATGTGGTGTTGTTTTATGTAAACGGAAAGTATTTGATATCACTGAAAACGACTGAACATGCCTGAGTAATCAAGCCTGAGCATGTTGTGCTGCTTTACAATAAATAAAGATTATGTAGATTATTCTTGTGTAATTTAAGTTTTAATGATCATTGATGTCGTATACGGTTTTTTTAATGAAATCATTTTTAAAAATTAAAAGTGTCGGGAGCGGAATGACCCGTTTACTCGATGATTTTTGTAAAAAACATCAGTTAGAATCACCGTTTACGCGTAGCTACGGTATTGATGAGCGGATTACATTTGAGAGTTGGTTAGAAAACTTAAGGCGTGTAGACAGCCAATACCAACAAAATGGTTTGGGCTTGGATATCGGCGCCATGATCGATCCTTCATATATTGGTATATCTGCCTATATCACCAATTCTGTAAGCAAAATAGGAGACATATTAACTCAGTCCTTTAAATATAATAAGATTTGGTATAACTACATGCCTAAAACAGTAAATTCTGAGGATGATGAAATCTCAGTATCATGGGGCAAGCCAGCGTATTTGCAAGTGGGTCTTTATGTGAGAGAAACTGCAATCTCAGAAGAATTGCAAATTGCCATTTTTTATACCCGTCTAAAGCAAATCTCCGATAATCATCAACTGCGATTTAATCGAATCGAAATGGCGATCCCTTGTCCTCAAGATGAGCACAAGTATCTCGATTTTTTTGATTGCCCAATCATTTTTGACACTGAGCAAACCAAGATTTATGCAGCAAAATCGATTTTAGATATTAAGGTGAAAGATCCCGATCCTGTACTGCTACAACTCTTAAAAAAACAAGCGGATGATATATTGTTGGCGATGGGGGTAGAAGACTCTTTTGTTGAAACGGTAAATCAAAATATATTAGTTGCCATACAGCACAATAAGGCGCATGTTGACTATGTTGCGCAGAACATGAATATTTCAGCGCGTGTGCTGCAAAATAATTTAAGAGATCGGCAACTTTGTTTTCAAGATTTATTGAGCAAAATGCGATTTTATTTATCCCAATATTATTTAAGTGACCCTCAATTAAGTCTGCTCGATGTGTCTTTTTTATTGGCATATGATGAGCAATCTTCTTTTAATCGCGCATTTAAAAAATGGACTGGCATATCTCCGAGCCAATGGCGTGAACAGCATGAGATTATCCCAATCAAGAGCAACAAAGTGGCATAATCAAACGGGCTACATTAAAAATACGACCGAAGAGGTCGTATTTTTTATTTTCATTTTTTTGATAGCCGCGCTTTAAAAAGTCGCTTAGGCATCTTGAATAATCACGATACCATCCATTTCAACCAAAGCGCCTTTAGGCAAGCTGGCAACGCCCAAGGCTGCACGCGCTGGGTAGGGTTGAGCGAAGTACTCCCCCATGATCTGATTAACCAATTGAAAATGGGATAGATCAGTCAGGAAAATATTCAATTTTACGATATCGGTGAGTGCTCCGCCTGCAGCTTCACAGACTGCTTTTACATTATCAAATACACGACGAATTTGAGCTTCAATGCCTTCAACCAATTCCATGCTATATGGATCTAAACCGATTTGGCCTGAGAGATAAAGGGTCGTGTCCACTAAGATTGCTTGGGAATACGTTCCAATCGCTGCAGGTGCATTTTCAGTATGTATAACTTGGCGGGACATTGACTTCTCCATGAATAGTTTAAATTCATCATAAGGCAAACGCTCAGCGCAAGATAGCTTTAATTCAATGCTCCTCCGCAATCCCTCTAAGCACAGTATTCATTGCGAGTATGCGCTTTGAGATAAAGCTTCAACTTTATTTGCGTTACATAACTCAACTTATTCGTCTGTAATAAAATATGGGTTAAGCGATATCGGTCTAATTAACTATTTATTTTTTATAATTATTATATTAGTTGTTAAAAATTATATTTCACATTATTTAACATTTCATTAAATTAATACAACTTACATTACTTTTTTGCGTAAAAAGACAAACAGATGTTCGTGTTCGGACAAGCGTGTAAATATCTAAATGATAAGATTGTTTCAGGTCTGAGATAGACCGGTTCTAAATTGGATTTAAATATAATTTAGTTTAAAAATCAAATGCTTGTTAAGTAAATTAAGCGATTAAATTGGATGTTCAAATCATGAAGATTAGTAAAATAATGTTGACGGCTGTTATGGCTGTGGGTGTTTCAGGTCTTGCTGCTGCCGATCAAGGTTCAGGTAAAGTAACTTTTACTGGATCGATTGTTGATGCGCCATGTTCAATTGCACCTGAATCACTCGATCAAGTGGTTCCACTGGGTGCTGTTTCAAATGCTGCCTTGAATAATGGAGGGAAATCTTTACCTCGTGAATTCAATATTCAGTTGGAGCAGTGTGATTTTACTAATGGTAAAAACAAAGTCAAAACCACGTTTACGGGTGTTGTATCTCCACTCGCAACAGGTAATGAATTGCTTGCAATCAGTGGTTCTGCGACAGGTGCAGGTGTAGCCATTGAAACTTATGAAGGTGAAAAAGTCGAATTAGGTGCTGCAACTTCAGCAGCCACGCTAACAGGCACAAACCCAGTGCTGCAATACCGAGCTTATTTGCAAGGTGCTCAAGATTCTACAGCTAATCCTATCACCCCGGGAAGTTTTACCGCTGTTGCAAACTTCGAATTAGCTTATCAGTAATAGTCAACATTTCATTAGCACGTGTGTAAGGCTTTTTGCACACGTGTTTAAAAATTGAGATTTTGATGAGTGTTGGGGGCGAGAATGTGTTGTGGCACAGAATAAATAAAAGTGCTTTCTTGAGGTTGTTTTTTGCAGTCACTGTACTCCAGGTTTCTTCAATGGGCTTCGCTGAGGCTGATCGATTCGGTCGCATCAACATGAAAGGCGAGATTCATGAATCTGCATGTGCGATTGACCTTGAAAGTTATGATCAAACAGTGAGCTTGGCAGATCTTCAGCATGAAAATAGTGGTCAGGGCATAACACAACCATTAAATATTAAATTAACCCATTGTTTACTGGGTAATGCACAGCATGACGTGCCGAATTGGAAAAAATTTCAATTAACAGTTGATGGTCGGCGAGAGGGTGCGATGTTCACGGTGGGTACGCCTGGCGTGGGATTTAAAATTGCTGATCGTGACGGTCAATTTGCTGTACCCGGTCGTGTATTGCCCATCAGTTTTATCTCCACTCGAAATATGTATTTAAAGTATTCAATGGTTTTCGTGAATCAGCAAGGCCAAGTCGAACTTGGACATATCTATTCAACTTTACGATTCAAAATGGATTATTACTAAAGCTAAAAATATTAAAAATTTGGTTTTAGTTTGTTTAAAAAGCCAATTTTAGCGCTGATCTGGATAACTTTATGACACATCCCATTGTTAAAGCAGATAACTTCTATTTGAAAACATTGGGCTTATCAGTGTTGCTTTTAGGGAACTCCTCCGTTGCTTATGCGGAAGACGAAATAGAATTTAATACAGATGTTCTAGACCTCAGTGATCGTGACAATATCGATTTAAGTCAGTTTGCACGCGCAGGTTATATCATGCCAGGACGGTATGATATGAATGTCATCCTCAATAAAACCACACTACCAATGACTGGAATTAAGTTCATTGCAGTAGAGGGTGATCCCAAAAGAAGTGTTGCATGTATAGAGCGGGAGCTCTTTGATAAGCTCGGTTTTAAACCAGAAATTGCATCAACTGTGACATGGATGGACAAGGATGGTTGCCTTGATCTGAGTGCTTTAGAAGGGGTAACGACGCGTGGCGATCTCCCGACTTCAACTTTATATGTGAATATTCCTCAAGCATATTTGGAATATAGTTCAGAGCATTGGGACCCTCCTTCTCGTTGGGATTCTGGAATCACTGGGTTACTTTTGGATTATAACTTAAACAGCCAAATTCAAAAGAATCAATCTCAAAACAAAGATACTGACTATAGCTTAAGCGGTATGGGAACCCTTGGCTTCAACCACAATAGTTGGCGTTTTCGGGCGGATTGGCAAGGGCGATATAAACGTGATGCAGCCCCCGGTGAAGATCGTTTTGATTGGAGCCGAGTCTATGCTTACAAGGCCATTCCGAAGTTAGAAGCAAAACTCACTTTAGGTGAGGATTATCTTGAATCCGGTTTGTTTGATAGCTTTCGTTTTTTGGGTGCGAGTTTAAAATCCGACGATACCATGTTGCCACCCAACTTGCGTGGTTATGCGCCCGAAGTACGTGGAATTGCCAATAGCAATGCTTTGGTGACGATTTCTCAGCAAGGGCGAGTGCTCTATGAAACTCAAGTCGCCGCTGGGCCATTTCGTATTCAAGATTTAAATGATGTCATCTCTGGTGAATTGGATGTCTTGGTACAAGAACAAGACGGAAGCACGCAATCTTTTAAAGTGAACACGGCTCATATTCCTTATTTAACTCGGCCAGGCAGTGTGCGCTATAAATTTGTGCTGGGTAAACCTGATCAATTGCAAAATAATGATGCTGAAAAGGTTTTTGGCGCTGGTGAATTTTCATGGGGGATCAATAATGGTTGGTCACTTTATGGTGGAACACTTGCAAGTCAAGACTATCAGACGCTGGCTGTAGGAGCGGGACGAGATTTATTGGCCTTTGGTGCTGTATCTGCGGATATTACCCAGTCTTGGAGTAAATTTCCGGGGGAGGCTGATAAAAAAGGCACCTCCTATCGATTGAGCTATTCAAAGAACTTTGACCGCTATGACAGCCAAGTAACCTTTGCGGGCTATCGATTTTCTCAAGAAGACTTCATGAGCACCAGCGAGTATTTAAATGCACGCGATACTGGCAGTGAAAATGTTAGTGGTAAAAACAAAGAAATGTACACCATTTCTTTTAATAAGCATTTCCGCAAAAGTAATACAAGTTTCTATGCGAACTATTATCGTCAGACTTACTGGGATAGAGAAGCTTCAGATCGAATGAATCTGACATTATCAAGCTATTTCAATATTGGCAGCATGAAGAATGTAAGTCTATCCATGACTGCGTATCGTTATTTAAATAACGGCACTAAAGATGATGGCGTCACCCTTGCATTTTCAGTTCCTTGGGATAAGGCTACGGTTAGCGTCAATGCCAGCTATATGAACGACCAATTGAGCCGAAATGTTGGATATTTCAATCGGATTGATAATAAAAACAGCCTCAATGTGATTGCAGGGCACACTGAATCTGACGCCAACCTAAGTGCTTATTATAACCGCGAAGGTGACCATACTAAATTGAGCACCAATTTTAGTATGGTCAGTGATCAATATTTGGCAGTGGGCGCAAGTTTACAAGGTGGGGTGACCTTAACACCTGAAGGTGGTGCGCTGCATCGGGTGAACGCCGTTGGAGGCACAAGGGTTTTACTTGATACTCAGGGCGTAAGTGATATTCCTGTGCGTGGCTACAGTCATACCACGAAAACCAACCGATTTGGTAAAGCGGTGATTACCGATGTGAATAGTTATTATCGCAACCGTCTTAGTATCGATGTTAACAATATTGGTGATCAAGCAGAGGCCATTAGCTCAGTGACACAGGCGACCTTAACAGAAGGTGCTATTGGCTATCGTAGCTTTAATGTGGTGTCTGGTCTGAAGGCAATGGCGACGATTAAGTTGAACAATGGAAAAAATCCTCCCTTCGGTGCCACGGTGCTTAACCATAAAAATCAGACAGTTGGTCTGATGGGTGATGATGGGATGGTGTACTTGGGTGGAATTAATCCTAGCACTAACATGACCCTACAGTGGGGTGGCAAAGCACAGTGTCAAATGCAGACACCAAGCGTACTCCCTGATGATCTGATGCTGAGTCAACTCGATTTAACTTGTGATCTGATCGTGAATGATGATGAAAACCAGAGTGCAATAAACAACAGTCTGGTAAGCGATTTAAAACAAAGCATTGAAGACGAAATGGGTTTAGGAGTAAACAAATGATGCACATGAAACTGAGTAAAAAACTAATTTTCAGCATGACTCTAATGGCGACGTTGACTGTTCAGCACGTATCCGCAGCCATTGCATTAGATCGTACTCGGGTTGTATTTGATGGTGATCAGCAAGCCTATAGTTTAAGTATCAGTAATAAAAATGAAAGCTTACCTTATTTGGCTCAGGCCTGGGTTGAAGATGCGGATGCCAAAAAAATTCAGGGGCCATTGCTGACCGTTCCGCCATTACAGCGTGTAGAGCCTGGTCAGCAGAGCCAGGTGAAAATACAGGCCTTGCCGGTGATTCGTCAATTACCACAGGATAGAGAGACGCTGTATTACTTCAACTTACGTGAAATTCCACCGAAAAGTGATAAACCAAATACCCTGCAGATCGCATTGCAAACGCGGATTAAGTTGTTCTATCGACCTGCAGCCTTAAAGGTTTCACAGGATGCAACACCATGGCAGGAGCAGATCACACTTGAAAAACAAAATGATCAATATTTGATCAAAAATCCAACGGCTTATTTCGTGACCATTGTTGATGGCAGCGCAAGTAAAGATATCGCTGGCCCAGCCAATTTTGATCCACTGATGGTTGCGCCATTCAGTGAGGGATTACTCAAGGCATCTGCTGCCAGCCTCGGAAATCAACCTGTATTGACCTATGTCAACGACTATGGTGCGAGACCGCAACTCAGTTTCCATTGTAGTCAAGGCCAATGTAATGTCGTTCCTGAGAAAGAATAACGGACATAGGAATAACACCCATGAACGATCTTAAACGACGTACTGCTCATCGAAGTAAACGCTGTTGCTTATATTTGAGTGGACTTTTATTGACGACTGCCATCACAACAGCACATGCAGCTGCGGAGTTGAGTTCTCAGTCCACACTGACCATTCGCGTTGAGGTGTCGGATCCAACATGCACCATTAATAACAATGCCAAGCAGATTTCGGTGAACTTTGGTGATGATGTGCTCACGACTGATATCGATGGCAAAAACTATATGCGCGATATTTTGTATTCATTGCAATGTGACAGTGGGGTTAACAATAGTATGCGTTTGAGAATGGTGGGTAATCAAGGTTTCAATGCCGACTATCTCTACACCAACAAACCTGGGCTAGGTATCGTTTTTTATTTGGGTAATGAACAGCTTAAGTTAAATCAATGGGCAAACATTCGATCCTCAGCCTTACCGACCTTAAAGGCAGCTCCGATTAGACAACCAGAGGTTCGTTTAAGTGGTGGCGGTTTTATTGCAAATGCCACTTTATATATTGACTATCAATAGTGCAGGAGGATTTGGATGTTCATTACTTTGAAGCTAAAACAACAACTGACTCTGATTGCATTGATTTTATCAACCTCAATGGCTTTACAAGCCAAAGAAGCCAAAATTGATGTGGCATTTAGAGGGACTTTAATTGAGCCCCCCCCGTGCAGCATAGACAGTTCGACACCGATCTTGGTGAACTTTGGTGATGACATCATTAGTAACCAGGTCAATGGCAGTAACTATATGCGGCCACTTGAATATAAGCTGATCTGTCCTGAAAACTCACCCAAGGGTATGCGTTTTCGTCTAGATGGAAGCAGTGCGGTGATGAATGGGCAGAGTGTATTACGAGCAGGGAAAAATGGCTTGGGCATTGCATTTTTCCGTAGCGCTGTGGGCATCAATACCAACCAATGGTACAACTTTAATCATCCCAATGTGCCTGTACTCACTGCTGCACCCACCAAAGCTGCAAATGCCAATATAAGTCTGGGCTCTTTTAGTGTGATCGCTACGCTATCAATTGACTATCAGTAAGGGGGAGTGAATGAAAAAATATTTTTCAGGCTTAAGTATCCTTATGTTTGGGGCTTTAATTGTTACGGATCTTGGGGCGACCAAGGCATGGGCAGTTGATCAACAGGTGATGTTGTTCGGGACCATAATCGCACCACCGCTATGTAAAATTAATGATGACATACAATTAAGTGTCAATTTTGGTCGAGTAAGTATTCCCAAGATTGATGGTGTGAACTACCGAAAAAAGCTGGACTATTTAGTCAAGTGTGACTATATCCCGGAAAATCATGGCGGTGTTTTTAGGTTGAGTTTCGTTGGAAAACCTGCCGCATTTGGTGAAAGAAATTCAGCATTACTGACATCGATAGACGGGTTGGCGATACAGATTTACCAGAATAATCAGCCTTTCACATTTGGTGTACCGGTCAATATTTCATTAAATAATTTGCCTGTGATCGATGTTGTACCCATACGCTCTGCCACTGTGACTTTACAAGAAAAACCTTTTGAAGCAACAGCAACATTACAAGTGGATTATCAATAGGTGATTGTCATGCATAAGACTTTATGGCGAGCGTGTATAGGTTTTAAACGGATACCAATCAAACCAGTGTATTCATTATTGGCGCTGCTGCTCATGCTGCAATCATCGGTGGTGATGAGTGCAGATAACATACGATTTTATGGCGTGCTCTCTGCACAGCCGTGTGATGTCGAACAAAGCAGTGAAAATATATTAGTAGATATGAAGAGTATTCTAAATAATGACTTGTATAACCGCGATCGCACAGTGGGTCAGGTTTTTCATATTGGTCTATTAAACTGCGACACCGATTTGGCCAAAACCATACGGGCAACTTTTCAAGGGCAGGAGAGTACTGAGCTGCCAGGGTATATGCAAATTAACCTCGCTAGCCAAAATTCTGGAACAGCAATCGGCCTAGAAATGGCTGATGGCAGGCCAATACGCTTCAATCAGTCTACACCGATTCATTTGATTAGCGATGGCGCTCAACAAATTAAACTCAGGGCTTTTGTTCGTGCGGAGCCAAGTGCTATCGCATCGAGAAGCATCTCTTTGGGAACATTTAATATGATTTCCACATTTTATTTGGAATATGAATAATGAAGCGCCCGCCATTATATCGCAGCGATACTGACACGAGGTTTATATGAATTTAACTCACTTCGTATCTGGATTATTGATGCTTGTGATCACTCAAAGTGTATCTGCAAACATCTTTTCAACCATTGATGAAGTATCTGTGCAGCCTGGATCGCCTGGTGGTACTGAGTATCTCTACAGGTTTACCATCCACAGTTGGGAAACTTCGCCGGGATCAGCAGCATCGATGACTCCAAATCCATGCTATGGCGAGCCTGTATGTACGGTTGCAATTAACCACCGTGAAACTGCAGCAGGGACTGCAGGCTATACTGGAGCAAATCCACAGTGTGCAATTTCAAGAGGTACCACCACGGCACGAACGATGGCTGATTTAGGTGAGTTGTATAAAGCGTCTTGCCCTATCCCAGTTAAGGGGTATTCGATACATCGAAGCGTCGATTCACGGCCACCCGCATTTCCCGAATGCGTAGGTTTGTTCTACACCCTGAGGCAATCATTGAATGCCAACGAAGGAATGATGCTGCCAGGCATGCGTTGTGGTATTGCCCCACCACCAGTCGGATATTGTTATGTCGACCAAGCCAATATTTTATTTGATCATGGGCGTTTGTCTGCAGCTGAAATTCAGAGTGGTACCAACTCAGTGACACGAGATTTGAAATTTACCTGTAACCGTGGCTTTAACGTGCAACTGTTCTTATTGACAGGTGATGAAGTTAAGTTAGGTTCAAATATTATCAGTAAACTTTCGACCACAGGTGGCGCCAAAATCGATGGCTATCAGTTCTTTGGTGATATTAACGGAACTATCCTTCCAATTACATCAACACTGCACAGTCAGGGCGAGGTTGGACGTGGTGTATTCACAGGCTCAACCATCTTGATCATGACGGTTCCCTAAGTCGATTGAGCCAAAAAATTAAGCCTTTGTTTCGGTATCACATCCCGCTATTTTAATCGCATCATTACTTTAAATATGCTTGCTTATTTCCATTTGAACACACCTGTTCAAATGGCAAAGTCATGTTGCGATGAGAGGCATCTTGTTATTTAAAACAGCCTAGAGAAAAATATTATAAAAAATGAATTTGTTTAAAATATTTGAAATGGGCCATGGAGTTTTGAATGAAATCATTTTTAAGTTTAAAAAGTGTCGGCAGCGGAATGACACGTTTATTAGATGATTTTTGTGAAATAAATTTGTTAAATTCTCCTGTAAAGCAGCAATATGGGATCAATGAGCGCATCACATTCGGCCGCTGGTTGGAGAAGTTGGGCTTTGTAAATCAACAATACAAAAAAGAAGGTTTGGGTTTGGACATTGGCGCCATTATTAATCCATCTTATATCGGTATTGCAGCATATATCTCAAATTCATTTTCAAATTTGGGCGATATCATTGCTCATTCCTTTAAGTACAATAAAATTTGGTATAACTATATGCCCCCTACTGTGGTGTATTCAGAAAAAGAAGCCTATGTGTCGTGGGGCAGGCCAGCTTATTTTCAGGCTGGATTGTATATCCAAGAAACCGCGATCTCAGAAGAGTTGCAGGTGGCTATATTTTATACCCGATTAAAGCAAATATCAGATGACCAAGAAATTCGATTCAGTCGGATTAAACTGGCCATCCCTCGACCTAAAAATGTAGCCCTCTATCAGCAGTTTTTTCAATGTCCAATTGAGTTTGATCATCGCTATACCAAAATATATATCGATCTCGCGCTACTCGAGCGGAAAGTCAAAAAACCAGATCCGGTATTATTGGAGATACTCAAAAAACAAGCGGATGAAACGCTAAGATCATTGAGTTCAGAAGATAGCTTTGTTGAAACGGTGAATCAAAATATTTTATTATCCATCCAGCACCATAATGCAACTGTTGACTATGTTGCTCAGAAAATGAATATTTCCACGCGAGTATTGCAAAATTACTTAAAGTTCCAAAATCTGAGTTTTCAAAATATGTTGACTCAAATTCGCATTCAATTGGCGCAACAATATTTAAAAGATTCTAAATTAAGTATCTTGGAGGTTTCTTTTTTATTGGCCTACCATGAGCAAACATCATTTAATCGTGCTTTTAAGAAATGGACAGGCAGTTCACCGAGTCGCTGGCGAGAACTACATGCACATGCAATCACATAGTGCTCAAACGAGCGCAAAATAACGAGCGCAAAATGGGGAGGGCAGCATCTAGCACTATACTTGCTTGTCGAACTTGTCCGAGCCCAGCAAGCTGAAGCGTAGGGCATTAGCAAGCGTGTGAAACGCTAGGTAATACTGCAGGCATAGAGAGGCGTTCAATACGCGGGAAACCAAAATGCATCCGCAATTCACGAATGATTTGTGCGATTTTTTTCCGATCATCCACCACGATGTTGACATAGGTTTTGTCATCATGGGTCTGTACCATTTCCACGCCTGTCTTGGCTTTACGGCACTGATAAATCAGCTCAGAGATTTGTTCGTCACTCATACGCATATCAATGCTCAAATACGCTGTGAAGCTCACATCATCGACTGGTTCAGTGGTCCATTGCAGCAGCATAATGTTCTCAGGGTGCAAATGTTGCTCATGTAATAGATTATGGCATTTTGCACGATGAACGATTAAGCCACGACGTGAAATGTGTCCTTGGATTGGGTCACCCATCACAGGGTTGCAACAGTGCGCATACTTCACATCCACACCATCTGTACCTTGGATTAAGCGGTTTGAGGTCAACAATTCATCATGATGATCTTGGGCAAACAAATGATTGGCGACCAATTGCGGCAGTAAATCTCCAACTGCGATTTGTTGAAACAGCACATCTTTGGTTGAGACATGCCGCCATTGCAGTAAGTCGGTCCAATCCTCTTGCGATAAATCATTCACGGAAAGATTAAATAGCTTCAGGGCGCGATTGAGGGCTTGTTGTCCGACCAGACACTGCTCTTCATCATCTTGGTCTTTGAGGATGTTTTGCAGCGCACGCCGTGCTTTTTGGGTGTTAATAAAGCTGAGCCAATCTGGATTTGGCGTTGCGAGCACATCGGTGATGATCTCAACCACTTGACCACTGATCAGTGGGGTAGAGAGCGGCTTAATTTCACCATTGATCTTGGCGCCTACGGCATGGTTGCCGAGGAATAGACTGGCTGAATAAGCAAAATCAACGACGGTTGCACCCTGCGGTAGTTCATGTAATTGACCATGTGGGGTATAGACCCAAATTTTTTCTTGATGCAGATAATCCAATAAGTCATTGAAGGTGGTTTTAGCGCAAGCACCATCGATCAGAACATTGAGATTTTGCATCGAGGCTTGAATCGCAGAGCGGCAGGCTTGAGGTGCGTTCTCACCGAGCACTAAGCCATAGCGCGCGGCTTTACGCATCAATTCAGTTTGAATGGTGAGTGACAGGGAGGTTTTCTCCCCTTTAAGCTTCAACATTAACGATTGGTTGCCACCGGGCAGGGGTCTGCGAATATGATCGTCATAATGCAGGACTTGAAAATTCTCTCGTAGTGCATCTACCAGATGATCACAGTCGGCAATGTTTTGTAAAATAATTTCAAAAGCATGGCTGTGAGTTAGCTCTTGCAGATTAATTTCATTTTTTACAAAGTGACGAATCAGCTCAATATTATTATTTTTCTTTTTGATTCGCCCTTGGATGCTTTGGGTCGTCAACAGATCGGTAAGATTTTGTTCCCAGATGGTTTGATATTTACATCGCTCAGGTTTGGTTTGCGCTAGCGCATTTTGTACATCTACGAACATATCCAGATCAAGATTTTGATAACAGAGATTTTCAAGATTATCGGCCATCTCATTCATACCGACCAAACGTGCCATCGGGACAAAGATATCGTAGGTCTCTTGCGCGATTCGTGCGCGCTTATCTGGGCGCAATGACTCTAAGGTGGTCATGTTGTGATAACGATCGGCGAGCTTAATAATGATCACACGTGGATCTTGTAAGGTGGCCTGCAAAATTTTTCGAAATGACGCGGCCTTATTATATTCTTTATCGCTGGAGTGGCTGAGCTTGGTGACCCCATCGACTAGTTCGGCTACAGTCAAACCAAATTTTTCAATAATATCATCTTTGGTGAAATCAGTATCTTCAATCACGTCATGTAGCAGTGCTGCCATGAGGGTTTCAGCATCAAGTCGCATATGTGCCAAGATACAACTGACTGCAATCGGGTGAATAATATAGGGTTCACCACTTTTACGTGTAATTCCAGTATGTGCGATATCTGCATAATCACAGGCTGCAAGAACTCGCTCAACATCATGTGTGTTGAGATATGCATCAATGATAAGACTGAGCTGCTGCTTGGCCTGTCTGACCGCTTCGCCTGGCATATTACACCTACTGATTTGCAATAAACTTTCCAATCCTTTAATGAAAAGCATATTGAGGCACTTGTCAATTTTTTATTGAGAAAAAATGAGTTTTTTTCTTAATAAAAAGATACTACAGAAATGTTCAACAAGTTAGGAGTGAATAAAAAAAGCCTAGTGATGAACTAGGCCTTTGTCAACTGGATACAAGTTATTGAAAAGAGAAACCTTCTAAGTTTAGATTATTTGCAGAAAGCGCCAAATCCAAACTAGAGGTTTGATAATCTTGATCACGTTGTTTCAAAATATCTTTGGTGACGTGGCCAGCAGCGATTTCTCGTAGAGAAACGACGGTTGGTTTGTCATTATCCCATTCAACTGTAGGCTCAATACCTTGACGTGCCAATTGACGCGCTCGTTTGCTTGCCACTAGTACAAGCTCAAAGCGGTTGTCTACATGGTTCAAACAATCTTCTACGGTTACGCGTGCCATAACAATTCTCGTGTTTCGTGAGTGAATAGAATACAAATTTTTATACAGACCACGCAGTATAAAATGCTTTGCGTTCAGACTCAAGTTGAATCACGATTGTGGCGTGATTAATTTTTGAATTAGCTCTTTATGGCGCAAGGATTGTGGCTTAAGCATTAAACGATTGGCGTTGATGACAGATTCCAAGTCATGCAAGGCTTTATTAAAATCGTCATTGATGATGATATAGTCAAAATTTTTATATTGCTGCATGTCTTCTACAGCGCAACTTAAACGATGCTCAATAATGTCTACTGCATCAGTTCCACGATTGGATAAACGCTGACGTAGGTCAAATTGAGTGGGTGGGAGGATGAATATTTGCTTTGACTCAGGAAAAAGTTGACGTACCTGTTCAGCTCCTTGCCAGTCGATTTCTAATAATACATCGTGACCCTTGGTCAGTTGATCTCTTACTGTGGCTTGGGACGTGCCATAATAATTACCAAATACTTCTGCATACTCAATAAATCCGCCTTGTGCGACTTGATCTTGAAAGTGAGATTTTTCAGTAAAATGATAATGTACCCCTTCAAGTTCACCAGGGCGTTGTTGACGGGTAGTATGAGAAACAGAAACGTGTAAGTTGCTTACGCGTTCAAGTAGGGCTTTGACCAATGATGTTTTGCCTGTTCCTGAGGCTGCAGAAACGACAAACAAGAGACCCGACATGATATTTTTCCTGATATGATAAAATATCTTCTCTATCTTAAAGTAGACGCGAATCAAACAAAATAGCTAGTGGCTAATTGATCGCAAATTTTATTAAATAAAATACTCATTTTGAGTGAGCATTGAGGCTTTTATGGAAATTGTGTTGGCGAATCCACGTGGATTTTGTGCAGGTGTAGACCGAGCAATAGCAATTGTCAATCGCGCACTAGAGTGTTTTAACCCGCCAATCTATGTTCGCCATGAAGTGGTACATAACAAATTTGTGGTTGATGATCTGCGTCAACGCGGTGCGATATTTGTCGATGAGCTTGACGAAGTGCCCGATGATAATATAGTGATTTTTAGTGCGCATGGTGTATCTAAGGCTGTTCAACAGGAAGCTGAAAGCCGAGGTTTAAAAGTATTTGATGCCACCTGCCCATTGGTCACCAAGGTGCATATCGAAGTGACCAAATATGCACGCGAAGGTATTGAGGCGATTTTGATCGGGCATGAGGGGCATCCAGAAGTTGAGGGCACCATGGGTCAATATGACAAGAAAAATGGTGGCGAGATCTACTTGGTTGAAGATGAAGAAGATGTGGCGCAGTTACAAGTGCGCTATCCAGAGAAAGTTGCATTTGTAACCCAAACCACGTTATCGATTGATGATACGGCCAAAGTTATTGATGCTTTGCGAAATAAATATCCAAATATTCAAGGCCCGCGAAAAAATGATATTTGTTATGCAACACAAAATCGTCAAGATGCCGTACGAGATTTAGCTGAACAATGTGATGTGGTTTTGGTGGTTGGTTCTCCCAATTCATCCAATTCAAACCGACTGAGAGAATTGGCGGAACGTATGGGTAAACATGCGTATTTAGTTGACAATGCAGACGAATTACAACATGAGTGGTTTCTAGGTGCAGATAAAATTGGAGTGACCGCAGGAGCATCGGCGCCCGAAATATTAATCCGCCAAGTGATTCAGCGTCTACAGGACTGGGGCGCGAGACAACCACAAGAGTTGAGTGGTCGAGAAGAGAATATTACATTTAGTTTGCCGAAAGAATTACGCATTAACGTCATACAGGCAGATAGTTGAAGCTTAATTGCGAGCGTCTTCAATATTGAGGTTGATCTAGAAGATATTAGAAACCCTAGTTTTAACTAGGGTTTCTTTTTGTGTGTGCTTTTATGTGACTTATGAGAAAGCAAGTTGGGCGTAGGCATCTTCAAGTTCGTGTTTTGCAGCACTATGTCCTTGATGCGCAGCTTGATCTAACCATTTCTCTGCATGTGAATAGTTCCGATCCAAACCGAGTTGACCATGCAGATAAAAAATACCCATTTGATATTGGGCATTCTTATCGCCTCGCAATGCACTACGAAGTGCATGCCACATGACATTTCGTGTTTCAGAATCTTGTAGCTGAATGTCAGTGGATGTAACGCATGATTTTTGACCTAGATATTGCTGTACAGAATGTAAGCTTTGTACGGTACGAGGTGGAGAGTTTGGGTTTTGAGTAAATGGTTGAAACTTAAGCTTCGCATAAGTCCCTATGCGTTGAAGTATATGTGTAAACATATAAACCTCCTTGTTTTCTCTCAGATAAAAATATCGGTGTAATCCAATGTAGACGCAAAAAAATGTATTTAAAAGTGCTAATTTGTAATTTGTCAAGATGTTTTTGTATGGTTAGTTAAGTTGAATTATTTCTTCATGTTAAAAGGGGGGTGTTCAGGTAAATTTTGCAGAGATGTAATTTTATTACGTACATAAGTGTTGTTATATTGGCGAAAATTTATAACGAGCTTAGCGTTTGAAACGTTTCAGCATTTTTATTAGCCTGTTGTTGTCTATGTTCATATTTCAAGGTGTTTGGAATGTGGCAGCAGCTTTTTGTGGTCATGAAAACGCAACTGAACAAGCGACAACCTATCCAAATCACTTTGGACATCATCAATCCGTGATGTGTGAGAGTGAAGAACAAAAACAAACACAACAGCAAAATATAAATTTGAGCAAGACCCTAGAGAGCTCAGCAAATTTTCTTGAGTATATTCAGGATGATCATCATGATCATTTGCCCTCTTTTGCACACTTTATCATGGTCGAATTGCAACAAAAAACCAAACCATTGTGTTGGGGTAATTATATCCAAAAACAAATAATTGACAGGGATAATCTCTATAAGTCCCCGCATTTAAAATCACTCAATCCTCCACCTGAACTAGTCCCGCTGCTGGTGGGATAGCCTAAAAAACCCGCCACTTTGTTTAACTTAGTGAGGCATCAACATGTCAAAGGTTTTTTCGAACATTTCTGCGCGCTCAACTGTGTTGATGCAGCGTATTTCATACCAACAGATGACTGTGGTATTACGTTTGATTTTGGGGGTTGCAGCAATCGCAGTAGCACCACAAAGTTGGGCGGAGCTTGACCGTTCAAATTTAACGCTGCAACAAGCGATTGAAAAAGTTCAATCTTATCAACAGAGTCAAGGTATTTGGCAAACTCAGCAGCAAATTGCCGAAGCCAATTTAAAACAATCTAAATTGTGGTCAAATCCTAGCTTATCCATCGAGCAATCAGGGTTTTCTAAAGATGACGACAAAGAGTTGGCATTTGCTGTATCTCAACCGTTGGATGTTTTTGGAAAACGTAGAGCGACTTACCAAATGGCTAAGCTCGCCCAGAATCAATCTGAGTTGAATCAACGTATTTATTCTGCTCAGCTGAATTTGGTGGTGAAATATCTCTGGTCTCAATTGGCTGTGTTTGAGTTGGAACGTGATGTAGTGATAGAGCAGCTCCAAGTGAGTCAAGAAAACTTGGATGCTTTGCAAAAGCGTTATCAAGCGGGGAGTGTTGCGCAAGTTGATGTAGATCGTGTGCGTATGACCCATGAAGAAAATCAACGACTTTATCACCAAGCTGATTTGCAATTACAAGTTGCGACTCAGCAACTCAGCAATTTATGGGGTGATGCAGATAAGAAAATCAAAATAGGTTTGAATACTAGGAGCTTATGGCCGAGTTCTTCGGCGTCGCAAGTCCAAGAGTATCTTGCTGAAAACTTGGTTGAGAAAACACGTCAACTTAAAGTTTTAGAAGCCAAAGCGACTGTTGATTATTTGAAAGCTGCAGCGCGACCAAATCCAACATTAGATGTCACCATGACCAATACGCGGACACCGCAAGATACCAATGACAATAAGTTGGCAGTGGGTGTGTCAATTCCATTAAATATTTTTAATCGCAATCAATATGGCATCAAAATCGCTCAAGCCAAGCAGGACCTACTTAGCCAGCAACAGCAGTTTTATTTAAAGCAAAATGCGCTAGAGATCGGGACATTGTTGACTGATCTGCAGGGTTTGGAATTGCAATTCAAACAAGTTGATCAAACGCAGATCCCTCTCGCAATCAATGTGCGCAAGAAAACCTTGCAAGGATTTACAGCTGGTAAGTTTGCAGTATCTGATGTGCAGCAAGCAACCATGCAGCTCCAAGATGTTCGTTTGCGTAAGGTGCAATTGTTGAAAGATGCTTGGGCGCGTGCCATTCAAGCAGAAAGTTTAAGTCTGGGTATAGAGCCAAGCCAAGTCATGGCTAAAGATGCATTATCTCAAATCAATCAATCCATGTGGCAAGAAACACAGGCACTGCCTGTTATTGGCGGGGGAAGTTAATATGAAAACAATAAAACAGCATAGTGGTAAAGTAACCCAACCTATTTTAATTATTATTGTGATTGCTGTATTGGCTTTAATCGCAGCTGCATTGATGTGGTCAAGTAAAAAGAAAAGCGCGACTCAATCAGAGGATGGTAAGGCTGAAGCGGTAGAAGGCGAAGCTAAGTCTGCGGCTGAAGGTGGGGAGGCTGGACATGATGATGAGGGTTTGGAATTAAGTGCTCAACAAATGACTGAGCAGGGTTTGAAGATTGCCACTGCTGCTATCGGCGATGTGGAGCAAAGTAATGGCTTTCCAGCGAAACTCGTGGTCAATACAGATCGTCAAGCGCATGTATCACCGAGCTTTAGTGGTCGAGTTGAGTCTGTCAATGTTGATTTGGGGCAACAAGTTAAGAAAGGTCAAACTTTGGCGACGTTGTTGGTGCCCGACTTAGTTGATCAACAGTCTAATTTACAAATCGCACAATCGGCATTGTCTTTGGCAAAGCAAGACTATGAGCGTGAAAAAACTCTATGGTCACAAGGTGTTTCAGCCAAGCAAGACTATCAACGTGCCTATAATGCCTATCAGCAAGCGCAGATCCAAGTGCAAGCTTCACGTTCGCGTTTATCTGCCTTTGGTGTGGGTGTAGGCTCAAGTGGGCGTTATACCTTGACCGCACCGATCTCTGGTGTGGTGAGTCAAAAAGATGTAGTGGTGGGTGAAAATGTACAGTTGGCGAGCCAATTGTTTGTAATTGATCAGTTGGATCAGTTGTGGCTTGAATTTATTGTGCCAGGTGATTATCTAAATCGTATTTCTCCAAACCAAAGTCTAGATTTCACGTCTATGCAAACAGGCAATCAATTTAAGGCGCAAGTTCAAACCTTGAGCTCTGAAGCTGATGCACAAACGGGTCGTTTGCAAGTGCGTGCCAGAGTCCTCTCTCAAGCACCAGAATTGCGTCCAAATTTGATGGTGAATATTCAGTTGCGCCAAGCAGATCAGGCACAAGTGATGCGTGTTGCTAAAGAAGCAGTACAACAAGTTGAAGGCAAAGATGTGGTGTTCTTGGTTAAAGAGCATGGTAAGAACTTTGAATTTACGCCACAACCTGTTGAGCTGGGCCGTCGTTCAAGTGATGGTGCATGGATCGAGGTAAAATCAGGTCTTAAGGCCGGACAGCGCTATATCAGTCAGGGTAGTTTCCTCTTGAAATCTGAGATGGAGAAAGGAGAGGCTGCGCATGGACATTGATAAAAAAAAGTTAGATGTAGAGGCGGAGCTTCCGGAGCCGGAAGGTCTGTTTGACCGCATCATTCAATTTTCAATCAAAAATGCCATCTGGGTGATGTTGTTTGTAGTGGCATGGATAGGGGTCGGGATTTGGAGTTATCAAAAACTGCCGATTGACGCAGTACCCGATATTACCAACGTTCAGGTTCAGATTAATACTCAGGCTGCGGGCTTCACAGCGCTTGAGGTGGAACAACGAATTACCTATCCGATTGAAACGGCCATGGCGGGTATGCCGAAGTTGCAGCAATCCCGTTCGATTTCGCGCTATGGACTGTCCCAAGTTACGATTATCTTTAAAGAAGGAACGGATATCTATTGGGCTCGTCAGCAAATCAATCAACGCTTGCAAGAAGCCAATGATCAGCTGCCTGCTGATGTTAGTCCGACCATGTCACCGGTATCGACCGGATTGGGTGAAATTTATCAATGGGTAGTGAAAGCTGAGCCCAATGCTAAAAAACCAGATGGCCAAGCCTATACACCTATGGATTTGCGAGAAATTCAGGACTGGGTGATTCGTCCTCAGTTGCAACGCGTAGAAGGTGTAGCCGAGGTAAATAGTATCGGTGGGTACAATAAAACTTATGTGGTCTCACCGGATCTCAAGCGTTTGCAACAATTGCAGATACCAATGTCTGAATTGCAGACAGCTTTAGAGCAAAACAATGAAAACCGCGGTGCTGGTTTTATGGAAGACAATGGCCAGCAATTGACAGTTCGTGTGCCTGGTGTCTTAAAAAATGTCGGCGATATTGAAAATGTCACTGTTGCCAATAAAAATGGTTTTCCTGTACGAATCAAAGATGTCGCAACAGTTTCAATCGGACATGACTTGCGTACTGGTGGTGCAACTTACAATGGTGAGGAAACTGTACTCGGGATCGTCATGATGATGATGGGTGAGAACAGCCGTACTGTTGCGCGTAAAGTCGATACTAAAATTCAAGAGATCCAAAAAACCTTGCCCAAAGGTGTGGTGATCGAAACCGTTTATGATCGTACCCATTTGGTTGAGCGTGCGATTGCGACAGTACAAAAGAACTTGGTAGAGGGCGCAATCTTGGTGATTGTGATTTTACTTTTGTTCTTGGGTAACTTCCGTGCAGCATTGATTACTGCCTGTGTGATTCCGTTGTCGATGCTGTTTACCTTGAGTGGTATGGCGCAGCAACGTATCAGTGCCAACTTAATGAGTTTGGGGGCGCTGGATTTCGGTATTATCGTTGATGGTGCCGTGGTGATTGTGGAAAACTGTATTCGGCGCTTGGCGGAATATCAACATCAAGTGGGTCGTAAACTCACCAAGTCTGAACGCTTTAGAGAAGTGTTCTTGGCTGCAAAACAAGCACGTCGCCCATTAATCTTTGGTCAATTGATTATTTTGGTGGTGTATTTGCCGATCTTCGCCTTGCAAGGTGTGGAAGCAAAAATGTTCCATCCGATGGCAGCGACGGTCGTGTTTGCCTTGGTTGGTGCGATTATCCTCTCGATTACTTTTGTACCTGCTGCAGTGGCGTTATTTGTAACAGGCGAAGTGAAAGAAAAAGAAACCAAGTGGATGTTGTGGTTGAAGCGCCGTTATGAAGCGTTGTTGGATTTGGCCTATCAATTTAAATATCTGATGTTGACCATTGCTGTCGGGATCTTGGTTTTGACTGGCGTCATGTCGACTCAGTTAGGCAGTGAATTTGCACCGCAATTGAGCGAAGGTGATTTTGCTGTGCAACAAATGCGCTCTCCGAGCACGGGTCTAGAACAATCCCTGCGCATGCAAGAGAATACTGAAAAAATGTTGTTGGCTAAGTTTCCAGAAATCAAAGCCATCTTTGCACGTACAGGTACTGCTGAAGTGGCGACTGATGTGATGCCTCCCAATATTTCGGATGGTTTTATCTTGTTGAAACCACAGAAAGAATGGCCTGATAAATCTGAGACTGTGGATGAGCTTCGTGCCCGAATGGAGGCGATGCTGAGTACCTTACCTGGTAATAATAGTGAGTTCTCACAACCGATCGAATTGCGCTTTAATGAGCTGATTTCGGGTGTGCGAAGTGACTTAGGGGTGAAGGTATTTGGTGATGATATGGAAGTGCTTAATCGTGAAGCACAACGTATAGCGCAGCAAATCCAATCGGTCTCTGGTGCGACAGCAGTGAATATCGAACAAACCAGCGGTTTACCCTTGCTCAATGTCGAAGTCGATCAAGCTTTGGCTGCGCAATATGGCCTCTCTGTTCGTGCAATTCAGGACTTAGTTGCGACCAGTGTTGGTGGTCAAAATGTAGGACAAATCCTACAGGGTGACCGTCGTTTTGACTTTGTGATCCGTTTGGATGATGTGCAGCGTACGCCAGAGCAATTGTCAATGTTGCCGATTCAGCTGCCTAATGGTGGTTTGATTCAATTACAAGACGTGGCACAGGTTGAAACTGTACTCGGGATGAACCAAGTCAGCCGTGAAAACGGTAAACGCCGTGTGGTGGTGACAGCGAATGTTTCTGGGCGTGATTTGGGTTCATTTGTGAGTGAGATTCAAAGCAAATTGTCGACTCAGGAATTACCTGCAGGCTATTGGTTGGAGTACGGTGGTCAATTTGAAAATATGGCTTCAGCTAAAGCGCGTATGCAATTGGTTGTGCCATTGGCCTTGATTACCATCTTTATCTTGTTAATGGCGGTATTCCATAACTTTAAAGAGAGTTTGCTGGTGTTCAGTGGTGTGCCATTTGCCCTCTGTGGTGGATTGGTGGCGCTATGGTTGCGTGATATTCCGATCTCAATGTCAGCGGGGGTGGGCTTTATCGCCTTATCGGGTGTCGCGGTGCTGAACGGGTTGGTGATGTTGACCTTTATTAAGGAGTTGCGTCAAACCATGGATGTACAGGTGGCAACATGGTTAGGTGCAATCTTACGTCTACGTCCTGTATTGATGACGGCCTGTGTGGCATCTATGGGCTTTATTCCGATGGCGCTCGCAACTGGTACAGGTGCGGAAGTTCAACGTCCTTTGGCAACAGTGGTGATTGGCGGCATTATTTCTTCAACGATCTTGACCTTGGTGTTATTGCCGGTGATTTATCGTTGGATGAATGAGCCTAAACATAAGCGTCAAGCAGAACCAAGTGCTGAATTAAATTAAAACTTTAAAATAAACATTTAACCTCAACAGCCAATGACTCGGCATGACTCACTCAACGTGTTGTCATGCCGTAGTCATTTTAATCGATTAGTGTCTGCTGAATTGCGTTGTGATTTGAGCAGCATAGAGAGGAGCTAGCGATGAGTGGACAACATGATCATAGTGTTGCTGCAAAGGGTAATACAAAAAAATTAACATTTGCCTTGTTTATCACTACAACTTTTTTGATTGTTGAAGTGGTCGCAGGAATCATGACCCAAAGTTTGGCTTTGTTGTCTGACGCGGCGCATATGTTGACTGATGCGATGGCATTGGCAATTGCATTGGTTGCAATCCGTGTTTCGCAACGACCTGCAGACAGTAAGCGCAACTTTGGTTATCAGCGTTTTGAAATTTTAGCGGCCTTGTTCAATGCATCAATGCTGTTTGTGGTTGCGATGTATATTTTATATGAGGCCTATCAGCGCTTTGGTAATCCACCAGAAGTGCAAAGTATGGGTATGATGATCGTGGCGACCATTGGCCTGATTATTAATCTGATTTCAATGCGGATCTTATTTTCAAGTTCTAAAGAGAGTTTGAATATAAAGGGCGCTTATCTCGAGGTTTTGAGTGATGCCTTAGGTTCGGTGGGTGTGATCATTGCCGCTGTGGTTATTTATTTTACCCAATGGTATTTGGTTGATACCATCGTTGCTGTATTAATCGGTTTTTGGGTATTGCCGCGTACATGGATCCTACTCAAACAGAGTGTCAATATTTTGTTGGAAGGGGTGCCAGATGAGATTGATATTGAAAAACTGCGTGCCGATATCTTGAGTTTGGAGGGGGTGCAGAGTATCCATGAATTGAAGGTGTGGGCGATCAGCTCTAAAAATGTGCATCTCACTGTACATTTATATGCGCCCAATGCAGATCGTAATGCTTTGTATAAAGAGGCGTTTACTCTACTCTCTACGCAGCATGCAATCACAGAAATGACCTTGCAGATTGAAGATAGTGAATGTGCTGCTGAACTGCAGCATGCACCGCAATAATTAATTTAGATGGCAATTGAGCATCAACGCATACTCAATAAAAAATACCGCTATAAAGCGGTATTTTTTTTGCAAACTGTAGAGGATTTAGACATGCCACTGATGTTGGCATTCACGACATTTCCAGTCTTTGTTGTTATTCATAAAGGCTTGCATGGAAATTTTAAAGTCTGGCAAATCACGCCAGAACATGATCCCTGCCAATATGCTGATGATAAACACCACCACAGTCGCGATTTGTATGGACTGACCTGCACCATTCCCAAAAATCCACATCGCAATGCTGATCAATACCAAAAATAATAAGATAAATATAGCTGGTATAAGCACTACAAGGCTTTTGGGAACCACAGGCCGTGTCATTTGTGGGCTGTTGGCTGTTGCAACGGGCATGATTTTAGGGCTTTGACATTTTGGGCAACGATATTGCATCACAACTCCAGAATTTTAATCGTCACGACGACTTTGGTTCGGCGAAACTCGATTCATTCAAATCTTGGTTTAGTTAAATCTTAGTTTAGCTAAACTCTTCGTTTTAGCGAATTGTTATTTAAGAAACGAAGAGTGGCTGAATAAAAAACATCAATAGAAAAAGCCACTGATTGTGCTCAATCAGTGGCTTTTCCAGAATTTGGCGTCCCTACGGGGATTCGAACCCCGGTTACCGCCGTGAAAGGGCGATGTCCTAGGCCTCTAGACGATAGGGACGGATCGAGGCTGCACAGCAGACTTGATGGGGATGGTGGAGCCAAGCAGGATCGAACTGCTGACCTCTACAATGCCATTGTAGCGCTCTACCAACTGAGCTATGGCCCCAGTCTGTGTGTGCGCAATATTAGGATGATTGCGCACATACGTCAATAAAAAAATTAACTAAGCGTTATCAATTGGATCATTTTTCGGCAATTTTAAGCTTTCATTGAGTTTTTCCCACTCTTTTTGCTCTTTTTTGCTTGGACCACCGACCAAATTCAATGCATGGCGTAAACGAGCAAAGGTTAAATCAGGTCCTAGGGTGACCATAGATTGCATCACTGGGGTAGAACTGGTTGATCCAGCGATGGCAATAAAGAAGCTTGGCATAAAGTCACGCAACTTGATTTCCATCTGTGCAGCCAAGTCCATCAGGGTTTGGCTAACGGTATCATTGTTCCAGCTCATCAGGCTTTCTAAACGCCAAATCGCAAATTGCAGACTTTTACGGACTTGTTCTTCAGTCAACTTCTTGCTTTCAAACTGTGCTTTATCAATTTGAGGGAATTGGTTGAAATAGAACCCTGCCCAGTTTACGGCTTCTGAAAGCAGTTGAATCCGCGGTTGAATCGCAGCAGCAATATCTTCAAGGGTGCTGCGGTCTGATTTCCATGCGAGTAGGCGATCAAGAAGTGCAGCAGGGGTGAGGGATTTAATCCATTGCGCATTGAGCCAGTTGAGTTTGTCCACATCAAAAATAGGACCACCCAAAGAAACACGCTGAATATCAAAATGCTCAATCATATCCGCCAAGCCAAATTGTTCGCGCTCATCTGGCATAGACCAACCCATGCGGCCTAAGTAGTTCAATAGGGCTTCAGGTAATACTCCAATATCTTTGTAATAGTTAATAGATGTTGGGTTTTTACGCTTAGATAATTTTGATTTGTCCGGATTGCGCAGTAGCGGCATGTGGCAGAGTACAGGCATCTCCCAACCAAAGTATTGATACAGCAACTGGTGTTTCGGTGCAGAAGGAATCCACTCTTCACCACGCATCACGTGGGTGATTTGCATCAAGTGATCATCAACCACGTTAGCCAAGTGGTAGGTTGGTAAACCATCGGTTTTAAGCAGGACTTGCATGTCCACTTGAGTCCATGGGATCTCGACTTCACCACGTAATAAGTCATTAAATTTACAGATGCCTTCTTCAGGTACTTTCATGCGAATCACATGTGCTTCACCTGCGGCTAAACGTTGCTCTACTTCTTGTGGGCTTAAGTTTAAGCCGCGACCATCATAACGTGGTGTCTCACCACGTGCTTGTTGCTCAATACGCATTTGATCGAGTTCTTCTGCGCTGGCAAAGCAATAAAATGCATGGCCTTTTTCTACCAACTCCAAAGCATATTGTTTATAGATGTGCATACGTTCAGATTGACGATATGGTGCATGTGGACCGCCGATATCTGGACCTTCAGACCAATTTAGCCCAAGCCAACGCAAGGAATCTAAAATCATCTTTTCAGATTCTGGGGTAGAGCGAACTTGGTCTGTGTCTTCAATACGAAGAATAAATTCACCGCCATGTTTTTTGGCGAAACAGAGGTTAAACAGTGCAATGTAGGCAGTTCCAACATGCGGAAAGCCTGTTGGAGAAGGGGCGATACGAGTACGAACAGTCATGGTGATCCGCTAAAAATGAACGTCTAAATTGAGATCATTATAGCAAAAAGCCCAATCGCTTAAGCCATAAATTCAGCTTAAATGATTGGGCTTACACATAAATCAGTTTTTAAAGGGACTGATTAAGAGCTGTGTGGTTGAAATAAGCTTTGTAATAGGCGAGAAAAACGTTGATGTTGTTCTGCTAGAAAATTTTGAGTCGGTGCATTATTGATTGCAGCCAGAATTTTAAGCTGATCATTGGTGTTGATGCTTTTAAAATCGCCACGCTTCTGTTGCATGAGGGCTTTTTCAATCGGTGAAGGTTTACCCGTCACGATGGTTGATGAAACAATTTTAGGTGTATCATTTAATGCGGCAGCTTGAGCTGTATGGATTACACCCAGACTCAAACTGATTAATAAGACTTTTAACAATTTTGAATTCATACCAAATATCCCCTATGCTTGGTTTTATTTTTTTCCACCAAGGATTTTGATCCCAAGTTACCAACAAGCCACAAAAACATATAAAAACTACAACCGAGTCACATTATATTGCAAAATAGGCCAAAATTACAAACTACCTATTTTATTATTCAACGGGAGTTGATTTAAATACCACAATTTGTAATCCACAAGTAGATTGCTATGGATAAAATTGTAACTTTTCGAGTTTAGCAGTTGCAGTAAAATATGCTATCTCTAAATCGAATAAATTTATCACAAAAAATGATTTGTTTATAAAATTGCCATTGCTTATTTTGATAACACGCACTCCCTTCGCTATTAATATTGCTGCACTTCTTTTTTAATCAAAGTTACTTCATATACTTAGCGTCATCTTAGCCCTTATTGAACGGTAGATATCTCTCAATGAAAATCCTCTTTAAAAAAACATTTGTGAATACGCTATTGCTGGTGGCAGGCGTTGTAAGTACGACGAGCGCAGTACAAGCTGCGGATCGTGACTTTTTAAATGTCTCATATGATGCGACGCGTGAATTTTATGATGAGTTCAATACGTCTTTTGGTCAGTATTGGAAAAGTCGCACTGGGAATAACATCAAATTCAAGCAATCCCATGGCGGATCGGGCAAGCAAGCACGTTCCGTGGTTGATGGCCTCAAGGCTGATGTTGTAACTTTGGCATTGGCCAATGATATTGAAGAGATCGTCAAGTCAGGACAAATTAATAAAAATTGGCAGCAACAATTTCCGCATAATTCCGCACCTTATACTTCAACGATTGTATTTATGGTGCGTAAGGGCAATCCTAAAAAAATTAAAGATTGGTCTGATTTGACCAAGCCTGGCGTTGAGATTATTACCCCCAACCCAAAAACAGGTGGCTTACCGCGTTGGATTTATTTGTCGGCGTGGGGTTATGTGTTGAAACAACCTGGTGGGGATGATGCCAAGGCACGTGATTTCGTTTCTAAGATGTACCACAATGTCAAAGTGATGGATCCTGCTGCTCGTGGTTCAATGACGACTTTTGCTGAGCGTGGCATTGGTGATGTATTGCTGACTTGGGAAAATGAAGCCATGGTGACGCGTAAAAACTTTGGCAGTAACAAGTTTGACATCATATATCCTTCGATATCGATTTTGACTGAGCCTTCGGTGGCTGTGGTTGATCGTAATGCAGAAAAAAATGGCAATAAATGGTTAGCGAGAGGTTATATCAACTATTTGTATTCGCCATTGGGTCAGGACATGGCAGCACGACATTTTTATCGTCCGCGTAATGAGCAAATATTGGCCAAATATTCAGCCCAATTTCCGAAGTTAAAAACCTTTACCATTGATGAGGTATTTGGGGGATGGCCTAAGGCGCAGCAAACCCATTTTGTTAATGGTGGTGTGTTTGATCAAATCTATAACAATAGACGTTAAGCTTTTGTGATTTGAAAATAAATTTCGAGCTTTTCCAAAAAAACTCCTAGATTAGGAGTTTTTTTATACCATTCGCTTGGTAACAGTGATTTTCCCAATGGTAAATAATATTTACCTACAAAAAGTCGTTTGGAGCTTTGTCAAAACAGGGTGATAATGTGCAGCACTATTTTTTGATTAAAATGAACTAAAACTTATGTCTCATATTTCTGTATTACTACATGAAACTGTTGATGCTTTACTTGCAGATCGCAATACAGGAATTTACGTTGACGCAACATTTGGTCGCGGTGGGCATAGTCGATTATTGCTTGAAAAGTTAGATGAGAATTCACGTGTTTATGCCTTCGATAAAGATCCGCAAGCATTGGCTGTAGGTGCTGAATTAGAACAACAAGATCCACGCTTTAAAATTATTCATGCCAGTTTTGCTGATTTACAACAGGCCTTGTTACAACACGGGATTGAACAAGTTGATGGCATCATGGCTGATTTAGGGGTGTCTTCACCGCAGTTGGACCAAGCTGAACGTGGGTTTAGCTTTATGCACAATGGTCCGCTGGATATGCGTATGGATAACTCACAAGGTTTGACCGCAGCTGAATGGTTGCTTCAAGTCGATGAAACTGATTTAGCCAATGTCATTTTCCAGTATGGCGAAGAGCGTTATAGTCGTCGGATCGCTAAAGCCATTAAGGCGGCAGGCTATATGGAAACCACGGCTGAATTGGCTGAAGTGGTCAAAGTAGCACATCCAAAATGGGAAAAACATAAACACGCTGCGACGCGTACTTTCCAAGCGATTCGGATTGAGATCAATAAGGAACTTGAGGATATACAACTATTTTTACCTCAGTCAGTAAGTTTGCTAAAATCTCAAGCACGTTTGGCAGTGATCAGTTTCCATTCTCTTGAAGATCGATTAATCAAACAATTTATCCAAAAAGAATCGACTCTGCCAGAAGATACCTCTTGGGGGATGCCACAAAAAGTACAAGATACACGTCGTCTTAAAAAAATTGATCGTGTCCGCGCCAGTGAAGCCGAGGTCAAAGCCAATCCTCGTTCACGTAGTGCATGGTTACGTGTGGCAGAGCGCTTAGACCATTAAAAATGGTAAAACATCAAAAAAGGCCCAGCATGAAACAACAACACAGCGGTGAACAACCACTCAGCGGCGAACAACCAGCACAATTTACTTTAAAAAAAATCGTTGTTTACGCCATCTTAATGGCATTAATAATCGTGAGCGCGTTAATGGTGGTCATGCAGGTGTTTAAGTATCGACATGATTTTCGTGAATTTAATTCATTTCAACGTGAACGCGAAGATATTAATGCCGAATGGGGGCGCTTGTTGATTGAGCAGCAAACTTTTGGTGCGACGGCTCAGATTGGTACTCGAGCAGTCACCCAACTTCGGATGTATTCTCCGCCACCTGCGCAAACCGTCGTGATCTCATTACCCACTGAATCTGAGCCTAAAAAATAAGGTAAGTGCATGCTAGATAAGCGAAAAAAGCCTACACGTAAGGCACAGAAATCAATTTCGGCCAAACCGACTATGGCGCTGGATATGTGGCGCTTTCATTTGATGTGGGCTGTGGTACTGCTGTGCTTTGTGGGCTTGGTTGCTCGTGCTTTTTATGTACAGGTGATCAATAAAGACTTTTTACAAAATAAAGCCAATGCCAATATTCTCAGAACTGAAAAGTTAACTGCGATGCGTGGCGTAATTTATGATCGTAATGGCGTGCCACTTGCCATCAGTACCCCGATCATGAAAGTGGTGATTGATCCACGTGATTACTTTGAAACCAAAGCAGAGTTTGATCGCGTAACTGCAGAGCTCAAAGCTCAACCGAATAGCCGTAAACTGAAACGCGCATTACCTGAAAAAAACCTCAACTTAGATGAGTTGGCAGATGCAGTCGGAATTGATCGCGCTGATTTAAAAGCCAAGTTGAATGCTCGTCCACGTTCACGCTATTTGGTGCTCAAAAAAGAAGTGCCGCCACCACAAGCAGATGTGATCATCGAGCGTGAATTTGCTGGGGTATATGCTGAAAAAGCCTACAAACGTTATTATCCACAACCGCAAGCCAATGCGCAGATTATTGGTTTAACCAATAGTGAAGGCACAGGGATTGAGGGGCTGGAGATGCAGCTCAATCAGCGCCTTTCTGGGACGGATGGTGAGCAAAAAATCATCCGAGATAAACATGGTAACCGTGTTAAGAGTCCGGATGTGATTAAAGAAGTGACTGCGGGTGAGGATATCACCCTGAGCATCGATTCAAGATTGCAATACATCATGTATCGCGAATTGACGGCAGTGGGCGTTGCCAATAATGCGCGTTCTGCTTCAGCGATCGCAGTCGATGTAAAAACCGGTGAGATTATGGCGATGACCAGTTGGCCATCTTATAATCCCAACGATAAAGATGGACTGAGTAACAAAGATGCCATGCGTAACCGTGGTGCGATTGATATGTTTGAGCCTGGCTCGACCATGAAACCGTTTACCGTTGCTGCGGCAATGGACAGTGGTAAATACACGCCTAACACAGTGATTCAAACTGGTCCTGGCAGCATGCGTATTGGTAATCACACTATTCGCGATACACATAATTACGGTGCATTGACGGTCACAGGCGTGATTATCAAATCATCCAACGTGGGATCGGCAAAAATCGCATTGTCGATGCCATATTCGACCCTACCAACCTTTTTTAAACGTATCGGTTTTGGTCAACGATCGGCAGTCAAGTTTCCGGGTGAAAGTGGCGGTTTGATCTTGCCACCGAGCAAGTGGAATGTCTCTGAAGTGGGTACCATGGCCTATGGTTATGGGATTAACGCCACCATGCTACAGTTGGCACAAGGCTATGCCATGCTCGCCAATCATGGTCTGCAACATTCACTCAGCCTATATAAATTAGATGAAAAACCCAAAGGCGAGCAGGTCATTCAAAATAAAATTGCTGATGATGTGCTATTGATGCTTGAACAAGTGACCATGCCGGGGGGGACTGCAAAACAAGCGGTGATCCCAGGTTATCGCGTTGGAGGTAAAACCGGTACTGCTCATAAACTTCGTCCTGATCATCGAGGCTATTCAAATACTGAATATCGCGCGTTGTTTGCAGGTGTAGCACCGATTAGTGATCCGCGCTTGGCTATTATCGTGGTGGTTGAAAATCCACGTGGCTCCTATTATGGCGGTGTCGTTGCTGCGCCAGTCTTTGCACGCATTATGCAAGAGTCATTACGCTTGTTAAATGTTCCACTCGATAAACCTTTAGATACTGCTAAAGTTGTGAAATGAGTTCGTTATGAGTATGTGTTTTCAAGATATCTGCGCTGTTGATACCACACAGACGTGGATGACACAGCCCTTTCAAGGCTTTAGCCTAGATAGTCGTCGTGTTCAAGCTGGGCAAATTTTTATTGCGCTCAACAGTTATAGCCAAGCCGATAGAACGCTTGAATTTGCTGAGAAGGCCTTGGCTGCTGGTGCTTTGGCCGTGATTAGTGAGCGAGATCTAGGACTAGAGCAAAGCTGGGTCTGTGCGGAAGTGCGACAGCTTATGGGGCAATGGCAGCAGCAGTATTTAGCACACCGCTTAACTTTACAGCCTCTACCCGTATTGGCGGTCACAGGCACCAATGGTAAAACCACCATCACCCGCTTGATCGCTGAATTGATTACCCTGTCTGATCATCGTTGCGCAGTCATGGGCACAACGGGGAATGGTATATTGCCAGAACTAGAGGCCTCCACCCATACCACGCTTGATGCTTTGCATTTGCAAGAATTATTGTTTAGCTATCGCCAACAAGGTGCAGACTTTGCCGCCATAGAAGCCAGTTCGCATGGTTTGGAGCAGGGTCGTTTAAAAGGATGCCAGATTGAAATCGCAGGCTATAGCAACTTAAGTCGTGATCATCTGGATTATCATGGAACTTTAGAGGCCTATGCTGAAGCCAAAGCGGCGTTATTTTTAAGTTCAACTTTGAAGGTTGCAGTGATCAATGCAGATGATCCCTATGCACATCTGATGCTTGATGCTGCGAGCCGTAATCCTGCACATCCGAAAATATTGACTTATTCAACCCGTCAAGCTGCGGACTATCAAGTTTTTGCAATTCAATACAGTTTGGATGGGGTGCAATTTCGCTTAAAAACCCGTTTAGCTGAGTATGATGTACACAGTCCGTTATTGGGTCATTTTAATATCGAAAATCTGGTCGCCAGTTTGGTTATGGCGGAGCAAGCCGGTTTTGATTTAGCTCAATTAATTGCACAGGTACCGCAGTTGCAAGGTGCACCCGGACGGATGCAAGTGATACGTGATGCTGATCGACTGTTTGTGGTGGATTATGCACATACCCCAGATGCCTTGATTCAAGTGCTCAAAACCCTGAAACGCCATGTTAATCATCGCCTATGGGCAGTATTTGGTTGTGGTGGCGATCGAGATCGTGGCAAGCGACCACTGATGGCACGTGCAGCACTGGAAATAGCAGATCAAATTGTGCTGACCTCGGATAATCCGCGCACCGAAGATCCTATTCAAATTTTTGCCGATATGAAGCATGAGGTGGATTTCTCTCAGCGCGAAGTCAATGAAATTCATGATCGCCGTGAAGCGATTAAATATGCTGTGCTGCATGCTCAAGCTGGCGATATTATCGTAATCGCGGGTAAGGGTCATGAAAATTATCAAGAAATATCAGGTGTGAGACATTGGTTTGATGACGTGGTTGAGGTCCAAGCAGCTTTGGATCACGCTGTGCATCATCCTCATGCCGCATATCCAGCCCTATAAGATGACAGTTTAGGAATACCCATGCATACCTCTACCACCAGTACAGCGATATTGGAACCTTGGACCGCAGAACAATTATTACAAGCGACCCAAGGCTATTGGCATTTAGACCGTCGACCAGATGCAGAGATTAAGCGGATATTGACGGATTCACGGCATGCTGAATCTGGAGACGCATTCTTAGCACTCAAAGGTGAGCGTTTTGATGCACATGATTTTGTTGCACAAGTCGTTGCACAGGGCTGCCAAGTGGTGATCGTCAGTCGGCCTTTGGATGTGATGGATCAGGATGTATTTCAGTTGGTGGTGTCCGATACACGTTTGGCACTTGGACAATTAGGCGCCTATCGACGTTCACAACACCCACATTTAAAAGTCATTGCACTGACGGGAAGCAGCGGTAAAACCACCGTCAAAGAAATGCTCTACAGCATACTATCGCAGCGTGCGGCAACCTTGGTAACCCGTGGCAATCTCAACAATGATTTGGGTGTGCCGATGATGCTATTGGAGTTACGTGCTGAGCACCAATATGCAGTGATGGAGTTGGGTGCCAATCATCAAGGTGAAATTGACTATACCGCGCAATTGGTTCAACCCGATGTTGCGGGAATATTGAATATTGGTACGGCTCATCTAGGTGAATTTGGCGGTCGAGATGGTATTTGCCGAGCAAAATCTGAGATTTATGCACATATCAATGCACAGGGGACCGCGATTGTTCCTGCGGATGATGCTTATTTCAGACAGATCTCAGCAGCGATTCAGAGTCCACATCGTTTGAGCTTTGGTCAAGGTGGTGATGTCTATGCCACACAGATTCAGTTGCATGCACAGTCTACAAGTTTTGTGTTGAATAGCCCACAGGGTCAACATGCATTGGAATTACCGTTTGCTGGTTTACATAATGTGCACAATGCAACGGCTGCTGCAGCCTTTGCTTTGGCCATTGGTATTGATATTAATGATATTATAGTTGGGCTGGCCAAGGCGCAGGGTGCCAAAGGGCGGCTGAATTTTATTCAAAAGAATAATATATTGTTCATCGATGATACTTATAATGCAAATCCTAGTTCGATGCGAGCTGCAGCCCAAGTGCTGACACAGCAAGCAGGTGTTCGAGTGATGGTATTGGGCGATATCGGTGAATTGGGTGATGCAGCACTGCTTGAGCACCATGATCTAGGCCGAGACCTAGCACAATTGCCGATCGAATATGTGATCCCAGTGGGTGAGTTTGCAGCGAGCACCGCCAGTGGTGATGCCACACAAAAGATACGAGCCTATGCCACTCAGGCTGAAGCTTTAATTGATTTACTAAAATTGACTGAAAAACATCAACCGCAGTCCATGAGTTTCTTGTTCAAAGGTTCTCGCTCTACCCATATGGAAACGTTGATGGCTGATTTGATGGAGAAAATTTAATGCTGTTATGGTTATTTGAACAACTTGCGGGCTATAACAGCTCATTCCAAGTGGTTCGATATTTAACATTAAGATCGTTGCTGAGTGTACTCACTGCCTTAACCATCGGTTTGGTTTTGGGTCCAGTGATGATCCGAAAGTTACATGCATTGAAATATGGCCAGGCGGTCAGTTCCTATGCGCCAGAGAATCACGCAAAAAAAATGGGTACACCAACCATGGGGGGGGTGCTGATTTTACTTTCGATTGGCTTAAGTACTTTGCTTTGGGCAGATTTATCCAATCCCTATGTCTGGATTGTGCTGTTGGTGATGGTGGTATTCGGTGCAGTCGGTTGGGCTGATGACTGGATTAAAGTCCGTTATAAAGACAATGCGGGCTTGCCAGCACGGAAGAAGTTTTTTTGGACTTCGGTAGGTGCTTTAGGTGCAGGTATTGCATTGTATTTGATTGCGGATCGTCAACCCAATCCAGCACATAGTGCGGATATGATGGATCTGTTGATTCCCTTCTTTAAAAATCTCAGTATTCCATTTTCGGCTATACCATTGGGCATAGGCTTTATTCTCTTTACCTATATCGTCATCAATGGTGCATCCAATGCGGTGAACTTGACCGATGGTCTTGATGGCTTGGCAATTATGCCAATCGTGTTGGTGGCAGCGGGCCTAGGTGTATTTGCTTATTTGGCAGGTGATATCCGTTTTGCAGAATATTTGCATATTCCTTATGTCAAATATGCTTCAGAATTGGTGGTGATTTGTGCTGCAATGATTGGCGCAGGCTTGGCCTTCCTTTGGTATAATGCGCACCCTGCGCAAGTCTTCATGGGTGATGTCGGTGCATTGGCCTTGGGTGCGATGCTCGGTACGATTGCTGTAATGGTACGTCAAGAGATCGTATTTGCGATCATGGGCGGGGTATTTGTGATTGAAGCTGTATCTGTCTTCTTGCAAATTGGTTCATTGCGTATGCGTAATAAACGCGTCTTCCTGATGGCGCCGTTGCATCATCATTATGAGAAAAAAGGCTGGCGCGAAACTCAAGTGGTGATCCGCTTCTGGATTATTACCATTATTTTGGTAGTTTTGGGTCTGATGACTTTAAAACTTCGCTAAGCTTAAGCAAAATCGATATGATAAGTCGGCATTTGCCGGCTTTTTTAATGGCTGTTGTAGCCCATTTAAACGCCTCGGAGTGAGCCATGAATTTATTGATGTGTCCTGTATGTTCACACCCTTTACAACGCGAACAGCGCCGTTGGTACTGTGAAAACAATCATAGCTATGATGTGGCCAAACAAGGTTATGTCAATCTACATGTGGTGCAGCATAAACACAGTAAAAATCCGGGCGATACGGTGGCGTCGATCGAGGCGAGACGGGCATTTTTACAAGCGCAGTATTATCAGGATCTACAACAAGCTGTTGTGAGTTTGATCCACAAACTGAAGATTGAAAATTTGCTTGATATCGGCTGTGGTGAGGGTTATTACACCTCAGCGATGCAAGCAGAAGTCTTGCAGTGTGTCGGTGTGGATATCGCCAAAAATGCAGTTCACGTTGCTGCTAAGTTGAATCCAGAGGTGACTTGGGTGGTCGGAACAGGTGCGATCCTACCTGTGCTGGATCAATCCATAGATCTATGTAGTAGCTTGTTTAGCCCGATTCCGCAGCAAGAAATTTTGCGGGTGCTGAAGCCGAAGGGTTATTTACTGGTGGTGACCCCAGCAGAGCAACATCTCTATGCGCTGCGTGAAGCCTTGTTTGAGCAGGTCAATGCCCATCATCCTGAAAAGTTTGTAGAGCAGTTGCAAGCAGATTTTGAATTGCTGCAACAATCAGTGGTGAATTCGGCGTTGCATTTGCCTCAACAAGATCTTAAAAATCTAATCGCAATGACCCCTTATGCGTATAAGGCCAAGCCTGAGCTGCGGTTACAGCTCGAACAGCGAGCATCAATGGATGTGACTGCGAGTTTTCAGATCTACCTATTTCAAAAGAAATAATATTGAAGTGTGAGTCATGCACTGTCGTCAAAATAACAAAGCCAGCCTCATCAGGCTGGCTTTGTAGTCTAGATCAATCGCTATTGATTGATCTAGATGCAATCAGGCAGATTACTGCACTTGATTAATTAAGTTTTCCATAGAATCACGTGGCGCTGCTTCGCGTTTAGGCGTTGTTGCAGGTGGCGTACTTGGAGCAGGGGCGGTGATCGGTTTATTGCTCTCATCACCTGGCAGGTCATCAAAGTCAGATGACGGATTACGCGCTGGAACCACGGGAGCAGGACGATAGATCGGTCTTGCCATCGGTGGGGAGGTTCGATACTCATCTTTCTGGATGGTGGTGTCCTGCACTACAAGATGCGTTTGACCACGTTCTTCACGCGTTAAAGGCGCTTTGGCATCTTTATCAAGTTGTACCCAAGCCGATGGCGTACCTTGCAAAGACTTATCCATATAAGAAACCCAAATCGGTAATGCCGCCACGCCACCATACTCGCGACGTCCGAGTGTGGTAGGACGGTCAAAGCCGACCCAAGTGATGGTGACTAATTTGCCATTAAAGCCTGCAAACCATGCATCTTTGGCATCATTGGTGGTTCCTGTTTTACCTGCAAGATCACTGCGGCCAATTTTCAAAGCAGCACGTCCAGTACCACGCTCAATTACATCACGAAGAATATTTGCCATGTCGTAAGCAGAACTTGATTTTAAAATCCGTTGGGCTTGACGATACTGACTCTGTTCTTCTTTGCTGAGTTTTTTCGGCGTAGGCTGCGGTTGACTCGCCACTAGGCTCTGGCTAGCAGCAGTTTGGTTAATGCCATCAATCACTTCATCATCTGTGGTTACGGTATCGGGGTCCGCAACAACGGTTTGTTCATTGATACAACTGATACAGGCATATTCGGGATTGGCTTCAAAAATGACTTTGCCATAAGCATCTTCGATACGACTAATGAAGTGCGGTTGTACACGATAACCCCCATTGGCAATGGCAGAATAGCCTGTTGCCATCTGAATCGGGAGTACCTGAGGTGTACCAAGTGCAATGGTGAAGTTGCGTGGGATTTGATCTTCTTGTAGGCCAAAGTCCATAAATAACTGACGTGTACGTTCTAGACCGACACTTTGTAATATGCGAACCGATACGGTATTTCGAGATAAGTACAACGCACGACGTAATGGAATCGTACCCAAATAGCGACCATCCGCATTTCTAGGTGACCATCGACCAATGGTGATCGGATTGTCTTCTACCATGGTGTAGGGGGTCATGCCACGCTCTAAAGCCAATGCATATACAAAGGGTTTAATAGTCGAACCAGGTTGACGCCAGCCTTGAATAGCACGGTTAAATTTAGATTGATAAAAGTTATAACCACCCACTACAGCGATAATTGCACCATTATTCGGATTAATAGAAATCAATTGACCTTGTACTTTAGGGACTTGGATTAAAGACCAAGCGGTTTTGTCGCTATTTGGGCGCAGGCGAATAATATCTTTAACTTTTACGATTTGTGAAGCATTGCTTGGAGCTCCACCGACACTATTGGCATTACGATATGGACGCACCCATGACATACCCGACCATGGCACAGTGACCGTATTACCATCTTGCATCAGGGCCTCGAAGCTACTGCTGCTGACTTTGACCACTTCTGCTGGATAGGTGTTGGCATAAGGTAAGAAGTCTTTCAGGGGTTTATCATGTGCTTCTGGACCGCGCCAACCGTGGCGTCGATCATAGGCCTCTAAACCTTGCTGTACCGCATCTTCGGCATATTGCTGACGCTTGCTGTCAATGGTGGTATAGACCTTATAACCTGAGTCGATAGCCAAATCACCAAACTTGTCAACCAGTTCTGCGCGAACCATCTCACCGACATAGGGATGTTTATTGCTAATCCCACGATCAGGCATACTGAGATTAATCGGTTCAGCCACTGCAGTTTGATATTCTGCTTGTTGGATATAACCGAGTTGTAGCATGCGGCCTAAGATCCAATTGCGACGTTCTAGTGCGCGATCTGGATTGACCACTGGATTGTATTTTGATGGTGCTTTGGGTAGACCTGCAATCATCGCCATTTGAGCGATACTGAGCTGGTCTAAGCTCTTGTCATAATAAATTTTTGCAGCAGCGGCGATCCCATAGGCATTTTTTCCTAAGAATATTTTATTGACATAGAGCGATAATATTTCTTCTTTAGACAGATTTTGTTCTATTTTTCGCGCCAAAAACACTTCTGTAAGTTTACGTTTTAAAGTTCGCTCTGGACTAAGATAATAGTTTTTTGCCACTTGCATGGTGATGGTTGAACCACCGGTTTGCACATTGGAGCGAGTCACCGTTTCACTGAGCGCACGGCCTAGACTCTTAAAGCTGATCCCACTATGTTCAAAAAATGAGGAGTCTTCTGCAGCCAAAAAGGCATGGATGAAATGCGACGGAATTTGCTCATATTCAACGGGGACTGAAAGTTTGCCGCCATATTCTGCAATCAATTGATTGTCTGAAGAGTAGACCTGCAAGGGTTTGAGCAATGGCGCTTTCTTGAGTGAGCTCATTTCAGGTAGGGAAGGGGCGATGTAGAGATACATGCCATAAAAACCCATAGGAATTGCGATCAAAAGCATAATGATCAGCAAAAATAATGGATGAATTGAACCTGAACAAGATAGCTTTTTCATAACAAGTAAGTTTTAATATGAGCTAATGGCAAACGAAGTGCTGGTCAGTATAACTTCTCATTTAAAGGATTGTTAGATGAGTGACAGAATCTACAATAAAAATTAGACCGACAGCATTTCGTTTTTTGTTATTGACGATAACAAAGACTAGGAAAATATCGTGCTTAGACTATTTCGTAAGCAAAATAAGCAATTAATAGGTGTTGATATTAGTTCTACATCCGTCAAAATACTAGAACTTTCTAAAAAAAATGATCGATATTGTGTGGAAAGCTATGGTTTAAGCCCCTTGGCAGAGGGCAGCGTGGTTGAAAAAAATATCCTTCATCCAGAGGCGGTCGCAGATGCCTTAGAGCGTGCTATTCAGATCGCAAATCCACGTTCATCTCATGTAGTGGTCGCGATTCCAACCTCAATGGTGATCCATAAACAACTCGAAATGGATGCTGATCTCAGCGATGATGAACGCGAGATTCAAATCCGTATTGACGCTGAACAATATATCCCATTTCCACTCGATGAGGTAAGTCTCGATTTTGAAGTCTTGCCAGATCAAGCCTCCAATCCGCATCGTGTAAGTGTGTTGCTCGCAGCGACACGCACTGAAAATGTTGATGCCCGTATAGAAGTCTTAGAAATGGCGGGCCTCTCCGCTCGAGTCGCGGATGTAGAGAGCTACGCTTTAGAACGCGCTTTTGCAATCTATGCAGATTATATGCCCGTTGGCGTACAGACTATAGGTGTCTTGGATATTGGTCATACCATGACCACCTTGTCGGTACTACACCAAGGGAAAATTATTTATACTCGGGAGCATATTTTTGGTGGTAAGCAACTGACCCAAGAAGTGCAAAATCGTTACGGTCTATCCTATAAAGAAGCGGGAAGGGCTAAAAAAAGTCGAACGCTGCCAGATGATTATGAGACTGAGGTTTTGGCGCCGTTTCTTGATGCGGTGGTTCAACAAGCAGCACGCTCTTTGCAATTCTTTTTTTCATCGACGCAATTCAATGAAGTTGATCACCTGTTATTAGCAGGAGGTAATGCCAATATCGCTGGGTTGTCACGCTTATTGGAGCAAAAACTTGGTTATCGTGTGAGCATTGCCAATCCATTTATACAAATGGGATTTTCCTCACAAATTGATTTAAAAAAAATTGAAAATGACGCACCATCGTTAATGGTGGCATGTGGCCTTGCATTACGGTGTTTTGATTCATGAGCAAAATAAATTTATTGCCTTGGCGCGATGAATTGCGAGAACTAAAAAAACAACGGTTTATTGCAATTTCAATCTTAAGCGCGGTATGTGGACTGTTCAGTGTAATGCTGGCATGGTCTTATTTTGCCTATAAATTTGAAGATCAAAATGAAGCCAATCAATTGATTGTGAGCAGTAATCAAAGCCTTGATCAGCAATTAAAAAAAATACAAGGCTTAAAAGAGCAGCGCAATGCCATCATAGAGCACATGCGCTTGATTCAGGGGCTACAAAGTCAACGACCCACCACAGTGCGTATAATCGATGAATTGGTCAGAGTGATTCCCGCTGGCATGTACTTGACCAAGATTAGTCGTGTCGATGGTCGTTTTAGCATTGAAGGGCGGGCAGAAAATCCCAATACAGTCGCAGAACTGATGCGGCGTCTGGAGGCTTCGCCTTGGTTTCGTAATGCCTTTATGAGTCGCTTTTTAGCCGTTGAAGAAAAAACCATGCCTGCTACAGGTTCGGTTGTGCCACGTGTTGAAGCAAAATATGGTAGTTTTACCGTGACTGCAGATGTTGGTGAAATCGCTAATCCTCAAGTGAGCAGCTCGCCAAGCGCAGTGATGGAGGAGGCTAAGTGAAACAGGAGCAGTTTAACCAACTCGAAGCTGAGAAAGTAACAGCCAAAAAAAAACGCCTCACGCTTGAAGCATTCTTCCAACAGTTCAATACACTGGATATGCAACGCTATGGTAGTTGGCCCTTTTCAGTCAAATTGACCTGTTGGGTATTTATCTTTTTATTGGTCGGTTTGTTGGGATATTTTTTGGTGGTCCAGCCGAAGATTGCTGCAATCGATGCAGCTCAAGCGCAACAGTTGAATTTACTCAATGAGTTTAAAGAAAAAGATTCGAAACTTAGAAATTTAAAGCCGTATCAGACTCAACTTCAGCAGATGCAGTCGAGTTTTGAGCAACAATTGGCACAGTTACCCCAAGAGACTGAAATTCCGAATTTGATCGAAGACCTTCATCAAGCAGGGCTGAAGTCAGGTTTAAAAATTAAAAATATTCAACTTGAAAATGAAGTCCAACAAACCTTTTTCATTGAACAACCCATTTCGATCGAAGCACAAGGGGATTATCATGCTTTTGGTGAGTTCGTGAGTGCAATTGCAGCATTACCCCGTATCGTCACCTTGCACGATATGGACATCTCGGTGATTGATCAAGCAGAAAGCAAGTCGGAGATCCCACAGGTGGTGTATTCGATTAAGGCCAAAACTTATCGTTATACCGGTAGTAAGCCTACTCGTGAGAATCAACCGTTAAATGCTGAGATACCTGGATCAGGAGAACTGCAGACTCAATCTTCAAATTCTCCATCTGCCTCTGCCTCATCTTCTACTACAGTAAAATCAGATCAGGCTGAATCTATCACACCGCAAGCGCAACCAACGCCTGTATTACAAAACCAAGAACCAGCTCAACCGCAGTCTATGGACCAAGGTCAGCCAGAGGTACGCCAACATCATAATCATAGCTTACAGAATGCTGAGCTAAATCTGCATGCTGCTGAGATATATTCAGGACGAGATTTTTTCACTGGAGTCTCAGCATGAAATTGCAGTGCTGCTTAGGAATCATGTTTCTGGGTATTTTTTTACAGGGCTGTGGTTCTCAAATTGATACCGTCAATCAGGAAATGGCCCAGATTCGCAGTCAACCACCACTGCCGATCGAGGCTGCGCCTCACTTTGAGTCTGTGCCGCATTTTGAATATGCAGCACAGCATTTAAGGAGTCCATTTTTACCCAACTCCATGGCCAGTGAATTAATGCACATGTCGACCCAGCAGGTGAAGCCAAATTTTTCTAGAGAGACTCAGTATTTAGAAGATTTTGAACTTGAGAGCTTGCAGATGAAAGGAAGCATGAAAAACGATAAAGGGCAGCGATTGGCTGTGATCCAAACAGCAGATGCGCAGGTGGCGACTGTGAAAGTTGGTCAATATATGGGTTTTAATCAAGGCCGAATTATAAATATAACTGAGGCGCATATTGATTTGCTTGAAGTGGTATCGGATGGCCGTAATGGTTATGTGGAGCGACCGAGGCGTTTGCTCTTGGTACAAGCCAATTCACAATAGCTTTAGCGTATTGGCGAGTTAAATAAACACAATAATTTAAATTAAATAAAACGGTATAAAACTGCGCACAGGAGTGTAAGCGTATGAGATTTTCAGTGGGTCATTTGACCGCAAGCACGCTACTCTTTTCTATGGTTCAAAGCGTATCTGCACAAGTCAGCATTACTCAGATTGAGTCCAAACCCATTGTTGGCCAAGTGGGCACAGAGTTAAGTATTGTATTTGATGGCGTGCCACCGTCTCCTGAAGCTTATCAGTTGGAACAGCCTCAACGCTTGATCCTAGATTTTAAAGATACTTTACAGCTTCGAGATACCAAGACCTTGAAGGTTGAGGGTTCAGAAGCCAGTCGTATAGACCTGAGTGCCGATGCCAAGCGGGCACGGATCAGTGTGAATCTAAAATCTAAACAAAGTTTTAGCAGTCGTATCGAGGGGAACCGTTTTATTCTGCGTATCCAACCTGCCGTGTCTAAGCCAAATAGCGTTGTACCAAAGAGTGCGGCACCAAAGAATGTTGCTCCAAAGAATTCAGAACTGAGCCATCAAACGCAGCAGGGAGTGGCGAAAATTGGTTTCCAACGTGCTCAACAGGGTGAGGCGCAAATTGTTGTGGATTTATTAGGACGACATACGCCGATTGATATACAACAACAAGGCAATCAGGTTGTGTTAAGGGTCTTGGGTCAGCCGCTTTCGAGTAAGTTATTACAACGTTTAAATGTGCTAGATTTTGCCACCATGGTCTCGACGATTGAGGCCTACAATGCATCAGGCGATGGATTTATTCGTATTAAGGCCACAGATGATTTTGAATATATGGCTTATCAGACTGAGAATAAATTGATTGTTAGTCTAAAACCGCCCGTGACAGATGCAGTTCGACAAGATCATTCAGAGCAACCGCATTATAGCGGTAAAAAACTGTCCTTGGATTTTCAAGATATTGAAGTACGCCGTGTGCTGCAATTGTTGGCGGATTTTACGGGCATAAATCTGGTGGCTGCAGATTCAGTTCAGGGCAATATTACCTTGAGACTCAAAGATGTGCCTTGGGATCAGGCGCTGGATCTGATCTTAAAAACTAAGGGGCTTGATAAGCGGCGTAATGGGAATGCGATCTGGGTTGCCCCCATGGCTGAACTGATTAAAACCGAAGAAGATGAAGCTAAATTTGCGGCACAAAGTTTAAAAACTGCAGTGCTACAGACTGAATACATCCAACTCAAATATGCTAAGGCCAGTGATATAGAGAAATTGATCACTCAAGGTCGCAGTCAAACCCAGCCGGATGAAAAGGCAGCGTCGGGGAATAGTTCGGCAGCACAGCAAGATAATAATGGCAGTCTGCTTAGTCATCGTGGTCGCGTTGCCATTGATCCTCGTACCAATACCTTAATCATCAGTGATACTGTGCAGAAGATCGAACAAATTCGCAAAATGATCGATTTGCTTGATGTGGCGGTAAAACAGGTCATGATCGAGGCGCGTATAGTCCGCGCATCTACAGATTTCACCAAAGAAATGGGGGTGAAGTGGGGCATGTTGGCGACTGGACATGATGCCAATGTCGGTGGAAGTGATACCACGCTGTGGGATTTGCGCACACCGAAGGCATCTGTACAACCTGGAGGGATGCGTTATGACATCACGCGTCCTGATAATTTAAATGTCGATCTCGGTGTGAGTGGGGATGGTGCAAGTCGGATTGCCTTTGGCTTGCTTAGTGTGTCAAATTTCATGTTGGACTTAGAGCTATCAGCCTTGCAAGCGGATGGTTATGGTGAGGTGATTTCTACCCCTAAAGTCATGACTGCGGATAAACAAAAGGCCAAAGTGGCATCGGGACAGCAGGTGCCCTATCAAACCCGAGAAACCAGTAGTACCGGGGGTTCTTCAAGCTCTACATCCTTTAAAGATGCCTTGCTGAGCTTGGATGTGACGCCGAGCATTACCCCAGATGGCAAAGTACAGATGCAATTGATCATCAGTAGTGACTCACCCGCAGGGACCGCACCGAATGGGGAAATCATCCTCAATAAAAATGAAATCAATACCAATGTATTGGTTAGTAATGGGGAAACGGTGGTCTTGGGGGGGATTTTTGAACAAGAAACCCGTAATCGACAGACCAAAGTCCCGCTGCTCGGGGATATCCCCGTTTTAGGTCGGCTGTTTCGTCGCGATGAAAAATCTGACAAGAAAAGTGAGCTATTGATTTTTGTGACGCCGAGAATTGTTAATGACAGTCTTACAAGAAATCATTAATATGGTTTTAATCAAGGCAATAGAATAGGTGACTCCTTGCCAAGCAATGAGTTTAGCAGTCTACCCAATATTTATCTGGTCGGTCCCATGGGTGCGGGAAAGACCACAGTTGGTCGTCATTTGGCCGATTTGCTCGGCCGTCAATTTTTAGACAGTGACCATGAAATAGAGCGGAAAACTGGCGCCAGCATTCCTTGGATCTTTGAAAAAGAAGGTGAAATTGGATTTCGTAGTCGTGAGACTGCTGTGATTGATGACCTGACCACCTTGAGCAATATTGTTGTTGCCACTGGTGGTGGGGCCGTTACCCAAGCCATAAATCGTGATTTTCTGAAACAGCGGGGTATCGTGATCTATCTATACACCCCAGTCGAGATCCAACTGCAGCGAACATATCGCGATAAAAATCGTCCCTTACTGCAAGTCGAAAACCCTGAGCAAAAACTCAAAGATCTATTGGCCATTCGCGACCCGATGTATCGTGCTGTGGCCCATTATATTATTGAGACCAATCAAGGTGCCGCACGAGATCTTGCGCTGCGGATTTTACATTTGATTGAGACCGAAATGCTTTAAGCAGCCCTTCATGTGATTTATTTTCACGTTTTATCTTCTATCGATATTGGTATTGGAAATCATGCAAAGCTTACACGTTGAACTTGGGGATCGTCGTTATCCGATCTTTATTGGAAGTGACTTGGATTCACAGCAGCTATTGGCGCCGTATATACACGGTCGGCAAGTGATGGTGGTCAGCAACACAACCGTTGCGCCACTATATTTGCAACATTTTCTGCAAGCTTTACAAGGTTTGGATAAAGTCGTTGCGACCTGTATCTTGCCTGATGGTGAACAATATAAAAATATCGAACATCTCCACCTGATTTTTGATGCTTTACTGGGCGCGGGTTTTAACCGTGATTGTACCGTGTTGGCCTTGGGTGGTGGTGTGATTGGAGATATGGCTGGTTTTGCTGCGGCCTGTTTCCAACGTGGCGTGTACTTTGTGCAAGTGCCGACCACATTGCTGTCACAAGTGGATTCAAGTGTTGGTGGCAAAACAGGAATTAATCATCCGCTGGGCAAAAATATGATTGGTGCTTTCCAACAACCCCAAGTGGTGTTGGCGGATATGGCACATCTAAAGACCTTGCCTAAACGTGAACTTTCTGCTGGTTTGGCAGAGATTATTAAATACGCCTTACTCTGTGATGCTGATTTTTTGGTCTGGTTAGAACAGCATATGGATCAGTTGGTTGCAGGGAATTTGGATCTGTTGGCTGAGGCAGTGTACCGCTCTTGTGCGCATAAGGCACGCATCGTAGCCAATGACGAGAAAGAACAGGGTGAACGTGCCTTGTTGAATCTGGGTCATACCTTTGGTCATGCGATCGAATCCTACTTGGGCTACGGCGTGTGGTTGCATGGTGAAGCCGTTGCGACCGGTATGGTGATGGCTGCGGATCTGTCACAACAGATGGGTTGGATCAGTTTGCAAGATGTGCAGCGGGTCAAAAATATTATTCAACGTGCTGAATTACCGATTCATTGTCCACTGATTCCATTGGATGAGTTTTTGGCATTTATGGCGCATGATAAAAAAGTATTGAATGGTCAACTACGTTTAGTTTTGTTGAAACAACTTGGACAGGCTATAATCACGCGTGATTTTAATGTTGAAGCCATGCATCAAGCGATTCGACTCAATCAAAAATAAACCAAAGGTACTGCTTCATGACCGCATCACGTTTTAATTGGCAAAATATTCGACTCTATAGTTGGTTGATTGGCGCAATGGCGTGTCTGCTTGGAGCAGTGATTTTCTGGGCGGTGACTGACGTCAATGAGTTGGTTGTGGTCAGTGAGCCGATTGAAGAAACTCAAGTCCAAATACAACCCGAAAAAGTAGCTGCGACCACCAATTTAGGCAGCTTGATGAATCAAGTGCGGCCTTTAGAAATGACCACACGTATGGTGGCATCGGGTAATCATAGTCCTGAGTTTCGTGGCACCAAGTTTATTCAAGACAATGCTAAAAGTTATACCATTGAGTTGTTTAGAGCCGCCGATGAAGAGGTGATTACCAATTTCTTACGCAGTCAAGAACAACGCAAAAACTTTATTTATATCCGCTTAAGTGCTGAAAATAAGGCTGAGCAATATGTGTTGGCCTATGGGGTTTACAAGCAAGAAGTCGATCTCAAATCTGAATTGACTCTTCTGAAGTTAAATTTACCTGCTTCAGTTCAGCCACATGCAGTGCAGTTGGGGCAATATGCCGCTTTGGTGAATGACATGGGCAGTGAAGAGTTATCCTCTAGCCAACAACTGTATGCTGTGGCGTTAAAGCCTGCTGCATTGCCGGTGATCGATGAAACGGTCTTGGCACAAGTCAAATCGACCCTCAATGCAACTATTGCTGCCAATCGCAATACCACTACGCGGACTACGGTGACGCGTCAAGACGCTCAAGGCAATGTGGTTGATGTGCAGCGTTCGCAAACGGTCGAAAAGCCCAAAGATGCACCGGTCAATGCACCAGAAAAGAAAGCGCCCCCTCAAGAAATTAGCGATCCATTTAACTAAAATCTTCGGCTGCGTACTAAAATGGAGCAGTCAAAATTTTAATAAAACACCAACGCACTTTTACAGTGCGTTTTTTGTATACTGGTCGTTATCCACACATGATGAGTTGCTATATTCTAAGAAGATTGCTTGATTTAATCGAATTATAGTATTTGGCATATTTTTTGCTTCAATACAGCGCTAATAGAACATTTCGTCCCTATTTTGGCGCGAAAATAAGCTATTAGCCCATGTTAAAAGACGTTTTACTTGCTTTAAAAAAGTGCGCAACCTGAAAAATCTGTTTGCAATTAAAGTCAATGTGAACTAGAGCCCATCTCACGAATCATGTATTACTAGCCAGTAGACGGATCCGTTACATGAGCAAGATCGCAAAAGTGAGATATTGAATGTTTTGCCCAAGAAGGGCCTCTTGTTAAAGAAGGGTACGCTATGCACATGCCATCGCCTAATACTGTAGCTCCCGCTCAAGGTTTGTATCAACCCGATGAGTTTAAGGATAATTGTGGTTTCGGTTTAATCGCCCATATGCAGGGTGACGCAAGTCATGATCTGGTCAAGACTGCAATTCATAGTCTGAGTTGTATGACCCATCGTGGTGGTATTGCGGCGGATGGTAAGACCGGTGATGGCTGCGGCTTGTTGTTGGCCATGCCGAAACAGTTCTTTCGTGAAGAAGCCAAAAAACTGAGTAATGTCACCTTAAGTGAAATCTTTGCTGTGGGTACGGTATTTCTCAACCTAGATCCTGCGATCGCACTGCATGCGAAAAATATACTCAATAAAGAAATCGAATCTGAAGGTCTGCATGTATTGGCTTGGCGTGTGGTGCCGACCAATAATGATGCATTGGGTGAAATTGCATTGCAATCTTTGCCAGGCTTTGAACAGATCATCGTCAATTGCCCAATGGGGGTGACTGAGGTTGAGTTTAACCGTAAATTGTTTATGGCACGTCGTCGTGCAGAGCAACAACTGACCCAAGATCCGCTGTTTTATGTCAACACTCTATGCTCGACTGTATTGAGCTATAAAGGCTTGATGATGCCTGAAGCCATTGCCGACTTTTATACTGATTTGGCCGATGAGCGCTTGGCCTCACACATCGTGGTGTTTCATCAACGTTTCTCTACCAATACCTTACCGCGCTGGCCGTTGGCACAGCCATTCCGTTATTTGGCACACAATGGTGAGATCAATACCATTACCGCCAACCGTAACTGGGCGATGGCGCGTACCCCTAAATTTGCCAATCCTCTGTTGCCAGGTTTGACTGAGCTGAACCCGATCGTGAACCGTACCGGTTCGGACTCGTCTAGTTTGGACAATATGCTTGAGATCTTGGTGGGTGGCGGTATGGATCTATTCCGTGCATTACGGATGTTGGTCCCACCGGCATGGCAAAACGTTGAAACACTGGATGCCGATCTACGTGCATTTTATGAATTTAACTCCAAACATATGGAAGCATGGGATGGTCCTGCAGGTCTGGTCATTCAAGATGGGCGCCATGCCATCTGTATGTTAGATCGTAATGGACTACGTCCAGCACGTTGGGTGATCACCAAAAATGGCTATATCACGCTTGCTTCTGAGATCGGCGTTTGGGGCTATGAGCCTGAAGATGTGATTTCTAAAGGTCGTGTGGGGCCGGGACAAATCTTGGTGATTGATACTCTGACAGGCAAATTGTTGGATACCCAAGATGTTAGTAACCATCTACGCAAAATGCGCCCTTATCGTGAATGGCTACGTGAAAACTCGATTCGCTTACAAGGCAGCCCAGAACTTGAAGAATACCTATGTGATCAAGGGCTAAAAGGTGACGCACTAAAAGCCGCCCAAAAAATGTTTATGGTCAGCTTTGAAGAGCGTGATCAATTGCTGCGCCCGATCGCTGAAAGTGGTCAAGAAGCGGTGGGTTCGATGGGGGATGATACCCCGATGGCGGTGTTGTCACGTCAGGTGCGCCATGTGTCGGACTACTTCCGTCAACAGTTTGCTCAGGTGACCAATCCACCGATCGATCCATTACGTGAATCGATCGTGATGTCGCTAGAGACTTGCTTGGGCCGTGAACAAAATGTCTTTGAACAAGGACCTGAACATGCGGATCGTTTGATCATTTCAAGTCCAGTCTTGTCCAATTCAAAAATGCATCAAATTCGCACCCTAGGTCGTAAAGGCTATGAGATTGCGGATATCGAATTGAACTATGTCGAGAGCGAAGGTCTGGCTGCTGCAATTCAGCGCATCTGCGAAGAAGCGGCACAAGCGATCCGTGATGGCAAAACCTTATTGTTATTGTCTGATAAAAAGATACGTGAAGGCTATTTACCCGCCAGTGCGGTGATGGCGACGGGTGCAGTGCATCATTATCTGATCCAGCAAGGCTTGCGTACTGATGCCAATATTATCGTAGAAACTGCCTTAGCCCGTGATCCACATCAATTTGCAGTGATTCTCGGTTTTGGTGCAACGGCGATCTACCCTTATTTGGCCTATGACGTGATCAATGATTTGATCGCCAAAGGTGAATTGTTGGGTGATCCGATCCATGCCCAAGCCAATTTCCGTAAAGGGATTGAAAAAGGTCTACTCAAAGTCTTATCGAAAATGGGGATTTCCACTGTCGCATCTTATCGCGGTGGTCAGTTGTTTGAAGCTGTGGGCTTAGCTGATGAAGTGGTGAATACCTGTTTTGTTGGTGTACCAAGCCGTATCCAAGGGGCAACCTTTGTTGATCTGGAAAATGATCAGAAAAAATTGGCAACATTGGCATGGCAGTCACGTAAACCAATCGACCAAGGCGGTATGTTGAAATTTGTGTTTGGTAAGGAATATCACGCTTTTAACCCAGATGTGATCAATACCCTACACAAAGCGGTACGTTCTGGCCAATATGCAGACTTTAAAGAATATGCAGAGTTGGTCAACAACCGTCCTATCGCCACGATTCGTGATTTATTTAAACTTAAAACCGATAATTCAATTGCATTGGATGAGGTGGAATCAGTCGAGCAGATCTTACCGCGCTTTGATTCTGCGGGGATGTCACTCGGCGCTCTTTCACCAGAAGCGCATGAAGCCATTGCCATCGCCATGAATACCATCGGTGGACGCTCAAACTCAGGCGAGGGCGGTGAAGATCCAGCACGTTATGGCACCATTCGTAACTCTAAAATCAAACAGATCGCTTCCGGTCGTTTTGGGGTAACACCTGCCTATTTGACCTCTGCTGAAGTGTTGCAAATTAAAGTCGCACAAGGGGCAAAACCGGGCGAGGGTGGTCAGTTGCCGGGCGGTAAAGTCAATGGTTTGATCGCACGTCTGCGCTATTCAGTGCCTGGGGTGACCTTGATCTCTCCACCACCACATCATGATATTTACTCGATTGAAGATTTGTCGCAATTGATCTTTGACTTAAAACAAGTCAATCCACAGGCCATGGTGTCGGTGAAACTGGTATCTGAACCGGGTGTAGGTACCATTGCTGCGGGTGTGGCCAAGGCCTATGCCGACTTTATCACCATCTCTGGTTATGATGGCGGTACAGCAGCATCACCATTGTCTTCGATTCACCATGCAGGTTCGCCGTGGGAGTTGGGTCTGGCTGAAGCGCATCAAGCATTACGTGTTAATGACTTACGTGGCAAGGTTCGCGTCCAAACTGATGGTGGACTGAAAACCGGTCTCGATGTGGTCAAAGCGGCGATATTGGGTGCAGAAAGTTTTGGTTTTGGTTCTACACCGATGATCGCATTGGGTTGTAAATACTTGCGTATCTGTCATTTGAATAACTGTGCAACCGGTGTGGCGACCCAGCAAGACCATTTGCGCCAACAGCATTATATTGGTGAGCCAGAAATGCTGATCAATTTCTTCCACTTTATTGCAGAAGAAACTCGCGAATGGTTGGCGGCTTTAGGTGTATCGCGTTTGGCGGACTTGATTGGTCGTACGGATCTGCTAGAAGTGCTGCCGGGTGATACGGATAAACATGCTCATATCAACTTAGATGCCTTATTGCAGTCACATCCTGCTGCTGAAGGTAAAGAGCAATATTGCCAAGTTCAGGGCAATGCACCATTTGACAAAGGCGTGTTGGCCGAGAAAATGGTGGCAGAGATGTTACCTGCGATTGAAGCCAGAACCAGTGGTGATTATTACTACAGTATTGGTAACTGTGACCGTTCGATTGGGGCACGAATTTCAGGTGAAATTGCCCGTCGTTATGGCAACCTGAGTATGGAAGCCCATCCTGTGAAAATGCATCTTAAAGGCACTGCAGGTCAGTCGCTTGGGGTGTGGAATGCCGGTGGTTTGCACATTAAATTAGAAGGTGATGCCAACGATTATGTCGGTAAAGGTATGGCTGGCGGACGATTATCGATCTTCCCACCAAAGGGTTCACCATTCCAAACGCAATTGACTGCGATCATTGGTAATACCTGTCTCTATGGGGCTACTGGCGGTAAATTGTTTGCTGCAGGGACTGCGGGTGAGCGTTTTGCGGTGCGTAACTCGGGTGCTTTTGCTGTCATCGAAGGCGCGGGGGATCACTGCTGCGAATATATGACCGGTGGTATCGTCACTGTGTTGGGTAAAGTGGGACATAACTTTGGTGCTGGGATGACCGGTGGTTTTGCTTATGTACTGGATCTTGAAAATGATTTCGTAGATCATTACAACCATGAGTTGATTGAGCTCAATCGTATTTCAACTGAGGCGATGGAAGAGCATCAAGAGTTCTTGCTGCGTATACTCGATGAACACATTGAAGAAACTGGTAGTGCTTGGGCCTATAAGATCCGCAATGAGTTTGATTATTACAGCCGTAAATTCTGGTTGGTAAAACCAAAAGCGGCGAACTTACAAACCTTGTTAAAAGCAACTCAAGCAGATCCACAATAATTCGATGACCCAGATTGTAGGCAGGTGTGGATAACTTCAAGTTTATCCACACTGACCCACGGAGAGCAACATGGCTGAACGCCTTAATAATGATTTTCAATTTCTGGATATCGCACGCCAAGATCCAGAGAAAAAAGATTTAGTCGTCCGCAAAGCAGAATTTGTGGAAATTTATAAACCCTTCACTGCTGAAGTTGCGGCCAACCAAAGCCATCGGTGCTTGGAATGCGGTAACCCGTATTGTGAATGGAAATGTCCAGTACACAACTATATTCCGAACTGGTTAAAGTTGATTGCTGAAGGCCGTATCTTTCAAGCAGCTGAATTGTGCCATCAAACCAATACTTTGCCAGAAGTCTGTGGGCGTGTATGCCCGCAAGATCGGTTGTGTGAAGGGGCATGTACCTTAAACGATGGTTTTGGTGCTGTGACCATTGGTAATGCTGAGAAATATATTAACGATACTGCTTTCGCTTTGGGTTGGCGTCCTGACATGTCGCATGTCAAATGGACCAACAAAAAAGTGGCTGTGATCGGTGCTGGGCCTGCTGGTCTAGGCTGTGCGGATATCTTGGTACGCAGTGGAGTTAAGCCAGTAATCTTTGACAAACGCCCTGAAATCGGTGGCTTACTGACCTTTGGTATCCCTGAGTTCAAGATGGAAAAAGACGTGATGAAGCGTCGCCGTGAAATCTTTACCGGTATGGGGATGGAGTTTCGTCTCAATACTGAGATCGGGGTGGACATCAGCATTGAGCAATTGTTGAATGATTACGATGCGGTGTTTATGGGCATGGGTACCTACACCTATATGAAAGGTGGCTTTGCTGGTGAAGAACTCGATGGAGTCTATGATGCACTGGATTTCCTGATTGCCAATGTCAATCGTTGCCAAGGTTGGGAAAAAGATCCAAGTGAATACATCAGCGTAGAAGGCAAAAAAGTCATCGTACTCGGTGGTGGTGATACTGCGATGGACTGTAACCGCAGTTCAATTCGTCAAGGTGCAGCCGAAGTCAGCTGTGCTTATCGCCGTGATGAGGCCAATATGCCTGGTTCGCGCCGTGAAGTGACCAATGCGCGTGAGGAAGGGGTGAATTTCCTATTCAATCGTCAGCCGATTGAAATCGTAGGTGAAAATGGCAAGGTCATCGGTGTTAAAGTTGTCACCACTCAACTGGGTGAAGCTGATAGCCGTGGACGTCGTAGCCCAGAGCCTGTACCAGGTTCAGAAGAAATTTTGCCTGCAGATGCAGTGTTATTGGCCTTTGGTTTCCGTGCCAGCCCAGCCGATTGGTTTGCCTCAACTCAGATCAATGTGGATGGTTCAGGTCGAGTCATTGCACTTGAAGAACAAAACTTTAAATTTCAAACATCGAACCCGAAAATCTTTGCAGGCGGTGATATGGTCCGTGGCTCTGACTTGGTGGTTACTGCCATCTGGGAAGGCCGCCAAGCAGCAGAAGGGATTCTGGATTATTTAGAGGTTTAGACCTCACCTAGCCTCTCCTTAAAAAGGAGAGGAATTAGACCTCACCTAACCTCTCCTTAAAAAGGAGAGGGATTTAATTAAGTGGAGACTTTGCTTGTTGCAAAGCTCTGAGTGAATATTGAGCAATGATGTACGCCAAAGCTCACATCAATTCAGGAGTATGGCGGCTATCACTGTTTCGGCGAATCTCATATGATGAAGCCATAGAGAACAGGATGTTCCAAATCAGAAAAACAATAAAGCGCAGCACCAGGATCGTGTGGTATGACAGGAGTTATACCGAGTAACGTAATACGAGAAAGCCCGACAGGATGTCGGGCTTTTTTATTGTCGATTGTTTTATCTAATGTTTTTGTCTAAGGTTTTGGCTGGAATCATTCTCTACAGCATTACTTAGACAGGTCCAACAATGCTTGTTTCGCTTCAGTCTGTCCTTGCAGTGCAGCCTTATTCAGCCATTCTTGTGCTTTGGCCTTGTTTTGCGCAACGCCTAGACCTCTGGCATACATTTGACCGAGTTGATATTGAGCATCTGCATAGCCTTGTATGGCCGATTTATTAAACCATTGAAACGCCTTATTAACGTTTTGCTTTACGCCTCGGCCCATCATATACAGCGTAGCAAGACTGAATTGAGCTTCGGTATTCCCTTGCATGGCTGCCTTGGAGATCCATTGCATAGCTTTAGCATCACTTTGCACCACACTTCTCCCCAGAAAATAGCGTAGACCAAGGATATGTTCAGAGGGTGCATATTCTTGCTCGACCGCCTTTTGATACCACGCTAGTGCCTTGGCATCGTTTTGGTTTACGCCTTGACCATTGGCATACATCAATCCAAGCGAATGTTGTGCTTCGGCCAGTCCTTGATTGGCCGCCTGAATAAACCACTCAAATGCCATGCTATAACTTTGCGCCACACCATCGCCCTCGGCATACATGACCCCAAGGCTGTATTGTGACAAGACAAAGCCTTGATCTGCCGACTTGCTATACCACTCAAAGGCTTTGCTATAACTTTGGCTGACACCTTGGCCAATTCTATACATTCTGGCTAGGCTGTATTGGGACTCTGCTACACCTTGTATTGCCGCCTTGCTGAACCATTCAAAGGCTTTGGTATCGTTTTTACTCAGACCGAGACCCTCGTAATAGATCACAGCTAGGTTATTTTGTGAATTTGCGAAGCCTTGATTTGCCGCCTTGCTATACCATTGCAATGCCTTGCTATAGCTTTGCGTTACACCATCGCCCTCGGCATACATGACCCCAAGGTTATGTTGAGCATCTGCATAGCCTTGCATTGCGGACTGAGTAAACCACTCCGCAGCCTTGCTAGAGCTTTGATTGACACCTTGACCTAAGTTATACATGGTCCCTAGCGCGTATTGAGCTTTTGCATTTCCTTGCATTGCAGCTTTGCTCAGCCACTCTAAAGCCTGCTGATTGTTTTGGCTCACACCATGACCCATGGCATAGCGTAAACCAAGCTGGTATTGAGCTTCTACATTCCCTTGCATTGCTAAGGCATAATCCTGATTTGCGCTGAGCTGATTTGAAAAAGCTGGAGGAATGCACAAAAAAATCGATAAAATGCTGGTGATAAACAATCTAAATTGAGGATTCATATTATTTTCCTCCAAAATAAAATGTACTTAAATGAGCCTCATTAAAGAACAAAACTTTGAAATGAATATCAGAATTTTATTAATCTTCTAAACCTGACGTCTTGTTAAAATATTCTGATCATCATGTTTGCTTGTGCTGATTTTTAATCAGTAAATTTTGTCTTTTACTGACTCTAAATTATATGTGGATACAAGTAAATTGGAATTTATGCGTAGTTTTAGCCTGCGTTATGAAGGTATCCCAGATATTGCAACAGATGATTTATAAATAAAAGCCCAGCGGATCTGCTAGGCTTTTTACAGTTTAAAGCACCAAGTCCTTTAAGCTCACTTCGTGCTCAGTTTTTCCAATAACGCTGCCATATCAATGTCTGCGGTGTTGAGTTGGAAGATGTTTTCCAGTGCTGCTTTCAATTCAACTTCGCTTTCTAGGGGGTGTTTACGTGTACCAGTGGGAGCATGTTCGCTGAGGACTTGATTGCTCAAGGATTTACGTTGTCCAGCTTGGATGCTCGATACAATCAAATGGTTGGTAAATAGCGACTTAGGTGAAGTTGAAACATACCAATTGGCAAGGTTGATATCGGCATCGACTGCAATCTGTTCTGGATTAAAGGCGTAGATGTTAATCCATGTTTCTTTGACATAGGCCTGTAGCATCAGCTTCATTTCACTCAATGCCGATGGTGCCACTCCAGCATCTTTCACATCGATCAAACGGAAAGATTCAAAGGGTGTCTGTTGAATTTGATTGACTTGATCAATGGCCAAAACCCCAGTCGGGGTCATGCCGCCAAATCCTGGATCAAAAAGATAGAGTTGCTGATCCAGTTTTACCATGGTCACTAAATGCGTTCGTGGTGGCGCATGTAGATGCATATTTTGATAATAGACCCGACCCAACAGATTAAACGCCTCAAAGCCAAGTTCTAAGAGCACTGTCTTGGTCAAGATGTTCTGTTCGTGACAGTAACCTTCACGGCCTTGATCAAGTAATTTAGCGGCAATGTCTTCAATATCGAGAGAGACTGTTTGATGCAGAAAGGGGGCGATATTGCCAAAAGGAATACTTTGAATATGCCGGATCAGCAGCTCTTGTAGATCCGCGTGGGTGTGTTGCACTTCTCGGTCAAATCCAATTTTTTGGAGATAGCGTGCTGAAAGCGTCATCGTATTAGACATTGGCTTGGGTTCATCCTTTCACTTAAGCGTTGCGTATCTTAGCGCTTTTGCATATGTTTTTAAGCTAAACATTGAGATAAAAAGCGTTTAAATCAATCGGAGTCGGATGGGGCCTGCGGTTTGCCGAGGATCTCCAAGGCATGCTGTATGCCCCATTCCTTCAACAGCAATACGATCGGTTCCAGTGTGCGGCCTTTATCGGTCAAGCTATATTCCACTTTCGGCGGCACCTCAGCATAGACTTCACGGTGCACCAATCCCACACTTTCAAGTTCACGTAATTGTTTGATCAATACACGTGAAGTAATAACACCTAAACGCCGTTGCAGTTCGTTAAAGCGCACTTCCTTTTCCAGCAGATGATACAGGATCATGCCTTTGCCCTTGCCGCCGATCAGTTCTAAGGTGGCTTCAACAGGGCAGGCCAGATGATCGTAGCGTTGGTATCGAGTCGGTTTTACAGTATCCATTTTGTACCTATGTCACCAAAAAGACAGTATTTCATATTATACATATATAACCTATATTGAACTGTGGTTAGATTATATTTTTTCGCTTATATGTTTAAAAAAATGGAGTCAAAATGAAAGCATTAACTTTAACTGCCCCAGGTGGTCTCGAAAATATTGTACTGGCTGATCTTGCCGATCCAGGTCAGCCTGGAAAGGGTGAAATACGGGTGGCGATTCAAGCCAGCTCACTTAACTTCCATGATTTGATTGTGGCTTTGGGGCAGTTCCCCACTGAGGATGCACGGATTTTACTTTCAGATGGTGCTGGTGTTGTTGAAGCCATTGGCGAAGGGGTTGAGGATTTTAAAGTCGGTGATCATGTGGTCTCGACTTTTTTTCCAAAATGGTTGGCAGGTCAGCCGATTGCCAGTGCGGGTGGATTTAGCCAGACACCGGGTGATGGGATCGATGGTATGGCCAGTGAATACGTGGTTCGCTCCGAGCAAGCATTTACACTGGCACCGCAAGGATGGACGCATATAGAGTCGGCGACCATTACCACCTCAGGTTTGACTGCATGGCGCGCTTTGGTGGTGAATGGTCAATTAAAAGCTGGTGAAACGGTGGTGGTGCAAGGGACGGGCGGCGTTTCAATCGCCGCTTTGCAGATCGCCAAAGCCATGGGAGCTAGAGTCATTGCAACGTCATCGTCTGATGAAAAATTGGCTTTGGTCAAACAGTTGGGTGCAGATGAAGTTATTAACTATAAAACCACGCCAAACTGGGGTGAAAAAGTCCTAGAACTGACGCAAGGATTTGGTGCTGATCATGTGGTAGAAGTCGGCGGCCCTGCAACGTTAAACCAATCTTTAATCGCGATTAAAGTCGGTGGTCATATTGCTCAGATCGGTATTTTGTCGGGTAATGAAGTGAATCTATCGGTGCTGTCGATCCTTGGGAAACAAGCGCGGATTCAAGGTTTGATAGTGGGCAGTCGTCAAGATCAGATTGATTATGTGAAAGCTTTAGAAGCCATGCCACAGAAACCCATGATTAACCGCGTGTTTAAATATAGTGATCTTGCACAAGCCTTTGCATATCAGCAGAGTGGGGTGCATCTGGGTAAAATTTGCCTAGCGTGGTAATTGCTAAATTTTTCAAATTCATTTGTTGAGCATCGCTCATCCTTTGAAATCAACACTTAATTGGATACGCAACGCTCCTTCCTTGGCAAAGGAAGGTTGGGATGGATTCAGGCTGAAAGCCCTCATCAATCCCTCATCCAACCTTCTCCCAGAGGGAGAAGGCTAAGTTGAGGATCTCAGATCTCTTCATCAAACTGTTTGATGGTGCGTTGTTTTTGCCAAGGCAATGGGCGATTGATTGCTTCGGGAACATCGCCACCCATAGAACGCAGCCGTAGATGAATGGCGGCTTGGGCGATCAAGTTGGCAGATACCGGTGCGGTGATAAACAGCAAGAAGGTGATGATGAGTTCTGCAAAACCAAAACGACCGTGCGCCATGGCATAGATCATGGCAGCAATCAGAAAACTACCCAGACCCAAAGTGCTCGATTTGGTCGGTGCATGTAAACGCATAAACAAATCGGGCAGGCGGATCATGCCGATGCCGCCAACCAAGGTAAACACTGCGCCGATGATCAAGAAGATTGAAACGATAATTTCAAGTGCAATATGCATAGTCAGCTCCTAATCGACAACGTGGCCAGTGGTGAAATAACGTGCCAGTGCGACAGTCGAGACAAAGCCCAACATCGCCACCAACAATGCACCTTCAAACATCGACGTGCTGGTCCAATAAATTCCCAAGATCACGATCAGACAGGTGGCATTGAGAAATAAGGTATCCAATGCCAACAGACGATCCACGATCGAAGGTCCCATGATCAGACGAATGAGGCATAACAGCATAGAAATGGTCACTGCAATCAAGCAAATACCGAGGGCATAAGGCAATATAGTCATGCGTTGTCTCCTTGCTTGGCATTGAAGATGGCAAGTAACGGTGCTTCATAGCGGGTTTTGATGTCAAGTATGTCTGCTTCTGGGTCATCACTACTCAGTGCATGCACCAAGATATCACCTCGTTCTTGATCGATCCCCGCCGTCACCGTACCCGGTGTAGTGGTGATGATCATTGCCAATAAGGTATTGACATGCTCATGATCGGTGTCCAAAGGCACACGGTACCATTTAGGTTTCAGGTTCTTTGTTGATCCCATAACCTGTTTGGCGACGCGAATATTGGAGATTACGATATCGTAAAACACCACAAAGAACAGTTTCAGCGCCAGATTCCACTTGATGTCTGGGGTACGGACGATAAAGGGTTGTACAATTTTGGGAATAATCAAACCCAGCAGCAAGCCAAGACAGATGTCATAAAAGGTTGCACTTTGTGACAGCATCAACCAAATCAAAGCCACCAACACCGTGACAAAGGGGTGTGGTAGAAAACGATCGATAAATCGAGTATTTGACTTCATCGTTTAAGGCTCCATTGACTTCATCTGCGGCTGCTCTCGCGCCTCAGAAGGTTGCTGCTCGGCATGTTGCTTCATCTGGCCTTGCTTATAATCACTAATATGTTCGCCTGCCAAAGTTTGGTCGGTCAACAAATAAGGAATGTACGGCGCATAGACATCAGGTGATTCACCCGCATATTTGGTTTCAGGCAAATATTCAGGATCAAAAGGCTGAACACTAATATATTGACCTTGTGCATCTGTTTTTAAGATCGCTTGTCTGTATGCATTGCTGTCTTGTAATTGAACTGCGGCCTTTTCAACGTAGTTCAGGATCGGTGAGGCACAAAATACATAGACGATCAGAGCAGCAAGTAACAGGTAAATGGTCTTGTCATGACGTGGTGGGGCTTGCGCAGGTAAATCCTGGTAAGCAGCAAAAGCAGCTTGCTTGGGATCTGTCTCCGCAGCAGTCGCACGCCAAAACAGCACGAAACCAGCACGGGTAAAGGCGATGATGCTTAAGAAACTGACCACTATCAGCACAGCAATCACCCAGCCTTGGGCATAAAAACCTGCTGTAGCTTGCAAGATCAATACTTTGCCCCAAAAACCACTAAATGGAGGCAGACCTGCCATCATTAACGCGACCAAGAAAAAGCTGATCGACACGGCAAATTGTTGTTTCATCACCGGTGCGATTTTGAGGTGATCTTTAAATTCGCCACGTTGTGAGGTGATCCAACCACAAAGTAGATAAAACACCGCTGCAATCAAGGTACTGTGTACCAAGTAGAACAAGGCAGCCGCCCATGCACTGCTATTGCCAATGGCAATGGCGATTAAAATGGTCCCGATAGACGACAGCACCATAAAGCCGACAAAACGACGTAGGCGATCTGCACCCAAAGCACCGATTACCCCATACAGTGAGGTGATCAAGGCCAAAGGCAACAACCAATTGCTCAATATTTCTTGGCTCAGGGTGTCATTAAATACCGTGCCATTGACCCGAAGAATGGCATAGATGCCGACTTTGGTCATGATGGTGAACAGAGCAGCCACAGGCGTAGTCGCCACCGCATAGGTTTTCGGTAGCCAAAAACCCACTGGCAGCATGGCGGCTTTGATCGCAAATACCACAAACAACAGCAGTCCGCCCGCAGTGGCCAGTTTTTGTTGATCTGCACCTAGGCCCGGCAATAGACGACTGACATCGGTCATATTCAAGCTACCGACACTGCCGTAGATCATGCCTAGACCAATCAGAAACAGTGCTGAAGCCAAGAGGTTGATGCTGACATAATGGATGCCGAGTTGAAAACGCGCTTTGCCTTGACCATGTAACAGTAGGACATAGGAGGCCATCAGCAAGATTTCAAAAAAGACAAACAGGTTAAATAAGTCGCCGGTTAAGAAGGCGCCACTTAAGCCCATGAGCAGGAAATGGAACATGGCATGAAAATAACGGCCACGTTCATCCCATTGCTTACTGGCAAACCACAGTAAGGGGGCAGCAAGCCCATAGGTAAGCACTAACATCAGGGCGGATAAGCGATCGAGTACCAACACGATCCCAAAGGGCGCAGTCCATTCACTGAGTTGATAGACGATGATCTCGCCGTTTGCGGCTTGGCAGATATAACTGATCGCAGTCAATAAGCCCAGTACCACAGCAGTAAGACTGATTCCACGACGCCACGGTTGACGCCAATCATGCGCCAAAGACCCAGAACCGGGATTACCCAACAACACCAAAATAAATGCAGTCAATGCAGGAATCAGGATTGCAAAAATAGGAGTGTGACTTTGCCAAAAATCTAAAACATTCATCATTAAGGCTCGTCCTCACGTGGATCTATGGGAATTATTTCTTCTTTGGAGTCCACATGATCATTTCCAGATTCATAACGACTACGCAAGGCCAATTGCACAATAAAGGCGGTGGTGGCAAAGCCGATCACAATTGCGGTCAGCACCAAGGCTTGGGGCAGGGGATCGGTGACTTTGCTGGGGTCGGTGAGTATGGCTGGTGATGCCATTTGCACACGACCCATTGCGAATAAAAATAAATTGACCGCATAGCCAATCATGGCCAAACCGAGGACCACAGGAAAGGTACGTGCTCTTAAGATCAGGTACACGCCTGTAGACGCCAGTAATCCAATCGCAGAGGCCAATAGAAACTCTAAGCTGATCATGAATTACTCCTTCGGCAAGGGACCAGACATACTCGAATGTCGCGAGTCGCCCAGTACAGAAATTAACAGCATGGCAGCGCCGACCACGGTGATATAAACACCAACGTCGAATATCGCAGCCGAGGCCAGATGGAAGGTGCCAAACATCGGGGTATCGACATAGATATGCGCGCTGGTCAAGAACGGACGCGACCACAACCAAGCAGCGATACCTGAAAGACCTGCAATCACCAAGCCTGTTCCAATCCAGATTTCATAGCGACGACCAGAATTGGCGCGGAGTAATTTCTCGGCATAATCTTGGCCTAGAGCGATGTACTGGATAATGATGGCCATCGAGGTAATCAAGCCTGCGATAAAGCCACCACCCGGATAATTGTGACCCCTTAATAGGATGTAAAAACTCACCACCATGGCTAAGGGTAGTACCCAAGATGCAGCCATACGGAACATTAATGGTGAAGGATTAAAACGATAGGTCAGACCTTGGGTCATGGTGGTGCCGTGGGCACGCATACCATCCATCATACATAGTGCGCCAATGGCTGCGATGCCCAATACGGTGATTTCACCGAAGGTATCAAAGCCACGGAAGTCGACCAAGATGACGTTGACGATGTTGGAGCCACCACCGAGCGGTAGAGATTGTTGTACAAAGAACCATGAAATCGAGTTGTGATCACGGGTCAGCATCATCCATGTAATCCAACCGATGCCCAGACCTGCCACGATGGCGATCACACCATCACGCCAACGTTGGGTACGACTGGATTCATAGGGTGTAAGCTGAGGCAGTAAGGACAAACTCATTAACAGCAATACGGTTGTGACTACATCAACGGTGATCTGGGTCAAGGCCAAATCAGGTGCAGACAGGGTCACAAAGACCATAGTCACCACCAGACCGACTGCACCAGTAATCAATACCGCCTTGATCCGTTCATGATGGAACCACAACATCATCCAACATGCAGAGAACAGTAGTAACCACAACACGATCGCCACCCAAGGTGCGTGGGTCAGTTCGCGACTGCCGGCACTGAGACCTTGATTGACTAAAGGGGAGGCCACTAAGGCGATGCTAAATAGGATGATGATGAAAATATAGGTCTGCAAAGAACCGGTTTCAGTGTTGCGTTTGATCCAACGCGCATTGAGCAATAGGCGTTTTAGCGCATTTTCAAAAATTAACTTGCCTTGCAATTTACCCAGATAAGGATCGAGATCCATACGACGAATTTTGCCATTTCGCGCCAAGGCAAAATAGAACACCAAGCCGCCAACCAATGCAATTGCGCTCATCAATAATGGCAGATTAAACCCATGCCAGATCGCCAAACCTGCACCGTCAAACTGAGCGATTTGGGTACTGGCAAGTGTGCCGGCATTGACGATCGGCTCAATCAACAGGGCAGGGATAATTCCAACTAAAATACACAGTGTTGCCAATAAAATAGCTGGTGCGCGCATGCCCAGAGGGGGTTCATGTGCGGCTTTATTGGGTACATCTTTGCCCACAGCACCATCAAAAAACACGCCGTGAACCAAGCGAGTCGAGTAGGCCACCGCAAAAATGCCCGCCATCGTGGCAATGATAGCCGCCAAGATGCCGAAACCACCACTTAAGTTAGAGAGTAATTCGGTGAAGAACATTTCTTTGGAGATAAAACCATTGGTCAGGGGAACACCCGCCATGGCAGCAGCGGTGATCATGGTCAAGGTTGCAGTAAAGGGCAACATTTGCCAGATACCACTGAGCTTTCTTAAATCACGGGTTTGGGTTTCATGATCGATGATACCCGCCAACATAAACAAGGCGGCTTTAAAGGTCGCGTGGTTAATAATATGGAAAATCGCTGCAGCCACCGCCAGTGGTGAGCCGATCCCCAATAAACACACGATCAGACCCAAATGACTGATGGTGGAGTAGGCCAATAGCCCTTTTAAATCTTCTTTGAAAATGGCGAAAAATGCCGCCATGCACAGGGTAAACAAACCCACTGTGGTAACGATGTTGTGATACAACGATGCGCCAGCAAAAATCGGTAATAAACGGGCCAGTAAAAAGATACCGGCTTTGACCATGGTGGCCGAATGCAGATAGGCCGAGACAGGCGTAGGCGCTGCCATGGCATTGGGCAACCAAAAATGAAATGGAAATTGCGCGCTTTTGGTAAATGCACCGAGCAGGATCAACAGTAGGATCGGTACAAACAGCGGGTCTTGCTGGATGATCGGGCCCATACTGAGAATTTGATCAATTTGATAGGTGCCTGTGACTTGGCCAATCAGGATAAAGCCACCGAGCATGGCCAAACCACCCATACCGGTAATGGTCAATGCCATTCGAGAGCCGCGCTGTGCCGCGTCGTAATTGCTCCAATAACCGACCAATAAAAAAGAGGAAATACTGGTGAGTTCCCAGAAAACCAATAAAATAATTAAGTTATTTGATAATGAAATCCCCAGCATGGCGGCCATAAACAACATGAGTAAGGCATAGAGCTTGCTGAGTGAGTTTTGAGGACTTAAATAATAATAGGCATAGATATAAATGAGTGTACCGATCCCAGTGATCAGTAAAGAAAAAATCAAACCCAGTGCATCAAGGCGGAAACTGAAGTCAATTCCAATCTGAGTGAGCCAAGGCCAACTCTCAGAAACTGCGCCACCTTGAAAAACCTGTTTTGACTGAGTCAGTAACAAGATAAAGCTTGTCAAACTGACCCCTATAGCCCCTAAAGCCGTTACCCCGCGCGAAAATTGCTTCAGCCACGAGACAAGGGTGGTGCCAAGTATTAACGGTAACAATATAATAATCGGTAGCACACTCGTATCCAATGTCGTGAAAGGTCGAAACCTAGAATGTAAGTTATCTTTCAAGGACTACAGGAGCTCAAGGAGAGTTCCAAAATGCTGAATCTTGAAAGCCAATAGAATGTCAATTGAACGAAAAACAAGTTGTGTTGCGCAACTTGTAAAAGATAGGGCAAAACAATCATATTTTGCCTTAAAACTTAATGCGTTTTGATCTTATTACATGGCTAAAACAACATCAATTGTTTTTTTACACTCTGATTTAAACTATATGATGCAAACTCGATCATGTTTGATAACTAAAATGAGAGTGCGATAGTATTTTGCCCCACAGTATTGCTGTGTTACAAGGCAGTTTTGTAGTGAAGTTGAACAAGCGCGGATGATCGTTGCAATCTAGAGCGTTTTTTTGTTGCTATGGGTCTGTTTGATTGTTTTTTATTCAGCCTACTACAGGCTGAATAAACTTTTAATTTAAAAAGCTTTTCAAATATACATTCAAAAAGCTATGCAAAAACATATTTAAAAATATGGATTTAGCAGGAAGAGACTTGATGCGATGGGTCATCATCGGCCTGAATCAAACGCTGTAATTCATGCTGTTCGACTTCGTTGAGCTGTTGGATTTGCTCAAAGATGACCTGCGCTTTAGATTGTTCCGACATGCTGTCGGATTGTTGCGCCTCGGCTGAGTGATTGGGCCGCATCCCTGAGTAGACATGATCATAATGTTGCCACAGTTTTTGGCATTGCATCGGCTGTAGGGTTTTATTGCTTAATTTTAAATATTGATACTCATCATCATTGTCCATCAACTCTAGGCTTTGCCCAGTTGCAATGATCTGCAGTTGCGGAAAGGCCCGTTGTAGCCGTTTTAAAATCACAGCAACATGATCTGGATCAAGGCCAAGGTCGATCTGATCGATCATTAAGATCCCATCCCCTTCTTGGCAGGGATAGAGACTCATCGGATTGAGCAAACATAAACGCCGCACCACATCACCAACCAATGCAACCCAAGTTCTGATGCTCGAGGACAATTGTTGAAAGCCGCAGATTTGATTTTTATAGCACACCATCAATTGTAGCTTGGGTTGGTATTCGATAAAGAGGTCGCTGATTTCAGGAATCACCGTGCTGAGACTGCTTTTTAATGCGGTTAAATACGGCAGCATTTGTTGGGTGCGGATCTGCATCAAGGCATCTGGAAATTGTGGGGCTTGATTGGATTGCGCTTGGTGTCTGGCAATATCTTCGACCAACTCATCCACCGTACTCGGTTCATTGGCCATTAATTGTTGATAGAGTTGCGACGCTTGGGCATTTTCAATATCGGAGACTTCACGCAACCATTCAAAAAAACGTGCAAAGGTGGTGAGGGGAATCGCTGCATTTTCATAGGCAGCATGATGTTGAAAGACACTGGGATTATTTTTACTGAGTAGATTCACTTCATGGATAAAGCGTTCAGTTGGATAATAGGCAATCAATGGCAACCCTTGTAAGGGGTCATTTTTATAGGCACGTAAATACAGCCCTACACATTGTTCAAGTTGCGCGGTTTCGACGCGACTGATGCCGATGCCACTTGCGCTTAAGGTTTTATACAGTTGCCATTGGCATTGGTTCTGCACTTGACTCGCGGCGGTGCTCGACTCAGGCAGTACGCCGATTTCACTGGGAATTTCGATGCTGATCTCGATCTTGGATTGATTACGTTGCTGCATGACCTCTTGATCGAGCATGACCACGCCAGCACTGCGCAAGTCTTTAAATCGTGCTGAAAACCAAGTCAGTGCTTGGTAAATGTTTTTAATAATGGTGGTCTTACCGCTGGCTTGATCGCCTAAAATGACGGTGACACTGTGAGTTGTGGTTTGGAAGTCTATTTTTAAATCACTAAAATGTTGAGTGTTTTTAAGCTGTATAGCATTGATTTTCATGTATCACCTCATCGTTTTGCAGCGGATTAAGATGCAGCTGCTTTATTTTTAAAGGGTGTTTTTAGTTTCAATTGTTGTACTAAATCATAGATATGATGAATGTTCAGGCTTACTTTAGCACGGGTACAGGCCACATATAAGAGCCTGAGTTCTTCATCGCTAATTTTATGTTCTAGGCCATTAATTTTAAATTGGTAATCATCCTCGATATGTACGCGGTTCCATTCCAGTCCTTTGGCTTTGTGTGCAGTGGAAATCACATAATCCGCCTGCTCGATTGGGGTGATTTTGGCCAAGGCTTTTTTTAGCGGATCAGTGCCATGGTCATCGACCAATTTGACCAAGGGCTTGATATCGCTACCATCGTTGGTTTCACAATATTCATGCACATCATGCCAAGAGTTAAACCATGCCAATTCAGGTACATCGGTTACGCGCCTGCCTTGCTTAAGCAAACTGGCAGCATCAACAAAACGATTCAGCTTGGTTTGATCGGCTTGCAGACCGACTTTATCGCCTTGCACCAAACCTGAAAGCAACAATTCCATGGCGCGGGCATTGGTACGGCACAGGATTGCATCCCGCATTTTAGTATGGGGTTTATTGACCACTTTGGATTTGACATCGAGGTTGCCGAGCAGCGGCACACGTTCATCCAAGGCACCCAGCAAATGGTTGGCGACATTGGCGATTTCCTCTCCAAATCGAAAGGAGGTGGTCAATCGAGATTCGGGCAGCGGCATTTGTTGCATGGCATTGACCGCACCGCGCCAAGCATAAATTTGTTGATGTGCATCACCGACATAGATCACTTGGGTCTGACGTTGCTTGAGCAAGATCCCCAGCATGAGGGGGTCTGCATCTTGGGCTTCATCAAACAATACAAAATCGGCAGGGATATGTGGATCAGACAAGGCCCACAATTTCAGATAAATGTCGTGACTGATGCCAGCTTCATGTTGGGTATCAATCGATTGTAACCAACGGCGCTCTACTGCGGGATAAAGGTGTTTTTGCAGGCTGTCGATATCGTCACTATGCAGCCATGAGGGGGCTTGGATATGGCGCGGCGCTGGGTACTGTGAACTGGTGGAACAGAAATAACTTACCGCATTGGCGACCAAACTGGCCAGACGACTTGGCATCAATACATATTTTTCATAACGCCCGCCCATCAGACGACGCAGCGTAATCGGTTCAAGACGATATTCTTTGGCGATAAAACTTGGGCTTAAACGTGGTAGGCGCAATTTATCGGTAATGCCGCGTGGCACACTGCGAAAGGCCAAAGAGTGAAAGGTACGGCAGTCTACGTTGCGATGAAATTTTTGCTGTGCCTCGGTGGCAATGGCTTTATTAAAAGCCAAATACATCCCACGTCGATGTGGCATAGCCGCACTGATCATTTGTAAAGTGGTGGTTTTACCGGTGCCAGCATAGGCGATCACTTTAAATGATTGACCTTTTTCGGCTTCGGCAATGGCAAAACTTTGTTCGGCGGTAGGACTAAACGAATCAGACACAGTAGTAGCGTTTCAACCTAAATAGAAAAGAGAAAACTGAAATTGGTGTTGTTTTAAGCTCATCGAGTATAGCAAAGATTAGGGCAACGGGGCGATTATGCTGCACTGAAGTGTTTGCAACGTGGCAATGAGGTGGCCTCAATCAGCATTGTTAAAGTGTGATTTGCTTAACACTTATTAACCCATTTGATCAGAAATTAATACCATTTAGCCAAATTGACTTGAAAGTGCAACTAAACTGTCATCTGTCAAATTTAGACTCAGACTGAAAATTTATTCTAATTTCAACAAATTGAGTTTAATTATGACACATTCAGCCAGTCAGCCTACACGTCGTGAATTGATTAAATGGTTAGCCAGTATTCCATTCTTACCACTCGGTGCGATGGCCACTTCAGCTGCTTTGGTTGGCTGTGGTGATGACAAAGATCAAAGCATTGCGCCACCGATCAATCCAGCAAAATTAAAATCTGCCACCTTCACCCCAATGGCCGCACCGACGATGGCCAATCCCGCTGCAATGGCCATGACTGCCGTGGCATCTGCAATGGTGGTGACTTGGGATGACAGTAGTAAAACAGAATATAAATTAGCCCATAAAACCTTCTTTAAAACCGGCGACTCTGTTGACGACCTCAACGGTGGGAAAATATTGGCGGGTGGTTATTTTGATATTCATAATAAAAAAATCATGGATATTTCTGTTCCGGGCAAAGAACGTCACTTCTTTTCTGACTGCCCAGATGGTAGCTCGTTATTGACCGTGAAAGATGCCAAAGTTGCCGGTGTGGTGGGCAATACCGTATTTGCCGTGGTGCAGTTTGAGTACGCCACCCGTGATTTGGCTGGCACTGATATGTATGGCAAATTGCCATCCCCAATTGCGGTATTGACCTTGGATCAAGACCCTAAAACAGGTCATTTGAAACTGGTGAAATATCACAATGTCGATACCTCATCGGCACACGGTTTATGGATCACTTGTGGCGCAAGCCTTTCACCTTGGGGCACGCATTTATCCAGTGAAGAGTATGAGCCAGATGCATTTGATCAAGGCATCGGTACAGATGTTGAGACCTTACAAGCCTTTAGTAAAAACTTATATGGCAATGCGGCCACGGCTAACCCGTATAACTATGGCCATATGCCAGAAGTAATCGTCAACAAAGATGGTTCAGGTAAAATCGTCAAGCATTTTTGCTTAGGGCGTATTTCACATGAATTGATCCAAATGATGCCAGACCAACGCACGGCATTGATGGGGGATGACTATACCAATGGTGCATTGTTCATGTTCGTTGCAGACAAGGAAAAAGACCTGTCAGCAGGCAATCTTTATGCAGCAAAATACACCAGCGAACTGAATGAGAGCTCTAAGGGCCAGATCCAGTGGATTCACTTGGGGCATGCGACCAGCAAAGAGATTGATGATCTGGTCAATGTGCGTAAATTAAAACCCCAAGACATCATGGACAGCGTCAAAGAAGATCCAAACGATGTCAGCTTCACCCAGATTATCCTGAACAAAAAAACCTTATGGGTTCGGGTTAAACCGGGCATGGAAAAAGCAGCAGCATTCCTTGAAACCCATCGTTATGCTGCATTAAAAGGCGCAAGTATGGCCTTTACCAAGATGGAAGGCACCTCGGTGAATGCCAAAGACAAAGTGGCGTATTCTGCATTGGCCAATATTCAGGATTCGATGATTCGTGACCATGCCGCGTGGCGTAAAGAATATAACGTGGCATTTGCCAAAACTGTCAAAGCGGGTGGTGTGGTTGCACATGACATGGCGGGCAGTAAAAACGATGATTTGGGCAAAGCGATTCAAAGTGACTGGGTGCCTTACCAATCTTATATGCTGTTGATGGGTGAAGACATCAGCGCAGATAGCGATCCTTTAGGTGTGGGCAATACCGCACATCCTGATAAGATTGCTAGCCCAGATAATATTAAGTTCTCTGAAGCACTACGCACCCTATTTATTGGTGAAGACAGTGGTAACCACGTCAACAACTATCTCTGGGCCTATAACATCGATAGCAAAAAACTGGATCGTTTGTTGTCTTGTCCTGCGGGTGCTGAAGCGACGGGCTTGCATGCGGTTGATTCGATCAATGGTTGGACTTATATCATGAGCAACTTCCAACATCCGGGTGATTGGAATGGCTTGCATGTCAAAGTGAAAGATCAGTTAGATCCATTAATCCGTGCCAATTTTAATGATCGTTATAGCGCAGAAGTCGGTTATCTCACCGCTGATCCTGTTGCACCTTCGGTCGAAAAGAAAAAAGCATAAGCGGCTTTAAGCGCTTATAAATCTGTCATAAACCGCTTATCAATCTTTCATCATAAAATCCCTCATGACGCTACATGGGGGATTTTTTATGGCTTGAGTTGTTGACTTGAACTGTTAAATGGATTTATTGGGTTTATTTTAATTTTTATATTCATTTTGATTGTTGCTGGGGTTGTCGGTAAAGTGGTTTTATTTCGATATTATGAAGGTAATACAGGCGGAAACACTTGCTTTATTATGCAATAATATTTGCTTATTAATACAACTCTATTTTAAATGATATATAAATAAAAAATAAAAAGGTTGCCGTTACAAATTTATTTTAATCACGATGTTGAATGCTTAGTAAATATAAATCAGTGTTTTATATCATTGTTCTCGTTGATGTAGCTATAAGTTGGATTGAGTTTTATATTTTATTGAATATCTTTTTATGATTTAGATTGAAGTCTTATTTTATTAATTGTAATGTGCTTTTTTTGTTCATTCTATTGAATACGAACAAATTGAAAAAAGAATCGTGAAATATTCAAGCACTAAATACTTTTGCCAGTGGTGTTTTTCTCGGTTTTAAAGTGAAATCTATTTTCACATGGAAGTTTTATTACAATGAGTCAGGCATTATGAAAAAAAATATTTTATTTAAATCTCTCTTTTTATCGACAACCTTATTGGTCACTGGATTTGGTCTGGTGGGTTGTAATGATGATGACGATGAAGTTGTTGTGGTTGAACGTACAGCATCTCAAATATTGGCATCGACCCCTTGGGAAACCACCGCAGCTAAAAATGAACGTGGTGAAACTGTCGATTTAAGCAATGGCAATGTTATCAATTTTGTCGGTTATGCCAGCTTCAATGATAATGCTAAGTTTCAAATGCTGAACTTGGACGGCAGTTTTAAAATGCAGGGCAATTGGAGTGTTTCAGCTGATGGTAAAACGCGTACCATTGACGCTTTAAATGACCAGGGTGCGGTATTATTTAGCCGTGTGGTAGATATTACCGTACTCAATGATAAAGAATTTACTTACCGTATCTTCCCAGATGCGAAAGATAAAAAAGCCTATTTTGATATTATTCACACCCCCGTCACTCAACAAGTGATTGCCTCTGCGCTTCTTGCATCAACTGCATGGGAAACCACCGATGCTAAAAATGAACAGGGCTATTCAGTGGCCTTGAGTAATCCCAACGTGATTAACTATGTCGGATTAGCGCAGTTTAATATCGATGGCAGTTTTAGAATGGTGAATGTAGACCATACGCCTAAAATGCAGGGTAACTGGCGTATTTCAGCCGATGGTAAAACGCGAAGCATTGATGCGTTGGATGATCAAGGTAAACTGTTATTTAGTCGTGATGTACCAATGACCGTGTTAAATAATAAAGAGTTTACTTATCGAACTTATCCAAATGCGAATAATAAAGCGATCTATTTTGATATTATTCATACGCCGATAGACCCGTTTTAATCTGAGTTATTCTTCACTCGATGTTGGATGATGTGAAGGGTGGGAGCAGTGGATACTGCTTCCATCTTTTTTTATGCGAGATTAAAGCGCTCCCATCATCAGGTCAAAAAATCTCACGAAACAGCTGTACCAGTCGTGAAGCATTGCTGCGTTTCCACGCGATGGAGATATCACAACTGGCAATATCGTGCAGTTCGATGCAATGCAGATGACGATTGATCGCTTCGGTGAGAAAGGGACTGGGCACAACCGTAAAGCCAATATGTTGTTGTACTGCATCGAGCGCCAAGGAATAGGACTCAATTTCACACTGGCGTTGAAAGTCAATTTTATGCAGTTCCAACCAACTTTTAAGCAAGATGTGATGCACACTGGGATTGCCATAACTAAATAAAATCTGCTGCGCTGCATTTTGTTTAAAGGCTGCGAGAGTGTTGTAATTTGAGACCAGATACAGCGTCTCAGGAATAATCACTCTAGAGGACAAACTGGGGTGATGCACAATGCCATCGACAAAGATCAGATCAAATTCACAAGAGAGCAGTTTTTCAAACAAGGGTACAGAGGAACAGCAGTGGATATTGATCTGTACCTCCGGATGATCTTTTAAAAACTGAATGGTTTGGTGATGGATATATTTTTCCAGCACGATATTCAGCGCACCAATATTGAGATCCCCCACCGATTGCGGTTGAGTAAACAGGTCTTGGCATTGCTTGGTCATTTCAATCAATTGTTTGGCTTTAATATAAAATGCTCGTCCTTCAGGGGTAATCGCCAGTTTACGTTGTTCACGGTTAAACAGTGTTACCCGCATTGCATACTCCAAGTCTTTGATTCGAGATGTGATATTGGAGGGAACACAGTGCATTTTTTCAGCCGCAGCATAAATAGTGCCTTCTTCAACCAAGGCGCAGAAGATTGCCAATTGGGATAATTTGATGGGCATCGTTCGTCCTTTATATGTCTCTTCGCGCTGACATCCAATGCTTAGGCGCTGTGTGCTCGCAAGCGCGCTACGCTTAACTACGCACCATTTCAAATACTCGGTCGGCACTGTCAATGGTGGATTGACGATGTGCAATAAACACTCGAGTAATATTGAGCGCCTTAATCGATTGATTAATCAGGGCTTCGTTATGCGTATCGAGATGGCTGGTGGCTTCATCCATAAACAAGATGGCAGGTCGACGATACAGGGCGCGTGCAATGAGTAAGCGTTGTACTTGACCGCCAGAAAGGCTGCTGCCGAGTTCACTAATCAAGGTCTCAAAACCCATTGGCATATTCATGATCTCGACATCAATATTGCAGGCTTTGGCCACCTCTAGGATACGGTCTTGGTCTTTGTCCAGATCAAAACAGGCAATATTGTCTGCCACTGAACCTGCAAATAAGCTGTCATCTTGCAGTACGCAAGCAATGACTTGGCGATATTGGGCCAGTCCTAGTTGATCAATATCACGATCGTTAAACAATAAATGCCCCTGTTGCGGCTGGATCAATCCAGTCATCAATTTGAGCAAGGTCGATTTCCCCACACCTGAAGGCCCAACTATGGCGACACTCTCACGGGGTTGGATGCGTAAGCTGAGGTTATGAATTATCGGTACTGAAAGTGCATCGTAGGCATAACTGAGGTTTTTAATTTCCAAGCTGGCCGCTTGATGCGGCTGTATCAGGGTTTGATTGTCCACCTGAGCCTCTGGTGTGGTCAGTGCAATATCGGCCAATCGTTCGTTGTGTAAGCTCAACATGCGCAGTTGTAATACCAGGTCGATCAGTTGGGTTGAGCGTTCTGCGAACTGGCCACGGTAAAGGTTAAAGGCCACAAACATCCCCAATGTTAGTTGTTGTTCGATGACCATGCTGGCACCGAGCCATAAGATCAGGATTTGATCCAGTGTGGTGAGCAGGGCATTGACCCCGCCATAGAGCATATCCAAACGTGCAATGCGGATGCCTGCATTGGTGGTGTCTATATTGAGATTCATCCAGGTTCGAGTGCGGATTGGATTCAGCCCCAAAGCTTTGACGGTACTCATGGCATACATGGTTTCCATGAAGTGCGAATTGCTCCGAGCCTCTTTGACGATCTTTTCTTCGGCGGCTTGACGATACGACCCAAACGTCAGCAGTCGCAACAGTACATAGAGCAAGGTGAAACCGAGTACCACCCAGAGCAGCCAACCAGCATAGAGATACATCATCAGCATCAGGCCAAGGGTCATAATGCCATCCAATACGCCACTGACCAGTCCTGAGGTCAGCGTGGTACGCACAAAGTCCAGTGAATAAAAGCGTGATTGAATATCCCCTGGATTGCGCTTTTCAAAATAACCCAGTGGCAGTTGTAGCAAGTGATCAAAGAAACCATTTTTCCATTGCAGGTTTAAAAAGGTATCCATTAACAGGCCAATCCAAGCCCGAAACATGCTGATCAAGGTGCGAAATAGGGTAAAGCAAAACAGGCCTAAACAAATCAGGGTTAATAGGCCATGATCCTTGGCCAAGATCACATGATCCATCACCAATTGTGTACCCACTGGGATCAGTAGATTGATACTTTCCAAGAGCAATGACAAGGCAAATATCTTGATTAGAAAACTGCTTAAACCATCGATATTGTTGAGTAAGCTGGAAAAACTCAGCCGTTGTCGTTGTGTGGTACTGGCAAAGTGAGCATTGGGCCAGAGCTCCAAGGCCACACCGGTAAAGTGTAGCGATAGCTCATTCAAGGTCAAACAACGGCGGCCAAATGCTGGATCATGAATGATGACTTTTTTGGCCTTTATCGCAACCAAGACCACAAAATGATTCAGATCCCAATGCAAGATACAGGGCCGCTTTAAACAGCTGAGTTCCTCAAGCTCAAGCGACAGTGGTCGGCTATCTAGACCAATTTTATTGGCGATATGAATCAAGACCGCGAGAGTCGCGCCGTGAGAGGAGATCGCAAATTGTTGGCGTAAACTCAGCAGGTCAACATCTTTACGATAATAGCGACAAATCATCACCAGACAGGTCAGACCGCATTCGGCTGCTTCCGTTTGTAGCAATGGTGGCACACGAGACTTGAGCCTAAAGTTGAGCTGCTGCTTGAGTTGATCTAGCCATGCCTTATTCATGGGTTAGGCCTGTGACGCGATGGGAGAGCTCATACAAGGGTGCAAGGATCCATTGATAAATTGGACGTTTTTCCAGAAATAAAGTGGCATCGGTTTGCATGCCTGAGGCTAAGCGCAGTGATTGTTGTTGCCAGTGCACTTGATGCTGTGCGGGGGAAATACTGACTTTGTAATAGGCGGCTTCAGTGTTCTTTGGCGCACTGCGATAACGTGCTAACTCATGATCTGTGGCTGGGACTCTGGAGATTTGTTCGATCTTGCCAGCAAATTGACCAAATTTTTCAAAAGGAAAGGCTTGATAGCGTAAGTTAACGGCATCGCCAATTTGGATATAGGGGATGCTGTGATTGGGCAGCCACAGGATGACGCTAAACTGTTCATGTTGTGAGGGCGAGAGTTGCAGCAAGCTATCACCTGCATTGACCATTTGCCCTTGATTGATAATCATATTTTCAACAAAGCCGGATTGTGGGGCTTTGATCAGCATCACATGGCTGGCATTGAGATCAGTTTGTTGGCGCAGTAAATCGTTGTATTGCACTTGGTATTGCAAGATCTGGGTATTTATTTCAGTGCCACGCGTGGCAATTTCTTTTTCAAAATCTTGGATACGGATAGATTGTTCTGTCAATTGGCTATACAGGTTTTCCACTGCATTTTGCCGTTCAAAATACAGATAACGCAGTTGATTGACTTGTTCGCGATTCACCAAGCCCTGTTTCAGATAGCGCGCATAATCATCGGCTATTTTCTGCATTTCACTGAGCCCTTTTTGGGCTGCAAAATAGCGTTGGATCGAGTGTTGGTTGGTGACTCGGGTTTTCTCCAGTTGGCTACTGAGATTGGCGAGGGTGGTGGCTTTGTTTTGTTTTAATTTTTGCATAATGCTTTCGACATCCGCCAATTGCTTTGCCACCGCATCGAGTGCATGTTGGCTGCTATTGCCTGAGTTACTGTTACGACTGACATCGAGTTGTAACAAGGCTTGGCCTTTTTTGACGAATTGACCTGTGGTCAAATCGGTTTTGATGATGGTGCCTTGTTGTGGCGCGATGATGGTATTGGGCTGAGGTAGGGAGACCACTTCACCGGTCACTTGAATACGCCGAGTGAATTGGGCAAAGATGATAAAACCCAATAGCAGTATGATCACAGCAACCACACTGAGCACGTAGTAATAGGTAGGAACTGCCGAGATCAGTACAGCTTGGCCTAACCAACGATTTTTCTTAGCATCAATAAAATCTTGTCTGAAAATCTTATTGGCGGAATCTTGACTGTCCATAAAACATCAAAAGTTGTGCGTGACAGGAGTGTAAAATTTATATCGAGGAGTCCCTGTGACACTGTTGGGTTTTTTACGGGGCTTGGCGTATTTTTTGAAAGTGTTGTGGTCTATTGTTGAAAAAGCCCCAAGCATAAGTTGAGGCTTTTTGAGCAGATTGAATGTAGATGGTGGCTTGAATCTTTTTAATAATGGGAATTAAGCCTTAGAACCCAATAAAGAATTTGTTCCACCTTGTTTAACCGAATTCCACAGTGCTGAACTTAGGGCACCGCTGACTTCTTTACCGATTGTTACAGCACTCTGACCAATCACTTTACCGATGCTGGTTCCGATACTTTCGAGACCCAGTTGACTACCAATTTGTCCGCCAATATATCCTCCAATTGAGCCACCAACTTGTCCAGCCGCACTAAAAAATGCATCAGAAATAATACCGGCACCTGAAACTTGTTGGATCTGTTCTAGATTTAATTCTTTCATATTTTACATCGTCTCCACATACAAAAATAATGATCAATTCGATAATCGACTTGACCGCTAAGATTGAAATTAACCTTAATTATTCCACGGTAAAAGTGATTAAAAATGCACAAAGATATTCACAAAATATGCGCTGATCGAATTAACGTTTAGACAAACAATTGCTTAGCTAGAGATCATTTTTTGTTTATATTTATTTTTCATGTCATTTGTATATTTAATTTAGAGAAAATTTGCACTCAGTAAAAATAAAAGTGCGTTGAGGCATCCTATAATCGAAAGACAGGTTATAACTTGATCTCATGGGTTGCTTTGAATAGCCTAAGTCATATCAACCCCATTTGGAAATGTGTAGTGGTCAACTAAAAGTGGACACAGTTTTAAGTTTTTCCTCAGCTGCCTGAGGGTCACTCCATTATCAATCGGTTTGGTTTTGCAGAACGGGTGCAATGAGAGCAATAGGTCTAAAACTTAAAGTGACGATTTGAATTCAAATTGCATATAGGTCAGATGCCTGCAATGAATAGTGGCTGGCTTAGGAGTAGACACTAAGCTTGTCGGGCACCAAACACCAACTCAAATTGCTCACAGACGATTTCAAGATTGTCATCAACAAGAATATCGGTCTCAGCAAGCACTCTAGAAAAGTATTGGAAATGTGCTTCTCGCCACCATGTTAGGCTGCGATCACCTTCACCCTCGATGTAAGCAAAATCAGCATCCACTTCAGCGAAGCTACGAAATTCGACTGTATGAGTGCGAATAACACATACAGCACGACCTTGCCAATCGGTAATAATGGCGAAATCTCCAACCTGAGGAATGGCATCTGCATTGAGTTTGAGTTCAGCCAATGAACTGGCCGTGGCCCGTTTTTGCCCAGCCAAAACAAGGTCGAGGCAGAGTTGAGCATCTACCTCATTATCACAGAAATGATAGGCAATGGGCAGTGCTTCAGGTGCTTGCGGGTTGTGCATACGGTAGTCTTGCCAGAGCTGTGAGATTGTTGGGTGCATTGAGGTGTGCCTTTTGGGTTTTGTATTATTTATACCATAACTTTAAATAGCCTAAGTCATATAGAAGTTTCGAGGGTAGTCGCGTTGGAGCTTTGATCACATTTTAAAACTGCAGCGCCAATAGGCTTGATCGAGTAAATAAAAGCACCGCCGTTGGAGGATGTTGTTAAATCATTACGAACGACATAAACGTAATCGAGTTTGATCACAGCTTCACCGTGGTAGGTGCAACCAGTTTTAGGATTTTTATTCGGGATTGAAAGTGATTTCAGGAAAGCTTGTTGCTCATCCTCGATCGGATACTGGGTTGTGCCTAAAAACGTTCCTTGTGTGTCGAGCTCAGAAAACTGTATTGCCAAAATCGCTTTACCCCAATCACTGTCATAACCATAAAAATACTGAATATTGAGTGGTTTATTGGCGATGTAGCTATAACTGGTCGTACTCGGGTTGTAGCGATCACCCTTTTCATGCTCTTTTTCGATGAGTGTAAAAGTTTCAGCTATCGCAGCAGTATTAAAAAGCCATAATGAAATGCAACGTAGTATTTTTTTCATGAAATTCCAGTGATTGCGCTATTTTTTCTAAATATCATTGAGCGTATATCATAAAGGAGAGCAAGCTTACTTAAAGCACATGGCGGCAGCCTGCCGCCATGTTACTGGCATTACTCGCTACGACCGGCTTTTTCAACCAAACCAGACAAGCCTTGGCGACGAGCCAATTCATTTAAAATCACTTGTGGTTCGATGTCGAAATATCCCAACATCACGATGCTATGGAACCATAGATCAGCGACTTCATAGATCAGATCATTTTTATGATCGGCAATTTTTTCATAATGATATTCTTTGGCGGCGATGACCAATTCAACACTTTCTTCACCGACTTTCTCTAAGATTTTGTTTAAGCCCTTGTCATACAACTTGGCCACATAAGACGAATCCGGGTTAGCACCTTTACGCTCGGCCATCATCTGACCTAAATAGCTTAAGACTTCGACTGCTTCGGCCTGAGCCGTTGAGCTTTGCATGGCGAGGGTATGTTTATTGGTCGATTTCTCAGCATAGATTTGGCTTGGATCTTTGAGTTGAGTGTCGACAATTTCCCAGCCATTCGGGGTCAGTTTGCGGTAAAAGCACGATTGACGACCGGTATGACAGGCAATGCCGCCGTGTTGTTCAATTTTTAGCACGATAACATCGGCATCACAGTCGAGGCGGATTTCATGAACGGTCTGAAAATGGCCCGATTCTTCACCCTTGTGCCAGAGTTTTTGACGTGAGCGAGAGAAATACACCGCTTGGTTTTTTTCTGCGGTCATTGCAAGTGCTTCACGGTTCATCCATGCAACCATTAATATGCGATCGCTTTGATGGTCTTGAGCAATTGCCGGAACTAAACCTTGAGCGTTAAATGTGACTTCATCCAGCCATTGCAGATTGTTCATAAACCTATCACCAATTTCATTGATCAAAAAAATACGTCAGCACGCGGCATCCGCCATTAGTGTAAGGGAAAGCCTGAACTTTGCCCAAATAATTTTCGCTCAAGGCTGTGCTGAGCACACTAAAGTTGCAACTCAAATGCAGTGCTTTCATATTATTCGTCATGTTTTTAATTATTTGAGCAACTTAGCAGAAAAATATCAGGGTCGTCCAATCCTTGGACTATTGTATGGATGCAGATTTCTGACTTTAGATCCAAAAGTTTAGATTTAAGCGTTTAGATTTTCGAGCTGAGAATCAGGACTCAATCTTTAAAATTTTAGATTCACTTGCTAGAGCATTTCGATATGCTCGGCAAAATTTTGCTTGTGCAACATCTCTAAAAATTCATCACCGAGACGCTGACTTTCAGCTATACATTGCCGCCACAGTTGCTTACGTTGCTGCTGATCCATGCCCTTTAAGCTAAAGTCCTTGCGATCAGGAAGGCGACCCAGTGGCAGACTGGACAGATAAGCCTTTGAAGGGGAGAGCAATAAGGTACGCGCTTGGTTATTGGCATTGGCCTGACGTGAAGTCCAGATTTTGTCAAACCAACCGGGAATGATGCGATCGCTAAAATGTGGATAGAGCACGATGCCTTGGCTGTTAAATGGCAGATCAATGTGATAATCGATCAGGCCACCATCACGGTAACTGCCTGGTGGGGCATTGGGGATATCACGGACTGCATTCATCACCCCCGGAATCGAGGCTGAAGCCATCAGCCATTGCTGTACATTATCTTCGCTCAAGGCGTGATAGTGGGTGTGAAAGTCATCTGTGGGCAAGATGAATTGCGTAGCGTGTGCAGGTTGGCTCAACACACGCTGCATAAAGTGCTGACAATGCTTACGTGCTACAGCATTACTCCCAACGATGGCTGCAACCGAGGCCAACAGTGGCAGATTTCTATCACTTTCAAAGAGGTGCTGTGCTTTGGCCGAAATCACCGTGAGATGATAATTCGGATGTTGGATCAGTTGTTCGGTCTTGCCATCGGTCAATTCACGCAGCATGTTAAAGCAGATATCACTGACATTTTGGCGCGTCATTTTGCGGTCAAAGCTTAAGTCGGTATACAACTCAGCTAAGCGCTCAGTGCCTTGTTTTGCACCCAACGCCAAGATACTGGCAAAGCGCCAACTGCCAATTGAGGCACCAATCAGCGTCCGCCGCTGCGGTGCTTGTGGGAGAAATTCAGCAAAAATCGCTTGATCTAGCCCTAGAATCCCAATGCCCTTAGGGCCCCCCGCAGCACCGGGGATAATATCCACTTGTTGGGCATTCAAGCCTTGTTGTTCTATTAAATGCCGTGCCAATAGCCCAGCGCGAACGCTGAGGGCAGGAGGGCGTTGTTGTAAAATCTGCATAGTAATACGTTAGTTATCTAAGTTTGGGCCCAATTTACGCAATGCTATTGGCGCTCACAATGGCAAGAGCTCACCCTGTATGACTGCTGAGTCAAAGTTAAAAAAAGGTTGAAGATGGCCTAAGCTTCGGTTATAGATCGAGATTGCTTAAATTTTGTAGAGAGTTTAGTGATGGATATCCCATTACACATCCAACAGGTTTTTCAAGACCGTGACGATATTCCATTGCTGTATATCGAAAGTGGCAGTCGCCTCTGGGGCATGGCCAGCCCGGACAGTGATTATGATGTGCGCGGTTTTCACTTGTCATCTAAAGCTACTTATTTTGATTACCGTAAGCATCGCGACTTGATCGAAATCATGGATGGAGATTTTGATTTTGTTTCCTATGACCTCGATAAAATGTTCGGTTTATTGGCAAAAAGTAACCCAACAGTATTGGAATGGGTACGCGCACATATCGTCTATTTAAATCAATTTGCAGGCTGGGATGAATTCGTCACTGGATTGTTGGCACGTATTGATTATCGCGCCTTGTATTACCACTATTTATCCTTGGCCAAAGGCGGCATGCATGTGATGCAGACGCCGAACAATTTCACCTACAAAAAAGTCTTCTATTCAATTCGTGGCTTGATGTCAGCGGAGTTGGCGATGGCTCAACAAATGCCGGCCCTAAAAATCACTGAGCTCTTTCAACAGGTGGCAGAGCACGATCCACTGCGACTTTGGGCAGAAGATTACTTACTGATTAAGCAACAGCAACGTGAGAAAGCGGTAATTCCAGAGGCAACCCAGTTAGAAATAACTGACTTGCTCAATAGCAAGATTGCCAGTTTGAGTGAAGTTCAGATGTCAAAAGGTCACAAACAGACTGAGTTGCAACAATATCTAAGCAACTATAGCTATGAACTCAAGCAGCACTATTATGGTTAATCATGGCAAAGCAAGGTGAGTCACAGCTCATCATGACTATAGATAGCGGATGACGGTGTTAAAACCGTTGTTTGCTCAGGCCATCATTGTCAAAAAAAACTCGATTAAGCCACATGAGTTCTGATAAACTTACGCCACTTAGCCAGATAATAGACATCAACAGGCAAAGTAACTTTCAAATATCCATCCCATCTTTATGTTCGATACACCTTGTGAATACGGTGTCCAAGTCGCTTATTCAAGCGCAACTTACAACTTAATTCTTCCTTATGCTTGTCATGGTTGACCGCCATTGGATGATCAATTCATTCATTTTAAAAATTGATCCTTTATCCTGCGTCTTCCAACAAGCCGTTCATTATGTGTAGTCAAAAATGCAAAATGTGAGAACCACAACGTTAAATCGCGCCACGCTGATGTTTCCATTGGCATTGGTGTTGTTTGAGTTTTCAGTCTATATCGGCAATGATCTGGTCCAACCCGCGATGTTGGCGATTACGCGTGACTTCGGGGTCAGTAGTACTTGGGCGCCATCGTCGATGTCATTTTATTTATTGGGCGGCGCCTGCGTGGCATGGTTGCTCGGGCCATTGTCCGATCGTCTTGGTCGTAAACGCGTTCTGCTGGCTGGGGTGGTGTTCTTTGTCGTCACCTGTTTATTGATTTTGCTCACTCAAAATATCCAACAGTTCCTCGGAATGCGCTTTTTACAAGGTATAGGCCTCACGGTCATTTCTGCCGTCGGTTATGCCGCGATCCAAGAAACCTTTGAAGAACGCGATGCGATTAAAGTCATGGCTTTGATGGCCAATATCTCGCTTTTGGCCCCGTTACTCGGGCCTGTGGTCGGTGCAGCGCTGATTGATCATGTCTCTTGGCAATGGGGCTTTATCGGGATCGCCTTTTTGGCCTTTCTCAGTTGGTTTGGCCTCAAAGCCAAAATGCCTGAAAGCACGGGTAATCACCCCAAACGCCCGATGCGCTATATCTTTTCAGACTTTAAACAGGTCTATGGCAATAAACGCTTCTTGGTCATGACCTTATCATTACCAATGATCAGCTTGCCAGTGATGCTGTGGATCGCACTTTCACCCGTGATGCTGGTGGAAGAGTTGGGGCTGAGCAGCTTTAGCTATGGATTGATGCAAATCCCGATCTTGGGCGCATTGATCTTGGGCAATATTGTCTTGATTAAAATTATCGACAAGTATCCTTTGGGTAAAACCATCCTGGTTGGTGTGCCGATTATGTTGTTGGGTGCGTTGATTATGCTGGTTGGGGTGATCTGGCAGCAGTATTTCTTGGGCTGTTTATTGGTCGGTATGAGTCTGATGAGCTTTGGCGAAGGGATTAGTTTCTCGATCCTGTATCGCTTTAGCTTAATGTCTTCGGATGTCTCCAAAGGCACTGTGGCGGCTGCCGTATCGATGCTGCTGATGTTTACCTTCTTCTTTTCGATTGAAGCGGTGCGTATGCTCTATGAGCAGATTCATCTGTGGGCCTTTGTATTGTCCAGTGTGGCTCTGGTGCTGGTCTGGTTTACTTTCCCTAGAACGATGTTGAAAAAAATCATGCAGGAACGACTCGAACAAGGGCGTTTCTAATTTTGACCTAGGCGCTTGATGCTCTACTGAGTGTCCGCCTCACTCGCCGTTCATCACTATTTCAATTGTAATATGTAGATGACCAGGCGAGTCGCTTACTGAATTTCTAACACCAATAAATGGTTTTTGAGTGTGACCAGCTCAGGCAGTGTTTCTAGCAATAAGCTGATTTGTTTTAACACCAAAGCTAAATTATCTGACAATTCATCCGCAGCACTGAGCTGTTGGATCTCGCTCAACTTCGCCTGTACTTGCGCTTGATCTAAAGTCTTCTGCTCGAGCAACACCGTATGCAACAACTGCTGACACCATTGCATTAAGGCCAAGACTTGTGGGTCATCCATGCGTTCACGATGGCTGCCCAAAGCTGAGACATAGCTGAGTTGGCTGTGGCTATAGACCAAATAGCGAAATGCAGTTTGAATCAAATCCGGATTGGGATTGGGTTCAGTACTCAAACTGGAAATCATGGCAGACAATTCGATCTGTGCATTGTGAGCAAAGCGCCGTGCTTGGCGATACTCAATACTGTTGTCCTTGCCCTGTTGGTACTGGGTCACCACCACATCAAAATAATTCAGGGTATTTTGCAGTCCTTGCTTGATGTTGTTGGATATATTTCTAAAGTTCCAATCTGGCCAGATAAAACTCACTGCAAACCATGCGATCCCGCAGCCCAACACGGTATCGATGATGCGTGGCAGGATAATGCTATAACCCGCGCCTTTTAAATTGAAAATCAGCAACACCATCAAGGTCGCCATCAGGGTGGCCATGGCGTATTTTTTGGAACGCAAATAAAAGAAACTCACCCCAAAGATAATGGTCAGCAGCAATTGACCTTCGATGCTGGGTACAAAATACAGCACTGGTATGCCCAAGATCACCCCCAACAGGGTTCCCAATGTACGCAGTTTGAGCCGACTTTTGGTGGCAAAATAACTGATCTGGCAGACAAATAAACTGGTCAACAGGATCCAATAACCGTGTTTGGCAAAAGGCAGTAGCGAAATGGCATAGCCGACAGCAAATACAAAACCGATCCGCACCGCATGGCGAAACAACGCAGACTGTGGACTGAGATGCTGTTTGAGTTTGAGCCAGAGGTCAGTGAAGCCTTGGATGTCATCATCGAGTAAGTTGTGGTTAGCCACCGCATTTGTTTGGTTGAGCTGTTGTTGATTGTGTCCAAGGCCATTGCTGGCTTGAGTCCCTATGCTGGGCTCAAGTCCTTCATTCGGCAATTGATTCGGCAATAGGTTCGACAGTTGGTTCGGCAATGGATGTGGATGCTGTTGTGGGTCGAGGCGATTGAATTGCTCATGGATGCTTTTAAGGTTTTTTAAGATCAGGTTTAAATTTTTAACTTCTAGATTGCTTGGGTGCGCAGCAATCCAGTCTTGCATCGAGCATTCTAGTTGCTCTAAGGCATATTCATGCTCAGCTTGGCGCTGGTAGGGCTGATGATGCAAGATACACTGCGCCAGTTGCTCACAAGCCACAGCCAAGAGGCGTACATTTTTTTGAATTCGAAAGATCAGATCAGTACGACTAAATTGACGGTGAATATGTTCATAGTGCAGATAGTTTGAGGTCGCTTGCTCATGCATGTCTTGGGCAAGAAAATAATAATTCAGCCATTCGATGGTGTCCTTATTGGCTCGCGAGGCTTTGAGCCGAGTCAATAAGGAACGTTTGCTGTTGTTCAGGCTCTGCACCACCTGACTGCTTTGTAGCGACAGGTCATAGAGGCGCTGTTCAACGTGGTCGGTGTTATCAGGGTCAAACAAATGTGCTTTGGTCATAAACACACCAGCAAGATGTTGGAAACTTTGTGCCAAATTATCCTGTACGGCTTGGGTGGGTTTGAGTAGATAGAAAATGATTGAGCTCAAGCCATACCAGAGTGTCCCCATGACAAAGTAGCTCGGTTGCATATACCACTCTGCGTAGTCGTTGAGACCAAACATGGTATAGATCGACAACAGCACCGTTCCAAAGGAGATAGTGGCATAGCGTTGTCCCAAAGCCCCAAGCAATATAAACCCGGCACTAGACAGTGATAAATAAAGGATAAATAGCAGTTTATAGGGGTGGAGTAAGGCCAAAATGCTACTGACACCAAAGAACAGCACACAGACATAGCCCAGATTGCGCAGGCGGATACTGAGTCGATCATCAAAGTCGGTCAATGCCGTGGCTATAGCACCTAAGGTGACTGGGACGATCAAAGATTCATAGCCCAAGAACAGCAGACCTAAAGTGGTGCCACTGAGTACGATTAAAATTTGAGTGCAATATATCAAGGTCGAATTTGATTTAAAGCTTTGAAAATAATTTAGGCGCTTGGTCACGGTATGATCCACGGCTCAGTTGATATTTAAACGGTTCGGGTGTTGTTCTTAGCGATCGCTGCAAATAAATATTGATTTTATGCCTGAGTTTGCTCGACGTAGAGCGAATTGTGGATATCCATCTAGATATCCACAATCGGAGGGCTGAATGGCTGAATGGCTGAATTAGCGGATTACGCCACAGGCAATACGATCACCCCCACCGCCCAAAGGCTTCGGTGTATCCGAATAGTTGTCACCGCCCGCATGGATCATGATCGCCCGACCTTGAACATCAGCCAGTTTGAGTCTAGAGGCCACTACAGTGGTATTGGCATTGCCATAACTATCGACATTTAATACCGGTAAATCACCGAGGTGACCATCATTTGGCGTGCCATGTTGAGCATTGGTCGGATTGTAATGTCCACCTGCAGCCAAAGCCGCGACCATTTTGCCATCTTTTTCAGCAGGCTGACATAAGCCTGTTTCATGGATATGAAAACCATGAAATCCCGCAGGCAGATTCTTTAATTGGGTCTTAATACGTAAACCCTGAGGGCTGTCAGTAAAGGTAATTTGCCCCAGACTTGCACCTACACCTTGTGCAGTCACGCTTTGTACATCGACCACATGCTGTGGTGTATTTTTTTGCACTTTTTGCTGTGTTGTGGTGCTACATCCTGTGATTGCGACTGCAATTATCGCGCTCAGGAGGGACGCTTTTAAAAAGTGGGTAGGCATATGAATTTGTCCATTTTTTTTACTAGATCAAGCAATTAAAACAAAGCTGAGTCATGAGCACAATCATAAACAGCCTTTGTAATGTGTTGATTATTTATACACAAGATTAAAATCCTAATCATGTGTTATATCTAGCATTTAATGGAGTGGTGGCGAGTCATCATCTAGGTCATGTGCGAGTGTTGCTTTAGGGACTGCGATATCTACTTCTGTGTTTTCATGCAACCATTCACGCCAAATCGCTAACATAATCGCCAGTATCACCGGGCCAACAAATAATCCAACCAAACCAAAACTGGCAATTCCACCAAGTACCCCAAACATAATCAGTAAGAACGGAATTTGGGTGGCACCTGAAATTACCAAAGGACGAATCACATTGTCTGAGGTACTGACGATGCAAACACCCCAAGTCATCACCCCAATGGCTTCGATGGTCTGACCATGGGAAAACAACCACAAAGACACGGCACCATAGGCCACAGGAGTACCAAAAGGAATCAAAGCCAGCAAGAAGGTGGCAATGGTCAGGACCATCGGATTTGGGACACCTGCTACAAAATAACTTAGACCCGCCAAGATCGCTTGAGCGATTGCAGTCAAGCCCACACCATAGACCACGGCGCGAGTGGTATCAGAAATAGTTTCTAGATAATGATGGATGCGTGGGCCAATGATGTTCTCTAGTGCCTTACTGACTTGCTGTAAAATGGTTTGTCCATCACGATAAAAAAAGAACAAAGAAAAGATCACAAAACAGATTTTAATCAAGTTTTTACTAATTTCACCGACCACCATCCGACCATAATTGAGATGACCCTGCACCCAAAGGGAAATGGTCTGGGTCAGACCGCTTGGGTTGGCATTAATATCCAAAACGATACGATTAATTTCCTGACCTACAAAGGGCAGGTTCAGAATAAACTCAGGAACACTGAGATTGCCTGAAACCAATTGGCGATGCAGATCAAAATACAGATTACGGCCTTCTTGTTGCAACATGAAAATCGCGAACACCAAAGGTAGACCAACCACCAAGACCACCAAGCTAATCATGATTGAAGCGCTTAGGTTTGGACGCTGCTCGCCACAAAGACGTTGGATGTATTTATACATTGGCCAAGTCATATAGGTGATGATACAGGCCCACAAGACAGGAACGATAAAGTAGCGAAGGATGTCATAGGCTAAAAAAAGAAGAATAAAGCATAGGCCCAAAAACAATATTCGTTGTAATGACGGATTAAATTTTTGCACGCTCTTCTCTTATTGCGTTGAAATCAGGAATGTAGTGACGTCATCTGCTTGCTAGATGACGTCACTGACTTTATAACATGTCGCAGGATCAGGTCGAGTACTGATCTTAAAACCAATCACTCGGATCATCAATTAATGCATCCAATAATGGCTGCCATTGCTGTTGAATGCTGAGGAAATTCTTTTGATTGCGATCAAAAATACTTAGACCTTGCATGGCCAGTTGGCTATAGGCACTACGCTCAGAGATCCATGCCACAGGTTGTTGCTCAATTTTGGCAAAAAAATCCTGTATATCCTTCGCACTTGAACTATTGGCTCTGACCCGATTGGCAATCAGATGCATGTCCACTTTGCCCTTACGTATGCGTTTAATATCCTGAATATGTTTTAAAAAGCGACGTGTACTGTCGATATCAAAAAATGAAGGTTGCAATGGCGTGACGATGGCATGACATTCACTGATTAATTGTTCAGCGTGCTCACCTGTTAATGCCCCTGGTGCATCAATGACCAAGTAATCCAAGTTTTTAGGTGCATCCCCAATCGATTTTTCATGACGCCAATCGAGGCTTTGTATGTTTGGTCGCTGTTCAGGGCGTTGTTTTAGCCACTGTAAGGCTGATTTTTGGTTATCGGCATCGGCTAAGGCGACTTTATAACTTTTATGTGCTAGCGCTGATGCCAGCGTGATTGCAGTAATGGTTTTCCCGCAACCTCCTTTTTGGTTTGCTATAAGTATCGTCTTCATATTTTTTTGCATCAAACAAGGTGAATGAGTATTTATACCTAGCTTAACATTTTTTTCAATTCAGTCGATGACACATGACAAAAGTATAGTTGTTGTTTACATTGTGTTGAATTTTTAAAGGGGGATGTGATGTCGATTTGGCTTGCAATGTTAATTGGGGCCTGTGTAGGCGCAGTGATCGCTACACTGATCTTGTCTAGCACACGAGATGCAAAAACCAAGGCAGAATATGAACAATATATCGCTGAACTTGAATTAGAGCATCAACAGGCGCTGATTGATGCGCAACGGCGCAGTGTCAATACCAGTCGAGCGGTGTTAAAGGGCAAAATGGCGGAACAGTTGGCACCGATCTTACCGCAGTTTCCGTATCTGCCGAGCGATGCCAAATTCATGGGTGATCCGATTGATTACGTGGTTTTTGAGGGTTATAGCAATTTCCGTGATGGAGATGGTCGGGCTGAAGATATAGAAGTGGTGTTTATTGATATCAAAAGTGGCGCGGCTCGCTTGACCAAGGGGCAACAAGCGATTGCGCAAGCCATTGAGCAGGGAAGGGTACGCTTCGAGACCATTCGCATAGATTTTTGACAGGCTAGATTTGGACTAAAGTCACGCGGGCTAAAGTGGCTCAGAATAAAATTCAGGCTAAAGTGACCCAACGGAGATGCAATATAGCCTAATTTAGATGCGCTCAAGTATGCATGATAAGTTTGATGGCATATGACAAATGAGTGACGAATGTGTACATTAATGTAACTTAATATCGCTTTTAATCATTGATTCAGCACATAGTATGTCGCACAGCCATGTGCTTAGAAGCAAGTTTCGTTGAGGAGTGGATAATGCTAAAAAATTGGATCTGTGCCGCCGTATTGGCGTGCAGTGCTTTACATGTCAACGCGGCGCAGCCTTCAGCGGAATATAATATTGCTCGCGGTTTAGCCCCAGTATTGAAAAATCAGCGCATTTCAACTTTAGAGCCATTCCAAGGTGAGTTTCGTATTTTGGGTTCCAAAGAATACGCCAATGACGAACAAGCAAAATTCTCACCTATAGACTTTGCCGTAACCCGAGGCATGTTCACTGAACCTGAGATTGCTCGGCAGATTTCAATCAATCAATATGACCGCTTTCTGAATTGGAAAATGGCTCGTCCACCGATTGAACCGCGTCTCGCTACAGAGTTGGTGAATAATATGCATATTATTCCTGCCAATCCTGAAGTCGCCAAGCAGATCAAACAGGTCAAACGTGGTGATTTAATTCGTCTACAGGGTGATTTGGTTCAAATCAACGATCGTGACTTGGTTTGGAAATCAGCATTGGATTGGAAAGGCATTGGGGATGGTGCATGTCGATTGATCCGTGTGGATTCAATTGAATGGATTGAAAACCAAAACATCTAGGCCCGAGTCTCAGGCAAGCCAATGCATCTGAGCATTCGCCTGCCTGTAGTCGATGAGAAAACCTCAAATTTTTCGATAGTGATAGGCATAAGTCAGATAGGGGAATTCAATCTGATCATCTGCCGAGAGTCCGGTATGCTGAAAAACGATGTCTTCAAATTGTTGCTTTAACTGCTGTTGTTGTTCTGTCGACATAGCTGCAACAAAACTGGTTGAAAGTAACCGTTTGCTCACCACATCCTCTACACGGCCACGTTGCGAATGCGCAAAGGTTTTTAGATCGATAAACTGAAATAGGTGTTGATCTTGGAAGACTTGTTTCCATTGATGACTATGAAAACGTGGCGTGTCGGCTTCATAACCCGCCAACAAATCTGCCAATGCTTTGACCCAACGCACCGTTTCATCACGCTGATTCCAGACCAAGCCCAGACTGGCCTGTACTTTGAGCACTTGATGAATGGCTTTTAAACTGTCTTGATTGGCAAACCAATGAAAAGATTGTGCACAGAGCACTGCGTCCATGCTCATGGTAGGTAGCGGCAGTTGTTCAGTTGTGGCTTGGTGCGCCTGCACATGAGGATGCTTGAGTTTGAGTTGTTCGAGCATGGCTGCCACAGGTTCCACTGCAAAGACGTGCGAACTTACCTGAGAGAGGCTGTCTAAAAACTTTCCAGTGCCTGCGCCTAAATCAAGCAATTGAGATGTGGCATCCAAGCCCAAGTCCTGTTGCAACCATTGCACGATTTCTTGAGGATAATTCGGACGTACTTGCTGATATAGCGCAGCAGCGACATGGAAACCTTTCTGTGCCGCTGGGTGGATGATGTCGACCATGACTATTCCTTAGTATGTTTTGTGATGGTTAAAGTTGTAACGGTATTTAATGGGAAGTAAGTCCAACAGCCTATCCTCAGCCTCGATCGTGCTTGTACTTGGATAGGAATAGATCAAAAAAAGCGGATTCCCTTGAGAATTTTTGCCAATGTGGAAGATAATGTACTTTTTTATCTGCTCAGCACAGCTAAAATAGACCCCTTGAGCTCAGCGTTCAGATGGTTATGTTTCAGTTGGAGCATATAAGGATTGTCATTAAACTCTCTCGGTGTTGCAATGGATAAGCAAGTTATTTTTGAAGATGATCATATAAGAGCAATATATTTAGCAGGTACATCGGATACATTGGTGATTTCTTTTGGTGATTTGATTACTCGTGCCAAAGGTTTAAATATCAATGCAGAAAAATCACTGAGCAAATACAACTATGCAGTACTCGGTGTGATGCCGAAACAAAAATCATGGTTTCCAGCAGCAAGTATGCTGGCGATGCTGAAAGAGATTCAAGAGCTCTTAAGCCAGTATCAACGTAAAGTTGGTTATGGTGGTTCAATGGGCGGTTATGCTGCAATTAAGTATGCAAAAATGTTGCAACTTGATCGGGTGGTCGCCATGGTGCCGCAGTATTCTATCGATCCTGCCGAAGTTGAAGACCGTCGCTACAGTGACTTTTATGATCCAGCGCTACATACAGACATGCGTATTCAAGCACAAGATGCTTATGATAATTGTGAATATATTCTGATTTATGATCCGTACTTTGAGCAAGATCGCGAACAGTTTTTAAAAATTCAACAGGCACTGCCACAGGTGAAGGCGCTGCACTTACCGTATACCGGTCATGATGTGATCGCGGTACTGGCAAATTCGGCGTTGTTGCATGATTTTATTGAACACCCATTTGATCAGCACTATTTTTACCGTCAAATGCGTGATGTGAAAAAGAACAGCAAGTTTTATTATCGTAGCGTGATTGCACGTTTACTTGGTACGCATAATGAAGCCTTAGCCAAGATATTAAAAAGCCGCGACCTACAACTGGATCAGCAGTTCTTTGATGCCCCGCTCAAACAGATCATTACCCGAATCTTACTGACCAATAAACGTGTCGATGAACAAGATCTGCTTAAACTGGGCATCCAAGTCAACTTGCCTTTGGAGAAAAAGACCCAGATGCAGGATTATCTTGGTCAAGTCTTGGTGTTTAACATCATTACCCAAAAAATGGAAAGTTATCCGCAAGACGTAATCGACATCAATGGCAAATATATCATCCCATTACATGTCAAACATACGGGTCTAACCCAGCTTGAACTGAATAATGAAAAGTATTTCATTGCGATGAATGAGCGACGGGTCTTTAAATTGTTTAAGCAGGATGCAGCTATTTCCTTAGACATGAGCCCGATCATTATTCGTAAGCATGATGACTTCTATACCATCGTCTACAAGCAATTACATATGCGTTGCAGTGAGGGGCAATGTTATTTCGATTGCGACAGCGTAATTGATGAAGCTAAATTTCAGGTGCAATAAGGCCAGTTAAACTGGCCTATATCCATAGTCCACATAGACTATAGACGGAGCACTAGAGGTAAATGGTTTCGTCTGGGGTGACTGTGGGTTGTGTGGACTCCACTTGAGGTGTTGCGACAGGCGCAGGTTGTGCTGGCTTAACTATGACAGGTGGTGCTGGCTGAACCGTGGCAGGCTGTATTGGCTTAACCATTGCAGGTTGAATCAGCGCGGCGGGCACTGCGGGTGCAATTGTGGGTTCAGTGGCTAATGCTTTGGTCTCAGGTTGACCGCTGCTCGGTAATGCTTCAGCACTCGGTTGCTTGGTGGGCGTAGGCGCTGTGTTATTACTTGATGATTCACTCAGTGATTTGCGCTCAATGGGTACTGCAACAGTCGAGGTGTTTTTCCCTGTAACCGCATCCCAAGCTTGATCCACTTTGGGCTTTACTTTTTCAATCCCTTTTTCCGTAGAGTCACCGACTTTATGGGCAGTATCTTGAACAGATTCCTTGGTCTTATGCGCAAGTACTCTAAAGATATTGGGGTTATCTCCATAAGGTGGTGGAGTGGGAGTCGCCACTGTTTGAGCTTCGGCAGTATTGTTTGGCGCCGCTTGAGTTGTCGCCCAAGTAGTGCTGAACAATGCAGCCGAGATAAAAATCATTTTTATCCAACTCATGATTTGATACCTGTTTAGTCGATTGTAGAAATATTCAAGGGTTGTGTTGATGTCTTACAACCAGTTGTTTCAATTTAGTTGGATTACATCAACTGTAAAATTTGCTAGAGCCCCTGAGTATATGGTCAGTCGCTTAGTTTAAAGCGTCTCGAGGTTGAAGTTTGTTTGAAAAAGCAGACATTCGGCAACACTTTATATATTTTTTTAAAAAAACGATAGCGACATGATCACTCCTCAACGTAAGTGAGGATTCATCAATGAAACTTATGTCGATTTTTGCTTTTTTAGTATTTATATCGCATACATCGATTTATGCTGGAACGATTTATTTTTCAGGATCAATCGTCGAATCTACATGCTCAAGTCAAGATCCCCAGAAAGGATGCACACGTTTATCTCAACTCAGCGCTGTTCCGTATTATCCAACGAGCAGCATCAAAGACTTAAAAGCTAAATTAAAACAGTTTAAAAAAGAGCATTTTACTGTTTTATTCTATCCGCATAAATCAAAAAACACCGCAGTACTCTTGGTTAATTACGACTAAGGCATGTATACGATATTGGGTGCACCTCAAGGTTCACCCAATATATCTTTTAAAGCAATCGCCAACTGTGGATAGTTAAAATGAAAGCCTGCCGCTTCGAGTGAAGTCGAGAGTACATACTGACCATTGAGCATCAATTGAGATTGCTCACCTAAATATAATTTTAATATCGTACTTGGCAATGGTAAAAACGGTTTTCGTTTCATATAGATGGCAGCCAATTGAGCAAAATCGCGTTGCGTATTTTTTGCGGGGGCGACCAAATTGTAAATGTTAAAAGGTGTGTCATTGAGCATCAGGAATTCGATTGCACTGAGTACATCCTTCAGGTGAATCCAGACAAAAGGTTGTCGACCGTGGCCGATACGGTGAAATAAGTTGAGTTTTATCGGTAATAATAACTGTGGCAGGATGCCGCCATTTTGTCCGATGACCACACCTAAGCGTATGATCTTGGTGTGTTGATTAATAAAGTTTAAAGCAGCACGTTCCCAATCTTGGCACAAGGTGGAGATAAAGATCTCTTGTGGGGGAGAGTCTTCGCTGCAACTGTGCTGCCATTGTTCTGTCGGGTCAATACCATAATAGCCAACTGCTGAACCTGAGATGATCCGTTCGGGATAAATTTTATTTTGTTCAAGGTAGAGATAGAGGGCATGCGTGGTTTCTACCCGACTGTTAATCAGGCATTTTTTTCGCGTCGTCGTCCAGCGGCCATGACCAATACTTTCGCCAGCTAGGTTAACCACATAATCAATCGCATGATGTTTCAGATGTTTGAGATGTTGCAACCAAGAGAGTTGTGGGTGTAAAAAAGGTGGCGTAGGGCGACGGGTCAATGCGATCACCTGATAGCCACGTTCTAACAAATACTTCAGCAGATGTGAGCCGATAAATCCTGTCGCGCCAGTCACCAGTACCGTGTTGTGCTTCATCGCTTATGCTCTGATCTGTTTTTCCTATCTATAGACCTCTACACCATTGAAATCAAGCCTTGCTTAGATCGTTGAACCCTAGAAAAATAGTACAATTGCGGACGATGAAATGCTCAACTTTTCCTTGCAAATAAATCTAAATCAGCATCAATGAATTAGTCCGAAAGTCGATGAGATATTTTACCGTTTAGTTGCATTTTTCTAAATTTTTCTTTTTAAAGTTGTTTTGTAATGCTTTGAAGTTGGCTTGTTTTTGGGGGTCATTCAGATCAAATATGCGCTGGATGTTTTCTGTTTCCGTCTGGATTTGAGTGATAGCGGAGATCAATTGTGTCGATTTAAATATCCAATATTCGGTGGCTTGTCCTGTACTGAGTTGAGCTTTGAACTCAATTACGCAGTTATCTTGTTGCTGGATCAGGCGCGCACGATTTTGCATCGTGGCCGGTTCAGCCTGAATATTTCGATGTTGTTCAAGCACTTTAGGGCTGTTCAATCCAGCCTGAGTCGTTGATGGTGTGGGATGAAGGGTACAGGCGCTCAGACCGAGCAGGGTGAAACTGACTAACAATGGATATTTAAGCTTGCGGGTCATTATCGGATCACTTTTAAGGCAATTACACAGCGCATCAGTATAAACAGCTTTTACAAGTATGGGGACTTTGTATACAAAGCCAACAATCAACTGAGCCTGACTATATGCAGCGATTAAATTTAATCTTTTTATTTCGAATGGATTTTTGTTTAATTTTTAAAATCGTGTTTTTCAACACATACAAATAGCTGTGATTATAGAGACCTATGTTTAATCCGAGCTTGATTTTATTTTGCTGATATTTATATGTAAATAGCTGATATATAACAATATATAGTAATATTTTTTGCTGTCTCAGGCGTGGATTTTGGCTTATGATGATTCGTTGTTTTAATTAATAATTCAATAACTTAGGCTCAGTATAAGCATTAAAATTGAGATGCAATGAACATGATTCAACCCAACAAAACCTTAATATTTCCCGCTTCCAAATTTATCCTGACTATGGGGATTAGTTTGTTGTCCGCGTCCTTACTGCTGGCATGTAAAGGGGGTGGTGATGGCGATAAGTTAACCGCTCCCAAGCAAGCACCCGTAGTCAAAACCGACCCAAACAGCAAATTGACCGATATCGCCATTGGATCTCCTGTGGTCGGTGGTGCGGCGTTGCCACCATTGCCGATCGATACCCACCCGACAAAAATTGAAAGTGACGACGATGCAATCAATGCCCTAATCAATGGGGTATATACCACAGGCTTAACCACGGTGGAGCCATTTTACGCTGGACGTAGTGAGTGTGCTGCAGATAGCAGTCAACTTTGTCCTTTTGTGACCAGATATCAAATGGATAAAGATAAGAGAATAATTACTAAAACTTGGGCATATCTGTTTAATAGCCAGAAATGGGTCGAAATACAAAGTCGTGTCAACAGTTTCGATCAGATCTTTTTTGCCGCAACCATCGCAGGTGATGGACAACGTTGGACCAATTCAGCTTTGCCTTTGTCGCAGAATCTTGCAGAACGCCAAACGCTGCTTGACCCGAAAACTCAGAAATACTGGCCCTCATTACGCTATACCTTAGGCAATACTGAGGTCAGTTTGATCGGTCGTAGTGTCGCGCTAAAGTCAGTCAATCAAGGCATTATGAGTGGTGTCAGTTATAGCACTCAGGCTCAAACACTGCGCTATCATCTTGGGGTGACCAAAGGTGAGTTGATAAACTTGAACACTGTAGGGATGTGGCAAAAAGCTGATGATGCTCAGACCTATCCGAGCCTAGATGCATTTAGAGCCAAACATAGTGATCCCAATGCAATCCTTTGTTTTACTGCGGATCGTGTGGATAAGGGGATCGTGTTTAACCGCAATCGATCGGGTGCCGATCTGTACCAGATCAAGTCAAATTGTGATGCAAGTCAAGCAACTCAAGGCCCGGTTGAGCAACTCCGAGAGGGCCTAAAGACCATTGATCAGCAGAAAGTGATGTACTTAACGGTTGATCCACGATCGACCCTGTTGAATCAGTTGACCAGTGAGCTACAGTTTTATTGGGTATTTGCACTCAATAGCAAAGGCCAACCCATGCAGGGACGTGCTTATCAACAGGGCTTTATGCAGCAGGTGAATGCAGAGTTCTACAATGAGGCAGCAGTCAAAGAGTGGTTAAAAGCCAAGCATCATTATTATGAATTGGCGTTGCCTTGGACACAGCCAAAATAATCTGACGCTCAGCCTGAGTTCTAGGTTTTAGGCATTGTTTTAGGGCTCAGAATCAAATACAGACCCAAACACAGCAACAGTACCTAGACCCTGTATAAGCATTAGCTTGCAGGGGGGGGCCAGCAGAATGGCTTTTTTAAATTGTTGGATATGGCCTTGATCATCAAGCAATTCTATTTCGAGCTGATAGCTGGTGTTGGGTTCAAGTGCATGCTCTAGCAGATAGCGTTTGCTGCTCAATGGATAACTCATCATGTCAGGTTGAGCCACCGCCTCGACCTGCTGTTCAGCATGGCTCAGGCGTAGATTAATCAGTGACACATGGTAGGGGGTACTGTTTTGGGTTTGGATAAACCATTGCTGGTCTTGCTGTAGCAACTCAAAACTGAGTCCCGCAACTCGATCTTCAATGCTGAGCGGTTGTAATTGTGCTGGGCGATAAAATAGTTTGAGTTGAGTATTCATCGCCAGACTCACCAAGATATCGGCTTGTTGGCTGGCCTTGGTTGCAGGAACCTCATAGAGATTCAGCCAGTGTACCGACTCTCGATCGCTGGGCAATGGCATAGCATTGTAGATAATCCTTAGATTTTGTTTGGCCATGGGCTGCATTTGAACCAATGGCGGGAGGATCAAATAAGGTAGTTCGCTGACCTCAGGATCTCCAGTGCCATGATCGACCCAAGTTTGTAGCAGGATCGGATAGTCATTGCTATTGGCCAGCATCAAATTGTATTCACGCTGTGGCGCTTGAATTATCACACGTGTTTTTGCTGCAACAATACCGGCTTGAGTATGCATGCTACTCAAGAGCAACAGCATGGCTGTAATAGCAGAGCGAGCCAATAGCGTGCACACGTTTATGCGACTGTATCTGGAAAGAGCGTGAGTCATCATTGTAGTTTTACCAACACTGAGGCAGTTGCGCGAACTTTGCCTGCTTGAACCGGGTTATTACCAGGCAGTTTTTTCAGGACCGCCGTGTAGCGCAGTATATAACTCCTAAAACCTGAAGGACTCGAGCCATCCGGTTGTGCCCCATTCAGGACAGGGTACCAGCCAGCATTGGCACCACCACCGGTCAAGCCCGGTTGACCGATAAAGTTTTGCTCTCGCCCTGAGGCACTTTTTAAAAATATACCCACACCTTTGGCCATTTTGTGATCATCGTATTGATCTGAAACCAAGGCCGTAACGCCATTTTGTGGGTTGATCAGTCCTAATTTTTTTGCAGCAGTGTAGGCACCCGGTGAGGCTTGAAGTCCAATGGCCACTTGTCGTCTTGATGTCCCACTTACAGCAGTATTGGAACACTCAATTGAGGCATCAAAGTCAGACTGAACAGATTGATTGGCGAGGAGTTCTGCGGTACTGATCGGATCAAAGTTAACCAAAGGCGTGGCATTACGTGCGACACAGGTTGGGTCATTACGTAAAACATTCCCCCCTCGCCACATCCCATAGGGTATGCCATTGGCTACGCCCCAAAATTGAAATCTGCGCGCGCTATCCTCGCCCGGATAGTCATGAACCAGGCCTGGACCTTTGAGTTGAATATAGGCATTGGGTTGAGCGCAATTGCTATATTGGCCTATGGCTACGCCTGTCTGTCCACAGGCACCACCGATGACACCAGCAGTAGGTAATTGACTGACACGATACAGTTCAGCGGTCATGGTGGGGATGTCTTGTAAACGGATCTCGATTCGACGACTGATAGGATTGATGGTGTAGTTTTTGACAGGGATGGATTTCCATTTGCGAGAGACAACGACCTGATCCATCGTTAGTCTTAGACCGACATAGCTGAAATATGTGGCATAGGTATCGGGTATGCCATCTCGAGTCCCAAGGTCCCAATATCCGCCCAAAGCATCATCACCATTGGTGGCTACCAGAAATTCGATATTGGGCAGATCAGTACTGGCACAGTCCCACATTACGGTTGTGCCCGTGGTTCCCCCAAAGTCGTAGTTGGTCGGTGGAACCACGATCTTATCCAATAACGTACCAACAGGCTGCAAATAGGCATTGGAAAGATTGATGACCCCAAACGGAAGTGGAGTAGCAGCATTATCACCCGTCCACATATACGGATTGATCCGGTTACAGTTTGCTTGCACAGACATTGCAAGCAAACTCGAACATAAAATGAATAATAAGATGAGCGTGGTGATTTTCGGCTTCATTTTTATTCTCCTACTACACATGTTTTTTTTAGGCGAATAATGGGCTGCTTAATATCTTGTGCGCTCAAGGCATAGCGAATTCGACATTTTTGCTGTGACTGTTCACCCCAAACCACGTGCAACAGTCCTTCTGTGGCTTCAGCACGGATATACATTTGTCCATTTTGCCCAACCATAGCAATCATTTGTCCTGATGCATCGATCACATCGGCACCCAAAGGTGGGTATTCACCACTTTCAGATTTGGCTTGAATCAAAATTGGGTAGCCGATCCGTGTTTTAAAGACTAACTTTGTGGCGCTGCCTGCATAGGGTGCTACACGCTGTTCTTGGGTTTCGATTTCCACACGTTCTGAGATCCCGCTAGGATCTAAAGAGATGGTGTTGTAGCGATAGGGGGTCATACTTGGAACTAATGCATAGCCCTGTCGGTTGATTTTAGACCCTTGACTATTAAAGAGTTTTGCACCCTCAGCGCCTTTGGCTTCAACCAGTGCAAAGGTATCGCTCAGATACGGTCCAAAGGTGAGCCCACCTGTATGTATGGCCAAGGCACCTTGGGCATTGCCTGAGACTTGCCAGAAATCATTGCCTTTTGAGGTGTTGAGGGCCAAATTAACTGAGTCTAAGCGCTTGTTTATATTGGCATTGATGACTGTGGTGTTCTTGGCTTGATCATGACCTACACCCAGCGCATAGTTGAGGCCTTGCTCTTTGCCGATCACGCCAGACAGGTTGCTTTGATAATAACTTTCTGCATTAGTGCGCTGTGAATAAGAAAAATTGACATTTTGATTGGGCATATTCTTGCTATGCCCCAAAGGAAAACTCAAACTGAGATTTACTGCAGTGTCACGACCTGATGGGTTTCTGCCATTGTTTGCAGCTGGATCCCAATACGGAGCTAGCGGATCATTTTGCTCTATATCCGGGTTATTCAAGCCATAATATTGACGGATCAAGGATAGGTTCAGGTTGATGCCATTGGGAAAAAACTTGTTATAGCCAATCTGGGCTTGAAGATCATTGTCACGACCATCGCGATAGGATTGTACTGATCCAGAGGCAAATAAAGTGCCGTATTGGGCAAGGCTTTGATTTAAGGTCAGTTCAAATCGAGAACGTTGTTTATAGGTATATGAGTTCCAGTCCTGACCATTTTGCATCGCAGCACGAACCCCAATCACATCGCCAAGATCTCGATAGCCTTGACTAGAATAACGATAACCTGCAAGTGCAATGGTGGTATTGGTCGGTACGATGGTTTTGCTATAGGTCAGATTGGCCATCCAGCCCTGAAGCCGTCCTTCAGCACCTATATCGGCATTTGAATAGGTCATATTGCTGCCAAATGCACCAAAATTGGTGTTATAGGTGCTACCCAAAAGTACTGCTTGATAGTCTTCAGCTAGACGCAGCCCGGTATTGAGGGTGATGGCATTGCTTAAACCGCGTTGATAACTCAAGTCAGAAAAATAAGTATCACCACCGATATCTCTGGTTTTACCGATATTAAAGTCATAACGCTGTGCGCCTGTACGCAGTGATTCTGGGACGGCAGAAAAGGGCACATTAAATTGAGTGACGCTGCCATCGGCTTCTTGGACTTTGACGGTCAAGTTGCCGTTGTAATTGGTCGGATATAGGTCAGTGATTTTAAATGGGCCGGGTGCCACCGTGGTTTGATAGATTTCTTTATTGTTTTGATAAATGGAGACCTTGGCATTGCTTTGTGCAATCCCTTGGATGGTCGGGGCATAACCACGCATAGACTCGGGGAGCATCCGTTCATCAAAGCTCAGGTTGAGACCATTAAAACTGAGCCCTGAAAAGAATCGCCCAGAACTATAGAGTTGACCAAATTGTGCAATCCCTTGGATCGACTCGATCGGTCGAGAAATATAACTGCGTAAGTTGGACCATTGGCTGCCTTGATTTTCGGTATAACGCAATGTGCTTTGTTGACGATATTGCCATTTTCCGAAATTGACTCCACCATTTAGTGAGATAAACGCTGCAGATTGATTTACGTTCTGAGCATTGCTGGTCGTAGCACTATGATAAAAGTTAGCAGCATAGTTAATGAAACCGATGCTATTGCCCGATTCCCAGTGACTTGGATTGACATAACCACGTGGCAGATTGAGGATTTCACTCTGTGGAATACTCAGGTCTAGACGCATTTTATTAAAATCAAAATGACTACTGCTTGAATCAATCAAATCGGAAAGATAGGCACACTGACTCGAGACTTGAAATGCTTTTTCAAGACGATATTTTTCAGCAAGACCGAGTTGATCCCAAGCATCTGCAGGGAAACAGGCTTCAACCTTTTGATTGCGGTGCTCGTTAAAATTAAGCTCTAGGCGTTGAATAAAACGACCATTGACATAGAGATTGACTTTATAACGGCCCGGCATAATGGATTGTTGCTGAGTCAGTTTTTCGACTAAGGCAATTTGTTGACTGGATTGGTTTCTAAATAATGCGGGGTCAAAGATATAATCGTCATTGTCATCTAGCGGTTTTTCGGCAGCATTGCTGCTACTGCAAGCAATCAGATTGCAGCATAAAAAAATAAAGAATACCCGTCCTTGAGCAAGTTTGAATGCTTGCATAGTATAGAGCTCATATCATTTTAATTGAGTGGAATCTCATTGCTGACCAAGGTGCCGTAATCATTAATTAAAGTCAGTTTGATTGTTGATGTTTGAGATACTTTATAATCTGTGGGTATTGACCAGTTCACCGACGTTTTCGGTGCAATCATCTCATTATTTTTCAAATTCTTTTGCTGTGAGGCGTTGATAATACTCAGTTGTTGAATGTTGGCATAATAGGCGGTAGGGTTTTCAATCTGCAGTTGCTGAGTCGGCCCCTGAGTCAGTAATTTAACCCGCAATTTCTTCTGTACTTCGGTTGAATCACCCACTATATTTTTCGGACGATAAAATACTTTGACCCGATTTTTAAATACCACCATTAGGCGGTTTTCATCACTGTCTTGCTTTTTGGCTGCGGGGAACTCAGAAAAATTCATGTAATACAGTGATTCACGGTCATTCGGAACCTGTTGCTGGCCAGTAAAAACCAGACGCACAACTTGGCTGGTGTTGGCATTCAAGCGGAAAACCTGCGGGCTGATCATAAATGGCGCCTTGGTATTTTCAATGCTTGAATTTTCATCACCCTCATCTATCCAAAGCTGAACCAGATTTGGATAGACATCTTTGTTTTGTAGTTGAATAGTTTTCTCGTTTTGACCATCGTTGAAGATGACACGGGTACTGTTCAGTACTACGCCTGCATAGGCTGTTGAGATGCTCAACAGCGCGCTCAGCAATAGGCTAGATCTAAACATAAGATTCGAAAAAACGTTCATATTCAATTACTGCCTTTATGCGTCTTTGTCTATTTACTTTTCAAATCATCTTGATCCGAAGATCAAGATTGCTATTACTGGTAATTTAAGGTGTATTCAAGTACTGCTTTTACTGTACCTGCAGTCGCTGCGCCGCCTTCAGCGATATATTGAGCAGCAAACTCATGGCTGGTACTGGTTTCACCAACGGCAAGCTCAAGACCGGCAACATCTGTTACGCCATTGAATTTAATTGCTTTGATACCATCATTCTTTTCAGTCACTTGTATCGCAACATTGGTTGCAGCGTTGGCTTCTGACATATTACCTAAGTTACCTTTGGTGGTCACTGCATGACCTAAAAATCGTGTATTAATTTTTAATGCTTCAGTGGTTGGCGCAGTACAGTCGGTCACTTCAATTTTAAAAGGAGTGAGTCCCGCTTTTTGACCATCTGCAGCTAAGCTACTTGAAGGAACGGTTGGGAGTAATACATTACCATTGGTTCCACCGTTGATTGTTGCTTGGCAAGTTTGGTCGGTTACTTCACCTTGAAATGTGACCGTTGGCGCTGCAACAGCAACTAATGGGGTTAATAGTGTGCTAACAGCTACAAGGGCTTTCAAACGTTTCATAATCATTACCTGTTTTTTAAAATGACTTAAAGTACAATCGCTGCGCTGCGAGGGACTGTATATATATTAAGCATTTGATTATTTTCAGGATAGGCATATTGCACCCCAGTTTTTGCTTTTTAAAACAAAACATTTATACCTAGGTATTGTTGATGAATAATATTTTTAAAAATCAAAGTTATTTATTAATCAACTGGTATATATTTTCAGCAATGGTATTTGAAAAATAATTCATTGCGACTTCGAAATGTCATACATGATTGCAGTAGTGTGGCCACAGATTATTCTGGAAATAGCCGCAGTCATCATTGTAGTTTGACCAATACGTAGGCAGTAGAGTGAACTTTACCTGCTTGGATTGGGATATTGCCAGGCAGTTTTTTCAGTACCGCAGTGTAACGCTGCATATAGTGGTTATAACCCGAAGTGGTTGATCCGATCGGTTGTGCGCCATTGAGGGCTGGGTACCAACCTGCATTGGCACCACCACCCGTCACGCCCGGTTGACCGATAAAGTTCTGCTCTTTGCCTGAGGCACTTTTTAAAAATATACCCACGCCTTTGGCCATTTGGGGATCATCATACTGATCGGAAACCAAGGCAGTGACGCCATTTTGGGTGTTGACCAGTCCTAATTTTTTTGCAGCCGCATAGGCACCTGGTGAGGCTTGAAGTCCTAGCGCCACCTGTCGTGCTGATGTTCCACTTATGGCAGTATTGGAACACTCAATGCTGACATCAAAATCAGCCTGAACCGATTGATTGGCTGCAAGTGCAGTGCTACTGACTGTTTCAAACAGCACCAAGGGCGTGGCATTACGTGCAACACAAGTTGGGTCATTATAGAGGTGGTTACCACCTTTATACATGCTGTATGCAAAGCCATTTAATGCGCCCCAAAACAAAAAGCGGTATGCACTGTCCTCACCAGGTTGATCATGGGTAAGTCCAGGCCCCTTGAGTTGAATATAGGCATTGGGTTGATGGCAAGCACTATATGGGCCTGTTGCTATGGTTACGTTGCCACAGAATGCAGAGGTTGAACCGCTATAAGGCGGAATGTTACTCACTCGATAAACCTCAGCTCGCATGGTTGGGAGGTCTTTTAAACGAATTTGGATTCGGCCACGCGAGCTGATGCCATAGCTTTTCACTGGCATTGATTTCCAATACCGTGTTAAGACCACATTATCCATGGTTTGTTTTATACCGATATAGCGAAAGTAAGTGGCGTAGACATCGGGTAGACCGTCCTGAGCGCCAATATCCCAAAACCCACCAAAGATGTCATCGCCGTTGGTGGCGACCAGAAACTCGATATTGGGTAGATCAACCCGATCACATTCCCACAATACCGTTTCTGCATTCGCTGAAGCCCAATTATAGTTTGTGGGGGGCACAACGGCACTTGCCAACAGTGTGCCCACAGGTTGTAAATAGGTACTGCTGATATTGATGCTACCAAAAGGAATCGCAGCAGCAGCGCCATCCCCAGTATGTGTCGTCCCCATAAGTGAACAGTACGCTTGCGCAGAGCGAGCATTTAAACTGCTCAGTACCAGCAATGTAGACATTAGCACCAAGATTTTAGAGTTCATTTTATTTTTCCGCCATACAGTTTTTTTCTAGACGAATCAGTGATTGTTCCAGATCCTGAGTTGATAGTTTATAAGCAATTTGACATTGCTGCTGTGTTTGTTCACCCCAGACCACTTGCAGTCGTCCCGCTGTAGCTTCAGCACGGATAAATATTTGTCCATTTTGCCCGACCATAGCGATGGTTTGACCTGAAGTATCGATCACATCGGCACCTAACGGCAGATATTCACCATTTTCAAATTTGGCTTGGATCAACATTGGATAGCCGATTCGAGTTTTAAACACTAGTTTAGGGGTACTGCCAGCGTAGGGAGCCACACGCAGTTCTTGGGTTTCGATTTCCACACGTTCTGAAATCCCTGTAGGATCTAAAGAGAGGGTGTTGTAGCGATAAGGAGATATGGAGGCTAATAAGGCATAGCCCTGACGGTTAATCCGAGTTGCTTGGCCATTGAAGAGTCTGGCACCTTCAGCGCCTTTGGCTTCAATCAATGCAAAGGTATCACTCAGATAAGGTCCGAAAGTGACCCCACCAGAATGCACAGCTAAGGCACCTTGGATATTGCCAGAAACCTGCCAGAAATCTTTAGCCGTTGACGCATTGGCTGCCAGCGTTACTGAGTCTAAGCGTTTATTTAAGCTAGCATTCCATACGGTTGACTTCATGGATTGATCATGACCCACACCCAAGGTGTAGTTTAGTTTTTGATCTTTTCCGACTGTGCCAGATAGACTGGTTTGGTAGTAATCTTCACTATTATTACGCCGTGAATAAGAAAAATCGATATTTTGAGCAGGACGTTTTTTGCTTCGACCCAAAGGAAAACTCAAGCTGATATTCAGTGAAGTATCGGTATTGGATTGTTTTTCAACATTGGCTACAGGCTGATTCAAGCTTGAATCATTGGGATAGCTTTGACCACTATAGGCATTTTTGTAATCATAATACTGACGAATCAGGGACATATTAAGATTAATACCATTTGGGAAAAATTTGTTATAACCAATCTGGGCTTGGATGTCATTGTCACGACCATCTCGATAGGATTGCACTGCACCAGAAGCAAACAGGGTTCCATACTGCGCAAGACTTTGGTTTAAAGTCACTTCAAATCTAGAGCGTTGCTTGTAGGTGTATGAACTCCAAGCTTGCTGGTTTTTCTCTGCAGCTCGAACCCCGATGACATCGCCTAGATCTCGGTAACCTTGAGTGGAATAGCGATAGCCTGCAAGTGAAATCGTGGTGTTGGTCGGTTGAATGGTTTTGCTATAGGTCAGGTTGGCCATCCAACCTTGCAGGCGACCTTGCTCACCAACTTCGGCATTGGAATAGGTTAAGTTACTTCCAAATGCACCAATACTAGAGATATAGGTGCTGCCCAAGAGTAGTGCTTGATAGTCTTCTGCAATTCGCAACCCTGTATTGACTGTAACCGAGTTACTTAAACCACGTTGGTAACTAAAATCGGAGAAATAGATGTCTTCACCCAGATCTCGTGTTTGACCCAGGTTAAAGTCATAGCGCTGCGCACCGGCACGCAGTGATTCAGGGACTGCAGAAAAGGGCACGTTAAATTGGGTCGTGGTTCCATCGGCTTCTTGGACTTTAACGGTCAAATTGCCACTGTAATTGGTTGGATAGAGATCGGAAATTTTAAACGAACCGGGTGCGACGTTGGTTTGATAGATTTCTCTATTGTTTTGGTAGACCGAAACTTTGGCATTGCTTTGTGCAACGCCTTGGATGATCGGTGCATAGCCACGCATGGAATCAGGTAGCATCCGCTCATCAAAAGACAGATTGAGGCCATTAAAGCTGAGTCCAGAAAAAAACTGTCCAGTACTATACAGTTGGCCAAAATGAGCAACGCCATGAATCGATTCGATCGGGCGTGAAACAGCACTGCGTAGATTGGTCCATTGCGTTCCACGCTCCTGGTTATAACTCAAGTTACTCTGTTGGCGATATTGCCACTTACCGAAATTGACCCCACCATCGAGTGCTACAAATGCCGCAGATTGATTCATGGTCTGATGATTATTATCTACCGCGCTATGATAATAGTTCGCTGTATAGTTAACAAAGCCAATGCTATTGCCCGATTCTAAATCGGCTGGATTGACGTAGCCACGAGGTAGATTGAGCATTTCGCTTTGAGGAATACTCAGGTCAAGACGCATTTTATTAAAATCAAAATGGCTGTGGCTAGTTTCGATCAGATCGGAAAGATAAGCACACTGACTCGAGGCCTGAAATACTTTTTCAGTACGATACTTTTCAGCCAGACCGAGTTGACCCCAAACATCAGCAGTAAAACATGCTTCTACTTTCTGCCGAGTATGTTCATTAAACGCTAATTCCATACGTCGAATAAATGTGCCATTTACATAGAGATTGACCTTGTACAGTCCTGGTAGCACTGATTTTTGTTGGGTGATTTTTTCGACTAAGGCAATGTGTTGACTAGATTGGTTTCTAAATAATGCTGGATCAAAAACATAATCATCATGTTCATCTACTGATTCTGCAGCCGCGAAGCTATATCCATAACCCATGAAGTTACAAAACAGAAAAATGGATAATACTCGTCCTTGGGCAAGTTTAAATGCCAGCATAGTCATAGAGCTCAGATAAAGTTAATTCAGTGGAATTTCGTTACTTAGCAAACTTCCATAATCATTAATCAGGTTAAATTTAATTTTCGATTGTTGAGAATCCTTATAATTCGTGGGTACATCCCAAGTTACACTGCTTTTAGGCGCAATCATTTCATTGCGCTTAACAACAATATCTTGCGCTGCTGTTTGAATACTGAGTTGTTGAATATTTGCAAAATAGGCTGTTGGGTTTTCGATATGAAGTTGATGGCTGGTCCCTTGAGTGTGCAATTTCATCTGTAGTTTTGTTTGCACATCGCTGGCATTGCCCATGATATTTTTCGGGCGGTAAAATACTTTAACTCGGTTGTTAAATACCACCATTAAGCGGTTTTCATCACTGTCTTGTTTCTTGGCTGCAGGAAACTCAGAAAAGTTCATGTAGTACAGTGATTCTCGATCATTCGGAACTTGTTGCTGACCCGTAAAGACAAGACGCACAATTTGACTGGTATTGGCGTTTAAGCGAAATACCTGAGGGCTGATCACAAAGGGGGCTTGAGCAGTTTCAATACTTGAGCTCACATCACCTTCATCTATCCAAAGCTGAATCAGATTTGGATAGTGATCTTTATTTTGTAATTGAATGGTTTTTTCTTTTTGACCATCGTTAAAAATCACCCGTGTACCATTGAGGACAACGCCAGCATAGGCTGTTGATACGCTCAACAGGCTAGCCAGTAACACGCTTGATTTAAGCAAATGCTGAGAAAAAACCTTCATATTCAATTACTACCTTGGTGCGTCTATACTTTAATTATTTTAGATATGCTTGGTCCGAAGACCTAAGCACGCTTATTGGTAGCTCAATGTATATTCGACAACGGCTTTAACCGCACCAGCACTCGCTGCGCCACCTTCAGCGATATATTGAGCAGCAAATTCATGACTGGTACTGGTTTCGCCTACTGGGAGTTCAAGACCAGCAACGTCTGTTACGCCGTTGAAGCTGACTGCTTTCACGCCATCAGCCTGTTCAGTCACTTGAATCGCAACGTTGGCTGCAGGGTTGGTTTCTGCAATATTACCGAGGTTGCCATTAGTCGTTACCGCGTGACCTAAAAAACGAGTATTAATTTTTAATGCAGATGTCGCTGGTGCAGTACAGTTGCTCACTTCAATTGTGAATGGTGTAAGTCCAGCCTTTTGACCATCAGCTGCTAAGCTGCTTGATGGAACTGTAGGAAGTAGAACATTACCATTTGTTCCGCCGTTAATAGATGCTTCACAAGTTTGGTCAGTTACTTCACCTTGGAAAGTAACTGTAGGTGCTGCAAAAGTGGCTAAAGGGGCTAACAATGCACTAACTGCGACTAAAGCTTTTAATTTTTTCATCATGACATCCTAAATAAGTAAAGATTTACAGTGGCGATCACCGTAACTTGTGATTCCATTTACATAGTAGAGGATAAATTTGTATAAATATTGTGCCATTCCACAGCATGAGTTGTGATTTAAAACAATTCATCGAGTAAATAGTGTTTTTGCTCTAAAAATTTATTTTTATTAATGGTTTTTATATAATTCATCATCAAGCGGATCTTGATAAATGCTTTTGATGATCCATTTTTTGTTTTTTTTGTGTAAAAAATTTTGCGACCTAAGTTTATAAATTTGTAATTTCAAATATTCTATTTCAATAACCGCTGTAGAAGAAATAAAGCAACATACAAGCTGGGTTATTTGACTATAAGGGTCGCGATCAGGATAAAAATTCCGAGCAAAATTAAATAATCTTTACGGCGCATGTCGGCAAGCTGAAAGATTGAAAAATACAGCGCACTCAAAAATAAGATCACAAAGATCCAGATCACGGCGACTTGGTTGTATAAATACGCAGTCGAACTCAAGCAGATAAAGATGATTGAGCTGGAGAGCCAATAACAGCAGGCCAATAGAAACTTACCCAGTCTGAGATAAGCGACCGCTGCATTGAGTCGCGGCAGGCTAATCGCAAGGATGATCAGTCCTGCAATCGCCCCAATGCTCACCACAATTAAGTAAAATAATCCCGACATGTCTTTGGGTTGTGGGGGATATGGATAGCGTTGCATGAGCATATAAGCTGCAATAATGCCCAGCAGGTGCAACACGCTTAAGATCATGTCGTTGCGGTAATAAAACCGCAGAGTTGGAAAGCATTTCATAGGGGGCGTCGAAATCAAAAAATAAAGTCAGTATCGGGCGTTTAAAAGTTGGTATTGGGCGATAAAAAACCCCGCTAGATCTAGCAGGGTTTTGCAACGGATTTCTAAACGCTGTAACGTCACTAATGCTGTAATGCGATTAATGTTGTAACACTGAAATATCAGCAACACTGGTAAACAAACCGCGTAACTGTGCCAACAAACGTAGACGGTTGGCTTTAAGTTCTGGATCTTCTGCCATCACCATGACGCTGTCAAAGAAAGCATCGATCGGTGTGCGTAGTGCTGCCAATTGCGACAATGCTGCAGTGTAATCTTTAGCAGCAAGCAATGGCTGAACCACAGGACTTAAGGCTTGTAGTTGGCTATACAAGGCTTGCTCAGCCGCTTCAAGCAATGCACTTTCAACCACTTGACCTTCTGGTGTGGCTTCTTTGGCCAAGATGTTGGCAACACGCTTGTTGGCCGCAGCCAATGCAGCCGCTTCAGGCAAGTTACGGAAATGATTCACAGCATTGACACGTTTATCAAAATCAAGCGGTGATTTTGGTGACAAGGCTTGTACAGCTTGGATCACATCGACCGCTACACCTTGATCTTCATACTTGGCACGATAACGACCTTCGAGGAAGGCCACGGCATCTTGACGCGTCTTGGCATGGTCTTGAATCACAGTTGCATAAGCATCGAGTGCAAAATCAACCAATTGTTCAATGCTGACATCGAGATTGTTTTCAGTCACCAAACGTAAAATACCAATCGCAGAACGGCGTAGCGCAAACGGATCTTTAGATCCTGTTGGTGCTTGACCAATGCCAAAAATACCCACCAAGGTATCGAGGCGGTCAGCGAGAGCAATACTGGTTCCTGTTGCGGTTTGCGGTAGTACATCACCAGCAAACTTCGGTAGGTATTGCTCACCAAGTGCTTGTGCGACTTGATCGTTCTCACCTTCTAGACGTGCATAGTAAGTACCTGCAATGCCTTGAAGTTCAGGGAATTCACCGACCAATTCAGAAGTCAGGTCACATTTTGCCAGCAAGGCTGCTTTTTCAGCATCTTCAGCCTTGGCACCAGTGATGGCACTCAGGGCTACTGCCAATTGCGCAATACGGGTCGATTTGTCCCACAATGTACCGAGCTGGGCTTGGAACACCATATTGGCCAATTTATCTTTACGGCTAGCGAGTGGCTGTTTTTGATCTTGCAAGAAGAAGAACTCAGCATCAGAAAGACGTGGACGTACCACTTTCTCATTACCTTCAATGATTTGAGCTGGGTCTTTAGACTCAATATTGGACACAGTAATAAAATAAGGCTGTAATTTATTTTCGCTATCGACCAAACAGAAATACTTTTGGTTGTCCTGCATGGTGGTGATCAAAGCTTCTTGTGGCACAGCAAGGAAGCGTTGTTCAAAGCTGGCACGAAGTGCGACAGGCCATTCGACCAGTGCGGTGACTTCATCACGCAGATCACTTGGAACGATCGCCGTTGCATTGACTTCATCAGCAAGCGCTTTAACTTGTTGATCAATGATGGCTTGGCGCTCTGCAAAGTCAGCCACAACTTTAGCTTGACGCAGTGCATCAAGGTAGTCGTTGGCATGTGCAAGGCTAATGGCTTGTGGCGCATGGAAACGATGACCATAAGAAACATTGCCTGCAGCATGATCTTGGATGGTGGCTGGAATAACTTGATCGTCTTTAAGCAACAACACCCATTTCACTGGACGTACAAATTCGGTACGGCTGGCCGCAGAACGCATACGTTTGGCGATCGGCAGATTGTCCAATGCAGTTTGCAAGATTTGCGGTAGCAACGCATCCAGGCTTTGACCTTTCACGTCTTTAAAGAAGCAAACTTTCTCAACTTTACCGGCTTGGAAAGTCGATACTTGATCCGCAGTAATGCCTTGACCACGCATAAAGCCTTCTAGGGCTCTAGTCGGTTTGCCTTCGGCATCATAGGCCGCTTGTAGCGCTGGGCCATCAAAGCGTTTTTGCGTATCGGCTTGGGCTGCATCGACATTGACGATCTTCAGCGCCAAACGACGCGGTGCAGCATAAGCTTCGATATGATCAAAGTGTAGGCCAGCATCTTTAAGGCCTTTGCTGGTTTCTGCTTGTAGGGCATCACGCAAGGCTTTTAGGTTTTTAGGGGGTAATTCTTCACAACCGAGTTCGAATAAAACCGTATGTTGACTCATGCTTTATTCTCCTCTGTGTTGGCTTGTGCTTTAGCGCTTTCACTCTCAGCAATGGCCTTCATTTGTGCCAAAACTTCATCACGTAACTTCGGCTCAGCCATTGGGAAGCCGAGTTCAGCACGGGCTTGAACATAACTTTGTGCAATGGCACGTGCCAAAGTACGCACACGTAAGATAAAGCGTTGACGCTCAGTCACCGAAATCGCACCACGGGCATCGAGCAAGTTAAAGCAATGTGAGGCTTTGATGACTTGTTCATAGGCCGGTAGCGGCAGTTTAGCTTCAATCAGACGATTGGCTTCGGTTTCATAGAAATCAAATAACTTAAACATTTCCGCGATTGGCGCGTATTCAAAGTTATAGGTTGATTGCTCAACTTCATTTTGATGGAACACATCGCCATAAGTCACAGTACCGAATTGGCCTTTGGTCCAAACCAAGTCATAAACAGAGTCTACGCCTTGTAGGTACATTGCCAAACGTTCTAGACCATAGGTGATTTCACCTGTAACTGGGTAGCATTCCACTCCACCGACTTGTTGGAAGTAAGTGAACTGAGTCACTTCCATACCGTTGAGCCAGACTTCCCAGCCTAGACCCCAAGCACCGAGTGTTGGTGATTCCCAGTTATCTTCAACAAAGCGGATATCGTGAACCAAGGTGTCAATGCCGATGGCTTTGAGCGAGTCAAGATACAGTTGTTGGATATTGTCTGGATTCGGCTTCAGCACCACTTGGAACTGATAATAGTGCTGTAGGCGGTTTGGGTTCTCACCATAACGGCCATCTTTAGGACGACGAGAAGGTTGCACATAGGCAGCATTCCACGTTTCTGGCCCTAAAGCACGGAGGAAGGTAGCGGTATGAAAAGTACCAGCACCCATTTCCATGTCATAAGGTTGTAAAATCACACAACCTTGTTCAGCCCAATAGTTTTGTAAGGCAAGAATTAAACCTTGAAATGTATCAATATGCGATATGGCGCGACTCATGGTGCATCCATTTAAAATAAGCGAAAAAATTGTGGTTAAGTATAAGGATTTTGGCGGATGCTGGCAAAGGCTTCTCTATAAAAATAAGGCTTTGCTGTTTTACATGGATTTTGAGTGCTGTTAAGCGATATTCGAATCAGCGCAGCGGTTTTAGACTGCGCTATGAGCTAAATAGATTTATAAAGGATTGATTTAATTGTAAGCTCAATAAAATTTCATCTTGAATATCTAGATATGGCACGTTGGAAATATAAAAAACATTTGCTGTGGGGACTGCTGCTGGTGCTACTGATCTTGATCAGTATTCCTGTATTTCATTTGCTGAAAACCAAATATCGCTTTCAATCCCACAATCAGACGACTGCAAAAGGCTATAGCAATGATGCCAGTCAGCTCAATGCGACCCAAGTTCATCAAGTGATTGATGTGCCTGCTGATCCGATCCAGATCAAAAAGCAATTGATTGAGTTATTGCAATATGCCGAAACGCACAAAATTAAAGTTTCGATTGCAGGGGCGCAGCACAGTATGGGTGGGCATACCCTATATCCTGATGGGATCGTGTTGAACATGCTGCCGTATAAGCATATGCAGCTCGATCCAAACACCAATATCTTAAGCATTGGTTCGGGGGCGCTGTGGCAGGATGCGATTGCGTATTTGGATCAATACGGCAAATCGGTTGCCGTGATGCAGGCGTTTAGTAATTTCACAGTTGGTGGCTCGATCAGTGTGAATGGGCATGGTTGGCAGCAGAATTCACCGCCTTTGTCCTCTAGCGTAGTGTCATTTACTTTGCTCAATGCCAAAGGGGAGTTAATCCAGTGTAGTCGCAGTGAAAATGCCGAGCTGTTCAAAGCCGTGATTGGTGGCTATGGTCTGTTTGGGGTGATCTTAGATGTCAAACTCAAAGTCGTGGACAATGTTGCATTGGGCTTTAAAAGCATCGCCATGCATCCTGATGATTTTGCAGCGCAATACCAACAACATGTCAGTGCCAATCCTAAAGTTCAGTTCGCCTATGGTCGCATACGCATTTCCAATAAGCATTTTTTTGAGCAAGCATCACTGAATTACTTTGAGCAGACTGATCAAAAGCCTGCGAGCTTGGCGGCACAAAAAGCCGGTAATCAGGAATTGAAACGTGTGGTATTCCGCAGTTCGGTCGATAGCGAGTACGGTAAGCGTCTGCGTTGGGATTTGGAAAGCACCTTGAATCATGTGTCACCATTGACCACATTTAGCCGCAATGAAATATTGGATGAGCACTCGTCTTTAATTGAAAATCAAGATCCCAATTCAACCGATTTATTACATGAATATTTTGTGCCTAAGGCCAAGTTGGCGCAGTTTATCCATGATATTCGCCCAATCCTCAAAGACAGCAAAGTCGATTTGTTGAATATCACCATTCGTGAAGTCAATCAGGATCAGGATGCGATGTTGAATTATGCCAAAACAGATGTGTTTGGGTTGGTGTTGCTGTTCAATCAAGGCAAAACTGCAGACCAAGAACGAGAGATGCAACGTATAACCAATCTTTTGTTTGATGCGACGCTGAAAAATCAGGGCAGTTATTATCTACCGTATCGGCTGCATATTAGTCGGGAGAAAATGCGACTGGCCTATCCACAAGCCGATGCATTTTTTGCCCTGAAGCAAAAGTATGATCCAGCAGAGCGATTTAATAATAAGTTCTATCAGCATTATCGCTAATTGACTTTTGTCCCAGATAAAATTAACCCCACCAGTTGGTGGGGTTAATGGTTTAAGCGCAATTTAATGCGCTAAATTAATCAACTAAAGAATAGGTGATTAACTCAAAAACCAGTAATCAACTAAAGAACCAATATACAAATAATGAGATTAGGCCGATACACATAACGTTGAGCAGCATACCAACTTTAATCATTTCAGATTGGCGAATATGACCAGTACCAAATACGATGGCATTCGGTGGTGTGGCCACAGGCAGCATAAATGCACACGATGCACCGATACCAATAATCACCACCAAGATTTCCTTAGGCATGCCCATCTGATCTGCAATCACTGCAAATACCGGTACCAATAATGCAGCCGAAGCGGTGTTACTGGTAAATTCGGTGAGGAAGATAATAAACGTGGTCACTGCAAAGATAATAATAATCGGTGAAGTTCCACCAAAGGTATCAGCGAGGGTTTGGCCCAAGACCAAAGAACTGCCCGAATCTTTTAAAATGGCACTCAGGGTTAAACCACCACCAAACAGGAACAATACGCCCCAATCGGTATTATCTGAGATTTGTTTCCAACTCGCAGTACCCAGAATCACCACCATGGTTGCGGCTGCAATCGCCACCCAAGTATCTGGTTGGCTAATACCAAAGGCAGTGCTTAAGTCTTTACTGAAGATCCATGCCACTGCGGTGCTTAAGAATAAAATAATGGTCAAGACACGAGAGCGATTCCAAGGAATGTCTTCGGTTTCAAACTTCACTTTATGATTCAGCTTAGGACGCAATAACACATATAGACTGACCAACATGGCTGGAAGTAGGATCAGCATCATTGGCATGCCGACTTTCATCCAATCTGCAAAGTCATAATCTAAAGCTTTTGCTGCAATCGCATTGGGTGGTGAACCCACCAAGGTACCTAGGCCACCAATACTGGCTGAATAGGCAATCCCCAATAAGATAAATACAAAAGTATTGCGATCTTTTTTCGGGTCAAGGTGCGACAAAATCCCCAGTGCCAAAGGCAACATCATGGCAGCAGTTGCGGTATTGGAGATCCACATCGACAGTACAGCTGTTACCAAGAATATCGCCAGTACAGAGACACCTAAATGTCCACCCGACATCGAGATAATCCACATCGCGATTTTACGATCAAGTTTTTGAATGTGTAATGCTGTGGCCAATGCAAAGCCACCAAAGAATAAGAAAATAACCGGATCAGCAAAAGTTGCAAAAGCTGCTTGAGTGGTAATCGGAACCAATTCGCCCGATTTAGCCATCGGCATACCGACCAATACCGCCACGATCGGAACCAATAATGCGGTAATGGTGATATGAATGGCTTCGGTTAACCATAAAATCCCAATGAAGGTCAGCAGTGCTAGGCCCTTATTGGCGTTTTCATCATAAGGTAATATTTTATACATGCCGAAGGAGATCAGTGTTGTGATCAATATAATGATCCAACTTTTAATAATACCTCGCGGCATTAAACTTGCAGGTGTTGCTAAATCAGGTGTGGTCATAATATCCCCAGATACCTCTAAAGACTAAAGTATCGGTTTCAAATTTATTCAGCGCCTAAAATATATCGAAAGTTATAATTTTAAAACAATTTTTTGCCATTTATGCCATTGAAATATTACTTAAATAATTGATGTAAAATAATTTATCAATAAATTTATAACCTTGCCGTTCGATTAGTTTAGTCAATACGACTAAAGTAATTCATCTCCAATACTTGAAAACTCACCTGTGCTCATCGATATATTGAAAACAACGCAGTTGTAATGTGATTAAAAAGACTCGGTGTTAGTTCTCAAAGGTGGATGGATGGAACTCATTCGATCTACAGCGTGGGATCAGCAGCGCAAATCTCAATATGAAATGTCGTGGAAAAATCCAGACAGATATAAAGAGATTCAGGGCTAAAAAAGGCGGAAGTGTTAAGTGAATCATGGATAAAAACCATGGTTTATTTAAACCGTTCATTTTTATAAGCTTATATAAAAAGATGATTTTGAAAGTTGAAAAGTGACGTTTACCATCTAAACCAATTCTTATACTTAAAGTGCATATCTCATGGCCAATGCAAATATTATTGAAGTTAGCTCAGCAACCACATGGAGCTCAGGTGTGGCTTCGGTATCACAAATTCGTGATTTCGCACCAGTCATTATGGATGAGCCTGTATTTCTCGGAGGTAAAGATACTGGCGCAAATCCACTTGAATATGTCACGGCTGCATTGAATGGCTGTAAAGCGGTGATGATTCCATTGATCGCTAAAGAGCTAAAGTTTCACTTTACAGCATTGAGCTTTGAGACCAAGGGGACGGTAGATTTGCGCGGTTTGATGGGGGAGGTCGGAGTGTCCTCGCATTTTCAAAGCTTGAGCTTCCATGTCTTGATCGAAACCGATGAGACTGAGCCGCGTCTACAACAATTACAGCACCTTGTTGCAACCCGTTGTCCTGTCTATAACTTGCTAAAAGATGCTGGTGTAAATATTGAAACCGTATGGCAACGTCAAGTGGCGGCGGTTGTCTAAAGCAAAGCTCGTTGTAAACTAAAAACCCCACCAGTTCTGGAGACTGGTGGGGTTTTTAAGTCTTTGAGAGCTTTAAAACTTAACGGTTGTAGCGTTGTTCATCATAAACAGTGCGTAAAGCCCCTTGGCGATTTGGTGGATTCAAGCGCTTACTTTGTTTAGGGATGACAAACCAAAGCACCAAGTAAACCAAGATCCCTGGAAAGCCCGCGCTGAGCAGCGAGACTGCGACAAAGATCAAGCGCAATAACGTGGCATTCCATCCAAAACGCTGAGCGATACCACCCATGACGCCAGCAATCATTTTGTTTTGGCTCGAACGATATAAACCCGGATTTTGCATGAAGTTCTCCTGTATATGCTGTGCTTACGCTATCCAACACTTAACTCAAGTTGTGGTGCATGGAAAAAGTATACTTCAGTATTAATGAAGGCATTATTTCATTTTTAAAGCCTTTGGCTTAAAACATCTATAGCGTATTGTCGCGTGTTTGACCATGGTATATCTGTGATAAGGTTCAATAAATTTTACTTTTTTGTTGTGTTAACAAAAGAAAGTTGTCTTGGGTTTTAAAATCAATAGGATATAGCATTAGCCAGCGGTTAAATATGGTTCGTTAGGGAAATAACTTTTAGCGGTCGCAATATGCATCTGAATCAGAATAAATTAAAACTCACCTGTGTGATGGGCTTGGGTCTGGTACTTGGCATCGTCGTGGGCTGTGAACGTGATCAAGAAATCAAGATGAGTGCGTTGGAAATGCAAACTCAATCTGCAAGTGCATCGCAGCCTCAGCAAGATGCAGCAGTTGAGGCCCCTGAGCCAGGCTTAAAGTTGATAGATGCAATTCATCAAAATGCTGAGCCGCGTCATGAGCAGTTGCATGACCCAGATCATTCAGGAGAATCACTCTCAGCTCAAGCACTGCAGTTTGTGGGGCGTTATCACACTGAAATGCTATGCCGCGATGCATTGGTCAGCTGTGAGCAAGGTAAGGTCGACTATATTATTAATTTACTGCCAGATGGCACCTCGCATCGCACCATTGTTCATCTAGGTAAAGTATTTTCAGAGGAAGATGGCAAAGTGAAGTCCTATCGTAAAGATATTTGGACTTTTAGTGCGGATCAAGATGAAATCATCATTCATTTAACTGAAGGGGCCGATCTTTATTTTAAAGTCGATGCACAACACAATTTGCATATGGATCTGGAAAAGAGTCTCAACAGCAGCCAAATGAATCGTGAATTTTTTCAATATCAATATCCTGCACCGAGTTATGCCTATGTGCTCACTCGCTATCAAGAATCCGAACATCAACAAAGCCACAACTAATTTTTTTTATATAGTGCGTTGTTTGCAATTGGCGCTGTGAAGTAAATTGGCACTGTGAAATAACAGGCAAAAAAAAACCTATCTCAAGGATAGGTTTTTTTATATCTTGGTGGGTCGTCCGCGATTCGAACGCGGGACCAACGGATTAAAAGTCCGCTGCTCTACCAGCTGAGCTAACGACCCATAACGGGTATCAAAATAAGTGGTGGGTCGTCCGCGATTCGAACGCGGGACCAACGGATTAAAAGTCCGCTGCTCTACCAGCTGAGCTAACGACCCATCTCGTTTTGATGTTGCGTATTGTAGCAACATCTCAAACGAGCGCAAGTAAAAAATATCAATCTTTTGCACGGTTGATTATAATTAACGCAATTCGTGCTCTGTTTTGTCAAAAAATAACCAAAACCGACTTAAAATCGATACTTATATGCTGAAATGTTAGAAAAAACCTCTTCTGTAAGTTCACTATAGGCTGTGGTATTTGGCAAAAGAACCAGCAAACGATCTGAAGTAAGGGTTGGATTAAAGGCTTGTTCCTTCAATTTGTTTTTTTGATACTTAAATGTCCCAGTGGTTTCTACTTTTTCCAACACGCGGATAAATACCGGTACTGCATAGTGCGGTAAATCCTGTTTAAACGCGCTAAGCATGGCACTGAGATCTTGTTCTGTGAGTTGTTGACCTTCTTGAAGGGTGATCGCAGCCATGCCAGCACGACCATTGGTATTGGGAATCTCAACACCATAGACCACCGCTTCCACGATCTTGTCATAATCACTGCAGATGTTTTCCACTTCAGTGGTCGAGACGTTTTCACCTTTCCAGCGGAAGGTATCGCCTAAGCGGTCAACAAATTGTGCATGGCGGAAGCCAATATCACGGACCAAGTCACCGGTAACAAAGTAGGAATCACCTTTTTTAAATACTTCTTGCATGATCACTGCACGATTTTTTTCTGGGTCAGTGTAACCATCAAAAGGTGAACGTCGGGTAATTTTCCCAATCAACAGGCCAACTTCGCCTTTTTTGACTTTGATACAGCGACCTTTGGCGTCACGGATGGCTTCGTTTTTATCTTTGTCGTATTGCACAATGGCATAGGGGGTTGGGGAGAAGCCAACGGTGTTGTCAAAGTTAAACACGTTGCTAAAGCCCACGTTGCCTTCGCTTGAGGCATAAAGCTCTAATATGTCTTCGATACCAAAGCGCTGTTTAAATTTGCTCCAGATATTGGGGCGCATACCATTGCCGATCATTTTGGTGACACGGTGAGCGCGGTCATTTTCCGAAGCAGGGGCATCCATTAAATAACGGCACAGTTCACCGACATAGCCTATAGCGGAGGCATTGAACTTTTGCACATCACTCCAGAAGCTAGAGGTCGAGTATTTACGACGAATCGCAAGGGCGGCGCCACCTGCAATCACGCCACACCAGCACACCACCATGCCTGTTGCATGATAGAGCGGCAGGGTGCAGTACATGACGTCTTTTTCATTGAGATTGAGGATGTGGCCATACGTACCGTATGCCAAGGTCCAACGACTGTTGCTAAACACCACGGCTTTGGGCAAGCCCGTTGTGCCTGAGGTGTAGATGTAGAATAGTCCGTCTTTGCCTTTGATGGTTTGCGTCGTAGGCACGTTGAATTTTGCAAATTGACTGATGCGTAGTGCCAGATTGACAAAACCTTGTGGTGCCTGTCCTGCATCAACTAAGGTGGCTTGATCTGCAAACCAATGCAGACGATCTTCTGCGACATTGAGTTCTTGGCGAATGTCTTGCACCGCTTGGCGACATTCTTCACCCACGATGACTGCGACAGGGTTGACCAAATTGATACTGTGGGCCAAAACCTTACCGCTTTGAGAGGTGTTGACTAAGGCGGAGACCACGCCAATTTTGGCTAAGGCAATCACGGTGGCGACCAATTCTGGGCGGTTTTCAATAATCAGGGCGATCACATCGCCTTTACGCGTCCCAATCGAGAGGTAGTAATGGGCAATTTGGTTGGCCCATTCATTGAGATGTTGATAACTAAAACTTTGTTCTTCAAATAATAAAGCAGCGCCTTGAGGGTTTTTCTTTACCGCTTTCTCAAAAGCTAAGCCCAAACCTGCAGGTGAATTGGGGGTGCGTATATACGCTTGTTTAAGTCCTGTGAGCAAATTTGGAATCTTATTTATGAATTTTGGCAACTTAGCCGCCACATCCGCGATACCAATCAGGTCGGTTTGGGTAGTCTGACTCATATACATCCTATTTATTTTTGGGCGTTCAATTGCACGCATGAGTTGAAACGGTCGATAAATAGCGAGACAACTCACGACATTTTGATCGCTTTAGTCTAATCGATTCGATCCGATATGCCTAAACTATCAAAAAAAACCTAGTCACCGAAATGACTAGGTTTTAATTAATTGGCTTCAATTGAGCAAGTTATTACTCAGCGGTAGGCGTTGTTGCTTTCTTCGGTGGACGGCCACGTGGACGACGCGGGCGTACCGGTTTGTCCGCTTCAGCATCTTTAGACTCGTCACCTTCTGGTGTACTGAGCGCTAAGTCCGCTTGTTGTTCTTGTGCCTTGGCTTTGGCTGCTGCAGCCTTGGTGATTTTAGCCTTTTCAGCAGCAGTGCTTGGCGCTTTGGCTTCGACAGCTTTGGTCGGTGCAATCTCGCTTTCAACAGGCGCTGGAGCAGATGCTACAGGCGCAACGGTCGCTTCGGCTTCGACTGGTACTTCAGCTTCGACGGGTGCAACAGCAGGCGCTGCTTCGACACTTTCGACCACTACAGGCGCTGCAACAGGTGCTTCAACAACGGCTTGCACCGTTGTGCTGTCAGCTACAGCGACAAGCTCAGCTTCGCTTGAGGTTGAATCTGCTACAACTGCAGTGTCTACCACGGTCGCTTCAGGTTCAGCGACTTCAGCGTTTTGTGCTGTTGTTGCTTCAACTTTGGCATTGTCTGCTTGAGTATGGGCAAGTTTGGCTTGCTCAAAAGCTTGCTCAGCAGCCATTTTGGCCAAGCGACGACGCTCGCGCGGATCGTTGGCGACACGGGTGTCAGCACTCGGTTGTGGTGGGGTAAGATCAAGTACAGCAGCAGGTTCTGCTTCTGGTTTCGCCTTGGCCACAGCCACATCACGGGTGACCGGTTGAGCATCATCCACAACCACTTGGCTTTGAACTGGAGCAGCAGCAGTTGCAGCATACTCATCAGTGAACTTAATCAAAGCACGATTAAAGGTTGGAATCAGTCCAAATTGCTCAATGAGCACTGAACAATCTTCACCATACACGTGGCGGATTAAACTGCCTACGGTATGTTGAGCCAAGGTCGGCACTTGTGAAGGATTGATTTTCACCGTTGCTGGATTGGCTTTAGCTGCCGTTTTTTGTGCTTGGCGTTGGCGCGAACGTGAGCGTGGATCATTGCTGGCACGACGTACCGGTTGTTGCTCGGCAACGTGCGCTTGTACTTCTACAACATCAGCATCAGCAACAACGTTTGCTTCGACTGCAGTTTGAGTCGGTTCAACGGTTGTAGCAGCAGATTTTTGAGTCGCTGCTTTGCGTGCCGGTTGCGACTGTGGTGCAACCACTGGATCGAGCGCCACAATTTCACTTTGCTGTTGATCAATATTGATCAACATAGCTGAAGTGGTTGTGTTTTGACGCGGTGCATCAACCAATTCTACGGTCAATGCTGTGCTCGGTTCGATGATGGTAGCAACTTCAACTGCAGCAGATGCTTGATCGTTGAGTACGCTTTGATCACGCTGACGGGTTGGACGTTGTGGACGCGGTTGGTTATTGCGTTCACGGCGTGGAACTGAACCTTCAACTGTCGATTCAAAGCTTTGATCGTTGCCTTGTGGGCGACGCGGTTGACGTTTTTGTTGCTCTGGACGGTTGTCTTGACGTTCGTTGCGATTGTCCTGACGGTTGTCTTGACGTTCGTTACGATTGTCCTGACGGTTGTCTTGACGTTCGTTACGATTGTCCTGACGGTTGTCTTGACGTTCATTACGATTGTCCTGACGGTTGTCTAGGCGCTCGTTGCGGTTGTCCTGACGGCTGTCTTGACGTTCGTTACGGCTGTCTAGGCGTTCGTTGCGATTGTCCTGACGGCTGTCTAGGCGTTCGTTGCGATTGTCCTGACGGTTGTCTTGACGTTCGTTGCGGTTGTCCTGACGTTCGTTACGGTTGTCCTGACGATTGTCTTGACGCTCTAAACGATTGTCATCATTTTGAGCCGTTTGATCTTGCGCATTATCGCGTGGATCTTTGTATTTGCTGCGCTTTTTGTTGTTACGTTGATTACGGTCATCTTTGTCTGCTGATTTTTCAGCAGTTTTTTCAGCGTAATCACGTGGCTCAGCTTTGGCGTGTGCAGGGCTGAGATAGGCATTGTTTTGCTCAGCACTGGCCGCTTGTGGATTGATCTGACCAAACTGACCACGGCTTACTGCACCGTTGTTGATCATTTGTTCAATCGCAGCAGCTGCGTTGTTGGCAGTACGTGCTTGATCCGTAGTTGAAGCTTGCTTTTGTACAAACAAGTTTTCTAACCATGCACATGGACTGCTGCTTGGGGTTGCAACTGCAGGGCGAGCAACGACTTCAGCCGGTGCTGCTTTGGTTGCTGCAACGGTTGCTGGTTTGGCTTTATTTTTGTCTGCTGGTGCTGCGGCAGGGCGGATCGCCGCTGCAGGCGTTTCTTCTTCTAGATGCCACTCTGAAGAGGCATAGCCCAATTGTTTTTCGCTTAAGCGTGTGGTTTCAATACGCTCATAGCTGCTTGGGGCAAAGCCTTCAGGGTTATAAGAGATTTGATAATGTGGCGTTTCTAAATGCGGGTGTGGCAATACGGTCACACGTACACTTGAGCTTTGTTCTAAATACACCAAAGTATGGCGTTTTTCATTGAGTAAGAAGGCTGCAATTTCAACAGGAACTTCGACTTGAACTTCACCATGACGTTCTTTAAGCGCGATCTCTTCAACTTTACGCATAATCGAAAGTGAAAGCGAGCGTAAGTCACGTACCATACCTGTACCGTGACAACGTGGGCAAACATAGCCAGTCGCTTCTTCGAGAGAAGGGCGTAAACGTTGACGGCTCATTTCCATCAAACCAAAACGAGACAATTGACCGAATTGGATACGTGCACGGTCGCTTTGCGTCGCTTCACGTAATTTCGCTTCAACCATACGTTGGTTGCGTTCTTTGGTCATGTCGATAAAGTCGATCACCACCAAGCCACCGATATCACGTAAACGCAATTGGCGCGCGATTTCTTCTGCTGCTTCTAAGTTGGTGCTGAGTGCAGTTTCTTCAACATCGTGACCGCGGGTTGATTTGGCTGAGTTGATGTCAATCGACACCAAAGCTTCAGTTTGATCAATCACGATCGAACCACCAGCAGGGAGTTTTACTTCGCGTTCATAAGCGGTTTGGATTTGGCTTTCAATCCCAAAATGGGCAAATAATGGCTCATTCAAGGTGTAGGTTTGTAGTTTATCCAATTGGTTTGGCATCACGGCTTTAACAAAGTTATAGGCTTCGTTAAAGGCTTGCTCATTGTCAATCAAGATTTCAGTGACATCATCACGGAGATAGTCACGGATTGCGCGGGTAACAACACCAGCTTCTTGATGTACCAACATTGGCGAAGGGCCACTGTTAGATGTGGTTTGGATTTGGCTCCAAAGATCGAGCAAATGTTGTAGATCAAGTTGTAATTCTTCTTGAGTACGGCCAATACCTGCAGTGCGGACAATCACGCTCATGCCGCGTGGCACATTCAGCGAAGCCAACATTTCTTTGAGTTCGTCGCGTACAGCGCCTGAAATCTGACGGCTGATACCGCCACCTTTCGGGTTGTTTGGCATCAATACCAAATAACGACCGGCTAAGGAGATAAAGGTGGAGAGTGCTGCACCTTTATTACCACGTTCTTCTTTTTCCACTTGAACCAAGAGTTCAGTGCCTTCCGTGATGAGTTCACGAATGTTTGAAGTTTGACGCGGGTCAGCTTTGTAATATGAATTGGCAATTTCACGCATCGATAAAAAGCCTTGACGCCCTGCACCATATTCAACGAATACAGCTTCAAGCGACGGCTCAACGCGAGTGACGTGACCTTTATAGATATTGGCTTTTTTCTGTTCACGCGTACGATTTTCTAAATCAAAATCGTATAGGCGATGACCAGTAATGAGTGCAACGCGAACTTCTTCGGCATGTGTTGCATTGATCAACATACGTTTCATGGTTGTAACACCTAGTATAGTAGTGATCCACAGCAACAAATCGCTTTAACCAGATTGTGAACATCAGTGCGGTGTCTTCTCGACTCAATTACATTTACATACGATGTGTAATGTTGTTTTTGAGTATACCTGCCTATTCAACGGCTTGGGTTTGATTGACGTATTGATGTTGGCAATACTGCTTCAATCCTTGTCACGATTAAAGTGCTCGTTATTTTCACTGGATCGACAAGCGGTGCATTGGACGCAATACTTTCACTGTGATTTGCTCGAAGATCAACTGCGCAATTCGCAGTACGTCTTGATACGGAATGATCGTCGTATCTTTACAAATGGCACAGTTCCAATGCCTCAAACGCTTGTGACCTGAAAACACTCAGCAGCAATTTGTCTGATGTGTATCAGTTTACATTTAAAACCAACATCGAAGTTGGCTACATAATTTTTTCAACATGTCGATTTAAGTGCCAAAGCACAATTAAACCCAACAGTTTGTGTTTTTGCCGATATAATAAAGCCTTCGGCGTCGGCATATTCTTTGGGGACCATTCCGAGTATAAAACGGGTCACTGAATCAGTTATGAATTTCAATTTGTTGAAATGACTAAAAAGTAACTCTATTACGGTGGTATCCGTGCGCTGACTATAACAAACCTTAGAACATCTGCCTATGGGGTAAGCTCATTTTTCTTGTGGAAAATACGTTCTAAGTGGTCAGTATTTAATCAAATTTATTTTTTATAGCTCTGAGTAACTGTATGAATTCTACCCAGCAATGGCAAAGCGTCACTTGGTTTGAAGTGGATGAACATCAAGCGGGTCAACGTATTGATAACTTTTTATTTAGTCGTTTAAAAGGCGTGCCAAAAAGCCGCATCTATCGATTAATGCGTGAAGGTCAGGTACGTGTAAATAAGAAACGAATTAAAGCAGAAACCAAATTGGCCATTGGCGACCAAATTCGCGTTGCGCCGATCCGCTATGAGCCGAAGGATGAAACCGCAGCACCGGTTTCCGATAAAGTCGCGCAAAGCCTGTTGAGTCGTGTGGTGTATGAGGACGAGGGGTTATTGGTGATCAATAAACCTTCGGGAATCGCGGTACATGGGGGCAGTGGGGTGAGCTATGGTCTGATTGAAGCCTTGCGTGCTGCCACCGGTAAAAAATATCTAGAATTAATTCATCGTATCGACCGTGATACCTCCGGTCTGGTGATGATCAGTAAAAAACGCAGCACCTTAAAAACCTTACAAGACCTGCTACGTGAACATAAAATCAAAAAAACCTATGCTGCGATCGTAAAAGGTCAGGTGGCATTGGATTGGCAGTTGGTCGATGCACCTTTGTTGCGTTATGAACTGGCCAATGGCGAACGTCGCGTACGTGTGACCAAAGAAGGCAAGCCAAGTCAAACCGAGTGGAAAGTGGCAGAGCGCTTCCGTCATGGCACTTTGGTGCATGCTTCACCGTTGTCGGGCCGTACCCATCAGATCCGTGTACATGGTTTGAGTATCGGTCATCCATTGATTGGTGATGATAAATACGGCCATCAAACTGAATATAAAGGCCCTGAAGCACGTCGTTTATGTTTACACGCCATGCGTCTAGAGATTCCGGGTTTTCCTGTGATTGAAAGTGCTTTACCTGAAGATATGCAAAATCTGGTGGCGCAGTTAAGAGCGCAGTCCTTATGAGTCAACAGTTGAACTCTCAAGCTCAGGTTGAACCGATTCAATTGGTGATCTTTGATTGGGATGGCACCTTATTTAATTCGGTGGGGCAGATCGTGAAAAGCCTGCATTTTGTTGCAGCGCAATATCAATTGCCACTCACCGATGCCCAAGCACAAAGCATTATTGGCTTAGGACTACCGGAAGCCATGCAGGTGTTATTTCCGCAAGTGCCTGAATTGCATCAAGCACTACATGAAGGTTATGCCACGCATTATGCAGCCAACTCTCAAGATGACCACTGGTTTGCTGGGGTGTCTGAGCTGCTACATGATCTTAAAGGGCAACAACTTAAGCTAGCAGTTGCCACAGGTAAAAGTCGCCGTGGCCTTGATCGGGTATTAAATAAAACCCAAAGTCATGATTTGTTTGAAGTCACCCGAGCTGCCAGTGAAACCAAGTCAAAACCTGATCCATTGATGCTTGAAGAAATCTTGGCGGTGACTGGTGTTGCCGTTGAACATGCGGTCATGGTCGGGGACACCAGTTATGACCTTGAAATGGCAGCCAATCTGGGTATGCGCAGCATCGGGGTCAGTTATGGCGTACATGCTCCAGCGGTTTTGGCGCAGTTTAAGCCCTTGCGGATCGTGGATGATGTTGCGGATTTACATGCTTATTTGAATGAGCTGCTGCAGGTGTCGGTTTAAGCAGCAAAGATTCTGATAGTCGTCATCGAACTCGAGCCGATGCCAGTGATTGAGTTTTTAGTCACTGGCATTTTTTTGTCTGCGCACTTGGCGCGCATTAATAGCTATCAGCTATTGCACTTCATAAAATAAGTATTGGTATTCAAAAGCCAAATTCACGATTCTTAAAATTGTTTATAGACACAGGTGTTGCCGTCGATGCGCAATCGACTGGATCTGCACCTGTATTTTTTGTAGCAGTATAAGGAAATCGAGATGTCAAATTCGACTGCAATTGAATCCGTGGCTTTGGCTTTAAGACAAGCTGAACAGACCCAAACCGCCATCGCGCCTGTACGCGCTACATTGTGCGGTGAGCAGGCTGATCTGGATGTGGCTTATGCGGTACAACAGCGCAATACTCAATTTGCCTTAACTGCGGGTCGTCGTATTGTGGGGTGTAAGATTGGTTTGACCTCCAAAGTGGTGCAAAGCCAACTTGGGGTAGATCAACCTGATTTTGGGATGTTGTTTGCGGATATGGCCTATGGCGATGCTGAAGCCATCCCGACCTCACAAATGATCCAGCCTAAAGTTGAGGCTGAGATCGCATTGGTATTACAACACGACCTCGATAAAGAAAAACATCATTATGCCGACATCATCAATGCGACTGCCTATGCCTTGGCTGCGATTGAAGTGGTCGATAGCCGTATAGAAAACTGGAAAATCTCCATCGTCGATACTGTGGCAGACAATGCTTCTTCCGCAGCATTTGTATTGGGTTCACGACCAGTCAAATTAGAAAATCTCGATTTACTCAACTGCAAAATGCAAATGACCCGTGGCACTGAAGTGGTGTCAGAGGGGCAGGGTCGTGCCTGTTTGGGTAACCCACTCAATGCTGCTGTGTGGTTGGCAGATGAAATGGTACGCCGTGGTCGTCCACTACAAGCCGGTGATTTGATCTTAACGGGTGCTCTGGGTCCGATGGTGGTGGCAAAAGCTGGGGATCGTTTTGACGTGAAGATTGAAGGCTTAGGCGAACTCAGTGCGGTGTTTGCTTGATCGTTACCGCGCAAAGCTGAGATCAGTGTGTTAATGCACGCTCAGCAGAAGACAAGTATTCAAGCCTCGATTTAAAGAGCATTTTCTAAAGGAAGAGGGAGTAGAGATTCAATGAAAAAGATCAAATGTGCCTTAATTGGGCCGGGCAATATCGGTACCGATTTACTGTACAAATTGCAACGCAGTACAGTGTTAGAACCTGTGTGGATGGTGGGTATAGACCCTCAATCAGAAGGTTTATTACGTGCTGCACAGATGGGGTTAAAAACCAGCAGTGATGGTGTAGATGGCCTGTTGCCACATGTGTTGGCGGATGAGATTCAAATTGCCTTTGATGCCACTTCAGCCTATGTCCATGCTGAAAACAGCCGTAAGCTCAATGAACTTGGGGTGTTGATGATTGATTTGACCCCTGCGGCAATTGGGCCATTTTGTGTGCCACCTGTCAATTTAGACGCCTTGTTGGATGTGGGTACAGTGCCCAATGTCAACATGGTGACCTGTGGTGGACAAGCCACCATTCCAATGGTTGCGGCGATTTCACAGGTTCAAACGCTCAACTATGCTGAAATTATTGCCACAGTTTCCACCAAGTCGGTGGGGCCGGGCACCCGTAAAAATATTGATGAATTTACCCGGACCACGGCTGCTGCGATTGAACAGGTTGGTGGTGCGAAACAAGGCAAGGCGATTATTATTATCAATCCTGCTGAGCCACCGTTGATGATGCGCGATACGGTACATTGCTTGGTTGAAGGTGAACCTGATCAAGCGGCGATTCGTGCTTCGGTACAGGCCATGCTGGCGCAAGTGCAGCAATATGTGCCGGGCTATCGCTTGGTCAATGGTCCGGTATTTGATGGCAATCGGGTATCAATCTATCTAGAAGTCCAAGGCCTCGGAGATTTCCTTCCCGTCTATGCGGGCAATCTGGACATTATGACTGCGGCAGCAGCCCGCACAGCAGAAATGTTTGCTGAACGACTTTTAAAACAGGCTTAAGGAGTAGCGGAATGTCGAAGATTATTGTGCATGATATGACCTTGCGTGATGGGATGCATCCACAACGTCATCAAACCAGTATTGAACAAATGATTGCCATCTCGACTGCATTAGATGCAGCAGGTGTGCCTTTGATCGAAGTCACCCATGGCGATGGCTTGGGTGGCTCATCGGTGAATTATGGTTTTGCTGCGGCAAGCGATGAAGATTATTTAAAGGCGGTGGTGCCGCAGATGAAGCAGGCCAAAATCTCTGCTTTATTGATTCCGGGAATTGGTACTGTCGATCATTTGAAAATGGCCCATGAGATTGGGGTCAGTACCATTCGAGTGGCAACCCATTGTACTGAGGCGGATGTTTCAGAACAGCATATCCGTACCTCACGCCAATTGGGCCTAGACACAGTGGGTTTCTTAATGTTGGCGCATATGGCAAGCCCAGCACAATTGCTTGAAGAAGCGAAGAAAATGGTGGCTTATGGGGCCAACTGTATCTATGTGACCGACTCTGCGGGCTATATGCTGCCGCAAGATGTGACTGAACGTATTGATATGCTACGTCAGCATTTGGATAGCGAGATTGAACTGGGTTTTCATGGTCATCATAACTTGGGCATGGGTGTGGCCAATACTGTTGCAGCAGTTGATGCGGGTGCGATTCGAGTCGATTTGGCGGCTGCTGGACTCGGTGCGGGTGCAGGCAATACGCCATTAGAATTGTTTATCGCCGTGGCCAATCGCATGGGCTTGGACACCGGTGTGGATCTATTTAAGGTGCAAGACGTGGCTGAGGATTTGGTGATACCGATGATGCTCAATCCGATCCGTGCTGATCGAGATGCCGCAACCTTGGGTTATGCAGGGGTGTATTCTTCCTTCTTACTCTTTGCCAAACGCGCGGAGGCCAAATATGGCGTGTCGGCACGTGAAATCTTAATGGAACTGGGCCGCCGTGGTACGGTTGGGGGCCAGGAAGATATGATTGAAGACTTGGCATTGACCATGTCTAAGGCCAAAGCTGCTTTAAATTAAGTGTGTGGTTTGGCTGCTGACTAAGCTTTAGCTGAGCCGATCAATAAACACAGACGTTCTCATTTACGCCAGTCGAGATGCTTTTGACTGGCGTTTTTTTTGAACTGGCATTACTTTTCAGATCCACCCAGTTGATATTGAAGATAAATTGCATTTGATTTTTCATGGTAGTCATCTGATTTTTTAAGATCAAAGCCACTAAAGTCCTCGGTTGCAAAGAGCAAGCCCAGATTGGAGTAGTTCAGAAATAGATTGACCGCATCTAAGCAAGTAAGATTTTGCTTGGGGATATGGCTAAGACTTTTGATTAAGTATTGATGTGTTTTAATGCTGCAATACCGTGGCTAAAGTTAAAGCTCAAAATAAAAAAAATGAGTGCATTTCTGATTGAAAAGGGTCTATTCATTGTTGAACCTGATGTGATTGGATTGATTGATTTTATATATTTTTAATAGTGGAATATAGCGCCAGAAAGTGAGGTCTGCTGGGGTGTGCCATGCAACTTGGGCTTGTTGGTGTGTAGTTACGGTTGGATTGATATAAATCAGCGATAGCTCGTTGTAAGATAAGTATCAATGATGAGCGCTGAGTGCATGACTCATATTAAAAATAGATGCTGATGACGATGCTTTAAATAGATAATTTTATAAAAATATTAAATAACAATAGCTTATTTTTTAGGTGTTTATTTTTGCTCGTCAATTGATCTTTAGTCTAACTATTGATCGATTTTACATAATGTAAACATTCCTTGGAAATTTAGACAAAGGAAAGTCGACATGGGTATTCAGAATAAAGCTGAACGTAATACCTCACCAATCACCGTATTTTTATGTTTCATTATTGCCGTGATTGAAGGGGTTGATCTACAAGCAGCGGGAATTGCAGCCTCAGGTATTAAACAATATTTTGCTTTAAGCCCTGAACAATTGGGGGTGTTTTTTAGTGCGGGGATCTTGGGTTTATTGCCAGGTACCTTATTTGGTGGTCGCTATGCCGATAAGGTTGGGCGTAAAAAAGTCCTGATTTGGTCCGTGGCGATCTTTGCCATCTTTACCTTGATGACCGCATGGGTCAACTCTTTTTATACCTTACTTGCAGTACGCTTCTTGGCAGGCGTGGGTATGGGGGCGGCATTACCTAACTTAATCACCTTGGCATCTGAGGCCACAACGGCTGAAAACCGTGGACGTGCGGTTGGCCTCATGTATTGTGGTCTACCTGTCGGCGCATTATTGCTTTCAGTCTGGTCTGCCTTTGATATGAGTGGTAACTGGAAAACCATTTTCTATTTAGGTGGATTGCTGCCGTTATTTGTCATCCCATTAATGATCTATTGCCTACCAGAATCCAAAGAGTATCTACAAAGCTTAAAACATCAAGCTGAGGATAAAATCCAACAGGCCGGTTTTAAAGTCATCTTTAGTGCTGAATATATTGGTCGGACCTTATTGTTATGGGTGAGTTATTTCTTCACTTTAATGGTGGTCTATATCATGTTGAGCTGGTTGCCATCATTGTTTATGGAACTGGGCTTTAGCCGTCAACAAGGCAGTATGGCTCAAGTATTCTTTATGATTGGGGCATTCTTCGGCACGATTACACTCGGAATCTTGATTGACCGTTGGAACAAAGTCTTGGTCATCGGCATTATGTATTTGGGGATATTGGCCGGTTTGCTGAGTTTAAATGCAGCGACCTCTTTAACCACGATCTATATGGCAGCAGCATTAACCGGGACCTTTACCATTGGTGGTCAGGGCGTGCTTTATGCCTATGGTAGCTTTGTCTATCCGACGCATTTAAGAGGCACTGGCGTGGGTGCTGCCTCTGCGATGGGCCGTGTCGGGGCGATGCTTGGACCGACTATTGCGGGGATGATTATTGCGTCAGGAGCAGGTGCATCGGGTGTGTTTACTGCGGCAATACCTGGAATCATACTTTCAGCTTTCATTATGATGTTGCTATCGAGAAAGCTTGAAAAACCTCAAGCTGAGAAAGTGCTGTCATCTGCACGTTCAGCCTAATTCAAGTCAGCGCAATCAACATGCGGTTCAACCGCATGTTTTTGTTAAGCCTCTTTTTACGCACTTATTTTTAATATTCATCCAGCCAATCGTCCTTCCGATCACTCGGAAACTGAGCCAAGATGAAATCTCAACAGTATCTCGTTGTTTGGCTATTTATTGGCGGTTTAGGATCAATCACTGAAAAATGAGTGTAATATCAATTGAGTTGTTTTTATGGCGATTCAAATTGGGATTAGGTACAGCATTCAAGGGAAGGTGAAGCATGCTTGCTTTAAGACATTTAAGGTATTTCCTCAGTATTAGTGAGGAAAAAAGTTTTGTATCTGCTGCTAAGAAACTCAATACAGTTCAGTCTTCGCTCAGCCAACAAATGAAAGACTTAGAAGATTATATCGGTGTCGAGTTATTTGAACGTGGTGGTCGGGTGTTTAAACTCACCAAAGCGGGTGAGGTATTTTTAGAGGAAGCCAAGAAAACCTTAGTCGAGGCGGAAAAAACCCGTAACTTTGCCAAAAAGTTGAACTCCAAATATGCCACGGTGAAAATCGGGGTCTTAAATGGGGTCGAAGTCAAAATTCCGAGCATTATTCTAGATTCGATTAAAGATCATGAGGCACAGGTCAAAGTTGAACTGATCAGTGATACTGGCCCAGCCTTGATCACGCAACTGGAAAAGGGTGAAATTGATTTTTCATTTACCCGAAATAATATTCAAAATGTTGAAATGAGCAGTGTCGAGTGTCTAGAAGAAGATTTACTTTTGGTGCTGCCTAAAAATCATCCGCTAAATAAATACTCTTATATTCCACTTAAAGAACTCAATGGTGTTGATTTTATTTTACCCGCGGTGACGCATGCGCCTGAGTTAAGAGCATTGATTCTGGGGATTATGCAGAAAAATAATATTGAATTGAATGTGGTGATGGAGGCAGAGAATGCCTTTGTGACCATGAGTTATGTCAACATGGGGATGGGGGTTTCAATCTTACCTGACTTTATTCACGGGATTGCCACCACCAATACTGTGATTAAAAAATTCACCAATATTAATCCACGTATCAAACTTTACTTAAATTATAAGAACACCAAAAACAGTGCTTCATTAGATGCTCTGATTGAAAACTTTAAAAGGATGAAAACCAAGTAAAGCCAAGCCTCTCCTGTTGCAGGAGAGGCTTGCGCCGTATATAGCTCACTTCGCCAGCATAGATGAAATGTCAACAGGCCTTATTTAAAGGTCCAGGTGTAATCAACATTAAATCGTGTTTCATTGGCAGGTTTAAATGATGCGCTTTGGGCGAAATTATTATCATAAATCGCATGTCTGGCCCGCAGTCCTAAACCTTTCAAGCTTCCACTCTGTACAGTGTATTGCAGATCAAAATCGAGAGAGTCCTCTTTTAAATTGGAACCACCCAAGTGCGGCAGATCAATATTGCTGCCCTTGGTATAACGGGTCATCAATTTTAAACCGGGGATATGGTCTTTGAGATCATAGTCATAACGTAGACCATAGACTTGTTCTTTGGGATTTAAAAAGTCAGTACTCCAACCATCAATATAGATCAGCACCTCACCACCGGATAAATACGGATGTGCAGTTTGACCGGTATTGTGCATGGTGCTGAGGGTGAGTTTATGGTTGTGATAATTTAGCCCGAAGTTGCTGGTGATTAAACTATTATCGATCTTTCCTGCGCGGGCTTGGCCATTTTCTTGGCTGTTCCAAGCGCGGATATCGGTAATGAGTTTAAAGTCCTCATTCAGGGGGTGGGTGTTTTTAATGGTCAGGGCAGTTTGATTATAAAGGTCTTCAGCGATCCCGTGATACAACCCGAATTGTGTGGCTTTGGAGAGGTTGTATTGACCACCAACAAAAGTAAATGCATCACTCTGTGCAACTTTAAAACGACCATTAAAACCCGTATTGGTCATTTTTTCATAATTGGTCGAGTCACGGTGATTCACCTGAGTGATATAGCCCGCAGTCAGATCAAACTGCGGCATAGCTTGGCTGTGTAGCATGCCTCCGAGAAAGGTTTGCGGCAGCAAGCGTGAGGGTGAACTAAAGATTACTGGGGTCCACGGTTGTAAAGTACCGAGTTTCACTTCAGTGTCTTGATATTTAAGTTTGGCTGTTAGGCCGATTTCACTGGCGGTATCTGAACGTTCACGGGTTTTGGCATCGGTGGGTAATAATCCACTGCCCAGATATTTGGCATCACCTTGCAGTTTCACTGAGCTGAGGGCCTGTACATCTAAACCCAGGCCGATTGGACCAGCGCTATAACCTGATGTGAAATTGAATATAAAACCTTGGGCCCAATCCTTGGCGCCAGGTACGGCTTTAAAATCAGTGAAATCACGTTCGAGATAATAGTTGCGTGTGGTCAGTTTAATCGAGCTGTCATCAATAAAATGTTCAGCATAACTGTGCATACTCAAAGACGATAGCAGGGCTATCGAGAGTGGGATAGATTTCATTGTTCTTTCCTAAACAGATGATATAAAAGTCCTTTTAACTTTCATCTAAATTATAATCGACTGTTATTTTTATACTAATTCATAATAAAGATCGTGGTTTTTATAAAGCTTATAACTCGCTATTTTCGGTTTTATTTTGCATATTCAACGGCTGCTAAAATAGTGGTTAAAATAAAAAATGCTTGTCTTTATTTAAGACAAGCATTCAAGCTTTCTTTTATCTCACTTTATTCGGGTCGCGCTGCAACAGCTGTCATTAACAACCGTGTTGTTTTAAATAATTGCAGATGAGGGTATTAAACTCTGCTGACTTTTCAACTTGCGACCAGTGACCACATTGACTAAAGATATGCGCATCTGCATGGGGAACGGTATTTAGAATCTCCCAACTGCGACTGACTGGGATCACCACATCTTGCACACCATGAATCAATAGTACAGGGAGTTCAATCTGCTTCATTTTTTCAAAGTCGAGCGGGAATGCAAAGCGATCACGATCTCGCGCACCGACCACTTCGAGTAAACGGTCTGAGGCAAAATCATTTTTCGCTGCTTCATAACGCACGGCAACCAATTCATCGGTGATCAAACTCTTGTCAACCACAAACATTTCTAAGGTTTTTTTGATGCCAGCAAGAGATAGCTCAGGGTTGGCATGTTGTTTTAACGCTGCGGTTTGAGCTGCACCACCCGTGCCCATAGACACGATACCGAGCATACGCTCTGGATAATCCAAGGCCATTTGAAAGGCCAACCAACCGCCGAGTGAATTACCCACCACCCAGGTTTTTTCTATCCCAGCTTTATCGAGAAAGCGAATCGCATGATCCACCCAGGCTTTGATGCCATAAGGGGTGCCATCTGCGACCACGGTTTGACCATAGCCAATCGAATCAATCGCATAGCAATGTCCAATCTGAGCAATGTCTTGTAGGTTTAACCACCAGTTGGCTGCGGCGGATACGCCCGTGCCAGAGCCATGTAAAAATAATATCGGAGTGCCTGAGCCGATTTCATGATAATGCGTCAGTTCGCCCGGTGCGGTTTCTAACCATTGGTCTTCAAGGCCAAAAAAGGCGTCGGTTTTATAATTGGGAGTTTCCATAGCGCACATAAAAGATCCTTGTCGTTGCGAATAGGGTCTTTGCATCATGATTTAATCTAAAATAAATCACTAATATAAATTATGGGCCGCATCATCTATTTTAAATATTAAAAAATGCGGCCAAGCAGGCATCAGATCATATGATCAAAGCTGAATTGATCATGGATTCTGGGCAGTTGGTAGGATGGATTGGATAAATTTCTCAATATTTTTTTGATTATGTCGGGTGCTATAACTCATAAACAAGTCCAATAATGGCAACTCAACACTCAAAGGTCGCGTAGTAATATTGGGTTGGTTTTGAATAATGGGGTCGATATAGTTGGGCAATATGGCACAGCCCAAACCCATATTGACCGAATTAATATTAAATAAGATATTGCCTGCATGTTGAATCAGGTTAAATTTAATATTGTTTTGCTTGGCAAAATGCAGCACCGACTTGTGGAGCGTGGGCGCATGTTCAATCGAGGCAATGATCAGCGCCTCATTATTCAGTGCTTCAACCGGAATGACCTCATAGCGACACAGCGGATGATCTTTAGGCAGTAAAAAAGTCATCTTCTCTCTAAACACCAAACTGCTCTGAATCTGTTCGGTGGTGATATTCTCACGGACAAAACCGATATCGATGGCGCCAGAGGTCAATGCTTCCAACTGTTCCAGTGCATTCATACTTTGGAGGAAGATTTTTAAATCAGGATTCTCAAAACGTATTTTCGGCAAGATTGCAGGAAATATTTTGAGCTCAGCCACAGGCACAAAACCGATCTTGAGGCAGCTACTTTGTTCCTTGGCCACCTGACGGGTTTTTTGAATACAGACATCGGCTTGAAATAAGGTGGCCTGTGCATAAGGTAAAAAACTCAAACCTTCCTCAGTGAGTTCAACTTTACGTTTGGTCCGATTAAACAGTTTGATTTCCAGTTCTTCTTCTAAGTATTTTATTTGCTGACTCAGAGAAGGTTGCGCTGTAAATAAACGTTGTGCTGCACGACTAAAGTTAAGCTCTTCAGCCACGGTGACAAAATAACGAAGATGACGTAATTCCATTTTTCATCCTGCTTTAAAAACCTAGATTCAAATATCAACTGAGTTTAAGTTGACGAGGGCTAAATTGTTTAAAGCATATCCGATTCAGTTTAGATAAAGCTATTCTTTATAATCGGCATCATCTATAGCTGCATATATAAAAAATATTTCTCATTCATCAATCTGCCATCCATATTATCCCCAAATTGAATCGTTCTGATTTTAGTGATGCGGAAGCTATGGAGAGTGCTGATGAAAAATAGAATTGATACCTTGGACATCGATCGCCTCGTCGATGCAAAAAATGGACGCATCGTGCCGACGATCTATACCGATCCTGAGTTATATGACTTGGAGTTAGAGCGCGTATTTGGTCGGACGTGGTTGTTTCTGTGTCATGAAAGTCAGATTCCGAAATCTGGTGATTTTTTCAATACTTATATGGGTGAAGACCCGATTATCGTCACACGTCAAAAAGACGGTTCAATCAAAGCACTGTTAAATCAATGCCGCCATCGCTCAATGCGGGTCAGCTTTGCTGATTGTGGTAATACCCGTGCCTTTACCTGTCCTTATCATGGCTGGTCATATGGCGTAGATGGTAGTTTAAAAGATATTCCACTGGAAGATCGTGCCTATCCGCAAGGGGCATGTAAAGAAAAGTGGGGCTTAATCGAAGTCAATCGTGTTGAAAGCTACAAGGGGCTTATCTTTGCATGTTGGGATGAAACCACCCCCGATTTATTGGATTACATGGGTGATATCGCTTGGTATCTGGATGGGGTATTAGACCGCCGCCCGGGTGGAACTGAGATTATCGGTGGGGTACATAAGTGGGAAATTGATTGCAACTGGAAGTTTGCCGCAGAGCAATTTGCTTCAGATCAATACCATGCTTTATTTTCCCATGCTTCTGCGATCCAAGTCCTCGGCGCTCAACCCGATGATGAGGCCAGCAAGCAATTGGGTACTGCACAAACCGCACGTCCAGTGTGGGAAACCGCCAAAGACGCCATTCAATATGGTCAACGTGGTCATGGTTCAGGTTTCTTCTTTACTGAAAAACCAGATGCCAATGTCTGGGTAGATGGTGAAGTCGCCAACTATTTCCGCGAAACTTTTGACGAAGTCAAAGCGCGTTTAGGTGAAGTTCGTGCCCTACGGTTGGCTGGACATAACAATATGTTCCCGACCATGTCTTGGCTCAATGGGACAGCGACCTTAAGGGTTTGGCATCCACGTGGTCCAAACAAAACCGAGGTTTGGGCATTTTGTATTGCCGATGCAGAAGCTTCACAAGAGGTGAAAGAAGCCTTTGAACGTTCGGCTACACGTGCCTTTGGCCCTGCGGGTTTCTTGGAGCAAGATGACTCTGAAAACTGGATTGAAATCCAAAAAGTGCTTCGTGGTTATAAAGCACGAAATAACCCATTGATTATGGAAATGGGTTTGGGCAATGAAAAAGTCCGTGATGACAATATTCCCGGCATTACCAACTATATTTTTTCTGAAACAGCAGCACGGGGCATGTACCGTCGTTGGGCTGATTTATTGATTCATGAAACATGGGAAGAGGTTGAACAAGCCACCAATGCCTATGAGCAGGAGTTGACGAAATGAGCCTAATCAGTATGCAACTGCAACATGAGATCAGTCAGTTTTTATATCAAGAAGCGGCGCTATTGGACGAGTGGAGATTCCGTGAGTGGTTAGATGTATTGGCTGAGGATATTTCTTACACCTTACGCACCACCCCCAATGCGCAAACCCGTGATCGTCGTCGTGCCTTAGAACTGCCGACCACGTGGGTGTTTAACGACAACAAGCATTTGCTTGAGCGTCGGGTCGCTCGACTTGAAACCGGGATGGCTTGGGCAGAAGAGCCGCCGTCACGCACCACGCATATGGTGACCAATATTCGTATTGAAGCCACTGCGGTTGAAGGTGAATACGATGTGCATGTTGCCTATTTGTTGTATCGCACCCAAAAGGAAAAAGATGTCACTTTCTATGTGGGCAAGCGCTTAGACAAGCTACGTCGAGTGAATACTGGACTGGGCTGGCAGATCTTTAATCGTAAAATCACCTTAGATCAGGTGACTTATACCTCGCATAACCTGAGTATCTTTTTTTAGTGAACAATCTAATGAACAAAATATTTCTATGTCAAATTGACCAATTGGAAGAAGGGGAAGCCCTCCGTGTAGCCTGCGGCGTCAATGGCATTGAAGCCCTCGCCGTGTTTAACAACGCTGGGAATTTTTTTGCCATGAATGATCGTTGTTCACATGGCAATGCCTCAATGTCCGAAGGCTATCTCGAAGATGACGGTACCGTGGAATGTCCATTGCATGCTGCTCGCTTCTGCCTCAGTACCGGTAAGGCTTTGTGCCTACCGGCAACGGATCGCATTGCAACCTTCCCGGTATTGATTGAAGACGGTGCTTTATACGTTGAGATGGAAGGAGCCTAAGCATGGGATGGCTAGAAGGTGAAGTGGCGCTGATCACTGGTGGTGGATCAGGTCTAGGCTTGGCATTGGTGGAACGCTTTCTACAAGAAGGTGCCAAAGTTGCGGTGCTGCAACGTTCAGCCGACAAAGTTGAGGCGTTAAAACAGCGTTTTGGTGATGAGATTGTGGTGGTGGCAGGGGATGTTGCCAGTTATCAGGACAATGTTCGGGCGGTTCAAGCCACGCTACAACGCTTTGGCAAATTAGATTGTTTTATTGCCAATGCCGGGATTTGGGATCATTACGCAGACATCGTCAATATGAGCGGTGAGCAACTGGAAAATGCCTTTGATGAAATCATGGCGATTAATACCAAATCATTGATCTTGGGTGCTAAAGCGGCACTGGATGCTTTGGTGCAATCCCAAGGCAGTCTGGTCTTGACCTTATCCAACTCAGCTTTATATCCAGCAGGGGGCGGGCCGATATATACCGCATCCAAGCATGCTGGGGTCGGCGTGATGAAAGAGTTGGCCTATGAGTTGGCACCTAAAGTCCGTGTCAATGCGGTGGCGCCCTCAGGTATGAATGTCAACATCAAAGGTGCGGCCAGTTTGGGTCAGCAAAATATCGGACTATTGGATGCCCGTGACCCTGAAAAAATTGCCCGTGGTATGCCACTGGATTTCTTACCTGAAGCCCAAGACATGACCGGTTGCTATGTGCTGTTGGCATCACGCGCCAACAATCTGCCATTAACTGGCGTATTGATTAATGCCGATTGTGGCCTAGGTATTCGAGGCTTACGTCAACCGCGTGCAGGTTTTTTTGACCACATTTCTGAATGAGAGATGGCGTGATGCTGAATATTGCAGGCCACATGACTGAGCAACATTGCTGAGCAAAGTTTCTGAGCAATGTTGAGTCTAAGTTTGGATCTTAGGTTAATGGACTGGAATAGCCGAACTGTTCTCCCACAGTTCGCCCTACAAGGAGTAAGACATGGCAGTAAAGTTGATTTGTGCATCGCACAGTCCATTGATGGAATTCGCTGTTCCTCAAGATCATGCCCAAGAACTAAAGGTACGTGAAACCTTTGCGCAATTGGCAGCAGAGATCAAAGACTATGATCCCAGCTTGATTATTACCTTTGGTCCGGATCATTTTAATGGTTTTTTCTATGACCTGATGCCGAGCTTCTGTGCCGGGATTCGTGCCACTGCGGCAGGGGATTGGAACTATGGGCCGGGTGGATTAAATGTCCCAGAACAGACGGCACTGGATTTGGTTCGTCAGGTTATGGATGCTGGCGTCGATCTGGCTTATTCCTATCAAATGCAAGCCGATCATGGTGTGACCCAACCATTACATTTTCTCTGTGATGGCCAACTCGACCGTTATCCGTTGATTCCAATTTTTATCAATAGTGCCGCAGCGCCATTGCCGACCACCAAGCGTACTGTGGCCTTGGGCCGTGCCGTGGGGCAGTTTATTCAAAGTCTTGATTTGGAAAAACATCGGGTATTGATCTTGGGTACAGGCGGATTGTCACATGATCCTCCGACGCCACAAATGGGCGCAGTCACAGCAGAAGTCGAAGCCTTTTTAATCTCAGGACGTCATCCGACTGCCGAGGCACGTGATGCGCGTCAGGCCAAAGTCATCGCCGTGGGACAAAAACTGGCGGCAGGTGATCAATCCGTTGCTGTACCCCTCAATGCCGAGTGGGATCGCGACTTACTCGGTATTTTTGAACGCGCTGATTTTGCTGCGCTAGAGGCCATGACCGAACAACAGATTCGGGTTGAGGGTGGTCGAGGTGGTCAAGAAGTCCGTTGTTGGATGGCCGCTTTTGCTGCAATGGCGGAGCTTGGGGATTATCAGATGACCACACATTGTTATGAGCCGATCAGTGAATGGATCGCGGGCTTTGGGATCGTATCGGCAGAACTTAAAACGTAAAATTTTACGCTTCAAACTTTAAAAATAGCTTACTTCAGATAACGTCACTCAGGATTAACTGGCTATGAATATTCAAACTATTATCATCGTCGGTGCAGGTCAAGCCGGTGCCAGTGCGGTGCTCGAATTACGTGCGCAACAATATACAGGCCAGATTATTTTGATTGGTGAGGAAAGCCATCTGCCGTATGAGCGTCCACCGTTATCCAAAGAGGCCATTTTAAATCCAGATCAATGCAAACTTGAGATCTTGTCTGCGGACAAACTGGCTGAACTCGAGGTTGAGTTTATTCGGGGGCAAGCGGTGTTGAGCATCGATGCAGCACAACATCAGCTGCATTTACAGGATGGTCGCTGTCTGCAATATGACAAATTATTGCTGGCAACAGGTGGCTCGCCACGACGTTTGCCAGCATTTGATGCCCTCGGCAAACAGGTCTATACCCTGCGTAATCTCGAAGATGCTCACGCCTTAATATCGGTATTGCAGCCTGACCGCCGTATTGTCTTGATCGGTGGTGGAGTGATCGGTTTGGAATTGGCTTCTTCGGCGCGTGCCAAAGGCTGTCAAGTGACCTTGCTTGAACAGGGTTCTCGATTGATGGGGCGCAGTACACCTGAGATTTTAGCTGATTTCTTATATACCCAACATCGCCATCATGGTGTGGATATTCGCTTAAATAGCCAGATTTTAGATTGCCAACCACAAGCCGATCAGATCCTGATTCAACTGGATCAAGCTGAAACATTGCTGGCCGATGCAGTGATTTATGGGATTGGGATTCAACCCAATACTGCCTTGGCTGTGGCAGCGGGATTGAAGGTCGATGCCTTCGGTGCGGTATTGGTCAATGCCGATGTACAAAGTTCTGATCCAGATATTTATGCCGCGGGGGATATCGCCAGTCAACTGCGTGATGATGGTGTATATCGTCGAGTGGAAACTTGGGAAAATGCCAATCTTCAAGCAGCTATCTTTGCGCGTCATGTCATGCAGGTCGCACATCCGAAAGCCAACCCAGCTTGGTTTTGGACCGATCAACTGGGAGTGAATTTCCAATTTGCGGGGGATATGGGGGCTGAGGAATGGTATGTGCGCGGTGAAATCAATCCTGCAACGCCAAATCCGATTTTTATCTTATTTGGGATTCGCGATCGTCAGATCGTTGCCGCCATCACCGTGAATGCGGCCAAAGAAATGCGCCACTTAAAGAAAATGATCCAATCGCAGCAGCGCTTTGCCACCGATATCCATCTCGACCTCAGTCGAGAACTGCGTAAACTTCTTTAAATCAATAGGGTATTGAGTGCATGAGCCAATCAGTTTCAACTTTGATGACGGTATTGGTTTATGCCCTGTTGGTGTTGATCTGGGCCACCACGCCTCTGGCTGTGGTTTGGACGGTGCAAGAGTTGGATGCGATGTGGGCACTGTGGCTACGCTATCTGGTTGCTAGTGCCATCATGATTAGCATGATCGTTCTGATTCGTGGCCAATTACCGCTTCATGCAACCGCCTTGCAGAGCTATGTTGCGGGTAGTCTTAACTTGATTGGTGCGCAACTGTTTATCTATCTGGCCGCACAAAGTTTGAGTTCCGGGCTTATGGTGCTGATCTATGCACTGGCACCGCTTTTGGCCGGATTGATTGATCACTTTATTTTGAGGACACAGCGGCTCAAGATCTGGCAATGGGCCGGTATGTCGATGGCCTTTGCGGGATTGTTGCTGATCTTCAGCGATCAAAGTGATACTGCGGCTGACCCCTTTGGCATCGTATTGATGCTGCTGAGTGTGGTGTGTTATTTGGCCTCAATCTACTGGGTGAAGCAGATCAATGCCGATCTACCCGCATTGACCCAAGCCAGCGGTGCATTGATCATTTCTGCTTTGGTCGGGTGTTTGATGTTGCCTTGGATCTGGCCGGATATGCCTACAGCTTGGCCAAGTTTGCAGACCCGTCTGACGTTTCTGTTTACGGTGCTTATGTCATCCATCGTAGCAATGTTGTGTTACTTCTATTTAATCAAACGACTACATGCCTCTACTTTTGCACTCAATAATTTAATCAATCCCAGCATCGCGATCAGTATCGGGGTGATATTCAATCAGGAACAGTTGAGCTTATATCTCGTCTGGGGATTGGGCTTGGTGATGGCCGGTTTGGTGATCTATTTTTCCGGTATGTGGCTGAAAATCTTTGCGGGTAGACGTTAATCGGATTTTATCTGCTCCATTTCACTGTACTTTCATCGGATAGTGCTGGTTTTAATCATTATTTTTACTACGACCATGCCTACATGTTGACTAAAAAAAATCATCATATTCACTACATGTGAACTGCAATCAAACTCATGTTTAGAAAACAAAAAAATAAACAATTCTTTCACTGTATTCCGCTAATATCAGGAACTTATTTGATCCACACTGATCTCATCGTGCATCCTAATGTTGATCTCGGGATAATCCTCATCTTTGACAACTGACTTTACACTCTTGTTTGATGTTAAAGTTCTGATTGAGGATGATGAAATCGTGTTTGAAATGAAATAGTTTTGTTATATGGTTGATTAAAGTTAATTTAAATTGCCATGTGCATACAGTTTTTAGCAGTGCAGATGCATTATAGTGAACACTACTGTTATATAAGTAAATTGCTTATACATGTAGCCCTAAAAGTGTCTAGATAAACCACTATGTCTGCCACTGGAGTTGAACCTATGAAAGAGCGTTTAGAATAACAATGTCGAAAAAGGCTGAGAAAGATCAAATTACAGATCAGGTATTAGACCATCCCGACTCAGATGCCAAGTCGCCTCGAGAGACTTTGCATTATCGTATAGCGACTGAAGATTGTTTAACACATACATTCAGTGCACCAAAGTATCCCTTGGTACAGTCTCGGCATCATGATGGGCGTTGTTTTCACAACGAGATTCCGCGTCCACTTGGTCGTAGTCGTTGGGCATTGATGCGCTGGATCATGACACGCAAATCTCAGACTTGGCAGGTTGATAGCGAGCTTGAGGCGAAAAAATTTTACAACTCTAAATTGATGCTGCCCCAACATCGGCCTGAGGCGAAAATGGATGATTGGCAGGTCTGGTTTGTTGGCCACGCCACCGTTTTAATCCAGATTGGCCCCTATAATTTTTTAACCGATCCGGTTTGGGCAGATCATGTTAGCCCCAAACAGGGGATGGGACCGAAACGCGTCTGTCCTGCAGGAATCGCCTTAGAGCATTTACCGCATATTCATGCAGTGCTGTTGAGTCATAACCATTATGACCATATGGATCTGGCCAGTTTGCGCTGGTTGCATGAACGTTTTGGCATGCCAATCTATACGGGGTTGGGCAATAGCGCTTACTTAGACAAAGCCTTCCATGTGATTGAAATGGATTGGTGGCAGTCGGCATTATTATTTGATTTTAAAATTATTTATACCCCAGCCCAGCATGGTTCAGGCCGCGGATTACGCGATCAAAATGCGGCGCTTTGGGGAGGATTCTCCATTGTCAGTGATGAAGGGCATTGTTTCTTTGCCGGTGACACGGGTTACTCACCACATTTTAAAGAGATTCATAAACGATTGGGCGCACCGCGTATCGCTTTGTTACCGATCGGGGCTTATGAGCCACGGCAACTGATGCGTTATATGCATATGAATCCACAAGATGCCTTTCAAGCACATCTCGATCTGCATGCCAAGCGTTCACTCGCCGTGCATTATCGAACCTTTCAACTCACTGATGAAATGCGTGATCAACCCGAAAAAGACCTGCATCAAGCCATGAAAAATTCGTCTAAGTTGATGAATCCATTTTATTGTATTAAAGAAGGCCGCAAGATGACGGTTTAGCGGTGATGTTGAGTGTGCTGAGGTCGCGTGTGTTGACGTTGAGTTTGTTGAGGGGGGAGGTTGTTGAGGATGTTGATGGTACGTGCTGCGGTTAAATTTTAAGCGTATACTCAAAACATCTGTTATGACTACAGGTGTACAAACGTGAAAAAACAACAAACACACTCCTTGATGGAAATGATTTCCTATACCTCCATTGATTTCACCTTAGATATATTATTGATCGGCTTGGCATTGCTATGGCTGGCCTATATCGTACTTGGATGGTCTGGATTGATGTTGGTCAGTGCCTTGTCCCTAGGTGGTTATATGCTATATCAATATGCAAACCGCAGTGATCATCCTTAAAACAGCATCTTAAAGCTGTACCTAAAACAGCAGTTGAGATGAGCAAAAACCACCCGAAGGTGGTTTTTTTCTGTATTTAAGGGGTCGGTTAAGGCTTAGAGAAAGCTCGGTAGACCTTTGGCTGGATCAGTTTCTCGTGCAGTTTGTGCATCTTCAACCGTCATGCCGAGGGCTTTGGCCACGCCTTCACCATATGCAGGATCACATGCATAACAGTTACGGATATGACGATACTTAATAAAATCAAGTGCATCACCCATGGCACGTGCGGTGTTATCAAACAGTGCCTGTTGCTGGCTTGGCTTCATTAAGTTAAATAGCGCACGTGGCTGACTAAAGTAGTTCGCATCTTCTTTACGGAAATCCCAATAATCTGCATCACCACTGATTTTCAATGGCGGCTCTTTGTATTGCGGTTGTTCCTGCCATTGGCTAAAGCTATTTGGTTCGTAGTGAGGCAAACCACCATAGTTGTGGTCTGTACGGCCTTGACCATCACGGTGATTTGAAAATACTGGACAACGTGCAGCATTCACAGGGATCTGTTGATAGTTCGCTCCTAAGCGATAGCGTTGCGCATCGGCATAGTTAAACAAACGCGCTTGCAACATGCGGTCAGGAGATACGCTGATGCCTGGGACTAAATTGCTTGGTGCAAATGCCGATTGCTCGACATCAACGAAGAAGTTTTCTGGGTTTTTATTCAGTTCAAACTCACCCACTTCGATCAGTGGGTAGTCGCCTTTAGGCCAGACTTTGGTCAGGTCAAAGGGATGATAAGGCACTTTTTCGGCATCAGTTTCTTCCATGATTTGTACATACATTTTCCATTTTGGAAACTGACCTTCCTCAATGGCATCGTATAAATCACGTTGATTGCTTTCGCGATCTTTGGCGATGACTGCTTCAGCTTCAGCATCGGTAATATTTTCAATACCTTGTTGAGTGCGGAAATGGAATTTCACCCAAAAACGTTCATTCTGTGCATTGATAAAGCTATAGGTGTGGCTACCAAAACCATGCATATGGCGGAAGCTTTTTGGAATGCCGCGATCAGACATCACGATGGTGACTTGGTGCAGGGCTTCAGGCAATAAAGTCCAGAAATCCCAGTTGTTGGTTGCACTACGCAAGTTGGTGCGTGGATCACGTTTGACGGCTTTGTTTAAATCAGGGAATTTTCGCGGGTCACGCATGAAAAACACGGGGGTGTTGTTACCCACCATGTCCCAGTTGCCTTCCTCGGTATAAAATTTCAGTGCAAAGCCACGGATATCACGTTCTGCTTCTGCTGCACCACGCTCACCTGCAACGGTGGTAAAGCGTGCAAACATTTCAGTTTTTTTACCAATCTCACTAAAGATCTTGGCACGGGTATATTGGGTAATGTCATGGGTAACGGTAAAAGTACCAAAAGCACCTGAGCCTTTGGCATGCATACGACGTTCAGGAATCACTTCGCGGGCAAAATTTGCTAATTTTTCATTTAGCCACAAATCTTGTGCCAAGAGTGGGCCACGCGCACCTGCTGTCAAGCTGTTTTGGTTGTCTACAACGGGCGCACCAAAATCAGTGGTTAAGTGGGTGAAGGGACATTTTTTTGGATCTTGACTCATTTCAATTCTCCATAATTTTCATGGTGTTATTAAAAAGTAATAAACGTCGGACAGTGGTATTTACGCGGACAAAGCTTAGAGTAGCGGTAATGGTTGAGTGGTTAAAGAGAATAATAGTTAAGTAAAATCAGCATGATAAAAAAAGTAAATTTACACAACTACTTTTTAGAGGTCTGTATTTTAGATTATTCCATCCTGCACACACCTATCTTACTTGCAATGGAGCATCGTCTGTCTGCCTAGAAATGCCGAATTCGATTTGATCGCTGTGCTTGAGCTTGCCGACCTTCGCCGCAAACTTCATCACGGTTTAAATTTAATGGATCTATGTTGATTATACAAATCGATTTAAATGCTACAGTTGATCATTTTTAGCGATAGCTTGGCTTGTCGAAAATCCTCAATGATCATGGCATATAAAGCATGAAATCGCACATAAAATATCATGTTGTAGTGTGGTTCAATCTATAACGTGAGGAGTCATTAATAAGCTTTGGGAAATAAAACCATAGCTGATACGATGAATGTTTTGCAAGGGATTGTGGCTTAAATACAATTCGATACAGTGAAACCAAGCATCGGGCATCAAGGTGTAGTGTTTTTGATAGACCTCAGGACCAGAGATTTGGCGTTCCAAATAAAACAGTTTCGCCCATATCCGTTGTTAATCACTGATCTGCTGTAGTTGTGTGGCCAATATCTCCTATACTGATTGCAATACAGCAAAATAATAAGTGGAGCGCTGCACATGAACACATGGACGACCCATCAGATATCAAATCAGTTTGATGAGAAAATAGACTACAACTTATTTGACAGCGATCAAGTGCTGCAACAGATCTTGCAGCAATATGGCAGTGCCGCACAGCCACAACTTCGGGCCTTGGGCCAAGCTGCAGGCTCAGCAAACTATTATCAATATGCCGATTTGGCCAACCGACATCCACCTGAATTGCATAGCTTTGATGCGCGGGGACGTCGCATCGATCAACTGGAGTTTCATCCTGCATGGCATCAATGGATGGCATTAAACCGAGCTTATGCAGTGCATGCACATCCTTTTTTAACCACAACCACCGAGCATGGCTGGTTGGATTGGGCTGCACGGTTTTTTCTGAGTGGCCAAGTCGAGTGCGGCAACTTATGCCCGAATGCGATGACTTTAGGCAGTATTCCGCTGATCCAACGTGAGCCTGCATTGTGGGCCAAATTGGGTGAAAAGCTCTTGTCGACTGAATACGATGAGCGTGACCTGCCGATTGCAGAAAAGACCTCGATTTGGATCGGCATGGGCATGACTGAAAAACAAGGTGGCTCTGATGTGCGTGCCAATCAAACCCTCGCCCGTCCAGTCGCGGCCAGTGGTCGCGGTCAAGCCTATTTATTGACGGGGCATAAATGGTTTTTCTCAGCGCCGATGTCGGATGCACATTTGGTGGTGGCACAAACTGAGCAAGATGGCTTGGCCTGTTTTTATGTGCCGCGTTGGTTGGATGATGGCAGCAAAAATGCAGTACATATCCAACGCTTAAAAGAAAAGGTCGGCAATCGCAGCAACTCCAGTTCCGAAGTGGAGTTCAAAGATGCTTGGGGCATCATGATGGGCGAGGCAGGGCGTGGCATTCCCACCATTATTGAAATGGCCAACTACACCCGACTGACGTGTTCGATCGGGTCCAGTGCCATGTTGCGTCAAACTTTGGTGCAGTGCATTGCCTATACTCGTCAACGTCAGGCCTTTGCTAAAACCTTGGCGGAGCAACCGTTAATGCAGGCGGTCTTGGTTGATCTGGCTTTGGAAACTGAAGCCGCGATGCAACTGAGTTTTCATTTGGCGCATTGCTATGATGCTGATGATGCCTTGTCCTTGGCATGGCGACGGGTCATGACCCCAGCAGCCAAATTCTGGATTTGCAAACGTGCGGTTGAATTGTCTGGTGAGGCCATGGAGGTGTTTGGTGGTAATGGTTATGTCGACAATGGCATCATGGCGCGGATCTTTAAGGAAGCACCGGTCAACACCATCTGGGAAGGTTCTGGCAATGTGATGTGTTTGGATGTTTTACGTGCCATCCAACGTGAACCGGATGCAATTGAAACTTTACTGATCGCATGGGCTGAGGTGGCACAGCATGACTCGATATTACTTGAGGAATTACAGGACTTAACTCGACTGTTTAACTCCTTAGATCCAACACAGATGCAGTTTATGGCGCGCGGTTTGGTCAGTCGGATGGTGATCTTGGCGCAAGCGGTATTATTGACCCAGCATGCACCTGAGCATGTTGCGCGTGCTTTTATACAGTCACGTTATAGTGGTTTCAATGGTTGGGTGGTCGGCATGATGAATAGCACTGAGATCGATGTGGATCAAATACTTCAGCGTGCGCTGGCAGCTTAAAGTCGAGCAGAGGTGCAAGCTAAATCCTGTGACTGCGTGCTAAGGGCGGAAAGGGGACTAGGCTTGCATTTTAGTTTAAAAGGCATACAATCTTAGCCGCAACCCAACTTCAGGGTTGCGCCAAGATCTGAGTATGGTTCTCAATATAAAGATCAACGTAGATAACAACGTAGATCTTTATATTAATCATCAATCATAAAACATGAAGGAAACATCACATGGCCAAGTCGAAAAAACAGCCTGAGGTGGCGATCAATAATTTTGTCGCTAAACACATGCATGAAGTCAACCGCAGTCAAGTCTTCGTAGACCGCAAAAAAGATCACAAGCGCGGTTATCAAAAACATAAACAAGGGCGAAATTCTACGGAAGATCGCCTTTTTTATTGCCTTGCTGTTGCTGCTTAATCAAGACCTGTTTTCTGCTGAATCTGTATAAAAATAATCTGCTGAATATTAAAAATAGCTTTGGATATCATTTTAAATCAATCTTAGATCATGCAATTCAATTCAATTCAATTTGAGCTTAAGTCCTCACTAGACATTGAGCATTCGAGAAGACTTCACCATATCCGCCAAACCGTGAGTTTTAAAGTGATATTCCATCCAACTTTTCACGATTAATGGATTATTCATTTTCAGTACTTGGGCCAATAATATTTGTGCATCGGCCATGCTGATATGACAGATCGCTTTACGCACCCGCAAGATATTACTTGAACTCATCGACAAAGTATTGAAGCCCATCGCCATGAGTAAGATGGCTGAGAGTGGATCACCGGCCATTTCTCCACAGATACTGATCGGCTTATCATATTTATGACACTCTTTGACCAAACGCTGCAATGAGCGTAATACCGAAGGGTGGAAGTGTGAATAAACACTGGAAACCCGTGGATTATTACGATCAACAGCCAATAGGTATTGGATCAAGTCATTGGAACCGACCGAGAAGAAATCCACCAATTCGGCAAACTCTTCGATTTGTAGCAGCACACTCGGCACTTCGACCATGATGCCGATTTTCGGTTTATTGATCTTAACTTCTTCTTCTTCCTGTACCGCGATCCAATCACGTTCGAGCAAATACAGCGCTTCTTCAACCTCACTGACACTGGTCACCATCGGCAAAAGAATGTGCAAGTTGTTGAGACCGATACTGGCCTTGAGCATGGCGCGAATTTGTGAAGAGAAAATTTCCGGATGATCCAAGGTAAAGCGGATACCGCGCCAACCCAAGGCGGAGTTTTCTTCTTCAATTTCAAAATAAGGTAAGTCTTTGTCTGCACCAATGTCGAGGGTACGCATCACCACGGGTTTATTGGCAAAGTGACTTAATTGTTGACGGTAAATGGCACGTTGTTCTTCCTCACCGGGGAAGCGTTCACGCAACATAAATGGAATTTCAGAGCGATATAAGCCAACCCCTTTAGCTCCACGTTGTACACCACGGACCACATCGATCATCAGACCCGTGTTGACATACAATTTGACGGCTACACCGTCAGGGGTAATGGCATCTTTAGTTTCATATTGTTTTAAATCCTTGGCGATCTGCTCTTCTTCTTTCTGGATTTCTTTGTAGCGCTGACGTAGACGGCGCGGTGGATTGACAAAGACTCGACCTTGATAGGCATCCACAATCAGTTCAACATCATCTAAGCTATTGATAGGTAACTCAGTTACCCCGACGACAGTCGGAATCCCCAATGCCCGTGCCACGATAACCATATGTGAATTCGCAGCACCTTCAGAGGTGACAATGGCCGCAATTTTACCCACCGGCAACTCAACCAATGCCGCAGTACTGATTTCTTCACCGATTAAGATACTGTCTGAACTCAATTCTTTATGGCTAGAGTCCGACTCTTGCAAGGCCGCGAGAATGCGACGGCCCAAGTCTTTTAAATCAGAAACCCGTTCACGTAAATAGTCATCTTCCATTTGGGCAAATAAGGCGATATGTCGGTCGATGACGCGTTTAACTGAACCTTGTGCCCAATTGCCTTCACGGATCAGTTCTTTGATTTCAGCGGGCAGAGCATTTTCATCCAACATCCTTAAAAACACGCTAAACAAAGCACGTTCTTCAGACATCAGTGAGTCGAGCATTTTTTCGTCTAATGATTGGATCTCTTGACGAACGGACTCAACCGCTTGATCGAGCAGTTCTAATTCTTCACTAATATCATCGGCTTCACGGTCAGGAACTGCGGCCAGATCCGCCAATGGGTAGAGGATAATAGCGCGTCCGAGTGCAATGCCGCCTGCACCTGATGCGCCCTGAAAGGTTTTATAGGTTGGAAGATTATTGGGTTTACGAAATACATCGATATTACCCACCGCATGGGCATGGGCAATCACCCCTGACAGTTGGGCGCAGAGGGTGACCAAAAATGATTCGGCAGCTTCACTAAAATCTTGTGGTTCACGGTTTTGCACCACCAACACGCCCATCACTTTGCGGCGATACATCACCGGTACACCGAGGAAGGAGTTAAACAACTCCTCGCCGGTTTCAGGGAAATAGGCAAAGCGTTCATGTTGGGGGGCATGGTCTAAGTTGACGATTTCTTCACGTTGACCAACCAAACCGACGAGACCCTCACCGAGTTGCAAGGCGACATTGCCGACTGCTTCAGGGTTAAGACCTTTAGACGCCATGAGCACATAGCGTTGGTTACGTTCATCGAGTAAATAAATCGAACAGACATCGACTTGCATGGCTTCGGACACTTGCGTGACCATGATCTCTAAGGAGTCATGCAAACTGATAGACGTATTGATTTCTTGAACAATTCGTCGCAATGTATCCAGTTGCATGTTTGACATCGAAGCCAACTCCTTTCAGTGAGCGCATGTGCACAGCGGCCATGCATTTATGTTTATCGCTATTTATAGCAGTTTTAACGGACTAAATCCGCAATCATTGTCCCACTTTATGATGAATTTTCCATGGATTGCAAAGGCAATCGCATACATAACTCCATCATGGCTTTGCGGTAAACATCGCGTTTAAAATTGACGACTTGTCCAAGCGGGTACCAATAACTGACCCATTGCCACTGATCAAACTCTGGAGGATCAGTAAGATTAAGTTGAATATATTGTGTAGAAGCAGTGAGTTTTAATAAAAACCATTTCTGCTTCTGTCCGATACATACCGGATCTGAATCAGATCGGATGTACCGATGTGGCAAACGATAATGCAACCAACCTTCAGTTTGCGCAATTATTTGGACATGTTCGGGCAATAAACCGACCTCTTCATGCAGTTCTCTATAAAGTGCTTGCTCAGGTGACTCACCGAAGTGAATACCACCTTGAGGAAATTGCCATGCATTGTGACCAATGCGCTTTGCCCATAGAACTTGTCCGTTATCGTTTGCCAAAATGATCCCGACATTCGGTCGGAAACCTTCGGAGTCGATCATTTGGCTACCTAAAATCTATTAAATATGTTGACCTTGATTTCGGGGACAGAGTGTAGGCTTGTCCAACTCGAAATAATCAAAGTAATAATGTTTTAAAATTGCTATGATCTTAACGAATTTCTATCGACTAGCGGTGATAGATTTACATTTATTTTCTTAAAATTCAGTTTGAACGGATATTTTCATGAAATTGGCGTTGTTTGATCTTGATCACACCTTATTAAATACAGATTCGGACCATTCTTGGGGTGAATTTTTAGTCAGTGAAGGCTTGGTTGATCCCATTCGACATCGCCGTATCAATGATCAGTTTTATGAAGATTACAAAGCGGGGCAACTTGATCCAATCGCCTATAACGAATTTGTGTTTGAGTTTTTGACTCAGCACGATCTGGCCACTTTAGCTGATTTACATCAATTGTTTATGAAAAAAGTCATCCGCCCAACCATGCGTCAGCAAGGCTTTGATGCGATTGAAAAACATCGGGCTGCTGGACATGCTTTAGTGGGGATTACCGCAACATCTGATTTTATTACTGCACCAATTTTTCGTGAGTTTGGTATTGAGCAAGTGATTGCAACTCGTGCCGAAATCCAACACGATGCCTACACAGGTAAGGTTGATGGTACACCGTGTTATCAACAAGGCAAACTGACTCGCTTGGCTGAGTGGTTAGATGGTCGTGAAGTTTCCGAGTCATGGGCTTATTCAGACTCCATTAATGACCGATTTTTATTGGAATATGCGGACCATGCCATCGCAGTCTCACCAGATGATCGCCTCAGCGCATTGGCACAAACAGAAGGTTGGGAAATCCAAGACTGGTCCATCTAGGCCGCACAATGTTACTGAGTTTAAACAGCGTATATACGCTGTTTTTTTATATTTGCGGCTAAACTTTGAGCCGTTCAGTACAGCAGGTGAGCCATACTGACTGTGGTTAAAGTGCGATAAAACCAAAAAATCAAAAATGAATAAAAATATGCAGGACAAAGATGACACAAGATCACGAAGTATTAGTCCCCCCATTTCCGATCGACCTATCAAAGCCGACTCAACAACAGGCTGAATTTTCTCCTAACCGTAAACGGGCCTATTTTATTGGTAAACAATTTAACGCGTATTATTACGAGAAATTTAAAAAAAAAGCGGCTCAAAAACCTTTGGATCGCTTCCATCAGGCGGCATTTTTCTTGGGTTTTGTTTGGTTGTTCTATCGCAAGATGTATCTTTACGGTTCAATGCATTTGTTGCTCAGTCTCTTTGTGTTCTTTTTAGCTGAATATCTGGATCTACACGGACTGGTTCTCTATCTGATTATTGCAATGTTATTGGGTTTCTATGCCAATCCACTGTATAAATCATTTGTGGATCAGAAAATAATAAAAATTGAAACACGACATCATCTTGGCTTACGTTTTGAATTGATTCGTCAGGGTGGAACGCATCGCTTTGCAGCACTGATGAGCCTACTAGTGGCTATATTAAGTCTGCTCATTGCTTCTTTTTTATAATGAGCCGATGATATCGTGCTTGTTAGATGAAATTAAAAAAACTAATTAGTTCAATATTTTATAGGAATAATATGACTCAATCAGATCCTAACTCAGGTGCTCCCTTTCAACCTACAGCGCAAAGAAATCCAGATTATGCAGACAATATACAGGTGCATGATCGTGCTGTTTTCGTGGGTGAACAATATAGAGCCTACTATCATGAAAAGTTTAGTGAAATTACAGCGCAGAAAAAGACCTCTGGATTTAATATTGCTGCTTTTTTTCTTGGAATCCTTTGGCTCTTCTATCGAAAGATGTACTTCTATGGATGTTTAGGGATTGTATTCATGATCATGATGGGGGTACTTCAGGAATTTGTGGGGTATAGCGGTGCTGGATTAAACATTGCGATGAGTGCTGTATTTGGCGTCTACGCCAATACAATTTATAAGTATTTCGTGGATCAGAAAATCATTAAGATTCAAAATACGACCAGTGATGAAGAAAAGCGAAAGCAACTTCAACAGCAGGGCGGAACCAGTTGGCTGGCTGTGGGGGGCGTATTAGGCGTGCTTGGCATCGTCATCTTCATGATATTAAACATCTAAGCGTAGCATTGCCTGCTAAAAAAATCGAGTATATATAACAGAACAGAGATTAAAGCGAGGAGAAAAAATGATCAGCACTGTTTAACTTTACATGGAAGATTGTTTGGTAATTTTACTTTCTAAATTAAAATGTTATGGTGTATTTGTCCCCTATGTTTGATGGAGAAAGTATATGAATGCAGTACGTCCACGTATGACCAATCTATTCGAACAACTCGGATTAGATTCAAGCGAAGCAGCCATTGCACAATTTATTGAATCCCATCAATTGAGTGCAGAAACCTTTTTAACTGAGGCTGCATTTTGGTCTGAGTCACAACGCCAGTTCCTGCAAGAAAAAATCAGCTCAGATGGCGAGTGGTCAACCATCGTCGATCAGTTAAATGAATCATTACATGAAGATTCTGTCAGAGCCTAACGCTGATGGCATGAACTGTACAGTAGTCATACTTGAATTGGATTCAACTGCTTAGATGAAAGCCGATGAATCCTTTAAGTCTGTAGTTTGGATTGACTGAACCCGCTTTAAATACAATCTACCTTGAATTTCCTGTACCACCAAAATGGGCATCTTTCAAAAGGTAATAACCAAAAATTTGAACAGGTGAGGTAAGTATATCTGCCACGATGCTGAAGGGGTATAACATTGAGTGTGTTGCCACACGAACGATGGGATTAAAATCCCCAGTAATGTCAATTTTAATTGGCGATGACAACTTTTTATATTGCAATTTATCTATATTTTCAGGGTTTTGCAGGACAAATATCTCGGTCTTTACTTTGAGAGAACAGTATTTGCTTGAATTAAATTTTTCATGCTCTCGACATTCAAAACCAAAGTGATTTAAGTCATCTTGGTCTTGTTGTGTAATTAAATTAAGTGGTTTGATAAAATTGATTTGAACTTGAGATTCGAAATCATTTATTGCGTTCTCATTTGATACTTTAATGTGCCAGTGCTCTAAGTCTGAATTTTCAATATCATCGTTTAATATCAAAAATTGCGGATCAATTTTGTTAAATAAATCAGGGTAGAAGTTTTTAGAACGCTTTTTATGCTCAATGGCTTGTAATAAATAAACATGTTTTGTCCCTACGAGCATGAGTGCATTTTCATAAGGCTTTTGTATCTGTTCAGGGGGGCCATAACCGACGAGATGATCATGATGAATTGTCCTATTGCCTTTTTCAGACTTAATTTCAGATATTGTGGAATTTAAGATCATCGTAGTGCACCCACTCAGCGACATCAGTAGCGCAGTACTGAGAATTATCATTTTTAGCATCGGTCAAATATTTAATAAATTATAAATAATTCAGTATATTAAGTGATTTCAAGCGCATTTGAAACTAAAGTTTTAACTCATATTTAAACAGGTGGGTTCAACTTAGCTGGTTGTCGTATTTTCTAACATCGACTCAATCAAACTCAACACTGCTCTTGACTGGGTGCGTCCGGGATGCCAGACCATACCCAATTGGCGGTTCATATGTAGATCGATATCCAATTGATACAACTCTTGATTGACTAAGGTTTTAGGCAGTACTGACCAACCTAAGCCAATCGAAGCCAGCATACGGATACTTTCCAGTGGATTGTTGCTCATGGTGACTTTGGGCTTTAGGCCTTTTTTCTCAAACTCGGCCAATGTGATCTGGCTGGTATAAGTTTGTGCCGCAGGCAATAGGCTCGGATAGGCCATCAAATCTTCGAGGTTTAAGTTTTTTTGCTGTGCTAAGGGGTGAAATGGCGCTGCCACAAAGACCAATGGGTCTTCCCAGATGGTGACATATTTTAAGCGTTCATCACCTAATGGCGGTAAGGTTAAAAATGCCAGTTCGAGATCGCCTGCCAGTACCTTCTCATGGGCCTGTTCAGAATCAACAAAATGTACATCCAACACCACCTCAGTATATTGCTGTACATAATTGCGCAGATGTTTTGGCAAATGATGAAGGCCGATATGATGACTGGTGCCAATTTTTAACTTGCCACGGACTTGATCGTGTTCATGACTCAGCGTGTGATGGATATCCCCCAAATCATTGAGCCAATTTTTTACTTTGGGTAATAACGAATGTGCGGCATGGGTGGCTTGTACACCACGACCTGCTGATTCAAACAATTTAACCCCAAAATAATCCTCTAAGGTATGAATACGCTTGGTCACAGCAGGTTGGGTAATAAATAAAAGTTCAGCAGCCATCGAAATTGACCCTGTTTCCATCACTTTAACAAAAGCTTCAAAGGCAGCGAGATTCATGAGGATTCCATTCGCAAAGACTTAACACGGGGGTATTTATTAGAAAATAATCATTAAGTGCTGTGATTCAACTTTGCTATGACATCGTTCGAATCAGCAGTGATGTGCCGATGATACCGATTGAGTGGTTCGGACTCAACAGTTGATTATGCCTTGAAGAGCTTGACCATCCTGGAGTCTAGATGACTTCGCCCCCGTGGATCGCTGACGATACCACGGCTGATTTTATCTTTGGGCGTATGGAGTTGGAGCGAGAGGAGATGAGAAAGTGTATTGAAGTCGTTTGGGTGGTTTGGCCTAAAATAATGATTTTATTCAATCAAGGATGAGTTTCAACGTGTTGAGCAAGATCTTTTTTGCTCCAGACCTTTTCATGGAAAAAGAAGGCAAAGGCTTGAACAGTTGGCTCTAAAAAGCTGAGAGTCAGCGCCATCCAGATATTTTGGGTGACAAAATACGCCACCAACATCGCCACCATGATATGCATGATGTAATAACTCAAGGTCTTTTTGAGTGTACGTTGATTGTAGTGAAAAAATCGTTGCAGCATATTCATGGTCGGACCCGCATGGCATTTCGATAATCTAAATGATAATCATTATTATATGTGTTGCATAGTCCTTCCGCATGGAATAGTCATAATCTTTTTTATAAATTTAAGTTAAACATATTCCTGAAAGTTTTTTAATTAATAAAAATGATAAATTAGATTAATATGAAAACATGGCTATAATCATTTTAATATAGCAATACCCAGTTCTATGGAGCGCGTCGACATGGCAGGCATTTTGGAAACAGCAAATAAAGCTAAAACATTATATGACAAGTTGTGGGATGATCACTTGGTCAAGCAAAGAGACGATGGCTCAAGCTTACTTTATATTGATCGCCACTTATTACATGAGGTGACTTCACCTCAAGCCTTTGAAGGTTTGCAACTTGCAAATCGCCAACCTTGGCGTTTAAGTGCCAACATTGCGACCCCAGACCATAACGTTCCAACTTCAAAAAAAGAACGTGAACAAGGCATTGCGGGGATCGAAGATGAAACCTCTCGCATTCAAGTACAAACCTTAGATGACAACTGTAAGACCTTTAATGTTGCCCAATTTGATATCAATGATATCCGTCAAGGCATCGCGCATGTGGTTGGCCCTGAGCAAGGCTTAACTTTGCCTGGTATGACTGTGGTGTGTGGTGATTCACATACTGCAACTCATGGTGCTTTTGGTTGCTTGGCACACGGCATTGGTACCTCAGAAGTAGAACATGTTTTGGCCACGCAATGCTTGGTTCAAAAGAAAATGAAAAACATGTTGGTTCGTGTTGATGGCCAGTTGGGTGTCGGTGTGACGCCGAAAGATGTGGTCTTGGCCATTATCGGCGAGATCGGTACTGCAGGTGGTACAGGGCATGCGATTGAGTTTGGCGGGCAAGTGTTCCGTGATATGTCGATCGAAGGCCGTATGACCGTTTGTAATATGGCGATCGAGGCGGGTGCGCGTGTTGGGATGGTGGCTGTCGATGACAAAACCATTGCCTATGTGAAAGGCCGTCCTTATGCACCACAAGCTGAGCAATGGGATGCAGCAGTCGCCTACTGGGAGACTTTGCACTCTGATGCCGATGCACATTTTGATACCGTCGTGGTGTTACAAGGTGCAGAGATTGAGCCACAAGTGTCTTGGGGAACTTCACCTGAGATGGTGATTGCGGTATCACAAGCCGTACCGACCCTAGAACAAGCCAAAGATGATGTGCAACGTAACGATTGGACTCGTGCATATCAATACATGGGATTAAATGCAGGGCAGTCTTTGGCTGATGTGCAGTTAGACCGTGTCTTTATTGGTTCATGCACCAACTCACGTATCGAAGATATTCGCGCAGCAGCTGAAGTGATCAAAGGCCGTAAAGTGGCCAGCAGCATTAAGCAAGCCATGATCGTACCGGGTTCAGGTTTAGTGAAACAACAGGCAGAACAAGAAGGTTTAGATAAGATCTTTACTGAAGCAGGTTTTGAATGGCGTGAACCAGGTTGCTCAATGTGCTTGGCGATGAACGCAGATAAGTTACAACCAGGCGAGCACTGTGCTTCGACCTCTAACCGTAACTTTGAAGGTCGTCAAGGCAATGGCGGACGGACCCATTTGGTTAGTCCAGCAATGGCCGCTGCAGCAGCGATTGCAGGTCATTTTGTTGATGTTCGTGGCTTCTAATTGGGCGTATTGAGGAGAGCAAGTAAATGAAAGCGTATACCATCGAACAAGGTATTGTTGCACCCTTAGATCGTGCCAATGTCGATACCGATTTAATTATTCCAAAGCAGTTTTTAAAGTCGATTAAACGCACCGGTTTTGGTGATAATTTATTTGATGAATTGCGTTATATGGATGAAGGCTATCCAGGTCAAGACAATAGTATTCGTCCGATCAATCCAGCCTTTGTATTGAACCAAGCGCGCTTCCAAGGCGCATCAGTATTGATTGCACGTCAAAACTTTGGTTGCGGTTCGAGTCGTGAGCATGCGCCGTGGGCCTTAAACGAATTTGGTTTTCGTACCGTCATCGCGCCAAGCTTTGCCGATATTTTCTTTAATAACTGTTTTAAAAATGGCATGTTGCCGGTGGTTTTACCAGAAGCTGCTATCGATCAATTATTTAAAGAGTGTGCAGAAAATCCGGGTTACCAATTGCATATCGATTTGGCTGCACAACAAGTCAAAACGCCAAGTGGGGTGACTTTTGATTTTGAAGTTGATCCATTCCGCAAACATTGCTTGTTAAATGGTTTGGATGATATCGGTTTGACCTTGCAGGTGGCGGATGATATTCGCGCTTATGAAGAAAAAACTCAGCAAGCACGACCATGGGTTTTTCAGACGGTAAAAGCTTAAACAACATACACTGACGCTGGCATTGATATGCATAGCGTCAGCGCCTAAGTCTTGCTAACATGCAGAACATCATTCTATTTATGTACTCATTTCTTGAGCTTAGGCAGTCACCATGGCAAGGTTTTTCGGTTGCAGTATCGTACTCGGTATATCGGGTTTAGTTCTGAGTGGATGCCAAACCACACAGTCTACGGTAGATCGTATACGCATTAAACAAGCACAGACAGCAGCGCCAAATGCTGCTCAGATCTATTGTAGCGGGACTGCCAACTGTGAATTTGAACGGGTCGACAAACTCAGTGTTGTGGATGCCACTTCGAAGCGTATTAACACCGCGGTGATTAAAACTGGGTGGTTAGGATTGACCGGACAGCCGATGTCGAGCAACGGTTTGTTTCTGCGCTTGCCGCCACAACAACATGAAGTGGTGATTCGTTTTTATCCGATTTCAGCGCAACACGCAGAAGTCTTTCATGTGATTCATCAGTTTAAACCTCAGCAGCGCTATGATTTTAAAATGTATCGACAGGCAGCAGCATCGACAGGAAGTTTACTCAATGTCTCTACGCCTAAGCCCCTATGTGTCGATCTATTGCAAGAGCAGCGCCTGATTCGACGTTTTTGCCGCCCCTACGATGTGGTCACTGGGGTAAGTGAGTTTGTCGAGAAAAAGATTTAATGTCATGCAACCCGCCTTGGTTTGCACTTTATTTGGGATAAAACATGTCTAAACAAATTTTGATTTTAGCGGGTGATGGTATTGGCCCAGAAATCGTCGCAGCAGCTGAAAAAGTATTGCAATGTGTCAATGAGAAATTTGCGCTTGATCTGACTTGGCAGCATGGGTTGCTGGGTGGTGCGGCAATTGATGCACATGGCGCTCCTTATCCTGACGTTACCGCAGCACAAGCTCAACAGGCTGATGCGATCTTGCTCGGTGCGGTCGGTGGACCAAAATGGGACAACATTGAACGCTCAATCCGCCCTGAACGTGGCTTACTCAAAATTCGTAGTGAACTGAATTTATTTGCAAACTTGCGTCCTGCGATTTTGTATCCGCAATTGGCGGATGCATCGAGCTTAAAACCTGAAGTGGTTTCTGGCCTGGATATTTTAATCGTGCGTGAATTGACTGGCGGGATCTATTTTGGTCAACCGCGTGGTATCCGTGAATTAGAAAATGGTGAAAAACAAGGCTTCAATACCGACGTCTATGCTGAGTCAGAGATTAAGCGTATTGCTAAAGTTGCCTTTGAAATGGCCGGTCTTCGCGGTGGAAAAGTCTGCTCAGTGGATAAAGCCAACGTGCTTGAAGTGACTGAGTTGTGGAAGCAAACCGTGACTGCGATGCAACAAGCTGATTATCCTGAGATTAATTTGTCGCATATGTATGTTGATAATGCTGCCATGCAGTTGGTGCGTGCGCCTAAACAGTTTGATGTGATCGTGACGGGGAACTTGTTTGGCGATATCTTGTCTGATGAAGCTGCAATGCTGACCGGTTCAATCGGTATGTTGCCTTCGGCATCATTGGATGAACACGGCAAGGGCATGTATGAGCCTTGTCATGGTTCAGCACCAGATATTGCGGGTCAAGACCTTGCGAATCCATTGGCGACGATTCTTTCTGTAGCCATGATGCTACGTTATAGCTTCCGTCAAGAAGCAGCAGCTAAGGCTATTGAAGATGCAGTCGGTCAAGTGCTGGATCAGGGCTTAAGAACCGCAGATATTATGTCTGAAGGCATGCAGAAAGTGGGGACTGTGGCGATGGGTGCAGCCGTTGTTGCAGCACTGAGTGCTTAAGCCAAGCCAGGTATAGAGCGTTGCAGGCCTTAAGCCTGCAGCCATAAAAAAATGCAGCTGAGGCTGCATTTTTTTGTGCTTAAATTTCAGTGTGCTATGTATATAGACTTAAAAAATGCAAAGTCGACCATCTACGACGCTCAATCATCACCTTACACAACAAGTCTAAATATACATAAAAAGCCACTCAATGTGGCTTTTGGCTTACACTAAAACTTAGCGCGCACGGTATGTAATACGACCTTTAGTCAAATCGTAGGGGGTCATTTCTACTTTTACATTATCGCCCGTTAAAATACGAATATAGTGTTTACGCATTTTACCCGAAATGTGAGCAATGACTTCGTGGCCGTTCTCTAAACGTACACGGAACATAGTATTAGGAAGCGTCTCGGTGACAACGCCTTCGAACTCGATAAGTTCCTCTTTATTGGCCATAGCCTACCTGATGATCAAATTGGAAAGGGGCAAATTATAGGCAATTTCTCAGTAAAAAACAAGCTGCTTATAGGCTTATAGCGCCCAGATGTGGCTAAATTGAGCGAACATATGTTTAAACATTTTCTACAAAAAGTTGCTTATTATTGTTGTCAGTATGGTCAATCAACGTTAATCTAAATTCAATGTTTTAAGTATAAATGAATGACATACAAGGAAGGGCATAGCGTGAGTCAGCTAACTGATGCATCAGTTGTTTTGCGATTAGGCTATCAAGCGATACGTCGTGCGGGTTTGCCTACAGAAGAAATTTTAACAAAAGCAGGTGTGGCATTAAATCAAGTTGATCAAAATGCACGTACACCGCTCAATGCTCAATACGCCTTTTGGGTGGCTGCAGAAGAAGTCAGTAAAGACCCTGACATCGGTTTGCACTTGGGTGAACATTTACCACTGTACCGTGGACAGGTGATTGAACACCTGTTTATTAGTAGTGAAAACTTTGGGGAAGGCCTGAAACGGGCACTGGCCTATCAACGCCTGATTAGCGATGCCTTTCACGCCAAGTTGGTGATCGAAGAAGGGCGCTGCTATCTCACCAATGGTGTGCAACCTTGGGCAGAGAGTTTGGTCAATCGCCATTTTTCAGAATGTGCACTTTCAGGCATTTTAAGATTTTTTAAATTTATTACTGAAGGCCGCTTCGAGCCGATTTTTATCGACTTTAATTTTAGCCAAGGGGCCGCGGATGACGAATACATACGTGTCTATGAGTGCCCAGTCAGTTTAGGGCAAAAAGAAACCCGCATGTACTTTGATCCAAATATTTTGGAACATCCATTGTGGCAAGCTGAACCTGAACTATTACAACTCCATGAACAGCTTGCGATTGAAAAACTGCAAGAACTAGCGCGCTATGATTTGGTCGGTGAAGTTCGCCGTGCTATCGGATCAACACTTGAGAGTGGCGAAACGACCTTGGAAACGGTGGCAGCACAATTGAATATTACCCCACGTCGACTACGCACACAGTTGAGTGAGGCCAATACCAGTTTTCAGCAGATTCTTTCGGATTACCGCTGTAGATTGGCGAAGAGACTGTTGGCCAATACCAGTGAAAGTGTAGAGCGAATTGTTTATCTGACGGGTTTTTCAGAGCCGAGTACTTTTTATCGCGCCTTTAAACGTTGGACCAATGAGACACCGGTTGAGTACCGCAAACGTAAACAACGTTAGTCATTATTCTTCAACGATTTAACAAACTAAAAAACCAAGCCCCAGATCATATTGATTTGGGGCTTGGTTTTTTTGCAGTGCTGCACTCGATTTAGTCTGGCATATTTAACCAATGCGGGCCGAGCGGCATCTGTGGAAGTTGGAATTGTTCCGGATAATCTGCATGAATGAAATATAGGCCATCAGGTGGCGCGGTAATCCCTGCAGCTTTGCGATCTTCGGCTGCAAAGATCTCATCGATATGATCGATATCATAGACCCCTTGACCGATCTCTAGTAAGCAACCGGCAATGTTACGCACCATATGATGCAAAAAGCCATCCGCTTGTATATCCAAGACCAAAAATGCACCGTGACGAACCAAGCGACAATGGCGGACATGCCGTACCGGTTGATTGGACTGGCAACTTGCGGCTCTAAAGCTTTCAAAATTATGCGTGCCAGCAAATTTAGATGCAGCAGCAATCATGCGCTCAACATCAAGTTCATAATAGGCATGGGTGACTTGCTTATGCAGCAAGGCTGGTCGATAGGGTGCGTTGTAGATCACATAGCGATAACGACGCGCTTGCGCCTTAAAACGCGCATGAAAATCAAAATCCATCGGCTTTAACCATTGGATTGCGATGTCTTTGGGTAATTGGCTGTTGGCCCCCATCATCCAACCGCGTTCCGGTCGGATCGCGGTGGTATCAAAATGCGCCACCATATTGGTGGCATGCACACCTGCATCGGTACGACCAGCGCCATGCAAGGTGATTTTCTCATCGGCAATTTTACTGAGAATTTTTTCTAAGGTTTCTTGCACACTACGCACACCTGCTTGTTGAGTCTGCCAACCGCGATAGCGAATACCACTAAACTCAATACCGATTGCATAACGTTGCATACTTACCTCTATAGATGATGATCATACCAATGTGCAGCACACTGATCAGGAGTGCGGTATTGTAAATAAATTTTCAGTATTTTGGCATAAAGATCGGCATGACCGAGGCTGTCTGTGACAAAAATCTCGGCATGCAGTGCCCATTGACTGACTGCATAGCGTTGATCGAGTGAGCCTAAAGCGACTTGGCTGGTTAAAATACTGATGCAGCCTTGTTCTCTGAGGCCACGTAATGCCGCTAAGATCCGTGGATTGACTGCGATATTGCCTGTGCCATAGCCTTGTAATATCAAAAACTGCGGTGCATGTGGGATCAGTTGTTCGAGGTTTGTCGCAAGCTGGTCTTTGGAGATCGGTTGCATCATCCAATTGACGATATTCAGTGATTGAGCCGCTTGAATATGCTGGGGTTCGACTTCAAAGGCTGCAATCGGTTTGGCAGGGTCGGCAGCATTATACAGTTGACCATGAAAGGCATCGAGTCGGGTGCTGTGCAATTTTAAGCAGCTTGCGGCATGGAAGATCTGCTGGTGAAAGGCCAGATACACGCCTGCATTAACACGTTGTACCTGTTCTAGTGCCAAATGTAAGTTGTCCAGCGCATCACTTTGGGCACGTAACTCAAGACCATCGACAGTGAGCAGCGGGAATTGGCTCCCTGTCAAAATCACACGACAACTGTGTTGTAAAAATCGAGCCAGTGTAGCAGCAGCATAGCTGAGGGTGTCAGTACCATGAATTACCACAAAATGTTGATATTCAGGCTCTAAACTTTGAATCTGCTGAACCAAACTGAGCCAGTCTTCTGCACTACACGCACTACTGTCTTGGATTTTGTTGGTGGCAAAGCACTGAATGGCATATTGCTCGGGCAAGTAACGTTTAAGTTGTTGTAAAAATTCAACTTCAGGCATGGGTGCTAAGGCTTCACCTACACAACCAAAAGTTCCACCCATATAGATTAAAGCTATTTTATTCATTACATTATCAGCTGTTGACCCATTCGAACTCATGTTAGGGGGAAATCGATTGAGATGCTATTTTTTATAACAATCTTTTAAATTTAAGACTCATTTTTTAAGCGTTTCTCACCTGCTTTGAATGGATGATTCTCTGAATCAAGATCCATTGCCAATGGGGAGTCTAGACCAAGACCAAGACCAAGACCAAGATCAAGACCAAGATCAGGATCAAGTTCAAAAACAGCAGCCAAGCTTGAATGGGGGGCAGGGATAAGCGCTAAAGTATTTTCGGACACTTGCCATGTATTGAGGTCTTGCTCAGACAATTCAAAGTCTAAGGTCATATCCGGTTTCCACGGCGTTAAAGGCGTGGATGTCATCTGTTGATCTGGTTGAGATTGAGGTTGGGGTTCTGATTGTGTCGTGGTGCATTGCTCAAGGTGAGGCCCACCCTGTAACTGTGGATTGGAATATTCAATCATTGCCAGATCAAGGGCGAGGGGGTGTGCTTGATCTAGCTTGTATTGCAGAGCGTGGTTTTGGTGGGATGGGACTGGCAGCACATCAGCAGATCCTAAATCAACGTGAAGTAGGTTGTTTTGATCAGAATGGTTTTGAGTCGCATCGTTTTTAGTCGCATCATTTTGAGCTAAGTCATTCTGAGCTAAGTTATTTTGAGCTGAGTCATTCTGAGCAAAGTCAGGGGAGATGATCGATTGCTCCACGGAGGTAGGTGATGCGGTTTGACTCAGCACTTTAGAGCTTGCATAGACGCTGGCAAGAGAGATCGGCGTTGCCATCATATTGCTGAGCATCGAGCTGTTTAGCGGGTCTTGGTCTGTGCATCGTGAGTTTAAATCTTGACGTTGTACATCGGCAGCATTGACTCTGTGCTGTACCTCTGTCAGCAACTCAGGTGCATTAAGCGTATTGATGTATTTCATCAGTTGTTGAATCGCGAGTTGATCCTGTGCAGAAATATGCAACTCCAGCAGGTCGAGATAGAGGCTGTATTGCGTGGGATTGTGTTTGAGCAACAGATTGAGTTTTGCTTCTGCGATAACACGATTTTGCGCTGTGAGGGTGACTGCAAATAGTGGCTTGTGCTGCTGCAATAGCGCTACAGTCGTCGTGGGATCGATTTGAGTAATACGTCGTGGGGTTGATTTTCTCAGATAAGACCGACGTGCGAGGAAGAGTAACAGTAGTGCTAAAGTTGTGCTCCAGACTATGCTCAAAATCATGCTCAAGCTCATGTTCCAAATCATGCCATGCTCCTTTGGCGAGTGTCATCCCTGAGTGGGTGTTAACGCAGATTGTTCTGCGTACACTGTAATTTGTTGGTGTTGGGTTGGTTGCTGTTGGGTGTATTGGTTAGTTAGTTGCTGTTGGTTTTATTGTTTTAGCGGTGTTGTGTTTCTGCTCGGTTTCGATCTGATTTACGATCTACTTGAGCCTGCATCTGCGGGGCTTGTCGTGTCGTTTTTATCATTGCAGTCATTGTCGTATTCACAGTTGCAGGCATGGTTGTATTCACCGTTGTTGTCATGGTCTTATTCATAGATGTAGCCTTTGTCTTATTCATTGTTGTTTGTCGTGTTGCTGGGTGCAATGTGCTTTGCTTTAGGGGATTACTCGGTTGCAACAGCAAAGCGTGAAAAGTATGACTGGGCTTTATCGCTAATGGGCTGAAGGCTTGTGGCGTGAAATATTGAGCTTCTAGTTGGCGTATTTGATTGTCCTCTACCGAATATTGAGCCGTACTGAGTGCAATCTCTTGCTCAGAGTGAATCACTTGTGGCATCAAGGCCTGTTCTCGTGGGCGTTCAAGATTGGGCGCTGTTTGTGCGTCTGAGTTGCGCTGTGTTGAGTATGCAAGCTTGCTATGCAGGTGTTGCAGATAACTGCTATTGCCTTGTTTGATTTTTAACAGCAGATTGAATTCTGGACGCTGCATCGGTAGGGTTGAGCTGATCAAAATCACGCCTTGGCGACCATTTCCCTCTTTAATCACATTAAATTTAAGGTGTTCATAGGTCTGATAGGGAAGTGACAGTCGATCCAAATCGCTTAGATCTGCTAGGCTAATTTCTAGGTTTTGATCAGGCTGAGCGTGGCTAAACTTAAGTTCTGCGTAAAGTTCTTCACCGACTGTGGAACGGACGTGTAGTGGTTCAAATGCAATGGCCATGCTGTTTGTCACGGCCAAAATACTACAAGCAAAAAGCGTCCATTTAATCGCGTTATATATTGTCATTATGGGCAGATAAAAACCAAGCTTGCGAAAGTATACCGCAGCAGAACGCTGATCCTATGCGGTTTTTAACGCTTCCAGAATAAAACAAGCCGATCAAATTTGATCGGCTTGGCGGTTTTAATCTTGTTTACAGTAAGGATCACTTTCTGCTGTCAGTCGCTGTTGCGACTGAACTGCAAACGAGGTGAATTAACCTTGTTTATGTTCAATCAAAATACGCAACATACGGCGTAAAGGTTCAGCAGCACCCCAGAGCAATTGGTCACCTACAGTGAATGCACCCAGGAACTCTTTGCCCATGTTCATCTTACGCAAACGACCGACTGGCACAGACAAAGTCCCTGTAACTGCAACAGGGGTAAGATCTGTCATCGATGCTTGGCGGTTGTTGGGTACCACTTTCGCCCAAGGATTTGACTGGCGAATCATGTCTTCAATCTCATCCAATGGCACATCTTTTTTCAATTTGATGGTCAAGGCTTGAGAGTGACAACGCATTGCGCCAATACGGACACAGTGGCCATCGATCGGAACGATTTGCGCATTGCCCAAGATCTTGTTGGTTTCAACTTGACCTTTCCACTCTTCTTTAGATTGACCGCTTTCGAGTTGTTTATCGATATACGGAATCAACGAGCCAGCTAAAGGCACACCAAACTGAGAAGACGGGAATTCTTCGCCACGTTGTAGCTCAGCAATACGACGATCAATATCTAAAATTGCAGAATGCGGATCATCAAGTAGGTTTTTGCTATTGTTGTACAAATACCCCATACCTGTGATCAGCTCACGCATATTTTGCGCACCGGCACCAGACGCTGCTTGGTAAGTCATCGCTGACATCCACTCAACCAAGTTATGTTGGAACAAGCCACCTAGACCCATTAACATCAATGAAACAGTACAGTTTCCGCCAACAAAGGTTTTGGTACCTTTGACCAAGCTGTCTTTGATGATGTCCATGTTGACTGGGTCAAGTACGATAATGGCTTCATCTTCCATACGTAAAGTTGACGCAGCATCGATCCAATACCCTTTCCAAGCCGCATCTTTGAGTTGCGGATAGACCAGCGCAGTGTAATCACCGCCCTGGCAGGTAATAATGACATCCATTTGCTTCAGACTATTAATGTCTGTCGCATCCATAAGTGCTGGGGCAGTCTTACCACCAAACGCAGGGGCATCACCACCTGCATTACTGGTAGAAAAATAGAATGGCTCAATATGAGCAAAATCATTCTCTTCAACCATACGTTGCATAAGGACGGAACCAACCATCCCGCGCCAACCGACCAGACCTACTTTCATGTCATTGTGCCTCGGTGCGTTAAAAAAATTAAAAGGGGTTTGAGTGTACCAAAAGCACTTACAACTGCAAGCGCTACACGACTAATTGAGCAAGAATAATATAAAAAATTATTTGTTTAGTGATGCTTTCTACAAGGAAATGTGTTGTGTTCTACACGGTGCGATTTGCCATCTATTATGTCAAGTGAGGCCTTGCGCTGTCTACGTGGCAGTGACAGGTGCTCAGCTGAAATTGCGGTTGTTCAAACCCGAGAGATTGCATGATTTTTCAGCAAATTGAGCTGACCCAAGCGTCTAATAAGTTGTTGTTAAAAGTGTAGTGTATTACAAGATTTGTCGATAAAATTATCGGAATGCAGCATACTTAAATGCTCACTTAACATGAATATATGCATTACAAGACCAAATAACAGCTCAACAATGCTCGAATAAACCCTTCCAAGTTCAACCGAAGTTACGTTTTCTAACAGAGCCATAGCATCGTGATTCATGTACAACCGTACACGAAATGCATACTTGATACTTAAGTTACTAAAAAGAGTAGCACTCTATGATTTGGATAATTTCATTTGCTTTGATCATCATTTTAGCAAGCTTCTGGTCGTTGATTCCTCGGAATGAATGGTGGTTTAGAGGCGCTGATTTCCCAAGACTACAAATATTGGCCCTAGGGCTGGTGGTGTTATTTTTATTGCTGTTTTGGCCGACGATCTGGGATGGTTGGCGTTGGGGGAGTTTGATTTTATTGATCGCTGCACTGGCATATCAATTGAAAATGGTATTGCCCTATACCTTTTTGTGGCCTAAACAGGTTCAGCAGGTTCGCTCGGATCAACTTAATCCTGAACAACAAATCTCGATATTGGTCTCTAATGTATTGACCCCAAATACCCAATATCATTTATTGTTAGAACAGATCCAGCGCTATCAACCTGATCTGGTGCTGACCTTAGAGACCGATACGACCTGGCAGCAGCAATTGGCGGTGATTGAAAAAGATTATCCCTTTCGGGTGCCTGTACCCTTAGATAATCTCTATGGGATGCATCTCTATAGTCGTTTGCAGCTCAAAGATACTGAGGTTAAATTCATTCTGAGTGATGAGATTCCTTCGATCCATAGCACGGTGATATTACGTTCAGGACAACCGGTTAAGCTCTATGGCTTGCACCCCAAACCGCCAAGTCCAACCGAGGCCAAAGATTCGACGTTAAGAGATGCCGAGTTATTGATCGTTGGGGATCAAATCAAAGATGCTGCAGACAGTTGTATCGTGATGGGGGATCTTAATGATGTGGCTTGGTCACGAACCACACGGCTGTTTCAACGGGTCAGTGGGCTATTAGATCCGCGGGTCGGACGTAAATTTGTCAATACTTTTCATGCCGATTATCGACTGCTACGTTGGTCACTGGATCATATCTTTCACAGTACCGATTTTGCATTGGTCGATATGCAGCGGCTACCCCATATCGGTTCAGACCATTTTCCAGTCTATGTGGTATTGCAAACGGGGAAAGTTTTTGAACAGCAGCAACAAGAACTAGAAGAAACGGCTGATGACCAGCAACAGGCGGCAGAGGCGATTAGTGAGGGCATCAAAAAAGCAGAGCAGGAAGAAAAACCAGTGACGGATGAGATTGCTCAACCACATCGCAGTTGATGATTGCAACAGTTTGATCTTGTTACGATAGATGGAGATTTAGATTTAGATTACATTTTAGCGCTGGTGTAGGTAAAAGCTTACACAGATTTAGGTAGACAGAGGCTATTCAGCGAATCGGATAACTCGTATTCTTATTTCATCGGCACACGGAATCGGGAATGGAACTATCCCAGCTAAGGAAGACAACGCTGATGGAGCTATCATCAAGGATTTGATGAACGAAATGGATATCACATAATAAAAAACGAGAAACACAACCTCATGAGTCCGAGTTTTGCAGGAAGCAGAACTCGGATTGTACTTTTCTGGGGGAGTCAGATTCTAAACAATAGATCACACACGCCGCATCACAGTACGCTAAACATTGCCCACTAAATCATCGCCCGACTTATTTTAAAATATCTCCATACACCGTCAAAGTACCATCACACATGGCTTTTAAGCTAAATTTATCGACTGCTGCCACGCTTTGTGGTTGATCAATATGCTGTTTAACCGCAGCAATCAGAGCAGGATGATTGTCGACTTCAATAAGTCCTTGCGGATACAGTTCTGACAAAATCTCTGCCACTCCACCACGCGCCCAACCGACCACGGGTGTGCCCAATGAAATCGCTTCGAGTGCTGTACGACCAAAGGTTTCAGCTTGATTGGATAAAGACAACACCACATCACTGATGGCCAACCATTCACGAATATCAGCACGATGACCGACAAAGGTGATCTGATCGCGCAGACCAGCATCTTTAATCTTGCTTTCAAGTTCATCTAAATAGGCGATCTTTTTGCTGTCCGCACCACCCACCACTACAGCATGCAGTTGTGGATATTGATCACGCAGTTTTTGCATTAATTCGATCAGGGTTTCATGACCCTTGAGTCGGGTAATCCGACCGGGGAGGCATAATAAAAACTTGTGCTCCAGCTGTGGGAAATCCTGCAAGGTCTGCTGATACCACTGTGCACTGGGTTGGTAGCCATGTGGGAATGCGTGTGGATCGATACCACGATAAATGCGGATGATGTCTTGAGTTCGACAGTTTTTATAATGGCTCGTGATGTAATCAACCACACTGTTGGAGACCGCAATGACTTTTTCTGCTTGGGTCATGATGGCGCTATAACGATTGATGGAATAGAAGCCATGTACGGTACTGATCAGATGCGGGCGTTGATTTGCAGGAATGCCTTTCAAGGCAAAATGGGTTAACCAAGCCGGTACACGTGAACGTACATGCACAATGTCAGGACGATGTTGCAGGATTAATTGACGTAGAGGACGTATTTTCCACAAACTCGCCAGCGATTTCTTGTGTATGGCTAAGCTTAAATGCTGCGAGCCTTCAGCCTCTAACTGTGAGACCAGGCGACCACCATTGGACACCACTAAAGATTCATGACCTGCATTGACCAAGGCCTTGGCGATTTCAAGCGTACCGCGCTCCACACCACCACTATTAAGCTCAGGGAGTAACTGCATAACTTTCATGAATATGGACCTTATTATTTTGTGTAATGTGTGAGGTGTGATGATCTTGGATCAATACAGCGATTCATAGCCTTCGGGGCGGGTTTTAAAACGACGATGGAACCACATATATTGTGTCGGTGCGATTCGCAACTGTTTTTCGATGATTTGGTTGACGCGGGTCGCATCTGCCAGTTCATCTTGGCTCGGCATATTATCGAGCTGTGGCTCGATTAAAATATGATAACGCGGGTCTTTCACATCGCCGTGTCGATAGAAATATAACGGAATCGCAACGGCTTTGGAGATCTTCATCAGGCGGCGATGTGCAGTCATTGTTGCAGCGGGGACTCCAAAAAATGGCGCCATAATGCCTTGTTTTAAACCATAGTCTTGATCTGGGCTATACCAAATTGCATGGCCTTGTTGCAGATGTCGGATCAGACCACGCATATCATCATGATCGATTTGATCACCATAAATGGTGGCGCGACAACGATGGATCAACATATCCAATAATGGGTTGTTGTTAGGGCGGTAAACCACATCCGGGTCGAAATATTGGGAACAGATATAGCCACCAGCATCCAACAAGGTGCTGTGTGTGCCGAGCAACAATATCCCTTTGCCCTCAGCTTGAGCTTGGGTGATATGTTCTAAACCTTCAATCGTAACTCGGTCTTTAAACCACTGTGGGCTATACCATGCATTGAGGGTTTCAAAGACACCGAGCATCATATCGATAAAGACTTGTCTGGCTTGGGTTTGTAGCTGTTGTTCATTCCATTCGGGGAAGCACAATTCTAAGTTGCGAATAGTGGTTTTTCTTCTTGATTTTAATGACTTGAATGCAAGGCTACCCATAATCGTCGCCAGACGATGTTGCAAGGCCCAAGGTAAGATTGCCAACAGCATTAAAAACACCATTCCGATCCAAATGCCCCAATAGCGGGGAAGGAGGAATGACCATTGGAAACTGCCGGGCTGATATGGAGATTTTTGGCTCATTTCGATTAGCGGATGTGATTCGGTAAAAGATTAAACGCAGTGTAACATGAACATTCAGATGTATTTAAAAGCAAATGCTTGGGGGAAAGCTGTGAAGTTGAAAATCATCATCGCCGGATTACTCTGGCTAGTGGCATGCCATGCCAGTGCGATATCTGATGCTGGATTGTATTCGCTACAGACCAAGATTGCAGAAGCAGCACTGCTGAATAATGAATTGGCGCGTTGTCCAGCGGAGATCATGCCCAAAACCGTCTTGGAGGATGAGATAAGGGAGAGCGCTGCATGTGATCAGGGCATAGAGCAATGCTATGCCGAGTGTGCGCAAGATCAAGGCTATGCTTGTTATTACACTGCACGGGCGTTGCAGAAAAATCGCTTGTACTATGAGTCTGAGCAAATGTTCCAAAAAAGCTGCCGCTTGGGCGTTGCCTCAGGGTGTACCAATCGTGCGGCAGGCATGCTCCATCTGCTACGCGATCGCAGCGCTGCACAGACCCAATGCATCACTGAAACCTTCAATAAAAGTTGTGCATTAAATGATCCGTGGGGTTGTAGCATGTATGCTCGACAGTTGATCGAGCAGGATGACAGTCAGGCGACACGGCAAAAGGCACTTAAAGTCTTGCAAAAGAGCTGCCTAAATGGGCAAGACGATCCCGCCTGTATCGATGCACAGCGCACGATTGCTGAGATTAAAGCCATGCACTGAGTCTGAGTACTTTTGAGTACTTTGCCTCATGATAGGGGAGCGGGTTTGTATCAATGTTCACATAAATGGGACTACAAATGCTTGAGTTTAGTCTGCTGCTGACTTACAACTAAAAGCATATATTACAGTTGAGTGAAACTCATGCCAGCGACGATTAGAGCGGTGACCGCCAGTGATGCTGAGGCGATTTATCACATTATCCTGCCCTATGTGGACGATTTTGCTGTCAATGCGCAGGGTCGAGAAAAATTTACCTTAGAGCGTATCGAAAAGAACATCCAACTGCCCGATGTTGAGTATTGGGTCTATGACGATCACGGCGTACTTGGGGTGATCGCCTACAAAACGTCTGGTCATTTGCAGCATTATTTTGTTGCGCAGTCGCATTTAAACCAAGGCATTGGACGGCAGTTGTGGCAAGTGTTTGAGCATTGGATTGCACAGCAACAGTTGAGTGTGATCACCGTCAATTCGAGCTGTTATGCCAAAAGTATTTATGAGCATTTGGGCTTTCAAGCACAGGAGGAAGTGACTGAGCTTGGTGGGATTCGTTCGGTGTTTATGCAGAAAAATCTTGGATGATGGCCAAGGTGCAGATGGATCAACCGATCTTGAGTGGCATCTGCATCTAGATGAGCTCGCCGTGAGACTGGGCGTTGGGTCAGTGAAATCGACTAAATTAAATAGAATTATCGGCTTATAAAAATACAATAATCCATTCATCAGTAAAGTGGAATTGGCAGCGCGAGGGCGTACTGGGCTTGCTATATTTGACTGGAAAAAATCTACGATGAGGGCCTGCCCAGCAGTCGTAAACTGAATGCTGGCAGGCTTTGCTCCAGTCAGGTGAAGTTATGAAAAATCTACTTGTTGGCGGTGTTTGCCTTGTGTCTGCGTTTTCTGCACAAGCAAACTTGAATGTATATGCGAACGCGCATGGCGATGATGCCGCACTGTTTATGGGACAAAGCCTGTCTCATGATGTTAAAAGCGTAATAGAAGCGGGTGATCGAATCGTTTTAATCACCACCACCGCGGGTGATGCGGGTGCAGGAACTGGAAATGGTCAAGGTGTAGCGGCCAATTACCTGGCCAGAGAGCTCGGACATAGCAATGTACTACAGTTTCTTTGGGGGAAAGTGGGTGCTAACCATGCAAAAATAAGTTCTGAAACGGTTAATCTTGCAGGGAAATCAGTACATCGGACGCAGATCGCCGCAGCTGAACGTGGTGGCTATGTGGCTTGGTATAATATTCGGTTGCCAGATGGAAATATGCAAGGACAAGGTTACCCAAGCACAGGTAGTCAAAGCTTATTGAGATTGGATAATGCGAGTATTGCCAAGATATCAGCGGTGGATCAATCAGCTGTATACAGCAAGGCTGAACTGATACATCTTTTTCAAAATATTATCAAAAAAGAAGGTCGTGGAATCAAAACCATTTCGGTAAATTTACCCGATCAAAATAACCAAGGCTTAAATGCAGAGGATCATGCCGATCATCAAACCACCTCAAGACTGTTTAGCCTCGCCTTGAATCAACATCATTTTAAATGTGTGGGTCAAAACTTTTACGCAACCTATGTCAATGCCGATAAACCCATCAATATGAATACTGAGAACCTCTGGACCCATATCGCGATGTGGGGCAGTCTAAATCAAGGTTTGACTGCCGGTGGGCAAAGCAGTACTTGGGATTCGACCCACAATGCATGGTTGGGTCGTGAGTATAAGACCCAAAGCATTGCAGCATCGAATAACTGTAAGTTTTAAAAGGAGAGTTGGCATTTGAGTGCGCACCCTTTACTCACCTTATCTCTTGGGGTCTGTTGTGATTGGCTCAGCATCAACTAGTGCTTAAGATGGGTTTTATCCAAAGTGGTACATAAGGAGCAAATCACACCCTTATGTTGGATTGAATACAACACATCGGGGCGTTCATAGTCCTCATGACAGATGATGCAGCGATAAATGGTGGCGACTGGGGTGCCATCAGGTTGATAACGTGGTTCATCAATGCCGTCATGGCTATGTTTAATATAGTATTTACCCTTAGTGAGCAAGCCCATAATCGGGGTCAGAACAAAGCCCACGATCAATGCAATCAGTGGTGAGTAGGACGATAAAAATTGACCCAATAAGCCAAAGAATGCCGCAATTGAAAGGATGGCTGCAGCCAAAAAAGACACCATGCCAACGGGGTTGATATCGTAAAGCATGCCACGGCGGTATTCTGGGCGTTTCGGTGAGAGCTTCAATAGGTATTTGTTGACTGAAATGTCGGTTGCCACCACCACCACCCAAGCGATCGCAAAGTTTGAATAAAAGCCCAATATGCCAGCCAAGACTGCAAACATATTGCCTTCCATCAATGCCAATGCAATCGCCAGATTGATGAATACAAATACGGTGCGACCAGGATAGTGTTTGGTTAAGCGCGTATAGGCACTGGTCCAACCGAGGGAGCCTGAATAGGCATTGGTGACATTAATTTTAACCTGTGACAATACCACCAAGATCACCGCTAAGGTCAATGCGATCCAATCCGGAAGCATGTTGTAAAACACCTCATTAAATTGGCGCACCGGTTCGGTACTGTCCACACCAGGTATCTTGGTAATGAGATAAAAGCCTAAAAATGCACCGATAATTTGTTTGATCGCGGCAAGACCGACCCAACCGGGTCCTGCTGCAATCATGGAAATCCACCATTCTCGATTGTTTTCTTTGGTTTTGGCAGGCATAAAGCGCAGATAATCGACTTGTTCGCCAATCTGCATAATCAAAGATAGGCATACCCCAGCGGCCAGCATAATGGCGGCAGTATCACCTGGGGCATAACCTGCGGTTCCGGTATAGGCGCTAAACTGCTCCACCAAGACCGGTTGTTGATAGATCAAGTAGGCAACTGGTGCCACCATGAGGATCAGCCAGATCGGCGTGGTCCAGAGTTGTAATTGGCTGAGGGCTTTCATGCCATAAATCACCAGTGGAATCACCACGATGGTGGAAATGAGATAGCCGGCCCACAACGGGACATCGAGCCCCATATACAGTCCCTGCGCCATAATCGCCCCTTCAATTGCAAAGAAAATAAAGGTATAGCTGGCGTAAATCAGACTGGTGAGGATCGAACCGACATAACCAAATCCAGCACCACGGGTAATCAGATCCAGATCGATGTTATAGCGCGCGGAATAATAACCAATCGGAAATCCAGTCAAAAATATAATCACCGCAGCAAATAGGATCGCCCAGATGGCATTGACGCTACCATAGGTCAAACTAATACTGGCCCCGATGGACATATCCGCCAGATAAGCAATCCCGCCGAGTGCGGTGATCGAAACTACGCGCGGACTCCAGCGTCTAAAACTGTGTGGGGCATAGCGTAAGGTATAGTCTTCTAGGGTTTCATTAATCGCTAAACGTATTTCTTTTTCTTCACTTTTGGGTAAAGGTGAGTTTTCCATAGCAAACACTCCATTGTGGCTGGTGCTTGCGCTAAACGTCCTCAGAATCTTGCAGTGCGAAGACCGATGAGACTAAAAGTTAAATAGTGAAACCATGTTGAGGTGCATGCAGATCTATGCCGGACTGCATATACGGCTTGACCCTGTTTACTGCTGCTCGATTGCAGGTCTTGTTTATGGGCTGGTTACGCATGATTTATAACTTTTATTTGGTGGTCTGCAGATTGTTAATAAAGATATTTTCATGTGGGTTTGCTCATGTGTTTATCTTGATTATTTTTTGTCATGATTGTTATTTGTCATGAATGTTCTGATTCGAGTTTTGCGCATCTTAAAATGATGTTTAAAGCATGAATATTATAGATAGATTAAAGTTTAAAACACCAGAAAAAGCACATGGAATTTATGGTTTATTACAGTAAAAACGAACCTTGTTAAATCACAAACGCCGCAAAGAATGCGGCGTTTGCTACATAAGCTAAATTTTAAGTATTTCAGTTTAGCTTTAGCGGAATGTAAAACCTAGCGTTTAAGCTTTGCTTAGATTTTCCAGTTCATCCCAACGTTCGAGTTTTTCCAACAGTTGTTCATCGATCTCTGAAAGACGTTGTGAAGCCAAGGTTGCAGCATCCGCATCCGATACGAACCAAGCACCATCTGCCAATTTCTCAGATAGGGTCGATTGTTCCGTTTCGAGTGCCGCAATTTCAGTTGGCAATTGCTCAAGTTCACGCTGATCTTTATAGCTGAGCTTTGCTTTTTTAGCCGCGACAGGGGTAGGATCATTTTTCGCGTTGGCTTTTTTCACATCGCTTTTCTGATCAACGATGGTTTGATCTGGACGTTGTTGCAAATAGTCTTGATAACCACCGACATATTCTTCAATCCCACCACGACCATCAAAGACCCAAGTCGAGGTCACCACGTTGTCCATAAAGGCACGGTCATGGCTGATCAATAGCAGGGTACCTTTGTACTCGCCGAGCATATCTTCGAGGAGTTCGAGGGTCACCATATCCAAGTCGTTGGTTGGCTCATCCATCACGATTAAGTTCGATGGTTTCAACAACAATTTGGCCAGTAAGATACGGTTACGCTCACCACCTGATAAGGCTTTGACCGGTGTGCGCGCACGTTCTGGTGAGAACAAGAAGTCTTGTAAATAGCTATAGATATGACGACGGTTGCCATTTACATCAACAAAGTCTGAACCTTCAGAAACGTTATCAGCGACGGATTTGTTGAGATCGAGTTGATCACGTAATTGGTCAAAATACGCCACTTCAAGCTGAGTACCGACTTTCACTTCACCGCTGTATTCGATATCGCCCAAGATCGCTTTGATCAATGTGGTTTTACCGACACCGTTATCACCGACAAAGCCGATACGGTCGCCACGCATCACCATGGCTGAGAAGTCATTGATGAGTTTGTTGCTGCCATAACTGACGCTGAGGTTCTGAATCTCAAACACCAATTTACCTGAGCGTGATGCTTCTTGAACGCCCATGTTGACTTTGCCTTGTTGCGAACGACGTGCTTTAGACTCATCACGTAAAGCTTTGAGGGCACGGACTCGGCCTTCGTTACGGGTACGACGCGCTTTGATCCCTTGGCGAATCCAGACTTCTTCTTCGGCCAATTTCTTATCAAATAACGCATTTTGCTTTTCTTCGGCCTCAAGCTGTTGGGCTTTAAGGTCGAGGTAGCGCGAATAGTTACCTTCATAGCTACGCAAATTACCACGATCGAGTTCCACGATGCGTGTTGCAATGCTATCGACAAAGGTACGGTCATGCGAGATAAACAACAGCGTTAAGTTGTTTTGATCCATTAAGAACTTTTCTAACCATTCGATACTTTCAACGTCTAAATGGTTCGTCGGTTCGTCAAGGAGCAGCACATCAGGTTGGGTGAGGAGGGCGCGTGCTAACAATACACGGCGCTTACGTCCACCTGAAAGTTCGGCGAGGTCAGACTCAGGATCAAGACCCATTTTACTCAATAGTGAGTTGACCTTGTTTTCCAAGGCCCAACCATCGAGTTGATCGAGATCATGTTGTAAATCACCCATGCGTTCGCAGGCTTGCATATCGCCCATCACGCAGGCATCATTGGCTTCGTGATACGCTTTGAGGACGCGAGCAGCTTCGCCTGCACCCTCAGCAACGATATCCGCAACCTTGCCCGAATCCATCGGTACGTCCTGTGCCAACATTGACACGGTGAGGCCATTTTGAATCGCCACTTCGCCACGGTCTGGAACCAGACTGCCTTCGATGAGTTTTAATAATGTCGATTTACCCTCACCATTTCGACCAATTAAACAGACCCGTTCACCACGCTCTAAGGTGAAGGCTGCGCCGTCGAGGAGCGCAGGTCCACCGAATGCAAGTTGGACGTCTCTTAATGTAATATAGGCCATAGTGTTTCCTGAAATCTCAAATGAGGACTAAAAATGACTGAAGCAAAAAAAATTCCTGATCAGGCGTCATTTTCCGCACCCATAGAAGATTTGCAAGTCCGAATTGCATTTTTGGATGATTTAGTCGAACAATTGAATGCGGAAATTGCACGTCAAGGCGCAGATATCGCCAATTTAAAGACGCAAATGCAGTTGTTATACCAACGTGTCGATGCCACAGATCAGTCTGAAGGCATTGCGGCCTTTGATCCTTTGACCAATGTACCACCGCACTATTAAACTTTTATGGTGAAGGCTTAATGATCTGGGTTTGATGATCAGACCGCACAACAATTGTTACACAAAGGTTGGGAGCGGTATTGTTTGACTACGGCACCGATTGGGCCAATATCAGCAATCAGGCCAGTCGGGATCAAGAAGTGGTCAATTTATTCGACCTTTGTTTGACCTTTAACGAAAAGATCGGTGTAATGCTCGCATTGTGCCCCCTACAGAATCTCATCGACCATGCTCAATAAAGTCGCACTGCTTGATCTTGAACACTACATGCCGAGCGCGGCCATGTTTCGTGAATTGCTCGAACATCATGCCATGCTGTATGTTTTTCATTGCCAAGCACCTTCACACAAGCAATTTCAATATCCACTGACCGATCTCACCGAATTTGCGGCATGGATCAGTTGTGGCCAAGTGGTGGTTTTAGAGACCCCACCTGCCGCGATTAAGGCCTTTGAATATGCAATGTTGGTTGGGCAGTTGTTAGCATTGGTTGAAGTGGGGACGGAGATTGAAATTATCTCTGCCATGCCAAGCAGTGTGTTGTTACTCAAATTGATGCAAGAAGCTGAATTGGATTGCCATCTTCGCCAAGTGGAACCGCACGGTGAGTCCGTTGCACAGCTTGAAATGGCTGAGCAATCGAGCTTAAGTGATCGTGGCATCCATGCCTTGCATGCAGGTCTGACCTTGATGCGCCAACAAGCAACAGTGCAGGCGCTCTATGCACAAGTGCCACGTTTGATTCAGGCATTGGATCAACAACCGATCAAGCCATTACAGCCCTTAACTGCTTGGTTGGCACGTCGATTACATCTCAATTTGGCGCAAGTCACTGTGCAAGGGCCTACTTTGAATGTGAACGTGGCTTCTCAAACAGATGAAATGCCACAATTGGATAAAAATACAGCATCTGAGCGCCGTGATAGGGTGGGGACGCAATTTGGTTTATATGACAACTTCGCCAAGGTTGATCGTGTCCAATTTGAAGTGCTACGTCGCCTGAATCAATTACAGGCGGACAAGCCCAAAGATATATATGAACTCAGGGACTTACTCAGTGAAATGTTTCCCGAATCCGATGTGGGGATGTTACTCAAAGAGTTATTGGAAAAGGGCTATATTTACTGGAATGGGCAAGACGTCATTTATAGCCACGAAATGGTTTTAAATTAATTTTTTAGCGAGTAACTTGCGTTTTATATTCCGCTTGTGCAACTCTAATATAGATTGATAAGGTTGAATTATGGAACACACAGGTCTTTGGGTCGCGGTCTTTATCGTGGTTTTTATCCTTGGCTCAATACTTGGGCTTCGCGTAAGCCCACGTGAAAAAGCCTTGGGTTTGATGCGAGAAAAAGCCAGAAAGATGGGATTACACCCACGCTTAGTCGCAGCACCCGCTTGGACAAATGTCCCCAAAGCCACTGAAAGTCGTGCCAGTATGGTGGCGTATTATAGTGTGTTGATTACTGATGCACGTTTGCCGCTAATGCAAGCTCGGGTTGAAGAGCAGCGCTTAAAGGTCATCCAAGGCAATGAGAAATTTAATGATTTTCCCATTGCATTACAAGGAATTTATGCTATTGATATGCAGGCTAACTGTGTTGGCATCTATTGGGATGAATCCATAGACCTCAAAGCAACGCAACTCGATGCAATGAAAGCATTTTTAATTTCTTTGGCACAACATTAATTTAGATATAAATAGGAATTACGATTCATTATGGCGAAAGCTCCTCGGTCCACATCCAAAAGCAGCCCAGCACCGACTCCGGATACTGGTAAAAAGCGTGCGCTAGTGATTGTGGAGTCGCCTGCAAAAGCGAAAACCATTAATAAATATTTAGGCTCACAATATATTGTGAAATCTTCAGTGGGTCATGTCCGTGACTTACCGACTGGGGGTTCTAAATCGACAGAAAAAAAACCTGCGACACGTACCAAACTGACAGATGAAGAGAAAGCACTTAAATCACAAAATGCCTTGATCAATCGGATGGGGGTAGACCCTGAAAACGATTGGCGTGCCCAGTACGAAGTACTTCCCGGCAAAGAGCATGTGGTTGCGGAACTGAAGAAACTGGCAGCGCAAGTCGATGAAATCTATCTCGCAACGGATTTGGACCGTGAAGGGGAAGCCATCGCTTGGCACTTAAAAGAAGTGATTGGTGGTGATGACTCACGCTATCAACGCGTGGTGTTTAACGAGATTACCAAGAACGCGATTCAGGAAGCATTTAATCGTCCTGAACGTCTGGATACCAACAAAGTCAATGCCCAACAAGCACGTCGTTTCTTAGACCGTGTGGTGGGTTTCATGATTTCACCTTTACTGTGGGAAAAGATTGCCCGTGGTCTGTCAGCTGGTCGGGTGCAATCCGTGGCCGTCAAGTTGGTGGTGGAACGTGAACGTGAAATTCGCGCCTTTATTCCTGAAGAATACTGGCAGATCTTTGCAGATACCACCGCACAAAAAGATGCCATTCGCCTTGAAGCGGTGAAGCAAGCGGGCAAGACGTTAAAGCTGCAAAACAAAGCCCAAACCGATGCCATCTTGGATCTACTCAAAGATGCGGACTATACCGTGGCGAGTCGTGAAGACAAGCCGACCAAGGTCAATCCAAGTGCGCCATATATCACCTCAACCTTGCAACAGGCTGCCAGTACTCGACTCGGTTTTTCTGTAAAGAAAACCATGATGTTGGCGCAGCGTTTGTATGAGGCCGGTTTTATTACCTATATGCGTACTGACTCAACCTTCTTGAGTAATGATGCTGTCAGCATGGTGCGCGACCATATTCAAACTGATTTTGGTGCCAAGTACTTACCAGAAAAACCAAATTTTTATGGCAACAAAGCCAATGCCCAAGAAGCGCATGAGGCGATTCGTGTATCCAATGTGGCACTTAAAGGCGATAGTCTGGTTGGTGTAGATCGTGATGCACAGCGTCTATATGACTTGATTTGGCGTCAATTTGTCGCTTGTCAAATGACACCTGCGCAGTATTTATCTTCAAATATCATGGTCAATGCCAATGGGGTTGAACTCAAAGCCCGTGGTCGTACTTTGGTCTTTGATGGTTTTACTCGGGTACGTGGTGCCAACAAATCTGATGATGATGTGTTATTACCAGCAGTGAAAGTTGGTGAAGTACTCAAGTTGGAAAAACTCGATCCTTCACAACATTTCACCAAACCTGCGGCGCGTTTTACCGAAGCATCGTTGGTGAAAGAGTTGGAGAAACGTGGAATTGGCCGTCCATCGACCTATGCCGCGATTATTTCAACCATTCAAGATCGTGGTTATGTAAAATTAGAAAATCGTCGTCTCTTTGCTGAGAAAATGGGCGAGATCGTCACCGATCGCCTCGATGAAAGTTTTAATAACCTAATGAACTATGCCTTTACCGCTGATCTTGAAGGTCAGTTGGATAAAGTTGCCATGGGCGATCGCAACTGGAAAGAGTTGCTGGACAGTTTTTATAGCGACTTTAAAAAGCGTTTGAATACCGCTCAAAGTGATCAGGGTATGCGTCGCAATCTACCGGTTGAAGTTGAAACGGTGAATTGTCCAGAGTGTAGTCGTGCCATGCAAATTCGTACGGGGACCACTGGGGTATTCTTGGGTTGTTCAGGTTATAACTTGCCACCTAAAGAACGTTGCAAAGGCACCTTGAACTTGACGCCAGTCGAGTCGCTAGCGGTATTGTCAGATGATGATGGTGCTGAAACTGCAGACTTGATGTCTAAACGCCGTTGTAATATCTGTAGCACTGCGATGGACAGCTATGTCATTGATGGTGGTCGCAAATTACATATCTGTGGTAATAACCCAGATTGCCACGGTTTTGAGCTTGAAGAAGGTGAGTTCAAGATCAAAGGCTATGATGGCCCAAGTATTCCTTGTGATAAGTGTGATGGCGAAATGCAGTTGAAGACGGGTCGTTTTGGTCCTTACTTCTCATGCACCAGTTGTGAAAACACCCGCAAAGTATTGAAAAATGGTCAACCTGCACCTCCGCGTGTCGATCCAATCAAGATGGAACATCTGCGCTCAGTCAAGCATGATGATTATTTCGTACTGCGTGATGGTGCTGCCGGTTTGTTCTTGGCTGCAAGCAAATTCCCGAAAATCCGTGAAACACGTGCCCCGAAAGTGGCCGAGTTACGCAGCGTTGCTGAGCAATTAGATCCTAAATATCAGTTCATCTTGCAAGCGCCAGATACCGATCCTGAAGGTAATGCCACCATCGTTAAATTTAGCCGTAAAAATCAGTGTCAATATGTTGGCTCTGAAACGGCTGAAGGCAAAGCCAGCAAATGGAGTTTGGTCTATCAAGATGGAAAATGGGCTGAAGCCTAAGCCACTCGGATTATTCTACTGAGCAAAAAGCGAGCCATAGGCTCGCTTTTTGCGATCTTATACTGCAACTGTGTATAAGTCTTGGCTTATACACAGTTTGGTTTAAGCACAGTTTGGTTTAAGCACGGCTAGGGTCGTACACAGTGGAACTCTGTATGGCGTGGGCTAAGGCCTTGCTGGTATTTCAACGTGATTGCAGTGATTGAAAGATCATCGTAATCGGTGGGGTAACCAGTGGCATAGATGCATGCGGTGCTTGCTCATACATGACGGGCGTGATCTGATTGATATTCTCTGCCAGTATCGGAGAGTTCGCAGGCTGATCTCGACTGATGAGTGGCTTATGCGCTTGCGGATGCTCGCTGTGCTGTATGCCGGTGTTTAGGCGTTTGGAGATCGGTTTAGATGCTTGAGTCGATTTTTCTATAGGAGTCGTTTGATTCGTCTCAGCAAAGCTGATCGGGCTAAACATGACTAAGCTGAATATCAATACACTCAGATGATATTTTTTCATCGCAATCTCCTCAAGTTGACTCAATAAATCCCCATTTAAAATAGAGCAACATGGTCAGATGCGACCTTCGAGATTTGCGTAACTGATACAGGTAACGAAAGTCGCCGCTAAGCATGACCTGTCTGATTAAATAATAATCTATAGTGTAATTTAAATAAAGTGTTGCGATGCTTTAATTGCTGAACTGATCAGACACAAATATAAAAAACCAAGGCCCCCTATTGGGGGCCTTGGTCTATATTTAAGATTTGCTTCATCGGGCTTAGTTTGCAGCAGCATCAACTACTGGGATTTTACCGATTTTGGCTTGCCAGATTTTTGGTGCAGTGTTGTGAATCGAGGTGCCTTCCACATCGACTGCAACTGAAACCGGCATATCTTCGACTTCAAATTTATAGATCGCTTCCATACCGAGGTCAGCAAATGCCACCACTTCTGCTTGACGAATGGCTTTAGACACCAAGTATGCTGCGCCACCCACTGCCATTAAATAGGTTGCTTTGTTGTCTTTGATTGCTGAAATTGCAGTTGGACCACGTTCAGCTTTACCGATCATACCGAATAGACCCGTATGTTCGAGGACTTGGCGGGTGAATTTATCCATACGTGTTGCTGTGGTTGGACCTGCAGGGCCTACAACTTCTTCACCGACTGGATCGACTGGACCAACGTAGTAAATAAATTTACCTTTGAGGTCTACAGGAAGCTGTTCGCCATTGTCGAGCATTTCACACATACGTTTGTGTGCCGCATCGCGACCAGTATAGATGGTACCGTTTAGCAGTAAAGTATCACCTGGTTTCCACGAGTTCATCTCTTCTTGAGTGATGTTGTCGAGGTCAACACGTTTAGACTGTGAAGCATCCCAAGTCACTTCAGGGTACTCAGACAATTTTGGTGCCTGAATGTGTGCAGGGCCGTTACCGTCCAATTGGAAATGGGCGTGACGCGTTGCAGCACAGTTCGGAATCATACCGACAGGTTTACCCGCAGCATGACAAGGATAATCTTTGATCTTGATGTCTAGAACTGTGGTTAAACCACCTAGACCTTGGGCACCAATACCGAGTGCATTTACTTTCTCGAAGATTTCGATACGCAGTTCTTCGATTTTGTTTTCTGGGCCACGACGTAACAACTCATCCATATTGAGTTCTTCCATCAATGCTTCTTTGGCAAGCAGCATGGCTTTTTCAGCTGTACCGCCGATGCCTAGACCGAGCATACCTGGTGGACACCAGCCTGCACCCATAGTCGGAACAGTTTTCAACACCCAGTCTACGATCGAGTCAGACGGATTGAGCATGGCCAATTTAGATTTGTTTTCAGAACCGCCACCTTTAGCAGCAACAGTAATATCCACTTTATTACCCGGAACGAGTTTGTAGTGGATCACAGCTGGGGTGTTGTCTTTGGTATTTTTACGACCAAAAGCTGGATCAGCCAATACTGAAGCACGTAGAATATTGCTGTTTTCTAAATAACCCTGACGCACGCCTTCATTGATGGCGTCATCTAAGCTCATGGTTAAATCAAATTTAACATCCAAGCCCACATCAACAAGCACGTTGACAATACCTGTATCTTGGCAGATCGGACGATGTCCTTCTGCACACATACGTGAATTAATTAAAATCTGAGCAATCGCATCCTTGGCGGCTTTATTCTCTTCACGGTCATAAGCACGGCTCATGGCTTGAATAAAGTCTTGCGGATGATAATAAGAAATAAACTGCAGTGCATCCTTGACCGAAGTGATCAAGTCATCTTGTTTGATGATAGTTGTCATATCAAAATCTCTTGAGCGGGCTGTTAGCTAGCGGGTCAAATTATACTGGATAAACACTGGGCTGTGGGTGAAATGCTTGATTTTTAGACTTTGGTTGCAGAAATTGATGCACTGTTGCTACGCCTTGAATGCGTGCTAAATCGGATTAGTCTGCTTTAAGCTGTGAAGGGGTATAACCAAAGTGTTTTTTAAAGCGATGACTAAAATGGCTACTGGAGCTAAACCCATAATCGAGCGCGATTTGGCTCAGGCTTTGGGATTGGGTGAGGATGGCTTGATGTGCCAAGCGTAGTCGGTGTTGCATGACATATTGATGTGGCGCGAGGCCCATGGATTGCTTAAACATATGCGCAAAATGGTACTCACTAAGCGCGGCTTGTTGTGCCAAGTCTGCTAGGGTGATGGCCTGATTAAGGTGGGCATCAATCCACGCCAATACACGTTTTAGCGTATAAGGTGCTAGTCCACCTTTGACCTCAGGTGCTTGCCATTGCACATTGCTATATTTTTTTAATAGATGATTGAGCAGTAAGGTGGTGGCGGTACTGATTTCTAAATGGTTTTCTTTGTTGTGCCAAGCACTTTGCAGCAGATAATGATGGTAGAGCATGCTGATTTGTGGATCGGAGACAAAGGCCTGTTGATTTAATTCAATATGTCGTGGCTCTTTATCCCAAATTTGTTCTGCAATTTGGTGTAAATGCTGTTCGGTGTAATACAGATGCACAAAGGTCAGTGGGTCACGCAGATCCCAAGTGGTTTCGGCATGCTTTGGCATCAGGCAAAAGTGATCTGGGCCACCGCCATTGTGCCAACCCTGCGCCGTTTTCAAATAACTTTGATAGCCCCCGTGTACATACAGACTGAGGGTGTGGTGATTACTGCATACGCTGACTTGGTCATGTTGATTGTGCCATTTCGCCAACTGCATACCTGAACTCAACGTCACGCTATCCAATAGTTTCGCTTTGAATTGTTGCAACTGGTCAACGACTTGATAATGCATTGCAGAGGTCAGTCTAAGAGTGAAGCATTGAGTGTAAAACCATTTTCATGGATTTGTCACGCGCTTGTGATTAACGTCAGACAGGATCTAAAAACAAAGCGCAAGAATATGTTAGCCACCGCCAGATCATGCAAGTCATTTGCCTCCACATCGCCCATGCTATGAACACAAAGTTGGAAATCATAAACATGAATGCACTGTTATACGCACTGGTGGTACTGCTGTGGGGAACCACATGGATTGCGATTAGCCTGCAACAACAAAGTGAGATCGTGGCCAATGTTGCGGTGTTTTGGCGTTTCTTTATTGCCGCCAGTGTACTGTTTGTCTTTGTGCTGATTCGAAAAAAATTACAACGACTCAGCAAGCAAGATCATTTGTACTGCATGCTGCAATGATGTTGTGTATTTGGCTTCAACTTTATCTGCTTTTACATCGCCATCCGCTATATCAACAGTGGCTTAGAAGCGGTGATTTTCTCCATGGCGGTATTGTTCAATGCCATTAATGCGCGCTTGTTCTTTGCGCAGCAAGTCGCGCTACGCTTTTATCCTGCGGCTGCGTTGGGTTTACTGGGAATGCTGGCCTTGTTTTGGCAAGACATTATCGGTACCAATTTCAAAGTCGAGACCCTGATCGGGATCGCCTTGTGTATGTTGGGAACTTATGGTTTTTCCTTGGGCAATATGATCAGTATTCGGCATCAAAAACGTGGCTTGGATATTTTTAGTAGCAACGCTTATGCCATGCTGTATGGCGCGATCCTGATGGCCGTGATCTCAGTGCTGCGTGGTGATCATTTCTTTCCAAGTATGGATTTTATTTCGCTTTCGGCATTGTGGTATTTGGCGATCTTTGGCTCGGTGATCGGATTTAGTGCTTATTTCTTTTTGATTGGGCGAATTGGGGCTGCCAAAGCTGCATATAGTACCTTGTTGTTTCCATTGGTGGCATTGCTCATATCCACCATCTGGGAAGGTTATCAATGGCACTTTAACGCTGTACTTGGGGTGGTGCTGATCTTATGTGGCAATGCGATTTTCTTCATTCGCAGAAATTAGGATTGAGGAGTGGGAAGCTACTGCTGATAGACTTTAGGGCAAGATCTAACACTGAATATGCCAAGTTAAGTTGTTTGATTTTTAAGCTTGATTAATTTATCGTAGTGGTCGCTTATCGGATGTCAATTTGAGCCTAGATGAGCGATGCGATATTGATCGTAAAAACAAAAATGAAAAATAAACAACTAAAATTAAGCAGCAGTATGATTGATCAACAATAAATAAGCCAAGTCACGGCAAAAAAAAGGAAACCAAAATGGCCGGTGGTTCGCAAATTATTATTTCCAAAGACGGTATACAGATCATTACCCCACGAGAGTTTAAAGTCCATGCAGGGCAGCATATTTTTAAGGGAGGTGAAAAAGCACAATTTTCATTACCTGCTTTACCGAACGTTGAATCGTTGTATAGCAATAAAATAGATGTATTTAACCTTTTCTCATTCGATTCGTTGCCAAAAGTTGAGTATTCAGTGCTGTATCGTAGTGGGCAAATTGAGCAAGGGTCGTTAGATACATGGGGGCGGACGAATCGTATTCGTTCAAATGAAAAAGAAAAGGTGAAGGTGCTGATTGGTGGTGATGATTGGCACTATTACATCAATCGTTTAGGAGGAACTAAACAGGATGATATTTATATTAAGTTTTTAGATTTTTTAGGTGATCCAATACCTAATTTAGAATTTACAATAAGTAGTGAAAGAAATAAGTTAATTGAGTCTTGCCGATCTAATCAAGATGGGGAAGCAAAATTTAAATGTCCTAAGGATGATTTTCCAATTTTAGCAATAAAGAACTTCGTAGATAAAAGCTTTAAACCATTAATACGAATAGAAAATAACTTTGTCCGTGAAATTGTTTTAATCAGCCCGAAGATATTAAAAGAAATAGAGTTATTCGCTGAAACAGATGAAAAAGGCGATTATCTAAGAAGTGGTTATTCAGAATAATTATAAATAATTTTTAAAAATGGAGTCGAAATATGGCTGACAAGAAAGATCAGATTCAGAAAATAAATCAGAATGGTAGGCCAACTCTGGTTATCTCTAAAGAAGAAATAGAAAAAGCTGCAAATGCTGGTGGCTTGACCTCAGATTGGCTCGGTTATTTAACAACAGGGACAATGATTATTAATAAAAATACTTTCAGTTGGGGGTTGCTTCATTCAAATACAGCACCTGCATTCTCTGCTGCAAGATTCAAGGAGATTTTTAAATTTAAAATGTATGCATATAACCCAAGCACTGCAAGTGTTTTTCAAGGGAATCGACATACTCGGGTAACAAAAGTCTCAAAAGTCACAGGACAAATAGATAAAGTAGCTGGGAAGATCGGTGTTTTGAGTGATGGTGCTGAATTAGTATTAGCTGTCAAAAATAAAGATGCACCAGCTCTGGCAAATAAATCTTCAACTATGGTGTTGTCTAGGGCTGGAGAAACTGCAGGAGTCGCTATAGCAGGAGTTTGCACCAAATTTGCAGCAAAACAATTAGCACCCAAAAGAATGGCCATAGCCGGTGCCGCATGTTTTGCTGCATTCAATTATGGAGGGTCTGAAGCCGGTGAGTGGGCTGGTGGTAAGGTTGGTGAAACAAAGGGAGCCATAAATGCTGCAAATTCATTCCTTGTTGCTATTGATAATATGGATAAGTTGGATCAAGCCGCAGAAGAAAAACGTAAACAGGCCGAAATAAAAAAAGACCCAATGAGTCAATGGCAAATTTCTAGTTCAGATTAGTAAGGAAAGTTAATGAAAATAAAAAACCTCATCCTCTATAGCCTGATCGGCTTTATGTTATTCCCCCTACAAGGCTGTACAAAATCAACACCCGTGCAAGATGTTGCTTCAAGCAGTGCTGAGCAACTTTATGATGAAGGCGAAAAATATTATGAAGGAAAAGATGTACCGCAGGATCATGTTAAAGCTTTCAAACTTTTTGAGCAGGCTGCAATCCAAGGTTCGGCAATCGCACAAAATAATGTAGGTGCGATGTATTTCAAAGGTCTAGGTATAGAACGGAATCTTGATCAGGCATTTATCTGGACAAAAAAAGCTTCGGATCAGCATTTTGCAGAAGCTCAATATAATCTAGGTGTGATGTATAACGAAGGTTTTAGTGTTGCTAAAGATAGAACAAAGGCACTTGAATTATTTACTCAATCAGCAAAACAAAGTTTTCCTAAAGCACAATACAATTTAGCCAATGCCTATGCTACAGGTGACGGCATTGATCAGGATGAAGAAAAGGCATTTGAGCTTTATACTCAGGCCGCTGATCAAAATAATCCCGAAGCACAATACAACTTAGGACATTGGTATGCGAATGGAATTGTTGTCGCTAAGAATAAAAAAAAGGCATTTGAACTGTATAGTCAAGCCGCAGAAACAGGACTTGCAGAAGCACAATATAATTTAGCTCAAGCCTATGATCAAGGTGATGGTATTGCTAAAAATGAAGTAAAAGCGTTTGAGTTTTTTTCAAAAGCTGCTGATCAAGGTTTAGTTGAAGCTCAATTTAACTTAGCAGTTGCATACAGTAAGGGCGTTGGGACATTAAAAAATGAAAAAAAAGCTTTAGAGTTTTATACCAAAGCCGCTGAAAAAAATTATCCTCCAGCTCAATTCAATCTCGGTTATATGTACGCGCATATACTCAATGATAAAACCCAAGCAAAGTATTGGTTGCAAAAAGCCGCTGATAATGGAATACAGCAAGCGAATGTAGCATTGGATGAACTAAAGTGATTTCAGATGCAAAATAATAAGTTCGATTGTATAAGCTCAGCAATAATTTAAAATTAAACAACTATAATATTTCTCAATAAAAAATAGGCCAAGTGATGGATGGAATCTAGAACAATAATCAAAGAGGTCTCATGCCTAGAACGATAAAGTTGACTAATAAACGGTTTTTAATTTTGACCGTTTTAGTCCTCATCGCCTTATTTACTTTGCCTAAATTGATTCGATATTGGACAGATGCCATGAAGCCAGCAGTTGTATTTTTAATGCCTGAAGATTTTATAGGTCCAGTTTTTGTTGTTTTTTCTCAGGAAGACGGGCAGGACTTAAAACCTGATCCCTTAGGTGTTTCTTTAAGTGTGCCTGAAAATGGTTTGCTTAAAGTGAAAGCTTCGCAAAAGGATGTGCTAACCAAGGGCATGAATTACCAAAAACGCAATGTGTATTGGATCAGTTTAAATAAAGACGGGCAGCGCAGTAATCTGCCTTATCAAGGGGGAGGGGGAAGAGATTATGAAAAAAAAATAAATTGGGTTTGGTATATCAATTCGGACAATCAAGCCAAGCAAATGATATTTGATGAGAAACTCTATCCAAAAAGTAATGATCCAGAATTTTACTTCCTCTCCAACGGACAAGTTAAATCCAAGACAGTATATTTTTGGGATAGTTGCGATGCATATATTTGGAAAAACAAACATGAACTTGAGCTTTATCGACGTGATAAAAATATTGATAAGGAACGGCATGGGGAAGCAAAGAGTTGTATGCAGTTCAGTATTTCTTATCCTAAAATGGAAGATGAGGAATTAAATAATGAAGTTTTTTTAGGGGATTATTCACTGCCTGAATTTGAACAAAAATTAGATGAGATAAAACCCTTAAGGCAACAATATTTAAAAGAATATTTAGAACAACAAAAGGACTAACGTCCGCGCAAAAACCTAGGTGTCAATGATAGAACCTAAGCGTATTGAGGGTGCAAAAAACCGCTAATAATAGAGTATGGTATTGGACGAATTGATGTGATTTTAGATGCAAAATAATGTGGCGTATTATAAAGACAGCAATTGTGCATTGCATAGTGCTATTTAAAAATTTGTGATTTTTTATATTAAAGTTGCATAGACTATTTTATATAACTTTGATGTTCACTTCATACAGGGTTGTCATGTAAGAGACTACAATACTTTGGATAAAGGTCTAATTGTTTTAATTATTTAATTGTCTTTTTTAATTTTATTGAAAATTTGAAGAAAATAAATAATTTAATTTACAAAAAATATTATCTTAAATATAATTGAGCGTTTTTTATTCTTCAATGGTATTTAAAATGATTAAATTATTAATTTATAGCTTAACAATATTTTTCTGTGCACTAGGGAATGTTGCTTATGCTGGCATGTTAGATAAACTTATAAATAAGTGGAATGCACCAAACCAAATTTCCGAAAAGGATTTTAATTCCTATCCGACTGTTCAAGATTATTTTGCAAATCGTTTTAAGACACAAAGAACAATCACGATGAATAATGTTTCCTATGCTGCTGGAACCATAATGTGGGATCGTGCAAATGAATATTGTGAGCGAGATGGAGGAAGTTTTGTACAATTAAAAGCACATCCATCACCTTTAATACCTTTCAAAGGTTCAGAAATTGTAGATACGCCAAATCTTCAAAAATATTATGGATTATTTGCATGCCAAGGAATTAGCAATGCATGGAAAGTTTATTTCGATCATCAAAATGAAAGAATTTTTGAATATCCATCTCCAAATACAGCTTCAGATGTTAGTTATACTTTCGAGTAATATAATGAAACCAATAAAACCAATGAAATTAACAATATTTATCCCGATAATTTTGCTGACTGCTTGTCAAGTCACTGGTGAGCAAACTGGAATTTATCAAAAAGTATTAGGAAATGTTGGGGTGAGTGTTAAGAATATTCCCTTAGTTGCAAGTGATAATACATTTCATATTTATATACCAAAATCAGAATTCAATGAAAGGAGTGCATTGAAGGGGCTGATTGGCTCCCGAGATTTTAAAGGAAATAGAGATGAAAGTTGGAATATAGATCATGTATATTCTTCATCATATCGCCAGCTTTTTGAAACTAGAGGAAAGTTGAATTTATGCCACACGATTAGCCCTGCAAATAAACAATCTCCAATAGATAGTAAGTCCTGTAGTGATTTAACTTTAAATCATGAGATTCAGGTCGTAGATAATGCTTATAAGGTGGTTTTTAAAGCAACCGGTATAGATGTATCTAGTGATAATTATGGTTTTTTTATTAAAAATGATGCACCAAATATTCTAAAGCCTGATGGAACATTACAAACGGATAAAATAATTTCTAAGTTTGGCTATACAGATTTTTTTAATAAGAAACTTAGTATCTCAGTTAATCAATTTCGTTTGAAATATGAAGACAATACGAAAGATAGATTTGAGAATCCAGTCGTATATATGTCTTTTTCTGAACCTAGTAGAGATCGGAAAGCGACATTCATATTTAATTGTACGGTATCAGTAGAATATTCAATTAATAGTCCAATGGCTTATTGCCATTATTCAATTTTTGCAAATAACCTCATCCGTGACTACCGTAGCTACAATACAGAAGCAAGAAGTTTTTTAAACAGCGCAACCAATGGAATTTGATATGAAAAATATTTTTGTAGTGATGATTAGCAGTTTTGCATCATTTGGGGTTATGGCTCAAAACCTTGAGCTCATGACGGGGGATGCCAATAATGGATATTATATTGATAAAGATAGTATCGAAAAGAAAGGGCAATATTATCAAGCAAGTTTGGTAATGAAGCACAAGAAAATTGAAAAAACAGAATCACCAAGTGCTGGAACTGTTTCCTATAACCAGCAGATTAATATCTTTAAATTTAACTGTATGGATAACTCAAATTATCTTTCTAAAGTGAGTAATTATCTGGATGGAAAATTGGTTTCAAATGATTTTAATCCGAATGCTGAAAAATTAACTAAAGATGATAGCGGGATGACTGATTTCATTTGTGATAAGTATTTTCCTAAATAATTTTTGATCACTTGTATTTGTAAAATGTTCGTTATTTCAAGTGGTTATGCACTAAAGCGTATTAATAAAAATTATTTTTTGTAGTATGTTTTTGAAATTAAGTTGGTGCGTTTGGGGGCAACACCCCCCGTATCAATGATAAAACCTCAACGATGTATTGAGTTGGGGTTTATCTTTGAACAAGGCACATGAAATAAACTGAGTTTTTAGATATTTGCTTAGCTGCTCTAGTACTCTGGAGTAATAGACTCATGTATAAGTACCGCACCTTTTGGATGTTGATAATCACGACGAATCAGTGCAAGTTGGTGCAGATCATGATAGGCGCTTTGCCAGTATCCCGCCTGCCGTTGAAGTCCTTCACCAACAAAACCTAAAGTATTGAGTGTCTGAAGTGATTTGGCATTCTGGGTGTGAACTTGAGCTTCAATACGGTTTAACAGCATGACGTTAAATCCGTAGTGAATTGCAGCAGTTAATGCCTCATGCATATATCCATTACCCCTTGCAAATGGCGCTAACTCATAGCCAATGACACAACTACGCCAACCACGGTTCCACTTGAACAAGCCACAGGTTCCAAGAAAAGTCCGATCTGAACGTCTTTCAATTGCCCAACGCAGTCCAGTTCCTGCTAGCCACAAATTCTCAACTGTTTGAATCATATTCTCAGCATCGCTTGGATTGGTCATTGGGTCAGTGCCAAACCAGCGCATCCCTTCGGCGTCGCTATGCACGGCAAAAAGTGCCGGAGCATCGTCAAGAGATAACTCACGTAATGATAGTCTTTCAGTCGTCAGTATTGGGAAATTATCCAAATTAAAAACTCCTTATTTTAGGCATTATTCAGCAGTTTCAGTTTTACTCAGGATTGCGAATTTTATGATCAAGATGAGTTGAGCATCGGCAAGCCATTGGTTATTGTTCTAACATATATTGATCGCAGACATGGGCTTTCCTTCTTGCTGAGTTTCACGATGCCAATGATCAAGTGTTGGTTCAATTATTTTTAGGTAGCCTTATTATTTTAACCAGATGAAGTTGTACATCAATTTCATGCTGATGATCAAATAGTTTTCGATGCAACTCCGCATCATTAACTCAAACCTTAGTCTGCCACTCGGTCAGAAAACCCAACTACACGATGTAGCGCATTTCACCCCGCAGCGCTGCATGTTAGAACAGTCATTCGCATCAGCATGATCAGGAAAGCGTATGGCAGGCGGATCACAAATCATCATCTCAAAAGATGGCATACAGATCATCACCCCACAAAAGTTTGAAGTTAAAGCAGGACAACATCTTTTTCGGGCGGGTGAACCAGTGCTGATGCCACAACGGGTATTGCCCACAGCGATCAGCGATTATAGCAATCAATTTAATTATCAAATCCCTCGTGCAGTATTCACAAGCAATCAAGTAAATACCGACCAAACTGACACAGATTTCAACCATACTGAGATTACAAATGATATTTATGCCCGTCAGGCAGATGGTCGCAATAGCATGCATGCTTTCGTACTGGATAGGGAGTCAGGAAAGTTACTGGCACAGCAGCAATTGGATGCTTCTGCGCTGATCGCTGCTGCTGAGCCATCCAATCAACATGCCACTACAGTCGATCGCGCTGCTACGACGCTAGAAACCCAGCGATTTTTCACAGCAAGGCCTCAGGCTGTATTGGGATTACTGACCCTGAGTCGACAGGTTCGGGTGCTTCAAAGCCCGACTCAAGCAGGCGGCGATGATCCGCTATTAGAAGAAGCTCTTGGTCTAGATGATGAATTAAGTTCATCCCCTAGCATCCATCCTTCAACGACGAAGGAACCTTAATATGGCGAGTCTCGTGCTGGTGCATGTCAAAGTCTTGGATGTGGATGGGGAGGTGATGTCGGGCTTTCCGATCATCCGTGGACCGAAAAATGGCAGAATGGCACCCGAAGCCTATACTGATCAAGAAGGTATCTTGAGCTTTCTTGCCTCGCCAAATCGAGATATAGAGTTGAAATTTCTTAGCCTCAATGACCAGTTTGAGTTAGGCTATGACTGTCGTTCCAGTCAAAGTACAACTCAGCATCGTGTGCAACTCGATCTGCAACGTGTGCAATATCGTGCCACAACCCAGTTGCGTTGGCTGAGTCAATACAGCCAGAGCTTGATCCCACATAGCTCATTTCAAATGAAAAGTCCTAGAGGTGTGGGTGTAATCAACACTGCTACCGGTGAGGCCGAAATCCAATCCATCATCGGGGAGCCGATTGAACTGCGTTATCTCTATCCCGATGGCGACACGGTTTCCGAGCCGATCATCTATAGCGCCACACGGCTCGATCCTCAGCCACTGAGTATTGAAGTGGATCTATTGCTTAATCAGGCCGATACCGATGTCGAGCAACCGACCACACCCGATCAGGTGGACATGAGCACTGTGGACTGTACAGCCAAGTTTCACAAAATCTCTAAGATCGTACTGGCGCATGAAGGTGGATATGTCAACGACCCACAAGATTCTGGTGGAGCGACCAATAAAGGGATCGCATGGCAGACGTGGATGGCCTATGCGCAAAGTGATTTGGGCCTTGCGCCAACCCGTGCCAATCTCCAAGCCATCAGTGATGATCAAGCTGAAATCATTTATCGTAAACGCTATTGGGAGCCGAAAGGCTTTTGTCAAATTGCAGATGATCGGGTGGGCTTGATGGTTTATGACTGGACCATTACCTCAGGAGGGGCGGCCAAAGAAGTGCAGAAATTACTGATCAACCAATACCAGCAATCGATTGCGCTCGATGGGGCTATGGGGATCAAGACCATACAGGCTTTAAATGCCGTGGCTGATCAGCAGGCCTTATTAAATGCCATTACCAAGCTGAGGCAACTGTATTACACCGCTTTGGCATTTCGCGCCAATGGTGAGAAATCGAAGAATTATAAATTTTTAAAAGGCTGGTTAAATCGAGTCAATGATTGCTTAACGGTGGCCTTATGAACAACAAGCTAGATGGTTTTAGCGATCCATTGCCTTCTGTTAAATCCACTCTCAGTCTACTGCTGCGGGTGTTGATCTTGATGAGCTTATTGAGCCTGCTGAGTATTGAGTTGGGTTTAGCGCAGGTCTATGCACAGGTGGAAGCCCAAGCGAATGTACAAGAGCATGTTCAAGTTGATGCAGCTGAAAATAGCTTAAAAGGCAGTTGGGTCGAGGTGGCTGCAGCCAATGCCGAAGGCATACCCATGCATGTATTTAGTCTAGACATTGATCGTGCAGATGAGAATATCTCAGGCAACTATTGTTATGTATCCAACTATGGCAACCGCATTGAGTGCAAGCATGCTTTTAAGGGCAAGCGTCTTGCTGCGGATCGTTATCAGATTAGTTTTGGTGGTGCACTTACTGGCGCCGTGGCTGAGTTGCGCTGGCTAAATGCCGTAGACGCACAGGTGCCGCAGAATAAAAGTGCTGTGCAATTACTGTGGACCTTGATTCAATATCCACGCAAGGCCGATATAAGTATGCCAACCTTGGCACGTCTAAGCCCGCAGCAGGCAAATGCACGCGAACAAGACCGAGAGAGTTATCTCATGATCCAAGCCCAGCGCGCCTATCTTTATAAGGCCGCAGATCCTGCAACTCAAACCCAGTCATATCTGATTAAGGGGGATAAAGTGCTGGAAATGAATCGCCGCAAGGGCTGGGTCGAAGTGGAATATAAAGGCCAGACGGTGGGGTGGATACAGACTGCAGACCTACAATAGACTGCAGATCTACATCAGGCTGAAGATGTACAACAGCCTGATGGATTGTAAATTAAGTTAAATTGTTTTATGGCCTCAGTAGGGTGGCTTAGTTCGGTTGTTTACCGATACTTTTACATTCACCTGTACCCTCTATACAGATTTTGGCATAGCCCAAATTGGCCAGATTGCTATTGCTCAATTGCGCGCTATTGCCTTGTTTCGACGCCGTGCCATTTGGGCTGCTATAACTGATTTTGGTACTCAAGTTATTGCTATTGCCATATTGGGCACTGCTTTGAGATGTGTTTGGAGACGCGCTTGATGAAGAAGGTTGAGCATAACCTTGAGACGTGCTCTGTGGGTTGGTCACTTGACCGCTAAAACTTAAGATATCTTGAGCCATAGTCTGGCCGAGTTTCTGATATCCCGAAGCGGAAAAATGTACCCCATCGCGACGTGCATCGCCTTGGTTGATCCACGACTTCATCGAGCATGAACCGCCCATGGCCTGCTGCCAATCCCAGAACAAGGTGTTTTGTTGTTGGGCAACTTCACGTTGCATTTGCTGCATGGCGCTGAGTTTGATTGGGCGTGTGCCACATGATCCAGCAATGTTTTTTAGGCTCTCAGGTGCAGAGACCAGCATAATTGCTGTGGCAGGACTGGCCTGACGGATAGCGCGAATTTGCTCGATCAATACTTGGCGAGCTTGGTCAACATCTAAGTTGTTGTTATAGGCTTCATTGGTGCCATAGGCCAAAACCATGAGATCAGGGGCAACGGCTTTGATCTCTTGCTGCCAACCTTGACGGTTCCAACGATTCCAAATTGATAATTGTGCGCCATTAATCCCGATGGCTGAGACAACGGCACCTTTGCCATTTTCATTTTGTGCCCACCAACCGCCAAGCGCAGTGTTACTGACTTGCTGCGCTTGGAGTGTGAAAGGCAGTTGTGCATTGAACTCTGCCATTTGCCAACTGCCATTTTTGACAGGCGCTTCGATACTAATGCGACGACCTTGGGCATCAGTACCGACCAGCGCAGCATCACCTGCTGCTTGACGAATACTGACTTTGATTTTTTGAGCCGCTTCATATTTTTTGGCTTTGATGGTCAGGCTAGAACCTGCATATTGCGGCACTGCCAATAGGCCACCAAAGGCATAGTTATCATTGTGTTGGGTACGACTAGATATTGGCTGCCAACCACTGTTGTCATAGCCATAACGCACCAAACGGTGGCCAGTAAAATACATCGGCATACCCCAACCCATACCACCATTGCCGAGTCGAGATTGTAGTTGTTGACGCAGTGCATCTGTCATTTCATCTGCAGCGGTATGTGAATCACCGATTTGTACCAGGTGAACGCTGTTATTTTGAATCGCTTTGATCAGTTTTTGACTATTTGGTTCATTAAAATTACTGAGATTTGAAGCGAAGGTACTCGGACTAAGGGAGAGCGTCAATAAAGATAAACTGCATAAGTGTTTTAATTTCATCGTAATTGACCTGTGAGAAAGACATGATTAAGTGGTCGTTTAACTGACCACTTTAATATGCTGTTCAATAGTTTTAGCAAGGGTTTTTTGACCTTCAGTTGAAAAGTGAATGCCATCAGCGGTCCTCATTTTAACTGAAACCCCATCTTGAATCAGGTAGTCACTGTAAACATTATTCGGCGTACCTAAAATCGAGCGGGCATCAATCGAGAATGCATGGTGTTTTTCAACTTCACTACTGATGACTTGATTGAGATAAATCATCTGATCATTCAAACTGTCTTTACGCATATTGGGTGGACTCAACCACATCACTTTGACGTTATGCTGTTGTGCATTTTGAATAATTTCGGCGATATGTGAACGATAAATACTTTCCCATTCTGGTGACTTAAATTTCAGATATGCGCCACCTTGAGGGTTGGGAATATCCCACGGATCATTGGGACCCAAGAAAACCACCAGTATTTTAATCTGTGGATTACTGGCGAGGGTGTCTTTAATGGTTTGCGGCCAGTTAAAGAAACTTGGATAAGATAAACCGGTGCTTTGCTTGCTGAGATTGACACTTTTAATCTCATACTGTTGCAGTAAATGCTTTTGTACAAAAGGCGCAACCCCTTGCATCAAAGAGTCACCAGCAAAAAAGATCTGATCAGTTTTGCTTAAACTAAATTGATCCAATAGCGCTTCTTTTTCACGTGCTTCTGCCTCTAGAGCCAAGCGTTGTTGTTCTTGCTGTTTTTTCAGTGCCAGTTGTTGTTTAAACTCAGGGGTATAGGCATAGCCCTGATTAAAATTATCAATTTGGGCATCATTAAATGTGCTAATGGCATTTTTAATCTCATCATGCTGTGCATAGAGCATGTTGCCAATCTCACCACCAAAGGTCCACGCAGTGTAATCATCCAATTCAGCAAGGGGGCTCGGTTGATGATAGGTCTGTTGGAAATAGGCATTGACCGAATTTTGCATCACCCATAGGCTGACCAAAGCAAACAGCACCAAGCTGATCAGCGCATAAATAAACTGCTGCTTATGCGGATCTGATGCCTTCGGTGGCAAGGATTGCTCCTGTTTTGAATTTGATTCAGGCGCTTCGAAATCAAAGTCCGGTTCGTATTGATCAGGGGAGTGATTAGAAGTTTGCATAGATAAAACCCGGTATGCCTGAAGGTGCGCAAATGACGATCAAAAGGAAAATAATCAACAGGGGAATCGAAAGTGCATATTGCGGCAAACGATCAAAATTCAATTTGGCTTTGATAAATAACTGACGCACAAAGGGATATAGGCACCAGCTAATCAGCAAGATCCAGAACAGATACAGCGGATTGTGGCTCCACTCGATATTGATGCTGTTGCTGAACAGGGCTTGAAAGACCTGCATGGCTTCATCAAAACTTTTGGCGCGGAAGAATACAAAGGCAAAACAGACGAAATTGACCGTGACAAAGACACCGAGTACTTTACCGATCCAGCTTGATTTATAGAGGGCATCACGTGCATCTCGGGCACTGACTTTAAAGACTTTCTCGTACAATTTGTCGGTACAATTCAGCAGCACCAAGGCCATGCCATGCAATAAACCCCAGAGAAAGAAATTCCAACCTGAACCATGCCAGACCCCAGACAACACCATGGCCAGCAATAGATTGCATTGGGTCAGAACGAAGCCACCACGACTACCACCAAGCGGGATATAGATATAGTCACGAATCCAAGTCGATAGACTGATATGCCATTTGTCCCAGAAATCACGAATGTTATGCGCCAACAGTGGTGCTCTAAAGTTGACTGGCAGGCGGAAGCCGAGCAGTAAACCAAAGGCGATCATCATTTCGCTATAGCCTGAAAAGTCTAAAAATAACTGCAGGGTATAGCCATAGATAGCAGCCAAGACTTCTAGGCTGTGATACTGCATTGGATTGGAAAACACAGGATTAACCCAGACATCCGCCAACCAACCGGCCACCCACCATTTTTTTACCAAGGCCAAACACAACAGCAGCAAGGCCAAACTTGGATATAAGATTTGACGGGGTTGGCTTTGCGTGATTTGCGCACTCATGCCACAACTTTGTCCTTGGATATCGGTCAAACCTTTGGCACTTTTGGCACGTGCAATTGGGCCTGCCGTAATCGTGGCAAAGAAGGAAAAGTGCATTAATAACTGGGCATAATTAAAGCGTGGTACTTCCACTTCATCGTGATAGCGACTGACCAAGTAACTAATCGCTTGGAAGGAGTAGTAGGAAATACCCAGCGGTAATACCAGATTTGCCATCAAACCAGAACTGTCGAGCTGCATGGCATCTAGTGCAGCAGAAATATTGCCTTTGAAAAAATCGTAATATTTAAACCAGCTCAATTGAATCAGCGTGACGCCAATACCAAGCCAAAGTAATTTCTTTTTATGTTGCGCATAGCGCTCCATCGCCAAAGACAATGCAAAAATCACGCTACTAAAGCACAGTAAAATGCTCACCGCCATACCACTGGCCATCAGATAAATGGTGGCATAACTGGCAACGAGTAGGAGTAGATTTTGGATCTGAGGCTTGGCTCGAAAGGCCCAATAGAGACAGAAGAAAAGTATAAAGATTAGACTGAATTCTATGGACAAAAACGAGAACATTTTTATGGCTATTCTATGGATAGTTAGGTGGCGGATTCTAGCATAAACTTATATTTAACCTATATGACATTGCATGACTTTATTTGAATAAGTGGTTGAATGTTGAACAAGCATTAAATATGAATGCAGGGTCAGGTCTATACCCTGCAATACACGGCTGTAAAGGCTGAATACAATTTGCTTATCTCACTGAATATTCCGTTGTTTAAACTCAGTGACGCTTTGGATCAGGCAGTAATAATGTCGCAAAACCAAGCAAGGGAATATAGGAACACAGTTGATAGACCCAAGTCATACTTTTGACATCGGCCATATAACCGAGCGCTGCTGCAGCGATACCACTGACCCCGAACATCAGACCAAACATCATGCCTGAGATCATACCGACTCGACCGGGAACCGCCTCTTGGGCATAGACCACCATGGCTGAAAATGCTGAGGACATCACTAGGCCCGCGATGACCGCCAAGATCGGGGTCCAGAATAAATTGGCATAGGGCATGAGTAGGGCAAAGGGTGCCATTCCCAAAAAGGATACCCAAATCACGGCCTTACGACCGATACGATCACCGATTGGTCCACCAGCAAAGGTGCCGATGGCCACGGCTGCAAGGAAGGCAAACAGGCACAGTTGTGCATCACGCACGCTGAGACTAAAACGCTCCATCAAATAAAAAGTGTAATAGTTGGTTAAGCTGGCGATATAGGTAAATTTGGCAAACATCAAGATCGCAATCACGCTCAGAGCACGAACCAAAACTGGACCATGCAATTTGCTGGGATTTTTCTGTTGATGGCTGACCACCAATTTCTGGCCATGCGCAACCATCCAACGACTGACCCGATACAGTACCCAGATCGCAAATAGCGCAATCAACATACACCACGCCGTAGCTGCCTGACCATTGGGTAAAATAAGGGTGGCGGCCAACAGTGGACCAATCGCTGAACCACTATTGCCACCGACTTGGAAAGTTGACTGTGCAGTACCAAAACGACCGCCTGATGCCGTTCGGGCGACACGGGATGCTTCTGGATGGAAGGTAGATGACCCGACACCAATAATTGCAGCAGAGATCAGCAAAATATTAAAGCTCGGTGCAAATGCCAATAAGCCGATCCCCGTAAGGGTAATCACCATACCGAATGGCAGTAAATATGGCAGCGGATGCTTGTCGGTGTAGAGGCCGATCCACGGTTGTAGCAGCGACGCTGTCACTTGATAGACCAAGGACAGGATACCGATCTGAGTAAAGCTTAATGAAAAATTGACCTTCAACATCGGGTAAATGGCAGGAACCACAGCCTGGATCAAATCATTGAGTAAATGCGCTAGCGCCACTGCCCCCACGATATGCACCACCATTTTTTGTGGTTGTGCTGGAGCTTGCTGATCTTGTGCGTAGGCTGTGGCGCTTTGATTTTGATCGAACTGAGGCTTTGCTGACATGCCATGGGTTCCCATAAGTTGAAAAACTGAGCATGACAGTATAATTTGTCATATCGACATCTAAGTTCCAAAAGTCATTGCGAAAGTGACAACTAACCTGACGATGAGGGGCAGTGCTTTTGCCCAAAACTCATTAGCGCATGGATCTACTTTGCCAAGGACGCTTATGCTCAGTATTGAAGAAAACCGTTTTGAACAAGTGATCGGGATGCAAGGTCAGCATGACTATCGCGATGTGATTGCACCCCACACCCATTTACGTGCCCAATTGTTGTATCCCACGGAAGGGACGTTGCGGGTACATACCGCCAAGCATGTATGGATTGTTTCACCGCACAGTGCTTTATGGATTCCTGCTGGCGTTGAGCATAGTGCGGTGGCGTTGAGCCAAGTCAAACTCAGTACTGCATTGGTCGATCCTGACTCTGCATATGCACTGGGTCCTGACTGCATCTTGATTAAGATGACCGACTTGCTGACCGCATTAATTATCAGGATCAATCAGATGCAAAGTAGCGGTTTTGACAATCGGAATTATGCGCTTGAGCTGATCAAGTCAATTCAATTTCTGATCTTAGATGAGATCCACCAAGCCTTGAGTCTGCCTGTAGAGTTACCGTGGCCAACGGATTCACGCTTAGTGGGTATTTGTGAGGCATTGTTGAGTCAACCACAGCAGCGTAAAGACCTCACGGTTTGGGCTGATCACATCGGCACCAGCCCCCGCACTTTGATGCGGCTGTTTCAAAAACAAACTGGCTTGACGTATCGAGCATGGATACAACATATGCATATCGCCTTGGCATTGGCGAAGTTGGCAAGGGGGGAGTCAGTCGCCAGACTCGCCACCGCTTTGGGATATACCAGCCCAAGTGCGTTTAGCGCCATGTTTAAACGGCATATGGGGCAGACACCACAGCAGTTTCGGCGTTAATGGATTGAGGGGGAACGTTAGAACAATGGAATCTAAAATTTGAAAAAAATATATATTAGTTTGCTGTTGTTAATAGGCTTATTCATTTTACTTATTTTCAATTTTAAGCCAGATCGTCCTACATCTATTGCGAGTCTTCAGCAAGAAGCGATCAAAAATTCAGGGACATCCAAGCCTACTGAAGAACTTTTGTCTATATCTACGACTGAAACGGATATTGCGAGCCGAGTGTTATTGATTAAAAAAATTATTCAGGACGCTCCCTTCAAGCAAGAAGATACGCACTCGATCTTAGCCGCCAACCCTGAAAATATTCAAAAATATTTGAGCGATTTTTCACAGTTGATCAATGAAAATATTATGAATAATCACAAGTTGAGTGAAAACAAAAAAGCAGAAATGCTCTGGATTATATTCAAAGAATATCATTGGTTAGGTGAAAACAATGCTTTTAAAGCAATTGTTAAAGAGAATTTAATGTACTTGAACGTCAAATCTTTAATTCCTGATCTTGCCCAGACATATGCTGATATTGCCGCTGTTGGCGATAGAAGTATCAATGATCGTCACGATTTACTTGAAATTATAAGCTCAATAGACATCGATGCTAATAATCCAAATAATGAGTTGATATTTAATACAATGCAGTCTGAGTTACGATCAATCAACAGTAGGATTGAAGCTCAACAGCTCGGCGGTCTGCTCAGCAAAGTTTTTTATGATTATGCTAAAGCACTAGGGGTAGATACAGTCCCAGATATTATTCAAGCTGCTAACAATAATCCACAAGCCAGTTTAAGTTATTTAAACCATGTCTTCGGGTTTGTTCTATCCGAAAAGAATACCCCGCAACTACAGGGTATTCTGAATGCCAATATGAATCCATCAACTCGGAATGATTTAAATACAGTCATTTCTTTTTATTTTGAAAATGCTGATGCTCTTACGCTCAGTGAAATAAATAAAGATATCTTATCTATTTTAAATACATATCTCATTGCTGAAATTTCGAATAATCATAAGCTAAAAAATGATCGTGATATTAAGGTGGCACATGAGAGAATTATTCGAGCGATGATTAAGTAAATTACTGTCTGTTTAGGCGCAGTCGGTATTTTTATTTCGTTGCACCATGAATAGTGTGAAATGAGTGATCTAGGCTGATTAGAACTTTGTACAGATTGGAATCGGTAATGAGGCATAGGGTCTACCGATTTGGCGTTGGCCTGAAAGGGATGGCGCCAACTTAACTAGACGTATTTCACCAAATTCTTTTTTTCGTTCCACCCTTGTAGGGTGGAATGCCAAACCGGTTGATCTTTGCTTTATACCGCTTTTGCCTCAACCGAACTGGAGCAGGACTTCGCTCAAAACAGGTCTGGAACGACCATTCCATTGCAGGGTGTAATGAGCAACCCAACCACCATAAAAAAGCCACACTATCCGCAGATAAAGTGGCTTTTTCTATGCAACTTATCTAGGGGCTTAACCCTGATCTTGTTGCTCTGCTTGGATCGCAGTTAAGGCGATGGTAAAGACAATATCATCGACCAAAGCACCACGTGACAAGTCATTTACAGGTTTGTTGAGTCCTTGCAGCATTGGCCCTACGCTGACCACATTGGCGGCACGTTGTACCGCTTTATAGGTGGTGTTACCGGTGTTGAGATCTGGGAAGATAAACACGTTGGCACGACCAGCGACTTTAGAATCAGGTGCTTTAGAGCGACCGACACTTTCAACCGATGCTGCATCGTATTGTAATGGGCCATCAATCAGCAGGTCAGGGCGGCGTTTTTTAGCGATTTCAGTGGCTTCACGCACTTTATCGACATCTGCACCAGTGCCCGATGAACCCGTAGAATAGGAAATCATGGCAATACGTGGATCTAGACCAAAGGCTTTAGCAGAGTCAGCAGACTGGATGGCAATCTCAGCCAATTGTTCTGCATTCGGATCTGGATTGATCGCACAGTCGCCATAGACATAGACTTCATCTGGCAACAGCATAAAGAAGATCGAAGACACCAGTGAATACTCAGGGGCGGTCTTAATCAATTGAAATGCTGGGCGTACTGTATTGGCCGTGGTGTGAATCGCACCCGAAACCAAGCCATCGACCTGATCAAGTGCCAACATCATGGTGCCGAGAACCACGGTGTCTTGCAGTTGCTCACGGGCTTGAACGTCTGTGAGCTTGCCTTTACGCAACTCGACCATCGGTTGAATGTATTGATCAATAATCAATGCAGGATCAACGATTTCCAAATCTTGTGGCAGTTCAATATTCAAGGCTTTGGCTGCATCAAGCACCGCTTCAGGTTTGGCCAGCAAGATACATTGAGCAATACCACGTGATTGACAGATGGCTGCAGCTTGAATGGTGCGTGGTTCATCACCCTCAGGCAACACGATACGACGTTTTGCCGCAATCGACTTTTGCACCAACTCGTGACGGAATGCCGAAGGCGATAGACGCGCTTGATAGTCGCCATTGAGCAGTGGAATCAGCAAATCGAGGTTGATATGGCTAGACACAAAGCGGGTGACTTGCTTGGCGCGTTCGGTATCATCCACAGGAATCTCATTGCTGAGATTGGCCAACTGCTGGGCTGTTTCAAAGGCACTGAGTGGGGTGTGTAAGATCGGCAAGCCTTGTTTGATCGCTGACTGACAGAAATCCAGCGCCTGTGCATTGGGTGCATGATGCTCGGTCAGCACTAAACCTGCCAATGGAATACCTTGACTGCTGGCCACACTACTGGCCAACAGCACATCGATACGATCTGAAGCACTGATGATCAATTCACCTGCGACAAACTTATTCAGTTCATATTCGATATTGGCTGAGATTAAGCTGCTATGAAGTACACGACGCTGCTCTGCTTGACCTTTGTTGATCCATGAGGCATTGATCTGGGTGGTCAAATCTGAAACTCGCGGCACACTCAGGGTATTACTAAATGGCACCATTCCAAAGATCGGCAATTTACTGCTGCCAATATGTGCATGGGTCTTTTGAATGGCTTGGGTAAAGCTGGCAACTTCAGCATTGAGACGTAGACTTGGATCCATGGTCACAGGGATCTGCGCTGAACCTTCAGGCAGACCGCGGGTACGCATAAACAACACCCCAGCAGTGCGTGAAGAGGCTGCACCACCAAAATGTCGAAGTTGCGTTTCAATTTTCTCAGCAGTGTATTCAGGTCTGGCGATATCGGCATTACTGACTACAATCACTTGTGCATCCAAGGCTTGCGCCAAGGCAGCATTCATTTCACTGGCAAAGCTATCGCGTGCAGTCGGCACCAAACCTTCAACGATGATCAGGTTATGTGACTTGGCAATTTGACGATGTAAATGCACAGCTTGTTCAAGCAACACATCATTTTGATCGCTGTTGATCAGTTGCACCAACTGTGGATAGCTGATCGGCTCTACCGTGGCTGATTTAGATAAATGGCGATACAGCGCGGTACTGCGATCTTCATCGACATGGTTTTCTTGGGAAAATGGTTTTAGAAAACCTGCTTTTACCCCTTGGCATTCCAAAGCATAAATCAGACCTAAACAAGCGGAGGTGACGCCAACGCCTTCTCCAGTGGGAACCAATAATATTGTTTTCATAAGTAGTCTTAAAGTCTCAATGATTTAAGGAGTATGCAATATGCCCGCACTTATGCAAGTGCATCATTCTCAGCAGCATTTTCAGTATTGTTCGAAGGGGCTGCGTCGATAGGGTCTACTACAGAGCGGGTTTCTTGGGCGATGCGACCTTCTTCATCGGTCGGGATGACCCAAAGCTCAGGGCCAGTACCGGTATCGATACGGCCTTCAGTACCCCGTTTTAAATCATTGTTTTTGTCTTTACCCAATTGGAAACCGAAGTGCGGCAAGTAAGACAATGTTTTTTCACGAATATAGGCAGAGTTTTCACCGATACCGCCGGTGAAGATCAAACCATCAACACGCGGTAGGCCACAGCTCAGGGCTGCCAAAGATTTGGCCAAGCGATAACAGAATACTTCAATCGCCAAAGTCGCATCTTGATTGCCTTGCTCAGAGGCTTCAATCAGGGTACGCATGTCATTGGATAACTCAGACAGACCAAGTAAACCACTTTCACTATTGAGCATTTTATCAATTTGTTTCAGATCCCAGCCCAAGTTGTTGGCGAGGAAACTGTGAATACTTGGATCGACATCACCACTGCGCGTGCCCATTACCACGCCTTCAAGCGGGGTGAGTCCCATAGAGGTATCAATACTTTGACCATTCCAAATCGCACAGGTCGAGCTACCATTGCCCAAATGTGCTGTTAACCAACCGCCTTGTCTAAAGTTACCCGCTAATTCTGAACCACGGTCAGACACATAGGCATGGCTAGTGCCATGGAAACCATAGCGACGAACATTGTGCTCGGTATATAAAAACTTCGGCACAGCATAACGATAGGCGTGTGCTGGCATGGTTTGGTGGAATGCGGTATCAAACACTGCCACTTGTGGTAGATCAGGGAATAGACGCATGGTGGCATCAATACCGATCAAATGAGCAGGGTTATGCAACGGTGCAAGTGGTGTGGCTTGACGAATTCGTTCAATAATTTCTGGGGTGAGGCGTTCAGCTTTGGTCAAGGTGCCGCCGTGTACCACACGATGTCCAATGGCTTGAGGACGATATTGTGATAGACGATTCAATACAGTTTCGAGTGCTTTTTCATGATCTGCAAACGGAATTTCAAGTTCGAGTGGCACACCACCAAAGGTAATCCCTTTGATACGAGCCTCAGCCGAGCCTAAGTTTTCTGCCAAGCCGTAGATTCGATCTTCACGACGATCAGAAACCAGCGCATATTTAATGGATGAAGAACCGCAATTGATGACCAATACTGAAGTAGACACGTTGGAATTAACCCTTTTTGATGTGAATCATGCTGAGATGACTCGTTTTGTGGTGAATCGTCCTTGCTCATCAGATGCTGCTGATCGGTCGATGCATTGTCCAATCTGGCTGAATGACTGCGATCGAAACATGATGCTTTGATCCAAGTACAGCAACCCAGCAACGGGATCATGATGAGAGCCTAAGTTTTAGCATGTGATGTTTATTGCTCCTAGATAGACTTTAGGTGATTAGACTTAAGCACTATCGACCAATAAAAATCGAACAATTAATATTTATCAGTTAAATTTCGTGAAACTGATCAAAAAATAGATAAAAAACCAATGTAACAACTATTGCGCGACGCTTCAATTTTGAACTGAATATTTTTATGGTACTAAATGTAAAAAGCCCCGTACTCAATGTTGAGTACGGGGCTTTAAGTCTTTTAATTACATTAGATTATGACGAAAATTTAGAGGTTTTAATATCCATTCACTTCACATGAATATTTTCATAAATTCTCAGCTTAGTCTGCATATACAATGTATTGAACAAATATCGCCAGTGCTGAGCGACATAGGCTGAGCAACGCTGGGGGAACGACACCAGCTTAGTGACGGATTTGACCATCACCGAGCACGATCCATTTTTGTGAAGTCAGACCTTCTAAACCAACAGGGCCACGGGCATGGATCTTATCGGTAGAAATACCAATTTCAGCACCCAAGCCATATTCGAAACCATCAGCAAAACGGGTCGAGGCATTGACCACTACAGAGCTAGAGTCAACACGGGTCAAGAACTGGCGCGCTAGACTAAAGTTTTCAGTAATAATCGCATCAGTATGATGTGAGCCATATTTGTTGATATGCAGGATAGCCTCTTCCATACCACTGACCACTTTGATGGCCAAGATTGGACCGAGATATTCGGTATACCAATCTTCTTCAGTCGCAGCACTGACTTGTGTACCCAAAATACGTTGGGTTTCTGCACAACCTCTGAGCTCAACTTGTTTTTGCGCATAAAGTTCAGCGATGTTGGGTAGAAACTCATCCGCAACTTTTTCATCGACCAATAAGGTTTCCATGGCATTACATACGCCATAGCGATGGGTCTTGGCATTCAAGGCGATCGGCAGGGCTTTGTGTAAATCAGCCTGTGCTTCAACAAATACATGACAGTTGCCATCAAGATGTTTAATCACGGGAATGGTTGCATCTTGAGTGACTCGTTGGATCAGACTCTTTCCGCCACGGGGCACAATCACATCAACAAATTCAGTTAAGGTGATCAACTCACCCACTGCGGCACGGTCAGTGGTGTTCACCACTTGGACACAGTGTTCCGGCAAGCCCACCACGCTCAAGGCATGTCGGATCGCGGTTGCAATGGCTTGGTTGGAGTTAATCGCTTCAGAACCACCGCGTAAAATAATCGCATTGCCCGATTTTAGCGCCAGTGATGCGGCTTCTAAGGTCACGTTTGGACGCGACTCATAGATCATACCGACCACGCCTAAAGGTACCCGCATTTTCCCGAGTTGAATGCCAGAGGGTCTATAGGCCAAGTCGGTAATTTCCCCAATCGGATCGGTCAAGCCAATGACATCATTGAGCCCATCTAACATCGCTTTAAAGCGTGCGGGGGTCAGCTCTAAACGATCAAGTAAGGCATCGTCTAGATTAGACGAACGGCCTTTGTTCATGTCGATAAGATTCGCAGCCAATATCTCAGTTTCACTACGTTGCAGTGCAGTGTAAATCGCAGATAAGGCATTATTTTTGACGATCGTTGAGGCACTGGCCAGCACAGCTGATGCTTGGCGAGCCTGTTGCCCTACGGTTTGCATATATTCCGCTATGGAATCGTGCTCAATGAATTCTTGCATGGCGATATTCGAATGGCTGATTAAAATATTGTCTGGTCTTGAATAGTAGCAGTGCACCAATCAACAATCCACGCTTATTCATAAAATATCCATAGGCTTATAGGCCTTAACCTCCTTAGTTGCATGCTGATGCTTTAATCTGACTGCATGGTCAAGATATTGATTGCGAACTACATCAACATCTGTATAAAATCAAATGATATAGATAGCAATGTAATACATATTTTGACGATTTATCTGCAACTCTACTGCGATTACAGCACCGCATAGGGTGGTAAGAACGAATAATATTTGATGCGTTGTGAGTCGTTCTTGTATTAACTACAGATCATCTTGCAAAAAAACAATAAAGCAAGCAGGGAGGCAGGGCATGAATTCCATACCCCATATGGAACCACAATTATACTCAAGAAACTCAATCGATGATTTTTTTGATCTCTATAATAAGAATAGCTTTAAGCAGCCTGCTAGAGTCAGTTGGATTGATGGCTGGAAAGTCGAATACATGGCGATCGCCGATCCGGAAACACGTTTTAATATACCAACGCTAATCGTTGGCGGTGCATTCCAAAATTTTAATTCCTATAAATACTGCGTAGAGCAGTTGTTTGAAAAAGGCCCAGTGATATTAATTGACATGCCATCCTTGGGGGCCAATCAACAAATTTTTAATCGCGATACTGGCGACTCTGCAGCACAGTTAGAATTACCTGATTTATCACGTATGTTGGGTGAATGGTTGGACTTGGTCAAGATCCCTCTAGTTTCGGTCATGGGCTTATCTCTGGGCTCGGTGGTTGCCTCATGTTTTGCCCAGCAACGCCCTGAGCTGGTGGAGAGAATGATCCTGATGGGGGTCATGCAAGAAACACGTAAAAGCTGGCGGATGTTGCTCGAAGAATCATTGTTGTTGATGAAAGAACAACGCATGCATGAGTTTGGGCAAGCAGTGATCCTCTATCTGGTTAATCATGCCAAACTGGATAAAACCCGCATGTCGCCAACTGCGCGGCGATTGTTTTATAAACAGATGTCTGCGTTTGGGGGCACTGAACAACAACGCTATGAGATTAACTGTAACCGCTTGCTGCGTTTGTCACATGTGCCTGCACCAGAATGTCGTACTCTGATTGCCTGTGGTGAATATGATAGTTTTACCTTACCCTTTGAAAACGCTCATTTTGCCTTGCAATGCCCTGATATGCAGTTTGCGATGATCGCCAATGCAGACCATTTGCCCCAATTGCAACGCCGTAAAGAAACCATGAATTTATTTACCCAATTTCTGAAAGATCAAGCCATTGATCAGATTGAGGGGGTGAAGTTGTTAACACGTGATCAAATCGCCCAGATTCCACGTCGTGGCGAAGCACGTATAAAAGTAGATCAACCCAATACCGTTTTGGGCAATGAGCGCATTGAATTTCCCGTCGAAATCATCGATCTGAATTATTTTGGGGTCTTGCTACACTGCGAAGATCTTGAATCAGCACAGTGGGCGCAGCTACATCCACGCGACTTGGCCTTGTATCTACACGATGATCAGGGTGAGTTTAAAATTGAATGTCTGATCTTTGAGACCTCACAACTTAAGTTGCGTGCCTTGTTCAAACATGGTTCTTTTGAGATATCAGAGCGTTTGCGCCACTATATTGCCGCACAAGTGCCAACGGCACTAGATCCAAGCTAAATCAGTAATGCTCAATTAAAAACTCCCAATTAAAAACGCTCATTTAAACGCGCTCAATCAAAATGGCTTTAATCTAAGATCTCCGCCCTGTTTATTTGATGGTCTGCGCATGGATCATCCAGACCAAATCACCTAAATGTGTTTCAGATAGCTTGCTTGCAGTCTGGTGTTGCTGTGACTGGGACAGACTTTGTTCTGAATCTCCAGCAGCAGAGGGCTGTACCACCTGTACCTGTGCAAAGCCAGCTTGCTTAAAAAAACTTTCCACTTCAAGCGGGCTAACAAAATGAAAGCTAAATGCACTGCGAGATACGTATTTGAGTAATTTACTGCTGTTCCAAATCAGCTTTGACAGTTTGTGCTGGGTCGGCTCAGGATAGAGATCGGTCAGATAATGCAGGGCCTTGAAGGCGGTGCCATAGTCTGCAATAGACTGAATTAATTGCTCTAATAAAGCTTTGTCAAAATAGTTGATTAACCCTTCGCTGATCACCACCAAAGGACGTTTGGGATCAAACTGCTCAAAGGCCTGTGCAAAGGCTGCGCTAAATAAATCCACCGCCAGCACCGCAGTTGCTGAAGTCTCGATCTGGTCCAGTGCCTGTTGTTTGGTACTGGCCATGGCAGGGAGGTCAAGCTCCACATAGCGGATGTCTGGATAATGTTGTCTAAACCACCAACCGCGTGGCGAAAGTCCCGCTGCAATCTCTAAGACTTGGAGTTGTGGCGTTTGCTCGATTAATGCAGTTAGATGTTGATCCAATAATTGATGACGGGTTCTTAGGGTGCTGCGCATACTGCCACCAACCCATTTTTCTGCCAAGTGTTCAACGGGTTGCGCCAATTTAGCTAAGAATTTACCTTTTTGGGTGGCAAACACAGGATGGGAAATGCCCATTTGATACCAGATATAACCGGTATAGTGCGCAGTAAATGAGATATGACGATGTTTGGATAATGCTGTGTTAGGCGTTGTAGTCATGGTCTTCCTGATTGATTTGTTGTTTTGGAAAGGGTTATTGCGCTTTGTTTTGGCTGTTCTGAGCAATGCCTGGCTAGGCACTGCTCATCTAAGTCATTTTTAACTTAGTTATCTGTCATACGCATTTAAGTTAGACTTTATTCTTGGGGCTAATCTAAACATGCAGCGAAGTGAAGCACAGTCATAGACTGTGCTTAAAGGCTTCGATGGTATGTTTGGTGGCGGCCCACTCAGCGCCAAGGTCAAAGGCTTCGCCTATAACTAACGCTGGAATTTTACCGCGCATGCGTTCAAGACGGGCTTGATTCGGAAGTGGTAGATCCGCAATCGCTGCCAATGCCAAGCGAGCAGCATCACGATCATTGCAGACCAAACCCATGTCACAACCTGCATGAAGTGCAGCTCGGATACGCGCATCGGCATTACCCGCGATGCCAGCAGCTTGCATGCTGAGGTCATCTGAGAACAGCACCCCATCAAACTGCAGTTGTGCTCTCAATATTTTTTGAATCCAAAATGTTGAAAAACCAGCAGGATTAGGATCGACTTGATCATAGATTACATGTGCGGGCATCAGCGCATCGAGTTGTGGTTGCAGTTTGATAAAGCTTTGCATGTCCGTGGCATAAATCTGTTCATAGCTGCGGCTATCGATTGCTGCAGCAATATGCGAATCGGCTTTGACTGAGCCATGGCCGGGGAAGTGTTTACCTGTGGTTGCCATGCCAGCGCGACGCATACCCCGCATAAAAGCTGCGGCCAAGACACTGATATCGGCACAATTGTTGGCAAAAGCACGATCACCGATTACATCACTAATCGCGTTAATGTCTAAGACTGGGGCAAAACTAAAGTCAATGCCGACAGCGAGCGTTTCGATGGCCATTAACCAACCGCATTGTTCAGCCAACTCGATGGCACGTTGCGGTTGATCCAGATAAAGTTCACCAAAACGGCCCATGGCAGGTAAGGCACTAAAGCCTTGCTTGAGTCGTTGAACCCGTCCGCCTTCTTGATCCACTGCGATCAATAGATCAGGTCGCACCTGACGCATATGATCAGTGAGTGCCCGAACTTGAGCAGGTGATTCAATGTTGCGGCCAAATAAAATGACTCCGCCAACTTGCGGAGTGTGCAATAATTCAATATCTTCTTGCGACAGTGTGGTCGCTGCAACATCCAGCATCAATGCGCCAATCATAGAAAAAATCCATAGCTATACTTTTTTAGACAGGCAAACCATAACTGATACTTGCAATGATTTGCTACATTTTATCAGTACATATTATGATAAAACTACACGACATACGCAGATAAAGTTGTTTAAGATTCTGATTCTAATCAATTCAGCACCAAAACGACGTTGAAATTGGAAAACCCAAGGATGTAACCGGTATTTATGAAACTTCAAACAATCGCTTGCGCAGTTGCTATTGCGACTGGTGGTTTTTTCTTTAACCACACCATTACAGAGGCAATCGCCGCGACACAGCCAGCTGTTTCATCGACCTCTATCCAACCCTCACAAGAACAAGCTTTGGTTTCACGCCAATTGGCCACTTTGGTCGACAGACAACATTATTTAAATATGCGCTTAGATGCCAACACATCAAATCGTATCTTAGACATGTATATCGACAGCTTAGATCCAGATCACACCCTATTTCTTGCACCAGAAGTTGCGGATTATAAAAAACGATACGGCTCAACCTTTGGTGCAGCATTAAAAGCAGGTGATTTATCAGGACCTTATGCGATACATGCCCAATATCGTGATCGCTTAAAAGCATTTTATAAGTTCATGTTGGCTGAGTTGAAAAAGCCACAAAACCTCAAGCAGCCTGAAGTATTCCTCGATACTGATCGTGAAAAAGCCCCATTTTTTAACACTGAAGCAGACCTACAAGAACATTGGAAGAAAATGCTGGTTTCACAGGTGATCAATCTCACCATTTCCAAAGAAGAAGAAGATGCCAAGCAGAAAGCGCTCAAGGCCGACCCATCTTTGGCCAATGGACAAGATCTCACCGCTGCTGAAGATTTAACACCTGTACAAACATTGACCAAACGTTATACCCGTCAATTAGAACGTATTGGGCGAGTTAAGAGTGATGATGTACTCGACAAAACCTTAAATGCCATGTTGGCGACCTATGATCCACACAGTAACTATTTCCCACCTGTGGATGCAATGGAGTTGAACCGCCAAACTAGTCTACAGCTTGAAGGCATTGGGGTTGCTATTCGTCCGGATCGTGGCAATGAGGATTACACCAAGATTGAAACCATTGTGGATGGTGGACCTGCGGGTAAATCTGGTTTGGTGAAATCAGGTGACCGCATTATCGGTGTGGCGCAAGATGGCGAGAAAATGGTCGATGTGACCGGATGGCCGAGCTCTGAAATCGTGGGTCTGATCCGTGGTAAACGCGGAACCAAAGTCACGATTAAATTGCTCGGTGCTGGGGCATCATTAAGCCAAGCTCGTGCTGTGACCTTAACCCGCGATATTATTCAGGAAGAAGATTCTGGTGTGCGTTCGCGTACAGTTGAAATTACCCGTGATGGGGTGAAATACCGTTATGGTGTGGTGGAGATCCCGTCTTTCTATCTCAACTATCGTGCGCGCCGTGCCGGCAATGAATACCGTTCGGTCTCTGAAGACACCAACAATGCATTGAAATCGCTTGCTGCACAAAACGTTGAAGGCATCATCATTGATTTGCGTAATAACCCCGGCGGTTCCCTAGAGGAAGTCGCTAAAATGTTGGGTCAAGTGATCAAACAGGGCCCAGTAGTACAAATCCGTGATGGTAATGGTAATGTCAGCGTATTTGATGATACCGATGGTGGTGCGCAAACCTATGCTGGACCTTTGGCGGTGATGATTAACTTGGCTTCTGCATCTGCGAGTGAGATTTTCTCAGCTGCGATCCAAGATTATGAACGTGGCATCGTGATTGGCAGTACCACCACAGGAAAGGGAACGGCTCAAGTTCAGCTCGATACTTTGGCTTATGGTCAAGCAACGTTGACACAACGTAAGTTCTATCGAGTCACTGGGGGCAGTACTCAAAATAAAGGCGTGATTCCTGACATTAAACTGGTCGATATTTATGACGAAGAGTTTGGTGAGCGTAAAGCGAAAAATGCCTTGAAGTGGGATACCATTCCAACTGCGCCATTTAAGCGTGAAGGTTCAGTGAAAAACTATATTCCACAATTGAGTGCAGCGTCGAAACAACGCGTCCAACTCGATCCGCAGTTCCAGTATCTCGACACCCGTATGACCATTGCCAAGCAGGCCAAAGAAGACAAAAAAGTCGTCTTGGATATCGATATCCGTAAGGCTGAACTCATCGCTTTGGAACAAAAGACCCTCGATGCTGAAAACAAACGTCGTGCTGTGACTGGGCAAAAAGCCTATTCAAACTGGGAAAGTTATCAGGCCTCGCTAGAAGCTTTGGCAGAATCTCGTGCCAAAATTAAAGCCAATAAACGTCCACCATTACCAGAGGAAGAAACCTTTGTGAATGAGGCCGCGAATATCCTATTGGATTATAGTAAGGCGCAAAAACAGCTGCGTGCTCAACCTTAATCACCCTCTTTGATCTAAGCCTAAAAGCCAGCATTGATGCTGGCTTTTTTGTGGCTTGTCGTGGAGATTTGATATGTGTATTTAATTGGAACGGTGGTGATTTTATTAAATGAATTATTATATCAGGGGGTAAAATGGATGGTGAATAAAAATATAATAATTACTTTTTTGAATTTCTGGAATTATTAGATGTTAGTTTGTTTATTTTAAGGTGAGTTGAATTTAATAATTTTTCTAGATTATTTATGCTTTTAAATATGTTGTTAATACTTTTTTTGATTTTTATTTAAATAAAAACATCTCAATGTGAATTAGATGTCACTGGCTATGTTTAAAATTAGATGGTTAATAAAACATAGGGTTTTGTTTGATTTGCTCTGGTGGTGAATGAAGTGAAAATAACACTATATACAATGGTTTATTTTAATTCCTGTTGCTAAGTTCATTATAGCTATTTAATGGGAATGTGAATTTTTTTTTAGCTTAACATTTATATTTTTTTTTGAGTTGAAGTTGTATTTTTTTTATCCTATTTTTAAAAGTCGATTATTTTTTAAAATTATTGTTAATAAATTGTTTTTTTATAAATATTTTAAAGTACTGGAGGCCATTTCATGTCTGAAATTCAAGTTATCTCAAAAGAAACACATCAGGTTTTAGAAAGTGTTACTGGTAATGCAGTTTCAATTTCTGAAGCATCAGTAGTGGTATTAAAAATAAATAAGGAAGATGTTGTTAGTATCGTTCAAAAGGGTGTTGATGCTGTGATCACCTTGAAGTCAGGTGAAGAAATTATCATTGGCCATTTCTTTGAAGGTGAAAATTATAAGACTGATAATAGTTTGGTATTCAATGATGAAGGCCAGAATAAACTGATTTGGGTACAGTTTACCGATGCGAATAGTGCATTGTTAGAAAATATAACATTGAGTTACATTGACAGTATTGAGCCTCTGCTTTATCACGATGGTGCCACAAGTCTTTGGGCTTGGTTGGCTGTTCCCGTCGGTGCAGCAGGTATTATAGCGTGGGCAGGAAATGACAGTGATTCAGATCAGTCACCACCACGCATCATATTAGAGAAACCAACGATTAACCCGCCGAATGGCAATGATCCGATTACGGGTACTGCACCTCCTGGGACTCAAGTCGAAGTCACTTTTCCAAATGGTGACAAACAGGTTGTTGACGTTGGCCCAGATGGGAAATGGTCGGTACCGAACCCAGGTTTGGAAGATGGCGATGAAATCAAAGCTGAAACTAAAGATCCAGAAGGCAATGTTTCACCGCCAAGCTATGCGATCATTGATGGTGTTGCACCAGATGCACCGATTGTAGATACACCGAATGTTAAAGACCCGATTACGGGTAGTGCTGAGCCAGGCAGTGAAGTTACCGTCACTTTCCCAGATGGCAGCACAGAAGTGACCAAAGCCGGCCCAGATGGCAAGTGGTCTGTACCGAATCCAGGCTTAAAAGATGGCGATGAAGTTAAAGCCACAGCCAAAGATCCAGCAGGCAACGTCTCTGATCCAGGTTATGCGACTGTTGATGGTGCTGCACCGAATGCACCGCATATAGATCCACCGAATGCAGAAGATCCGATCACGGGTAGCGCACCTCCGAGGAGTGAAATTGAAGTCACTTTCCCAAATGGTGATAAAGAAAACACCACTGCAGGCCCAGATGGTAAGTGGTCTGTGCCGAACCCAGGTTTGGAAGATGGCGATGAAATCAAAGCTGAAACTAAAGATCCAGAAGGCAATGTTTCACCGCCAAGCTATGCGATCGTTGATGGTGTTGCACCAGATGCACCGATTGTAGATACACCGAATGTTAAAGACCCGATTACGGGTAGTGCTGAGCCAGGCAGTGAAGTCACCGTGACTTTCCCTGATGGCAGCACAGAAGTGACCACTGCAGGACCAGATGGCAAGTGGTCTGTACCGAATCCAGGCTTAAAAGATGGCGATGAAGTTAAAGCCACGGCCAAAGATCCAGCAGGCAACGTCTCTGATCCAGGTTATGCGACTGTTGATGGTGCTGCACCGAATGCACCGCATATAGATCCACCGAATGCAGAAGATCCGATCACGGGTAGCGCACCTCCGGGGAGTGAAGTTGAAGTCACTTTCCCAAATGGTGATAAAGAAAATACCACTGCAGGCCCAGATGGTAAGTGGTCTGTGCCGAACCCAGGTTTGGAAGATGGCGATGAAATCAAAGCTGAAACTAAAGATCCAGAAGGCAATGTTTCACCGCCAAGCTATGCGATCGTTGATGGTGTTGCACCAGATGCACCGATCATTGATCAGCCGAATACATCAGATCCGGTTACCGGTAGTGCAGAGCCTAACAGTGAAGTTACAGTGACTTTTCCAGATGGCAGTACAGAAGTGACCACTACAGGCCCTGATGGCAAGTGGAGTGTACCGAATCCAGGCTTAAAAGATGGCGATGAAGTTAAAGCCACAGCCAAAGATCCAGCAGGCAACGTCTCTGATCCAGGTTATGCGACTGTTGATGGTGTTGCACCAGATGCACCGCATATAGATCCACCGAATGCAAATGATCCAATCACCGGTGGTGGAGCAAATCCGGGTGATGAGGTTATTGTCACTTTCCCTAATGGTGACCAAGAAACCACCACTGCAGGTCCAGATGGAACATGGTCTGTTCCAAACCCAGGTCTAGTCGATGGCGATGAAATCAAAGCTGAAACTAAAGATCCAGAAGGCAATGTTTCACCGCCAGCTTATGCGATCGTTGATGGTGTTGCACCAGATGCACCGATCATTGATCAGCCGAATAGATCAGATCCGGTTACCGGTAGTGCAGAGCCGAACAGTGAAGTAACAGTAACCTTCCCTGATGGCAGCACAGAAGTGACCACTGCAGGACCAGATGGCAAGTGGAGTGTACCGAATCCAGGCTTGAAAGATGGTGATGAAGTTCAGGCCACAGCCAAAGATCCAGCAGGCAATGTCTCTGATCCAGGTTATGCGACTGTTGATGGTGCTGCACCGAATGCACCGCATATAGATCCACCGAATGCAAACGATCCAATCACCGGTGGTGGTGCAAATCCAGGTGATGAGGTTATTGTCACTTTCCCTAATGGTGACCAAGAAACCACGATTGCTGGTCCAGATGGAACATGGTCTGTTCCAAACCCAGGTCTAGTCGATGGCGATGAAATCAAAGCTGAAACTAAAGATCCAGAAGGCAATGTTTCACCGCCAGCTTATGCGATCGTTGATGGTGTAGCACCGAATGCACCGCATATAGATCCACCGAATGCAAACGATCCAATCACCGGTGGTGGTGCAAATCCAGGTGATGAGGTTATTGTTACTTTCCCAAATGGTGACCAAGAAACCACGATTGCAGGTCCAGATGGAACATGGTCTGTTCCAAACCCAGGTCTAGTCGATGGTGATGAAGTCAAAGCCACAGCCAAAGATCCAGCAGGCAATGTCTCTGATCCTGGTTATGCGACTGTTGATGGTGCTGCACCGAATGCACCGCATATAGATCCACCGAATGCAAACGATCCAATCACCGGTGGTGGAGCAAATCCAGGTGATGAGGTTATTGTTACTTTCCCAAATGGTGACCAAGAAACCACGATTGCAGGTCCAGATGGAACATGGTCTGTTCCAAACCCAGGTCTAGTCGATGGCGATGAAATCAAAGCTGAAACTAAAGATCCAGAAGGCAATGTTTCACCGCCAGCTTATGCGATCGTTGATGGTGTTGCACCAGATGCACCGATCATTGATCAGCCGAATATATCAGATCCGGTTACCGGTAGTGCAGAGCCGAACAGTGAAGTTACAGTAACCTTCCCTGATGGCAGCACAGAAGTGACCACTGCAGGACCAGATGGCAAGTGGAGTGTACCGAATCCAGGCTTGCAAGATGGCGATGAAGTTAAAGCCACAGCCAAAGATCCAGCAGGCAATGTCTCTGATCCAGGTTATGCGACTGTTGATGGTGTTGCACCAGACGCACCGATCATTGATCAGCCGAATACATTAGACCCAGTTACCGGTAGTGCAGAGCCTAACAGTGAAGTTACAGTAACCTTCCCTGATGGCAGCACAGAAGTGACCACTGCAGGACCAGATGGCAAGTGGAGTGTGCCGAACCCAGGTTTGCAAGATGGCGATGAAGTTCAGGCCACAGCCAAAGATCCGGCAGGCAACGTTTCTGATCCAGGTTATGCGACTGTTGATGGTGTTGCACCAGATGCACCGATCATTGATCAGCCGAATACATCAGATCCGGTTATCGGTAGTGCCGAGCCAGGCAATGAAGTCACGGTGACTTTCCCAGATGGCAGCACAGAAGTGACCACTGCAGGACCAGATGGCAAGTGGAGTGTACCGAATCCAGGCTTGCAAGATGGTGATGAAGTTAAAGCCACAGCCAAAGATCCAGCAGGCAACGTCTCTGATCCAGGTTATGCGACTGTTGATGGTGCTGCACCGAATGCACCGCATATAGATCCACCGAATGCAAACGATCCAATCACCGGTGGTGGAGCAAATCCAGGTGATGAGGTTATTGTCACTTTCCCTAACGGTGACCAAGAAACCACCACTGCAGGTCCAGATGGAACATGGTCTGTTCCAAACCCAGGTCTAGTCGATGGCGATGAAATCAAAGCTGAAACTAAAGATCCAGAAGGCAATGTTTCACCGCCAGCTTATGCGATCGTTGATGGTGTTGCACCAGATGCACCGATCATTGATCAGCCGAACACATCAGATCCGGTTACCGGTAGTGCTGAGCCAGGCAGTGAAGTCACCGTGACTTTCCCAGATGGCAGCACAGAAGTGACCACTGCAGGACCTGATGGCAAGTGGAGTGTACCGAACCCAGGCTTGCAAGATGGTGATGAAGTTCAGGCCACAGCCAAAGATCCAGCAGGCAACGTCTCTGATCCAGGTTATGCGACTGTTGATGGTGCTGCACCGAATGCACCGATCATTGATCAGCCGAATACATCAGATCCGATCACCGGTAGTGCAGAGCCTAACAGTGAAGTTACAGTAACCTTCCCTGATGGCAGCACAGAAGTGACCACTGCAGGACCAGATGGCAAGTGGAGTGT
>NZ_SLVJ01000004.1 GCF_004345325.1 Acinetobacter calcoaceticus
GAGCATATTGCCTGCTTAGCACTGGTGGGGCAACAATCGAAACAATACGGGACCATATTAGACAATATCGAAAAACAGCAAAGACCTGAATAATGAGTGCTATCCATCTAAATCAAAGATTATAGATGGAGAATTTCGCACAATTAGTTAAAAAACCACATCAATGCATCACTGATGTGGTTTTTTTAATGCATGGTGATGATTGAATCATCACTCAGACTTATTCAATCTCAATCAACAAAGATCACGCGAGCAATGGCTTTTTTACCCGCTTGGATAATGCAGGTCTTATTTTCATTGACTGAGAAATTGGCATCAACCACTTCCCAATCGACTTTAACTGCACCACGTGCCACAGCATCTTTGGCTTGGGCTGCGTTTTTGGTTAAACCCGCAGTACGCAAGATCGAGGCGATAAACATCTCACCACCAAATTCAGCACGTGAAATTGTCACTTCAGGGGTGTCTTCAGGGACTTCACCTTCAGTAATCACGTTACCTGCACCTTTATGTGCATTGGCAGCAGCATCGCTACCATGGAAACGCTCCACCAACTCAAGTGCCAAGATTTTCTTCACTTCTTGAGGGTTACGACCCTCTTCGATTTCCTTGAGCAACAGCTCAATCTCATCAAGCGACTTAAAGCTGAGTAGTTCAAAGTAGCGTGGGATCAAACTATCTGGCATCGAAAGTACTTTTTGGTACATCGCACCCGGTGCATCAAAAACACCAATATAGTTATTTAAAGATTTAGACATCTTATTGACGCCATCTAAACCTTCAAGGATCGGTACAGTGATACAGACTTGTGACTCTTGGCCATAACGGCTTTGCAGGGTACGCCCCATCAACAAGTTAAAGGTCTGATCGGTACCGCCCATTTCCACGTCAGCTTCAAGCGCGATCGAGTCATAACCTTGCACCAATGGATACAAAAATTCATGAATCGCAATCGGTTGTTGGCTCTTATAACGCTTGGTAAAGTCATCACGCTCTAACATACGGGAAACGGTTTGCTGACTGGCCAATTGGATCAAGTCAGCCGCTGAACGGGCATTGAACCATTCAGAGTTAAAACGCACTTTGGTTTTGACCGGATCAAGGATTTTAAACACTTGCTCTTGATAGGTCTTGGCATTGGCTTCAACTTGTTCACGTGATAATGGTGGACGTGTTGCGCTTTTACCTGATGGATCGCCGATCATGGCGGTGTAATCGCCAATCAAAAACGTCACTTCATGACCCAAGTCTTGAAAGGTTTTAAGCTTATTAATCAGTACAGTATGTCCAAAATGCAAATCAGGTGCAGTTGGATCAAAACCTGCTTTAATTTTTAATGGACGATTTTCCTTAAGTTTCTTAAGGAGATCCTCTTCAGAAATAATTTCATGAGTGCCCCGTTGGATGAGGGCGAGTTGTTCTTCAGCCGGCAGAAAATTTGACATCACTAAATCCAAACGCATGGGTTATACAAATTCTGCGATATACTAACACTTTTTCAGCAGAATGCAGGTGAGTATTCAAATGGTCGCAATCTATATTGGGGTAATGACGGGCACCAGCATGGATGGCGTCGATTTTGTCGCGGCATCATTTGACCCGTTGACAGTACATGCCACATTAACACTTGAATTTGATCCAGAATTACGCAGCGAGCTCATGGCGCTCGCCCTACCCAGCGATAACGAAATCGACCGCATGGGCAAAGCAGATGTGGCACTGGCAAAGATGATTGGTCACGGGATAAATCAATTGATTGATACCCATCAACTCGATCGCAGCCAGATTAAAGCCATTGGCTCACATGGGCAAACCATTCGCCATCGTCCAGAGCATGGCTTTAGTTTGCAGATTGGTGATCCCAACATCATCACTGAAATTACCCAAATCCCGGTCATCTCGGATTTCCGTCGCCGTGATCTTGCTGCAGGTGGTCAGGGTGCTCCTTTGGTCCCGGCCTTTCACCAAGCGCTGTTCCAACATGACACCATTCACCGTGTGATCCTCAACTTAGGCGGCATCGCCAATGTCAGCCTGCTGCCAGCGGGGGATACCCAAGGCGTCTATGGCTTTGACACTGGACCGGCGAATATTCTCATGGATGCATGGTGCCATCGTTATACGGGACAACCCTATGATGAGGGTGGCAACTGGGCCGCCTATGGTCAACCGGTTCGCACCTTGCTCAATCGCCTACAAAACCATGATTACTTTGCCAAAGAACCACCGAAAAGTACCGGTCGTGAAGACTTCAATCTTGAATGGCTCGATGAGCAATTGGCTGATTGGCGCAGCGATATGGAATACGATGAACTCGAAGATCTACCTGAAAATATCCAAGCCACTTTACTCAAACTGACCACACGTGCGATTAAAAAAGCCATTTATCGCTCACCGCTAGACACCGGTGAAGTCTATGTTTGTGGGGGTGGCGCCTACAATAGCCACTTGCTCGAGCAATTACGCTGGCGTCTACGCAAACACAATTGGACCGTGCAATCCACCCAAGCTTTGGGTATCTCCCCAACATGGGTCGAAGCCACGGCGTTTGCTTGGCTTGCCATGCGCTTTATGCAGCAACAGTCTGGTAATTTACCCGCTGTAACCGGCGCTGCAGGATTTAGAGTATTGGGCAGCGTGACTTGCGTTTGAGCACGATCAAAGCAAGCACAACCCTGTATATCGTCCAGATGATTCATTTTTGAAAAAGAAGCCCAAGCAATGAAGCAAGAAACCATACACCTCGCGATCTATGACAGCATGGCGGATTGGGAGGTAGGCTATGTGGTTGCACATATCAACTCACCTGAATTCCAAAAAGTATCTGGCCGATTTGAAGTAAAAACGGTTGGACTCAACCTTGAGCCTATTCGCAGCAAGGGTGGCTTGCGTATCCTCCCCGATCTCACTTTAGACATGTTGCAATCTGAACACAGCAGCATGTTGATCTTGCCTGGTGCAGATAGTGCGGCTCAAGGCGGCATTGATGCCTTTGTGCAAAAGGCCGCTGATTTTCTGGATGCAGATGTTCCGGTTGCGGCAATTTGTGGTGCCACTGCAGCACTTGCCAAATTTGGATTATTGGATCATGTGGCGCACACTAGTAATATCAAAATGTTTCTTGAAATGACCGGCTATCAAGGCGCTGCACACTACCAAGAGCAACTGGCTGTAACCGCAGGAAATTTGATTACCGCGAGTGGCACTGCACCAATTGAATTTGCGATTGAAATTTTCCGGAAACTCGACCTCTACTCGGAAACAACCTTAAAAGCTTGGTATAAATTGTACAAAGACCAAAAAGCTGAAGGATTCTTTGAATTAATGGCAGCACATGAAGATGCTCACTAAAGCCCACAGACACTGCAGTTAACCCCTTTGCAGTTATGTAAAACTGAATTACGCGCTGCATTTTTATGGGTACCAGGTCCTGTGACTAAAGGCCCTGCCAATTGTTCTGCACTTGACTGGGGCCGCCACTTGGTTTTACTTTGAATCTGAGCTCGACCCGTCAATAGCGGTTTAGCCAAGATGGTTTGTTTACAATACTGGCATTCAAGCTGCGCCTCACCGATCTGTGCCATCGCCAAGCGTTGCTCAAATATGCCTTGGCAATGCACACATTGAAAATCATAAAGTGGCATGGGCATCATTCCTATTCTAAATTTATTCTGCGCGACTGCGATTAGATAAAACCATTATGCAGTCGCAATATATGTTGAATCAGCACGCAACTAAGGACGTCTACCCCAGTATTTATCTTCATTTAACGCACCTTGTGGCAAGATGTTTTGCTGAAAAATTTCGGTGGGTAAGGACACAGTACAGGCACAATTTGGAATATCGACAATGCCCCCGATCCGACCTTCAACTGGCGCAGCCGTCAATAACATATAGGCCTGACTGCCTGAAAAGCCAAAATTTTCCAAGTACTTAATTGCTTTCAAACACGCTTGTCGATAGGCCACAGTCGCATCTAAATAATAGTTGACCCCATTTTCAACACTAATCCCTTCAAAAGTCAGCCATTGATCATAGTGTGGTCGCACATTGCTGGGAACAAAGATAGGCGAATCAATGTTGTATTTCGCCATTCCCCCTTTAATTAAATCAAATCCGACTCGTGTTACCCCATCCATCTCAATGGCACCACAAAAACCAATTTCACCATCGCCTTGGGAAAAATGTAAGTCCCCCATCGAGAACCCAGCACCAGATTGGTAGACTGGAAAATAGATTCGACTCCCTGCAGCCAAGTCTTTGATATCAGTATTTCCCCCATGTTCCCGTGGCGGTACTGTTCTCGCAGCTTCCTTGGCCATACGATCAAATTCCGCACCGGTTACGCCTCGTAATACCGCTGTACGTGGATCAGGTGGATTTGCCTGACCCTTGGGTACCAATAAGGCTTCACGGCGATTCCATTCTGCAAGTAAATCTGCTGAGGGTAAGGTTCCCATTAATCCTGGGTGTTTTAACCCCGCGATACGGACTCCGGGTATATGACGAGAAGTGGCGTATAAGCCTTTGAGATCCCAGATTGCCTTGTCTGCTTCTGGAAAATAATCCGCTAAAAATCCACCGCCATTTTCTTTAGCAAAAACTCCAGAAAAACCCACTGGACTAATGGCTTGGATATCCAACAAATCGATCACCAATAAATCACCAGGCTCAGCACCTTCGACATAAAATGGACCAGTCAACGGATGAGCTCGGGTTAAATCGACATTTTTGACATCACTAACATCATCGTTATCTTTGATTTGAGCATCTAGAAAATCTAAACTCTCAATCAGAATTTCCTCACCAGGTTTGACTGATGTTAAAAATGGAATATCTGGGTGCCAGCGGTTGTGCCCGATTTCAGCTTGTTCCGCCAAGGGGACACCGGCTTTGATTTTAATATGTTGCATATACTCTCCAAATTATTATCAGTTTTTCAACAAATCAATCCGTTCAAAGTGCTGTATGAGCAGTTGATTCACATTCAAACTTGTCATTTAAAATGCTTGTGATCGTCATTAGGAGAGCAAAAAAAATGCCAAAAAATTCTAAAAATATCGATGACTGTAATCAGTCAAACTAAGCGTCCAACAACTCCGCCAAAGCCGCATTGATAAATGCCGTGTCTACCGCGTTAATTCCTGCACCGGCAAAATGTCCCCATACCCCTGGGATGACGCGAAATTCGGCATTGGGCATTTTAGACACTTCATAGACTTCATCATCGACAGGAAAATACAGATCACGTTCAGCAGGCATCACGATGGCTTTTGCTCTAATCGAGGCCAAAGCTGCCTCATGATCCCCATTAAATCCAGGTGTGTTACCAACATTGCCATTGCGCCAAGTCCATAACATCGCCAATAAGTTATTGGCATCCCGACCATCGAGGAAGAATCCCTCCCAATAACCGACTAGAAAATCCTCTAAACTGGCATAACCCATTTTTTTATACAGTTGTTGCCAGTAGAAGGCCTGACTAAAGCCCCAGCCTGCATAAACCCGAGCAGCAGCACGTAATCCTTTGCTGGGTTGCTCTCGGTATTCACCATTTAAAAAAGCGCCATCGGCTTCAATTGCCGCTTTGACCGCATCTAAAAACACCTTGTTATGTTCACTGGTGCGCGCTGACCCACAAAAGGGCAAAATTTTAGGAACCATCTCAGGATAGCTCACCGCCCACTGAAAACTCTGCCCTGCACCCATCGACCAACCCAACACGGCGACAAGTTTGCTAATCCCAAAATGCGCAGTCACCAATTGATGCTGAGCCCTGACTTGGTCATAGACCGTCACTTGAGGGAAATGTGGCCCATCATAAGGTGCTGGGGTATTGGAAGGAGATGAAGACACGCCATTGCCAAACATGTTCGGCACGATAATAAAATACTTGTCTGGATTAAGTGCTTGATCAGGCCTTATTAACCATTCATTTTCCCAGTGACGACCGGAATACCAGGTCGGATAAACAATGGCATTGGATTTATCCGAATTTAAGCTCCCATAAGTACGAAAGGCCAGTTTTGCAGGGCGTAACGTTGCGCCTTGCTGTAACACAAAATCATTTATTTCATAAACTTCAAAGTCCTTTGGCATGATGATCTCCCTGTGCCAATTGAAAGTGGGAAGCTCCATTTTCCCGTGGCGATGCCACAAATTCCCCCATACGTTCATGCACCTGTATCGCGTCGACTTGAGGATGTTGCAATATATAGGCAGCAATGATCGGTTCGATTTGAGTCCGAATCTGACGCGCCAGATGTCGCGCCCCATAACGCCCATCATAGTGCTGCTTCAAATGCTGGAGTACTGCAGCATCAAGACTCACCTCACGGCCTTGTTTGGCGAGGCGTTGATTGAGTTTATCCATTTCGATCTTGACCAAGGCCGGGATCGCATCGACTTTGACTCGGCGATAGTGCAAGATCCGATCGATCCGATTCAGGAACTCTGGATCAAACTGTTGCTGCAGGGCATCATCGATCAGGATTTGCTCATATTGATCTCGGTTTTTCATTAGGTGCTTGAGTGATAAACGCCAATGCCCCCACTGTTGTTGCAGTGCTTTGGCCCCCACATTGCTGGTCATAAAGATCATACAATTACGGAAATCAATGGTTTTGGCCCCTGAACTGAGGGTGAGTTTTCCATTATCCAGCACGTTAAGTAGGCTACGGATCACCTCTTTACTGGCCTTTTCCAACTCATCAAACAAGATAATGCCTGGTTTACTAAAACTGCCCTGTATCGCATCAATATCAAATAGCGTGGTGCCTTCTTTACTGCCCACATAACCCGGTGGCGCACCAGTTAATGCAGCAGCATAGTGCTCTTGTGCCAAGGTATTCATATCAATACGACAAAAGGCATCATTGCGACCATGAATCGCCTCACTGATCAGGCGCACCGTTTCGGTTTTCCCCACCCCAGTGCTTCCGAGCATGAGCACGACCGCCAATGGTCGCTCAGGGTGATTAAAGTCTGCTTTTACAACCTGAAGCATTTGCTCAATTTCAGCCAAAGCTGGTGCTTGGCCAACAATACGCTGATTGAGCAATTGCATCACTGCTGCAGGATCAAACTTGAACCGCGATGTTCGTGCCGCATGTAAGTTACGTTGCGCGTCATAGTGTTGCTTGGCGAGTGTTTCTTGGTTTTGTTCAAGCCGATCACTGGCAAAAGTCATCTAGGTACTCCTGGTCTCAATCCCACTTTAAACTTGTTTTTCCAAGCCTTCATTCGGCAAATTTCCGACTGGACACGATGCAACACCGATATGCGTACGGGTGATTTTCTCGACATTTTCTTGGGCTTTTTTGGCATCCAATATCCAAGTCCGATAAAAATCAAATGGGCAATCCGCCAACCCTTTGTCCCCATCACCATCATTAAACACGCCGGTATAACCACGATGTAGCAGTTTAAATAAATGGTTTTGCGCTTGATCATTTTGTCGTGCATCACGAATTTCTGAAACCGACAATTGGCCGTATTGGATGCCCATTTCTTCGGTACCGCATTCACCCAAAGTACGTCCATCAAAACCCACAATGGCAGAATGACCGAAATAGGTATAAACCCCATCAAAGCCTGTCCCATTGGCGACCGCCACATAGACGTTATTGGCCCAAGCCATGGTTTTAGACATCAATACTTGTTGATCACAAGCAGGATACATATAGCCTTGGCAACGGATGATTAACTCAGCCCCTTTCATGGCACAGTCACGCCAGATTTCTGGATAATTACCATCATCACAAATGATCAAGGAGAGCTTCATGCCCTTTGGCCCTTCTGTGACATAGGTGCTATCGCCTGGACACCAACCTTCAATCGGACACCACGGGATCACCTTACGGTATTTCTGTACGATTTCACCTTGATTGTTGATCAATATCAATGTGTTGTATGGAGACTTCTGCGGATGCTGCTCATGACGTTCACCCGTAATCGAAAATACCCCCCAGACATTGGCCTTTTGGCATGCTGCTGAAAATATTGCGGTTTCATCGCCTGGAATGCTGGCAGCCGTTTCCATCATTTCATCACGGTCATACATAATGCCCATGGTGCTGTATTCAGGGAAAATCACCAGATCCATGCCAGGTAGACCTTGTTTCATACCGATGAGCATATCGGCTATTTTTTTCGCATTTTCAAGCACTTCAGCTTTGGTATGTAAGCGTGGAATCTTGTAATTCACCACGGCCACGCCGACGGTATCTGGACTACTCGTAATATCACCATGTCTCATTTTTATTGTCCTTTAGATTCATTATAAAATTTGGGCTTTGCAATCTGTGGCTAGGATGTCGCATCATGATCGCATTCAAAGATCGACCTATTGATTAGACAAACTACACTGTCATTCTTTAATCCTGTTTAGGGGGGCGAGTCAATATCATTAAAATATTTATCACAATTCTTTCCAATGGGTTTATTGCTCTATTGCTCAAACCTCATGAATCACTTGGCATTTAGCACTCAAACCCTTGAGGCAATCGATTTTATTTTCTTATATTTAAGTTAAATTAAATACTGCATGTGACCAAGCAAAATTCCAGCCAAAAAAAATCCCCAATCGAGTTGGGGATTTAAAGTATCTAAATTGGTGGTGAAGCGAAGTCACTTAGACCGAAAATGATGATCCGCAGCCACAAGTGGTGGTTGCATTTGGATTATCAATAATAAATCGTGAACCTTCTAGGCCTTCGATATAATCCACTTTAGAACCGACCAAGTATTGATAGCTTAGTGAGTCGACCAATAGGGTCACATCACCATTTTCAAATTTTGCATCGTCTTCATTGACACTTTCAGCAAAATTAAATCCGTATGAAAAACCTGAACATCCACCACCGGTCACATAGACGCGTAACATCAGTTCCTGATTGCCTTCGCTGTCGCGAAGTTGACGAACTTTATTCGCTGCACTATCAGTCATTTCAAGAGCTTGGACATTCATGATGGGTCATTCCTCAGACGATTCAGATGGCTAGAAACTTTGCACTGGATTAGCCAGGATCTAGCAGAGTCAATTGGCCGAAGTATAACATACTCAATATCTGCTCAGTGCCATAACTTTTAAGCACATCGATGCCATCATGACTATTTATAATTCTCATCTTGCAGACTGCATTCAAAATTACTTGGGCTTTGTTTACAACGGAACTGCCACAGTAATTTCATCATCTGCTTGTTGTATACCCCTTGTTTGGTCAAATTGATCCGTGATTCACGCATCATTTTTTGATAACCGGGTTGATCTGCTGCCGCGACATTCATCCAATATTTGGCGGGTATTTCCGCTTTCATCTTGCCCAAAATGCTCACAGCACGCGGCAATTGTGACTTGATCCAATCACGGGACTTTTGCCCATAGCCCGCAGGAAACTTATCTGGGCGGATGATGACATTACCTGTGACTTGCAAGATCGGATAATTCACGATAGCACCTTTAGTCCCTAAACCTTTATGCAACTCGAGTGGTTTAAATGCTGCAGCGGGGGCACCGATGATATCCACCTGACCATTGTTAAATTTACTGCCAAAGTTGGTCACATCGGCACTGACGGCTTGTGCACCGATCTGCTGCACCATGATTTTTTGTGCTTGGTCATAATCCAGTACGGCTATTTTCTTCCCTGCAGCCTTGGCAACTGTATTGATACTGCGGTCATTCACCATCAGATAGGCATCCCCAATCGGCACCACACCTGCGACCTCATACTTACCACTGCTCATATATTTGGCAAAGGCAGGATTGGCCAAGCCCTGCATGATTTTAATCGCTAAATTAAGATCAGGAATGGCGCCCACCGCATCGAGTGAGCCAGTAAAACTGTTAAATTGTCGACCACGCAGTCCTGTGATACTCACCGCATCACATTTTCCAGCTTTAAAGTCTTCAGCAATCACCGCTTCGTTCTGGCCGACTCTCAGCTCGATATCCGCGCCCCAATTTTTGGCCGCCAATTGATAATCTTTCATTAAGTTATAGACATCGCCATTCTTACCCACCAAGTCGAACACACACAGAACTTGTTTAGCTTGGGTTGCTGCGCTTGCAGCCATCAATCCTGCGGCGAGAAAAAGTGTATGAGACCATTGCATGGGATTTACCTTCCTTGATAATTTGTTATTTAGCTCAAACAGTTTGTATAAAATACGATCCATTTCAAAGAATACGTGTTTTATTCGACTTGACCTATGGCTGAAGTGACCAGTCTTAGGCTCAAAAAAAGTCCAGCAGATTTGCTGGACTTTTCCTTTGTATATCAAACTTACTCACCACCGAGTGCGCATTCAAAATTGGCCTTATCGACAGAACAACGGGCTTTTTTCAATACCGACATCATTGCAGGATCATAAACCCCTTGCTTGGTCAGCTCCATACGACCGTCACGCAGTAGTTTTTGATATTTCAATTGTTCATCGGCACCAAAATTGAGTTTATATTTAGCCGGAATAGCACTTTCCAAGCGATTGATCATCGCAAAGCTCTTCGGCAGATTTTTAACAAACCAATCACGTGACTTTTGACCATAGCCCGCAGGGAATTTTTCTGGACGAATCACCAAATCTGCCGTCACTTGCAACACTGGAAAATTAAACATCGCCCCAGTACTGCCTAGACCTTTGTAAATTTCCAAAGGTTTATAGGCATATGCAGGTGCACCGACCATGTCGACTTGACCATTGTTAAACTTCGCCACAAAGTTGGAGACATCAGAAGGTACTGCTTGAGCACCAACACGCTGCACCATGATTTTTTGTGCCGCATCATGACTCAATACAGCAAACTTTTTACCTGCTGCTTTTTCTACAGAGTTAATATTTTTATCGCGTACAAAGATAAATGCTGAACCCAGTGGCGCAATGCCTGCCACTTCATATTTTTTCCCAGCTAAATTGGTGTTCATCTTGGCAGCATTTCGTGCATCTAAGGCAAAGCTAATGGCTTTTTGCGCAATACTATTGTTGGGCACCCCCCCAAGGGAGTCAATTGAACCCACAAACTTATTATATTGACGTGCACGCATTGCAGTCATAAAGACTGCATCACATTTTCCGGCTTTAAAATCATTATCTGCAACCGCCTCATCCTGACGAGCAACCAGATTAATCTCGGCACCCCATGCCTTTGACGCCAGCGCCCACTCTTGTGCCATCTGAAAAGACTCACCTGATTTACCAAGCAAATCAAAGACACAGACATTGACCGCAGCTTCAGCAGCCGAAGTCAAAGCAAAGAGTGTTGTTGCCGTAAGCGCTAATCCTATTTTTTTCATCATTTCATCCTTTGACTATTTTTGAGTATTATTGTTTGAGCTATGGATTACTCCACCACCTCATCTTAATCAGCTTGCTTTAAAATAAATAGAGCATTTAATCTATTGTTTTCAGTCATTAAGGTTAATTATTAATATTCAGTTAGTTATACATCCATTTGCATACAAGTAAGTTGACTCGATTCATTTATCACTAAAAAAAAGCCCAATTGCTTTGATTTCTAAGTTTAAATCACCTAATTAAACCGCTCAGACCGAGACTTAATTGTTGCAAGCACATTATTTTTTGGCTCTGGATTCGAATATCCTTTAGACTATGCGCATTTCGCCTATTAAGTAGTTTAAGCAGCAATGATTCAGTTAGAGCAACTTTCAATTCGTCGCGGTGGACGCGTGTTATTTAAAAACGCATCGATGCAATTACACCCGGGCTGGAAAATCGGTTTAACTGGGGTCAACGGTGCAGGAAAATCAACTTTATTTTCAGCCTTTCTTGGTGGTATGGAAGCCGATGGTGGTAGTTTAAGCCGTCCAAATATTTGGACTGTGGCACATATGGCCCAAGAAATTAAAGCCTTAGATATGAAGGCAATTGATTTCGTCCTCTCTGGTGATGAGGAATATTGGCTGATCCAAAACCAACTCGATCAACCTGATCTACTCAGTGATGATGAACTGGCCAACCTATATAGCCGTTTTGATGAAATCAATGGTTATGCAGCACCTGCCAAAGCCTCTCAACTGATGGCTGGTCTGGGCTTTTTTGAACACCAATCCCAACTCGATGTATCGAGCTTTTCCGGTGGTTGGCGTATGCGCCTCAATTTGGCACGTACCTTGATGAGTCGTTCAGATCTGTTGCTACTCGATGAACCGACCAACCACTTGGACTTGGATGCCATTTTATGGCTTGAAGACTGGTTAAAGGCCTACTCGGGCACTTTGGTATTGATTTCACATGACCGTGATTTCTTAGATGCCATTACCGATCATATTCTACATATCGAAAATCAAGAATTAACACTGTATACAGGTAACTATTCAACCTTCGAAACCACCCGTGCAGAACGCCTAGCTCAACACCAACAAGCATTTGAAAAACAACAAGAAACTAGAGCACATCTACAGAAATATATCGACCGCTTTAAAGCGCAAGCCACCAAGGCACGTCAAGCGCAAAGCCGTATTAAACAGCTTGAACGCATGCAAGATTTAGCGCCGGCGCATGTCGACACCCCATTTACCTTTAGTTTCCGTGAACCGACCAAAATGAGTTCACCATTGCTCAGTTTGGATCAAGCGGATATTGGTTATGCCAATAAATTGATTGTCACCAATGTGCAACTGCAAATTACCCCAACCAGCCGTATTGGTTTATTGGGGATGAATGGTGCTGGTAAATCAACGCTGATTAAATCTCTGGTTGGTGATCTGGAATTGATTCAAGGTGAACGTAAAGCCTCAGAATTACTCAATATCGGTTACTTCGCTCAACATCAAATGGATGCACTAGATGGTGGTGCGAGTCCGATGCTGCAGTTGGCCCGTATTGCGGATAAAAAAATCAGTGAAGCCACCCTACGCTCATTTTTGGGAAGTTTTGGTTTCAGTGGCGAGCGTATGGATACCCCAAGTGAGAGTTTCTCAGGCGGTGAACGTGCCCGTTTAGCTTTGGCCTTGATTGTATGGTTACGTCCGAACGTGTTAATTCTGGATGAGCCAACCAACCATCTTGATTTGGATATGCGTCATGCATTAACCATGGCATTACAAGATTTTGAAGGCGCCGTGGTGTTGGTATCGCATGAACGCCAATTGATTGCCAGTGTCTGTGATGAATTGGTCTTGGTACATAATGGTCGTCATCAGAGTTTTGATGGTGATCTGCATGATTATGCCGATTGGTTACGTCAGGCACGTATTGAGTTGATCAAAAAAGGGCCGCAAATCGCTGCACCCGTCCAATCTGTGGTCGAAATTAAGCCCACTATCTCAAAACTGGATAAAGAAGCACAGCGTAAAGAAACTGCTCGACGCCGTGACCTCAGTCGCCCAATTCGCAAGAACATTGAAAAACTTGAAGCCAATATTGCGCGTTTACAACCGCGTTTGGCAGAGATCGAAGTATCTTTGGCGGATACAGGCCTGTACGAAGCCGCACGCAAAGATGATTTGCTCAAGCTCATGAACCAACAAACCGAATCTAAGGCCACTTTGGCACAGCATGAAGAGCAAATGTTGGAATTAATGATGGAACTTGAGGAATTAGAAGCTTCTTTTGAGTAATCAGTCGATAAACTTCGCTGTTTGAGCATCAAGCCCATAAATTAATTATATATAAATCATAAACTTAAAGCACAATCTTCGGATTGTGCTTTTTTTATTCTTTTTTTAATCTTTTTTTTAATGTGTGCTCAATTTTAATACCATTGATCAGCCAAAACATTGCTTACAACACTGCTTAAGATCACGACTCCAGCGTATTGCTTCTGAGTATTGCTTCAAAATTTTACTGCAAAGCATGACTTTAACGAGATTGTCCTATAAATAACACATGAAAATTCACGCTTATTTTTTCACTTGATTATTTAAAACAACTACTCAATCACAACCACCTCCGTGGAACATATTTTACTGTGTAGTAAAACACTACAATCACTTTTTTCCATCTGGTTCATATCTGCATCCAGATCTGCAACATCGAGATTCTCACAACCAACACAACCCAAAAATCAAATCCAGATTCAGACCCATCTCGAGTGATTTATCCACACCACCATATTCAGCACAGTTTTTTAAATTCAAAACTCCGCCATTCAATTTTAAAAAAACAATCCTAAATAACCATCGAAATATGCCAGAGTAAGATCTCAATCCGCTGTGGATAACTGTAATTTTCGGGATAAAAAACCATTCTATTGAAGATTTTAAATGGGTTCTGCTGCATAAAATGAGTGTTTTTAGTCCAAAATATATTTTTTAAATTCAAAGTTTTTATGATTTTAAATACTTTTTTTAGCCACTGGATGATGCTCTATCGGCATTGAAATTGACCCCAGACAAGGCAGATACAGCTTTATAATAAGCGCACATCCATCATTTAAGCCCAGTATATTGAGCTTAAGGTTTGCAAAATTTCAGCTGAATAATTTTCCAAGCCCCATCAAATACCCATAATTCTTGTATTAATGTCTTGGCTTGATCCGATTTCAAACTCACTGTGCAGTGATTGGCATCGTGATCAAACTCAAATTCTTCGATCATAATATTGGGTTTTTGCGGCTTCCATACTGAGTTTTTAACCGCATGTGCGATCTGCTCATAGCGATTTAGGCTACTTTCTGTCATGGCTTTTGCTTCATAGATCATCTGTAGATGCTCGTGCTCATACTGACGCAATTGATCGATATCACCACGGTAATAAGCTTGCAACCAAGCATCACGGATCTGCTCTAAATCTTGACTCATGTAATTCACTCTTATCTATATTTTGTGACTGATCATGGCATAACTATAAGTCAAAATAACAAAAAAACACCCCGAAGGGTGCTTTTTTTTTAAGCATTTTTTGTTTAATACTTAGGCATCAACATCCGCATTGAGAGCATTTTCTTCAATGAAAGCACGTCGTGGTTCGACATCATCACCCATCAAGCATGAGAACATCCGATCGGCTTCGATAATGTCATCAATGGTCACTTGCAACATGCGACGGTTGTCTGGATCCATCGTGGTTTCCCACAACTGATCCGCATTCATCTCACCCAAACCTTTATAACGTTGGATCATCATGCCGCGTCGAGAATCAGTCAAGATATGCTGCCACACTTGATGAAAATTGATCACGTTGATTTTCTTATCGCTCTTTTGCAGATAAGCACCGTCTTCAAGCAGGCTATGCCAGCTCTTCGAATTTTGCAGCAAACGCTTATATTCATTCGATGCCAACAAGCCAGCATCCAATAAATAATGCTGCGGCAAGTTATGCACGTAAATGGTAATACGTGGCCAATAATGGGTGATTTTCTCCCCATTGGCATGCTCTTTCTCGAACGATTCTAAGCTGATCTCTGGACGTAAACTCGGCTGTAAACGGCTAATCGTATCCGTCAACTCAGTCGCCCATTGCATCACATAAGCCTGATCTTGATTGTGATCAATTTTAAAGGCTTCAAGCTCCAACAACGCATCCAACAAGCTCGCTGGATAACGCAAGCTCAGGCGCTGTAAGCTCTTCTGAGCGGCTTGATAATCACTAATCACACCAGCCAATGCCTCACCACGAATCGCAGGTGATTCTGCACTGATATGCAACGACAACTCATCGATTGCATTTGAAATGAGGTAGGTCTCAAGCGCGTCATTATCCTTAAGATACTGTTCTTGCTTACCTTTTTTCAATTTATATAAAGGTGGTTGCGCGATATAAATATGACCACGCTCAACCAACTCTGGCATTTGTCTAAAGAAGAAGGTCAACAACAAGGTACGAATATGTGAACCATCCACGTCCGCATCGGTCATGATGATGATTTTGTGATAACGCAACTTATCTGGATTGTATTCTTCGCGACCAATACCACAACCCAATGCCGTAATTAAGGTGCCAACTTCTGCAGATGAGATCATCTTGTCAAAACGGGCACGTTCCACGTTGAGGATCTTACCCTTCAACGGCAAAATCGCCTGCATTTTACGGTTACGGCCTTGCTTGGCAGAACCACCAGCAGAGTCACCCTCGACTAAGTACAGTTCAGATAAAGCTGGATCTTTCTCTTGGCAATCGGCCAATTTACCCGGTAGCCCTGCAATATCCAGCGCACTCTTACGACGCGTCATTTCACGTGCTTTACGTGCTGCATCACGCGCACGCGCTGCATCAATGATTTTGCCTGCAATCGATTTAGCTGCCCCAGGGTTTTCCAATAGATATTCAGAAAATGCTTTGTTCATGGCCTGCTCTACAGCAGGTTTTACTTCACTCGATACCAGTTTTTCTTTGGTTTGAGATGAGAATTTTGGATCAGGTACTTTGACAGAAACGATGGCGGTTAAACCTTCACGTGCATCATCTCCGGTCACGTTTACTTTTTCTTTTTTGAGGATGTTTTCACTTTCAAGATACTGGTTTAAGCCACGCGTTAACGCTGCACGGAAACCAGCTAAGTGCGAACCACCATCTTTTTGTGGAATATTATTGGTAAAGCAACGCACGTTCTCTTGATAGGTATCATTCCACTGTAAGGCCACTTCAACAGCAATACCGCTTTCTGTATCAGTAGTAAAATGGAAAATATCATTTAAATGGGTTTTACCTTGGTTAATATACTTAACAAACTCAGACAAACCGCCTTCGTAGTCGTAGATATTTTCCAGATCAACACGTTCATCTTTGAGTACGATGCGCACACCCGCGTTTAAGAACGAAAGTTCACGTAAACGACGCGCTAAAATTTCTACACTAAAAATGGTCTGACTGAAAGTGAGTTCACTTGGCCAAAAACGCACTTTAGTTCCTGTAACGGAGGTTTCACCAGTTACAGTCAGTGGATGTTGAGCATCACCATGGCGATATTCTTGTTGATGAATTTGCCCTGCACGATGAATGGTGAGTTCCAATTTGCTTGAGAGCGCATTGACCACAGATACCCCTACACCGTGTAAGCCACCTGAGACCTTATAACTATTGTCATCAAACTTACCACCAGCATGTAGGATGGTTAAGATCACTTCTGCAGCCGACACCCCTTCCTCTGGGTGAATATCGGTTGGAATACCACGACCGTTATCGGAAACACTGACAGACTCATCGGTGTGAATGGTGACTAGGATTTCATCACAATGTCCAGCCAAAGCTTCGTCAATTGCATTATCTACGACCTCAAACACCATGTGGTGTAAGCCTGTACCATCGTCCGTATCACCAATATACATGCCTGGGCGCTTACGAACTGCATCTAGGCCACGTAATACTTTGATACTAGAGGAATCATAAGCCTTTTCATTGGTCTGTTCTGTTTGAGAAGCAACTTGATCTTCTGAACTCATGGTTTCTCCCTAGTGAAATAAAGGTCTATCAAAAATGTAAAAAACGAATTTCATGCAACAACCATACGCACCTGACCATCATTCACATTGAATAACTGGTAGGAAATGGACAAATCTTGGAAATGATTTTTCACAGACTCTTGGTCTAAAGTAGTCATAAAAACTTGACTACCAAGTTGGCTCAATCGCCCAATCAATCGTTGTTGTGCACTTAAATCTAATTCTGCTGTCACATCATCTAATAATACCACAGTTTCCCTATTACAGGCATGTAGCATTGCAATCTGAGAGAGTTTTAGCGCGATAATTAACAATTTTTTCTGGCCGCGTGACAGCACCACACTGGCATCTCCGACCGGTGTTTTTAAACGTAAATCTGCACGATGTGGACCATATCCGGTATAGCGTCGATCCGCATCTTTTTGGTGATATTGCAGCAGATCTTGCAGCAAACCATGTTCCACATGGAACCCTGGTTGATATTCCAGCTCGATCTCAAGTTCTGGCAACAACAACTGCAAATCTTGCTGTAAATAACGCTTCCATTGCTCCACAATTTCTAAGCGCTGTGAATGTAAAATTTCGCCATATTCACTCAGCATCTTATTCCAAGGTTCTAAGCTGTGTAGACTGGGGTTACGTTGTGATTTTAATAGTGAATTTCGCTGTTTAAGTGCTCGGGTATAGTACTGCCAAGCATGATAAAACTCTGGCTCCACGTGAAACATTAGCCAATCTAACATTTGTCGCCGAGGCTTAGCCCCATGATCAATGATATCGGTACTGAGTGGATCGAGATATTGTAAAGGGAGTATTTTGGCCAGTTGCCCTTGGGTGGCAACGGTATCGCCATTCACTTTAATCAACTGCTCACCGGACAATAGCTTTTGCATGCCCATTTTTTCACTGGCAGATTGTGCAAATACCACCGCATCAGCAGTTTCATGTTGGATATAGTGCTTAGGGATATGCGTCCGAAAAGAACGCCCTGTGGCCAACAGATGGATCGCTTCAAGCACAGAGGTCTTGCCTGAGCCATTGTGCCCATAGAAGACATTAAACGGCTGCAACTGATCCAGTGCAACCGTTTTTAAGTTCCTCACACGCTGTATATTTAAACGCGTAATCAGCATGATCGATCGTGAGTACCTAGACCCGCATCGGCATGACCACATAGGTCTGATCTTGTTGCGATGGATCTTGTACCAATACAGATTGATTGGCCTCAGTCATGGTCATAGACACATCATCACTGTCCAATACACTCAATACTTCAAGTAAGTACTGGGCATTGAAAGACATTTCCATTGGGGTGTTTTGATATTGAATCGCTAAATCTTCAACCGCTTCATCTTGTTCAGGGTTGTTAGCGCGCAATTGTAGTGAATCTGCATTGAAGTTTAAGAACACACCACGTAATTTTTCATTACTTAAAATGGCCACACGTTGCAATGACTGTTTAAAAACATCATGCGCGATCAGCACATTTTTATCTCCTCCACGTGGAATCACGCGGCGGTAATCTGGAAATTTGCCATCAATCAATTTCGTGGTAAAGCGAACCGTAATATCACCCTGTTCTTTATCACGACTAACCGTACTAATGGTTACATTGAGCAGTTCACGACCAATCGAGAGCGTCAATTGATTGTCTTCAATGCTCAACAAACGCTGCAACTCCCCCACTGCTTTACGTGGAACAATGGCTTGCACCAATTGGGTCGCAGTTGACGTGGCCAAGGTTTCACAAAGTGCCAAGCGATGGCCATCGGTAGTTACTGCACGTAGTTGTTTTTCATCAATTTCTAACAATGTGCCTGTCAAATAAAAACGCACATCTTGTACCGCCATAGCGAAGGATGTTTTTTCAAATAAGCGTTTCAACTCACGTTCAGTGACTTGAATTTGAGTGCCTTGACCGTTGTCTGTGGTTAACAATGGGTAATCTTCAGCAGGCAACGTGCCCAACACAAAACGGCTATTACCGGTTTTTAAAATACAACGTTGGTCATCAGTAATTTGTAAGTCAATCAGCGCAGCGCTCGGTAAAGACTTGCAAATATCCATCAATTTTCGCGCAGGAACTGTGGTTTCACCCGCTTGTAGGCATGCACCTTCAGCCAAGGTGGTGCTGGCAACCAATTCAACTTCAAGATCTGAACCGGTAATGGTGAGGGCATCGGCAGTGGTTTGAATTTTCACGTTCGAAAGTATGTTCAAAGTGTGGCGACGTTCAACAGCCCCAACCACAAGGGTTAAGACATTGAGTAAGCTCTCTTTAGCAATTTTCAAACGCACGATGCAATTCCTCTAAAACTAGATACTGTAGGCAGACAAAATTATTTTGAGCAGTGTACTATGCGGTAGATTATACGGCATTGCAACACTACAGATTGATCAAATTTTAGCTTTGTAATAAGCGCATGAGGTTTTTATAATCCTCATTAAAAATTGGATCTTCAATACATAAACTCTGTACTTTTTCGCAGGCATGCATAACGGTACTGTGATCACGACCACCAAAAGCCATACCGATTTCAGGAAAGCTATCACCGGTTAATTCACGCGCAAGCCCCATGGCCATTTGCCGTGGACGTGCATAAATACGGGTTCGTTTTGGGCCCACCAATTCTTTCAGTGGCACACGGAAATATTCACTGACCACACGCTGGATGTTTTCAGTACTGATGGTTCGCGCTCGAATAGCCAAGACATCTTTCAACGACTCACGCACCACATCTAAATCAATGGCTGAACCCTTAAAACGTGAAATTGCCACAACTTTATTCAAGGCACCTTCAAGTTCACGAACGTTAGCAACCACTTGTTGTGCAATAAATAAAGCACAGTTTCTAGGCAGGTCTATACCGTTACTTTCAGCTTTTTTCAGCAAAATCTCGATACGTGTTTCGATATCTGGTGGTTCAACCCCAACCGATAATCCCCATGAAAAACGTGAAACCAAACGCGGATCTAGTTCTGTAAGTTCTTTAGGATAACGATCTGAAGTTAAAATAATCTGTTTAGATTCATCGAGTAAAGCGTTGAATGTGTAAAAGAATTCAACCAAACTGGCTTCTTTACCCGCCAATAAATGAATATCATCAACCAATAACAAATCTAAAGAACGACAATTTTTCTTAAACTCTTCGACTTTGCCCTTTTGCAATGAACTAACAAAATCTTGTACAAAGCTTTCTGCAGTCATGTACATGACCCGTGCATTGGGCTTGGCTTGCAATAAGGCATTCCCCACGGCATGCATCAAATGGGTTTTACCCAAACCGGTCGGGCCATATAAAAATAGCGGGTTATGTTGAGACTCACCCAACTGCGTCAATACCTTGCGACAGGTTTCAGCAGCCATCTGGTTCGAACGGCCTTCAACAAATAATGCAAATGAAAATAATGGATTCAGTAAACGCTTCTTGGCATTTTTACTCGGTGCAGTTTCCACTTCTTTTTTAGGTTTAACAACGACAGGGGCTGATTCAAGCGCAGCGGTCGTGGTTGCTGGTAACTCAGCTGCAGACAAAATTGCGCCCGGTCGAGAATCAACAAGGATTTCAACTTTACGCACTCGTCCTTCAGAAAGTTGTTCAACCAAGATGGTGATCAGCTCTAAATGATGTTCTTGAATGTAGCGTGTCCAATACGGATTAGGTGCATAAAGTTTTAGTGTGCCTTCAACTTCTTCTGCAACCAAAGGACGAATCCACATTGCGTAGACATTATCAGAGAGCTCTTGTCGCAAGCGAGTTAAGCAGTCTGTCCAAAGCATGTGAAACCCCATTGTTTTTCCATTTTAAATTTAAAAGTGACCCCCCCTGCATCGAGGGGGTCGCCATTCTAACCAAGTTATCCACATCTGTCATGACTAAATCAGTCGAGTTTGGACAAAAAAACAGCTTCTCGCACGATATTTTGAATTTAAATCGCTTATGGATATAAACACCCACAAGCTGTGGATAAAATATAGCACAAACTTATCCACAATCCATCAGTTTAGTTAAACCATGGTTATTCACAGGGTAAACTACTGTTTTAAATGTGGAAAAGTGTGATTTCCACAGAAAAAACGTCTCCTAATAATAATAATCTTTAAATTTAAATTTGAATTTAATTATAAGAGCGCAGCGAACTGGGGATAAGTTGAGATTTGGGTTTTGAATTTAAAGTCTGGTCTAAAAAAGCAGTTTTGATCGACTTTGACTGGATAACCCTGTGAGTATATATAGGGATAACTTTCATTTCTATTGTTTAATAACAACTTAGCTTGTGAATAGATAAGTTGAGTGGATTTTAACTTTTTTATGCCGAAAACGAAAGTCGCTTGGTGTCGGATTTTAAAAGCATCAATATTGGGCTTAAACAGCGTTATTCATTGACAAGTTAAATAATGCACAATACAATCGCGAACCTTAAAGCAAAGATCATTTTGGAGTTTCGATATGAAACGTACTTTCCAACCATCAGAATTAAAGCGTAAGCGTGTTCATGGTTTCCGTGCTCGTATGGCTACTAAAGCTGGTCGTCAAGTTTTAGCCCGCCGTCGTGCAAAAGGTCGTCATAGCTTAACTGTTTAATTACAAGTTAAGTCTTCGACTATGGGTGTTATGTCAATTTATAGTTTTGGCACAGAGCTTCGTCTGCGATGTGCTGCAGATTACAAAGGCGTATTTGATGGTGCACTTTTTAAAGTGCATCAACCCCATTTCCTGTTTCTTGCAAAAATCACCGAACAGCCAAATAGCCGTTTGGGTTTAGTTGTTGCTAAGAAAAAAGTGCGTCGCGCACATGAAAGAAATCGAATAAAACGTTTAGCACGTGAAAGTTTTCGCTTAAACCAGCAACAGATTGAAATGCTAGATATTGTTGTAATGCCTAAAATGGGGATTGAATCAGTCTCTAATGAAGAGTTACATCAACAGTTACAATCTGCATGGTTGAAATTTCAACGTCTTGTTAAAAAGCACCATAAAATAGCTATTTCTTCGCCCAATAATTAGAGAAGACCAATGGTTCGTATACTGCATTGGTTTATACGTTTCTATCAAATTGTGATTAGTCCTTTGTTGGGACCTCGTTGCCGCTATATTCCGACTTGTTCTCAATATTCATTGGAAGCGATCCAGACTTATGGCGCTATTAAAGGCAGTTGGCTCTCCACTAAACGTATATGTCGTTGTCACCCTTGGGGAGGTTCAGGATATGACCCGATCCCGAAGAGGCCAATTCGTTTTATTTCATTTCAGCAAATAGATTCTCAAACGCTTCACGTTCCTGTACCCTTGCGCGTGAACGTTTATCGAACCAAAATCACTCTCACCAATTGGGGTAATTAGTATGCAACAATGGGCCAGGTTTGCTATCCTCGGGGCCTTGTTAGTCACCGCATATTTGCTCATTTTGGCGTGGCAAGATGATTATGGTCATAGCAAAACGACAGCAGCTGAAACACCTGCCGCTGTGGTTGCGCATGACGTCTCTGCCGATTTGCCAAATGCTCAAACACCTGCGACATCTAGCGATATCCCGCAAGCAAATATAGCTGCTGCACAACCAAATACGCCTGCACCAGCCACCGTAAATCAACTGATTTCAGTACAAACTGACCTTTATCACCTGTGGATTAGTCCTAAGGGTGGTGACATTGTGCGTATCGAATTACTGAATCACGACGAGAGCAAAGATAGCGAAAAGCCATTTGTAATCCTCGAAAGTGATGCCAAACGTACTTATGTCGCTCAATCTGGCTTGATCGGATTGAATGGTCCAGACAGTAGCCGTACAGGTCGTCCAAACTATGAGTTTGAAAAAGCGACTTATACACTGACTGATGCGAAAGAAGTTAAAGATAAAGACGGTAAAACAAGCAAAACTTTAACTGTTCCGATGGTATTTAAAACCGCGGATGGCGTTGAAATCATTAAGACTTTTGACTTTAAATTGGGTGCATACCCAATCAATGTGAGCTATCAGGTGCTTAACCGTAGTACACAGCCGTGGTCAGGTCAAATGTTTGCCCAAATCAAGCGTGACAACTCAGAAGATCCAGGAAAATCAGATCAAGGGATATTTACTCTTGGAACATTCTTGGGTGGTGCTTGGGGTACGCCAGAATCAAATTACAACAAGTTGAAATTTGATAATTTTAATGAAGAGAAACTCAGTACTGAAGCCAAAGATGGCTGGGTTGCTGTGGTTCAGCATTATTTTGTCAGTGCATGGATTCCTGGTCAGTTTGGCAATCAGCCTTATGTCGCCAAAATGGAATCACGTAAGTCTGCTGATGGCATGAACATTATTGGCTTTACATCGCCAAATATTAATGTCCCTGCGGGCAAGACCATGACTGTTGATGCGACTTTCTATTCAGGTCCTAAAGTTCAATCTGAACTGAAAGATTTGGCTGCTGGTTTGAATCAAACTGTCGATTATGGATGGCTATGGCCGATTGCGAAGCTGTTGTTCATGGGCTTACAATTTTTCCATAACCTCGTCGGTAACTGGGGTTGGTCAATTATCTTATTGACGATCTTGGTGAAAATGATTCTTTGGCCATTGTCTTCAAAAAGCTATCGTTCGATGGCGAAGATGCGTGTGATTGCACCTGAAATGGCACGTATGAAAGAAGAGTTTGGTGAAGACCGCATGCGTTTCTCTCAAGAAATGATGGCCTTGTATAAGCGTGAACAGGTTAACCCATTATCAGGTTGCTTACCATTGCTACTACAAATGCCGATTTTCTTGGCCTTGTATTGGGTATTGATGGAAAGTGTGGAACTCCGCCATGCACCATGGATGTTCTGGATTCAAGATTTATCTGCAATGGATCCATACTTTATCTTGCCATTGATCATGGGTGTGACCATGTTTGTTCAACAGATGTTGAACCCACAACCTGCTGATCCGATGCAAGCCAAAGTCTTTAAAATCATGCCGATTATGTTTACAGTATTTATGCTGTTCTTCCCTTCTGGCTTGGTTTTATACTGGATTGTGAACAACTCGATCACGATCTTGCAGCAAAGCTTTATCAACAAAAGTGTTGAGAAAGCACGTTTGAGTAAAGATGTAACTTCAGCAAGCTAGTCAATATTCTAGGGCTGAATAAATCCGCTTAAGATGGTAATCTTAGGCGGATTTTTTATTGGCTTTAAGTTGAGATTTTGCCCATGACCACCCTGACCCAAACCACGATTGCTGCCATTGCGACGCCTCCAGGTCGTGGAGGTGTGGGCGTGATTCGCTTATCGGGACCAAAGGCCTATGCGATTGCACAAGCCTTGTCACAAAAGGCATTGCCCCAAGCCAGAATGGCTGGGTTTCGGCAGTTTTATGATGCCACTGGGCAGATCATGGATGAGGGCTTATTGCTGTTTTTTCCAAATCCACACTCGTTTACGGGCGAAGATGTGGTCGAACTGCAAGGCCATGGTGGCCCTGTGATTCAAAATGCATTGTTGGCACGTTTACTTGAGTTGGGAGCAATCGCTGCCAAAGCGGGCGAATTTTCCATGCGCGCTTTTGAAAATGACAAAATGGATTTGGTTCAGGCTGAAGCCATTGCCGATTTGATTGACGCCACTTCACAAGCTGCTGCACGTTCTGCAGTGCGTTCATTGCAGGGCGCATTTTCCAATAAGGTCAATGCAGTGCTGGAAAAACTGATCCATCTCCGCTTGCATGTTGAGGCCGCGATTGATTTCCCTGAAGAAGAAATTGACTTCTTGGCCGATGGCAAAATATTGGCTTTGCTTGAAGATGTGCAGTCTTCGGTGAGCCAAGTGCAGTTATCAGCACGTCAAGGACAGTTGTTACGTGAAGGCTTACAGGTGGTGATTGCGGGCAAGCCCAATGCCGGTAAGTCGAGTTTACTGAATACTTTGGCGGGTGTAGAACGTGCCATTGTGACTGATATTGCAGGCACCACACGCGATGTCCTGCATGAGAAAATCAGTTTAAATGGTATGCCGATCACCTTGACCGACACTGCTGGCCTACGTGAAACCGGTGATGTGGTTGAGAAAGAAGGCATCCGTCGTGCAATTCGTGAAATTGAGCAAGCCGACTTGTTACTTTTGGTCTATGACTTGAGTCAGGGGGACAATCCTTTGACACTGGCAGAGCAGTATTTTGCTGAACATTTAGATCCGAAACGCTTGATGTTAATTGGTAATAAATCTGATCTGACTGATCAAGCCGCGATGCTGAGTGATTATCAAGGTTTTAGACATGTCAGCGTTTCTGCCAAACAAGAGATGGGGGTTGCTGTGCTGATTGATGCGATTACAGCGCATGCAGGCTTTCAACCTGAAGAAGATACCTTCATCGCTCGTACGCGCCATCTGGATGCAATGAAGCGCACACAGGCCTATCTGGCAGAGGCGCGAGAGCAACTGGTGGTCTATCATGCTGGAGAGTTGGTGGCAGAGTCACTGCGCCTCGCTCAAAATGCGCTTGGAGAAATCACCGGAGACTTTAGGGCCGATGACCTACTCGGTAAAATCTTCGGGTCGTTTTGTATTGGTAAGTAAGTTTGCTGTTGTAAATTAAGTTTGGTGTTTTATTTGTGCGTTGACTTGTTTAGACAAGTCAACAATGAGATCCAATATGCCAGTTATCATTGGTGTATGACACTTAAATAAAATAAGGTTAGTGCTATGTTATCGTCGAGATCATATGGTTCTAGTTAAAATAGTCGCTGTGATCTGGTTGTAATTTTGATGATAAATAATAAATATCTGATATTGATAGAATGAAATGACAGCAATCAATACCGGTGAATTTATTCTATATGCCTCTGATGATGGAGAGCTAAAGATTGATGTTCGGCTATTGGATGAAACAGTTTGGCTTACTCAAAAGCAAATGGCTGAAATGTTTCAAAAAAATGTTAGCACCATCAATGAGCATCTAAGAAATATCTTCGATGAGGGGGAACTTGATCAAAATTCAGTTATTCGGAATTTCCGAATAACTGCTAGTGATGGCAAAAACTATGATACACAACACTATAATTTAGATGTAATTATTTCGGTTGGTTATCGAGTGAAGTCCCAGCGTGGTACCCAATTCCGTATATGGGCAACGAAAGTATTGCGTGAGTACATTGTCAAAGGTTTTGCTATGGATGATGCAAGACTAAAAAATGGCGGAAATAATGATTACTTTGATGAATTACTGGCACGTATAGCTAAACAACAACCACGCAAGAAGTGATAACAGGCCCTTAATTGAACTGAACCTCAAATCTTGGAAGGTTTAGTTCAGTAAACAATCCAGTCTATTTGGATCGTTATATTTTATCTGAATCGTTATTTTAAACGCCATACGGGACTCTCCTTGTCACAGTACCGCCAACAGGTTGTTGCTCCACAAACTGGCTGAGTCATTAGATTCAAAATGATGCATGTGCGAAGAGATAGAGCAGTAAATAAAACAACACAAAGCCAATGATTGAACTGACTAAGATCCGTTTAGAGATCAGATAAAAGATCGCTGTGCCAGAAGCGGCATAGAGATAAGCATTTTGCCCCATGGCCCGCAACTGTTGCTGCTCATCAAAGAAGATCACGGGTACACAAATTGCCGTGAGTAAGCATGGAGCTGCGTAGTGCAGCATACGTTGCATCACGTGGGGTAAGCGTATGCGAACGCGGGGTTCTAAAAACAGATAGCGATTGAAAAATACCAATGCGCTCATAGCGATAATCAGTCCCCAGCTCATGCGTGTGCGCCTTGAATTTTCTCAATGCATACGGCACTGAGCATGCCAACCAGTGCTGCAATGAGCATGGCATGATCAATATGGAATAGTTTCAGGACTATACTGGCCAGCAAGGTGATACTGATTGAAAATGCAGTGGTCTTATCTTTGACTAAGGCAATAATCATCGGGATAAAGATGGCGACGATGGAAAAATCCAAATGCAGATCTTTTAAATTGGGAATCACTGAGGCGAATACGATTCCCAGCAGACTCGATGCCACCCAGATCAAATAAAAACAAAGACCTGAACCAAACAGATAAGAAATGGAACGGTGCTGCTGACTGACACTGAGGGCAAACTGCTCATCAGTAAGCAAAAAGGCTTGGCCTAAGCGTATTGACCAAGGCTGTGCTGCAAGGGTTGGGCGTAGGCTCAGTGCATAGATCAGGTGTTGCGTGGTGAGTAAATACACCGTGACCAAAATGGTTAAAGTCGAAGCCCCTGCCATCACCAATCCCAGACTGACTAACTGTGCTGCACCTGCAAAGACCAAGGCTGACATGGCGATAGCTTTGCCCATAGGCAGTCCAGCTTGTATGGCCACTGAACCGGCCAGGATGCCCCAAGGAATAACAGCAATGGCGAGGGGCAGCATGTCTACTGCACCTTTGCGCCAACGAGGTTGAGTATGTGGCATAGCGTATGAAGGAAATGAATAAGAGGACTTGGAGTATCAATGCAGCAAGCGACTTCGGCTTGAACGATCTTGCTATCGTGATCAAGTTCTCGTTGCTGGGTCGGTATTTTGGCGAGGATCAGGACGCTTCAATGTGCAAGCTGGAAATCACTCAGATACTGTGCTGGGGTGATGCCCATGGCACGTTTAAAGTGACGATTTAAATGACTTTGATCTGAAAAGCCACAGTTTTGTGCCACCTCAATAATTGGATCACCATACTTGAGCTGCATTCTGGCTTGTTGTAAACGGATTTGAACCAACCAGTTATGCGGGGTTAATCCTACATATTTTTTAAATTGTCTTAAAAAATGCCATGGACTGAGTCCTGCCATCTGCGCCAATTCAGTCAGTGAAATATCTTCACTATAGTTTGCAGCAATAAAGGCTTTGATATTGAGGATGTGTTTCTCAGCATTGGCCAAGGGCTGCGGTGTGGTTTGCTGTCGGCCGTGCCGCAGGATCAGACAGGCAATGGTCGAGAGATACAGAGTTTCTTTGAGCAATTGATCGTGTTCTTGATCAAGTAAGTTGAGCAGTATGGAAAATTGTTGAGCCAATCCTGGATCATGCACCACTGCATGTGGAAACCACGGTGCGGCGCCCTTTGCTGTGAATATATCTTGGGTGAGCTCACTGAGCATTTCGGGTGTGGGATAAATGGCACGATAGCGCCAACCACTTTCTACCGCTGAAGATCCGGTATGAATTTCATCGGCATTGACCAGAATAATGTCACCTTTGGGCGCAGTATGCAGTTGACCATTACGATAAAAAGCCTGTGCCCCATCTTCGATAATACCGATGCAATAGCCTTCATGGACATGCTTCGAAAATTGAGTATGTCGGTAACGTGCTTTCAGTAATTCCAAACCCCCTAATTCTTTGAGGTGTTTGTAGTCGGCAAATTCAGTTTTTATCGTTATCGCTCCCATAGACGCTGCTCTTAGCATAGCCATCTCTATGCTCTGGTCTAGAACAAAATTGCTGTTTGGCTATATTGCAATGCTACAGATCAAAAACGATAGAACAAAAACAACAGATCGAAAATGACAGCGCAAAGCGCAAATGCAGCACAGCGGGGGTGTTGTTTAAGATCGTGCTGCTGGATCAAATGGGTTGAGGCAGCAGTTTACGGTGGCGGATTAACAGCATCAGACTCAAACTCCCCATCAGTACACAGAAACTGATTACCCCAGTACTCAGTCCCCAATGATCTGAGAGATAACCGACCGCAATAATCGGAAAGATGGTGCCCCAATAGGCGATAAACAAATAGGTTGCCACCACAGCAGCACGATTTTCAGCTTCAGTCATGCGGTGGATCAAGGCAAATGCAGCCATTAAGCTCAGTCCATGGCCCATGCCGACACACAATACACTGAGAAAAAACAAGTTGCTCCATTGCATCCACATACACAGCATCAGCAACAATGAACTGAGAGATAACATCAGTTGACCTAGGTTAAGACACAGATTCATATTGATCTTTTTAGCGAAAATCTGCACCAAAACCGAGACTGTTAATATGCTGGTAATGGTTGCGCCACTGACCAAAGGGCCATGCCAAGGGATAATCTCTTGAATGAAAGAGGGAGCCAGTGACGCAAATAAACTAAATGAGGCAAAGGCACTAAAGGCGGTAAAACTGATCAGATAAAATGAAGTCTGCTGGCTTTTAACCGGTAACTGTAAATGCGGTGCTATCGAGAAGGTTTGTTTTTCAAAGTGAATGCCTTTTAAGCTAAACAAGCTGAAAAAACTCAGCACTGCAGCAATGATAATCGGCAGATATGGAATCACCAGCGGTTGACTGGAAAATTGCGCGATGCTGCCGCCGATTAATGGGCCGAGACCAAAACCGATCACGGTAATAATCGAACTGAGTTGGGGTGCAAAGGCCTTATGCCGATCCGGAATGGTATAAATCAGCCCCAACATGGCTGCAGTACTGATCAGCCCCGATGCGATGCCAATCATAAATCGGCCAAATTCGAGCAGATACTGATGCTGAGCCCATGCAGAAGCAACTAAGCCGATGAATGCGAATACCAATCCAATCTGTAGGGTACGAACGAAGCCCAAACTATTACTGGTTCGACCTAAAAATAATAATGCAGTCAGACACCCCAACATATAGGCGATAAAAATCGCGGTAATGTCGCTGGGCAATAACTGCCAGAGTTGTTGGTAAATGGGATAAAGAGGGCTTGAAAGTGCGGTCCCCATGGTGCCGATACAGAGCGCGAGGCTAACCAAGATAAATGGCCGCCAAGATTGTTGCTGGATGTGCATAGTCTGATTCGGCTTAAAAAATGCCAATCTTAAGGCTGACTGAGATTGGCATGAGAAAAAGAGGGTTTAAAAATAGATTAGTTCTTAATCAATATCAGGTCAATATGCTGATTCAATAAGATTAAAATTAACTTGAATTAAATCTCAGATTTGATTGCTATCGCTTGCAACACGGCGCCCATACCGGTATGGAATTGACCTTCGATCACCTCTCTGTCTATAGATTGCAGTCCTAAGAAGCTTAAACCTGCAAGGTCTTGCTCAAGTGAGGCTTGACTGGTCATGGTCTCTACCGATTTACCGCCGCCAGTACCGAACGCTATTTGCTCTGGACGATAGGCTTCAATCAGGAAAACGCCGTGTTGTTTCAGGCCAGCGATGATTTTGGGATAGAGTTGCTGGCGTTCACTGCGGATCATCGGGAAAAAAATAGAAATAATCCCATCCCAATGATTCGGTTCAATTTCAAAAGTGCTGAGATCAGCATGAATGGTATGGATGTGTACGCCATTTTCTTGTGCGAGCTGTTGTGCTTTTTCGAGTCCGACCAGAGAACTATCGACTGCGGTCACCTCATAGCCGTGTTGAGCTAAAAAGACCGCATTACGGCCTTCCCCTTCAGCTAGACTCAAGATCTTGCCTTTGGGGAGATGATGGTAATTGGCACGCAAAAAATCATTGGGCTGCGTACCGTAGGCATATTCTGCTTGATTATAGCGTTGATCCCACATGCTACTGATCCTATATTGGTCGATTGTCGATTTGAATATAAGGACTATACGTTGGAAAAAGTCGATTGAAAACAAGCATTATGCAAGTAAACTGGAGACTCAAGTGTAGCGTTTGATCAGTTTTAAAAACTCTTGAACCTCTACTTCATTGATCGTGTCTTGATCTGCAATCACATGGTGACGTAGATGCAGTTCAAGCAACTCATTCATCAAACCATTGACTGCCCCTTTCACAGCGGCAACCTGTTGCAGTACATCAATGCAACTGTGTTGATCCTGCTGCAAGTTTTCCTCAATGGCGCGCATCTGTCCCTGTAGACGTTTAACACGATTTAATATTTTCTTATCTTGCTGTAGATGACCCATTGCTTATGCCTCTAAAAATATACTCCCTTATAGTATATTAATTGATTTTTGAATATACTGGAGTGGAGTATACAAAAGGCATAGCTTATGCAATTTCAAAAACGTTCACGGCAACATTCGCATCACTTTGATCAGGCCAATCCATTGCTGCAAAAGAAAATACTTTATGCGACGCTACTGACTGCGGCGATGATGGTTTTTGAAATCTGGGGTGGTTGGGTCTTTAACTCGATGGCACTCTTGGCGGATGGTTGGCATATGAGTTCGCATATGCTGGCCTTAGGTCTGGCCTATGTCGCCTATAAAGCCTCGCGCTACTATGCGCATGATCCACGCTTTAATTTTGGCACCTGGAAAATCGAGATCCTCGCTGCGTATAGCAGTGCAATCCTGTTGTTGTTGGTCGCGCTATTTATGGCATATCAGTCTGTAATACGGTTATTTAATCCAGTGCAAATCCATTATCAAGAAGCAATTCCGATTGCGGTCTTTGGTTTATTGGTCAATCTGGTCTGCGCGTGGTTATTGCATAGCGACCATCATCATGGCCATGGCGATCAAGCTCATCACTCGCATAGTTCACAGCATCACCATCACCACACGCAGCAACATGATCACGGCGCTCAGTATGGAGAAAAGCATGCAGAGCAGCATATGCAGGATGGTCAGGGGCAGCATGCGCAGGACTTAAATCATCGAGCAGCTTACCTGCATGTGATCGCTGATGCGGTGACCTCGGTATTGGCGATTATTGCCTTATTTGCCGCAAAGTATTGGGGATGGACGTTTTTAGATGCGTTGTTGGGTATAGTCGGTGCAATATTGGTGGGGAAATGGTCAATTGGCCTGATCAAAGACAGTAGCAAGACTTTGATTGATGCGCATATGGATGAACCTCTTGTAGAGCAGATTCGCCAGCAGGTGCTGCATCTAGATGGTGCAATTGAGATCACCGACCTGCACTTATTCAAAGTTGGATATGGCAAATTTGCCGGGATTTTGGCATTGGAAACATCGGATCAACAACTCAATGCTGATCGTGTACATGCGGCATTGGCGCATCTATCCGCTTTGGTGCATCTCTCGATCGAGATCAATCCACCGTTGCAGTTTACTGCCGTTCCACGTGAAACGAAGCCCTTGTTGGGCTTGAAAATTAAGCCATGAATGTTGATTCAGTCATGAATGTTGCAGCGCAGAGGTGTGTGTCGCTTAAATGCTGATAAACAGGAAAGACACACGCTGGGCCATTGATTTGAGTAGAATAAGCAGCTGAGAAATCCACCATGATTGAGTCTATCGATGTTTAAGCCCTTCTGTCTTGCACTGAGTTTAGGTCTGAGTAGTTGTTTTATGGCGACCAGTTTTGCTAGTGTAGACACTGTCAAAGCCAAACTGGCCCAGCAATACCCCAATGTCAAAATTGAGGACTTAAAAGCCACCGAGATGCAAGGTCTATACAGCGCTAGCCTGGATAATCAGATCGTGTATGTCAATGAACAAGCCCAGCATTTATTTGTAGGGTCGATGATTCGGATTAAGGATCAACACAACCTCACCAAAGATCTGGCTTTAGCACAGCCCAGCATTGATGTTAAAAAACTCCCGCTGCAAGATGCAATCAAAACCGTTATAGGCAATGGTCAACGTCAATTGATCGTCTTTTCAGACCCCAACTGCCCTTATTGTAAAACCTTAGAGGCCAATCTGGCACAGTTGAATAACGTCACGATTTATACGTTTTTATACCCCTTAAAAGCGCAATCGATTATTCCATCCAAGCAAGTCTGGTGCTCGCCCAATAAAGCCTATGCTTGGCAAAGCTTGATTCGTTCAGGAGTAAAACCGACCGCAGCAGCCAATTGCGAAACCCCGATTGAACGCAATCTCGCCTTGGGTAAGGCACTGAAGTTACAAGGCACCCCTGCGGTCATCTTTTCAAATGGGCATCTGGTTTTGGGGGCTTATCCTGCTGACGAAATTAATAAGCTTTGGCAAAAGATGGGTCTTTAAAGTTAGGCAAAAAAAAGCACCGCGAGGGTGCTTTGAGTTTTTGAGACAATTGGGTTGAATTACGCTTAGCGGCGTTTGGTGACCATACTGTAGATAAATAGAATCACAATTGCACCGACCACTGAGGCGATAAAGCCTGCCGATGAACCTTCAGCATAAAAGCCGAGCATCCGACCGCCATAGGTCGCAAGCAATGATCCTGCAATCCCCAACAACGCGGTGACGATAAAACCCGCTTTGTCATTGCCAGGATGAAGAGCACGCGCAATCAAACCTGCGATAAAACCAACAACAATTGCAACGATGAGCGCCCACATATGCATTCTCCTAATTTAAAATTATTAAGTGTTGGTTAGCGATTCATGTCGCTATAACCACTGATCATTCAATATTTTATAAAATTGCGAAAGAGTCAGCGTGCAAAAACCTGTTGGTTTTTTGTTCGCGCAATTAATCACATCAGAAAAAAAATAAGCGACCTAAGTCGCTTAAATATGGTCATGGCATTGATTAAAGACCAATCTCACCAATAAATGGTAGGTGACGATATTTTTGGTCATAGTCCAAACCATATCCAACGATGAAGCGATCTTCGACTTCGAAGCCTAAAAATTTCACCTCTAAATCAATTTCACGGCGCGAAGGCTTGCTGACCAAGGTGCATAATTGAATTGAATTGGGGCTACGGGTTTCGAGGATCTCAAGAACCTTGCTCAAGGTGTTGCCAGAATCGATAATGTCCTCGACCACCAACACGTCTTTGCCGCGGATCTCACCATCTAAATCTTTTAAAATCTTAACATCACGGCTTGAAGTAGTTGATTTGCCATAGCTTGAAACCGTCATAAAGTCGAGTTCATGCGGTTTTGCAATCGTTCGACACAGGTCTGCCATAAAAATGACTGAGCCACGTAATAAGCCGACCAAGACCAGTTCTTTGTCGCTTTGGGCATAGTGTGCATTTATATGTTCGCCAAGTTGTTTGACTTTCGCTTGAATCTCTTCAGCGGAAATCATCACTCTCATTTCAACAGCCATTGGAAAAGTACCTAAAATATCAATTTAATCAAAATAAAAAAGGTGTTGACCTGCAACACCTGAAATTTTCTTAATTTTAAAACATATCCCAGCATGATGCATCTTTTTTGCAGCTGAAAATGTAATCAAGGTTGTTTAGACCCTGTGTCACGCTTTAAAAGCACAGCACAACCCAAGACTGTTGCTACGATCAACAGCGGCTTGATTTTGCTAGTATTCGCCTTTTTATGCTCCGCTGGTTGCAGGTCTTGCTTGGCGGGTGTGCTACTGTGGATTGCTGGTGTTGACATAAACTTGTGTACCAAAAACATAGGTGGCTTGAATATTTCGATCATCGCCCATCATCATCAGTGCAAATAAGGCATCTTCGATATTTTTAGCGCGCGCTTGTCTCAAGCTTTGTAGCGCCGTGGCTTTAAGATTTAGCACCACAAAATCTGCTTCTTTGCCAATATTGAAATTCCCCAATCGGTCATCGAGATCCAATGCCTTGGCACCGCCGAGTGTCGCCAAATACAGTGCTTCATAGGCAGAAAGCTTATCACCTTGCAACTGTTGAACTTTATAGGCTTGATTCAAACTATCTAACTGGCTAAATGCGGTACCTGCCCCGATATCCGTGCCCAAACCAACTTTAACTTGTTTTTCCCAGGTTTTTTTCAGTGGGAATAGACCACTGCCCAAGAATAGGTTGGAACTGGGGCAAAAGGCAATCGCTGAATCGGTGTCATGTAGACACTGCCATTCTTGTTCTTCTAAATGCACACAATGCGCAAATACCGAACGTGATCCAGTCAGACCGAAGTGATGATAAACATCGAGATAGTTTTTTTGCTCTGGAAATAGGGATTTAACCCATGCAATCTCATTGTGGTTTTCGCTGAGATGGGTATGTACGTAGACATCTGGGTATTCGGCTTTGAGTTTACCGGCTTGAGTCAATTGTGCTGCGGTCGAGGTCGGTGCAAAACGTGGGGTAATGGCGTAAAGGTTACGGCCTTTGCCATGCCATTTTTCAATCAAGGCTTTAGAGTCGTGATAAGCGCTTTCAGCCGTGTCACACAGGGCATCGGGTGCATGTCGATCCATCAAAACCTTGCCTGCGATGAGGCGCATTTGTTGCTGTTCTGCGGCCTCAAACAGTGCATCAACCGACTGTGGGTGTACGCTACAGAATACCAATGCAGTGGTGGTGCCATTTTTAAGTAATTCTTGAACAAAAAATGCAGCGATTTTATCGGCATAGTCTTTGTCTTCAAACTGCATTTCGGTGGGAAAGGTATAAGTATTCAGCCATTCTAATAGCTGTTCACCGTAGGCCCCAATCATCTCGGTCTGTGGATAGTGAATATGGGTGTCGATAAATCCTGGAATAATCAATTGATCAGGATAGTGATCCACACTGAGCGCAGTTTGATTTTGTGTTACAGGATCCAGTTCAAGGTCACGTTGTAGTGCCTGCAACACAGCTTGCCCGTGTTCCCATGCACCGAACCACTTTACTTTGCCGTCTTGGGTGATGAGTAAGCCATCTTCAATATAACGAAGCTGTTCAGGGATTTCCGCAGCTTGTTTGACGACGGCTTGGATATCGAGAAAGCGTCCGCGAATGGCGCTATGAGCATGAGCTAAAGACATAAGAGAACCTAGGCTGATATTTATTTTTTCAGTGGATTGTAGCTGATTTGGCATAAAATCGTCTAATCGGATTTAAATAGCAGCAGATGATGAAAGCAGATGACACCGATCTCGATCAGTTTCTCCAGATCGTCAACACTTGCCCTGCCCTCATGAGCAGACTAAAAGCCTTGAGCCAGCTCAACCCAAATGCTTATCTGGCTGCTGGTGTGATTCGTAACTTGGTTTGGAGTCGCTTGCATGTTCAAGACTATGTACTGAATGGAACTGAAATTGATGTGATCTACCATGACACTCAGCAGCATGATCAAGTCCAACAACGACTACAGCAGGCATTGAGTACGCAATTTCCAGATCATCAGTGGGATGTGGTCAACCAAGCGCAGGTTCATCATTGGTATCGAGATCAGCATGGGGCAGCGATTGCGCCTTTGATGTCGATAGAGCATGCGTTATCAGGTTGGCCTGAAACGGCAACGGCTGTTGCGCTGCGCATGTTGGCAGATGGTGGATTGGAGGTGGTTGCCCCCTTTGGCTTAAAGGATTTGATGGGGCTCATCCTGCGTTGGAACCCAGTTTTAGTCAGCCATGCCACCTTTGTGGCACGACTGCAAGAGAAACAGTTTTTACAACGCTGGCCAAAGCTACAGCTTATTCAACCTGTTGCTGCTTATGGTGACGGAGTGATAACCACGCGGTCACAGACAACACCACAGCGATAAAGCTCAGCGAAATCCAGACTGGCATATGGAATACATCGAGCATTAACATTTTAAAGCCGATGAAGATTAAGATGATACCCAGACCATACGGCAGGTAATGCATCTTTTCAGCAGCGCCTGAAAGCAAGAAGAACATGGCACGTAGTCCCAAGATTGCCATTAAGTTTGCCGTCAATACGATGAAGGGGTCACTGGTCACGGCAAAGATGGCTGGAATCGAGTCTACGGCAAAGATCACATCAGACACTTCTACCAAGATCAGCACCAAAAATAACGGTGTTGCCCATAACAGACCATTTTGACGCACAAAGAAACGGTTGCCTTGCAGTTGTGGTGTGATCCGCATGTGTTTGCGTAACCATTTTAACAACTTCATGTCTTCGATGTTGCTGTCTTCGTCCTGCCCTTTTAATAGTTGGTAACCGGTATAGGCCAAGAACGCGCCAAAGATATACAAGATCCAAGCAAACTCTTGAACAAACCAAGCCCCGATAAAGATAAAAATGGTTCTGAGGATGATTGCACCGAGTACCCCATACAGCAGCAATTGGCGTTGTAATGCAGGTGGGATAGCAAAGGCTGCGAAGATCATCAACCAAACGAAGACGTTATCAATGGCTAAGGATTTTTCTAATAGATAGCCCGCGAAGTATTCCATGGTTTTTTGATTGGCTAAAGCCACACCAGCGGTTTGTTGTAGATAGAACCAAAGGCCTGCTGCGAATAGCATCGAGACGCTGACCCAAGCTAGGCTCCAGTAAGCTGCGGATTTAATGCTTGGTGGTTGGTCTTGTTTTTGTTTAAAGCCTAAAAAGTCGATGCAAAGCATAATGGCGACGAGGCCAAAAAACACCACATAGAGCCAGATACTGCCGATAGAGTCCAATATATTCTCCTCTCACCCAGCAAACGGCCATAAAAAAACCTTGACCAGCTGCCAGATGAATAAATCACCTGTGACAACATGATCAAGGTCTTGCCTACATAAGCCAGCGTATATCAAATGCCGAAGGCTTATGCTCAGATACCGGCTCTTAAAAAGAGCGTAATGACGATATTCTGACACGTCACTATGAGAAACGAGGAATGATCATTCGTTGAACTCATATCGTGACGTTTGAAGGAGGCTACTCCCCTTGTTCAAACGAATTTGTGATTAGAAATTGTATGATTTCTAAACTGAGATAAGAATCGCATAAATTTTAGAATAGTGCAAACTAAGTTTAGTGTTTTTTATAACCCATTCTATTGGATGGCATTTTTTAAGGATGGTTGATGCAGGTTGGCGTTTTTGAATTAATGTTCATAGTTTGATAGAGTGAAAATACACGAGAATCATTGAGAATTTCTATGCAATTTCAACATCAAGACAATGGTCAACAGGGGCAATTTTTCTTAGTCAATTCGGAGCAAAAGCCGATTGCAGAGATTAGCTATGCATGGTCTGGTACTGATCAGATCATTGCGAATCACACTTGGGTGGATGACTCCTTGCGTGGTCAAGGTGTGGCACGACAACTCTTAGATGCTTTGGTGAGCTTTGCGCGTGAGAAAAATTTGAAAATCGTCGCGACCTGTTCTTATGTGGTGGTGATGTTTAAACGGGATGCATCATTGGCAGATGTTGTCGCTTAGGCAGGTGACTTTTCAGCATCAGACATGAAGTTGCTTGGTTTCATCATTAATCCGAAGGTGAAGTATTGAGGTTTGAGCAGCCATATCTACGCTTTAAGTGGTGTGGCTCGATTGAGATTCACGCTAGGATAATTGCTCGCAAGCTTAGAATATAAGATTAATCAAACATGCTGCATGATCCAAAGCATAAATGCGCATTAAATAGGTGTGGAACGGCCCAATTCACGCAAAAAGCCCTGATGGTAAGATCATTATAAACTAGACATTTTTATTGGTGAGAATATAGATATTTTGAATGGTTTCTAACATAAGTTGTTAGAAACCATGCATTGTCAGATCCTATGTCTTCATATCTGATATTTTATAGCTTACAACCTAACCGTATGCTAAAAAAAATGGAGCTTTAAAGCCCCCTTTTTTTTGCACATATAATTTGTATTATCTTAGTTTCATATAAGATTTAACCTTTAAACTGCATTTTTTTAGACTTACTACCACTAGCATAAGTCCAGTTTAGACCTGTACCAAATCCCGGTCTTCTCTTTCTAGCACCTTCTTTAATTCTATCATTCACATAATCATCAATATTTCTAATACTTACTCCTTTATACTCACGATCAACAACTTTAAATCGAATTATTAAATCAGGATGTAACAGATTTTCTTCACTTTTTTCAGCATTTAAAGTAATACACCATCGAACGAAACGCTCTTTATACGGATCTAACAATTCTATCAGACGATGTCTTTCTGCTGATGTAAAAAATTTAGCGCTTTGATCATTTTGGTGTTTGCGAATTAATTCTTTTAATTCACCATCAGGTATTCCAACACCTTCACATATGGTTTCTACATCATATTCAGCAATAGATACTTTGGATTTACTTGAGTGCTTAATGTTCAGTGGAACTTGTTTTTTTGTGCCATCATATAGATGAATTGTGATGTAGGCATCCGTTTTGGGTAATCCACCAGCGATTGTTCGACCTAACCCATCATTACTACTACTTACATCTGAAATATCTTCAAGGTAAATATTCAAGGCTTCTAGAATATCTTTAACGATCTTAGCTTCTTGAGGATATAAAATAGGATCACTATAGAAAATCATAGTTTTGAAATCTTTAAAGATTTCTAATGTGTATCGCTCATATAGTTTCCCTAATCGGTCAGAAGTCTTACCATGCTGTTCTAACGGTAGGCTATCTATCTCAAATTCATCATATAGGTTAGTTAGTATTTCAGTTCTCATGTTATTACCTAAACTTGTGTTTTATCTGATGTTGATCTAGTTAAGATAATCATTAATTGACTTACATTGTTGTTGAACGGATAATCTAGAAAAATATATCCTTTGGCCGTAATGAAACCTCAGACTCTTAAAGTACTCCGTAACCGTCTACAGATGACACAAAAGCAAATGGCTGATTTACTCAATGTTTGTTCTAAAACATGGCAAGCTTGGGAAAATGGCACAAATCCCATGCATATCGCTTTTGCTAAGTTATTAGAACAAAAAGTGAAAAATGAATTACTATTACCTGAAGTGAGAATAAGGAGCAAGTGTTTGAAAAATAAAAAAATTTTCTCGAATTATAATCAAGCTCAAATCACAAAAAATGCTGAAGATTTGGCAATTATTACGCATAGGGATGTAGATCAAGGTATTGATTCTAGTCAATTTACCTTTATAGATCTATTTGCTGGAATAGGTGGAATTCGACAATCATTTGAAAAGCATGGAGGAAAGTGTATCTTTTCTTCTGAAATTGATCCATTTGCCAAATTTACCTACTACACAAATTTTGGTGATGTGCCTTTTGGAGACATCACTCAAATTTCCGTTGATTCCATTCCTAAGCACGATATTTTATGTGCTGGATTTCCATGCCAACCATTTAGCCATATTGGTAAAAGAGAAGGGTTTGAACATCCAACTCAAGGGACTATGTTTTATGAAATAGTACGTATCATTAAAGACAAGAAAACCCCTGTCCTTTTCTTAGAAAATGTTCCTGGGTTAATTAATCATGATGATGGAAATACATTACAAGTAATTATCGAAACACTTCAGGCAATGGGATACAAAGTGCATCATACTGTTCTTGATGCAAGTCATTTTGGTGTTCCTCAAAAGCGGAAAAGATTCTATTTAATAGCTTTTTTAGATCATAAGGTTCAATTTGAATTTCCTAAACCTCCAATGATTTCTAAAGATATTGGTGAGGTTTTAGAAACAGATGTAACTGGGTATAGTGTTTCTGAACATCTTCAAAATTCATACTTATTCAAAAAAGATGATGGTAAACCAGCATTAGTTGACAAGAACTCGATTGGAGCAATAAAAACTTTAGTTTCTACCTACCATAAGATTCAGCGTTTAACGGGTACCTTTGTAAAAGATGGTGAAACAGGTGTCAGACTATTAACTACAAATGAATGTAAAGCGATTATGGGCTTCCCTGAAAACTTTGTTATCCCTGTATCAAGAACCCAAATGTATCGCCAAATGGGCAATTCCGTTGTAGTTCCTGTAGTTAAAAAAATTGCAGAACAAATCAATTTGGCTTTAAAAAATGCTAAGCATCAATAGAAAATTTTGAGCTTAAATTAATAATAGCCCCTAATTACAGAGGCTATTCAACATAAAATCTCTTATGCGAAATTTAGTTGTAAACCCCAACCAAAAATATCCGCTTTCGAACTCACTCAAGATCACCATCACTGTTAGGTAAGCCCTTTAGACTAATGGTGAAGCTTGAGTAAGTTTCAGTATCGCGATTAAGCCTTGGCTTTTAAGGCCTGTAGCAGTTTTTGGTGTAAGCCACCAAAGCCACCATTGGACATGATCACCACAGCATCGCCTTCACCCGCTTCGCTGACGATGCGTTGGATGATGTCTTCAAGGTTGCGGGCAATGGATGCAGGATTGCTGGCAGCATCAACCACCGGTTGTAGATCCCAGTCCAAACCTTCAGGTTGATACCAGATCACTTGATCAGCCAAACGTGCTGAGTGTGCCAATTCATCTTTGTGACTGCCCATACGCATGGTATTGGAGCGCGGTTCAATGATCGCCCAAAGTTTACGTTGTCCTAGGCGTTTACGTGCACCATCTAAAGTGGTGTCGATTGCGGTTGGGTGATGGGCAAAGTCATCATAGACTTCGATGCCATTGATCACATCAAGCAGTTCCATACGACGCTTGACCCCACCAAAGCAAGACAATGCTGCACAGGCCTGTTCTACACTGACGCCGACATGTTCTGCTGCGGCAATCGTAGCCAAAGCATTGGCCACGCTATGTTGACCAGTCATGCTCCAATGCACTTCGCCTTTGACCATACCTTCATGCAGCACCTTAAAATGCGAGCCATCGATATTGATCAGTTCTGCGGATAACTCGACTGCCGCTGTGTCAGAGGCTGTGCCAATGCTGGTACGCATTACTGGCGTCCAACATCCCATGGCCAGTACTTCATCAATATGAGTTTCAGTGATTGGTGCAATGATACGACCAGTGCTTGGAATGGTGCGGACCAAGTGGTGAAATTGTTTTTGGATGGCTGCGAGATCATCAAAGATATCGGCATGGTCAAATTCGAGATTGTTTAAAATCGCCGTTCTAGGATGGTAATGCACAAACTTAGAACGCTTATCAAAGAAGGCAGAGTCATACTCATCGGCTTCAACCACAAAATAGTCACCACCTAAACGGGCACTTTCGCTGAAACCCAGTGGCACGCCACCAATCAGGAAGCCCGGATTTAAACCTGCTTGATCTAAGACCCATGCCAGCATGGTGGTGGTGGTGGTTTTACCGTGTGTACCTGCGACTCCAAGTACATGCTTGCCCGGTAAGACATGATCGGCAAGGAATTGTGGACCAGAGATATACGGTAAACCGACATCGAGCATGTATTCCACGGCGTCAATACCGCGCTTCATCGCATTGCCGACGATGACCAAATCAGGATGTGGCTGTAAATGACTGCGGTCATAGCCTTGCATTAAGGTAATGCCTGCATTTTCGAGTTGGGTGGACATTGGTGGATAAACACTTTGGTCAGAACCAGTGACGGTATGACCCAGATCACGTGCCAATAATGCCAATGACCCCATAAAGGTGCCACAAATGCCCAAAATATGCAGATGCATGTGTATTCACTCCAGTGCTTTTTTAGACAGCACTTTGTTTTTGATGCTGTTAATGTGATTCATTTAAATTGTCAGCAACGATAGCAAGGCTCTATCTGAAAAGAAAGTTTTTCTTGTGATGTTTAATAGGCTGGTGAAGAGTTGAGCAATTCACGGCCTACAGCACTTTATGTGTTCTTTTAGTTTATTTTAAAATAGAAAAAAGCCGATAAAATCGGCTTTTTTTCATTCAAATCTGAAACGCGCTAGGCGTGGATCAGTTTTGAGATCATATCAGTTGCTTATAGAGCAATGATATTAACCGCATTTGGGCCTTTTTGACCTTGAGCGATAGAGAATTCAACTTGTTGGCCTTCAACTAAAGTTTTGAAGCCAGAGCTAGCGATTTCGCTGAAATGAGCAAAAACGTCTGGACCTGATTCTTGTTGAATGAAACCAAAACCTTTAGTTTCGTTGAACCACTTAACAGTACCTTTAACAGTGTTTGACATAGTATATATCCTATAGATTTTGAACGGATTAGCCATTTGCATGACCAAAGATAACTTTGAAAATAAAAAAGTATGGAACTTAAAATCTGAAAAAAACGAAGGATTATGACTAAAACTGCGATACTTAAAGAAGATTTACCGAAACAAAACTTTTTTTCTAGTTGTGCGGATTATACATGTATTTTTAAGGGATACAACTGAAAATTTGCATGCTAGCGCCATTTAAAGGTGTGTTCGGTGTTTTCTTCACCACAATGCAGCAAATTTAACGTGAAGCTTGCATTGTTCCACGTGGAGTGAATATTAAATCGATCTGTTGATGTATGAATTTGATGAACTTCTCAATGGCTTCGATGTAATCTAGCAGGACTCTTGTTTGACTGATTGATCAAATGGCCCTTTCGCTTCCCTTTATACTGCTCATTTTCGCCAATTGCTTTATGACCTTGGCTTGGTATGGTCATCTGAAGTTTTTGCATGATGCCCCACTTTGGCAAGCGATCCTGTTTGGCTGGGTGATTGCGCTGTTAGAATATAGTTTAATGATTCCTGCGACTCGAATGTTGGCACAACAGGGCTGGTCATTGGGGCAAATGAAGATTAGCCAAGAAGTGCTGACCTTATTGGTCTTTGTGCCCTTTATGATCTTAGTGTTCAAACAACCTTTTAAGCTAGATTACCTCTGGGCTGGACTGTGCTTAATGGGCTGTGTCTATTTCGTCTTTCGCAGTGCTTGAAGCTGTGAATGGCCGTAAAGGTTTTAGACAATAAGCGTATAGAGAACAGTGCTGTTTGGGCATGGGTAATGTAATTTAGCAAAATATCATTTGAATCAATAAGCTGTGATAAGCATAGGCAAAAGTGGTTAAAACACGGTAGACTATGGCGCAATGAAGATTCTAAAACGTCTATATAGACCTCGTAAAAGGTGAAGTCGAATGCCGCTCAATACTGTTGAAGAACTTGTAGCAGATATGCGTGCAGGAAAAATGGTTATTCTCATGGACGATGAAGATCGTGAGAATGAAGGTGATTTAGTTATTGCTGCAACCCATGTTCGTCCTGAAGACATTAACTTTATGATCACCCATGCACGTGGGCTGGTCTGTTTGACGTTGAGTAGAGAACGTTGTCAGCAGTTGAATCTGCCACTAATGGTCGATGCCAATGGTGCGCAACATGCAACCAACTTTACCTTGTCTATTGAGGCTGCTGAAGGAATCACCACAGGAATTTCTGCGGCTGAACGTGCGCATACCATTCATGCTGCAGTGGCGGCACATGCCAAACCTGTCGATATCGTACAACCGGGGCATATTTTCCCATTGATGGCGCAACCTGGCGGTGTATTACATCGTGCAGGCCATACTGAAGCGGGCTGTGATTTAGCACGTTTGGCTGGACTTGAGCCTGCATCAGTGATCTGTGAAATCATCAATGATGATGGCACCATGGCGCGTCGTCCTGATCTGGAAGTGTTTGCTGAAAAGCATGGTCTGAAAATGGGTACCATTGCGGATTTGATTCATTATCGTATGACCAATGAACAAACCGTTGAGCGCGTGGCACAAGAACGTATTGAGACCGAATATGGTGCTTTTGACTTGTATCGCTATCAGGAAATGGGTAGTCCAGAAGTACATTTGGCCATTGTTAAAGGTGATCCAAGCCAAGGTGTGACCACAGTACGTGTGCATGGCTTTAACCCGGTACGTGATTTGTTGAAGCTCAATAATGCAGACAATGAAGCCAACTGGAATCTAGACAAAGCACTGCGGACTATTGCACAAAGCGAGCGTGGTGTGTTGGTCTGGATTGGTCAGCCACAATTATCTGATCTTGGCCCTGCACTTGCTGCTTTGAATCAACCTAAACCGTTGAAATCAAATGCTGCTCTGTCTCAGCAATATCAAACCATCGGTGTAGGTGCACAAATTCTCTGTGATTTGGGTGTCGGTCAAATGCGATTGCTCAGTTCGCCGTTGCGTTTTAATGCAATTTCTGGTTTTAATTTAGAGGTGGTTGAATACATCACCGCTGATCAAACGCCAATTCACTAATTGGGGTTAACAGAAACTGTTAACTCTTTCTGATATATATTCGAGGTTGCTATGGCGATTCGCCGTATAGAAGGTTTATTACATCTCGCGAGCGAAGACCGTTACGCGATTTTAGTTGGTCGTTTTAATAGTTTTGTGGTCGAGCATTTACTCGAAGGCGCGATTGATACTTTACGTCGTCATGGCGTAAGCGAAGACAATATTACTGTGGTTCATGCACCAGGTGCTTGGGAACTGCCAGTGGTCGCGAAGAAACTTGCTCAATCCAACAAATTTGATGCAGTCATTGCACTTGGTGCAGTGATCCGTGGTAGCACACCACATTTTGACTTTGTAGCTGGTGAATGTGCCAAAGGTCTAGGAGTGGTTGGATTAGACAGTGGCCTCCCTGTGATCAATGGTGTATTGACCACTGATAGCATTGAACAAGCAATTGAACGTTCAGGCACCAAAGCAGGCAATAAGGGTGGCGAAGCTGCTCTGACGGCGATTGAAATGGTTCATTTGTTGAAGGCAATCTAACTATGTCGCAAACTCTCCAAGCGATTTATGCAGCTAAACGTAAAGCACGTCGTTTTGCAGTACAAGGCATTTATGAATGGCAAATGAGTCGTAACCCAGTGCACGAAATCGAAGCGCGTACGCGTGCTGAAAATGCCATGCACAAGGTTGATTTGAATTACTATCATGAGTTGTTGACCGAAGTGATTGGCAACCGTGAAGTGCTTGATGCCTTGTTGGTGCCGGTACTCGATCGTGAAGTGGATGCCCTTGATGGGGTTGAACTTGCGACCTTGCGTCTTGGTGCTTATGAACTTAAAGAACACATGGAAATTCCTTACCGTGTAGTGCTTGATGAAGCGATCGAATTGGCCAAGCACTTTGGTGGTGCTGATAGCCATAAATACATCAATGGTGTATTGGATCGTTTAGCAATCAGCTTAAGAGAAGCTGAAAAACAACAAGCAAAGTAGTCGTTAAGATGGCTGAATTTTCGATCATTGATACTTATTTTAATCGTCGACAGAACACTGCGGTGGATTTAGGTATCGGTGACGATTCAGCCTTACTTTTGCCACCAGCTGGACATCAGTTGGTGGTGTGTACTGATACCTTGGTTGCAGGTCGTCATTTTCCGCTAGATACGCCAGCACATGCGATAGGCTGGAAAAGTGTTGCCGTCAATCTGTCTGACATTGCTGCTATGGGCGCAACGCCACACAGTATCTTGTTGGGCTTAAGTTTGCCTGATGCAGAACCGGACTGGTTACAAGGCTTCAGTGACGGTTTATATGCCTGCTGTGATCAGTACAGTGTCAACTTGATTGGTGGGGATACCACGCAAAGCCCACATCTCAATTTAACCGTAACCGCCTTAGGCTGGGTGAAAAACGGCCAAGCGGTGATGCGTTCAGGGGCCCAAGTCGATGATCTGGTTGTGGTGAGTGGCAGTATCGGAGATGCTGCATTTGCGCTGCAACATTTGGGTCACCCCTTACAAAAAAGATTGGATTACCCAACTCCACGTTGTGAATTAGGTGCGTTGGTTCGCGGTTTGGCTTCAAGTATGATTGATATTTCTGATGGATTAGTGCAGGATTTGGGTCATATTTTGAAAGCCTCACAGGTTGGAGCACACATCGAACTCAATCAACTTCCCATCGATCCCGTGTTGCAAGCACTTGATCCACAAGTGCGTTGGCAATATGCCCTCGCAGGTGGCGATGATTATGAGCTGTGCTTTACGATTTCAAAAGATAACTATCAACATCTCTTAGAACAACAACCGAATGTCGCAACGACGGTCATTGGACGGATTCAAGCCGAAACTGGGCTGGTTTTCACTCACAATGGTCAAACCCAAGCGCTACACCTCAATGGATATCAACACTTTGCATAAACCGACAATTGATTTCAAACAGATGAATTGGGCAGAACGCTGCATCGTTTTTTGCGGTGTTGGCTTTGGTTCAGGACTTGCGCCTAAAGCGCCCGGGACTTTTGGTTCTGCGTTTGCGCTACTGTTTGTTCCATTGTGGTTTGCGATCGGATTCAGTGCCTCTGTGGTACTGATGGTGTTGATGTCGATCATTGGTATCTATATTTGCGGCCAAACTGCCAAAATTATGGGTGTCCATGATGATGGTCGTATCGTCTGGGATGAGTTCGCAGGACAATCGATTACTTTTCTACCTTTGATCTATGTGGGGTCGATCAATTGGGTTTGGGGACTTGCAGCTTTTGCCTTATTCCGTTTATTTGATATCTGGAAGCCATGGCCGATACGTGTGATTGATCGCCAAGTCGGTGGTGGTTTCGGCATTATGCTCGATGATATCATTGCCGGTATTTGGGCAGCAGCTTGCATCATTATTTATTTATATATTTCTAAGGCTTAAGCCATTTACAAGGTGTGATATGTCGACGAGCGTCATTATACTTGCGGCAGGTAAAGGAACGCGTATGCGTTCTAAATTACCGAAGGTTTTACAACCCTTAGCAGGTCGTCCATTGCTCGATCATGTGATTGCAGCAGCAAAAAAAGTTCAAGCTGAAAAAATTATTACCATTTTTGGTCACGGTGGCAAACAAGTTCAAGATGCTTTTTCACATGAGCAGATCGAATGGGTAGAACAAGCACAACAATTAGGTACAGGTCATGCTGTGCAAATGGCCCTGCCCGCTTTGGCACCTACTGGTATGTCATTGATATTGTCAGGTGATGTGCCATGCGTGACCGCAGACACCTTACAACGCTTACTCGATGCCGCTAGCCTAACGGGTATTGGTATGGTGACTTTGGTTCTGGATGATGCCAGTGGCTATGGTCGAATCGTGCGTCAAAATGACAAGATTCAAGCCATCGTTGAGCATAAAGATGCCAACGAGCAACAACGCCAAATCCAAGAGATTAATACTGGGATTTACTGCGTGAGCAATGCCAAATTGCATCAATGGTTACCCAATTTAAGCAATGAAAATGCACAAGGCGAATACTATCTAACCGATATCGTGGCGATGGCGATCCAAGATGGCCTAGAAGTTGCCTCGATTCAGCCAAGCCTTGCCTTTGAAGTTGAAGGGATCAATGACCGTGTGCAATTGGCGGCACTCGAACGTGAATATCAAACCTTCCAAGCCAAGCAGTTGATGCAGCAAGGGGTTCATCTGATTGATCCGAGTCGCTTTGATCTGCGCGGTACTCTGAAAGCGGGTCAAGATGTCTGCATCGACATTAACGTGATTATTGAAGGCGATTGTGAATTTGGTGATGGGGTTGAGATTGGTGCTGGTTGCATTATCAAAAACACCCGTATTGCTGCAGGCACTCAAGTCAAACCGTATAGCATCTTTGATCAAGCTGTGGTCGGTGAAAATGCCATCATTGGTCCATTTTCACGATTACGCCCAGGTGCTGAACTGAGTAATGACGTGCATATCGGTAACTTTGTTGAAGTCAAAAATACCCGCGTTGGCACTGGCTCTAAAGCCAATCATTTCACCTATTTGGGTGATGCTGAAATCGGCGTAGGCTCCAACATTGGTGCAGGAACCATTACCTGTAATTATGATGGGGTCAACAAGCACCTCACTGTGATTGGTGACAACGTATTGATCGGTTCGAATAGTTCATTGGTTGCACCTGTGAGCATTGGCCATGGCGCAACTGTCGGTGCTGGCTCTGTGATCACGCACAATGTTGCTGATCTGAGTTTGGCATTTGAACGTTCAAAACAAGTAGCTAAGGACAACTATCAACGTCCAGTAAAGATTAAAAAATAAAGGGGATTTTTATGTGCGGAATCGTCGGTGGCGTTGCAGAACGTAGCATTACAAATATCTTAATCGAAGGCTTGAAGCGTTTAGAATACCGTGGCTATGACTCTGCTGGAGTTGCCTTGGTCGGTCAAAGCCAGATATTACGTGAGCGTCGTGTTGGTAAAGTTGTTAACTTAGAAACAGCCGTGGCTGAAGCCAATATTATTGGTTCATTGGGAATCGCGCATACCCGTTGGGCAACGCATGGTAAACCAACTGAAAACAATGCACATCCGCATATTTCAGGTCAGATCGCCGTGGTACACAACGGTATCATTGAGAACTACCAAGAACTCAAACAAGAAATGATCGCTGCAGGTTATATCTTCACTTCAGAAACCGATACTGAAGTGGTTGCGCATTTGGTGGATCAAGCACTCAAAAGCAGCCCAACATTATTTAAAGCAGTTGAACAAGTGGTGCCTCGCCTTAAAGGTGCTTATGCACTAGGGATTATTCATACAGATTATCCTGATCAATTGATCGCGGTACGTGAAGGTTCACCGTTGGTGATCGGTGTGGGTATTGGTGAGAACTTTATTAGTTCGGATCAATTGGCCTTGTTGCCAGTAACCAACCGTTTTATCTACCTTGAAGAAGGTGATATGGCGCTGATTACACGTGAAAAAGTTGAAATCTTTGCCCATGGCCAACCGATTCAGCGTGCCACCAAAGAACTTGATGCAACCGTAACCAATGCATCTAAAGGTGAATATAAGCACTATATGCTCAAAGAGATCTATGAGCAGCCTGAAGCGATCCAACAGACCTTATCCCAAGCCTTAAATGGCAATAAAGTGCGTGAAGATTTCCTCAGCAATGCGGATTTTGATTTTAAAAATATTCAACAAGTGCAAGTCATTGCTTGTGGTACCAGCTACCATGCAGGGATGATTGCCAAGTATTGGTTTGAGCAGTTAATCGATCTGCCTTGCCATGTTGAAATCGCCAGTGAATATCGCTATCGCAGCCCAGTGATCGTGGGTAGCACTTTATATGTGTGTATTTCACAATCAGGTGAAACTGCTGATACGCTTGCGGCACTACGTGATACCCAGAAACGTGCAGCTGCCAAGAGTTTGAATATCGCGACTCTGACTATTTGTAACGTTGCGACCTCTTCGATGGTTCGTGAAACAGATCATCATTTGTTGACCTTGGCTGGTCCTGAGATCGGTGTTGCATCAACCAAAGCCTTTACCACACAGTTAGCGGCATTGATGTTGTTGATCTTGAAGATTGGTGATGTGAAACAAAGCATCACTGCTGAACGCAGTGCTGAGGTGTGTGCTGGTTTGTGGCATTTACCTAAAGTGATTTCGCAAACTTTACAACAAGATACCGATATTCTACGCCTATCAGAATTGTTTGTAGAAAAGAACCATTGCCTATTCTTAGGTCGTGGTACTCAGTTCCCGATCGCACTTGAAGGCGCATTGAAGCTTAAAGAGATTTCTTATATTCATGCTGAAGGTTATGCGGCGGGCGAGTTAAAACACGGTCCTTTGGCTCTGGTCGATAACGACATGCCTGTGGTGATCTTGGCGCCTAAAGACGACATGCTCGACAAATTGAAGTCGAACATGGAAGAAGTTCAAGCCCGTGGTGGTGAGTTATTTGTCTTTGCTGATGAAAACAGTGGCATCGCAGGTAAAGACCGCCAGCATGTGGTGAATATCCCAACCATTTGCGAGTGGTTAGCGCCGATCGTTTACAGTATCCCTGTGCAACTGTTGTCTTACCATGTAGCGGTACTGCGCGGTACTGACGTGGATCAACCACGTAACTTGGCCAAGTCAGTGACTGTGGAATAAGTTGAGCACGGCTGAGTCCGAGCTTAATGGATTTACATTAAAAAAAACCTGCCATTGGAAAATGGCAGGTTTTTTTACGTATCAATACGATGTTATTCAATGCCGTAGTTGATGGTTACGACTACACGGGCAATTTTATTGATGGTTGCTTTGTCATAGGCACCGCCATAATCACTATCATCATCGGAACCACTTTCAGGCAAGATATAAAATGCGCCTTGACTCGCTGAGCGCATGCTCCCCACTTTGACTCCGCCCACTTTGGCAAATTCATCGGCTCGGCTATGGGCATTTTTAGTGGCATTCGCGATCAATGACATTTTGATTTCTTCTAAATTAGACACCAGATACTGTGGATTTTGTCCAATCTTGATGTCTTTTTCATCCAGCATATAAGCATCTTTGGCGGCCTTTTCAATCTTCTTAATATCACTACTGTTGATTACTAGAGATTGCTGAGCAATATAGCCCTTAAATTCGCGCTTTGTTCTGCCCTCTCCAACATCGACATCTTCAAAATAAGACTCCGAACTTTTATTGCCGAGCTGCATTTCTGCACCCTTAAAGCCATGTTCGACAAAGAAGGCTTGTAGCGTTTTAATTTGTTGATCGAGGAGTTGATAGGCTTCGGGGATGCTGTTTGAGGCATAACTGGTTTTTAAGTCGATTTCCCAGCGTGCGGAGTCAGCCTGTATCGGCTTTTCAGATAATCCCTTTACGGTAATCGAATTTTTATTGCCATTCATTTGCTTCAGCGCATAACCCATCACCCCCGCTGAAATAATAAAGCCTAAGCTCAGAATGAGGGCAAACACCCATAAGGTTTTGTAGCTAATGGTTTTATTTTCCATTTTTTCATTTTCCTAAAAGTATGCTGTAGAGGATATATTTAGAATCATTAAAAGGTCAATAAAACATTGATCCTAAATAGTATTATTAAAATTTTAATCTTTATCATTGTTAAAGTATGGCTGTTCAATGCTTTCAGGGATGGGATCCCTGAGAGCAGAATATCGCTTCATCGAAGATGAGTAAACCTCAATCTATTTCAAAGCGCGTATCTCTATATAGCGGTTGTGTTTTTAAAAATTAATTTTAAAACAACTGCAAGATTAAACCTGCGCGCAGACCTGTTTTGACCTTTGGATTTAAAAACAATAAGTAGACATCGTGATTGAGATATTGATAGGTTTTTTGCTGATCACTGGCGATGATTTGAGATTTCAATGCAATATTAAAGTTGTCCTGAGTAGGATCAATATGAAACTCAAAGGATTCATCGTGCTTGATGATGCTTTCTAATACTTTAAATTGAAGAATCGGTTTTTTTTGACGAATAGGCTGCGCTTGCTTGCTCAACATGGCGCGTAATACATGATTGATGGCGGAAAAATCTGCCAAATCATTGGCGCCAAATGGATTCGCCTTTCCTAATTCTAGCGTCACACTGGCAACTGAAAGCTGTGCAGAAAAATTGCTAAAGGTGTTCCCCGCACTCGAATGGTAGACCACGGCATCTAATTCTGCTGCGCAAAGGTGATCGACTAGGTCTTGGTCTTGGGCATACTTTGAGAACGGTATTAAGGCGAAGGTCGGTAATAACGAGGGTTTGATCGCAGTATGTAGATCATAATGATATTTTTTTGAAGTGCAGTTTGGATCGCTAAAAAAATTCGCGGTAATCATTTCCAGTTGTTTGGCCCGACTCGATTCAAGGCTTTGAGAATGTTGCTGCCATGCGCCACAAAATAGCCGATTGAGATCATATTCTACAAATCGAGTACCGGCACGAATCGCTTTAGGATGACCTAGAATAAACAATACACGCTGTTTTAAAATCAATTGCCCACTAAATAAATCACCTACAATTTGATCGACAATTTCGATGGGTGCGGTTTCATTGCCATGTACACCAGCCGAAATTAATATCGAGCAATCATAATGGCTATGCGGAATACATTCTAAAACACCTTCAGCCAAATAACGCCAAGAAAAACGCTGGGTCAGACCTTGTGCTTTACTACAATCCTGTTGCATCAGTACATGATTTAAAAATTGATGCATTTTAAATATCCTCAAGATAAAAATTAAGGCATTGATCTACGGCACAATGCCAAAGAAGCGTATGGCAATAAGGCTGCGCTTAAGGGCAAAGCTATGCTGGCAAAGCGCAGCACTGAATTGGAAACGATGCAGTGCTCATCAGGATGAACATTGCATCGGCATAGATAAAATGCTTTAAGCCACGCTTAAAGAGTAATGCCTGGAGACAGCGTTTGCGGACGGTTTAATTCAGCACTTTCCAACGATGCCATTGGCCATGCGCAATAATCTGCTGCATAAAATGCACTCGCACGGTGGTTGCCCGATGCGCCTACTCCGCCAAAAGGTGCTGCACTTGAGGCACCCGTTAATGGCTTATTCCAGTTTACGATTCCTGCTCTGGACTCAATCAATAAACGTTCAAATAATTCACGTTGCGGTGACACCAAGCCGAGGGACAATCCAAAACGTGTTTGGTTGGCAATACTGAGCGCTTCATCGAAGTCGGTATAACGATAAATCGTGGTGAGTGGACCGAAATATTCGTCATCAGGTATATTCGCGATGCCAGTCAGCTCTAAAATCCCTGCCGTTAATAGGGCGTTATCATGCATCGGACGAGTCATTTTGAGTAATGGTTTAGCCCCAAGTTCAATCAATTGATCTTGAGCTTTTAACATCTGCTCTGCCGCTGTAGATGAAATAACCCCACCCATAAAGGGTTGCGGTTCTGCATCCCAAGCAGCCACTTTAAGTTTTTGTGCAACCTCGATGAAGCGTTGAATAAATGCATCACCTTCAGCACCTTGTTTTACTAAAATTCGGCGTGCACAGGTACAGCGTTGTCCCGCTGATATAAAGGCAGATTGAATCGCAAGATTAACCACAGCATCCAGATCGACAACTTGATCAATGATTAAGGCGTTATTTCCGCCCATCTCCAATGCTAAGATTTTCTCTGGAGCACCCGCCAACTGACGATGTAGGTGATAACCAGTATTGGCACTACCGGTAAAGAGTACACCGTCAATTTCAGGCAATGCAACCAGAGCTTCACCAGTCTGACGACCACCTTGAACCAGATTCAGCACGCCCTGAGGTAGACCAGCTTGCTGCCAGAGTTTGATGGTCTCCTCGGCCGTCCATGGGGTCAATTCACTTGGCTTAAACACAATGGTATTTCCAGCGATGAGTGCTGGAATAATATGTCCATTGGGTAAATGGCCCGGAAAGTTATATGGACCAAAAACAGCCAACACCCCATGTGGTCGATGTCGAAGACTGGCTATACCATCCGCCATTTCAGTGGCAGTTTCACCTGTGCGTTGCTCATAAGCACGAATTGAAATCGCAGCTTTGCCGATCATGGTTTGGACTTCAGTCAATGTTTCCCATTTTGGTTTAGAGGTTTCTTGACTAATGACTTCGGCTAAATGTTGCTTATTGCTTTCAAGTAAGGTGGCAAACTTCGAGATGATTTCAACTCGTTGTGCGACGCTTTTTCTAGCCCATGCTGGAAAGGCAGCACGTGCAGCAGCACAAGCAGCAGTGACATCGGCGCTATTGGCTGCATGACCTTGCCAAATCACTTGATTGTTGAAGGGGTTTGCTTTGTTAAAGAACTCCCCTTGGCCTGTGACCCATGCACCATTGATATACGAATCACCCTGAGACATTGCATTGCTCATGATTATTTCCCCTGAATATTAATGCTGAGTAAGCGCACATGCTCACCATGTTTGACATTGAGTTGCATGGCTTGTTGTTTGGTGATTTGAATCGATGCTTGATCAGGCGTGCTATACAGCATAATGGCGCGATAATCTTGGTAGCGATCATTGGCGATAATGTACGGCTCTTGCCCTAAAGTAATATTCTCGACAGCTTCAATCGACACGGTTAAAAGATGACTCTCTTTCAAGGAGCGAAGATTTTCAACCGCAGCTTGCAAGGTTGCACCGCCATCAAAAATATCAACATAGCCCTGATAACGTAGACCCTCACCCAATAATAAATTGTATGCTGGCATGGTGTTTGGATGTACGGTGCCGATCACGTCTCTGGCTGCGTCAGGCAACATATCGACATAAATCGGGTGGCGTGGCATTAATTCAGCAATAAAAGCTTTTTGACTGACACCGCTTAAGTAATCAGCTTTGGCAAACTCAATGCTAAAAAACTTATGACCGATGGCATTCCAAAATGGAGATTGACCTTTTTCATCCGAATAACCACGCATTTCAGCGACAATGGTATTTTCAAAATATTGTCTAAATGCAGCAAGAAATAGAAAGCGGACTTTAGATAAAAATTTGCCATTCTGATTTAATCGATAATCAGGATCTAAAAATAAGGTACACAGCTCACTACAATTGGTGTGGTCATTACTGAGAAAGAGTGTCGGCAATGCTTTATATACATTTAAAGGCTGTGAAGCATGCACTTGGGTACTTACATGAAAATTGTACCAAGGCTCTTTTAAACCGAGTGCGACTTCAATACCGCACACACCGACGACCTTATTTAATTCGCTATCTTCCAAGACAAATAAATAGCCTTGATCTGCTTTTTCTAATTTGCCTTCAACGGTGTCACAGGCACGCTTAATACGTGCCGTGAGCATTTCAATATTGGGCTGTAAAGAAGTTAAACCAAAGCCTGCTTTTTGTGCCAATGTATAGAGATCTTGAATATCTCTAGGCTGAATATAGCGAATAATCATCATCTGAATTAGACCCCTTTTTGCGCATCTACAAAGCGAGCAAGTGCAACATCAAAACGGCGTAAACCTTCATCAATATCTTCAAAAGGAATAATCAGTGCTGGCGTAAAACGAACTACATTGGGTCCAGCAATCAATGCCAATAAACCTTCTTGACCTGCCAAGGTATTGATCTCTTTGGCTTGTCCTGCAAACTCAGCCTTAAGTACACAACCAATCAATAAACCTGCACCGCGAATACTGTCAAACAGCGCATATTTATCATTGAGTTGATTCAAAGCTTTGACAAAATAGTCGTAGCGTTGCTGTACACCGTCTAAGACTTCTGCAGTGTTGATAAACTCAAATACAGCATGCGCAACGGCAGAGGCCAATGGGTTACCACCATAGGTGGTGCCATGATCGCCAACGGTAAATTGCTGTGCAAAATGATCCGTGGTCAGCATTGCACCGATAGGGAAACCACCGCCTAGCGCTTTGGCTGTGGTTAAGATATCTGGCGTGACACCACTGTTCATATACGCATACAGTTGCCCAGTACGGCCCAAGCCGGTTTGCACTTCATCAAAGATCAGTACTGCACCCGTTTGGTCACATAATTCACGTAATCCTTTGAGGAATTCTAACTGTGCTGGAATGACCCCACCTTCACCTTGGATCGGTTCAACGATGACGGCACAGGTTTTTTCATTGATACAGGCTTTGGCTGCTTCAAGGTCATTAAATCCGATATGACCAATACCTTCTGGAAGCGGTGCAAAGTCTTTGGAGTATTTCGGTTGTCCGCCAGCCGTCACAGTAAACAAGGTGCGACCGTGGAATGAATTATTAAAGGCAACAATTTCATTCTTACCTTCAATCCCACTGAGCAAGCCCACTTTGCGTGCTAATTTCAGTGCTGCTTCATTGGCTTCTGCACCTGAGTTGCAAAAGAATACTTTGTCAGCAAAGGTATTTTCGACCAATAATTTGGCCAGTTTAAGTACTGGCTCATTGGTATAACCATTGCCAAGATGCCATAGTTTTTCTGCTTGAGTTTTTAAAGCTTCGATAGCAATTGGATGTGCATGACCTAGGCCGTTTACCGCGATACCGCCGGCAAAATCAATATATTCTTTACCGTTTTGATCCCAAAGTTTAGCGCCCTCGCCTTTTACTGGAATAAAAGCCGCAGGTGAATAAATTGGAACCATGTATTGATCAAAATCTTGACGTGTAATAACTGACATATCGAACTCTTATAAAGTCTAAAAATAAATATTAAAACGCGTGTACTGTTGAATCATGAGCGTCGATTAACCTGGGAAAATGCCACGTTCTTTACGTGCAGTTAAAATACGTTCACAGGCTAAAATATAAGCGGCAGTACGCAAGGTGCATTTATTTTGGCTCGCTGTATTCCATACATCATTGATGGCTTGGATCATCAATTTGTCTAATCGTTCATTGATTTCATCTTCGGTCCAGAAATAGCTCGCCATATCCTGCACCCATTCGAAATAACTGACCGTTACACCGCCGGCATTACAGACCACGTCAGGCACAACCACGATTCCGCGCTCAATGAGTTTATCTTCAGCCTCAGGATAGGTTGGGCCATTGGCACCTTCTAAAATGAGCTTGGCTTTAATTTTTTCTGCACGTTCAAGGGTAATCTGACCTTCGAGTGCCGCAGGAACAATAATGTCTACATTTACAGACCAGAATGCTTCATCTTCAATGGCACTCGCGCCAGCAAAACCACCCACGCCTTGATGTTGATTAACGTGATCACGTAAGCGCATTAAGTCTATGCCTTGCGCGTTATAAATCGTGCCGGTGTGATCTTGTACCGATACCACTATTGATTCAGAGGCGGCAAAAAGAAAAGCTGCTTCACTGCCGACATTACCAAAGCCTTGAATGGCAACTTTTGCCCCAGCAAGTTTGAGGTTAATTTTTTCAGCCGCTTGACTACCGGTAATAAATACACCACGGCCTGTCGCTTTAACACGTCCTAATGAACCACCGAGATGGACGGGTTTACCTGTGACGACACCGGTAACGGTATGCCCCTGAACAGTAGAATAAGTATCCATAATCCAACCCATAATGTGTGGATTGGTGCCGACATCCGGTGCAGGAATATCTTTTTGTGGGCCAATAATATGACTGATTTCACTGGTATAACGTCGAGTTAAACGCTCTAGCTCACGTGATGAAAGTTTACGCGGATCAACACGGACACCACCTTTAGCCCCGCCAAAAGGCAGATTAAGCACTGCTGTTTTGATGGTCATCCACGCAGAAAGTGCCATGACTTCATTGAGTTCGACATCTGGATGATAACGAATACCGCCCTTACCAGGACCACGAGATAAGTTGTGTTGTACACGGTAACCTTCAAAATGCTGAATACTGCCATCGTCCATGACAATGGGTACATCGACAATTAAGCTACGTTTTGGACGTTTTAAGGTATCGATATATTCAGCTAAATGGCCTAGATACGGAGTAACACGATCAATTTGTGCTAAATAAGTTTCCCAAGCTCTATTATGGCCATTGGTATAAGATAGATCTGACATGATTAAGTTCCTTTGCTATTGTATTGTTTGCCGCTTGATGATTTAAAAAAGCAAACAATGGAATGTCCTATATGTCATCGCAATGAAGCGATGACCTTGATGGGTAATTAATGCTCGAGATAATTGGTAAGTTTTAAAAATTAATTAAATCGCTTTCTAAAATATGCATGGATGTGGTCGCGGTATTTATAAGCAAAAATCAACCATAAAAACCAAAATGGCGCGATATACATGCCAATTCGGGTATCTTCTTCAAATAACAGTGCAATCAATGCAAAACCAAAAAACATTAGGCAGGCATAGGATAAAATGATCCCAGCAGGCATTTTGTAGATAGATTTCTGGTGTAAATCAGGACGTTTTTTGCGATAGGCAAGATAAGAGAACAGCATCAGGCTCCAAACAAACAGGATCAAGATGGCGCATAGGGTAGAAAGCAATGTGTAGAGCTGCATCACACTTGGAATAATGACCAGCAGTAATACCCCAATCAACATGCCTATACCGGAAAAAAGCAAACTGAGCAGTGGGATTTTTTTAGTACTGAGTTTTTCAAAGAAATGCGGTGCATCTTTTTGAGTGGCTAGACCAAACAGCATACGACTGGTACTAAATACACCACTATTGGTTGCAGATAATGCTGAGGTCAGCACCACAAAATTCATCAACGCCGCAGCAATATGAATCCCTGCCAATGCAAATACTTCAACAAATGGGCTCTTATCTGGAGAAACATATTTCCAAGATGTAATCGCAATAATACAAATCAGAGAAAGTACGTAAAACAGCATAATGCGTAGTGGAATCGAGTTAATCGCCTTGGGTAGATTCTTCTCAGGATTCTTGGTTTCACCCGCAGTAATACCCAGCAGCTCTACACCCATAAATGAAAAGATCGCAATTTGGAAACCTGCGATAAATCCAAATAAACCATTTGGGAATATAGAACCACGCTCGACAAGATGTGTTAAAGAGGCCTGTACACCATTTGGAGATGTGAAACCCGTGAATATCATGCTAAAACCGACAATAATCAGGACCAGGATCGCCAAGACTTTGATCAATGCAAACCAAAATTCAATTTCACCGAAGTTTTTCACTGAAAAGACATTCAAACTGACCAGAAAGAGCAAACTACATACAGCTGGAATCCATAAACTTAGATCAGGAAACCAAAACTGAATATATCCGCCAATAACAACGACATCGCCAATACAACTGATCACCCAGCAGAGCCAATAACTCCAGCCCATGAAAAATCCAGCCCAATTGCCTAAATATTCACTGGTAAAATCGACAAAGGAGTTATATGAACTATTCGACAACAAGAGTTCACCAATGGCTCGCATCATCAAAAACATGAAGAAGCCAACAACCATATAGGTGATAATAATCGATGAGCCAGATAAACTAATGGTTTTTCCTGAGCCCATAAACAGGCCGGAACCAATAGCACCACCAATTGCAATAAGTTGAATATGCCGATTACCTAATCCCTTATGTAATCCTGATGACTGATCTTTTGCTGCATCGTTATCGGTATTTGTTGACTTCTCTACTTCCATATAATCTTTCCTTCAAACCATAAATATGATGAAATTATCTGTATATCGCGTGAATAATAAAATTCAACGCATACAGATTCAAATTTAACGGTCATAAATTTGGTGATAAGCAATGAGTTGCTCATAGATTTTGAATTGTTCCTAGAATCCCTGAACAATTAATATTTTGTTGCTTGCTACCCTGTGGCTAGTTTTTACTGCAAGATCCAGTTGCAAGATATTGGGTAAATCACTTTGACTCCTTGTGCCCTTATCCTTTGAACATCATTTTCAGTCTGGGTATATTTACACTGACTGATTAATTTCTGACTTAGCTTGTTTTGAATGATCGTATTGGCGGATCATGTTGAGCAATTAAAATCCTTTAGAAGCTCTTTTCAATACAAATTAATGTATTCATTTCTAAGCTTTGAAAATGTATTCCCTTTTGATTTTTATTTCATTAAAATTAAGTATTTATTATCATGGGTAAATTTTATTAATGTTTCTGGATGAAATTTATGCTGGATCATAAACAATGTGAAGCTTTTTATGCTGTTGCAGAAACTGGCAGTTTTGAATTGGCGAGTAAACAATTGTTTATTACTTCGTCTGCAGTCACATTAAGGATACAGGCGCTTGAAAAAGCCTTAGGTCAATTGTTATTAATTCGCGGTAGACCGTGTATTTTAACCAAGGAAGGACAAGAGGTTTTACATTTCTTACAACATACTAAATTACTCGAAAATAGCTTATTGCAAAGCTTAGGTCGTAAATCATCCAATCGTTTTTTTAAAATCAGTATTGCAGCAAATGCTGATTCATTGGCAACATGGTTATTACCCGCATTGAAAGAAGCATTAAGCAAAGAAAAAATTGCTTTAGAGTTGAAGTTTGATTATCAAGTTCAGACCTATGATTTATTAGAATCAGGTGCGGTGAATGCAAGTTTATCGATTGAATCTGTATCAATGAAAGGTTGTCATGCAGTGTATTTAGGCTCGATGAGCTATGTATTGGTTGCAACGCCAAGCTTTAAAAAGAAATGGTTTGGACAGACTATTCGCCGTGAGTTGTTGTGTAATACTCCAGTCATTGTCTTTAATGATAAAGACCACATGCAAAGTGACATGCTGTTAAATCTTTATGGATTGCCACCAAACTCATATCCAACGCATTTTATTCCCTCTTCTCATGATTTTGTTCAGGCCATTGAGTTGGGGATTGGTTATGGCTATGCGCCATTGCTGATGGTGGCGAATCAACTTGAAAATGGCAGTTTAATTGAGCTCATTCCGGATACCCGTAAAGAGGTTGCATTATTTTGGCATTATTGGGAAAAGCAATCTCAGCCTATGCAACAAATCACGGAAGGTATTCTCAAGCATGCACGGAAATATCTGAGTCAAATCAACAGTCATTAAATACCTCTTAACGCATCATTCTAGATCATCATTTATTTTAGATTTTCACTGGGCTTGATCTGCATGTACAGAGGGCTTATCAGGCTTTGCAGCAAGCCCTGATTAAGCATTGTTATACCTGAGCGATAAGCGATAGATTGGCCGGTTTTAGGGTGAGTTAAAGCGATTGCGTGAATGAAACTTTTATTATTTAAAAAATATCATTTAAATATAGTGTGTTGCATTTACCAAGTATTGTATATATGATGTATATACATTTTACCAAATGATGATTTTGGGTAAAGCAACATGTTTTGATTTACCGTTTAAAAACAGAATCAATCTGTGAAATGTACGCGGCTTGCTGAGCTTAATTACACTAAAAAATGGATATGCATCATGCATTATCATGTGCGTTATATTCGTCAGTGATTAACTCAGAAAGTTGAATATACTGTGCTGAAGTCCTGTTGACGCAGACACAGCTCAATACTAAGGAGAGACACCATGTCTAAACAAACTAAATCATTGAAAAAGAAAATTGATGTACGTCTGAACAAGATTGCTAAACACGAAGCAAAAATCAAAAAATTAGAAAAAGCGTTGAAAAAACAAGGTTAATTCGGATTTAAAATCCGAAGCCTTGTCCCCAAGCCTGACCGATGACGCCATGCTTGGAGACAACGTAAAAAAAGCTGAACCTCTGATCAGGGTTCAGCTTTTTTGTGCTTATGGCAACTCAGCTTTTTTGTGCTTATGGCAACTCAGCTTTTTTGTGTTCATCGCTATGTTTATAACAACTCAGTTGCGTTGGATGATGATCGGAGCGCATGGATCAGCTCTGCAAGTTTCAACACTGCACATTTTAATTCTTCAGCTGTATATGCGGCGAAACCCATTAACACCCCGGGGTAAGCCGCTGCATGTGCATATAGGCTCGACAACCCCACCAGATCAATACCTGCTTGTTGGGCATGTTCAACCAAGCGTTGTTCAGAAATATTGGACTTGAGCCGACATGGCATTTGCAATCCACCAGATGGCACGATGGCTTCAAGATCTGCAGCCAAATGTTGTTGTATCAGCTCAACTAAGCACTGCATACGTTCGCCATACACCAAACGCATATTACGCACATAGGCGCCATAGTGACCCGCCTGCATAAACCGAGCGAGGGTAAATTGTGGCATGGCGGCGCTATGTCCATCCAAAAGCGTGCGTGCCACCGTCATCGCTGTGACCAGTTGTTCAGGTAGCAGCATATAAGCGATGCGTACTCCCGGAAACAATGACTTGGTAAAGGTACCGATGTAAATGGTTCGTTGATGCGGGTCCAAGCCTTGCACACAGGCGGTGGGCTTACCGGCATAGTGGAACTCACTGTCATAATCATCTTCGATGATCCAGCTTTGATTTTTTTGCGCCCATTCAATGATGTCGAGGCGCCGATCCAAAGACAAAGTCACGCCAGTGGGATATTGATGCGATGGGGTTAAAAATACTGCTTTGGCAGTCGGGTTGTGTCGAGTTAATTGTTCGACCTGTAGACCATCTTGATCCAAGGCAATGGGGATGCAGTGTAAGCCTGCGGCATCAAAGGCTTTACGTGCGCCATGATAAATCGGATCTTCGATAAAAATATGCTCTCCGACATCAAGCAACATCTGTGCGCACAAGCTCATCGCCTGCTGTGAACTGGTCAATACCAAGACCCGTTCGGGGGTGGCATGGGCGCCACGTTCTAGATTGACATAGTTGGCAATGGCTTGGCGCAGGGATGCCACACCTTGCGGATCACTATGCCGCAGATTGCGCTGCGCCTCATCTTTGAGTACTTGTCGTTGTAGTTTTTCCCACAAGGCTAAGGGAAATAATCGCGTCTCAGGGACGCCAGGTGCAAAGGCCTTGGGCTGAGTAAAATCGCGCACCCCACCCTGGCTCAATACCGCTTGTCCACGTTGGCTGAGACTGAGTGGCTGTGGTTGCTGTGCATAGCGACTGCGTTTGGGCAGTCGTTGCACACGTTTTGAGACCACGCTGCCCTGACCGACATGGCGCTCGATAAAGCCTTCGGCATGCAGTTGGCTATAGGCCATTTCCACAGTATCGCGCGAGACCTGTAACGAGGTTGCCAATCCACGTGATGCAGGCAATGACATGCCCACCTCTAATACACCATCTAGAATCAACTGGCGGATGGCACGTTGAATACGGGCATAGCGGGGCAATGCGGCATATTTGGGATTGATCAGCCACAGTTTGACGGTTTCTAGCTGAGAATTTTTGAACAAATGGTCTGCTCATCTTTATTGAATTGGCAGGATAATCCAAGCCAATGCAACTTTACAATACTGATTTTCGCGATCTATATCCCGATCAGTATGGAGTAAATAGAGACCATGGCATTCTCGACCCGTGTGCATTGCAAAGATTTGATCCACCCCACGGTGGCCGGGCTGATCTCGGTCATCGTCAATTATGGCGGGACCTTTATCTTGGTGTTCCAAGCCGCCAAAATGGCCGGTTTAACTGCTGAACTTACTGCATCGTGGGTGTGGTCAATCTCGATTGGGGTCGGTATCACGGGCATCATCCTAAGTTGGTGGGCACGTGAGCCGATTATTACTGCATGGTCTACGCCTGCGGCGGCATTCTTGGTGACGGCATTGGTGGCGGTGCCCTATGCTGAAGCAATTGGTGCTTATATCCTGTCGGCGCTGGCCTTTGTCATCTTGGGATGGTCTGGATATTTTGAAAAATTGGTGCGCTTAATACCCGCAGGGATCGCAGCAGGTTTATTGGCGGGCATTTTGCTGCAATTCGGCATCGGTGCATTTAGCAGTTTAACGGTCGATCCGATGTTGGCCGGTTTGCTGATCATGCTCTATGTATTGTTAAAACGCTTTAGCGCGCGTTATGCCGTGGTCGGGATTTTACTGGTGGGATTGATGGTGCTGATCTTGCAACAGCGGCTCAACCTTTCTGGATTACAACTCCAGTTTGCGCTCCCGGTTTTGACCATGCCGCAATTTTCCTTGAATGCTCTGTTAAGTGTGGCCTTGCCGCTATTTCTGATTACGCTCACTGGCCAATATATGCCGGGCATGTTGGTGCTACGGAATGATGGTTTTAAAACCAGCGCCAATCCGATTTTAATCATCACAGGCTTAGGATCTATGTTGATGGCCCCTTTTGGTTCGCATGCTTTTAATATTGCTGCGATTACCGCTGCGATTTGTACCGGTAAAGATGCCCATGAAGATCCTGCCAAACGCTGGATTGCAGGCATCGTTGCAGGACTGTTTTATATCTTGGTGGGATTATTTGGCGTGACCTTTGCTGCGATCTTTATGGCACTGCCTGAAACCTTCATCATGACCTTGGCAGGTTTGGCTTTGCTTGGCACCATTGGCGGCAGTCTGGCCAATGCGATGGCAGATGCTGCTTCTAGAGAAGCGGCATTGATTACTTTTCTGGCCGCCACGGCCAATATTCAATTGTTGGGAATCGGTGGTGCATTTTGGGGATTGGTCATTGGGCTCGGTGCCTATGTGGCCTTGAACAGTTCGTGGTTTCGCAAAGCCTAAGCCGTTAAATTTGCAATTCCCCAAAAAGGTATATATAATGTATATACATTTTAACATTGCTGACAATATTGGGGAAAACCAAGTCATGACGGATTTACCCAAGAAAACCAAGCTCAGCAAAAAAGATGGCCAATTATTAATTCGCATTAACAGTGCTGAACGCGACGAATTCATCAGCTTATGCGATGAACTGGATACCAGCGCAGCACGTGAATTAAGAAAATTTATTCGCAGCTTTGTGAAAGCTCATAAAGAGGCGAATACCGAAACCAAGGAGTGACATTATGTCTAAACAAGTTAAATCGTTGAAACAGAAGATCAAAGCACGTCTTGCAAAAATTTCAAAACATGAAGGCAAGATCAAGCAATTGAAAAAAGCGCTGAAAAAACAAAAGTAAGTGCTGCTGCCCGCATCGGTGATATGCAATTGATCAGCTGACCACGATCCTGATACTCAGGACGCTCTGCTGATGATTGATGAACCCAAAAGCTGAACCTCAATTTGAGGTTCAGCTTTTTTTATACCGCAGTGTTTTTTAAGTCAACATGACCTTGACCCTATTGCCAAGACCCAGACCACTCAGATCGTTAAAGCCACCTTTCAAGACTAAGCTTGTATGATGTGCATGGCCGTATCCAGTCCGGAGAGGAATGCCCCATGTACCGTCCCAGCATATAGTCGACTGCAATGCTCGCCAGCAAAATACAGCCGATTATCGATGGGTTGGTTGAGCGTTGTCACTCGATGTTCATTGTGCTGCGGCAATGGAAAGCTAAATGATCCAAAGCTATAGGCATCTTTGCCCCAACGGGTAATGCAGATCTGCGTGGGTTGATCGGGAATTGATGCAAAATTGGCAACTAAACTGGCATGAATCCATTCCCAGACTTCGGCATCACTGGCTTGATCAACAAACGTCGATTGCTCGCCACCGAACAGCATCAGATATACTGGCTTTTGATAAATATTCGACACATCCAGCAGGTTATACCACTGGCCTTGGTACAGATAAAAATCACATTCACTGCCTGCCACGGCGTTTTGTCGAAATGCCAAGGGCTGTTCAAATTCGAGAAACACCTTATTAAAACTACCAAAGCCAATATTGGCAATCGCATCGGTATGCGCGGCTGGCAATGTCGGTTCAAAGCGGATCCGATTTTGTTTTAACACCCCAAGCGGCACACTGACCACTACCTGTGCAGCACGATAGCTTTTTTGGTTTTGGTCGATCAGTTGAATATGATCGAGCGCTAAATGGATCTGTTCAATCTCCACCCCTTTGATGATGTCTAAGCCTTCTGCCACGACCTGAATGATCTGATCATAGCCTTGAGGAAAGATCACCTCATCCCCTGCAAAATAACCTTCATATTGGGCATAGTCTGCCGAGAGTTGTTGCAGTGTGGTGGCAAAGGGGTCTTGTGCCAGACGTTGGAAAAAGGCCATCAACATCGGTTTGAGTTGAGCTTCAGTCCAGATTTCAGTAGCAGATTCTTTGGCAGGCGATTCTTCGGTGGAAGCGTTTTCAGCGAGCTGCTCTTCAGTGGGATAGGTTAAGGTCTGTAAGATCTGTTGCACGGCTTCAAAAGCAGAATCAGCATGGGTGGTCGGCAGGCGTTGCTGTATTTTTTCAATGTAGTCTTCAAACAATTGTTGCTCAGCTTCGGAAAAGACTTGTCCGTTGGCATGGTAAAAAGTGCTGCGCTCAAGATTGTAAACGACAGTTGAGATGTGATGGTGTTGGGTCAGCGCCCAGATCGGATTGCCCTCTATGCCATGAATCCACGAGGCTCCCAGATCAAAGCAATGCTCAGCACGTTGATCAGAATGAATCCGCCCTCCAATACGCTGCTGTGCTTCGAGTAGCAGAACCTGATGACCTGCGGCCTGTAATCGTTTGGCACAACTCAATCCTGCGATACCTGCACCAATAACAACAATCGGATCAGATGAAGGAGAAACAGAATCTAGATGCATGGGCAGGTCCTTGGGTCAAAGGTGAAGGCGGAATGTTGAAAGCATAGCTTAAGCGGGATGAGCTTGTAATTGATTCTGACAGATTTCAAAAACAATCTGTCTTAACCATTGATGTTCAGTATCTCCGTTGTAGCGTGGGTGCCACGCTTGGGAGATGGTACTAAATGGGGTTTCAAAAGGCAGCATTCGGTACTGCATCCCTTCACGCATGGTCGAGGTCAGTAAATTGGGAACTGAAGCAATCAGGTCGGTACTGCGTGCGATAAACAAGGCTTCGGCAAAGGAATGGGTCACTGCACTAATATGCCGAGAAAGCCCCATTTTCCCCAATTCCACATCGATCGGACCATTCAGTACGCCGCGCCGTGACACGGTGACATGTTGCGCTTGGGCAAATGCTACAGCACTCAAGGCTGGATCATCCCCCAGCGGATGTTGTTGGCGAAATACCGCAATAAATTGATCTCGAAGCAAACTTTGCCGCACAATTTCTGGGCCGAGGTCTTCGATCACCCCGATATCCAGATCGACCCAACCCTCTCTGAGTGCAATCACATCTTGCTTGCCTTGAGCAATAAATCGAATGGTTGAGCGTGGGGCGAGTTGGGTGATTTTTTGAATAATCAACGGGCCAAGCAAGGCCACCATGCCATCATCGGCACGGATGGTGAATACACGGCGCATATGGGCAACATTGAAGTCTTGTTCTTTGGCCAAGAGTTGGCGTGCTTGAGCCACCAACAATCGCACAGGCTCACGCAGTTGCTCCGCCCGTGGGGTCGGCACCAAGCCACGTCCTGCACGCACAAAAAGCGGATCACCAACCATTTTACGGATGCGATCCAAGGTGCGACTCATCGCAGGTACGCTGAGTTGCAGGCGTTCCGCCGCCCCCGTCACACTGCCCTCGGCAAGTAAGGCATCTAAGGCGACCAGTAAGTTTAAGTCCATGGATTGCATATTGTGCAAGTATTCATTACCACTTTGTCTATATATGCAAGATTATAATTTCCAGATAATGAAAACAAGTTCTTATTGGAACCATGTTCATGAATTATCTCCGTCATTTAGACGCCAAATTTAAACCTCGCTGTACTGAACTTGCTCGCTTTACGCCAACCCTATTGTTGGTGCTGATGTTGAGTGGTCTATCGGGGTGTGCCAGTGATGGCCAACTGAAATCGTATTCAAAAACACTTGATCTGGCGCAATTGCAGGCAGGTCAAGCATTAAAAATGGGCACCGCTGCAGACCATGCAAGCAAACTTGAATGGTGGCAGAGCTTTAATGATCCACAACTGAATCAATTGATGGCCATGCTCGGTGAAAATGCGCCGAGTATCCAGATTGCCCAAGCCCGCTTAGATCGTGCCATGTCGATGACGGATTTATCCCGCGCAGATCGTCAAATAGATGTCACGGCCACGGGCAGCATGACTGCAGACCGTTATCCAGATCACTATACCTATCCCGATACCTATGCCGGTAAAACCGGAAGTTCGGGCAGCATACTGGGCTCGATGCGCTGGCACCTCGATCTTTGGGGAAAATGGAAGGCGCTAGAAGATTCGGCACGCTTTAATACCCATGCAGCAGGTCTGCAAATGGACGATGCACGCATCATTTTAGAAAGTGCCATCGCCAGTAGCTATGTGCAATGGCATGCCGCAGAGCAGCAACTGCAAAACCAACGGCAACAACGCAACATCTTGCAGCGCTTGATCGAGATTGAGCAACAGAAACGTCGTGCTGGTTTAACTGAGCACAGTCGCGTGATTCAAGTGCAATTGAACTTGACTGCATTGGATGCACAGTTGCCCCTGACCCTGCATCAGATCCAGCGGCAAAAACATGCCATCGCGGCATTGTTGGGTCAAACCCCTGCATTTTCAGCGCATTTAACCCCGCCACAACTTAAGTTACAGGCCGATATTGCCAACGTGAGCACACTGCCCTTGGCTTGGGTTGGTCGACGTCCAGACGTCGCGGCAGGCCGCCAAATGGTGTTGGCGCATGAACGTGCGACCGATGCTGCACGGACCAGTTTTTATCCCGATGTGGATTTGACCGCCATGGTGGGCTTGCAAAGTTTGGGACTGGATCATTTGTTGAAAGCAGGCAGTCGCAGCATGGTGATTGGTCCTGCGCTGAATTTGCCGCTGTTTGAGCAAAATCGTCTCCGTGCTCGCCTGAGAGGTGAAATCGCCGACTATGATTTGGCCGTGGCGCAATATAACCAAAGCCTGATCAATGCCATCCAAAACGTGGTTGATGATCTAGACCAAGTGCAAACCGCCACCCAACAACGACAAATTGTACGCAGTTCACTGCAGCACAGCCAACAACTTCATCGCATTAAAACTCAACTGATACACAAAGGATTGGCCACGCAACAAGCGGGTCTGACCGCAGAGCTCAATCAAATGGATCGTGCTGCGGCATTGATTCAAGCCGATCAGTCGGTAGCGCTGGCGCAGATCGCATTGACCCGTTCCCTTGGGGGGCAATGGGCCTTTTCAAACAACCGTATTAAGGTAAAACAACATGACTGATATCGAAAAAGCCGATGTGGGTACGCCACAAACTGCTCGCAAAAATCGTTTAATGATTGCCACCTCGATGATGATGGTGGTGGGTGCTGGCATTGGGGGCTATTACTTTTTTTCAGATCAAAATGTGCAAGTCACCGATAATGCCTATGTGAATGGCCATGTGGTTGATATTAGCCCACAGATTTCGGGTGCCATTTCCTTGATCAAGGTGGACAACACTGACCGTGTAGAAGCGGGCGCATTGTTGGTCGATATCGATCAAAGTGATGTACAGATCGAATTGGCTGCAGCACGTGCAGAATTGATGCGTACCCGACGCAATATTGAAGCCTTATTCACGCAACAAAAACAAGCTGAAAGTAAAATCAATGCTGAACGGGTGCAGTTAAGTACTGCCATTGCGGATCTGAATGCCAGAAAAGGTTTGGCAGACCAAGACCTAATCACCAAAGAAGAACTGCGCCATGCCGCGGATGCAGTCAAAATCGCCGAGGCCAAAGTTGATACCGCGGTCGCTGCACAGCGTGAAGTGATGGCGCATATCCAAGGCGCTGATATTGAAAATCACCCAGAAGTCTTGTTGGCCAAAGAGCGGGTCGAAAAAGCCCTACTCAATTTAAAACGCAGCAGCATCATGGCGCCAGTATCTGGCATGGTGGCACAGCGCACTGTGCAGTTGGGTGAGCATGTCCAAGTGGGACAAAAACTGATGTCGATCATTCCACTCGATCAAATGTGGATTGATGCCAACTTTAAAGAAACCCAACTCAATGGAATCTGTCCGGGCCAAGCCGCTGAAATTACAGTCGATAGCTATGGGCGTAAAGTCAAATACAACGGTCAAGTGCAAGACATTATGGTGGGCAGTGGTTCAGCATTTTCAGTATTGCCTGCACAAAATGCCACAGGGAACTGGATTAAGGTGGTGCAACGTGTGCCTGTTCGGATCAAGCTTGATGCCAAACAGTTGGCGCAATATCCGCTGCGGATCGGCCTCTCTGCTGAAGTCAAAATCAGTACCGCACGTTGTGCCCCAGCACCGATTGCCAAAACAGCGCCAACCCAATCCGCACCGATTCAACCAGATCAAGCCACCGCATCGACTGCTGTATCTCAAGATCAAAAACCGACTACGCCTGTGAGCGCTGTCGTTGTGACCCAGACGGATGGACAGACCATCGAGCGAGGATAGCACTATGACCCAAGCGACTCGCCCGATTGAGCCTTTGTCTGGCATCGCCCTGGTGGTGGCGGCCATTGCGATTGGTCTGGCGTCCTTTATGGCGGTGACCGATATCACCATTGCCAACGTATCTGTACCAAGTATTGCGGGTGATCTCGGGGTCAGCCCTGAAATTGGTGAATGGACCATTACCTTCTTTGCGATTGCCAACTCGATTTGTATTCCCTTGACGGGGTGGTTATCACGACGTTTTGGTCAAGTGCGGCTATTTATCATGTCGGTCACCGCCTTTACCTTTGCTTCAATCCTCTGTGGAATGGCGCAAAGTTTTGAAAGTTTGCTGGCATTTCGAATCTTACAGGGGGTGGTGTCTGGCCCCATTGTGCCCCTGAGTCAGGCGTTGTTGGTGGCGATCTTCCCACCGAATAAACGCACCTTGGCCTTGTCGATGTGGGCCATGACCAATATGGCAGGCCCAGTGGCGGGCCCAGTATTGGGCGGTTGGTTAACCGATGCCTACAGTTGGCCGTGGATCTTTTATGTCAACTTGCCGATTGGTTTACTGGTGGTGGTCGTGACCGGCATCATGCTCAAAGGTCGTGATACGGGCACTACAAAACTTCCAATTGATACCCGTGGTTTGATCTTATTGGCCTTGGCCATCGGGACGCTGCAATTGACCTTGGATCGTGGTCGGATACTGGATTGGTTCTCTTCGCCCTTTATCATCACCACCTCAATCATTTGTGTGATCAGCTTTATCTTGTTCGTGATTTGGGAGATGGGTGATAAGCATCCGATCGTGGATCTGAGCTTATTTAAATATCGCAACTTTACCATTGGCACCATCGCCGTGGCGGTCGGTTTTGGTTTGTACTTTGCAGCTTTGGTGTTGATTCCGTTGTGGCTACAAGTCGATATGAGTTACACCGCAACCTGGGCGGGATTGGCCACTGCACCGATGGGGATCTTTGGGATCTTGCTGGCACCGCTACTTGGAAAATGGGTACAACGCAACGATGCGCGGATCTTCGCCAGTTTGGCCTTTATCGCATGGTCGTTGGTGGCATGGTGGCGCACGTCGATGACCACAGAGGTCGATGTCAATTTAATTGCCCTGAGCTGTTTGGCACAAGGCGTTGGGATTGGCTTGTTCCTTACCCCTTTGGTGTCCTTGTCCTTAAATGGTATTCCCGTTGAACGTATTGCGGCCGCCTCAGGTCTACAAACCTCTATACGCATGATGTCAGGTGGTTTGATTGCGTCACTGGCACAGACCTATTGGGATCAACGTTCGCGTTATTACCAAAATGTCATGGTGGATTCACTGGGTACAGATCGCCCTGCCGTTGCTGAAAATGTAGATCAAATGGTCGCAGCAGGCTTAACTGATCAGCAAGCGTGGGCGGTGATTTGGCGTGAAACGGTGGTACAGGCGGATATGTTGGCATTGAATGACTTCTTCCTGTGGTCGAGCTTTTTCTTTGCCCTGTCCATTGCGGTGATTTGGTTTGCCAAATCCAATCATCAGCCTAAACCCAAATCTGGCCAATAACAGATGAAGACAGACATCAAGTCAAACATCGAGACAAACATTGAGACAAACATTGCGAAATGCGATGAGGAACACTACATGATTATTGATAAACAGAAACAACAGATCAGCTGCATCGTATTGTCAGCACAAATGATTACCACCCATATGCGACGTATCGTCTTAGGTGGACCTGAGTTGAGTGCTTGGTTGGCCAATTCCGCTGTGCAAGCCGCCGCGGCCTGGGTCAAAGTCTTTCCACCTGGGGTGAAAGGACGCGCCTATACCCTACGTGAGATTGATGATGAAAAATCCACCATGAGCATTGATTTTGTGATGCATGGTGAGGATGCCAAAACCGACACTGTTTCAGGTTGGGCCAGACATTGTGTCCCCGGGGATTGCGTCAATATTGCAGGACCTAGAAGTGGTGGCTTTGAGCTAGATCCAAGCACTGAATGGTTGTGGATTGCAGCCGATCTCACCGCCCTCCCCGCTGCGATCCGGATTATTGAATCCCTCCCCGCACATATCAACGTTTGTGGCTTCTTTGTGGTGGATGCGCTGACCGATAAACAAGAGATTCACACGCCGGCCAAATTCAAAGCGCGTTGGCGGACCTTGGCGATACGACCGGAGATGAATGCCAATCGAAACTACATCATCAAAGATATCCAAGCCTTACATGGCAATGGTCAGGTGTGGATCGCCGGTGAAGCACGTTGGGTAAAAAGCTGGCGTGCCTTTTGGATGGACAGCAAAAACTTGGCTGCGAACAAGATCAGCAGCAAGGGTTATTGGAAATTGGGAGAAAACGATTATCGGGACTAATCATGATTGGGGCGAATAGTGATCGAGACGAAGAATGATTAAGGCGAAGAATAATCGAGACGAATAATCAAGATACTCGTTCCTAAATTCCAGTTGCTAGATCAGAACCCACATTGAGCCGTTATTTCTGCAGAATTTCAGGGCTGAATGTGGGTTTTATTGGCTTTTTGTTTTTAGATATGGACCGTGCAGAGCTTAGATCTGTGCTTGTTTCTTGCGGTTAAAGTACACCAAGAGTATGGCCATAGCAGTCAATACACTGGCAACGATCATATTGGTCAACAGTCCAGGGCCATCGTAAATCACGCCACCTGCAAAAGCCCCCAGTCCAATGGATAGGTTAAAGACAGCGATATTAAATGCTGAAGCCAACTCAATCTGCTGTGGTGCAGAACGGATCATCCAAGTCATTAAAGACACGGATACCCCACCATAAGCCAAGCCCCAGAGCAAAAGCAAAGTGATACTCATGATCTGAGAACCGCCGATGAATACAAATAAAGCCATCGGTAGCGTTAAGAACACAGCAATGCCAAACAAGCTTTGCCAGAGGTACTTTTGAATGCTGTAACCCAGTAGGAAGTTACCCAAGATGCCAAAGATCCCAAAGATCAGCAGTAAGGCACCAATGGATTGATCTGAAAAATGCGCCACTTCCTGTAGTAAGGGCCGGATAAAAGTATAGGCGGTGAAATGACCAGTGACGATAAATAAGGTCAAGCCTAAGCCGACGATGATATTGGGTTTTTTCAATACCTCTAGACCACTGCTCCAGGTATTGGCATGTTTAACCGCCAGCGAAGGCAAAGACCAATACAGCATCAGAAATACCACAGCGACCAAAGCGGCAACGCAGATAAACGCCATCCGCCAACCAAATAAATCACCGAGAAACACCCCGATTGGCACACCCAATACAGATGCGGCGGCAACGCCACTGAAAATAATCGAGGTGGCAAGACCGACCCGTTCCGGTGGCATTAAGCGTACGGCAAGCCCACCCGCCAAAGACCAGATTCCGCCCATCGAGATACCAAACAAAACCCGCGCCAGTAATAACCAATGGAATTCATTGGCCATCGCAGAAACCAAAGTGGAACCGAACAATAACAACATAAAAGTCAATAATAATTGACGTCGATTAATGCGGTTAAATACCAAGACCACACAAGGTGCAGTGATCGCTGCCACCAAGGATGGTGTGGAGATAATCAGACTGGTATGGCCAACCTGTTGCTGCATACTTTCTGCAATCGGGGTCAATAAGCCGATGGGAAGCATTTCCGCACTGACCACGGCGAAGATCGCCAAGGCCACGGCAACCACCGCCAACCACGCCTTAAAATTGGCTGTGGGTTGCTGCTCAGCATGTGTTTCTAAGCTCATTTTTCTCTTCAATTATTAAGTTACAGTGCAATATACTTAAATAGTGCGACTTGATAAACTCAATTTGCATTGCATCATTGGGGAATAAAAGTGGTCAATCCGTCTACAGCACACATCACTAATCTGGCTGATATTCTGGTTTTTGTGCGCGTTGCAGAGAGCGGTAGCTTTACCAAAGCCGCTGAGTTACTCAATTTGTCACGTTCAGCCGTGGGTAAGAGCATTCAGCGTTTGGAATCACGCTTAAGCAGTCGCTTGATCCATCGCACCACACGGACATTGAGTTTGAGTGATGAAGGTCAGCTCTTTTATGACTATGGTCGGCGGATTTTGCAGGAAGTCGAAGAGGCTGAAAACCTCATTATGAAACGCACTCGCACGCCCAAAGGACGGTTGCGTCTGACGGTTCCCGTGGCTTTCGGTCGCAAGCATATGATGCCGCTGCTGTTAGATTTTTTGAATACTTATCCCGATATCGAAACTGAAGTGATCTTTTCAGATGATTATCAAGACCTGATCTCCGATGGGATCGACTTGGCTATTCGCTTTGGCCATCACCCTGACAGCAGTCTGGTGCAGCAGAGTTTGGCCAGTCATCGTTTGATTACCTGCGCTACGCCTGCATATTTGGCCAAACATGGCACTCCGCAACGGCTTGAGGATCTGCAGCAACATCAGCAGTTGATCTATTTGCACCAAGGTCGTCCGATGCCGTGGCGTTTTCAGGTTAAGGGCAGCAAGATTGACTATGCTGCCCAAGGTCGGATTCGTTTATATGACGTGGAATCATTGCGGGATGCGGCGCTTGCAGATTTTGGCATTATTCAAGTGGGAACTTTTCTGATTGCCAATGACATTGCTCAAGGGCGTTTGGTGCCAATATTGAACGAGATTGCAGCACCCAGACTGCCGATTTGTGCGGTCTATCCATCTAAACGGCATATTGCACCCAAAGTGCAAAGTTTGATTGAATTTATTCAACAGCGTTGGCAAGGACAAGCGATCTGGGAAGCGGTACTTCCAGTCCAAAGTAAAAGAAAAGCGAGTGCCAAGACGGTAAAAGTTTGAATTCAAAACATCGGCATCAGTAAAAATTTGCTTATCCACAGTGGAAATGGCGCATCTACTTTTAAATTCAAAATACGATGGCGATAAATCTGCATGGCGGTTGTGGATAAGAAATACGTTCAACTCAGAACAAAGTGAAAATAAAAGCAGCCAATTTTTTGAATTCAAAACCATGTAAATGGCTGTGAAGCACAGTTTGAATTTAAAAAATGCTCAAGCTGAGTTAATCCAATCAAAAATACTCGGGCTGTGGATAAAAATAAAAAATTTAAATCAAATTAAATAAAATTGATTTAAATCAGAATCTTAATATTGGTTTTCTGTGCTGATTTGGGCGGGTATTTGCGTAAAACGGCAAATTGTCATATCAGGGAACACCATCAAGTTTTGAATTCAAAACTTTTGCTGCGCTTAATTTAAATTCAAAAGCAGGATTTGAATTTAAAACCGTCGTGAATATGCAGTTGTGGGTAAGTTCGCTGCTGCAGATTTGAATTTAAAGTTGGCTTTTAAATTTAAACATAAAGTTTGAATTTAAATCCCGCGGTTTAAATTCAAAACACGATGCCCGAGCAGCTGGATGCGATCCCGAAAGGTCGATTTTAAAAAAGGCCAGATTATATCGATTTTTTAAAATTGTTGAAAGATGTCTAAATTCCATTTTTTCCACAACACATTATGGTAATTTGATCGTTTATATTTATAAAATAAGTTTAGGATTTTATGCGACGTTTAACTTTTGCGCTGGCCGCATTTTCTGTAGCGATGACCCAGACTCATGCCGAACTGGTCATTAATGGCAACACGACGACCACCTCGACTCCAGCTGCAACGGTCAGCGTTGCCAAGAGTTCAACTTTTACACCAACCAAATCATTTCCGAGTTGTATTGCCAATTTGCGTGGACAGGCCGTTGCATCTGGTGTCAGTGGTGCTACTTTTGATCGCTATACTGCCAATTTAACTCCAGATTATTCTGTGATTGATAAGTTGAATTATCAACCTGAGTTCTCTACACCGATTTGGGACTATCTTTCAGGTCTAGTGGATGAGGAGCGGGTCGAGAAGGGCCGTGAGAAGCTGCAATTGCACCGTGATGTACTGCAACGTGTCGCAAATGCCTATGGCGTGCCTGCAGAGACTGTGGTGGCAGTTTGGGGTGTGGAAAGTAACTTTGGTGAGATCTCTGGTAAATACCCGCTATTACAGGCGCTTGGGACACTGAGTTGCGAAGGTCGTCGCCAAAGTTATTTTAAGGGTGAGTTCTTTGCCACCATGCGTATATTACAACGTGGCGATTTAAGAGAAGAGCAATTGGTCGGTTCATGGGCCGGCGCTTTTGGCCATACTCAATTTATGCCATCCACCTATGAACAGTTGGCCGTTGATTTTGATGGGGATGGTCGCCGTGATTTGGTGTCGAGTACCACCGATGCGCTGGCTTCAACCGCGAACTTCCTAAAGCGTGGCGGTTGGCAAACGGGTATGCCTTGGGGTTTTGAAGTCAAGATTCCAGCAGGGATGTCGATTGCAGGTGAAAGCCGTCGTAACAAAAAATCCCTCAGCCATTGGATCAATCAAGGTTTGGTGCGTGCAGATGGTTCAGCTTTGTTACAAGGCAATCTTTCCGCGTCTAGCCCAGCAGGGCTAATGGCACCGAGTGGTGCGAAAGGGCCGGTATTCTTGGTGTTTAAGAACTTTGATGCCATCTATGGTTATAACGCGGCTGAGAGTTATGCCTTAGCAATCGCGCATTTATCTGATCGTCTACAAGGCAAGGGGCCATTGGTCACCGCATGGCCTACCGAAGATGCGGGGACTTCACGTGCTGAGCGCCGCGAGATTCAACAGTATTTGCTCAACAAGGGGTATGACATTGGCGCAGCGGATGGTTTGATCGGGGACAAAACTCGTCAAGCGATACGCCAAGAGCAAACACGTTTGGGACTCAACCCAACAGGTCGTGCAGGACAGCAGATATTAAAGGCTTTTCGTGAGCAACAAGCCAAATTGATGATGCAATAAGTCTTTGATGATGCTTCTCTAGATCTTCAGCGAATTCAGGCTGAGGGTTTGGAGGGGGTCTTATTCCAGATCGACTTGATCGATTTTAACTGCATCGAGTAGATCCCAGATGACTGTACTTACATCTTGGGTGAGATCGCGATCATTAAATATTTCAGATGCGCTGATAGTAATATCGGTGTCACTTGGCAGTTGCTTTTGCTCTTCTTCGATCAGGTGTTCGATCGGCAGCAAGGTTTGCTTGATTTCTAGGCGCAAGACATCAGCAAAATCGATGTTCTCTTCTTCAAGTTCGAGCATTTGCTCATTGAAATACGGCAGTAAAATTGCATACAGGTGCGGTTGAATATCAGTGATATTGAGTATCTCGATATCACGGCTTTGTTCAATAGTGCTGATATGATCATTAACTTCAAGAATGATATGATAATAGCTCACTGCGATCTCCTTAGAATGCCCAATTTCAGCATCTTTTTAATTTAGCGCATATTCAGAGAAATCTCCATAAATACCTATTAATTATAGGTAATTATCTTATTAACAGGGATTCTTGCTGGCTATGCTGGGCGAAATGCTTTTGTTTCATTATCTGGTGCTGATGCAGCATCTATCCTATCGGCAACAGGGGGAATGCGACTGTGATTGATATGTTATGCATTGTAGAAAAGCGTGCTGAGCGGTGTTATTTGCATTTGAGCAGTACAAAAAAAAGCGTATGACCATGATCGGTTATACGCTTTTTTTTGTGGCATCAGGCGCAGTATAGGGTCTGATGCCGATCTTGCATTTATATATTTGCGAGATCAATACCGATACGTGCTGCAACTTCTTCATAAGCTTCAACAACGTCGCCTAAACCTTGGCGGAAACGGTCTTTATCTAATTTTTTCTTGGTGTCTTTGTCCCATAGACGGCAGCCGTCTGGAGAGAACTCATCACCCAATACGATGCGATCATGGAATACACCAAATTCGAGTTTGAAATCAACCAAGATCATGTTGCCTTGATCAAACAATGCGCTGAGCACTTCGTTAACTTTATAGGTCAAGACTTTCATGTCTTCAAGTTGTGCAGCAGTCGCCCAACCCAAAGCAATCGCTTGTGATTCGTTAACCATTGGGTCGCCAAGTGCATCATCTTTAAAGAACAATTCAAATGTAGGTGGGGTAAGTTGTTTACCTTCTTCTACACCTAAGCGGCGGCACAATGAACCTGCAGCATAGTTACGAATTACGCATTCAACTGGGATCATATGCAGTTTTTTCACCAAAACTTCAGTAGGTGAAAGCAGTTTTTCAAAATGTGTTTCCACACCCGCTGCAGCTAATTTTTCCATAATAAAGGCATTAAAACGGTTGTTTACCTTACCTTTACGATCTAGTTGTTCGATTTTTTCGCCATTAAACGCAGAGGCATCATCACGAAAGACCAAGATAAGGTGATCTGCACTATCGGTCTCGTAAACGGATTTCGCTTTACCAGTATAGAGCAAGGTTTGTTTTAACATGGGGGACCCTTTTACAAAAAAAAATTGCCTAGGAGGGCTAGGCTGGCCAGTTTTGGTACATCAGGGATAATATTTCACTGGCAATGGCTTTGTCAGCAAAACTATTATCGGCATTGAATACTGCAATATTATTGCTAGAGCCGACAGAAGTGAGTCGAATTACATAGTTTTGATCGTTGGCTTTTAACGTCACTTCAAAGGCGTTTTTACTTTGACCAACAACTTGGTAATTCAAGCTACTTAAGGTGGCGAGGGTATATTTCCAAATTGTAGCAGAATTGCCATCAATTTTAATCAATGGATTGCCATTTCCATCAGTCAAAAGTTGTGGACGACCGATCGCAGTGTCAGTTGCGGCTAGTTCAGTCGCTGGATTCAGCATTTTCTCTTGTTCAGGGCGTGGCAGGTCATAACGATTACCTGCTGCATTGGCAAAATTAGGTGCATTTTGCAGGGCCAATGCTTCAACGGTTGGCGCTGGATACAATGGCGTTGCAGGTCTAACCATTGAACCTTCAGGATACTTAAGTGGCTCTAAAGTGGTTGTGTTTTTATAATTGAGAGAACCATTGCTGATTCCAATACTGTTACAACCCGCCAAACTTAAGGCTGATAGGGCAAGAGTTAAACCTAAACGTAATTGCATAATACTAAGCTCTGATTAAAGGACACCTGCGGCTTTTAGTTCTTCGCGCAGCGGTGTGCGATATTGTTCTGCGAGTGGTGTTAATGGTAGACGAATGCCTGAACCAATTAATTCCATTTCATACAAGGCCCATTTCACTGGAATTGGGTTCGATTCACAAAACAGAATATTGTTTAGTTTTGAAACTTTATTGTTAATCTCTTCAGCCAATTGAAGATTTCCAGCAAGAGCTGCAGCGCAAATCTCACTCATTAACTTGGGTGCAATGTTTGCAGTGACTGAAATGTTGCCTTTAGCGCCATGACCCATCAATTGCCAAGCAGTTGCATCATCACCAGAATAAACGGTCATGTCTTTGCCAACCAAACCTTGTAGCAAGGCTTGACCACGTGGCACATCACCTGTTGCATCTTTAATGCCGATAATGTTGGCAATATCAGCAAGACGAATAATGGTTTCATTTTGCATATCTACGCCAGTACGGCCGGGAACATTATATAAAACAATGGGTAGATCAACAGCTTCAGCGACTGCTTTGTAGTGCTGAAACAGACCTTCTTGGGTCGGTTTATTGTAATAAGGGGTCACTAAAAGTGCGGCATCGGCACCGAGTGCTTTGGCTTCTTTGGTGAGCTCAATGGCTTCATGCGTTGAGTTTGCACCAGTTCCGGCAATAATCGGGATACGTTTATTGGCTACACGGATGATTTCTTTAATCACTTGGGTGTGTTCAGCCATGCTCAATGTTGATGCTTCGCCGGTAGTTCCGACAGCAACAATACTGTTCGTGCCATGTTCTATGTGCCACTCAACGAGCTTTTCGAGGCTCTTCCAATCTACACTGCCGTCTTCATGCATTGGGGTGACGATTGCGACAATTGAGCCTTGAATGGTCTGTGCTTGCTGAGTCATTTTAAGAAAAATCCTATTGGTCCATCCACTGAAAATAGAAATAACACATAAGGGGATGGTGAGTCATTTTTTGATTTTAAGCAAAATCAATGCGATTGCAACGTTGAGTAATGCTTACCCAAATTATGACTGATTCAGCGGTGTAGAACAATATTAATTCTTCAAAGCATGGAAAAACTTTATAAAATGCCAAATTGAGCAGACCAGTTTATGGAAGCTGGCATCATACAGCCCTGACAAACTCGATCATTTAGACCGTTTAGGTCGAATTTGTGGTTGTGAAAATCTCATCGAAAATACTAGAATCAGAGCTTCAACTGATGAGTGCATGCTAATAAGGGACAGTTAAAATGATCACAACGCCGCAGTGTGCTTTAATCGTCGTAGATGTACAAAATGGTTTTACACCGGGCGGTCACTTGGCTGTTGCAGGTGCAGATCATATTATTCCTGTGATTAATCAATTGGCTTTATATTTTGACAATGTCATTCTGACCCAAGATTGGCATCCTGCAGATCACATTTCATTTGCTCAAAATCATCAGGGAAAACAACCTTTTGAAAGTATTAAACTCAGTTATGGCACACAGGTTTTATGGCCGAGTCATTGCGTGCAAGGTAGCTTAGATGCCGAACTGCATCCCGATCTAGATATTCCGACGGCTCAACTGATTATTCGCAAAGGTTTTCATAAACATATAGATAGCTATTCGGCATTTATGGAAGCAGACCATCAAACTTCGACGGGCTTGGTGGGTTATCTCAATACACGTGGTATCAATCGCGTCTTTGTCGTCGGGATTGCGACGGATTTTTGCGTGGCATGGACAGCCATAGATGCATGTAAACTGGGTTTTGAGTGCTATGTGATTGCGGATGCCACGAAGGCGATTGACCTCAACGGTTCCTTGCAACAGGCGTGGCAGGAGATGCTGGCACACGGGGTGAAGCAAATATATGCCCAAGATATTTTGTCACCTCGCTAAGCGATAGCACATCAGGTAGACATGATTGAGCAGTTGTGATGCGGTGAAAAATAGATCTTTTGATCAATATTCAATGCCTTAAAAATATTCAGGGACAGGCAGTATGTCAACTTTATTAAAACTCAATCAATGGATTCAAAAAACATTTGCCCTGTGGGTGATCTTGTTTGCGGGCATCTCGATGCTGGTGCCTGAAGCCTTTGTATGGCTCAAAGCCTATATTACTTTAATGCTTGGGATCATTATGTTTGGTATGGGCATGACCATGACCTTTACTGATTTTAAAAGTGTTTTACAAAACCCTAAGGCAGTGTTCATCGGTGTATTGGCACAATTTCTAGTGATGCCTGGATTGGCCTATCTGCTGTGCCAATTGTTTCAATTGCCTGCTGAGATTGCCATAGGGGTCATCTTGGTGGGATGTTGCCCGGGTGGAACGGCCTCCAATGTCATTACTTATATGGCCAAAGGCAATACCGCACTTTCAGTGGCCTGTACTTCAGTTTCAACTTTACTGGCGCCCTTACTTACGCCATTTATTTTTTATATGCTTGCCAGTCAATGGATTGAGATTGATGCGGGTTCGATGTTTATCTCAATTTTACAAGTGGTGTTGGTGCCGATCGTGTTGGGCTTGTTGGTGCGGACATTATTTAAGCAAAAAGCTGAACACTATGTGCAAGTCATGCCGTTATTGTCAGTGGTGGCAATCGTTGCCATTGTCGCGGCCATCATTGGTGCATCAAAGGCCGCAATCCTAGAACATGGACTGCTGATCTTGGGTGTGGTGATGTTGCACAATGCTTTGGGGTATTTACTTGGATTTTGGGCAGGGCATTTTTTCAGACTGGCCTATGCGGACAGTAAAGCGGTGGCGATTGAGGTCGGTATGCAGAATTCAGGTTTAGGTGTGGCCTTGGCCGCAGTGCATTTTGCCGCATCACCTGTAACAGCCGTACCGAGTGCTATTTTTAGTTTATGGCACAATATTTCAGGTCCTGCATTGGCAACCTATTGGGCAGCCAAAGCTGAGAAAAACAAGCTGCAACAGTCCGGTGTTGAGCAAGAAAATCGTGTGAATGAATCAGCCTAAAACAGTGCCTGTCTTGAAGTGCAGTATGGAACAGTTGTCGTTAGGGTCTAAGCTCAAGTTGATTCAATTGCTGAAAAAACTGTTCCTCACTCATGACTTGAAAATGGTGGAGTTTGAGCAAGGCCGCTGTGACCCCATCACCATCACGTTGTGTGCCATCAAAAGTGCCAGCATAAATACGCCCTGATCCACAAGAGGGGCTATTGGCTTTGAGCACCACATACGTGACTCGAAAGCGTTGAGCCAATTGTAGGGTTTGGTGGGCACCAGCGATAAATTCAGCACTGACATCGAGACCAGTACAGTCGATGACTTTGGCCTGACCCAGCAATACATCTTTGCCTTCACCACCGACGATCTCAGCCGCAGCGCGTGGAATACTCAAGCCACCGGCCACTTCAGGACAGATGCTGATTGCAAGTCGTTGTTGCAGGAGTTGCTTGAGTTTATCTGCTAAGCAGTTTTTGCCATCGTAGCGAACATTTTCTCCGACGAGGCAAGCGCTGATCAAGTATTTCAAAGCTGATGATCCATAACGCGTTGAGGTGATTTGTGCTGTGCGGGGTCAGTACTACAGTCAGTACTACAGATTGAGCTTATAGCTCAATCTGTATATCCGCATGAAGTGCCAAAGGTTCAGGTAAGATCTGGGCCAATTGACGACAAAGCGTAGTGAGTTGCTCACTGTGCGTTGGCATCAAGGTAATATGACCGATTTTACGACCTTCACGTTCAGTCTTGTTATAGAGGTGCAGATGTGCGCCCTCTAAGCCCAATACATCCGCTGTCCGTGGATGTTTGCCAATGATATTGACCATCACGGTAGGACGAATCAGCTCTGTAGAACCCAAAGGCAAACCTGCGACAGCACGGATATGGTTTTCAAATTGAGAACAAACCGCACCTTCAATGCTCCAATGCCCTGAGTTGTGCACACGAGGTGCCATTTCATTGGCAAACAGGCCTTGGTCCGTGACAAATAACTCTAGCGTGAGCACACCGACATAGTCTAGATGATTGAGTAGGCGGGTAATGTAGTCTTGAGCTAGAGGTTGCAGATCTGCACTGTTCGGCGCAGGGACGATCGAGTGCGATAGGATACCGTGGTGATGATGATTTTCAGCCAAAGGCCAAGTTTTGACATCACCATTTTGACCACGGACTGCAATGATCGAGACTTCGCGAGAGAAATGCACAAAACTTTCTGCGATCAGACTTTTTGCCGGACCCAATTCTGCCCAAGCTTGGGCAATTTGCTCTGCTGAGCGCAATACAAATTGCCCTTTGCCGTCATAACCGCCAGTCGCAGTTTTAAGGACCAAGGGAAGACCTAAGTCTTGAACAGCGTGTTGCAGACTTTCTAGCGAATCTACGCCACGATAAGGTGCAACAGGGATATCAAGCTGATCGAATAAGGCTTTTTCAGATAAACGGTGTTGTGCAATTGCTAAAGCTTGGCGTGGTGGAAACATGGCTTTGTGCTGAGTGAGCACATCGACATCTGCCAAAGGTGTGTTTTCAAACTCAAGGCTAAACACGTCTGCACTATTGAGAAAGTCGTGTATTGCATTGGCTGCCTGAGTAGAAATCACTTGACCCAATTGCGCTGCAGGACAGTCCACGTTGGCTTCTAAAAAAGTGCATTGAATGTTGAGGGGGAGTGCAGCTTGAGCCATCATACGGCCCAGTTGACCACCGCCAAATATACCAATGGTTTTATCCATGAGGTGGGTCCTTTACGCTTGACCAGGAATATTTTTGCTTGCAACTTTCTCAGTTTGAGCAGCACGGAACGCAGCAACATTTTCGGCGATATTAGGGCGCGTCAAACCGAGGATTTGCGCCGCCATGATCGCAGCATTGGTGGCACCTGCAGGGCCAATCGCCAAGGTTCCAACGGCAATACCTGCGGGCATTTGCACGATGGACAATAAAGAATCTACCCCATTGAGGATCGATGATTTTACTGGTACACCGAGTACAGGTAGATCAGTCTTGGCGGCACACATGCCTGGTAAATGTGCAGCACCGCCTGCACCCGCGATAATTACTTGGATACCACGATCACGTGCAGTTTCAGCATATTCAAATAGCCGATCTGGAGTGCGATGTGCGGAAACCACCTCTGCTTCAAAAGGGACGCCAAGTTGCTTGAGCATATTGGCAGTGTGTTCGAGAGTTGCCCAATCAGATTGAGAACCCATGATGATTCCAACGAGAGGTAGAGTGTCTGTTGCAGCGGCCGCATTCATTGCTAATGTTCCAGTGACTAAAGTAAATAAAGATAAATCTCGACCAGAGCCAAGCTTTAGTTGAATCAGAAGCTCGTTATTATAGACTGAATTTTTCGCTCAAGAAAATTTAACCGAGGCTACATTTCAATATTTCTGTATTTAACTTGATTTTTTTACTGAACATAGCCGATGCGTGGATAAAAAAACGAGAAGTTGGACTTCTCGTTTTGTGCAGATCATTTTTTAAATCCATCATATGGCCTAGATTATGGCAGGATTTCGATTTTGACAGCGTCTAGATCAGTGGGTTTATAGCGATGGGTATCCACTTCGGCAATGATTTTGACTTTAGTACCGGGTTTTAATTGCGCTGGGTTGGCCAAGTCATCATCAATGTCAACAAAGATGCTGCCGGTACTGTCTTTGATTTCGTAGAATTCATTCTTGACCATACGCACAATCGTACCTGTGACGGTGATTGCAGTTTCATCTGCAAGCTTACTTGCGGCTAATATACTGACAGGGTTGTTTTGACCTGCTTGGATAATACGATGGTCATCACTTGCCCAGATCAGGGTGGTGGTCGAAATACTGAGGAGAATTAAAGGGACTAAAAATATTTTGTTTTTCATATTACAGCTCCAGAAAATCTAATTAATATAACCCGCTCATTAACGTTATGCATTAGTATCTTGTATCTATTGTTTAAACTGGCTACAGAAACATTGATTATAAAATAGCGAGCTGAACTGTTATTTCCTTCAGGCATAAAAAAAGAGATTCATTATGAATCTCTTTTTAGATACTCAAAATAAATGAGGACGCTCGCTATTAACCCGCTTTAGTCATGGTATTTTCTGCTGCACGATGTTCATTATCTTGTTTCTTGCCTTTGAGAATCTCAGTACGAATGCTTTGCGCCAAAGCTGCTGACTCCTGATCCATACCGTTAATCATAAAGGCATGTCGAGTTAGGATATTGGCGGGGTTTGGCATCACCACCAATTGATAACGTTCAGAGATTAATTTGAGTAAATCATTGCTGAGATAGAGCGCCATTTCTTTGGCGATCAAATGATGGGCCAAGCGTTCTGCTGCCTGCTCAGCATTGAGTTGCATGGCTTCAACTGCAGTACTCACTGCACAGCGTGTTTGCAGTACAAAACGTTTGTCTTCACGATAACGTTTGTAGAGTACCTCAGACAGGAGTTGAAACACTGAACCAATCATCAATAGACAAGGCGTGGCATTCTCATGCTGTGTGGCCATCTGAATGGTGGCGCCATGTTGATTAAAGGCCTGTGCCACAAGTACATCTTTAGCACTGAGTTTAAAATGCGCTGTACAACGTTCGATACTTTTATTCAGGAAAATCTGACATAAATTAAAATAAGGAACGGACACAGATTTATTGACCGTATTGATCAACTGTTTTGGATCGTAGTATTGAATGTTGAGCGCTAAAATAGTTTCTTCAGCACTAAAGTGTGTGACTGCGGGCTTAGGCTCAAATTTTTCTTTGATTTGTTGTTGCACTTGGGCGATGGCAAGGGTTTTATTGGCTTTTTCAGTTTCAAGCGCTTCGGTCAATTGTTGAATTTCATGTTTCAAACGAGATTCGGTGTTGAGGCGAGTGAGATACTCACTGCGTGTTGGGCGAGCGATCGCACGATAAGCCAGCCACAATAAACCATGAATGAGTAATGACACTAAGATTGCCAACCATTGGGTGCGTAAAATTTCACCAATGCTCGGTTGAATCAGAGTAATTTCAACGCTACCGACTTTCTTTTCATTCTGCAGTGCATCACGGACAAAGACTTCGCCTTGACGCGTTTTAGAAAGCCCGCCAGTCGCCAACACCTGTTTGCTTGAGTCGAGTATGCGTATAGATGACACACTTGGATTGGTCGCGTAGCGATTGACCAACAGCGCCAACGACACGGTATTGGCAGGTTCAAGCTCTGCAACACTGTCTGCTACCAATTGACTGGTCATCAATTGACCTTGACTGGCACGGTTTTCGTTCAGCTGATATGTGGTCGCAACGACCATTAAACAGGTGTGTAGAGCAAAGCTGATAATGAGTAGGCTAGCAAATAGCCCTTGTCTAGGCGCATTCAAGTTAAACTTCCAAAGAAAATATATTGAATTTGGATTATGATTCTTGCAATAGACGTAGCTCAGACCCGAGTCAATTCATGCGAGAAATCATTCTTATATCATTTTTAGGACCTGATCAACCGAATCAGTTTACTCGATTAATGCAAGTGTTGTCCGTACATTCTTTGCAAATTTTAGATGTAGGACAGGCAGTTATACATAATCAACTTACTTTAGGCATTGTGGTTTCTTCTCATGAGAAAACCGCCACGGCCCTAGCCATGAAGGACATGCTTATTTTAGCACATGACATTGGTTTAACCGTTCGTTTTAAACCGATCTCGAGTGCTGAATATGATCAATGGGTCAGTGAAGGTGGGCGCACACGATATATCGTGACGGCATTAGCACCTGAATTGACTGCTGCTCATCTAGAAGCAGTCACGCACATTGTCTCCAGTCAAGGTTTTAATATTGAAACAGTGACCCGTTTGTCAGGGCGACCTGATCGAAACTTAGCCCCTACAGAGCCTAAACGTGCCTGTGTTCAATTTGGCTTAAGTGGTCAAATGTTAGATGCACATGCCATGCGGGCAGCGTGTTTAAGATTATCTGCTGAGTCAAGCATTGACGTTGCTGTTCAGGAAGACAATGCCTATCGCCGCAATCGTCGCTTGGTCTGTTTTGACATGGACTCCACCTTGATCGAACAGGAAGTCATTGATGAATTGGCACTCGAGGCAGGAGTAGGGGAGGAAGTTGCAGAAATCACCGAACGTGCTATGTTGGGAGAGCTTGATTTTCAACAAAGTTTCCGTGCACGGATGGCACTACTCAAAGGCTTAGATGCTGAGGTCCTACCACGGATTGCAGCGCGTCTGACCATCACTGAGGGCGCCGAGCGTCTGATCTCGACTTTAAAATCATTGGGTTATAAAACTGCGATTTTATCGGGTGGTTTCCAGTACTTTGCCGAATATCTACAAAGCAAATTGGGCATAGATGAAGTCCATGCCAATATTTTGGATGTGGTCGATGGTCAAGTCACGGGTGAAGTCAAAGGTGCCATTGTGGATGGTGCCCGTAAAGCAGAGTTGTTACGCGGTTTGGCTGAAAAAATGGGGATCTCATTAGAGCAAACCATCGCCGTGGGTGATGGTGCTAATGATTTACCCATGCTCTCCATAGCCGGACTCGGTGTTGCATTCCGTGCTAAACCATTAGTCAGACAAAATGCAAATCAAGCCATTTCAAGCGTAGGCTTGGATGGTGTCCTGTACCTGCTTGGGGTGCATGATAAGGATTTAAATCGCGCCTAAGGGTGGGATGAATATATGACAGAAACGTGACGATCCTGTCGCGTTTTTGGTATATAAATTAAGCATATCCGACCTTTTTTGCCGATTTAAGAATCAATAGAAATCAGGTCTGAAAAAAAAATTTCAACATTCTAAATTTAGGTACATTTTTTTTGTAATGACACGCCAAGGTTGATCTGGATTATCTCGGCAGGGAAATTTTTTTATAAAAAAATGTAATGACAATAGAATATGGCGACAAAATATGTCGTTTGAGTAATGAGCGGCTCTTTTCTTCTGAAAAAAACTCTCCATAATGCAATGCATAACAGAAGCAAATAAAAGTTGCGATGCTTGAATTGAGTATAGTGAAATACTATTAATATTAAATTGGAATGAGCGCCATCATCAGAGTTGACGGAGGTTTTTATGGTCACAACGGTATTTGCAACAATCTTTGGGTTTAGCCTGATTGCTGTAGCGTTGGCAGCTGTTTTCTTTTCCCCTTACCGTCCTTGGCTTGGGTTTATGTTCGCAGGCATGATGTTTTGGGGCATATTAGAAGCAGTGCGGTTTAGCGTACAAAATGTATTTGAAATATCAGTCGCCTATAGTTATCTGGCCGCACTCAGTGTCGCCATGCTCTCTTTAACTGTCTATCTACTACGAGAAGATAACCGTGCTCAAAAAGCCTTAGCCAATCGGCGTTATATTGAGCACACCCCTGTATATGAAGAGGAGTAATTTGGCAGTTTTGGTTAAATGCCACGACTCGATATTAAAAAAATAATAGAAGGCATATCATGAGGATATGCCTTTTTTGCCTAATACTTTTGTTATACAAAGGTCACTTCCAAGCCTGATCAGTTATGATAGGATGAACCACGAATTTTTAAATTAAAACAACGGGCTTTAATGTCATGAAACTTTCTTCAATTCCAGTCGTTAAGTTACCTATCGTTGATGCGACTACAGATCCACTTGACCTACTGGTTTTGGGGCTAGCACTACGAATGAAACAACTGGCTCGAACCAGTCCTAAATTTATCGAGCTGATCCATGATCGCCAATTCCGTATTCAAATCAGTACCGATCTTGGTATTGCACGCCAAATTGTGATCGATGGTGGTCAGATTGATACAGTGACCGGTCAAGCTGAAGCTGCTGATTTTATTTTACAGTTTGCGGACAGTGAGTCGGGTGTCAAAACCTTAGTTAAAGGTGACCCGACTGCATTTATGACTGGTATGCAAGACGGTAGTATCAAGATGGAGGGGGACTTCAGTTTATTAGTGTGGTTTAACCAAGCCGCACGTTTGATTCCACCAAAATTACCGAAATCTGTAAAACAGAAAATCAGTATTGCACGTCAGTTTCTAAAAGAAAAAACCGGTCGTTAATCGTACCTGATAGAGATCAAGAGAGCGCTAAATTGCGCTCTTTTTGTTTTTGCAGTTTGGTCTGTTTAAAATTGAGTTATTCGACTTCGAGTTGAAAGGTGACAGGGCCATCATTGACCAAATGAACTTTCATGTCTGCGGCAAAGATTCCAGTTTGGAGTTGGGAAAATTGCGATTGAGCATACTGAACCAATTGTTCATACAGTATTTTAGCGGGTTCAGGTGCCATAGCAGGTCCAAAGTCTGGACGGAGGCCTTTTTGAGTCTGTGCCATCAGTGTGAACTGCGAAACCAATAACATGCCACCTTGCGCTTGTGTGACGTTCCAGCCCATCTTGCCTTGCTCATCATCAAAAAATCGATATTTTAAAATCTTATCAATCAGTTTCTTGCCTTTTTCTAGGTTGTCTTGTTGACCGATGCCCAGAAAGACCAACATCCCATGATCAATTTGTCCGGTAATGTTTCCATCAACCACCACTTTGGCCTCTAAGACTCGTTGTAACAGTGCCCGCATTCCCACATCCAATCATTCATCGCCATCAAGTCAAGGATGGTAGCAGATTCAGCAAGTGTGGATAAGCTGGGTCATTTTAAAAAAAACAATTGTGTTTCACGCTTTATGGATAATTAGTTATATCAACTTATTGTTTTTAATATTTAATTGAGTTTTTTGCAAAATAATTAAAAAATGTTAAACACATCTCATATGTTTAAGAATATTTAACCATTTGAATTAAAAAGATAAAACGGGTGATAATGGCTTATTGATTATCTTTAACGATTGGTATAACAAATATTATCGTTTTTACCTATGTTTGTCGATTTGTTAGTTTGCATTTTCAAGATGAATTCATAGACAGAGAGAACATGATGTTGAAACGATTAATGGCGACGGCGGTGTTCACTGCGATGAGCACAGCAGTATTCTCAAGTGGACTGACAAGTGATAATGGCGCCCCGGTTGGCGATAACCAGAACTCGATTACAGCGGGTGAACAAGGCTCTGTTTTGTTGCAAGATGTTCAATTGGTGCAAAAATTACAACGATTTGGTCGTGAACGGATTCCTGAGCGTGTTGTACATGCCCGTGGAACTGGGGTTTATGGAGAGTTTGTTGCCAGTAAGGATTTATCAGATCTAACCGTCGCTTCTCTCTTCAAGGGTGGTACTAAAACTCCGGTATTTGTACGTTTTTCTACTGTGATTCATCCTAAAGGATCGCCAGAAACCTTACGTGATCCGCATGGCTTCGCAGTTAAATTTTATACTCAGCAAGGTAATTGGGATCTGGTAGGCAATAATCTACCCGTATTTTTTATTCGAGATGCAATTAAGTTTCCCGATTTTATTCATGCTATGAAACCCAGTCCTGTGACAAATGTACAAGATCCAAATCGTGTATTTGATTTTCTACAAAGTCAGCCATGGTCGGTCAATATGTTGACCTATGTGTATTCAAATAATGGCGTACCTGCGAGTTATCGAGAGCAAGATGGTTTTGGTGTGCATGCATTTAAACTTTACAATGCTCAGGGTGAATATAAATATGTAAAATTCAACTGGCGATCTCAGCAAGGGATTAAGGGTTTAAATCAGGAACAGATTAAAGATGTGCAAGCCAAAGATTTTAATCACCTTAGCAATGATCTATATAAACAAGTAAATGCTGGAAACTTTCCAAAATGGGATCTGTATATTCAAGTACTGGATCCGAAAGATTTGGACAAGTTTGATTTTAATCCTTTAGATGCAACTAAAATTTGGCCAAATGATTTAGTTCCAGAATTTAAAGTGGGCAGCATGACCTTAAACCGTATGCCGAAAAACTTCTTTAATGAAACGGAACAGTCTGCTTTGGCACCAGGTAATTTAGTCCCTGGGATTGAGCCTTCTGAAGATCGCTTATTACAAGGTCGTATCTTTTCATATTCGGATACCCAGCAGTATCGTTTAGGTGCCAATCATCAGCAGTTGCCTGTCAATCGCCCTCTGGTCAAGGTGAATAATAATAATCAAGAGGGTCAAATGAACATGCAGGAGACCCGCTCAGATGTAAATTCTGATGTGAGTGCAGATGTAAACTATGAGCCGAGTCGTATAGCGCCTAAACCTGCCAGTGCACATGCCCGTGCTGTTGCCACCCCATTAACAGGTGAGGTAATGCAGCAAGCGATAAGCAAACAACTACCATTTAAGCAAGCAGGTGATTTGTATCGTTCTTATAGCGTGCAAGAAAAAAATGATCTGATCCGTAACCTAGCGGCTGATCTTGGGGTGGTCAAAGATGCTGAGACCAAAAATATCATGTTGTCCTATTTCTATAAGGCTGATGCTGATTATGGTACTCGCCTAAGCAAAGCAACGGGTGGGCAATTATCCGTTGTTAAAGCCAAAGCGCAGCAGTTAAAAGACTAAAATAGGTTAAAGCTAAGCGACGAGTGGTGTGATTGCAGTATGTCAATCGCATTACTCGTACGAGTATAGCTGGATTTAAAGTATTGATTTATTGTATATATTACTGTTTTTTATAAATTTTATTTTTAAAAATACGCTTTATGAAAGAATTATGATTCAAACTACAATTTTTTATTCTACAAAATATGCTTTAATGCTTTAAGCACAGCGAAATTACTTGTTTATGTCTCCAATCATTCAGTCATTACTTGATACCGACCTGTATAAATTCACCATGCTACAGGTGGTATTACACAAATTCCCGCAGACACATAGTGTTTATCATTTTAGATGTCGTAATTTAGACGATACGGTATATCCTTTGGCCGATATATTGGACGATCTGAATCAACAACTCGATTATCTATGTGAATTAAAATTTGCTGAGGATGAGTTGCAATATCTACGTCAATTTCGTTTTATTAAAAGCGACTTTGTCGATTATCTGGAATTATTTCAGTTAAAGCGTCGTTTTATTCACGCAGGTATTGATGCTGAGGGCCGTTTGGATATTTGGGTTGAAGGCCCAATGGTTCAAGCGATGATGTTTGAGATCTTTGTGTTGGCGATCGTTAATGAGCTGTATTTTCATCGTCTGATTGATGATCAGGTCATGGATGAAGGTGAGCGTCGTCTCAAGGCTAAAATTGCGCAAATACAAAGTTATGCGCAACAGCAAAATCCACTTGATCCACCATTCCTCATTTCAGATTTCGGTACACGCCGTCGCTATAGTTTGGATTGGCAACGTCATGTGATCGAATCCTTTCATAAAGCCATACCGACTGTGTTTCGTGGAACCAGTAATGTCTATTTGGCCAAAACACTGAATATTGTCCCGATTGGCACCATGGCGCATGAATTCTTACAAGCGTTTCAGGCTTTGGATGTGCGTTTGCGTGATTTCCAGAAAGCGGCCTTGGAAACGTGGGTTCAGGAATACCGTGGTGATCTGGGCATTGCATTGACCGATGTGGTAGGGATGGATGCATTCCTACGTGATTTTGATTTGTATTTTGCCAAACTATTCGATGGTTTACGTCATGACAGTGGTGATCCCTATGAATGGGGAGACAAGGCCTATGCGCACTATCGTCAACTGAAGATCGATACCAAAACCAAAATGCTGACGTTTAGTGATGGTCTCAATATTGAAACCGCCTGGAATTTACATCAATACTTTAAAGATCGCTTTAAAGTGAGTTTTGGCATTGGCACCAACCTCACCAATGATATGGGGCAGACCCCATTGAATATTGTGTTGAAATTGGTGGAGTGTAATGGTCAATCTGTGGCTAAAATCTCTGACAGTCCTGGCAAGACCATGACGGATAATGACACTTTCTTGGCTTATCTAAAGCAAGTATTTGATATGCCAGAGCAAGCGCTATAAGCGCTTGTCGGTACTGGCATAATCTATCTATATTTGAGATATTGCTTAAGTAAAAATAGCATAGTGACAAAAAAGACTATGCTAAGATCGGCGTAAATATGATGGTTTATGCTTAATACTTATGACAAACAGCGCAATTGATTTAGGTTTGCTGATTGAAGCCGAGCAGTTGGTTCCCTACCTTGGACATCCACAACTGCGCATTATTGATCTCAGCCGAGCTTCAGTCTATGCACAATTACACATCCCGCATGCCTTACATTTAAAACCTCAGCATTTAATTCAACTGCATGATGAGGCGACTGGTTTTTTGCCAGATCAAGCCCATCTTGAACAACTGATTCAACAGTTAAATATTTCCCCTGAACACCGTGTTGTGGTCTATGACGATGAAGGTGGAGCTTGGGCAGGGCGTTTGATTTGGAACTTGCATTGTATTGGTTTTGAGCAGACCAGTTTACTCAACGGCGGTATCCACGCTTGGTTGGGTGCAGGTTTACCCACCAGCAACCAAGTCCCTGTATTGGCATCTGTAGCGCAAGTTATTCCGGTAAATTTGTCATATGCAACGCAGTATCGTATTCAATATGATGATTTGCTGCAAAAGCTGCAGCAGCAACAGATTCAGCTCTGGGATTGTAGAACCAAAGACGAATATACCGGGCTACGTTTGGCGGCCAGACGCGGTGGACATATTCCAGGCGCTGTGCATTTTGAATGGAGTACTGCACTTAATCGTGAAAATCATTTAAAATTGCATCCCTTGGCGCACACTCAACAACGTTTAGAGCAACTCGGACTGAGTGTAAATCAGCCAGTCGTGGTATATTGTCAATCGCATCATCGTTCAGGTTTAGCTTATATAATTGGACGCTTACTGGGTTGGCAGATCTTGGCTTATGATGGTGCGTGGAGTGAATGGGGAAATCGCCCCGATAGCCCTATAGTGAGCGGAGAGACCCCTTTTGAGCTTTAAAACCAATTTTAAAAAACAAATCTTTATTCAAGCACAACGTTTAGTACCGCAGCATCAGTTTAGTCGTATCGTGGGTAAACTGGCAGGTAGCGAAAACCCAATTATTAAAAACACTGTGATTCAGGCATTTAAAGCAAAATATGCCATCGATCTCAGTATTGCTGAACAAAGCGATGCATTGAAATATAAATCTTTTAATGAGTTCTTCACCCGAGCACTGAAACCAGGTGTACGTGAGGTTGATGCAGCCCATGACAGCATTGTTTCACCCGCTGATGGCGCGATTTCACAGATCGGTAAAATCCACTCTGGCGAGATTTTTCAAGCCAAAGGTCAGCAGTATTCGGTGGAAAAATTGATTGGTGATCCGCAATTGGCTGCCGTATTTAACGAAGGTGACTTTGCGACCGTGTATTTGTCACCGCGTGATTATCATCGTGTGCACATGCCATTTGCAGGCACCTTGACTGAGACTTTATATATTCCAGGCGAGCTGTTTTCTGTCAACCAGACCACGGCTGAAAATATACCGGGCCTATTTGCTCGTAATGAGCGCATGGTGTGTTTATTTGATACTGAAGTGGGTCGCATGGCCGTGGTATTGGTCGGTGCGATGATTGTTGCAGGTATTGAAACGGTGGCTACAGGTAAAGTTAAGCCTTCAGGTCGACTTGAGTTGCAACATCATGACCTAGCCTTAGAAAAGGGCGATGAGTTGGGACGTTTCTATTTAGGATCAACAGCTATCGTCTTGTTCGAACGAGATAAAATGAGCTGGGAAAATGCATTCAAAGCCAATTCCTTGGTGTCGATGGGCGAACGTCTAGGCAGCTTGGTCGAAGTAAAAGTGTAATTGAGATACTGGAACCTCTTAAATCGAGGATAGGTTTCAAACTAAAAAAAACCGATCTTATTCAGATCGGTTTTTTTGACAAAAATATTCATGTTGTGCTCTGGATTAAACTTGAGATTTAGTCCTGAAAGAAATGTCTCAATCTACATAATACAAATGATGTTTCGGAAATACCGCTTTAAAGATTGAGCCACGATTTTCGATTGATTCGACTTCAAGGTGAGCATTGTGTTGCATCAACACATGCTTAACGATGGCTAGCCCCAGTCCAGTACCGCCCGTTTGACGGCTACGCGCACTGTCAACGCGATAAAAGCGTTCTGTTAAGCGGGGAAGGTGTTTGGGGTCGATGCCAATGCCGGTGTCTTCTACAGTGAAATAGCCTTGATCGACGTCATCATGCCAACCGATGGTAATGGTGCCACCTTTAGGGGTGTACTTAATCGCATTGGTGATTAAGTTGCTAAATGCACTGGCGATTTCCATGTCTGAACCAATCAGATCACAGTGGCTGTCGATTTCTAAATTGAGCGTATGACCATAATCGACATTATAGGCTTGAGCATCATCAAACAATTGGTTCATTAAACCTGGCATTTCAATGATTTGATTTTTGGCGACTTGCTTATCATTTTCTAAACGTGACAGCAATAATAAGTCGTTGACCAGCGCATTCATACGTCTGGTTTGCGATTGCATCTGTTCAAAAGCACGCTTCCAACGTGGACTAATTTCTTCTTGGTCGGTAAAGGTTTCGATATAGCCACTGAGTACCGTCAAAGGGGTACGCAGTTCATGTGAGATATTATCGACAAAATCTTTACGCATTTGTTCTAGGTTTTGCATGCGGGTCACATCATATGCGACCAATAAACGGCTTTCACTGCCAAAGCGAGTTAATTTAATTTGTACATAATGCTCGTCATGGATGGAGGATTTTATTTTTATTCCATCGGGTGCCTTATCAATATCATTAAAATATTCAATAAAATTTGGCTGACGTAGGATGGTCAGTAGATTGCGACCACGATCCAAGGCTTGGATGCCGAGTAGTTTTTCTGCTGCAGGGTTTGACCATTCAATCTGATGCAATTCATCGGTGAGCACCACGGCCTCAGCCAGCGCCACCAATGAGGATTGGGCACGATCGATCAAGCCAACCATTTCAGCTTGGACGATACGATCTTGGCGTTGAGCACGATAAACATTGAATAACAATGCGCCCCAAATTCCATTTAAGTTGGGGGGGACATCATAGGGGCGATTGGAAATCCATTCGTTGACCAGATACAAAGAACGCAGCTGTAAAACAAAAAAAACCGCAATCGCAATGAGGATTCCGCTGCCGAGGTAGTTGATGCCATATCCGATGAATCCGCCAATGACCAGAAAAAAGGCCAGTAATTTCAGATCTTGCTTAGCAAATATCCACAGGCTGCTATATCGAAATTTCTGGTGGTCTCGTGCAAGTTCAGGGACCGGATACGGTTCATACATAATATTTTGTTTCTACCTCAAACAGCTTAAACCTGATTAACCTAAAGCAACATCCGCTCGTGTAGAGAAACGATAGCCTGTACCACGAACAGTTTGCACAAAGCGGTCTACATTGTACGGTTCGAGGACTTTACGCAGACGTCGGATGTGTACGTCAATGGTACGATCTTCAATGTACACATTGCCGCCCCAAACCTGATCGAGTAACTGCGCACGGGTATATGCACGTTCTGGGTGGGTCATGAAAAAGGCCAGTAGACGATACTCGGTCGGACCCATTTCCAAAATACTATCCCCAAAACTAACCCGTTGGCTAACAGGGTCAAGGATCAAACCATTGGCATCAATGGTTTTTTCGCCACTTAAAGCATTGGCACGTCGTAAAACAGCTTTGATTCGAGATACCAATTCTCGGGTGGAGAATGGTTTGGTCATATAGTCATCAGCACCAGCATCGAGACCTTGAACCTTATGGTCTTCTTCTCCACGGGCTGTGAGCATAATCACAGGGATTTCAGACAAGTTTTCATCACGTTTGAGGCGACGGCACAAGTCCACACCGCTGATACCGCCAGGCATCATCCAGTCGAGTAAAATCAGCGACGGGCGTTGATCGACGATCATCTGATGCGCTTGTTTAGCATCTTCAGCTTGAAGGCACTGAAAACCAGCCATGTCTAATGAGGTATGAATCATTTCACGAATTGGAAGTTCGTCATCGACGATTAAAATGTAGTCATCTTTCACAACGCAATATCCTATGATGAACGGTGACCCGTTTTATATTTATGACAGGCTTATTACAAAGATTAATTATGACAGTATCATTGCAAAAGTGGTGCTTATCGCTATATTTGCAACTAATTGTGACAATGATAAGTCTAATTCTTGATAAATCAATGACATCGGGCTGAAATCATTTTCAAGTTTTATTCAACTTTCAGAAATAAAAACAGCCTGATTCAGATTATGTTGCTGATTGCGGCACAAATTTTTCCAATAAAGCCACAAAAACCACTTCGCAGGCAGCAACGATCTCATCTAAGGACTGTTTAAAATCGTCCATCACCCAACGTACTGCAATCTGCGTGACATAGCCATTAAGTCCCGTGGCCATTAAAGAAATTTCTGCTTCAGTTGGTGATAAATGTGGCATCGCGGATTGGACAAAAACATCAATCATACGATCAAAACGACCCATGGTTTCTTTAATGGTGGCTTGCTGATGCAACTCTTGAACCAACATGGCATCAATATAAATAATGCGAGCCATACGAGGATTGTCTTTGAGTAATTTAAACAAGGCGCTCAATCCAGAATGGATCATTTGCTTAGGATTAGGAGCAACTTCGATGATGGCTTGCATCAAGGTGCTTTGTAGGGTTTCAATTAATTTTAAGAAAATACATTGAAAGAGTTGTTCACTCTTTTTAAATGACTCGTAGAAATAGCGTTCCGTCAGTTTGGCCTCTACGCAAATATCTTTGACGGTGACTGAAAAAAAACCATGTGTACCATAAGCCTGTATGCCAGCTTCAATTAATTTCTCGCGACGGACCTGTTTACGTTCAGCCAATGATAGTCCTTTAAATTGGCGTTCTTTAACGTTTTTACCCACCTTGTTGCGTGTGTTCTCAATCTCTTTATCGGTGAATTGTTCTGAGGTCATATTCGATTCGCATAGATGTATTGCATGGAAGGCCATAGTTTAACAAGGAACTGAGCTGAAACCTATGTTGTAAAAAACGCTGAATGTATCAGTCAGAATTGTTTGATATTTTATATTGACAATAAATATTGTCAATTTTATAGTGAGTTCAATGTGCTGCAAATAGCAACAGTTTTGCAGAAAATTCAAACAAGGAATCACGATGAAAAATTTTAACAATAAGGTTGCGGCGATTACAGGCGCAGGTTCTGGCATTGGGCAGCAACTGGCGGTGCTATTGGCACAACAGGGTTGTCATTTATCTTTAAGTGATGTCAATGAACAAGGTCTGGCCAGTACAGTTGAATTACTCAAAGCCTTTAATGTTCGTGTGACCAGCAAAAAATTAGATGTTTCAGATCGCCTAGCGATGAAAGCGTGGGCAGCGGAAACAGTTCAAAATCATGGCGCAGTCAACTTGATTTTTAACAATGCAGGGGTTGCACTCGGCTCTACCGTCGAAGGTGCCAGTTACGAAGAATTAGAATGGATCGTCAACATTAACTTCTGGGGTGTGGTCTATGGCACCAAAGAGTTCTTACCTTATCTGAAACAAAGCAAAGATGGCCACATTATCAATGTATCAAGCTTATTTGGTTTAACAGCTCAACCGACCCAGTCCGCTTATAATGCAACTAAATTTGCAGTACGTGGCTTTACTGAATCATTGCGTCAAGAGTTGGATATTGAAAACTGTGGCGTGAGTGCGCTCTGTGTACACCCCGGCGGTATTAAAACCAATATTGCCAATGCCGCAAAAATGAATGACAGTCTAAAAAGTTTAGGTATGGACTCAGATAAATCGATCAAGTCTTTCAACAAACTGTTGCGTACCCCACCTGAAGACGCAGCTCGTCAAATCCTAGAAGCTGTACAAAAAGATAAGCGCCGCCTCTTGATCGGTAATGATGCCAAAACACTAGACCTGATCCAGCGTGTACTTCCTACGGGTTATCAGAAAATAACGGCATTGGTCACGAATATAGGCAAAAAACTTTAATTTTTCGCTAAGATCAAGCTCGCATGCAAGCCCTGCGATTGCGATTATCGGTATTCAAAACCTTAGCTTTATAATAGCCACAGAAAATGAATGCTTGCGAATAGCAATTAAAAAACCACTGTCATGAAAATGCAGTGGTTTTTTTTATTCAATGATCATTGTTTCAATGATTGGCTGTTTTATCCGGCACTGATCAGTGCGTTGATCTTCGGCGATTAAATCAAGGCGCGTATCGACTTTTTCTTCCAAACCAATTGATAGTACAAAGCTTGAAGTAGGCAAAGGGAGAAGAAGGCCAATGCATAGGCATACCAAATACCTTTGAGCCCCCAGAGGCTACTAAAATAATAAGCACAAGGCACTTCAATCAATAAGATGGCAAAGATATTAATCAGCATTGGTACGGTGACCGTACCCGTAGCACGCATGATTGAAGCAAAGATAGAAGCAGCGCCGAAGAACAGCAAGGACCACAATACGATAAAGAGCAGTTGCTGCCCGAGCGCCATGACATCAGGATCGGTAATGAACAATGCCATTAAATATTTGGAAAATAAGTAGCCCAACAACACCAATATACCTGTGATGATGATATTGGTGATCAACGCTGTTTTGGTGACTTTGGATAATAAATTGGCTTTACCTGCGCCAATGGCTTGGGCCGCAAATATAGATGCCGCAATTGAGATCGACAATGCTGGAAATTGGATGTAATTCAAGACCTGATTGACCGCACCGTAGGCCGCAGTCGCATGTGCACCGTATTTGTTGACCAGACCAATGATTACCAAACCCGCCGTGGAGTTGGTGACCATTTGGATGCCTGTTGGTATGCCCAATTTGAGAATCAAGGCACTATTTTCAGGATCATGGCGGATTTTACTGAATAAGGCACGATCCAGTTTCAGCGGATGATTTTTTTTCAGTAGATAAAAGTATAAAAATATCAGTACTGAAGCATAGCCAAGGATTGAGGCAATCGCTGGGGCGATAATACCCAGTGCAGGAAAACCAAAGTAACCCGCGATCAAAACGGGCGTCACAATCAGGCCGATGAGACTGGTTAAACCCAGTGCAATCAGTGGGGTAATACTGTCACCAACGCCACGCAATATCGAGGTATAAATAATATAAACAAACAGCAGTGGGCTACCTGCCATCATCCATCTCACATAAGGCAGAGACAGATGCATGACTTTTTCATCGATTCCCAAAAGTAACAATAAAGGCTCAGCAAAGAGGGTCCCTAAAAATGCAATGATACTGCCGCCAATCAGGGTCATAAACAGCGTCGATCCGACGATACTACGGACTCTTTCAATGTTATTTGCCCCCCATGCTTGACCAACCAATACGGTCGATCCCGCAGAGAGACCAATTACAAAGGCCAACAAGAAAAACATGATCGGGAAAAACACCGAGATTGCCGCAATAGCATCAACACCCATCATTTGTCCGACAAAAATGGTGTTAATGGTCCCCGACAAATTTTGCAAGATATTGGTGGCAATCAAGGGCAGCAAAAAGATAATAAATGCTTTCCAAAATTGCGGATTGTCAATCATGTTATAACGAGGTGGCATAAATTTTATAGAGTCCAGTCAAAGGGCTAGTCGCAGTTGCTTAATATCTCACAGGCGCGTAACAAAGTATCTTCTTGTTTGGCAAAACAGAATCTCAACATACGCAAGTCCTGCGGTGGCTGTTGGTAAAATACAGATACCGGTATGGCGACAATTTTATGTTGCTCAGCGAGATACTGGCACATGGCTACATCATCTAGATCAGGACGTATGGCCGTATAGTCAAGTGTTTGAAAGTAGGTGCCTGGAGTGGGGATGCAACCAAAGCCAGAGGATTGGATTCCGGCCAAAAACACATCACGCTTCTGTTGATAAAATGCAGACAGGCCTTGGATATGTTCAGGATGAGTCTGCATATATTGAGCAAGCGCGACTTGAACGGGCGTTACCCCACAGAAACTTGCAAATTGATAGATCTGTCGAAACAAATGCATCAACTGTGGCGCAGCCACGCAGTAACCCGTCTTCCAACCGGTGACATGAAAGGTTTTACCAAAAGAACCCACCACGATACTTCGATCACGCAGTGCTGCAAAACTCAGCGCTGAATAGTGTTGATGTCCATCAAAGCGCAAATGTTCATAGACTTCGTCCGAAAGTACCACGATGTTCTTGTCTTCAATCAGCGCGATCAGATTGAGCCAGTCTTGCTTCGACCACACCGCACCAGTGGGATTGTGTGGTGTATTGACGATGATCATTCGAGTCTTGTCGTTGATGGCCTGTTGCACCAGGTTCCAGTCCACAGCAAAGCTAGGTGCTTGTAGGGCGATATGTACCGCTTTAGCCCCAACTACAGCCACACTCGGTGCATAGCTGTCATAGCTCGGATCAAAGATGATGACCTCATCGCCAGCATGGACAATGGCTTGTATCGCAGCAAATATTGCAATCGTCGCACCTGGGGTAATCGTGATCTCAGTGCTGGGATCTAACTGGAGTTGGTCACGTTGCCAAAACTGCTGTGCCAATTGCTCACGTAACGCCAGCAAGCCATCCCCTGGTGGATATTGATTATGACCATCCAGCGTGGCTTTGCTGAGTGCTTGAAGCAGTTCTGGCGGTGCAGGAAAATCAGGGAAGCCTTGCGCAAAGTTCAGTGCATTCAAACGATTGGCCATGGCGGTCATGGTGCTAAATATGGTGACACCTTGTGCAGGGAGTTTAGAGCGGAGTTCAATCATAGCCATGGCCTAATTTTTTTCTAAAGCGGTATAGAGGAATTTAATGTCTATTCAATCATAAGTGGGCAATCAAAAGGACCTAATGAAACGTGCCCAATCAAATGTATCTTCTATGCACTGATGCAATCGGGTTGAGTTGGAGAGCGTCAGATTAAAATGCAAAATCGACCACAGCACGGATCACGCCGAGCACCAAGCCAATAAAGGCACCCACCACCACACCATTCACCCGAATCATATGTAGGTCACTACCGACTTCATTTTCGATCTTGGCAATCATTTCACGTGAATCCCACTCATGAATGCGTTGACTGATAAAGCGGATCACTTTTTCACTGTATTGGTCACTTAAATTGATCGCCAATTCGCTCATACGTTGGTTGAGTAATTCGCGTACAGCTTGGTTTTCGATTAAGTTTTCACCGACTTGTTGGATCGCATTACGCAGGTTAATCGCCAATTCAGAATCAGTTTTGAGCAAATCTTTTTTAATGGCATCACATAAAATCACCACTGCGCCACTGATAAAGTTTAAAACCGCAGTACTATCGAGCAATGCATTCTTGGATTCGTTTAAACGTTGACTCGCAGCGCTCTCTGCATCTGCCAATTCGGTCATCCATTGATGTGCCGTGCTTTCGATTTTAAGGCGAAATGGATGCGCTGGATCGGCCAGCATTGATTCCACTTTTTCTAGCAAAGTATCGATAGTACGTTGCTGCACATCGATCCCGATAAAACTAACCCCACGGGCCAATTTCCACACCCCGAGTTCTTTAAACAAACGTCGGGTTAATTCTTGAGTTTGTTCCGGATGTTGGGTCATCCATTGATGCGCCAAATTTAAGCCACGTTGTAAGACATCTTGGTGGAAGTCATTTTCCAGTACCGCACGTAGCATTTCGCTGGCCAAACTATTGATGCGTGTGCTACGCAGCCATTGCACACTATTGGTTTGGATAAAGTGCCCGATTTGATCCTGACCGACAAAATCAAAAATTTTCGGTACGGTTTGTTGGATCACATCCACCACTTGGGCATTGTGCTGTGGATGCGCGAGCCATTGACCCAGTGCCAGACTGAGATCCATTTTGTCTAAACTGGTTTGGACAACTTTGGGAGATAAAAAGTTTTCCTGTACAAATTTCCCCATCGACTCTGCAATACGGGTTTTATTGCGTGGAATGATTTCAGTATGGTCTTTTAAAAATTTTGGAATCGGAATCTGGCCAAATGGGTTGCGAAACAGCACCGTGATCGCATACCAATCCGCCAGCCCACCGACAACCCCGGCCTCCGCACCCAACATAAAGATGTGGATTAACCATGCTTCACCTGGCATGAGCTTGGCAAGCAACATCAAAATAAACCAAGTAAGCACTGCGATGATCAAGGCGATCATCGCAAAGCGTTTACTGCGTTGTAGACTCGGTGAACTAGGTGGGTGGGTCGACATTCAACTTCCTAATCGATCAATATGGGGGTATGGCAGTTTAAGGTGCAGGTTTAGTGACAACGGGAGGTTGAATGACATCACCTGTGGGGCTTAGGGCATATTTTGCACCTAAAGTACGCAAGATTAATCGCGCATCAAAAGCATCACTCGGCGCAGATTTTTGATCTTTAAAACACTCAATCGTATAGGAAACTTCAATCGGATCAATCGTTACCACTTGAGGAGGATTGTAGAAAAATGGGTCGTAAAATGGACCACGATGGTAGCGGCCATATGGATAAGGATTATACACAGGTGCAGGATAGACCACAGCTTGGCGGGGTGGTTGCTGTGTGCGATTGCTTGGATCATTCATCACTTTAAAGTATTGAAAACCACTTTTGACTGTGACCTGAGCCGCTTTCAATAAGGCAATTTCTTCGGCGCTGCCATAACTGATACTACGTTCAGTTTTAAAACTAACTCTAAAGCTTTGATTGTTGAGGGGGTAGCTATCGAAACGTCCCAGATCATTGAAGGTCAAAGGTTTAGACGGCATGCTCGTACACGCGGTTAGTGCGCTGATCGCAATCAGACCTAAGCTCAGAAAGATGTTTTTCTTCGAGATTACTTGTGCCATATAGACCTCTCTCTATCAAGTTGCATTTAAGATGCAAGACCGTTAAAAATGACTATTGGGCTGTTGTAAAAATTGCAACTCTTCGTCGGTGGATTGGCGCGCTAAAATCGCATTGCGATGTGGGTAGCGGCCGAACTGATCAATAATAACTTTATGTCTTTTTTCAAAATCTAAATTGGTCGCATTGCCTAAGCGTTCAAACAGTTTCAAGGCATAGGCATGAATCTGTTTAGATTCACTGTGCATAAATGGCATATATAAAAATGCCCGTTGTTCGGGACTGAGTTGTTTGTCGAGGTCTAAGCTAATCGCTTCTTGGCTCAGTGCCAGTGCCAAAGCATCTTGGCTAAATGCAGCCGCTTGATCTCGATAAATATTACGTGAAAATTGGTCGAGCACAATGATTTCAGCCAATCGTCCTTCAGCAGTTTTACGCCAAGACCACAGTTCAGCTTGACGCGCCTGCTGCAAGATCGTGCTAAATTTATCGCGCAATTGTTGATCGAATTCATCATTTTTTGCAAACCAAAATGGTTGAGTTGCTGAATTGAACCAAAAGTCGAGTACTGTATGTTCATTTATCATGTCTAAAGCACTGTGTTTTTTAATTCTTCAATAAAATCACAAATTTCAGATGTCTTAAACCCTAACTTTGTGATAAAAATTTGCCAAAAGATGTTCTAGATCACAAAAGCTTGTTTTTGAGCAAGCACAGTAGAGCCACAATTCACAGTATACTGTGTTCACGCATGATTTTTATTTGAATCTTAACGATAGATAAGCGAGCTTTAGACATGAGTCAACCCGAATCAATTTCTTCATTTGTGCTGCCCACGTGGATCAATGCTTCACTTTTGCATGGGATGTTAAGGGGAATTGAACGGGAAAGCCTGAGAATGCAAAGCAATGGCTTTCTATCACAGGGTGATCACCCACTGAGTTTAGGTTCGGCGCTGACCCATCCGCATATCACCACAGACTATGCAGAAGCACTGATGGAGTTTATTACACCACCGAAACCGAGTATCCCTGATGCATTGGCTGAACTGACGGATATTCATACGGTGGTACATCAGCATCTGGCCGAGGGTGAAAAACTGTGGCCTTTATCCATGCCGTGCATGTTGGACAATCAAGAAGAAAATATCCGACTAGCAGATTATGGCAGCTCCAATCTCGGGCGCTTTAAGACCTTGTATCGCCGTGGATTAGGCGTGCGTTATGGTCGTCGTATGCAGACCATTTCAGGCGTGCATTACAATATTTCTTTTGCCGATACCTTATTCGAAGCCCTGCAACAACAGGAAACGGATGAGGCACTGCGTGCCCTGAGTCTGTCCGCTTATCGTAGTCATCGCTATTTTGGTTTGATCCGAAACTTTATCCGCCTCACTCCATTGGTGATCTACTTGGTTGGCGCCAGCCCTTCGGTGTGCAAATGCTTTATGACCGGTCGTGAACATCATCTATTACCTTTGGTCAAAGGTACACTTTTCCTTCCTTATGCGACGGCATTGCGTATGGGACGATTTGGTTATCAAAACTCAGCTCAAAAACAACTCGGTATTCATTACAATAATTTGACTGACTATGTCGCAGAATTACAAAAGGCCGTTTATAGCCCATATGCCGCATTTAGTCGTTTGGGACTCAATGATGCTGAGGGTGAGCCTATACAAATCAATGACCATGTATTGCAAATTGAAAATGAATACTACAGCTTGGTCCGTCCGAAGCAGGTGCCACAAGCGGGTGAAACACCATCACAAGCCTTAGAAAATCGCGGCGTCGGCTATGTCGAACTTCGAGCGGTGGATATCAACCCGTACAGCCCGATCGGTGTTGATGAGAATACTGCAGCTTTCCTTGAAGTCGTGGCATTGTATTGTCTACTCCAAGACAGCCCCGAATTACACGATGCAGAGCAGGAACAGATCGAGCTGAATCAAGCTGAAGTCGTCAACCGTGGTCGTGCACCGAATGCCAAAATTTTACAGGCTGATCAGCAGTATCCTTTAGCCGATTGGATTATCCAACATTTAGATGCGATGCAAAGTATTGCTGAATTACTTGACCAAAGTTCAGAAAGCCAACTTTACACTACAGGCCTTGCTGAAATGCTAAAGCGGATGGCGGATGTAGATGCCACCTTGTCTGCACAAGTGATTGCAGACACCATGCATCACAATGGCACTTGGAATTTTGGTAGTCATATGGCGCATCAACATATTGATAGTTACCAACAACATACATTAAGTTCTGAACGAATCTCGTATTTTAAGCAACTAACAGAAACTTCTCTGCAACAACAACAGCAACTAGAACAAGATACCCAAATTAGTTTTGAGCAATATCTTGAAAAATTTAGATAAAACATAAGAGGTTTACCATGCAATGGCGTAGTTATCGCTTCGTAAGTGGTTTTTTGTTTATCGCCAGTGTAGTTGGTATGGCATTTGCGCTTTATTTAGAACATGCACAGGGTCTAGAGCCTTGTCCATTATGTGTATTCCAACGTGTCGGTTTAATCGGGCTCGGGTTGATTTCATTGATCGCCTTTTTACATAATCCCCTTACTACTGTTATGAAGCGACTATATGCAGGTTTAGGCTCAGTCGCCATCTTGTGGTCGGCTGGGGTGGCAATTCGCCACGTATGGATGCAAAGCCTATCTGCGGATCAAGTACCGAGTTGTGGTCCTGGCTTGGATTATTTGATGGATGCACTGCCTCTAAAAACGGTACTTCAACAAGTGCTTTCAGGCTCTGGTGAGTGTGCCATGATTGACTGGAGTTTCTTGGGATTGTCTTTACCAGTGTGGTCAGGCGTATTCTTTGTCTGCTTGGCTGTGATCAGTTTATGGCAGTTATTCCGCCGTTATTAATTGACTGAGTGCATTTAGTCAGATTATTTTTTTGAAATATTGCATTTAAAAACCAGCCTGATGGCTGGTTTTTGCTGCATTGCAGTAGGTGTTTAGCGTTCTAGAACTTTATTTTGAGTGTTGGTGTTTAGGTTTCGACGATCCCTTGCATACTTTCTAATTTAACCAAATATTTACTGATCTGTTCTTGAGCTAACTCATCATGGCGTGGGTAGAACCATTTTGCGACTTGTTCAGCCACACTAGAATGGTATTGGATATCAAAGTGATTTAATCCATAAAATACCGCTTTATGAGAGAGGGGAAGTTTCAATTGAAAGCGCGGATTAGGATGTTCACCTAAAGCACTTTTGATACTGACCAGATAATCACCGATAATCTTCAGCGGAAGATTTTTTTTGTTCTCAAACTCAATGGTGCCTGCAACTAAAAAAGTATTTAAATGCGAAGGCAAAGGCGCAGGTTTGCGATTGTCATCAATTAACCCAATTCGAATATCATTGTGTTCCCAATCATCATCTCTTACGCTGCCATAGCGTAAATCCAAGATGCCATTACTACGAATGTTGACCACATGGCTGACCAATTTCATGATGGGGAAATTGCCAAATTTTTCTTGTAAAGCAAAGCCAAAACGTTCTAGTACAGCACCATGGTGAGGCGAACCTAGACAGACTAAATTTTCAGTCATGTGGAACCACTGATACATGTTTTGTTTACCATAAAACAAAGCACTGCGTAGTACTAATCCCCCCATACTGTGCCCAACCAGATCAATACTGGTAATACGAGGATTTTTTTTAACTAATTCTTCAAGGAGGTTGGAGAGGCTACGACCATTGGCCGATATACGTCTACCGGTGTTGTAGTTCAAATACAACATGGTATTGTTGTCACGTTGTGCTAAAAGCTTCTCACCGATTCCACCATTGGCAGGGCTCCAATCTTGATGGTTCATGCATAGACCGTGCACGAAGATCACCACTCGGCCATTGAGATCACCTTGTTGCAAGGCACCATAATGATCGTATAAGACCATAGGAAGGGCAAGTGGGTTGTGGCGTGCCAATAGGTAATCGCCAAGTACGCCATTCAAAGCACCGATTAAAAAATGTAAGGTTGAATTCAATGGTTTGTCATGTAAATTTGGGAACATGTCGATAATTTGTCGCAGGCCAGGTGCAACCAGTTGAGTCCCGTATTTTTGTATCACGCCATAGATATATTGATACACTTTATCGATATGAGCAGCTTTTTGAAATCTCTTGGTTTTCTGTGTGCTGACCCCAAAAATACTCAGTAAAATTTCACGTTGCATGGCTTGTATCAAATCTTGAACAACGCCATTTAAACGTGTACTCACCAATTGTGCCAGTCCTTCGAGTACATCCGCTTGGCTGGGGGGGGAGCGATCCCATTTACAATAAGTTTCGTGTAGTGGGGTTAAACTCGGCATTTTATTATCCTAATCCCTCTTGATCTGCATCCATAATTTATAAATGTAGATCAATGTGTAACGTCCATTTGTAATCATATTATCGGTGTTCATCCTGAACGATTTTAAGATACCGATGTCAGCAATATTGGTTTGGTTTTATTGTCTGACAAAATGCACTGATATACAAATTAATACATATTGTGATTTATATCACAATGAAAATTAGCATAGATTTTATTCACTTAAAAGTTGCTCAAATGAATATTCTGTATCTTCATGGTTTTAAAAGTAGTGCTTTCTCGATAAAAGGACAACAACTAAAGCGCTATTGTCAGGATTTTACGCCACATCAAGTGCATTTTCCTGATTTGAATATGCCGCCTTTGCAAGTTTGGCAAAACTTATGCAATGTCGTTGAAGCCCTTGATCAGGTGGCCTTGGTCGGAAGTAGCCTAGGTGGCTTTTATGCGACACAACTCGTCGCCCGCTATGCTGTTCCAGCTGTCTTAATCAACCCTGCTATGCGACCATGGCAGCTGTTTCGTCAGCTATATGGTCAAGATCAATTGCCCTATCAAGTTACACCAGATTGGCAGTTGGACCATCTACAATTGATTCACCTCGAAGAAATGGCCGTTGCAAAAGTGCCGGATGCAGCTAAAATTTTGTTGTTATTGCAACAAGGTGATGAAGTTTTGGATTATCGTGATGCACAAGGTTATTATAGTCAACCGCAACACCGTTCCTTGATCATGGCAGATACTCAAGGTGATCATGCCATGCAAGATTTCGGGGATAAAATACCGATGTTGCTCGAGTTTTTATCGTATTCCATAAAATAAAAGGAAAATCTACAACGTGTCTCAATATACGGCCCAATCTCTTGAAGTTTTATCTGGTCTAGATCCGGTACGTCGACGTCCCGGTATGTATACCGATACCACGCGTCCAAACCATTTGGCCCAAGAAGTGATCGATAACGCTGTGGATGAGGCACTCGCGGGACATGCCAATAAAATTAATGTCACGGTCTACAAAGATGGTTCGTTGTCTGTTGAAGACAATGGCCGTGGTATGCCGGTCGATATTCACCCTGAGTATGGGCAAAGTGGTATCGAAATTATTATGACCAAGCTGCATGCGGGCGGTAAATTCAGTACAGATAATTATCAGTTTTCTGGCGGTTTACATGGCGTAGGTATCTCAGTGGTCAATGCTTTGTCTACTCGTGTCGAGGTTGAAGTACAGCGTCAGGGCAATCTCTACAAAATGGCCTTTGACCATGGTGAAGCGGCAGGCCCATTGCAAGTCCTTGAAGGTAAAGCACCGAAACGTGCCACAGGGACGACCGTTCATTTCTGGCCAGAAGATAAATATTTTGATTCACCTAAATTTGCACTGAAAGCCTTAAAGCATAACCTCAAAGCCAAAGCAGTTTTGGCTGCTGGTTTGCAGATTAATTACGTCGATGAAATCAACCAAGAAAAAATACAATGGCAATTTGAAAATGGTCTGGTTGATTATTTGATGGATGAATTACAAGATCGCGAGATCTTGCCACAACCGGCATTTGTTGCCACAGGCGACTCAGAGCGTGCCAGTGCTGAGTTTGCCATTTGTTGGAATGTCGAGGGTGGAGAGCAGACCCAAGAAAGCTATGTCAACCTGATTCCGACTGCACAGGGCGGTACTCATGTGAACGGTTTACGTTCTGGAGTCACTGAAGCTTTGCGAGAGTTCTGCGAGCTACGCAACTTATTGCCGCGCAATCTAAAACTTTCTGCTGATGATGTCTGGGATGGGGTCAATTACATCCTGTCGCTAAAATTCCAAGAGCCTCAGTTTTCAGGTCAGACCAAAGAACGTTTGTCGAGTCGGGAAGCTTCTAGTGTGATGTTGAACATCGCCAAAGATGCTTTTTCCTTGTGGCTCAACCAGCATTCAGAAATCGCAATGCAGTTGGCCGAGTTGGCCATCGCCAAAGCTGGACGTCGTCTAAAGGCGGCAAAAAAGGTTGAACGTAAGCGCATCGTATCGGGACCTGCATTGCCAGGAAAATTGGCGGATTGTGTGGGTTTAACCCGTGAAGAATCTGAGCTGTTTATTGTGGAAGGGGATTCTGCAGGTGGTTCTGCCAAGCAGGCACGAGATAAAAATTTCCAAGCCATCATGCCGATTCGTGGGAAAATTTTAAACACCTGGGAAGTGTCATCTGACGAAGTCTTGGCATCACAAGAGGTGCATGACATCGCTATCGCGATTGGGGTTGATCCAGGCAATGACGACCTCTCAGAGTTGCGTTATGGCAAAGTCTGTATCCTTGCCGATGCGGACTCAGATGGCTTGCATATCGCAACCTTACTCTGTGCGCTGTTTGTGAAGCATTTCCCAGCATTGGTTGAAGAGGGCCATCTGTTTGTGGCCATGCCACCACTATTCCGTGTCGATGATGGCAAGGATGTGCACTATGCTTTGGATGATGATGAGCTAGCAGCCATCTTAAAGAAAACCAAAACCAAATCACCGCAAATCACTCGATTTAAAGGATTGGGTGAGATGAATGCTGGTCAATTACGTGAAACCACGATGGACCCGAACACGCGTCGTTTGGTACAACTTGATTTGGATGACAGTCATTTTACTGCAGGCTTATTAGATAAACTTTTGGCCAAGAAGCGTTCTGGCGACCGTAAACTATGGTTGGAACAAAAAGGCAATTTGGCGGATATCACTGGTTAATGTCGCTGGTTAATATGACTGGATAATGTTACTGGATAAGATTACAGGCTAAGACCTTCTTGGGTCTTAGCCATTGTTATTGCTATAAATAAAGCCTGATCATCAGGCTTTATTTATATTTATTTAGACATATTTTCAATTACTTAGAAGCGATAGCCCAGATTTAGGGTATACAGCATTGGATTGACATCGTTATTGCCGACAGTGGTGCCATTGATGCGTATATCAGAATTTACACTGATATAGCGTGCTTCTGCGCCCAGGCTCCAGTGCTTATTCACTTGATATTCCATACCTGCAGTGGCTGCAAAGCCAAATGAGTTACTGATTGAAAGCTTGTCATTGCTGAGCAATTTCTCATTTAGATAATAGGTGTAGTTGACCCCTGCACCGAGATAAGGATTGATTTTACCTTCAGGATTAAAGTTATATTGCACACTCAGTGTCGGTGGGAGATAACGGGTATGACCAATTTTTTGGCCATTGCCATAAATATCATGTTTGGGTGCCGTACCCAAAAGTAGATCTAAGGCTACATTTGGGGTGAGAAAATAAAGATTTGAAGCCGTCAGGGCATAACTATTGGAAATGCGTGTGTGGGTTCCGTCATATAAATCACCCGGATTATCTTTAGGCTCAATTTGTGTGACCCCTAAGCGCACTTTGACGCGATTCATATCTAGACCCGCATGTGCCATGTGGATGCTACACATACATAGGGTAATCAGGGCAATTTTTTGCATAATAATCTCCATCTATCATTTGAATTTTGCAGTGAATATGTCCTTATTCACGGGGAGAAGTCCTACAAAATGCATGCCAACTATAAAAATGCATATTTATCAATTATTTGTTTTTTTAGTGATGTATTTTTAATCTAATGAATTCACTGAATAGTGATGCTAAACAACACTTTATTCATGATTTAATGAAATATCAGTTGGATTGAGCCTCGATTTCTATTTCATCACGGCATCTTGATCAAAGTTGAGTTGCATCAGCACTAGATCACGCCACTGGCCAAATTTTTTCCCGACTTGAGGCATCAGCCCTGTTTGCTTAAAGCCAAGTTGCTGATGTAAGTAGATCGAAGCGGTATTTTCTAGATCGATTGCAGCGACCATGACATGGATGTGCTGAGTTTTGGCGGATTGAATCAATGCCAGCATGAGGGATTTTCCCAGACCTTGCCGAGCATAATCTGGATGTACAAATACAGAATGTTCTACGGTATGGCGGTAACCTTGGATTTCCCTAAAACGATCGTAGTCTGCAAATGCTGCGATGTGGTCAGTACCCGATACTACAGCAACCAATAACGGAAAATTGTTCTGTTGCAAGCTTTCAAACCAGTCCGAGTATTGGGCAAGGCTGCGGATCTCATCACGCCAATTGGCTGTGCCATGCAGGATCTCTTGATTCATGATCGCTATGATCTGTGGTAAATCTGAGGTTGTTGCTGAACGGATTTCAAAGGCCATGCAGAGCACTCGATAGGATATTTAAGATTGAAGCTTAATCTTTATAAAATAAAATTGGCCGTGACCATGTTGCAGTGTTCCCAACACGATCACGACCAATCTTAAGACAATATTAATCGCTTAGAAATGGTATTTCACTAAGGCGCTGACATTATTTTCATCTTGGCCTTTGATGCCAAATTTGTTATTCCAAACAGAATGTTCAATACCGAGATATAGACGTGTATCTGGAGAAATATGCTTACCTGCATTCCATTTCCATTGTGTGGTCCAGTTTAATTCACTGGCATGGTCTTTTTCAGCTGTGGACCAGTCTAGGAATCCATCAACCAAGAACTCTTCATTCGAAACATTGAGTGGGAGTGCATAGCTCACCGTCATTTGATAATCGTCTTTGGTTTTTTCATTATTGGCACGATAGAAGTTTAAATTGAAATATTTGAAATAAGGCACATCTAGATCTACACCTACCCCATAGAGGAAATTATCAAAATTATTGTTATGGTTTTGCGCATTGCTTTCCCAAGTCGTGGCGATCAGTACATCTTTGATCGGACCAAAGTTTAGATTTTTACCTGAGATCTCCCCCAAGCTAAAACGTGGTGATAATTCAAAATATGTGGTTTTGCTGTCATCGCCACCACGTAAATGGTCCATGAAAAAGAATACATCGGCATATTTTACTTTTGCTGCATATTCTAGGGTGAGCGTGGTTTGCTGTTTATCTACAACAGCATAATGTTCACCATAAAGTCCAGTCACACTGAAATCTTGCCATACAGGTGCAGCTTGGGTTGAAAAAGAGCTTGCGGCCAATGCGCAGAAAGTGGCAGTCGTTAGAAATTTCATAAATAATCAGTTCCCCTCAAGAAAGCGCTAAAGAATACAGATTATTAAGCAAAAAAAAAGCCAAATTAGATGAGCAGTACAGCTACTTTTTTCTATACCTAAGATAAATATGATGTTTTAGTCATTTAATGTGCAATATAAGTTTAACTAACGCATTTATTGCCAACTTTAAAGTAACAAGTTGTCATTTTTCATACTCTTTTTAAAAATCTACTTGCAAATTTTCAAATATCATCCGATATTGAAGTGGCAGGGCAGGTTTACAGATGCTGTAAGCAATTGCTTTGTATAGAGGAGTTTAAGTTTTCACATTAAATGCGATCACTTAAATTGTTTTAACTGCAGCAGTGAATAAGTCTAGATTTGCAAAGTTATTTGCACTCTTCAGTTATGTATAAAAATGTGAGGATGAAATTTTATGAACATTGAAATCCGTACAGATAAGAATATTCAAAATAGCGAACGTTTAATTACGTATGTACGTGAAGAGCTAAACCAAGAGTTTCAACGTCACAGTGAACGTATTACCCATTTTTCGGTCCATATCAGTGATGAAAATGGTGCCAAAAGCGGCGATGATGACATACGTTGTATGTTAGAAGTTAAAGCAGCGGGTCTAAAACCTATCGTGGTTACCCACAAAGCAAAAAACATTGATTTATCTTTACATGGGGCGATTGATCGCGTTAAACGCAGTTTAGAACATGTGTTAGAGAAAAATGAAAAGCCTCGTGGTGGGCAGTTCGAAATTGTGGATGAAGTCTAAACTAAAGCCCTACGGGGCTTTTTTATTGTCTTAAAAATCTTTAACTTACTGGCCAATTAAAACATTTAGATCAATAATTCAATTTAAGCAAAGATTTAATGCCTAAAAAATATAATTATTCGGCATAATATTGCATCAATACATTGAGAGTGATCGGTATGTTAACAGCGCAGCAGCAAGTCTTTTTGCAAGCGATTGAGGGTTTAGAGCTGCAGCAGGTCAAACGCCTGTTAGCAGATGGTTTAAATCCAAACTTTATTGATCTTGAAAAAGGCCCAGCCGTTTCAGTTTGGTCTGATGGTTTATTTAAATGGTGGGAAGCGATTTGCGAAGCCCATGAAGTTGGCCAAGAGATGAGTGCTGAAACGAAGCAATCAAGTTTACAAGTCCATTTAGACATACTAGATGCGTTGATCGGTGCCAAAGCTAACTTTCATCTGTGGGATGCTGAAGAGTGTTATGGGCCGTTATGGGATGCAGCCAGTGCGGCATGTGTACCAGCTGTCCGACGCTTACTCGATCATGAGGTGAATCCAAATACTGTAGATGAAGAGGGCAATACGATCCTCAGTTCGATTAGTGAATTATTTTTTGATTGTGACTTTGATCAAATTGATTGGAATCAGGCATTGCCTGAAGAAAAAGAAACCTTAACATTATTGCGCAGTTGTGGCGCGAAAATGACCAAAGAATTGGCTTAAATTCGAGTGTTTATATGAATATCTTGCAAAAAATAACCTTAGTTATTACTTCAACGGTAAGTATGGCAAGCATGGCTGCCGAATTTTCTTTCGACCGCCCTGGTACAGGTTTTGGTACGGGTATTACGCCTGTGGGGAAGTTGGCCTGGGAACAAGGCTTGCCTGCTGCAAGTTATAACGAAACGGTCGTTGATGGTGCAAAGGCCAAAACAGTGACTCTTAATGGTGATATGTTACTACGTACAGGTTTAACCTCTACGATGGAGCTACAACTGGGTTGGCAGGGGCCAGGTTGGACCAAGACCACCTATCGTGGTCAAAGTCATGAAGAGAATGGTTTGGGTGATGTCAGTATCGGGATCAAAAAAGCCATTGATTTAGATGATGATAGACTCACGATGGCTGTATTGGCTCAAGCCCAAATTGCAACGGGCAATGATCAATTTACCGCTGATAAAGATATTTATAGTTTAGGCTCAACTTTAGACTATCAATACAATGACTTACTCAATACCAGCATGACCATGTATTACGAAGTTCAAGATGGTCAGTGGTCTGTGACAGCTGTTCCAACATTAAGTTATAAATTAACGGATAAGTGGACTGGTTTTTCAGAGTTTGTTTACAGTAAAAAAGAAAGTAATCCTTATGCTTATAGCTTAGGCTCTGGTGTAATTTATGCATTGAGTGACCGCACTCAACTGGATGCGAGTTTTGGCGTAGATTTGAATGGTGATGATCGTAATTTTAATGCAGGCTTAGGATTTGCATTTTTATTTTAAAAATCACAATCCTAATATTTAGGCGGTGAATAGCCGTAGCAAACAGTACAAAAAGCAGCCACAGGCTGCTTTTTGTGGCTTAGCAATCAGATTTGGTTTTTTATCATAATTAAAAAGGATGAGCCGTCATGCTAGCGCTTTATATTGGTAATAAAAATTATTCGACCTGGTCATTACGTCCATGGTTGGTTTTAACGGTATTTGGCATTGAATTTAAAGAACATTGGTTGAAATTTGATGACTTTAAGTCCAATAGCCCATTTAAACAGCAAGCCATGGCCTTACACCCGACTGGGAAGGTGCCATTATTACAAGATGGAAATCTCGTCATTGCTGATTCGCTTGCGATTTGCGAGTATTTGGCTGAGCGATTTCCTGAAAAGCACTTGTGGCCAGCGGATCGGGATGCTCGGGCACGAGCGCGCTCCATTTGTGCTGAGATGCATAGTGGCTTCAGCAGTATTCGTAATCTATGTCCTATGAATATCGAAGCTGATTTGAGTGAAATTGGACTGGAATTATGGGAGTCAAATGCCCATTTAAATACGGATGTGCAGCGTATACAAATGATTTGGTCTGAACGACCAGTTCAGGGGGGATTTTTATGTGGCGAACAGTTCAGTATCGCTGATGCATTCTATGCACCGATCATATTGCGCATGGTTGGCTTTGGTTTACCAATAGACGAAGCCAATCAAGATTATGTACAGCGTGTTTTAGCAGTTCCAGCATTGAAGCAATGGGTCCAGCAAGCCTGTATGGAGCACTGTTTTGTTGAGATTGATGAACCTTACCGTCAAGATGCTTCAACGCACCGTATGCAATGGTAAATTGTGATCATAGGCTTGTATTTGATCTCGCCCCTGTTGCTTGGCACGATAGAGGGCTTGATCTGCATAACGAATGATCTGTTCAATGTCGTAATTTGATTCAGACGTTGCTATACCAAAACTTGCAGTTAATTGGATATACTCTGCGGCATTAATTTGAATCTTTACATCTTTAATCGATTGGCGGCAACGCTCTGCAATTTCGATCGTTTTGATAACCAAAGTATCCTGCAATAAGATGATAAATTCCTCACCCCCAAATCGCGCCACCATATCGCTTTCTCGTACATTTTTTGCTAAAACTGCGGCGATTTGTTTGAGTGCCTCATCACCTGTGCTATGGCCATATTGATCATTAATATTTTTAAAATGATCTAAATCCAGAATAATAATGGCATATTTCTTTTTCGAATTATGAATCAATCGCATATGTTGATTAAAGCTGCGACGATTGTATAGATTGGTGAGTGGGTCGATCTGGCTGAGTTTTTCAATGATCGACTCGCGATAACGCCATTGCATCAACAGCACTTCACAGAGTATTAGGCTCATCATTAAAATCGGAACGATAAAAAAAGTCATACTACTTACCCAAAATTTACTATCGAATGGGTACTGATACATCAGATCGATACTAAATATTGGTGCATAAGGCAGGTTCTTATTAACCGTAAAATAGCCTAATGAAATAAGTGCGGAAGTTGCTAAAAGCAGCGGTGGATAAACAATTTTTCGTTCGAAGAGCAGAAGACCTATTCCTGAAATACAAATATAACCTGTAATTGTCGCAGGGCTAAAAATACCAATCACATAGCCATCTCGGAAGAAAGTCAACACAAAAACGCTAATGATAATATATGGAAAATTTCGTTCAGCCCATTTGCGCCCAGTGAATACAGCACAAGGGATGATCAATAGTGCCAAACAGAGTAGGGAAAATGCATTCAATATCAACTGGAATTTCAGCATGGGTAAATTCACCCACTGCCAGAGTTCAGGTGTTTGGAATACATATATTTTCCAAACAATCCAGAGGATATGAGCGCCACAGGCCAAGGCCAAAATTAATATGCATTTACGTAAGTTTGACCAACTCATGATGATATTATTTTGCATGAGAAATTGTAGATTTTTCATGTTAAAAATACTATTTCTTTTGGTGGTTTGTATGTGCATTTGAATTAAACCAAACTTATCTATTGTTAAACTAAGCCCTAGTCGCAAAGTTTAAGGTTACTTGTACTTTTGTAATCACTTTTGGCATCGGATCAAATATTAAATGTTTTCCCCAAAATTTCCAATGCTATAAGTTATTAATTTTAAAGGTTAATGGTTAGATAGTCTTAAGATGTAACATTGACCAAGCTTTATATTATGTTGTTGATCTATGATGTGCAAGGTGCTTGGCATAAAGCCAAGCCCTCATTTGTAATTCGATATGTGTAATCTAAGATCAGTGTGGAATGAATCAACAGCAATAAGTTGATTGAAGTTCAGTGTATTTAGGATCGGTCAAGTTCGAATGTACTTGCTATGAGTCGAAGGATTAACTGCGATCCACCTTGTGTGCAAATTCGGCTAGATCTGCAATCGAATGTTTTGCTTGATCAAACCAAGCACTGAACATTTGAAAGTTATGCCACATGCCGGTATAGAGTTTAAATGTTACTTTTACACCCGCCGCTTTGGCTTTGGCTTCAAAGCGAGTTGCATCATTGAGGAGTATTTCTTTAGAACCCACTTGGACCAGTGTGGGTGGTAAGCCTGTAAAGTCACCATATAAGGGGGAGAGTTGAGGTATAGAGCGATCTACTTCTTGACCAACATAATAATCAATACCCGTTTCTAAGGCTTCGATAGACAATAAGGCATCGTGCTTTTGATTGAAGCGCAATGACTCACTACTCAAGGTCAGATCTAAAAAAGGCGACATTAAAATCAATGCACTTGGCATTTGCGCTGGATTTTGCTCCTTGAGGCGTAAGGCCAAAGCCAAAGCTAGATTTGCACCACAAGAGTCGCCTGAGAGAATAATGTCTTTGGGCTGAATACCTTGCTCAAGCAAATTTTGATAGACATCGTAAATTGCTTCAGTCGCTTCAGGGTAGCGATGTTCCGGTGCTAAAGGATAATCTATATGCAAAACTTGCATTTGAGTTCGTAGCGCAATTTCAGATAAAAAAGTGCGATGGGTATTGAGGGAACCTAGAAAAAATGCGCCACCATGAATGTGAAAAATCATTTGTGTCGATTGCGGTTGTGGTTTGATTTCTTCGGCGTAAATACCCGCAATTCGAATACTGCGAATGTCGACACCTTTTACTTTTGGAAAAACCTTGGTTAATTGTTCCAAAGCAAAACGTAGTGGTGTAGGCGGTATAGCTAAACGACTTGGAAAACGTACACTGGATTTTAAAATACTTTCAGTGAGGTATTGTTTAAGTGCATGATTCATCTTTTATATCTACCTATACGCAAGATTTACAGTTGTTTTTAGGATTAAAGTTTGGGATTTACAGCGAAGAAAGCTAAGCGTACACTAATTAGTCACAATCAAAAATTGCTAATTTGTTGAGAGTTTTTGATACTATAGAATTCAAATACGACTAGGGAAATCAAAAATGAAAAAAATTGTACTTGCACTCGGTTTACTCACTACAGCAATGTTTGCCAATGCAGCAGATCCTTTAAATGGTACGGTATGGAAAACCATCGATGATGAAACTAAACAACCTAAAGCATTGGTTAAATTTACTGAGCAAAAAAATGGAACCTTAACTGCAACGATCCAAAGCATACTTGCACCAGGTGAAGAAAACTCTTGTACTAAATGTGAAGGTCCGTATAAAAACAAATCGCTGAAAGGCGTCAATATTGTTCAAAATTTAAAAAATGTTGGTGGCAACAGTTATGACGGTGGTACGATTTTAGATCCTAAAAATGGTAAATCTTATAAACTCAAAGGTGAACTTGCGGGCAATAAGTTAAACCTTCGTGGTTATATTGGTGTGTCGTTGATCGGTCGTAACCAAACTTGGATTCGTGCGAACTAAGACTTGTCAAGTTATTGATTTTCAGCCTTATAGATCGTTAAAACCCAGTCAATTTGACTGGGTTTTATTATCTGGAGCAGCATTAAAGTTTATTTTAAACTACGGTATATCTCTTCATCAAAACCAACAATGAAACCTTGGGCACTATGTAGTACTGGACGTTTGATCATGCTGCTGTATGTGCTGAGCGTTTCCAATAAATTATCTGTGTTTTCGAGCGCCGTGGCTTGCTGCTCAGGCGACAGTTTTTTCCAAGTGGTGCCTTTTTTATTGAGAATGACATCTTGACCTAATTCTTCTAACCATACTTTTAAGGTGTCTTTATCAATGCCCAGTTTTTTATAATCATGGAACTCATAAGGTAAATTTAGCTCATTTAAAAGATCAAAAGCTTTTTTCATTGAACTGCAATTTTTAATACCATAAATTTTCAGCATAATATGACCTACACGGGTATTTAAATGTATTGAATGTGCAGAGGTTAGCAAAATACTGGCGCTAACTGTAGTTTAAAGTATAAATTAATTTTTGAAGGCTGGGGCTTTCATGAAACTGTAACCTTAACTTGTGACAATACGCAGCAAGAACAAAATCTTAATCTAAAATTTTTGATTATAAATAAGATGTAAAAACTCATAAGCAAGAATGACTTAATACCTAATGATAAAAAATAATACTACTGAGCATAACCTTTATTAAAATAATAATTTTGACATAATAAAATTGAGAAACCCGCATTCAATCATCCTGATTATGCGGGTCTCAATATAACGTCCAATGTCACATCCCTGGAAAATAAATATAAAAACTATTTATTTTCAATACGTCCTACGGCGTCCTATCCCTTTGCTGTCATCCTGACAATGTCCCTGTGCCGTGAGTTAATAATGCCCTGATTGGGGGTGAATAAACATACGTTAACGCGCCAAGCATTGTGAGAAAAATACACATATTAAGTGAACAACTGTTCACTTGATATTTCAAGTTTCAACCAAATAGTCAATAATCACGGGTGCATGGTCGCTATACCATTCTTCACGATAGACCCAAGCATTCACAGTGCGGGGTTTCCAATCGGGAGAGCAGGCGTGATAGTCGATTCGCCATCCAACGTTGTTGGCGCGTGCTTGGCCACGGTTTGACCACCATGAATACACCTCTGCTTCTTTACGGACTTCGCGAAAGGTATCTACATAACCGAGGTCATCATAGATGTGATCCAACCATGCACGCTCATGCGGTAGGCAGCCTGAAGATTTTTGATTGCCTGCCCAATTTTTGATATCGATGCGCTTATGGACGATGTTGTAATCACCACACACAATGATCGATTTATTATCATCGCGCCATTGTTTCAAAATTTGCTGATATTGCTCAAGAAAGTGCTCTTTACGCTGTTGAGCTTCATCTCCTGATGAGCCCGAAGGTAGATATAACGAACAGATATGTACGTTTTGCTCTAGACCGAGATCAAATTCTGCTGAGATAAAGCGCCCTTGAGAATCGGCTAAGTCAAACCCCAAGCCATCTTGAATTGAAACAAAAGGGAGTCGGCTATAAATTGCGGTACCTGCATAACCTGCACGTTCAGCTGGAAATAGGTGAGTGTGCCAACCTTCAGGCTTAAATTTATCAGTCCATTGGGCATGAGTGATACGACTTTCTTGCATACACACCACATCGGCTTCGGATTTTTCCAACCATTCCAATAACCCTTTACTGACTGAAGAACGTAATCCATTTACGTTGATCGAAACGACTCTTAAAATTTTTTGATCACTAGAATAGCTACTCTTTGGTATCATGCGCAGTCATAACCTCATGTATGAATTTTGGAGCACCCCATGACTTCACCCGCTCAGTTTAATCCGCAAGCTTTTATCGAACTCGCCCTTTCACGTGGCGTACTTAAATTTGGGGAGTTTACGTTAAAATCTGGACGTGTCAGTCCCTATTTTTTTAATGCAGGTTTGCTCAACGATGGTGAAGCATTATCGCTTTTAGCTCAAGGATATGCTGACAAGTTAACACAATGTAACAACGTAGAGGTGATTTTTGGGCCTGCTTATAAAGGCATTCCATTTGTTGCGGCAACTGCTGTTGCCTTGTCTCAAGGCCATAATTTAAGTGTGCCTTGGGGTTTTAACCGCAAAGAAGCCAAAGATCATGGCGAAGGCGGTGTATTGGTTGGTGCTGCCGTTGCAGGGAAAAAAGTATGGATCATTGATGATGTCATCACTGCAGGTACCGCAATCCGTGAAGTGGTAGATATCCTCAAAGCATCGGGTGCAACCATTGCAGGTGTATTGGTGGCCTTGGATCGCCAAGAGCGTGGGCAAGGACAACTTTCAGCGATCCAAGAAGTGCAACAAGAACTTGAAATACCTGTACATGCATTGGTGACCATGCAAGATTTAATGGGTTACCTTGAACAAAAAGGTGAGCATGAAGCATTGGCAAATATGCAGGCCTATCGTCGCAAGTACGGTATAAAATAATCAGTAAATTCATTATCGGAAAGCACTATCAGCTCTCCGATAATGAGAATTGCCTAAGCTATGGAAGGCTATTAAAATCAACGTTTAAATCTCGGTTTATTCTGGATACGATCATTCATGTTAGTTTTGATTGTTGTTGTCATTGTATTGGTGCTGGGTTTTGTCTTGGTACAACGAATAGATCAAGGTCGATGGCATCGCTATCAATTTGAAAGAGATATTTTTTTTCGCAATCATCCCTATCAATATGTTGGCAATGAGCAATTCGAACAGCAATTGCTGATCTCAAAACCTGCACAACGCAAACTCATCAATGATTTTATGTGGAAAAATGATCAACAGGTGATTTATAAAAAGGTGTTGGTTTTACGAGAAATAGAGCAACAACAGCGTACTACTGTAAAAGTCATCATTCGTGAATTGACATTGGGTTATGTTGAACAGGATTATGCTGCAAGCCTGTGTCAGCAACTGCAATCTACTGATTTTGAAATCGGACGCCCTATTGAGGTTCTGGCTGAATTTACTTTGGCAACCCGAAAAGATCAGCTTTATGTCAGTCACATCAAATTGGACCTGCCGTTTGATCCAAGACAGGTGAAATTGCATTTATTAGATGCAACAAAAGAAAAATAAATACTACTGTCACATGAGTACCAAAGGCCATTTACGTAGAAAAAGAAACTTTAGAACGATGCTCTTTTATGAAAAAAGCAGAAATTGATGGATGGCAACATTTTCTAAATTTGAGTAAAACTGTTAAAAATCTCCGCTATACTCAATCAGATTTAAAAAAATGAGTAGAGCTAAGCTATGCGCGTACTGGTTGTGATGGATCCCATCGAAAACGTAAATCTTAAAAAAGATTCAACGATGGCTATGCTTTGGGCCGCAGCACGCCGTGGCCATGAATTGGGTTATGTATTGCAACATGATCTGTATATCGATCAAGGTAAAGCCTTTGGTTTGATTGCGCCGCTCAAGGTGTTCGAAGATTACGACCACTATTACGAGTTGGGTGAAAAACAAAAGCAGTCTATCGCTGACTATGATGTGGTGTTGATGCGTAAAGATCCGCCATTTGATATGAACTTTGTTTATAGCACCTATATCTTGGAGCAAGCTGAGCGTGAAGGTGCATGGATCATTAATAAACCGCAAAGTTTGCGTGACTGTAATGAAAAGCTATTTGCCACTCAATTTCCAGATCTACAAGTGCCGACCTTGGTCACATCACAACAAAGCCTGATTCGTGAGTTTTTGCAGCAACACGGTGATGTAATCGTCAAACCTTTAGATGGTATGGGCGGAACGGGGATTTTTCGTCTCCAGCATAATGGTATTAACATCGGTTCAACCTTAGAAATGCTGACTGGATATGGCACTCTACCGATCATGGCGCAACGTTATATCCCCGAAATTGTCGATGGCGATAAGCGTATTTTGATCATCAATGGTGAGGCCGTACCTTTTTGCTTGGCACGTATCCCTCAAAATGGTGAGGTGCGCGGGAATTTGGCTGCGGGCGGATTAGGTGAGGCGCGACCATTAACTGAAAACGATAAAAAAATTGCAGCGCAAGTCGGACCATTTTTAAAAGAAAAAGGGCTGGTATTTGTTGGTCTCGATGTCATCGGTGAATATGTGACTGAGATCAATGTCACTAGTCCAACCTGTATTCGTGAGATTGATGCACAGTTCAACACGTCAATTGCAGATGATCTATTTGATGTACTTGAAGCAGGCCGACCTTAAGTTGCTTTTATGAGCGCCAAGTAAATCGCAGTATGTTAAAAAAGAGCCAGATTAAGGCTCTTTTTTAAGTTTGAATTGCTGAAATAATCAATGAATTTTTGATAAAAATGGATTTCACTAAATTGAATTCAATTTTAAGTTAAATTACCTGCATTAAAATATTAAAATGTCTTTTAATTTTCAAATATTTAGTAGAATTTAGATCAGTTGGTGAAAAAAAGTAAATAAACTTTTCTGACGTGGTCATTTGCGATTACAATTGTGTCTTTTAAAATAGACCTTTCACATTTTTATTGCATTGAAGAATTAAGCCGTGACTGATTTTCAAAATAACGCTTCTCGACATGTCATGCTGATGGCCGCTGGTACAGGTGGACATGTCTTTCCCGCACTTGCAGTGGCAAAACAACTACAACAGCAAGGGCATCAAGTGTCTTGGTTGGCAACACCAACAGGTATGGAGAATCGTCTATTAAAACAACATGACATTCCTATTTGTCAGATTGATATTCAGGGTGTGCGTGGTAATGGTGTGCTGCGCAAATTGAAAGCACCATTCAAGATCCTCAAAGCGACCTTGAATGCGATGCAGCATATGCGCGCGATGAAGGTGGATGCTGTAGCGGGTTTTGGTGGCTATGTTGCAGGCCCTGGTGGTTTGGCTGCACGTTTATTGGGTATTCCAGTGCTAATCCATGAACAAAATGCAGTTGCGGGTTTTACCAATACTCAATTGTCGCGTATTGCAAAAACCGTATGCCAAGCATTTCCTGATACATTTGCTGCAAGCAATAAAGTGGTGACGACAGGTAATCCTGTACGGCGCGATATTATTGAAATTTTTAATCCGTCTTTTCGTTACCAACAGCGTCAAGATACTGCACAACCGATTAAGATATTGGTTGTCGGAGGTTCTTTGGGGGCCCAAGCATTGAATCAGTGCGTACCGCAAGCCCTGAGTCAATTGCAAATTCCGCTGCAGGTGTTTCACCAATGTGGTCAAGACAAGCAAGAGAGTACGCAGTTGGCTTATGCTACTGCACCCAGTAGCTTGCAGGTTGAAGTGCGACCATTTATAGAAGATATGGCACATGCTTACGCAGATGCTGATTTAATTATATGTCGTGCAGGTGCTTTGACTGTAACAGAGGTCGCAACTGCTGGTGTAGCTGCTATATTTGTACCTTTACCAAGTGCTGTGGATGACCATCAAACTGCAAATGCAAAATTTCTCGCTGATGTGGGCGCAGCAAAAATTTGCCCACAAGCCACGATGACCCCAGAGCGTTTAACCGAACTGCTGATTCCATTGATGGATAGACAGTTACTGATGGAAATGGCTGTAAAAGCACGTCAACACGCACAGGCAGATGCCACCCAGCGTGTCGTTGATTTAATTAAAGATTTGTAAACCCGAGTAAATTATGTCTCCAACAAGCCCTGCTGATAAAGCTAAAAATCTGATTAAAGTCCCTGAGATGCGCCGTATTAAACATATCCACTTTGTGGGGATTGGCGGTGCTGGGATGTGCGGTATCGCTGAAGTATTAAAAAATCAGGGCTATAAGGTGTCTGGTTCAGATATTAAAGCTTCTAAAACCACTGCTCAGCTTGAAGCCAATGGCATCCGTGTCCATATTGGTCATGCGCTCGAAAATATTAATGGCGCCAATGTTTTGGTGGTTTCGACTGCGATTGATACTGAAAATGTAGAAATCAAAGCAGCCATTGAAAATCGAACCCCTGTGGTGCGCCGTGCCGAAATGTTGGGTGAGTTGATGCGCTACCGTCATGGTATCGCAGTTGCTGGAACCCATGGGAAGACCACCACCACGAGTTTAATCACCTGTATGTTGGCCGAGGAAAACCTTGATCCGACTTATGTGATTGGTGGTTTGCTCAATCGTACGGGCGTCAATGCTGCATTGGGGGCCAGTCGGTTTATTGTTGCAGAAGCAGATGAATCGGATGCATCTTTCCTTTTTCTCGAGCCAATGGCTGCGGTAGTGACCAATATTGATGCCGATCATATGGATACCTACGGCGGTAGTTTTGATGTGCTCAAAGATACCTTCGTCAAGTTCTTACATAAATTACCTTTCTATGGTTTGGCTGTGGTCTGTGGTGATGATGCCAATGTCCGTGAGATCATGCCGCGTATTGGTCGTCCAATCTTGACCTATGGATTTAATGAGGATAATGACATTCGTGCGGTTGATGTCGATCAGAGTGGTATGCAAACCCACTTCACCGTGTTGCGTAAAGCACGTGAACCGTTCCGTGTCACGGTTAATCAACCTGGTTTACACAATGTACTCAATGCGCTAGCTGCAATTGGTGTAGCGACAGATGAGGGTGTGTCAGATGCGGCTATTTGCCGTGCCTTAGAGGGCTTCAGCGGGGTTGGGCGCCGTTTCCAAGTTCAAGGCGAGTATGCGCTGGGTGACGGTAATGTGAAGTTGGTGGATGATTATGGTCATCACCCTAAAGAGGTTGAAGCCACTATTAAGGCCGCACGTCAGAGTCATCCAGATCGCCGTCTGGTATTATTGTTCCAACCGCATCGTTATTCACGGACCCGTGATTGCTTTGATGACTTTGTGGATGTGCTTTCTCAGGTAGATCAACTGCTATTGCTCGAAGTTTATCCTGCTGGCGAAAAACCTATTGTTGGTGCAGATAGTCGTACCTTGGCGCGTAGTATACGTTTACGTGGTGATGTAGAGCCGATTTTGATTGATCCAGTTGAAGGTAATCTGCAAAATGTAATACAAAAGGTGTTACAACCGAATGATTTATTATTAACTCAAGGTGCAGGTAACGTAGGTGCAATTTCTTTAGAATTAGCTCACAATGATTTGTTTATAAAATCTAGTTTATAGAATAAAGATCAACTTTGGTACTTCAATTAAAAAATCGTTTGGATGATGCAAGTCACTCAAATTGCTCAATCAGAAAAGTTTAAGGATATAAACGTGTCAAATGCTTCTAAATTCGGCAAAGTTGCTGTATTGCTCGGTGGTAAATCTGCCGAGCGTGAGGTGTCATTAAATAGTGGTCAAGCGGTATTAGAAGCATTGTTGCGTTCTGGTGTAAATGCTGAAGCATTTGATCCAATGGAGCGTAGTGTGACTGAGTTGGTCGGATACGATCGAGCTTTTATCGTACTGCATGGTCGTGGCGGCGAAGATGGTCAGATCCAAGGTGTATTGGAATGGCTAAATCTGCCTTATACCGGAACCCGAGTTCAAGGTTCTGCGATTGGGATGGATAAAGTCAAAACCAAACAAATTTGGCAAGGTTCAGATTTGCCCACCGCACCTTATCGTATGATCAGCCAAGATACCGATCTGAATGCAGTGGTTGCTGCTCTAGGCTTACCGATGATCATTAAGCCAGTACATGAAGGTTCAAGCGTTGGCATGAGCAAAGTTGAACGTGCTGAGGATTTGCAAGCTGCAGTCGATAAGGCCAGTGAACATGATGCAGTGGTTATGGCTGAAAAGTGGATTACAGGTGCTGAATATACCATCTCAATATTGAATGGACAGGCTTTACCCGTGATTCGTTTGCAGCCCCCTGCTGATGTCGCTTTCTACGACTATGATGCCAAATACATCCGCAATGATGTGGAATATGGGATTCCAAGTGGGTTAAGCGACACTGATGAACAACAGCTACAAAGCTTGTCATTGCAGGCTTTTCAGGCCGTTGGGGCCAGTGGCTGGGGGCGTATCGATGCGATGCAAGACCAACAGGGGCAATTTTGGTTGCTCGAAGTTAATACTGTGCCAGGTATGACCAGCCATTCGTTGGTACCCAAAGCTGCAGGTGCAATCGGTTATAGTTTCGATGCGCTCTGTGTTGCAATTCTTGAGCAAACACTCGTGGATGAAAAACAATAAGCTATGGCGCAACTTCCTGCTTCAATGCGTCCTAAACGCGCAGCAATTACTTCTATTCATGAGAAGCCACCGAGCCGCAAAGAAAAATTAGTCCATGCGGGCGGATGGTTATTCTTGATATTGGCAGTTTTGGTGCTAGTCGCAGGTTGTTTTGGTTTATATAAGGTGATTACCGACGCGCGAGTTGCGACACTAGATGTGATTGGGACACAATCTGATATTGAAAAAAATCAACTTTCACAATATCTTAGTCCGATAGTAAAGCATAATTATTTTACTTCTGATCTAGAGCAAATACGTGATCAAACCCTTAAAATATCTTGGGTCGATCGTGTGGTTGTTTCACGTGCATGGCCAAACAGCATTCGAGTGCGTGTAGTGCCTCGTCACCCAATTGCTCGATGGGGAACGGGTCGTCTACTGAGTGATGCGGGCGTAGTATTTACAGAAGCGAATGTGAAAGATCATTCAAAACTGCCCATGCTGCATGGACCGCTGAGCCAATCTAAAGTCATGATGCGTCGTTATAATGAGATTAATCAACTTTTTCATCCTGCTCAAATGCGTTTGAAAGATTTGTATCTAACTGAGCGGATGACATGGTTTATGCAGTTTGATTCAGGTTTGCGTGTTATTGTTGATCAAGATCAAACAATGAGTAAATTACAGCGATTAAGTCATCTAGCACAGACTGACTTGAAACCGGTTTGGTCTAACATATCGGCAATTGATTTGCGTTATCGTAATGGATTAGCTATTCAATGGAAAAATTCGAGTGCTCCAAAAATTTTGAATGGTCAATTCGTAATGATGAGTAATGATAATAGCGCTACAGGTGTCAAAGTTTCACAATGATAATACTTAGCTTTATAAGACAAGGCATAGTGCTTAACATAAACATTGAAGAATATGGTAGTGAGTAATGAGTGAGGCCGTTCCATCAGTGGTTGCGATAGACATTGGAACTCATAAAGTTTCAGTGCTCATTGGTAAAGTGCATGCCCCTGATAATATTCAGGTGATTGGGATGTCAAGCGCACGTAATCGAGGGATGAATAAAGGCAAAATCGTCAGTTTGGATAAAGTCATTACTGCGATTAAAAATGCAGTACAAGAAGCTGAAGATATGGCAGAGTGTCGTGTTCACTCGGCTTGGGTATCAATCCCAAGTACTGAGTTGCAAAGTTTTTATGCGGTCGGTCGTACGCCAATCGCCAATCCTGAGCGCACGATCACCACTACCGAATTGGTGCGTGCGCTGGATCTTGCCAAAGCCAGTCACATGACGTCAGATTACTATTTGGCCAGTGCGGTACCTCTAGGTTTTGAGCTAGATGATGCGACTGAATGGGTGCAAAATCCGATTAATCTTTCTGCGCACAGTATGACCGCACATTATCAGTTAATGATGTTGCCTATTGGCACCATGCAAAACCTAGATCGTGCAATGAAAGGTGCAAATATTTTCGTTGAGAAAATGGTGGTGTCCTGCTTGGCAACCGCTGAGAGTAGTTTGCTCAAAGATGAAAAAGAATATGGTGTATGTTTGTTAGATATCGGCGCTGGTACCACCAATATAGCGGTCTATATCGAAGGTCATTTGGCACTTACACATACTTTCCAACGTGGGGGTGAAAATGTCACGAGAGACATCGCAGCTGTATTGCAAACCACCACTGAGGAAGCTGAAAGAATCAAGTTGTTATATGGTTGTGTGGATCTACATCAAGTTAAGCCAGATCATATGATTCAATTCGAAGCGATTGATGGTCCGCAGACGATTAGTCGCATTGAGTTGTCTGAAATTATTCTGGCGCGCTATGAAGAAATTCTGATGCTGGTTCGAGACAAACTAGAAAGTCATCATGCTTTACAAAGCTTATATCATGGCGTTGTACTCACAGGTGATGTCTGTCAAGTCGAAGGTATGGTTGCATTGTCAAGACGGATCTTAGGTGTATCGGCACATCTGGGAAATCCGCCTTTGCAGGTCGTTGCAGATGATCAATACCTTCCAGCATTGCGACGTTCAATGTACGCAACTGCTGCAGGTTTGTTACTCTTTAGCCAAAGTGATATGCAAGACACAGTCGAAGAGCCGGAAGATACGGTAAAACGATCGTTCTTGCAGCGCATTGCCAACGGGTGGCATACAATGAATAACAAATTGAAAGGCATTTTTTAGGTATAGTTTTTTTTGGGAATATTGTTAGTGAGTTGTAAGTATATCGCCCCATACTTGACAAGCTAAGTAATGCGAAGCATCCTAAAAACAATTTTTATTATTGAAGATCAAGGCAGTATACGGGCTTAAAGTGACTGCCATAATTTATTAGGAACTCTAAAGGTCATGGCCTCATTTGAATTTTTAGAAGATGAACAAAGCGATGGTAACGGTCAAGCCCGTTTTACTGTATTCGGTGTTGGTGGCGGTGGTGGTAATGCTGTACAGCATATGGTGCAATCCGATATCAAAGGCGTGAAATTTGTATGCGCCAATACAGATAAACAAGCTTTAGATCGTATGAATGCGCCCTTTAAAATTCAGTTAGGTGAACAAAGTACGCGTGGGCTTGGTGCAGGTGCCAATCCTGATGTCGGTCAAATTGCTGCAGAAGAAAGTCGTGAACAAATACGTCAACACTTAGAAGGTGCTGACATGGTATTTGTAACGGCGGGTATGGGTGGTGGTACCGGTACAGGTGCTGCACCTGTGGTTGCTGAAATTGCCAAAGAAATGGGTATTTTAACGGTGGGTGTGGTTACTACACCGTTTAATTTCGAGGGCCGTCGTCGTCAACGCTCTGCTGAAAAGGGCATTGATGAGCTTGAAGTCCATGTGGATTCCTTGATTATCATACCGAATCAACGTCTATTGAGCGTGTATGGCGATATTTCCATGCAAGATGCTTATCGTAAAGCCGATGACGTGTTGCTGAATGCAGTTCGTAGCATTTTTGATCTTGTGGTTCGCCCTGGTCATATCAATCTTGACTTTGCCGATTTGAAAACAGCGATGAGCACACGTGGTTATGCCATGATGGGTGAAGGCAAGAGCAGTGGCCCTGATCGTGCTGAAGAGGCTGCACGTTTAGCGATTCGTAGTCCATTGCTTGATAACGTCAATATCATGAATGCCAAAGGGGTATTGATCAATATCACTGGCGGCGCAGATGTCACTTTACGTGAAACTGAAGTCATCACGGATGTGGTCAATCAAATTGTTGACCTTGATGAGGGTGAAGTGTTCTTTGGTACCGTATTTGATCCAGATGCGCGTGATGAGATACGTGTTACAGTTATTGCAACAGGTTTGACACGAAATGCCAATGAAACAGCTGAAACTAAACGTAAAGCAGCCATAAATGTTGCTGCGAATATTCAGCAGTCTGGACAAAATACGGTTGATGAAGATGATGTGCCAGCCATTAGTAAGCGTCAAAATACTGATGTAGCGGCTGCTACTTCGAGTGCTTCACCTCGTTCTACACCAATGAGTATTCAGGATTATCTGAAAAATCAACAACGTAAATAGTTGATTCTGTTATATATCAGCTAGTTTGAGCTTAAAAGGTAGTGATTTTCACTGCCTTTTTTGTTTTTTATCAATGGCTAAATATGCTAACGTATAGCGGATTTGAGGATAAAGATCAGAGTAACATGTTGAAACAACGTACCCTAAAACGTGTCGTGAAAGCGAGTGGCATTGGATTACATAGTGGACAGAAAGTATTGATAAACTTTTTGCCGCATGTTGCTGATGGGGGTATTGTTTTTCGTCGAATTGATCTAAGTCCACCTGTAGACATTACAGCTGATGCTTTAATGATCCAAGAAGCATTTATGTGTTCAAACTTGGTCTATGGCGAAATCAAAGTCGGTACCATTGAGCATGTGATGAGTGCTATCGCTGGTTTGGGTATTGATAACTTGATCGTTGAAGTATCAGCATCTGAAGTGCCGATTATGGATGGTAGTGCTGGTCCATTTATTTATTTACTTATGCAGGGTATTTTGGTTGAACAAAACGCACCTAAAAAGTTTATCAAAATACTCAAACCCATTGAGGCGCTGATTGATGATAAACGTGCTGCATTTAGCCCGCATGAAGGCTTTCAGCTCAACTTTACCATTGATTTTGATCATCCAGCCTTTGCCAAAGAATACCAATCGGCCTCTATCGATTTCTCAACAGAAACATTCGTTTATGAAGTGAGTGGAGCAAGAACCTTCGGTTTTATGAAGGATCTCGATTTTCTTAAGTCAAATAATCTAGCCCTAGGTGCGAGCCTTGATAACGCGATTGGGGTTGATGATACGGGTGTGGTCAATGAAGAAGGTCTACGATTCGCAGATGAGTTTGTCAGGCACAAAATATTAGATGCTGTAGGTGACTTATATCTGCTAGGTCATCAAATTATTGCAAAATTTGATGGTTACAAATCTGGACATGCTCTAAATAATCAGTTGCTGCGCAATGTTCAAAGTGATCCAAGTAGTTATGAAATTGTAACATTTGATGACATTGATCATTGTCCAATTCAATATGTGAATGTTGTTTAAGGCCTTGTGTTTATAGGCTTATGTAATGTTATAACAATGCATTTTGGCGCGATTTTGAACAAATTTGATGATAAAAAAAGCTATGATAATGTATTGTTTACGTTTTATTGCTTGCCAAACGTAATAGAGCTTGATTAAGCTTAGGGTCGCTCACAAAGCTAGCAGCATGTTCTAACATGCCTAGTACTTCTGGATTAATTTGTTTTACAGTTTTGATGGGTTTATTTTCTGGTCGAGTTTTTACTCTCATCCGAACTTGAATCTTTTGTAATGATTTGAACTCCTCAAATTGTGATAATTGAGAAATATACTGTTTTTGAAGATAACCCAGTTGGCTGATCATTGCTTGATTTTCACCTGTTATCGTCAAAATACCGTATTGATAACATGCCACTTGCCATTGCTCGGGTTGAGGCAGTAGCGGTTGGATTAATTTAGTAAGTTTTTGCCATTCAGCAACTTGCTTTGTAAGAAACGACAAGTTTCCTGTTTTTATGTGTTGTCTTGTTTGATGAAAAACGTTTGTTGGATCAGACATTTTGGGGTACCTCATATCTCGATGTGTTCATCTTAATCGTTCAATTCAGTAAATATCAAGGATGAGATTACGCAAGGAACTTAATTAAAAACAGTTGAAAGAGGTTTTTATGCATTCGAGACGTATATTATTGGCTTTTTCCTTGGCAGCTTCGGCAGCTTCGGTGGCTTTCGCAGATTTAGTTCAATTAGATACACCAAATAAAAATACAGATGATCGTTTGGGGCAATTGGCAAAGACCTTATCTCAAGGTTCCTACACTCATCCTACTGATACTCATAATAATAATTTTACTGCGACTGTGCGTGATCAGGTAAAAGTCATTGATAATGACTCTTTAGCACAAAAATATGGTTCAAACACCAGCGCAAATTTTGGTTCAAATACGGGCTATTCATGGTTAGTGACTCATCCACTTCCAGATATGAAGCGTGTGAGTTCATCATATGGTGGTCGTAACATGGGTGGTCGTGCTGAACACCATTCGGGTTTAGATCTTTCTGCACCAAGCGGTACGCCAATTTATGCGACAGGCCCAGGTGTAGTGACTAAGTCGGGTTGGGGTACAGGGTACGGACAGTATGTAGAAATCAACCATGGTAACGGATACATTACACGTTATGCGCATGCTTCACGTTTAGTCGCAACTGTTGGTGAAAGCGTTAAGGCCGGTGATCTTATTGCAAACGTTGGTTGTACGGGTCGTTGTACTGGTCCACATCTACATTATGAAGTGGTAAAAGATGGACAACGTAAGAACCCATCAACTTATTTAGCTTTACTTCCATAATCAAAATGACTTTGCCTTGCGAGGCGAATGTCGTTGATGAAATAATAGCTTCATCGATAAAGTTTAATCTGTATGCATAAGGCGTATAAATAGACTGAGTCGAATATTAAACCGCCATTATGGCGGTTTTTTTGTTATTGGTATGAATGAAAGTCAGTCAGTATTTAGTTCCTAAATAATGGTCCAGTTTAATATTCATCTGTAACCATAACTTAACACCCCTAAAACATGGTACATATACCATATAGAAAATAGCTCAAGGAATAGGTGGAATATGGCGTATTATGGCGATTCTGATGCACTAGAAACAAAAGAATGGCAAGATGCTTTTGATTCAGTTGTACAGCATATGGGCACAGAAAGAGCTGCATTTTTGCTCGAAAAATTATTTCAAAGAGCAATTACCAAGCATGTTCACATTCAGCGTCTAAATACTCCGTATTTAAACACCATTTCTGTTGAAGAAACGCCAGCAATGCCTGGTGACCAAGATATGGAACGCCGTATTCGTGCCCTCATTCGTTGGAATGCACTGGCTATGGTATTGCGCGCCAACAAAACAGGGGATGACTTGGGTGGACATTTGGCCAGCTTTGCATCTTCAGCAACTTTGTATGATGTCGGCTTTAACCATTTCTTTCGTGCCAATAGCGATAGTTTTGGTGGGGATCTGATTTATTACCAAGGCCATTGTGCTCCTGGTATTTATGCACGTTCTTTCTTAGAAGGTCGTTTAACCGAAGATCAATTGAATAACTTCCGCCGTGAAGTCAACGGTCAAGGTCTATCAAGCTACCCACATCCTTATTTGATGCCAGACTATTGGCAGTACCCAACCGTTTCGATGGGTCTGGGTCCAATCATGTCGATTTACCAAGCACACATTCAAAAATATTTAATGAACCGTGGCCTGATTAAAGAAGAAAACCGTAAGGTTTGGGCGTATCTCGGTGATGGTGAAATGGATGAGCCAGAAAGCTTAGGTGCTATTTCATTGGCGGGTCGTGAAAAACTAGATAACTTGATCTGGGTGGTTAACTGTAACTTACAGCGTCTAGATGGCCCTGTTCGTGGTAACGGTAAAATCATTCAAGAACTTGAATCCGTTTTCCGTGGTGCTGGCTGGCGTGTCATTAAAGTGGTTTGGGGTCGTCATTGGGATCCATTGTTGGCCAAAGATGAGTCTGGTGCACTTAAAGCACGTATGGACGAAGTGCTTGATGGTGATTATCAACGTTATCAAGTTAAAGGCGGTGCCTATACCCGTGAGCAATTCTTTGGCAAATATCCTGAAGCTGAAGAATTGGTCAAAGGCTTAAGCGATGAGGATATTGAAAATCTAAATCGCGGTGGTCATGACCCGTACAAAGTCTATGCTGCCTATGCGGCTGCAATGACCAGCAATGGTCAACCGACAGTGATTTTAGCCAAGACTGTGAAAGGCTATGGCTTGTCGGATGAAATCGAAGCGGTCAACAAGACCCACCAGATTAAAAAAATGCATTTGGAGTCACTCAAATATTTCCGCAATCGCTTTAACTTGCCGTTTAGTGATGAGCAATTGGATGAGCTACCATTGTATCGTCCAAGTGAAAACTCACCTGAACTTAAGTATATGAAAGCACGTCGCGAAGCTTTAGGTGGTTATTTGCCGGCACGTCGTAAAGACAGCGTGGCGCTAGATATCCCTGAGTTGTCGGTGTTTGATGCTGTACTTCGTGGTAGTGCGGGTAAAGAACAATCAACCACCATGGTTATGGTGCGTTTAATTGCGGCCTTACTCAAAGAAAAAGCCATCAAAGATCGCGTGGTTCCGATTGTTCCTGATGAAGCGCGTACATTTGGCCTAGAAGGTATGTTCCGTCAGTTGGGTATTTATGCTGCACATGGTCAGAAATATACCCCTGAAGATCAAGAACAATTGATGAACTATCGTGAAGCTAAAGATGGTCATATGCTTCAGGAAGGCATTAACGAAGCAGGCGCGATGAGTGCATGGTCTGCATTGGGTACCAGTTATTCAACCAATAACCTGCCAATGATTCCGATGTACATGTATTACTCGATGTTTGGTTTCCAACGTATTGGGGATATTGCATGGGCTGCGGGTGATTCACAAGCGCAAGGTTTCCTATTCGGCGCAACTGCAGGTCGTACTACACTGAACGGTGAAGGCTTACAGCATCAAGATGGTCATTCACATGTGCTTGCGGGTACGATCCCGAACTGTGTGGCTTATGATCCTTGCTATGGTTATGAGTTGGCTGTGATTATTCATGATGGTTTACAACGTATGTATGTCAACCAAGAGCGTGTGTTCTATTACTTGACGCTGATGAATGAAAACTATGACCAACCTGCATTGCCACAAGGTGCTGAAGAGGGTATCAAACGTGGTATGTATCTACTCGAAGACAATGGCAAAGCCACAGTGCAGTTGCTTGGTTCTGGCGTGATCTTGCGTGAAGTGATTAAAGCGGCACAGATTTTACGTGAAGAATATCAAATCCAATCCAATGTATGGAGTGTCACCAGCTATAACGAATTGGCGCGTGATGGTATGGCGGTAGAAGAATACAACCGTTTACATCCATTGGCTGAAGTTGCTCAAGAATCATGGGTATCACAGCAATTGCGTGGCACAGACGGTATCGTGGTGTCCGCTACAGATCATATTCGTGCGTATAGCGAACAGATTCGTGCCTACCTACCAGACAACCGTCCTTATGTGACTTTGGGTACTGATGGCTATGGCCGTTCAGATACACGTGCAAATCTACGTAGTTACTTTGGTGTTGATGCTGCGCACATTGTGGTTGCAACTTTGAAGAAACTTGCCGATGAAGGTGAAGTTGATGCGCGTTTGGTTAAAGATGCCATTTCTTCATTTGAATTAGATATCGATCGTCCAGTGGCATGGTTACCACAAGCTCATCCTGAAACTCATGATGTTGCGGCCTATGCAGAACAATCAGGTGAGGAGAAATAAGCATGCAAATCAAAACACCTGATATTGGCGTAGATAAAGCCACTGTTGCTGAGATCCTCGTCAAAGTAGGCGATGTCATCAGTGTTGATGACAGTATTGTATTACTCGAGTCTGATAAGGCTTCAGTTGAAGTGCCAAGTACTGCAGCTGGAGTGGTGAAATCCATTTCAGTACAGCTTGGCGATGAAGTGGTTGAAGGTGCAGCATTGATTGAGATCGAAGCTGAATCTGCAACTGCTCCTGCAGCAGACGCAACCCCTGCAAAAGCTGAAACAGCGCCAGCACCGGTTGCAGCGCCAGTCGTTGAAAAACCAGCCGCTGCCGCTCCTGCGGCGACATCTGAAACTGTGGATGTTAAAGTTCCAGATATCGGGGTTGAGAAAGCGCTGATTGCTGAAATTTTGGTAAAAGTTGGCGATGAGATTGCTATAGACGACAGCATTATCGTGGTTGAGTCGGACAAAGCCACCGTTGAAGTGCCAAGTACCGCAGCGGGCATCGTCAAGCAAATATTGGTCAAAGAAGGTGACAACGTCAAAGAAGGCGTTGTGATCATTGAAGTGACTTCAGCGGTAAGTGCGGTTGCAGCACCAGCAGCGAAAGAACCCGCTGCTGCAGTAACTACACCGAGCGCGGCAGCAACTGAATCCGCTGCACCTGTAGCTACAGCTAGCGCAGTATCAGGGCCAGTTGAAGTGACTGTGCCTGATCTGGGTGTTGATAAAGCCAATGTTTCCGAAATCTTGGTGGCAGTCGGCGATCGCGTTGAAGCACAACAAAGTTTGTGTGTGGTTGAGTCAGACAAAGCGTCTGTTGAAGTACCGAGTAGTTCAGCAGGGGTGATTACTGCCATCCACGTTCAATTGGGTCAAGATGTAAAACAAGGCAGCGCTTTAGTCACGATCCAAAGTGAAGCTGCTGCACAAGCTGTAGAACAACCTGTAGCTAAAGCGGCTGCAACACCTGCTGCCACGCCAGCCAAAACTGTCACTGAGCCTAGTTCCGCTACAGCTCAGGTTGAAGCAGCTGCATCGACGGGCACAGACAAGCTAAGCTCTGCTCAACAAGCAGAAAATGCAAAAGTCTATGCTGGTCCTGCAGTGCGTAAGTTGGCGCGTGAGTTGGGTGTGCTGTTGTCACAAGTCAATTCATCTGGCCCACATGCGCGTGTAGTGAAAGAAGATGTTTATGCCTATGTGAAAACCCGTTTGACCACACCTGTTGCTCCTGCTGCCGCAGCGGTTGCAGTTGCTTCGGGTTTGCCAAAACTGCCTGACTTTAGTGCGCATGGTGGCGTTGAAGCCAAGCCTTTGACACGCTTACAACAAGTGTCGATCCCACAGTTGTCACTGAATAACTTTATTCCTCAAGTGACACAGTTTGATTTGGCCGATATCACCGATCTAGAAGCGTGGCGTGGTGAGTTAAAAGCCAGCTTTAAAAAGCAGGGTGTCAGCTTAACCATTCTTGCGTTTATCGCAAAAGCTTTAGCACATTTGCTTAAAGAAGAGCCGTATTTTGCTGGGCATTTGGCAGATGATCAAAAATCCGTACTGTTGCGCAATGAAATCCACATGGGTATTGCCGTGGCAACGCCTGATGGTTTAACCGTACCTGTGTTACGCCACCCAGATCAAAAGTCGATTAAACAAATCGCTATTGAACTCGGTGAGTTAAGTCAAAAAGCTCGTGATAAGAAATTGTCGCCAAAAGACTTACAGGGTGCCAATTTCACGATTACCAGTTTAGGTAGTATCGGTGGTACAGCATTTACACCATTGGTGAATTGGCCACAAGTGGCGATCTTGGGTATTTCACCTGCAACGATGCAGCCTGTATGGGATGGTGAGGCGTTTAATCCGCGCTTGATGTTGCCATTGTCATTGTCTTATGACCATCGCGTGATCAATGGTGCTGATGCAGCACGTTTCAGTCGTAAACTAACTGAGCTATTAGCGGATATTCGTAATATCTTGCTCTAAGCAAAGAAAGGTTGATGTATTAAAAAAACCCAGACTTCTTTAAGGTGTCTGGGTTTTTTATGATCAAATGATTGCAAAAAAACAGGAAGCTTACTACAATCAACTCACTTCATTGGGGAGTAGCCGCTATTTACGCAAGTAAATAGGTGATGATCAACATAATTGTTCAACAGAACGTGGTCATCATAGCAAATTACAATGACGCTTTATTTTTAAGCAATCTTTTGTTGGCAAGACCTTTGATTTATTACTCTGCAATCAGTTCGCTGATTTTGGCTAGCAGGAGTAGTAAGTCATCGGTTTTTGATGCTAGCCAGAGATTATGAACATGCAAGAACTTCTCTCTTCTACGCTCATTGTTGCACTCGCTGAAATGGGTGACAAAACTCAACTGCTGGCACTTCTACTGGCGGCACGTTTCAAAAAACCGATTCCGATCATCCTCGCAATCCTTGCTGCGACATTGATTAATCATGGTATATCTGCACTACTTGGACAATGGATCACTGAAGTCCTGAATCCTTTGTGGTTAGTCTGGGGCCTAGCAATTGGCTTTATTGCGATGGCAGCGTGGATGCTGATTCCGGATGAACTCGGTGATGAAAATGAAAGCATCAAAAAATGGCAAAAGTTTGGCGTATTTGGTGCCACATTCATCCTATTTTTCCTTGCTGAGATCGGGGATAAAACTCAAATCGCCACAGTCGCTTTGGCTGCGAAATATGACAGCGTGATTTTAGTGACCATTGGCACAACCTTAGGAATGCTGATTGCAAACGTACCCGCAGTATTGGTGGGTGATCGTTTTGCCAGTCGTTTACCTGTGGCCTTGATTCATAAAATTGGTGCCATGATCTTTTTGGTGCTGGGCATCATGACCTTGGTTGGCTATTACTTCCTCTAAGTAGAGCGTTGTCTGCCATAGCGTCAAATATTGACCTTGAGCATTAATCGGCCCTTGCCTAAACAATCTCGTTTGAGCAAGGGCTGATAACAACTACTGCTGTGTTGACAAAAAACATTAAAAAAATATAAAAAAAACATTGTGCTTAAAAAAAAGTTTTTTTAGCATCTGCTGAGCAAAAAAGCTCCCTACGATAACGAGAATTTTAAAAAGATGTTGTCTCAAATACCCGCGCAAGATTCATGCTTAAGCTGTGGCGCCTGTTGTAGCTACTTTCGAGTCTCATTTTACTGGGCAGAAGGCGAATCTATGCCCCCCGATATGGTACAACCATTGACTGCAGTTTATTCATGTATGCAAGGCACCAATCAATCACAACCTCGCTGTGTGGCACTTAATGGTGTGGTGGGTGAACAGGTCAGTTGTGGTATCTATGAGCAGCGCAGTTCAAGTTGTAAAGAAGTTCAGGCTGGTGATCAACAGTGTAATAAAGCCAGAGCAGCACATGGTTTAATCCCTTTGATTGAGATTGAAACGCCAGAACCAAGTAATGATGAGGGCTATGATCAAGTCTGTTGATCTGAAATAGATAGCAATCAATTGATTAGAATTGAGAAGGGTGTAGCGAGGCTGATTGCGCTCTCATAAATTGCAGTGCTTGGTCTAGAAATAGGAAAAGGCCAACACTTGCAATAATTTGTAGAATAACAAATGATATTTAGCGTTAAATTTGTATATAATGGCTCACGGAAATTACCAGTGAGACTGTTATGCTGACCATCGTTCAAGAAGCGCTAACCTTCGATGATGTCTTATTACTCCCTGCCTATTCTACAATCCTCCCAAAAGATGTCTCTCTAAAGACACGCCTGACTCGTGGCATTCAACTTAATATACCTTTAGTATCTGCTGCGATGGATACGGTAACTGAATCCCGTATGGCGATTGCGATGGCGCAAAATGGTGGTATTGGGATTCTGCATAAAAACATGGATATTTCAGCCCAAGCTGCTGAAGTGCGCCGTGTGAAAAAATTTGAAGCGGGCTTGGTCAAAGATCCAATCACCGTCAGTCCTGAAACCACAGTACGTGAGCTGATTGCAATCACTGAAGCCAACCACATCAGTGGTGTGCCAGTGGTTAAAGATGGCAAAGTTGTGGGCATCGTGACTGGGCGTGATACACGCTTTGAAACCAACTTTGAACAACCTGTTAGTAACATCATGACTGGTCATGATCGTCTGGTCACTGTACGTGAAGGCGAATCTAAAGAAAATATCCAAGCATTATTGCAAAAACACCGTATCGAAAAAGTATTGGTGGTGGATGCGGATAATGTATTAAAAGGTTTGATCACCGTAACCGACTTTCGTAAAGCTGAACTCTATCCAAACAGTTGTAAGGATGATTTAGGCCGTTTACGTGTCGGTGCGGCTGTCGGTACTGGTGCAGAAACACCAGCTCGTGTTGAAGCTTTGGTTGATGCTGGTGTGGATGTGATCGTGGTGGATACTGCACACGGCCACTCTGCTGGTGTGATTGAACGTGTGCGTTGGGTAAAACAAAACTACCCACACGTTCAAGTGATTGGTGGCAATATCGCAACTGGCGATGCAGCATTGGCATTGATGGATGCGGGTGCAGATGCAGTTAAAGTGGGTATTGGCCCAGGTTCTATCTGTACCACACGTATTGTTGCAGGTATTGGTGTTCCACAGATTTCTGCAATCGATAATGTTGCCAATGCGTTAAGAGAACAAATTCCTTTGATCGCTGATGGCGGTATCCGTTTCTCTGGCGATATGGCCAAAGCACTCGGTGCTGGTGCAAGTACCATCATGGTGGGTTCACTCATGGCAGGTACTGAAGAAGCACCTGGTGAAGTTGAGTTTTTCCAAGGTCGTTACTATAAAGCCTATCGTGGTATGGGGTCTATGGGTGCAATGGCTGGAGCAACAGGCTCTGCGGACCGTTATTTCCAAGATGCTAAAGCAGGTGCTGAGAAATTGGTTCCAGAGGGTATCGAAGGCCGTGTTCCTTATAAAGGACATATGGGTGCAATCGTTCATCAGATGATGGGTGGGTTACGTTCATCAATGGGCTATACTGGCGCTGCAACGGTTGAAGATCTACGCCAAAATGCGAAATTTGTGAAAATTACTTCTGCAGGCATGCAAGAATCACATGTACATGATGTGACCATTACTAAAGAAGCACCGAACTATCGCATCGGTTAAATGATAAAAGTTGAGTGTAGAAAAGCTGTCCATTTGTGACGGCTTTTTTATTATCTGCGTTAAATCTGGTATAAAGTAGAAACGTGAAATGTTGTGTTATAGACCATCAATGAATCCAAGGTAATTGGATTGAGTTTAAAGGTTGAACAAATTGGGGATATAGGCTAAGCACAACACCAATTTGAATTTTTTGATGAATTAATAATTTATAAGTGGGTATAGGATGAGTTATTTCGGCACAGACGGCATACGTGGAAAATTTGGTCAATTTCCAATTACACCTCAATTTGCATTGTCCCTTGGTTTTGCTGCAGGCAAAGTTTTAAAGCAAATTCGGCCAAATAAGAAGCCTATAGTTGTATTAGGCAAAGATACCCGTTTATCTGGGTATATTCTAGAATCTGCGTTACAAGCGGGTTTAAATGCGGCGGGTGTTTATGTCCACTTATTGGGCCCACTGCCAACCCCAGCGATTGCGCACTTGACTCGTGCCTTACATGCGGATGCAGGGATCGTTATTTCTGCATCGCATAATCCTTATTATGATAACGGGATTAAGTTCTTTTCAGGTGAAGGCAAGAAGCTCTCAAATGAGTTGCAACAGGCCATCAATCTAGAATTGGAAAAAGAATTGGTAATCGACAATACCGCCAATTTGGGTAAAAGCGTACGTGTTAAAGATGCCAATGGTCGTTATATCGAATTTTGTAAATCAACATTCCCTTATCACTTCGACCTTAGAAATTTAAAAATAGTGGTCGATTGTGCCAATGGTGCAGCTTATAGCGTTGGACCATCAGTATTTAAAGAATTAGGCGCTAAAGTGATCGCGCTCAACTACAATCCTGATGGTTTAAATATCAATGAGAACTGTGGGTCGACTCATCCTGAAGGGTTACAACAGGCCGTGATTGATCATGAGGCGGATTTAGGCATTGCCTTTGATGGCGATGCTGACCGGGTGGTCATGGTGGATAAATATGGTCGTCTCATTGATGGTGATCATATCCTGTATATTCTAGCAACTCAGGCCAAGAATAAACCTGCGGGTATCGTGGGTACCGTAATGAGCAATATGGCGCTGGAATTGGCTTTAGAAAAAGCCGCTATGCCATTTGTTCGTGCCAAAGTGGGTGACCGCTATGTGTTGCAGGCGCTAGAGCAAGAGGGTTGGTTAATTGGTGGTGAACCATCAGGCCATATTCTTACACTGGATAAAAGCACCACAGGTGATGCCATTATTGCAGCATTACAAGTGCTTACCGTAATGGTCGAACAAGGCAAAGCACTCGATGAACTTGTGGTGGATTTTAAATTACTTCCGCAGGTCTTGGTCAATGTTCGTTTAGAAAATATGATTGATCCCTTTGCAGTTCCATCTTTGGTCAATGTTTTTGCGCAAGCTGAACAACAGCTCAAAGGCCGTGGTCGCCTCTTGGTACGTAAGTCCGGTACTGAACCCTTGATACGGGTGATGGTAGAAGGAGATAACTTGGAAGAAGTAACTGATTTAGCAAATAATCTGGCAGAAGCTATACGTCAAAACGCACAAGCCGCTTAGGAGCTCAGTATGAGTGACATGATTCAAGACCTAAGTGAACTACGCTTAAGTTATCAAAAGGGTGAGCTACACGAAGCCCACGTCGATGTTCATCCACATATGCAGTTTTTACAGTGGTTTAATCAAGCCCTTGAAGCGCAGTTACATGAACCTTATGCCATGTCACTCGCCACTGCAGATGCACAAGGCCGCCCACATGTGCGAACGGTGTTACTCCGTGGTGCGACTGAAAGCGGTTATGACTTCTACACCAATTACGATAGTCAAAAAGGCTTAGACCTTGCAGCTAATCCTTATGCTGAAATGCTGTTTTATTGGCCTGAGCTGGAACGTCAAATTCGCGTACATGGCCGTGTCGAGAAAATTTCTGCATCAGAGTCCACGGCTTATTATTTGAAGCGTCCGCGTGATAGTCAAATCGCAGCACATATCAGTACACCTCAAAGTGGGGTTATTGCAAGTCGTTCATTGCTACAGCAACGTTTTGAAGATCTATCACAAGACTTGGAGCAGCATACTGAGCTGTCAAAACCTGAGTTTTGGGGGGGCTATCGGGTGATCCCAACAGAATACGAATTCTGGCAAGGGCGCCCAAATCGACTGCATGATCGATTGAATTATGTGTGGTTGGATGGAGTGTGGCAGTTACAGCGACTGATGCCTTAATGTCGAATATTCAAATCCAGCAGCGTCCTTTTCTGACCAGTCCAGACCACTTCAAGTCTGTGCCAAAATTTTTAGCAGAAGTTTTGGCACGACGTGGCGTTCAATCGGAGCATGAGCTCGAGCTCAAACTCAAGAATCTACTGGCACCTCAGATGAAAGGCTTGGCAGAAGCAGTCCATTTGATCGATCAGATGATTGATCAGCAAAAGAAAATCGTCATTGTTGGGGATTATGATGCGGATGGTGCAACCAGTACCGCCTTGATGATGCTGGCATTGACTGAAATGGGTGCTGATGTCTGTTATTTGGTACCTGATCGTTTTAAATATGGTTACGGTTTAACACCAGCAATTGCTGATTTGGCCTTTACTCGTTTTCAACCGGATTTATTAATCACGGTGGATAATGGGATCTCCAGTCATGCAGGGGTTGCGCAAGCCCAAGCGCATAGCATGCAGGTGATTATTACCGATCACCATTTGACCACCAAGCCAACACCTACTGCAGAGGCTGTAGTTAACCCCAATCAATTGGGGTGTACATTTCCAAGTAAGGCTTTGGCTGGGGTGGGTGTGGCATTTTATGTGTTGGCTCAGTTGAGTAGTCATCGCAAAAAACTAGGCAAATCAACTGCTCAAATGACTCAGTATTTGGATTTGGTGGCATTGGGCAGCTATGCAGATGTGGCAAGTCTTGATTATAACAATCGGATCCTCATCGATGCGGGCCTAAAGCGTATCCAGCACAGTCAATGCCGAGTGGGTATTTCTGCACTTTTAGATATTGCTGGACGAGATCCGCAACAACTGCAAGCACAAGATCTGGGCTTTGTATTGGGTCCACGCATCAATGCCGCAGGGCGCATGGATACCATGGACATTGGGATCGAATGCTTATTGGCTGAGGATGTCACTACAGCCAATGCTTTGGCGCGCCAATTAAACGAATTGAATTTAGAACGGCGGCAAGTTGAAGCTGAGATTAAACAAGAAGCGCTGCTGGCTTTGCAGCAGCTTGAATTTGATCGGGAGAATTTACCTGCGGCGCTAGTGATGTTTGAAGAGCACTGGCATCAGGGGGTGATTGGGATCGTCGCGGGCCGATTGAAAGAACAGTTTCATCGACCGAGTATTGTTTTTGCAGCCGATCAAGATGGTATACATATCAAAGGTTCTGCACGTTCAATTGAAGGGATACATATTCGTGATGCAATAGAACGCGTTGCAGAGCAGTACCCGCATTTGGTGAGTTTTTTTGGTGGGCATGCCGCCGCCGCTGGACTCAGCATTCAAAAAGTGCATTTTGAAGAGTTTAAAAAAGTCTTTACTGAGCTGATTGCACAAATGGATGCTGCATTGTTCCAAGCCACACTTTGGACTGATGGAGAGCTGGCTGCAGATGCCTTTCAACTTGCAACAGTCGATCAAATTGAACAATTAGGACCATGGGGCCATCAGTTTCCCGCACCTGTGTTTCAAGGTCAGTTTCAGGTCATCGAACATCGTTGGTTAAAGGAAAGTCATTTAAAATTACGCTTGCGCTTACCCAATCAACAGTTTGCCGATGCCATTGCCTTCGGTGCTGCAGATAAATTTAGCTATGATCCGTCTCAGGTTCAGGTCAATTTGGTCTTTGAATTGGACCGTAACCAATACAATGGCAGAGTGAGTTTGCAGCTCAGAATTCTTCATTTAACACAGTGATATTGTTGTTTTTTCAAATTATCTTTGTGCCACATTTTATCTAGATCTAAAAAAGCCGCTTATAGAAAGCGGCTTTTTAGTGTGTCTTATTTAAAGTAGCTTGATGATGCAATCAATACTTAGAAGCGGTATGCAGCACGCACGCCATAGGTGTTGTAGTTATCACCTAGACCGATACGACCTTCAACACTTACATTTTGATTGAAGAATTTCTTCGCGTTTAGGCCCCATTCATCATATTTTGATAAATCGTTGTTGTAATAGTCAACACCAACACTCAATGAGTTGTCTAAGTAGAAATCACCACGTACACCATACTCATCAAGGTCACCGAAGCCACCATAAGCTTCCATGTTCACATTGTGTTGACCAACTTTAGTTACATATTTGGCACGAACTGTCGGATCTACGCCATCTTTACCATCTTTTACATCGTAGCCTTTTACACCAACAGCAAGTAATAAACCAGGTGCAGGGAGATAACCGACTTCAGCACCATAACTTGTTAGGCGGTTAGAGTAATCGCTCTTGTAACCTTTAACTTTAGTTTCATCACGGCCGATATTACCGCTGACATAGAAGTCTGTGCCTGGAACAAAGACTTCAGCACCTGCACCGAAGTAAGAGTCTTTAACACCGCTATTATCAGCATAATCAACTTTTGCAGATACGTTACTTGCGCGGTCGAGGAACGCAGCTTCATTTAAAGGTGCATCACGTGTTTGTACTGGTTTGAAGTAATAAGTCCCATCAATACCAAACGCATGTGTATCGCTATAGTTGTCGTTGTCGCTAAAATTATATGAACCGCCTACTTCTGCTTGGTAAGCATTTGCAGAAGCTGAAAATGCACAGGCTGTGAATAAAGCCGATACGATGGCAAGTTTTTTCATGGCTATTTCCCCTCAGAAATAAGTTTTGTACTGTGGAAGAGACATTTTTTGTTACAAGTCGAGTGTAGAGCAAAATCTTTCTAGGTCAATCATAGCTGATGAGTGGAAGTGGGGTTTTGCTGAATTTCATGTAATCCAGAGTATTTAAGTATTTGAAATTTATTTGTAAAAATAAAATGTATACTTTTATTAAAATTATGAAGATTTGATGCAGTGCTTCAGTTGGGAGCGGTGAATCGGCTTGGTAATATAAGTTTTGTCATTTTTCTTTCATAATTCAGTGGCGTACTTCAATTTATATACTGGGTGTTTTTACCTAAAGATATTTAGATATTGAACGTTTGGTTTGAGAGCGGACTTGCTGAATTTGTGTAGTTATTTGCGCTGTATGATAGAATTGTGAGGATTTTAAATTCGAATAGGATTCTACACGTGGAAATCAATCCATATCTAAACCAATTAAAAGACTTAAACGACCGTGGTCAAACACTTCGGGGGTATCTTTGACTACGATCTGAAAAAAGAACGTTTAGAAGAAGTCCTACGTGAGTTAGAAGATCCGACCATTTGGAATGATCAAAACCGTGCCCAAGCTATGGCCAAGGAAAAAGGCGAGCTTGAGAATGTATTAAACGTTTTAGACAATCTGGCACAGCAACTTGAAGATGCGCAAGCGATGTTGGATTTGGCAGTAGAGGCTGAAGAGGAAGAGCTGTTAACTGATGTGCAGTCAGAGCTAGATTCGGCTGAACATGAGTTGGCTGGACTTGAATTCCGCCGCATGTTTAGTCATCCTATGGATCCAAATCCATGTTTCCTTGAGATTCAATCAGGTTCAGGTGGTACTGAGGCGCAAGATTGGGCATCCATGTTACTGCGTATGTATATGCGCTGGATCGAACGTCATGGCTTTAAAGCTGATCTCATGGAAGTTTCAGATGGTGATGTAGCAGGAATTAAGTCTGCCACGATTCGTGTCGATGGTGAGTTCGCTTATGGCTGGTTACGCACAGAAACAGGTGTACATCGCTTAGTGCGTAAATCACCTTTCGACTCTGGTAATCGCCGCCATACTTCATTTTCTGCGGTGTTTATTTCCCCAGAAGTCGATGACAACATCGAAATCGAAATTAACCCGTCGGATGTACGTACCGATACTTATCGTGCATCAGGTGCAGGTGGTCAGCACATTAACAAAACCGATTCTGCAGTACGTTTAACCCATACACCTACGGGGATCGTTGTTGCATGTCAGAACCAACGTTCACAACATGCCAACCGTGATCAGGCATGGAAACAGTTACGTGCCAAACTGTATGAATTGGAAATGTCGAAACGTAATGAAGCAGCTCAAGCACTTGAAGACTCAAAGTCTGATATTGGTTGGGGCAGTCAAATCCGTTCATACGTATTAGATGATTCACGTATCAAAGATCTACGCACAGGTATTGAAAACTCAAATACGGGTGCGGTTCTAGATGGTGACTTAGATCGGTTTATTGAAGCCAGTTTGAAGCAGGGTCTATAAACCAAAAACCAGAACAAACCGCATATTGTTTCAGCACTGAAATTGAAATATTCACTTTTGAACTATTAATATCTGCAAAAAACGATATTAATATCGATAAAATGCGATATAGTGGTCTCCGATGCTGAAACAAGCTTTGCTGTATTTTGAAGTGTCTTATGGATATCGATTTAATTTTTAAAGCACTGGCCAACCCCATTCGGCGACAAATTTTACTTTGGTTGAAAAACCCTGAGCAATTTCTATCGACTGAAGAATATGGTGATTTTAATCGTGGTGTCTGTGCTGGACATATCGAGTGTTTGGGAAAAGTCTCCCAATCAACCATGTCGAATCATTTGTCGGTATTACAACAGGCAGGATTGATCAAAGTTGAAAAGTTTGGTCAATGGTCCTATTTTTCACGCAACGAAGCACTGATTCAGCAATATATTGATCATCTAAAAAACTCACTTTAAAGATTGAGTATTGAGGAAAATATGGCTGAAACAAATCGTGATCTTATCAACACGCCACTCAACATTGGCGACTTTGAAATAAAAAACCGACTGGTGCTTGCACCGTTGACTCGCTCTCGTAGTGGTGAGACACGCATACCGAATGACTTGATGCTTGAGTATTATCAACAACGTGCTGGCGCTGGTCTGTTGTTGACTGAAGCCACGGTGATCAGTCCGCAAGCGGCAGGCTACTTCAATACGCCAGGGCTATGGAGTGAGTCACAAGCATTGGCTTGGAAAAAAATTACCGATGTGGTGCATGAACAAGATGCCAAAATAGCGGTACAACTTTGGCATGTTGGGCGGATCAGTGATCCTGAAATCATTGGTGAAACCCCTGTTTCTGCCAGTGCGGTACAGGCGGCAGGTCAAGTCAGTTTATTGCGTCCAAAACGTGACTATGTGGTGCCTAGAGCTTTAGAACTCGAAGAAATTCAGCAGATTATTGCGGAATATAAACAGGCTGCCGTTTGGGCGAAAATAGCAGGCTTTGATGCAGTCGAATTGCATGCTGCCAATGGTTATTTGGTGGAGCAGTTTCTGTTTGGAAATACCAATCAACGTGACGATCAATATGGCGGTTCAATTGAAAATCGTGCCCGTTTTTTACTTGAAGTCGTCGATGTTCTGATTGACGTCTGGGGCGCAGGACGCGTGGGCGTGCATCTTTCGCCACGGGCTGAATCACATGATATGTTTGATGAAGATCGCCTGAGTTTGTTTGGCTATGTGGTTGAGCAATTAGAATCTAGAAAAATCGCTTTTATCTTTGCGCGTGAATATATTGCTGCAGACAGTATTAGTCCTGTACTGCGTCAGAAATTTAGTGGGGCTTGGATCGCCAATGATCAACTGGATTTGGACAGTGCAGAGGCCTTGCTGGCCAGTAAGCAAGCGGATGCGGTGGCATTTGGTCGCGCATTTATTGCCAATCCTGACTTGTTGGATCGTTTTCAAAAACGCGCCCAACTCAACTCGCTCAATGCCGCAACCTTATATGCAGCCTCAGCGGAAGGCTATACCGACTATCCTGTGTTGGCTGAGGTTTAAACTTAAACTCAGTCATCTCATCGAAAAAGAAATTGATAAAGTCGAATAATGCTTTATTCGCATGATTCGGCTTTGCTATATTGCGACATGGGTCTTATAAGAAGGTACGCGCTTGGCTACTCCGTTTTGGTATAACGCAGCATTATTATTGATTAAGCCTTTATATAAATGGCGTATTAAAAAACGTGCTTTGGATATACAACACTACCAAACAGAATGTCTTGAGCGCTTCGGGCCTTTTCAACCCCCGACCAATCTCAATGCGATTTGGTTTCATGCCGTTTCGGTGGGTGAAACCAATGCTGCTCAACCTTTGATCCAGCATTATTTAGATCTTGGACATCCAGTCTTGGTGACCAATACCACCAAAACTGGCCAAACACGTGCCAAAGCCTTGTTTCTGATTGCGCAATACCAAGGTCTGTTTCAAGCGGTGTATTTACCTGCTGATCTTAAGTCCTTGGTCTCAGCATTTTTTCAACGTTATCAACCTAGGTTGTTGGCGTTAGTCGAAACAGAATTATGGCCAAATTTGATTGATCAAGCCAAGCAATATCAGGTTCCGTGTTTATTATTGAATGCACGTTTATCTGAAAAATCAGCACACTCCTACGCCAAAGTTCCTGCATTAACCAAAGCAATGTTACAGGGGGTGAGCCTATTGTTGGCGCAAGATCAGGCCAGTTTAAACCGGTTTCGGGCATTGGGGTTGAGTCAAAACCAAGGCAAGGTGCTGGGTAGTATTAAGTTTGATATACAGGCACCGGACAGTTTTGTGCAGCAAGCAGAACAATTGTTTCAGCAATGGGACTTATCGCAGCGTAAAATTATCTCGATTGCCAGTACCCATGAGCCAGAAGAACAAAAACTGCTGACAGATTTGTTGCCATATTTACAACAACATCCTGAATATCTTTGTATTATCGCACCACGACATCCTGAACGTTTTGATGAGGTCTTTGCCATAGCATCAGCTTTGGGATTGGTGACACATCGACGCAGTTTGGGCCAAGCGATCCAGCCAAAGACACAAGTATATTTGGCTGACAGCATGGGCGAACTCTGGTTGTGGTATGCCCTGAGTCAAGTCAGTTTTGTCGGTGGTTCATTGAACTCTCCTGGCGGGGGACACAATATTTTAGAGCCATTGGCGATGCATGTGCCCACAGTCATTGGCCCGCATTATTTTAATTTTCAAAGTATCGTTGATGAATTACTCGCTGCAGATGCCATACAGATTGGACAAGATGCCACTGAGGTTGCACAGCAATTGTTGGCCTGTCTGGAAGATCCGGTGCTCAGTCATCGATTGAATCAAGCTGCACTACAGGTGCTTTCGGCCAATCGTGGTTCTTTACAACAACATCTCAATGCCATCGATCAATATCTGTAATGGTCTGACCCTATATATAAGTGTTTAAATTAAATGAATATCGTATTACTTGATGCACAACAGACTGCATCTGAGATGTGGTCTGTTCGATCACCACGCCAATTACAACATTTACAGCAGCATCTGGAAATCAAAGTTGGGGATCAGTTGAAAGTCGGGGTGCGAGCAGAGCAGCGTTATCTGACTGAAGTCATCACTGTATCGAGTGATGAAGTTCAATTGAAACCGATCAGCTCACAGGCACCGCCAGCCAAACTGCCTGTGACCCTGATAGTAGCGATGCCGCGTCCCAAAGTGCTTAGACGTTTGATTATGGATAGCGTTACCTTAGGGGTGGAAAAAATAATCTTATTACATAGTTATCGCGTTGATAAAAGCTATTGGCAAAGTCCTTTGCTCAAGCAGATCGATGATTATGTGACGCTCGGACTGGAACAAGCGGGTGATACACATGCACCGCAGATTGAGATTTATCAACGCTTTAAGCCCTTTGTTGAAGATATTTTTCCGCAGCTGATCAGTGACTCGCGTCCCGCCTATGTGGCGCATCCTTATGCCAGCACCACAATGCCTGCCTCGATTCAGCACGGTTGCAGTGTGGTGATTGGACCGGAAGGTGGCTTTATTCCCTATGAAATTGATTTGCTGACGGCCAATGGCGCGCAAGCGGTAAGTCTTGGTCTTCGGATCTTGCGTACTGAAACGGCCATTCCTTTTGTGCTTGGCCGCCTATTTGCTTCAGTTTAGTGGCTAAATTCAGCTGCTAGAGCTTGATGTCATTCATCTTTGGATTTGACCAATTTATCATTCGCCAAATCATGGCGATGGACTTTGACTTCTTGTACTGGATAAGGAATGGTAATTCCTTCGCTGTGAAAGGCTTCGACCACTTCTTCTTGAATTTTACTGATCGAAGTTGAGGTCGAGGTCTCATCGGTATTGACCCACCATGAGACAGCAAGTTTGACTGAAAATTCACCCAAAGTACTGACATTTACACTAAACCCAGGTTGGCTGAGTATGGTTTGATCGCGATCCAATGCTTTTAAAATCAAACTTTTGGCATGTTGAATATCATCATCATAACCAATGCCAATGCTGAAATCACAACGACGGCGCGTATAGGCGGTGTTGACGATGACTGCACTGGTATAGACCGTGGCATTGGGAATCACGATGCGACGTCCATCGGGTGAGCGTAAGAAGGTGGCGCGGACTTGAATGTCTTCTACTGTACCTTCTAGATTGTTCACCACAATGGTGTCTCCAATCTGAAATGGCTCACCGAGTAGAATCAATATTCCCGATAGCATATTTTGAAAAATATCTTTAAATGCAAAACCAATAGCGACCGAACCAATTCCCAAAGCACTCATCAATTGGCTTGGTGTGAATCCTGGGATGGCGATCACCATCGCAATTAAAAAGCCAAAAAATACAATTATGGTACTGCCTACACGGTTGAGCACCAACACCAGATTTTGTCGAGTATAAGAGCGATTGTTCAGGGTTTTGGCAACAAAGACCTTAAAAAGTTTAGACAATAACCAAAAGATGATTAATACCACAATGGCAATCAAAATATAGGGTACACGAGACCAGAAACCTTCCATGATTTTATCAATGGTGCTATAGGCATCGTTATATTTTGCGGTTTGTTCCAATACTTTTTGTGCGGTTTTTTCAGTTGCAGCTTGAATTGCTTGGGTCGCATCATTTGCGACGAGGCTTAGTTTAATTATTTCGTCAGCCACGAAGTTGTCCAGAAAAATTGATGGGCTATTTTGCCTGATAAATGAGAGTTATAGATAGTGTTGCTTGATCATTCACAATCGAATTCATACAAAAATTCAATCACTGTGATGAATTCGCCTCATTTAAAGTAAAAGCCTGATGGAGTCAGGCTTTGAGAGGGAACAGGTAGGAATGAAAAAGCATTTTAATCTAGACTTCTTCTCATATTTACGCTGAATAGAATGGAAAAAAGCGACTATAAAGTATAAATAGTCGCTTAGTTTTAATGATTTAAATGCGTGAATCTTATGTTTTAAATCTGGAACAATTTGGCGCTAAATAATGCCTGACTTCAGATCATAAATGCAACACTTGAACCAGCATTACCAAGCTGGCGATCACAATCAAGATCGGTGTGATTAGGTGGCTAGGGGATGCATGCCCGAAACGATTGGCGCGTGCATTGCCCACTGCAAAGCACAGATACAGCATTAACAACAGATTGACGACTGGTAGTAGCAGTAAAATACTCCATGTACCCGTACGGTTGCTATCATGTAGACGCTTTATGGCACATATAATATTTACATAAATCATCCCCATGCCAAATGCACTGAGCATCAGTTGCGTAGTTATACTGAGCTCATTGAGCTGTTGAAGGCTCAATAGTGGAGTGGAGGTTTGCTGTAATGCAGTGACTGGTGTCGGAAATAGATTGAACTGATTCAGCATCAGCGCAAAAATTAACAGCAATAATAATTGATAACTAAAATAGTGCAGGCGATTGATACGTCCCTTACCACTGAGGATGGAATGAATAGTGAACCGAGGTATAAAGGTATAGTTTGAAATATGGTTTGTTTGCATGTCACCATTTCCCATGTATGGCGTGATTGGTTAAGATTTTGTTAATTTTCTATGAAAACATTACGTTTGTTGGTTTATAAACTATAAGATAAAAAAAGTCTTTCGATACCACAAGCTTAGCAACATTTAGGCATAAAGAGTGAATGCTGCGTCTACGACCAAAGCCTAATTGTTGCTCAATTGGTGATATCGTAATACTGAAATGAAGTCACAATAATCGATGTACCCACAATCACTACCACCGAACTACAATTACGACCACAACCACCGAACAATGCCAGTGCTTGGACAAGCCAAATAATGACGATGCTCGGAGCAGCATGTAATAAAAAAGTGTGACTAAACAATTTAACGATCAAAAAAGCACAGCATAACCACTCGTGATGAGATGGAAACATCAAGGAAGTTACGTATGAATGAAATCTATCCAGTACCAGATGAGTTTGTGAAAACGGCACGAACCAATGAACAACAATATCGAGAACGCTATCAACAGTCCGTTGACCATCCAAATGAGTTTTGGGCTGAGGCTGCAAACAAACTGGATTGGATCACCCCTTTTACCCAAGTCAAAAACTGCAGTTATGACCCCAAAGATTTTAAAATAGAATGGTTTGCCGATGGTGAACTCAATGTGAGTGCCAACTGTTTAGACCGCCATTTAAAGGAGCATCCGCATAAACCTGCCATTATATGGGAGGGGGATCACCCTTCACGGCATAAAATTATTTCCTTTGAAGAATTGCATGATGAAGTCTGTCGCTTTGCCAACGTACTGAAAAAGCACGGTATTGAAAAAGGTGATCGGGTCATCTTATATATGCCGATGATTCCAGAGGCCGCGATTGCGATGTTGGCATGTACTCGGATTGGTGCTGTGCATTGTGTGGTTTTCGGTGGTTTTTCGCCTGACTCCTTGGCCAGCCGTATCGAAGACAGCCAAGCTAAATTGGTGATTACTGCTGACTCGGGGATGCGCGGTGGAAAACCGATATTACTGAAAAATAATGTGGATGAGGCTTTGAATCATACTGGAACTGCCTCAGTGAGCAATGTGATCGTGGTCCATCGCACAGGCAATCCGATTCAACTCAAGCCACAACGGGACTTGTGGTATCACATGGAAATTATGGGCGTTAGCGATATTTGTCCGCCTGAACCCATGAATGCGGAAGACCCATTATTTATCTTGTATACCTCAGGTTCGACCGGGAAACCCAAAGGCGTATTGCATACGACTGGTGGTTACCTGACCTATGCCAATTGCAGCTTTAGAGAAGTTTTTGACATAAAACAAGATGATGTATTTTGGTGTACTGCAGATGTGGGCTGGATCACGGGGCACTCCTATGTGCTCTATGGACCCTTGTCTAATGGCACCACGACCGTGATGTTTGAGGGCATACCCCAGTATCCAACTTGGGCCAGAACAGGGCATATCGTCGATAAACATAACGTCACCATTTTATATACTGCACCCACCGCGATTCGCGCCATGATGCGTGAAGGGGATGCATTTGTACGTGAAAGTGATCGTAGTAGTTTGCGACTATTGGGTTCAGTCGGTGAGCCTATCAATCCTGAAGCATGGAATTGGTACTATACGGTGGTTGGAGAAAGTCGCTGCCCAATCGTAGACACTTGGTGGCAGACGGAAACAGGTGGAATATTGATATCACCATTACCTGGAGCGACTGCACTCAAACCGGGTTCTGCAACACGACCATTTTTCGGGATTCAACCAGCATTGGTTGATGCTGAAGGTGGTTTAATCGAGGGTGAGGGCGAAGGGAATCTGATCATTAAAGATGCTTGGCCAGGTCAGATGCGCAGTATTTGGGGTGATCCTGATCGATTTATTGAGGCCTATTTTGCCACCTATCCAGGAAACTATTTTACTGGAGATGGTGCGAGACGTGATAAAGATGGCTATTACTGGATCACGGGTCGGGTCGATGATGTATTAAATGTTGCAGGTCACCGTTTGGGAACTGCTGAAATTGAGAGTGCTTTGGTGGCACATGAGACTGTAGCCGAAGCCGCTGTGGTCGGTATGCCACATGAAATCAAAGGACAGGGGATTTGTGCCTATGTCACTTTACAGGCGGAGGTGACAGAGACAGAAGTCTTGCGCCAAGAACTGTTGGTGTGGGTGCGTAAAGTGCTTGGTCCTGTGGCGACACCTGATGCGATTTATTGGGCGCCCTCTTTGCCCAAAACCCGTTCTGGGAAAATCATGCGCCGTATATTAAGAAAAATCGTTGCCAATGAATTGGATAGCCTTGGTGACACCAGTACTTTGGCTGACCCGCAAGTGGTAGATCAATTGATCGCAGAGGTACAGGCCAATTCGCACGGCCATTAACATCAAGCCAAAGAGATGAGCATGTTGTTCGTGTCGTGTGCGCTTTGATGATATTGCACCAAAGCTAAAAAATACCGTAAGTCATCGATTTGCGGTATTTTTTTGTGCAGTAATCACGTCAAATTTCTCAGTGCTGCATTTCAATTAGACCAATTTCAGACTCAGGAATAAGCACAGTAGGCATTGAGATAAGCGCTCTAAGTACAGGCTGTTAAGCTAGCTGCAATCGGTAAAGGATGAGTAGAATGAATGCTTTAAACCGCGATAATTTCGCTGAAGCAGTGGCTAAAGCGCAGCAATTGGCAGATCAATTTTCGACTACTGCAGCACTTCGAGATAAACAAGGCGGTACGCCTAAAGTGGAGCGTGATCTGATCCGTGACAGCGGTTTGCTCAGTTTATCGATACCCAAAGCCTATGCAGGTCAGGGAGCGGATTGGCAAACCATTTTTAAAACGGTTCAACTGATTGCGCGAGCAGACAGTTCTTTGGCTCATGTCTATGCCTTTCATCATTTGTTGATTGCGACGGTACAGTTGTTTGCACAGCCAGCACAATATGCCCCGTGGTTACAACAGACGGCGCAGGCACAACTGTTTTGGGGCAATAGCCTTAATCCACGCGACACGCGTGTCAGGGTGGAGCAAGTCACAGAGAATGAGTATATTTTTCATGGCGATAAAAGTTTTAGTTCAGGCTCAATGGATTCGGATCTGTTACTGTGCTCAGGCTATACAGTTGAAGGAAAATTACTAATTGCGGTGATTCCATCCCAACGTGAAGGGATTAGTTTTCTCGGTGATTGGGACAATATGGGGCAACGCCAGACCGATAGTGGCACCAGTCATTTTCAGCAGGTTAAAGTGCAGCATTCGGAGTTACTATTAAACCCTGGACCGTTGAGTACCCCCTATTCGAGCTTAAGACCTTTATTGGCACAGCTCATCTTTGTACATCTGTTCTTAGGTGTTGCGGAAGGTGCTTTTCAAATCGCGCAATCTGCGGTTCAGCAACAACTCGCTTGGTCGACATCTTTGGCAGAACAGGCTGTAGATGATCCCTATATTCAAAAGCATTTTGCTGAATTTTATGTCCAATTACAAAGTGTACGGCTCCTGACTACGCAGGCCGTCGAGCAATTCAATGCTGCATGGCAGCAGGGGGAACAACTGAGTGCCACGCAACGTGGTGAAGTATCGGTTGCAATCGCAACTGCAAAAATTGCAGCAACCAATACCTCGTTGTTAATTACTCAAAATGTGTTTCAGGTCATGGGTGCGCGTGCCACTACGGCTCAACTCAATCTCGATCGATTGTGGCGTAATGTCCGCACCCAAACGCTACATGACCCGATCGATTACAAATATCAAGAACTGGGTCAATGGTTATTAACAGGTACTGTACCTGAGCCCAGTTTTTATGCCTAAACGCGGCAATGACACAAGAAAAATGATTTCCACCGTCAGCGTTGACTTTTTGAACAATTGAATTTACAGTCAATCCTGACTTTGAAATTGAGTGTAACACTGCATTTAAGCCATGACCTTAGCCAGCAAAAAAATAGCATCTGAAAACAACAGTCGTGAACTGCAAAAGCAAGCAACACGATCCAGAATACTGTCTAGCGCAGTATCGAGTTTGATCGATCTCGGGGTTGCGCGGACCACCACACTTGAAGTACAACGCCGTGCAGAAGTCAGTCGAGGTGCCTTGCTGTATCACTTTCCGACCCATGCAGATCTGATCAGTGCTGTGATTGCTGAGATCGTGGTGCGTAATGAACAAAAAATTGCCAAGATCCATGCGCGAAAGAACCGGAGTACCGATCCGATCGAGGCTGCCATTGATACTTTTTCCTATACCATTTCGGAAGCCAGTTTTGTGGCAGAGTTAGAGTTGTGGGTGGTGTCGAGAACCAATAATGAACTACATGAAGCACTAATCGCTGCCGAAAAAAATGCCTTTGAGAATCGAGTGCGTGTCATCGACCTGATCTTTGAGCCTCTGCGAGACTATCCTGCCCATGACGTGATGGTGGAGATGACGATTGAGTTTATGCGCGGTTTGGCAGTCTCAGGAATATTAAGAAGAAATCCGAAATCCACAGCAGCCTTATTGAAAAAATGGACCTGGGTGCTACGACAACTGATTGGGCTAGAACCAGAGCAAGAACCAGAGCCGAGTTAGAACTCAAACCCATAGAAGCTGATCGATATTATTGAAGATGAATTAAAAAAACCACTGACCCATTCGATATGAGATCGAATGTAGATAAGGAGATCAACATGCTCAAGGAACCGAACAGAAATTTAGTCAAATCTTATTGGGAGGCGGATCAAAGCATCCCACTCAATCACATGACCGTAGGCGATGCATTGCGTAATGCTGCTGCGCTTGCGCCTGAACGAGAAGCTTTAATTGAAAAAATACCGCAGGGTTGGCCTTCACTGACTGGGGCAGCGCAGGTAGACCGCCGTTGGACCTATGCGCAGTTATTGGCTGACAGTTTAAAATGCGCAGATTGGTTATTGCAGCGTTTTGGGGTTGGGGAACGGATCTGTGTATGGGCACCCAATGTGCCTGAATGGATCATCTTGCAGTATGGCGCAGCCTTTGCTGGTCTGGTGTTGGTGACCGCCAATCCTGCACTTCGTCAGCAAGAGCTTGAATATGTGTTGAGTAATTCGCGCGCCAGTGCTTTGTTTCATACCGATAGTTTCCGTGGCAGTGATATGGCCGCGATTGCCAACCAAGTGCTGAGTGAGCAGCAGCAAGCGATCTCGTTTACAGGTTGGCTTGATCAAGTCAGACAGTGTCAAGCAGAAGCAGCATTACCTCAGGTTCAGCCTACAGATGCGGTGCAAATCCAATATACCTCTGGAACCACGGGACATCCCAAAGGCGTACTGTTGCATCATATGGGCATGGTCAACAATACCCAGTTCATGGCGGCACGTGTGCAACTGCAACAGGAAGTGTTCATCACCCCGATGCCACTGTTTCATACCTCTGGATCAGTGATGTGCGTATTGGGTTGCGTCAATACCTTATCCACTTTGGTGCTGATGGTGGTGTTTGAACCGAAAATGGTGCTTGAAACCATTAAGTCTGAAGGTGGAACCATATTGGGTGCTGTTCCAACCATGCTATTGGCCTTGCTTGAGCAACTCAAACAACAAAGCTATGAAATATCCAGTTTAAAATTGGTGATCTCAGGCGGTTCACCCGTACCGGTTGCTCTGACTGCACGCTTACGTCAAGAATTGGGCTGTAATATTGCTACGGTATATGGGCAGACTGAACTTAGCCCAATGGTTTGTTTTACCTCGGTCTCAGATGCGGATGAAGATAAAGCCAATACCGTTGGCCAACCGCTATGGCATGCTGAGGTGCGTATCGTTGATCCAGCACATGAAGAAGTGGTAGATATCGGGGTCGAAGGGGAGATACAAGTGCGAGGTTATCAAACCATGTTGGGGTATTTTGATAAAGCGCAGGCGACCAAAGACACGCTATTGTCAGATGGCTGGTTACGCACTGGTGACTTGGGCAGTATGGATGCACGAGGCTATTGTAAAGTCACCGGTCGACTCAAAGATATGATCATTCGTGGTGGGGAGAATATTTATCCTGCTGAAATAGAAGGGATCATCATGAAGCATGCCGCGGTTGCGGATGTGGCGGTATTTGGCCTACCTGATGAACAATGGGGTGAAGTGGTGGCGGTTGCACTACGTCTCCATGCGGGGAGCGATGTGCCTTCGGCCCAAAGCCTCAAAGCTCATTGTCGTGAATCGATCGCAGCACATAAATCCCCCCAAGCGTGGTATGTCTGTGAGAGTTTCCCATTGACGGGTTCAGGCAAGGTACAAAAGTTTCGACTCAAGGAGTTGGCGCTGGAGGGAGGCTTAAAAGCCTTGTAAATCCACAACTCTGTCCTTGCCAATATCATCTCAATGTTGCGGTTCATGTTGCTTTGACTGGTAGCGCCAAGCTGATTGAGACGGCGCTAAGTTGATTGAGAAAAAGCCTCGACTTTTTAAGTCGAGGCTTGAGCGAGTAGCCAAAACCTGCAGCATGTATTTCTAAAACAACCTGCTGTTATTCGTATGCTGTTAATATTATTTTTTATTATTGTCATGAATCTGAATCAGTTGTTGCGGAGCATATTTGTTTAAAGTTTAGCCGTGGTGAAGATTTGACCAAAGGCCAAATGTCTATATCCATTGTCAGTTAAATCTGACAATGCACTGTGAATTGCTTAGATAAATTTTATAAAAGTCAAAGTGATAACACAGAAATGATCCAATTTAAGCGGGTTTTCTCAAAGATATACAACAGTAGCAACCTTGACGTCATAGTGTCATCTGACTTCGCTTAAATAGCATTTTTAGGCTTAGTTTGGGATGACATGAATATAAAATTTGCTGCCCTTTTGGCAACCACCACTTTGGCTCTGATGGGCTGTAACGACAATGAGGATAGCGGTCCTGAAGCGGTTTTGAGTGTGCCGACTTTGACCGGTTTTGCGCGCTTGGATGTTGAAACCTATGCTGAAGGGCCTGATTCAGGTGCTGCGGTTAAAGGCGCCAATGGTATCTATCCACCCTTTAAAGGTCAGCCCGTACAGGGGTTTTCTGCAGCGCTTAAAAATGCCGATGGTAGTTATATGGCCATGGCGGATAATGGCTTTGGTACCCAAGACAATTCAGCTGATTTTTTGTTGCGTATTTATAAGATTAAGCCTGATTTCAAAACAAAAAATAATGATAAAACTCAGGGTACTGGCGAAGTTCAAGTGCAAAGCTTTATCCAACTTCGTGATCCAAATAAAAAAATTCCATTCCCAATCGTCAATGAAGGCAGTGCTGAACGTCTATTGACTGGGGCAGACTTTGATCCTGAATCAATGCAGCGGGTCGCTGATGGTAGTTATTGGATCGGTGAAGAATTTGGGCCGTATTTACTCCATTTTGATGCTGAAGGCGTGTTGTTGGATGCCCCGATTGCCTTACCAAATCCACTGCAAGCTGGTCAAGAGTTACGTTCACCACAGAACCAGTTCAACAAAGCCAATATCAACTTTACTACACCTTTGGTACAACAAAGTGGTGGCTTTGAAGGCATGGCATTATCTAAAGATGGCCAATATCTATATCCAATCCTTGAAAAATCCTTGGTTGGGGATAACAGCAGGCAGGTCTTGATGTCGCAGTTTGACCTGAAGAAAAAAGCCTATACCGGTCAATATTACTGGTATGCCTTGGATACCAAGGGTGGCAACATCGGTGAGTTCCAGTTATATAGCAATCAGGAAGGCATCATTATTGAGCGCGATAACGGACAAAATAAGCTCGATGGCTATAAAAAATTGATCCACGTGAAACTCGGTGAGCATACTCAAGCAGTGACACGCCGTGATTTGGTTGATCTGATGAATATCGCCAATCCAAACTTGCTCTATGGCACAGTGCGTGAAGGGGATATTGCAACAGGGACGAAATTTGGTTTTCCTTTCCAAACCGTTGAGGATGTGATTATTGAAGATGCAACCACTTTAACGGTGCTGAATGACAATAATTTTCCGGGTTCTAGCGGTCGCAATGCCAAACGTGCCGATGACAATGAAATCATCCAGATTAAATTGCCTAAAGCGCTGTACTAATCAGGGCCTGTTGACATATTAATTCTGAACAGTCAACGCACCCTAGGCTAAGCCACGTTAAAAATAGGCGTATACTGCGCGAGATTAAGGAGTTTCTATGTCTCAATCTCGCCAGCCTGCAGCCTATGTAGAATATGATACTCGCCCATTTCGGGCGATTTTACTTTCATTGTTCCTCGCAGGTTTCGCCACATTTTCCTCGTTGTACTGTGTACAACCGATGATGCCCTTTCTGGCTAAGTTTTTTCAGATTAGCCCAGCCCAAAGCAGCCTTCCGCTGTCGTTCTCAACCATTGCCTTGGCATTGGGTCTGATCTTCGCGGGTCTGATCTCCGATCGCTATGGTCGTAAGTCGATTATGGTGGTGTCATTATTTTCCACATCATTGCTGTTATTGATCAGCAGTCTGTTCCCGATTTGGGAGGTCTTTCTGGCCACACGGATGTTGGTGGGGTTGGCGGTGAGTGGCGTGGCTTCGGTGGCGATGACTTATATTGGTGAAGAAATTGCACAGAAAGATGTGGGCTTTGCCATGGGCCTGTATATCTCAGGAACCGCGATTGGCGGGATGAGTGGGCGTTTGATTGCTGGGGTGTTGATGGACTTCACCACATGGCAAGTGGCAACTTTGACGATCGCCTTAATCAACTTACTGATCGCAGTGGTGTTTTACTTAGCACTTCCTGCATCACGACATTTTAAACCCTATCCGATTGCTTTGAGCCGACTGAAAAAGGCGTATCGAAATACTTGGAGTGATCGCAAATTACGTTTGCTGTTTGCACAAGGCTTTATCTTGATGGGATGCTTTGTCAGTATCTTTAACTACATCAGTTATCACTTATTGGAACAGCCATTTGAATTGTCGCAAACCTGGATTGGATTAATCTCCGTGGCCTATTTATCTGGAATTTATAGTTCACCACGGGCGGCCAGTTGGAGTCGGCGATTTGGTCGTGGCGCGGTGTTGCCTGCGATGTTGTGCTGTATGTTGCTCGGGGTTTGGATCATGTTACTGCCTTCGGTTGCCACCATTTTGATTGGATTGCTGATCTTTACCTTTTCCTTTTTTGCGGCACATTCCACCGCCAGTAGTTGGGTTGCGGTGCAATCATTGCAGTATCGCGCTGTCAGTTCTGCGTTGTACTTGTTTTGCTACTATATCGGCTCGAGCTTACTCGGCAGTGCCAGTGGTCTCATTTGGGAATATTGGGGTTGGAATGGCGTCGGGATCGAAGTAAGTCTTTTATTAATCTTGGGGATAATCTTGGCGATCAAACTCAAGCGCATGCCGAATGCCGAAACGAGTCCGATGCCGGCAACGATTAAACTCAGCTAAGCCTAAAAATGATTATTGCAGATCATGTTTGCTACTACAGACATGACTGCTATGGATGCTGTCCTTACCTTCACCAATCGCTGTGGCACGTTCCAATTCGCGCAAGATTCCGCAGGATTCAACTGGATTGAAGCCTTGGCAGTGTAGTCTCAAGGCCTGTAATTCCTGTTCGAGTAGATTGAGTTCTTGGATGCGCTGTTGCACATGTTGCAGATGCACATCGACCAATTCATTGACCCCATGACAATCGGATTGATCCTGCTTGGCGGAGAGTAAGGTGCGGATTTCATCGTGGGTCATGCCCAATGAACGGCAACGACGGATAAATCGCAGGCGTTCTAGATGTTGTTGTTGGTAGGTACGGTAGTTATTTTCAGTATTGCGTAACGGTTTCTGCAGTAAACCTTCTTTTTCATAAAAACGAATGGTCTCAACACTACAGCTCACTTGTTGGGCAATTTCACCAATTTTCATATTTAAAATTTCCGCTTGAGTCTGAAGTTACTTCAGGGTGTTTAATCATATCATAGCCGTTAATAGGATTAATCATGAGCAATAAAAGCCCTGCGGTCGGCGATGATCAGCACACCCAAGCCACGTCATGTTGTGGTTCAACGTGTTCAACATCTAAACAGCAAGCCGTGCTTGACCCTCATGCAGGGCATAGCCATGATCTTGTTGATGTTGAGAAGGTCACGGATCCATCGGACCAGAATTCACATAACAACGCCAACCACAATCACAACAACAACCACAATCATCAGCATACATCATGCAACACCACAGACAATCATTGCACGACTGAGACAGCTGATCATACCCATGCTGTTGCAAAACAATCGTGTTGTGGTTCAGAGAGCAGCGCTAAAAGCAGTTGCGGCTCAGAGACCAGTACCAAAAGTAGTTGTGGTTCAGATGCCAATACGCAAAGCAGTTGCGGAGGCTCAAGCCATACTCATGCCGAAGCAGTCCCTGTAGCACTGGCTGCAACTCAGCAAGAGGGAGAATATCTACGTAGTTCAATGCGGATTATGCAAATGGACTGCCCGACTGAAGAAGGTTTGATCCAAAAGAAATTGGGTCAGATGGACAGTGTCATTCGACTTGAGTTTAACCTCATGCAACGGGTACTGACCGTGGTGCATGTACCTGCGGCTTTGCCTAAAATCGTCAAAGCGTTGCAAGAATTGGGCTTTGAACCAGAGCTCTCTAATGATCAAGGTAAGTTTGATCAACCTGCCGTTGAGAAGCAGCAACCGCTTTGGCTATTGGCTGTCGCAGGCTGTTTCGCCATCGGTGCTGAAATTGGCGATTGGATGCAATGGTCAATGTGGTTCACTATGGCAGCCAGTGTGATCGCGATTGCATTGTCAGGGATCGGAACCTATAAAAAAGGTCTGATTGCAGTTAGAAATCTTAATTTGAATATCAATGCCTTGATGAGTGTTGCGGTCACAGGTGCGGTATTGATTGGGCAATGGCCTGAAGCGGCAATGGTGATGGTGTTATTCACCTTGGCTGAGTTGATCGAAGCGCGATCCTTGGCGCGTGCGCGTAATGCCATCAGTCAATTGATGCAACTGGCCCCTGAAAAAGTCACTATGCTCCAAGCTGATGGTCAATGGGAAACGGTCGAAGCCACGCAAGTTGCTATTGGCAGTATCGTCAGGGTCAAACCGGGTGAAAAAATTGGTCTCGATGGTGTCATGACCAAAGGCCAATCCAGTATTAACCAATCACCCATTACTGGTGAAAGCCTGCCTGTAGATAAGGTTGAGGGTGATACTGTATTTGCAGGGACCATTAATGAAGTGGGTTCCTTTGAATATCGGGTTACCGCAGGTGCAGATAACACCACTTTGGCGCGGATTATTCACGCTGTAGAAGAAGCGCAAGGCGAAAAAGCACCGACGCAACGTTTTGTCGATCGTTTCTCTAAGATTTATACCCCACTGGTGTTTATATTCGCGATCTTAATCGCCATCATCCCGCCGTTATTTATGGGGGGTGTTTGGGTGGATTGGATCTATAAAGCCTTGGTGATCTTGGTGATTGCATGTCCATGTGCTTTGGTGATTTCAACCCCAGTGACTGTGGTCAGTGGATTGGCCGCAGCAGCACGTCAAGGGATCTTGATCAAGGGTGGGGTCTATCTGGAACAAGGGCGTTTACTCAAATACTTGGCTTTCGATAAGACTGGTACCATTACCCATGGTAAGCCGAAGCAGACTGATCTTCAGGTCTTGGCTGGCGATGCGACTGAGATTGCAACATTACTGATCAGTTTGGCAGGTCGTTCCGATCATCCTGTTTCTCAGGCCATCGTAAAAGCCGCAGCAACTGATATGCAATTGATTGAAGTGGATGAATTTACTGCGCTGACTGGACGAGGCACCCGTGGTGTGATGAATGGGGTGACGTATTGGTTGGGTAACCACCGTTTGATCCATGAGTTGGAGTATTGTTCTGCTGAGCTAGAAGCACAAATTACTCAACTGGAACAACAGGGTAAGACTGTAGTGTTGTTTGCCAAAAATCAGCAGGTCTTGGCCTTGGCAGCAGTGGCCGATACAGTCAAGGCCACCAGTGCTGAAGCGATCGCGAGTCTACAAAAATTAGGCGTAAAAACCCTAATGCTCAGCGGTGACAATACCCATACCGTGGAAGCCATTGCGCAACAGGTCGGCATGAATGATGCCAAAGGCAATCTGCTCCCTGAGGACAAGTTGAACTTGGTGGCATCCTACGCAGAAACCAGCAGTATCGGTATGGTCGGTGATGGTATCAATGATGCGCCTGCACTGGCACGTGCCAATGTCGGTTTTGCCATGGGCTCTATGGGAACCGATGTGGCGATTGAGACTGCAGATGTGGCCTTAATGGATGATGACTTGCGTAAGATTCCACGCTTCATCGAGTTGTCGACCAAGACCCACCAAATCTTAATCCAAAACATCAGCTTGGCCTTGCTGACCAAAGCATTCTTCCTGATTCTGACGTTGATGAATCTCGGCAGTATGTGGATGGCGGTGTTTGCCGATGTCGGAGTCAGTTTATTGGTGGTGGCAAATGGTCTACGTTTGCTGAAGCAAAAGAAATAAAGCCTTCACGATTATAAACTGTTCATTGTCGTAGTTCCGATCCAGGAAACTTGACTGGATCGATGGGGGCTGATTGAGAGACTTCCTCTAGATTGGCCTCAGTTTTCAGTTGTTGTTCAATGAACTGAATCGTGCTCTGTTTAAGCTGTGCCAAGGCTGCAGCTTCTACAGGATAATGTCCTCCCTCCGGCAACATCACCACTTGATAAGGCACTTTGAGTTCGTCCAAGACCGGTTGACTGAGTTCAAGTGGTGTCCAATGGTCTTGCTCAGGTTGCGTCAACAATACCGCACCATGTTGAATGGCATTAATCTCATGCTTCGGTTGATAATTCAGATAACTATTCAGAAAGCGAATGTTCATGGCATTGCCTGCTGAGGTTTTATCCGCCAACATGATTTTTAAGGCCTGAGGATCATTGCTAAGCAAACTCATTTTTGACACCCAGCGCATCGGTAAGCGGATGTTCTTTAACGGTGTCTTGGCACTTAGACGCAGGCTGGGCAAACTGATGCCGCTGATTGCACTAAAGCGCATAGTGCCTTTTTTAACCTTTTTATGGCGTTGATCTAAAAAGGTCATGCCAATCACCCCTTGGACACGCGGGTTTTGCATGGCGACATGTAAGGCCAGCATACCGCCAGCCGACAGACCATACAGAAAGATCGGTCGTGAATCTTTTGCGGTCTCTTGATCAACCAAATCACTGACGGCTTGTATCCAATCCGCATAGACAATTTCTTTACCCTTGCTGGTTTGGGTCAAGCCATAGCCGGGGAGATCTAAGGCGATGGTTTCATAACCCGCCGCAGCCAAGGGATGGCCCAGTACCAAAGTCATTTGTCGACCATTGGTGCCTACGCCATGTAATAAGATGACCTTTGCTGCAGCTTGGGGATTGGGATAATGATCGATATGGATCTGATGACTGCGCCAAGGCCAGAAATATTCTTGGGGGACAGTCTCTGGCTTGAGCTGGTAGTCCGCTGGAAAGCGTTGCTGTAGGTCTTGCCATGCGGTTTGTTGGCTATAAAAGCGGGGAGTGGTCGAGTTAGACCAAGCCTGTGTCGGCAGTGTAGGGATGAGGATCAGCAGACTGATCATGATTTTTTTTAGGTTCATATGTGACATTGATTTGTTGTTTGTATAGAGCCTAAACCTGTGATTCAAATATTGAGTTTTTATTTGTGAATAGCGTCACGTGATGTCAATACGGTGTACCTACTTAGTTGATTTGTACAAATAACAACCTTGATTTTATGGGGGATTTTGTGAGTGGTTTGAATGATATCCATTGATCGGAAAATATAGCCTAAGTCAAAATGCGGCACATTTGCGTATTAAAAAGCCAATGTTAAGTAGCATGGATCGACCTTAACAGCTTGCTTAAGAGTCTGAGCCAGTCGATTTCCATAAAGTGATCGTTTTTTAGGCAAGCAAGCTGAGTAAAATTCATGTTAGAATGAGCGCCTTTCATTTTCGGTCGTTCTGACCGATCTGCTACCCATCGAGATGATTCTACATGTCTACTGCTTATACTGCTCAGACTGCGCCGAAGGCATTGTTTGACTATGACAAATATTGGGCATCCTGCTTTGAGCCGGCACCATTTTTACCTATGTCGCGTGCCGAAATGGATCAACTCGGTTGGGATGCCTGTGATTTTATTTTAGTGTGTGGTGATGCTTATATTGATCACCCTTCATTTGTATCGGGCATTATTGGTCGAGTACTCGAAGCACAAGGTTTTCGCGTCGGGATCATTGCCCAGCCGGATTGGACCGATGTCGAGGCGTTCCGTGTGTTGGGTCAACCAACTTTGGCATGGGGTGTAACCGCAGGCAACATGGATTCAATGATTAACCGCTATACGGCTGATCGTAAAATCCGTTCTGATGATGCCTACTCACCAGACAACCAGCCAAACAAACGCCCAGATCGTGCCGCAACGGTCTATTGCCAGCGTTGTCGTGAAGCATTTCCAGATACGCCTGTACTGCTCGGTGGTATCGAAGCCTCATTACGCCGCATCGCACATTATGATTACTGGTCAGACAAAGTACGTCGTTCGGTGTTGATGGATTCTAAAGCCGATCTATTGATGTACGGCAATGGCGAACGTTCGATCATCGAAGTGATGCATCGTTTGGCCAAAGGTGAAAAGATTACTGAGATTACGGATGTACGTGGTACGGCATTTATCGTCAACAAACTCAATCGTGGTTCTAAAGCGAAATTTGTTGAGATTGCATCGAATAACGTAGATGCAGTGGGTCGTGTCGATCCGATTATCAATCCCTATGTCATGACCGAAGACCTCGATGGCTGTGAAATCGAGAAAGACAAGGGCAACAGCCTCAGTCAATATCAGCATTTCCAAAAAGAATTGGTCGCACAACCGATTATTCGTGAAGGGGATGCGCTCGATGCTGATACCCAGATCGTGCAGTTGCAACCAGCCAAAAGCAAAGCGATTAAACATAAATTACCACCGCGTGAATTGGCGGTGATTCGCTTACCTGACTTTGAGCAAGTGGCTGAAGACCCTGTTTTATATGCGCATGCCAACCGAATTTTGCATTTAGAAACCAATCCGGGCAATGCCCGCGCCTTGGTACAACGTCATGGTGAACGTGATGTGTGGTTGAATGCACCACCGATCCCATTGACCACCGAAGAAATGGACTATGTGTTTGACTTGCCTTATGCACGTCTACCTCATCCAGCTTATGCAGGATCGCGTTTCCCTGCCTTTGATATGATCAAATTTTCAGTCAACATTATGCGTGGCTGTTTTGGTGGTTGTACGTTCTGCTCGATTACTGAGCACGAAGGCCGGATTATTCAGAACCGTTCTGAAGATTCGATTTTGCGTGAAATTGAAAAAATTCGCGATACTGCGCCAGGTTTTACCGGGATCATTTCCGATCTGGGCGGGCCAACAGCCAATATGTATCGCTTGCACTGTAATGATCCTGAGATTGAAAAGAACTGTCGTAAGCCATCTTGTGTCTTCCCTGGGGTCTGCCAAAACCTACATACCGACCATGCGCCATTGACGCAGTTGTATCGTGATGCCCGCGCCCTGCCGGGGATTAAAAAGATCCTCATTGGTTCTGGTTTACGTTATGACTTGGCGGTGCTCAATCCAGAATATGTCAAAGAATTGGTGCAGCATCATGTCGGGGGCTATTTAAAAATTGCGCCTGAACATACCGAAAAAGGCCCATTGAACAAAATGATGAAGCCGGGCATCGGCACCTATGATCGATTCAAGCAAATGTTTGATCGCTTTAGTAAAGAAGCCGGCAAAGAGCAGTATTTGATTCCATACTTTATTGCTGCGCATCCGGGTACTACCGATTATGACATGATGAATTTGGCGATTTGGTTGAAGAAAAATGGTTTCCGTGCCGATCAGGTACAGACCTTCTATCCTTCACCGATGGCCACTGCGACCACCATGTACCATACCTTGAAAAATCCATTGGCCAAGGTGGCACGCTATACCGAAGATGTTGATATTGTGAAAGGGGACAAGCGTCGTCGTTTGCATAAGGCCTTCTTGCGTTATCACGATCCAAACAACTGGCCTTTGCTGCGCCAAGCGCTCAAAGAGATGGGCCGTGCCGATCTGATTGGGAACTCGAAGCAACACTTGATCCCGACCTATCAACCGCAAGGCACTGAAGGTGAATATAAAACCGCACGTAAGAAAAATTCGAGCGTGGCTGGAGATTCGCAGAAGCGCTCAGGTGATCATCGTCAGGCACAGGCCAATAACCCATCACGTAAGCCGAAGCAAGGCCAATTGCTAACCCAGCATACCGGATTGCCGCCACGTGAAACGGGTGATGCCAAGCTTGCGTTTAACCCGAACAAACCGAAGCAAAAATCGCGGAATAAAGCACGCGGCTAAGCGTGACATTGAAAATCAAAGAGGATGCAGCAGCATCCTCTTTTTTTGGGTCTAGATTGAGTCAATCTGAGTTGATCTAATCTTGACCTAAGCGCGATTTTCGAGTTAGGCCACACTTTCACAAAGGCTGAAAGTGTAACGAAAGTTTCTTGGTTGAATGCTTTTTGTAAAGGCTGAAAATAAGGCTACCACTCTATCCCAATGAATTTGGGCGAAATCCACACCGCTATAGGCTAATTACGCCATAAGTGTGAAGTTCTGCAACAATGTTTTGTGGGAGATGATTGTTTTTTAATTTAGATGTGGGTATAACAATAAGCTGAAGTATATTCATATTTGTGCAACATAGTGTGAATATTATCAAGACTGATTCAATTGAATATTAAAAAAAGTCTATCAAATCTCACCCAATGGATGTGGATGCAAGGATAGAACTGGATATCTCGCAATTGAATCATTGTATTCAATTCAGCGTTCAAATTGAAAAATTCAACTGTATAATTGATAAAAAAAACGGTTGTGAAACCGATGAGTCAATTATAAGGATATAAGGAAATAGCGATGGATGTAATGATGATTGCTAGTTTGCTCATACTCTGTCTGGTGATCTTTCTGGGCTATAGTCGTTTACGACGAAATCAGCAGAAGGACAGCGCACTGAGACAAAAAGCAGTGTTGAGTACCACTGAGCAACTGATGTTTAGCCGACTGCGCGAAGTATTGCCGCAGACTCAAGTGTTGGCGCATGTTTCATTTGATGCGTTACTGACCACAAAATATTTACACACGCGGCGTAAATACCAAAAAATGGTGGCGGATTTTGTCTTGCTCGATCAGGACTATCGCGTGATTGCTGTGATTGCTGTCGCTGATTTTAACCTGATGAAGCGATCTAAAAATGCAGCTTTTCAAGATGCCATGCTCGAAGCGGCAGGTTACCGTGTACTGCGTTATGTCGGTGTACCTGATGCTGCGCAACTCCGAGTGGATTTCTTATACAACCTCAACACCACACTCGATGGCGAACATGTTGCTGGTCAATTGCTCAATAATGCGCAAAGTTATGCAGAGCGTATTGCACAATCCCGTGCTTTTGGTTAAACAAAAAAATGCATGTTCATCATGCATTTTTTGTGTCTCACATTCTGCTCAAAACTCAGTCTAAAACGCGGTCTAAAACGCGGTCTAGAACCAACCTAACTGCAATTTAAGGTTTAACCGCAACCACTGTCATTTCAACCAAAACATCAGCGTGATATAACTTGGCCTCTACACAAGTACGAGGTGGCGCTTGTATATCTGCACACCACGCATCCCACACCGCATTCATTGCTGCATAGTCGAGGCTGATGTCTTTTAAGAAGATCATCACTGACATGATGTGCTGCTTGTCCGTGCCGGCTTCAGCCAATAAACGATCGATCAGGTCTAAGGTTTGTTGGGTCTGCGCTGTAATGTCTACACTGGTATCATCAGCCAATTGACCTGCCAAATGCACTAAATCCCCTGAAATGGCGACTTCGGAATAGCGTTTTGTCACATGTAAACGTTGCACGGTCATGAGGGTACTCTGTTGAAATGAAAGGGCCTCAGTTTACGTGAAGCATGGCAGATCTGCAAAGTCGTTACTGGCCCAATGCCATCGCCCATGTGTAGATCTTCATACCAGTCGGTGGATGTATAGGATTGGCTTAAGCCGCCAATGATTCAATTCGAATCAGTTGCTTGGCATTAAAAACAAAATAGCAATCTTGTTCTGGACACACGATCAGATTGCCCAAATTTAAAAATAGAATTTGAGCTTGGCGCAATTGGTTTAGACAACTGGCAATGCTGCTGTGTGTCGGGCAAAGTTGGGCTAAGTGTTGTAGTGAAATCGGTGCTGTATACATGCTGTTCTGTTCCTATCTCAAGATCGGCGGATCCAGCCTGTACTTGGCTGCATCCGCTATCTTGTCTTGGTGATTGGGTTAGTTAATGAGTGGGATAGTGGGTTGTTTAATGAATGGGTTAATTCAGGATTAAGTTATTTCGTTTGATCAGTCGGGTTCGGCTGGTCATTCTCGTCAGTCTGGTCGCTTTGGCTTGAAGCCGTGTTCACTTGGGTAAATGCGGATGGCACCCCATGCATCGTGGTGGGCTTATTGGCATTGATGGTTTTCTGTTGTAGTTGATACCAGTTCACATGACGGGTGACAAACATCACTGCGGCCAAGAGCAAGAATGAGATCACCGCGCCGATGAGGAAGGTCTTGCTACTCGATTGTAATAACAGATAGATCATGGCGTAGAGCAAGCTCAAAATCACCCCGAAAATTGCTGCAGGCTTGATGCCCTGCATGACAAAGTACAGATACCAAGTGATCAGGCTAATACAGGCAATGGCTGCCACCACATAGGCCAAGGCAAAGGCGTAGTATTCGCTGATCGAGAGCAACAATACAAAGAAGATACCCTGTGCCATCGCCACCAAAGCATATTGGATCGGATGGATCGGCAGGCCTTTGAGCACTTCAAACAAGAAGAAGCAGGCAAAGCTAATAAAGATAATCGCGATGCCATATTTGATAGCGCGGTCAGTTTGGGTATAGACGTCAGCAGCTTGAAGGAATTCAGTAGACAGGCCAATTTTTTCGCCATCGAATGCGGCTTCTGACTCATAGGCGGCATTTGCGACCGGTCCACTGACCAAGGCACGTAAGCAGTCGTTGCTGCTACATTCGACCAAACGGTTGAGGTTTTGCTGACCCAGCGCAATATTTTTCCACTTCGCGCTAAATTCATCGCTTTGGCTGAGTTTTTCAAAGGGTAGATTTTGCCCATCATATTTAACTTCAGACCAATTACCATCAGCTTGGTAGCTGACTGATTGGCTGGTGGGAATCAGATTGAATTTACTCAGACCATTGCTCTCAAGCTGGAGCTGAAAGGCGAAGCCTTTGGTGATCGCCGCTAAAATCTCAGGTCGTTGCTGCCCTGAGATACGCATAAAATTGAGACCATTGCGTTGGCTGTCTTGCGGACTAAATTCGAATGGGTAGCTTTGTCCTGCAATCACTAAGCTTGGCTTGGCGTTCAGGCCACGCGGGTCTTGGATCGGCAACACGATCTCAGCTTGATTCCATTGATAGGCTTGGCTGCTATCAGTCTGTGCGGCAAATTGACCTTGACCTGTTAAGTGGGCTGAGTAACTGATCGCACGATAAATGCCACGCTTATAGTTGTCATCGGTGATGTTAAATTTGGCTGCCCATTGGCTATGTTGCGCAGGGAAAAAAGCCCATTGTGTTTTGTCACAAGCATATTCTTTTTTGTTGTCATCGATGCAGGTGCTTTTTACCGGATAAGGTACACGAATAAAGGGTGTGACCACGGTTTGTGCACTGATCTGTGACCTGGAAATGTCATTAATAAAGTCTTGATGATAGCCTTGTCGTTCACTGACCAAGCCAGAGATAAACATCAAACCAAAAAAAGCGACGGCAACAATAAATAAGATAGCCAACAATTTTAGGCCAAGATTTTGAGCACGCATGGCGATCCCTTGCGATCGAATGAAGTGTGCTCATTGTGCAAGGTCGAGATGGGTTTTATTTGAGTTGGATTTGAGTTTTAGGTGAAGTTCTTGTGAAGTTGAATCTGCACCAAGACCCCTGCTTGATGTGGAGCGCAGGTTTTGAATTGATTTGCGGCACAATTTTCAATGCGGATCTGACCATGATGTTGCTCAATCACCTGTTGCACGATACTCAAACCAATACCTGAACTGCGTTGTTGGGTCAGCGGTCTAGGCAGTGAAAAATAGGTCTCAAAAATCTGCGCCAGTGCGTATTCGGGGATGCTTTCACCTTCGTTAAAGAGATCAATATGAAACATTTGTGTGGCCTCGACGTAATGTAAGCGCAGTGCAATTTTGGCGGAGCAGGGGGCAAAATCCAGTGCATTGTCGAGCAGGTTGAGCAGCATATGTTGCAGCCAAAAACGATCGGCATAGATAAAACAATGCGCTGCAATGTCGAGCTGAGATTGGATATTTTTGCTTTGGATTTGACTGTGCTGTTGGCTCATTACGTGATTGATCAGTTCGGATAAATTGACCCGTTGCAGATCCAATGTGTGCTTGGATTTTTCCAGTCGGGTCAGCAACAACATTCGTTCGATCAGGGTCTTTAAGCGTTGACTCTGACTGTGAATATGCGCGGCAAATTGTTGTTGATCGGGCAAGGGCAGTGGCTCATTGAGGATTTCGGCACTGGCTTGGATTGCCGTCAACGGGCTTTTCAGTTCATGGGTTAAAGTGTTGACATAGTGTTCGACATAACCTCGGTCTTCGAGGCGTTCTCGCATCTGTTCAACGGCTTGGGTGACCAAGTTCAATTCTTGGGCCGAATTAAAATATGGCGCTTGATTGACCGGTGCCAAGGCTTGTGCATATTTACGCACTTTATCGATGCTGTGCTTAATCCAATACGCCACCAAACTGGCCAAAAATAGACTGATCAATGCAGTCCAGAGTGCTTGTTGCAACAGTTGGTCTTCGGCGCGTTGCATATAGGGTTGTACCGAGCTATTTGGCTTGCCAATACTGATTACCCCAATCATTTTTTGCTGATCATAGATCGGTGCAGCGATAAACATTACCGAACTGCTGGGGTCGTCATAGCTGGGGCTAGAACGTACCCCGTATTGGCCTTTGAGGGTCAGATAGACATCATTCCATTTTGAATAATCTTGTCCAGTGGCGCGTCCTTGTGAATCGTAGATGACCCTGCCTTGGGTATCGGTAATATAGATTTGCTGATTAATATTTTGTTTGGTGTGTTGCCAGATATTGGCATTGAGTTTGCGTAGTAGCGCATTTTGAATTTTCTGATCAAATTTTTCAGTGCCCACTTCGCCATTCACGATATCTTCTGCCACCAAGACCGCGATGATATTGGCGTTCTCTGCCAAAGTATCTTCAACCACTTGACGCATATTGGGTTTGACTTGCTGATTAAAGGCATTGGACATAAACCACAGCCCAAGCAAGATCACCAAGCCAAAGAAAAACCAAATTCGGATAAAGATCGACATCAATTAATCCATACGCTTCAAACGATAGCCAAAGCCACGATGGGTGACGATGGGATCTCGATCAGGTTCAACCAGTTTAAGTTTTTGCCGCAGGCTTTTAATATGGGTATCCACGGTGCGCTCTAAGCTATGCTCAGGATGTTCCCAGATGTGATCCATCAATTGTTGACGACTAAACACTTGTTCAGGGTGGTCGATAAACAGTTTGAGCAGACGATATTCATAGCGGGTCAGTTGTAATGTCGTTCCAAAATACACAATTTGCACACTGTCTTCGAGCAACTGCCAGATGGGAGGCGTGTTCATTTGAGTGGAATGGGTGGGGCTGGCATGGGCTTGGCTGGCGGCTAAGCCATTTGGCTGTGTTGGCGCAGTATTGATCTGCAGTGTAGTCGTGGCAACCTGAGGTTGCGTAGCGTGTTGGGCGTGTTGCGCAGTGACCTGAAGCTGTGTGGCGTGTTGCAGGGTAGCCTGTTGCTGCAACTCCATACGTCGCCAGATGGCTTTGATCCGCGACACAATCTCACGTGAACTAAAAGGCTTGCTACAGTAGTCATCCGCACCAATTTCCAGACCGATGATGCGGTCGATCTCATCATCACGTGCGGTCAAAAATAATAATGGGGTATGACTGATGCTGCGGATTTTCTTGCACACTTCAAAGCCATTCAGATCGGGCAGACCCACATCTAAGATAATAAAATCAAAATTTTGTTGTTGTACCAATTCGATCGCATGCCATCCGCTGCTGGCCCAAACCACTGTCCAGTCCTCGCGCTCTAGTGCATAACGCAGTGGCAGTAATATCGCAGCATCGTCTTCAATACAGAGGATTTTTTTTTGATCATTCATAGGTTGAATTTAGGCTTAGGTCAGGCTAAAGATATTAAAATACAGGTAAACCACTACGTTAAATGTTTGATGTGAAAAAGAACAGTATTAAAGATGAAATAAAACAACAGCATTGATGCAATCAGATCAGAGGAAAAGTGGCGTATGTACAGGCAGCATTTGGAGGAGGATGTTTTTTGGCGTGATTCAGGATTATTTTATTTATGAGGAGGGTGACGTGATTCATCACTTGAGTGCCCTGTCATTATCGGATTTGATCGTCACGCCAATCACAGGACAACATGCTAAAAGTAAAGGTGATTTTTAGCATCTCAATGCCTACACTGGATAAATGTAAGCTGGCAATAGAGTACGCTAAATTAAAATTAAATGGGTAATAATTTGAGTGAATTCTATTCGATTGCTCATTAATTGATCATTGGATTCTTTCTAAGACCACAACGACAATTGTTGATCCTCTTGCGGCTCCATCAATTGATAGACCCCAACTCCGACCAATCGAAACAAGTCCTCAGCGCCAATCTGCATGTCTAGAAGTAACTGTTGCAGCACCAAAGTCATTTCATCTGCGCTGTTTAAAGGCTGTTTAAAACTTTTGCTGTGCTGTAAGACTTGAAAGTTCTTCAGTTTTAATTTGACCGTCACGCCGCGTGCCAACAGTTGCTTGCGTTGGAGTGTGGCCCAGACTTGTGCGATTAATCCATCCCAATAGGGTTGGCAGGCCGCCAAGTTGAGGTCTAGGTCAAAGGTGGTTTCTTTGGAAATCTGCAACCGTTGACGCTCAGCTTGGACTGGACGTTCATCAATCCCTTGGGCATAGAGGAAAAGTTGTTTGCCATGTTTTCCAAAATGATGGGTCAGCACATTTTCATCGATCTGCTGTAAGTCGCCTAATGTTTCTAGCTTTAAGCTTTGCAATTTGGCAGCAGTGACTCGACCGACACCGGGAATTTTTTTCAACGGCAGGTCGAGGATAAAGTGCTGTACTTGACTGGGTTTAATGATGCAGATGCCATTGGGTTTATGCCAATCAGAAGCAATTTTTGCTAAAAATTTATTCGGTGCGACGCCAGCAGAGGCGGTCAGCCCAGTGCTGGCAAAGATATCGGCACGGATGCATTCTGCGACTTCAGTGGCACTGGGAATGTGCTTGAGATTTTCTGTGACATCTAAAAAGGCTTCATCTAGGGACAGGGGTTCAATCAAGTGGGTGTATTGTTGGAATATATGGTGAATCTGCGCGGAGACTTCGCGGTATTTATTGAAATTGGGTTCGATGATCACCAACTGCGGACACAGTTTGCGGGCTTGGGTCATGGACATGGCCGAGCGAAGCCCAAAGACCCGTGCTGGATAAGAGGCGGCTGCAATCACCGCACGAGGATGATTGGATGAAATCACCACGGGAAGATGTTTGAGTTCTGGACGATCCAGCAGCTCCACAGATGCATAAAACGCATCCATATCGATATGTATGATTTTTCTCATGCAGGGCACATTGCACAATCCACAGTGAGCTTATTTTAATCTAGATTGGGTGCTGATTTTCACAAACTTTAGTGCAAGCCCTATTGAACATGTTGGGATTTTAAATAGTTGAGCCAATCTTGGCATGTGCCTTGAAAGACATTGAGATCGACTGTCGTGCTGATACCGTTGATCTTGCCTTGATTGCTGTGTTGCCAGATCATCCAGTTGCGGCCATTGAGATCAATGGGTTTTTTATATTCACGTACCCAGATCGGGGTGTGTGGAAACGAGCCCTTGAGCACAATGTGATAAAAGTTTGGCGTGGTGTAGAAGATCGGTTGTTTGCCATAGTGACGTGACAGTTGATCGTGCATGACTTTGATTTGTTGTAGCAGTTTGTCCTTGCCCATGCGGTCGATACAGGCGGTGTCATATTCTAAGTCCATCACCGGTGGGAGAGCATTGCTTTTATTGGGGACAGTCTGGATGAAATGTTGTGCTTGGATCTTGCCATCACGGCACATGGAAAAGAAATGATAGGCCCCAACCTTGAGTCCACGTTCACGGGCGGCGAGCCAATTGTCCTGAAATTTTTTATCGTTAAAGTCACCGCCTTCGGTGGCTTTGAGGTAGACAAATTGATATTGCTGCGGCGAGATCTTGCTCCAGTCGATCAGCCCTTGATGGTGTGAGACATCAAAGCCTTTGACTGGATAATCGTTGGGTGAAGCATGTGCAGTCATCGTTACAAGCACAGTCATTGCCAGCGTCACAGCCCTTGTTGCAGGCACCGTTTTGGTCATCGCAGGAAGGGGCATTAATACAGATCGCCATTGCAGCATTGTGATATCCAATTTAATTCGAGTATTGTTTCGGGATTTGCCAAAAGATCCACGCCGCGATGATATTGATTACACCTAGACTCAGGAAGACCCAATGAAAAGCCATGGTGACATTGTCGACCTGTGGACTGGTGCTAAACAGATTGAGTAGGGTGCTGGACAAGGCGACTGCCATGCTCATGGAGAGCATCATGATCATCGACAAGAAACTATTGCCACTGCTGGCATCTTGTTGCGGTAAGTCTTTGAGTGTCAGCGTATTCATGCTGACGAATTGTAAGGAATTGAGCACCCCAAAAACAAAGAAATATAAGGCGCGTAAGCTTTCAGGCATCTCAGCAGGGGTGAGGGCAAAACTGGCGATACATAGCCCAAGTAATAAAGTATTGACCTGTAGAAAGCGTCGATAACCGACCTTTTGGATTAGCGGGCGAATCATCGGTTTGGAAAATAACGACCCCACCACCATCGGAGTCAGCATCAAACCAGTCATAAGCGGGGAGATGCCAAAAGCCACTTGCAACATTAACGGCATTAAAAATGGAATCGCATTGCTGCTGAGGCGTGCAAAGAAATTACCCAAGACCCCGATGCTATAAATTTTATTTTTAAATAAGCTACTTCGGAATAAGGCATTGTGATGGTTGTGGGCATGGTAGGCATAGCACAGCATGGCGACCAAGCCTGCACTTAATAGCCCCACGCTTAGCCCTACAGATTGTTCAGGGGTGGCAATGCTTTCGATACCCAGTGCCAGTCCGATCATGGCGATGGCCAACAACACGAAGCCTGCGAAATCAAAGCTTTTGACCTTGGCCTCGGTTCGATTGGGCAGGGCTTTGAAGCTGACCAAGACGCCCAAGATCCCCATCGGGATATTGATCAAAAAGATCCAGTGCCAAGTGGTGTATTCGACCATCCAGCCACCCAGACTTGGCCCGATCAGAGGGCCAACCAAACCCGCCAAGCTCATCAGGCTCATGGCCGCTAAAAATTGTTCTCGTGGCACCAATCTTAACAAGGCCAAGCGGCCTACAGGCATCAGCAAGGCACCACCAATGCCTTGGATCACCCGAAACACGATCAATTGTTCAAAACTTTGCGATAGACCACAACCCAAGGAGCCCAAGGTGAAGATCACGATCGCTGCGACATAGACGTGTCGGATGCCATAACGATCCGCCAACCAACCACTGAGCGGTATAAATGCAGCAACGGCAAGCACATAACTAATCACCACACTGTGCATACGCAGTGGATGCTCATTGAGACTTTGCGCCATGGCAGGCAAAGCCGTATTGATAATGGTGGTGTCGAGGCCTTGCATAAAAAAGCCAATCGAGACCAAAAAAACCAATAAACGAAACTCAGGCTGTAAACCTTGATGCGCTTGCATAGTAATGAAATTAAAAAGGCTGGGTGAGGCTTAGTGTAAAGCAAAAGCAGCAATTTGCGCGGATGATCATTTATAAATCAGTGCAATCGCAGTGGCATAAAAGTGACTTAGACCATTTCAAGCTTCAACATCAGTAGGATGGTTTTAACATATTTGACATCAACGCTCGTTACATTAGGCGAAATATGACTAAAAAATGGACCATAACGATGAAAATGACTTATTTGGCACTCAGCGTGAGTCTGCTGAGTGTGGGCCTGATTGCCTGTAATGACGATAAAGACAACACTGTAGAGACTAAACCCCCTGTGGTCGAAGAAGCTACGCCGAATAGTATTGCACTGAGTCTGTTGGGGCGTTATGAGACCGGCATATTTGAAAAAAGTGCCGCTGAAATCCCGGCCTATGATGCCTTGAGCAAGCGCGTCTTTGTGGTGAATGCGCAAAAAGGCATGATCGACGTATTGGATGTAGCCAATCCCGCAGCGCCGAAACATATTGCTGAATTGAGTGCTCGTGATTATTTGGCTGATTCGGAAGTGAATAGTGTGGCAGTACACAATGGTATTGTGGCCTTGGCGGTACAAGCCAAGAACAAAACTGATCCGGGTATCGTGGTGTTTTTTGACAGCAAAGAGTTGAAATATATCAGCCAAGTTCAAGTGGGTTCACTGCCAGATATGCTGCTGTTTAGTCCAGATGGTAAAAATGTTTTGGTGGCCAATGAAGGCGAACCGAATGAAGATTACAGCATCGATCCTGAAGGCACGATTAGTATTATAGATGTGTCAGATATTAAGCTGCCCAAAGCCACACAAGTGGACTTTAAAGCTTGGAACAATAAGAAAGCCGAATTGGTTAAAGCGGGTGTACGGATCTTTGGACCCAATGCCACCGTGGCCCAAGACCTAGAGCCTGAATACATCACCATTAGTAGTGATGGTAAAACAGCATGGGCCGCTTTACAGGAAAATAATGCCGTTGCGAAAATTGATATCGTTGCGAAAAAAGTCACCGATATTATTCCATTGGGCTACAAAGATCATGGCTTAAAAGACAATGCCTTAGATGTGAGTGACCGTGATCTTGATGGTAAAAATGGCAAGATCAATATCCAAGCATGGTCAGGGCTGATGGGCATGTATCAACCCGATGCAATTGCTCAATACCAGTCCGAAGGGACGACGTATTTGGTCACTGCCAACGAAGGGGATTCACGTGAATGGCTCAAGGATGATAAAGCTTATTTTGCTGGGGATCTTAAAGCAGGCTATGTGGAGCAGATCCGAGTAAAGGATTTATTCAAAAGCAAAGGCTTTGATAAAAAGGGTGATTATCCAGCCCATTTACAGGCATTGAGCAAAGACATCAAAGGTGCGCGTCTTGATCCAAGCGTGTTTAGTTACTGTGGTGCAAGCGCCAAAGATCCGGGCCTGTGCCGTGACGATGCCAACCTCGGTCGCTTAAATATCACTTGGAACATGGGCTATGACACCCTTGCTGATGGCAGTCCGAAGTTGGATGCCGATGGCTATCTCAACTATAAGAAAATCTATGCCTTTGGTGCACGTTCATTCAGCATCTGGAATACCCAAGGCGAATTGGTTTGGGATTCGGGCAGTGAGTTTGAACGCAAGCTGGCTGAGCTGTTCCCGAATCAATTTAACACCGACCATGCCGAAGTTGCCTTTGATAATCGCAGTGATAACAAAGGCCCAGAACCTGAAGGCATTGCACTGGGTAAAATCGGTAAAAAGACCTTTGCCTTTATAGGTTTAGAGCGCATGAGTGGCATCATGGTCTATGATATCAGCCAAGCGAAAAAGCCGGTCTTTGTTGAGTACTTCACTACACGAGACTTTAACAGCAGTGACCCTTTAAAACAGGGTGATCTAGGCCCTGAAGGGCTGGCCTTTGTGACTGCGAAAGACTCACCGAATGGCAAGCCGATGTTGATCGTGGGCAATGAAGTCAGTGGTAGCACATCGATCTATCAGGTCAATGTGAAATAAAACAACGGCAAAAATCAAGCTGCCCATGCGCAGCTTGTTTTTTGTCGAATCTAGTTGAGTTGCTTCGGTCTGCACATGCTTAGGTCTGTACATGCTTCGGTGAGTCTAAATGTTGAATTACATCAAACACATGTTCTAAGGTATTACACACGATCAATTTGGCGCGGTGCTGCGGTGGAAGAAAACCTTCTTCGGTAGCATGGTCGAGTTGGGCGATCAAGCAATCATAGAAACCGTTGACGTTGTATAACACCATTGGTTTTTGATGTTGATTGAGTTGTCCCCATGTGGCGACCTCAAGGATTTCCTCAAAAGTGCCTAGACCTCCGGGAAGCGCGACGAAAGCACTGGCGCGATCTGCCATTAAAGCCTTGCGTTCATGCATGGATTGTACGATATGTAGCTCAGTTAAATTGTGATGAGCGATTTCATAGTCGAGCATGAATTCAGGAATCACACCGACCACTTCTCCACCCGATTGCACCACGCTATCTGCAACTTGGCCCATCAATCCGATACTGGCACCACCATAGACAATCCCAAAGCCACGTAGCGCGATTTCATTTGCAAGTTCGATGGCGCTTTGACTATAAATTGGATTGTGGCCGGGTCTAGAACCACAGTACAGTGCGATTAAAACTTGTGTGGTTTTTGCTTGTGGATTTGGTGGTATTTTATTCATTGGTTTTAGTACACTATTCATCATTTATTATTACAACCTAATCTAGCACGTTATTTTTTACTGCTCCAGTCTAGTTGTTGTATATGACAGGTTGATGTGCAAAGCATCACAGCACAAGGCCTGTATCCAATCTTCAGGCGATCGGTGACCTGATCGCGGACAGGATTAAGATAGAAATAGGATGAATTTGCATAGGATATTACCTATACTGAGGCTAAGTTTGACAACTAATGAATCAACAATGGGTAGTGGTTGTAGTCGCTCCGAATATATACAGTCTTTTCATATAATAACCGTTCAAAATCAAGAGATGCCTTGTCCGTATGCACACGATATTGAAGCTCAATACGCCCGCAATACACTGGAGATGAAGCCATGATTTTTGAATGGATGTCTGATCCCTCAGCGTGGGTCGGCCTTGCGACTTTGGTCGTTTTAGAAATTGTTTTAGGCATTGATAACCTTGTATTTATCGCAATTTTGGCAGAAAAATTACCGCCAGAACAACGTAATACCGCACGTGTAGTCGGCTTGATGCTGGCGCTGCTCATGCGTCTGGTGTTGCTGGCTTCAATTGCTTGGGTGGTCACCTTGACCAGCCCGCTATTTAATATTTTCAACCATGACTTTTCTGGTCGAGATTTGATACTGCTGTTTGGTGGGGTATTCCTGTTGTTTAAGGGCACCATGGAACTGCACGAGCGGATCGAAGGCAAAGCCCATATCAAAGATGAAAATCCAGTCCATGCGGTGTTTTGGATGGTGATTGTTCAGATTGTGGTGCTCGATGCCGTGTTCTCTCTCGACAGTGTCATCACTGCAGTCGGCATGGTCAAAGAACTTTCAGTGATGATGATCGCGGTGATTATCGCCGTGGGCATTATGCTCTGGGCCTCTAAGCCACTGATGGACTTTGTCAACAAGCATCCAACCGTGGTGATTCTGTGCTTGGGCTTCTTGATGATGATCGGTTTCTCCTTGATCGTCGAAGGCTTTGGTTTCCATATCCCGAAAGGCTATCTCTACGCCGCGATTGGTTTCTCTGTCTTGATCGAAGTGATCAACCAAACCATGCGTAAGAATCAGGAAAAATTGGTCACCACCAATGATTTACGCTTTCGTACAGCATCTGCAGTGATGCGGATGTTGGGAGGCAAAAACAACCATTCTTCAGACAATGCCAATCAAAGCAATGATGATGTTTTGGCGACCCAAGCCATGGCCAACGAATTGTTTGACCCTGAAAATGGCGCCTACCACAGTGTCATGGTGCAAGGGGTATTGGGTCTGTCCGAACGTCCAGTCAAGTCAGTGATGACACCACGTCCAGAGTTGGAGTGGTTGGATCTCGATGATGAGCCTGAAATCCTCAAGCAGGGCTTGATGTCGATGACGCATTCACGCCTGATTGTGGCCCATGGTGAATTGGACAATCTTGCAGGGATCGTACTGACCCATAAAGTCTTGAATGACTATATCGAAACTGGGGTCTTGGATTTTAAAAAGCATATTCGCGAAGCGGTGATCGTGCATGAAAATGCTCAAGTGTTGATGGTGATGGAGCAGTTGCGCCAAGCACCATTACAAATGGCGATTGTCCTGAATGAATATGGTTCCATCGAAGGGATTGCGACACCGATCGATATACTCGAAGCCATTGCAGGGGAGTTTCCTGATGAAGATGAACTCGATGCTGCAGCAGAGAGCCTTGAAGATGGTTCACTGATCCTCGAAGGCTCGACCGATATTCGTCATGTATCCTTATTGTTGGGTCGTGATTTGGTCGATGATTCGGAACAGTATTCAACTTTATCGGGTTATGTGTTATTTCATCTGGGGCGTTTACCTGAAAATGGTGAAAAACTCCAAGTGGATGGGCATAAGTTCGAAGTCATGACCATGGATGGACATAAGATTGATAAAGTCCATATCATTGCGTTGCCGAACGAAACCGATGAATAGTGCAACTTGAACAAAATTAAGAGCGCATTCTCGCTCTTTTAAGGGCGAGTTAGCTCTTTTTTAGGGACATGGATTTTTTAGCATTTTTTTCTGATGTTGGTGTTCTTTGGTTCTCAATATACTTCTTAACAACCTCTAAACTAGCACCACCACAAGATACAACACAGTAACTTGGCGACCAGAAATGGTTGCCCCATAGTTTTTCTTTTACCTCATCCCAAAATGATCGCCTCAACACATAAGAACTTTTGCCTTTTAGCTTTCCAACCAAGTTAGACACAGCATGCTTTGGGTGAACGCTCACCAA
>NZ_SLVJ01000005.1 GCF_004345325.1 Acinetobacter calcoaceticus
TATGCATAGCTCTTAACAGCACGCCATATCTTACTTTGTACCCAAATTTCTGTTCAAATAAAGGAACTAAGTCCTTAACTTGAGAGAATGGGGTTACTTCAATGAATTCTTTAAAAGCAGCCATATCCTTGATTGCAGGAGGGCGACCAGAAATTATTTTAGGTTGCTTAAGTGCACCAGTTTTCTCTTCTAAAAGAATCCAATCATCTAAAGTCGTTCTTGAAATCCTAAAAGTTTTGCAGGTACAAGATTTATGGTTGGTTTCGCGATAAAGTTGCATCACTTTTTCACGTAAATCCACTGAGTAAATTTTAGGCATAATGGGCATGAACTCGAAATTTTAGATATTGTATCCCAAGTTTGGTATTTAGCTATATAACTGCAGCGAAAAAATATTGGAATGGTCAACCCGTCTTTACTAAACAATATGAAGCTAAACAAGAGTGTCGAACTGAAATACATCCGCGATATTGTCCTGATGATTGGACAAAATGTTGGTGGGGTAGAGATGAGCAACTTCATGTAGAGACGGCTAAAGAGCTAAAAAGTTGTATGCATAAAAAAGGTTATTACTTTTTTAAAATACCCTAATGACATCTGAGTCAACTGCATAGAATCTCCCAAGTTGAAGTCTCCAGTAAATTCAGCACACATCATATTGAACTGTAATCGCATTCATTATTTCTGGCTATTGGGTATATATCTTTTTAAGAAAAAATGGTTTTGGCGAGCAATTCCAACAACAGTTTTATATGTTATTTTTTAACCAAAAATTTGAATCGTCAATAAAATACCCATTTTTAGAGCGGCCATTAATCAAAAAAACACTGATCTCATTTATTTTTATTTTTTGTGTGCTCATGGGTGTTTTTCACTTTCTGGCAACTGAAGATATTAGTAGGCAAGATAATAGTCGTAAAGGGGCACTGATCCACTTGGGTTATAACTACAAAATTGGTGTTATTTTTTGGGAAATAATATCTAGCCTGTTTACCACGTTTCCGATTGTTTATTTTGGACTGCTACTGCTCTACATATACAATTATTTCAGAGGTTTAGGAACAGGAAAGCCAATATTACCTCCACAAAAAAAACCAAGGAAAAAAAGATAATAATTGCATCAAGGGAAGTTTCCAAACACGACCTATTTTATGCTAAGTCCTGACCCAGTTCAGTTTAGACAAAAATGGTTTAAAACAGGCATCAACCAGTTTTGCACAACGAATGCAATGATAAAAAATCCTTAAATTCAAAATACAACTTGATACGCAACGCTCCTTCCTTTGGCAAAGGAAGGTTGGGATGGATTCAAAAATTTTGGATTGACGCCTGAAATATGTCTTAGTAACAAATATTGATTTATAAAAGCCTATTTTTTTATTAACTGACAGGCATTATCGTCACAGGTGCTTTTTTATGAGGGATTTTCTGATAACCGTTTGGCATACCACCACAGAGTGGTTTGAACGAAAGAAACGAGAATACATGAGCCTGTAAATAAAAAAGCTGACTTGAGAACAAATCAGCTTTTTTAATGTAATTGAATAGCGTGCCCTTAAACTGAGGCCAAGCTTAACCCCCTAGTTTCAGTTCTGATCTTTGGTTATTTTCAAGGCATTAAAGGATTGGGAAACCGGCATGATTTCGATTTTATTAATATTGATATGATGCGGTTGCGATGCGATCCAATAAACTGTTTCAGCGATGTCATCTGCTTGCAGCGGGTGAGTATCTTCATACAAGGTATTCACTTTATCTAAATCACCTTTAAAGCGTACCACTGAAAACTCAGTTCCCCCACAAAGACCCGGTTCTACATTTGACACACGTACACCAGTTCCTGCCAAATCCGCTCTTAAGTTCAAGCTAAACTGATCCACAAAGGCTTTACTTGCACCATACGTATTACCACCCGGATACGGATAAGTCCCAGCAATAGACCCCATATTAATGATCAGTCCTGTTCTGTTATTCACCATGGTCGGTAAGATAATCCGTGTTAAGGTCACCAAACTCTTAATATTGGTATCAATCATTTTATACCAATCATCTAAATTGGCTTCATATGCTAACTCGAGTCCTAAAGCTAGGCCTGCATTATTAACCAACAAGTCAATGTTATTAATATTGAAGTCACCCTCTAATGCAGATAATGCCTCTTCAATCATGTTTGCTGGACTACACAGATCCAGCGCTAAACCTAAAAAATTATCACCAAGACTTTGTTTTAATTCTAATAATTTATCTGCACGTCTCGCCACGCCAATGACTTTGTAACCATTTTCAATTAATTTTTTAGAAATACTGGCACCAAAACCTGAAGATGCACCTGTAACTAAAGCTAACATAATTTACTCCGTTTAAATTAGGGTCTGTTGAATACTGCAATGAATCGGGCTTGCTGACAATTCATAAATACTCAAAGCGATATTTTTTTTAATCGATAATCCAAGGTTGCTCGACTAATCCCCAGTATACGTGCGGCTTCGGACACATTTTGCTTACTCTTGTCCATTGCCACTTTAATAATCTGCTGTTCATATTGCTCAAGTGAGAATTCTTGATTAAACAGGTCTTCAATTTTTAAATTCTGCTGCGATTGATCTGTGGCGCTCTGCTCAACATTCTGTGGAAACAAATGACTTAATTTAATTTCCTCTTGATCATCCGTCAATAAAGTTGCGCGTTCTAAAATATTTTCTAACTCCCGGATATTCCCGGGCCAATCATAATTCATGACATAGCTCTTAGCACGATCACTGAGGCCTTTTAAGGTCTTGCCATACATATTTTCAAAACGACCGAGGAAATGTTGAATCAAGAGTGGAATATCATCACGGCGCTCGCGTAAAGGTGGGATTTGCACCGGAAAGATATTCAATCTATAGAATAAGTCGGCACGAAAGCGCCCCTCTTTCACCGCCTGCTGTAAGTCTTCATTGCTGGCAGCGATAATCCGCACATCCACTTTACGGGTTTGGTGGTCACCGACTCGCTCAAACTCCCCCTCCTGCAACATGCGTAACAAGGCCGCTTGGGCACGTGGCGACAGCTCAATGACTTCATCCAGAAAGATACTGCCCCCATGAGCACGTTCAAATTTGCCCATCCGTGATTGGGTCGCACCGGTATAAGCGCCCTTTTCCACCCCGAACAATTCAGCTTCGATCAAATCCGGCGGTATACAGGCACAGTTCACGGCGATAAAAGGTTGCTGCTGGCGTTGACTGGCCTGATGAATCCCACGCGCAAAGGCCTCTTTACCCACCCCAGTTTCACCCTGTAGCAACACGGCGACTTTACTGCCTGCGGCCTTCTTGAGCAGATCACAGACATTGCGATAGGCTTGCGATTCACCGACCGAATTAAACATGGTGTAATCCGCTTCGGCTTGAGTGTAGATATTTTTTTTCAGTAAATTCAGTTCGGCTTGCAGTGCAATAATCTCATCTGAAACGGGATCAGGAGACATAAACTGAATCAGTTCCTGTGCATTTTCCCACTCTTTCAGCGGCTTACCCACGATGCGACAATGCTCATCACCACGAGCAGCACAGTGGGTTTCCTGATAGATAATGGTTTGTCCCATGACGAAACTGGTATAACCACAGGCATAACCGAGCAGCATCCAACAGGCTGGTTCTTCTGAGAGACCAAATTCACTTTGATGAACTTCGGCTTCAAAAGAATTGTGCCAATTAAAATCTGCATAGAACTGTTTTTGTTCACGATTCAATTGCAGATCATTGACCTCAACCTTGACCATGCCACGAATGCCATGCATCTGTGGGCCAGCCATAAACGCTTCGGCTTCAGTCAAGTTGGGGCGCAGCCTAGAGGTGACTTCGGCATCACGCATACCGGTCTGATAGCCGCAACGGATAAAAAAATGCTTGGTGCGTTCTAGACCCAACATTTGAAATAAATCTTTACGCAGAAAACCCAACATACTGGTTTGCATTAACAACATGCGGTTTTCTTCGAACCAGATCTGACCCTGTTGGGTATCAAATTGAATCTTATCGAGCAGGTCCTGTATGTCTTTATTCTGCTCGAGTATGTGCTTATAAAACTTTACATCCTTGGCTTGAGGCATGGCCAAATCCATCCTTGGCGAGTGGCTAACTTAGAGCGTGTTGGCATTTGAAATCATTCAGAATACCAACTGTGTCATCTTAACCAATTCTTGCGATACACAACGTACCTATTTTGAATATAGTTATACCCTCAAGGTATTTCATAACAATATCAATCAAGTCCCTGACTAATCTCCTGCTCTTAAAAATACATCAAGCCAAAACAAAATTCAGCATTTGATGAATGATTCAAATTAAAAGCTTCATCAAATCATGAATTTAATTTTTATTTAAACAATCAATTTTGAAATTAAATTATTAATACGTTAAATATCAACAATTTAAATAGTTGGCACGACTTTTGGAATGTCATTAGAAACCAAAACTGAGTAAACGCAAGGTTGCGTCACTGAGTTGTTGCAGATCGAAATGCAATAACGCCCACAGTGTGGAGAGCCAGCAGGATGACCAAGATGACTCAAACCCTAACCGAAAATCAACTGACCAAGTTTATACGCGTCACAGGTGACCGTGATGCTGAGTTTGTCGAGTTCGATTTTGCCATTCATGACCCGACATTATTTGTTGAATTGGTATTACCCAAGCAAGCCTTTGCACATTTTTGCGAGATTAATCAAGTCATTGAAATGACCGCAGCCCAGCAAGCTTGGAACGATGCGCAAGAAGATAAATGGCGTTATGGCATCGAACCCAATCTGCTCAGCCAAGCTCGACAACATTTTGATCAAGAAGATCAGTCTTAAACTTATAAGGAAATCGCGATGACTTTAGAAATTAAAACCTCCAATCTTGAGCCAATTCGCCAGACGTATGCCTATACCGAACGTCGTTTTGGCAATAAGCCGGCTACACGCTATCAAGAAGTCAGTTTTGATGTACAAGGGGCCGCCAACTTTCACTATCGTCCACTGTGGAAGCCAGACAAAACCTTGAACGATAAAACCCATACTGCGTTGCAAATGCAGGATTGGTATGCGTTTAAAGATCCTCGTCAATTTTACTACGGTACCTATGTGCAACATCGAGCGCGCTTGCAAGACACGGCGGAAAGCAACTATGCCTTCTTTGAAAAGCGCCATTTGGTCGATAACTTAACCGATGCAGCCAAAGCCAAAATCATCCAATGTCTATTGCCATTTCGCTATGTCGAGCAAACCGCCAACCTACATATGATGTCAGGCAGCGCCTATGGTTACGGTACGGTAATTACCCAAGCCTGTATCTTTGCGGCGATGGATCGTCTGGGTATGGCGCAGTATTTATCGCGTATTGGCCTGATGATCGATGGCAACACTGGTGAATCACTACAACTGGCCAAACAATCTTGGATGCAAGATGACGCTTGGCAACCCCTACGTCGCCTGTGTGAAGAAAGTTTAGTTGAACAAGACTGGTTTAAATTGTTCCTGCTGCAAAACCTGCTCATCGATAGCATGATGCAAAGTTTGGTCTATGGCGAGTTAGATCAATGGTTGGTGGAAAATGGCGCACGTGATATCGCCATGTTGACCGAGTTTGTCAAAGACTGTCTGACTGATCTGCGTAAATGGACCGACACCGTATTTAAAACCGCAGTGGCTGAATCTGCTGAAAATAAAGCCCTGATCGAAAGTTGGATCGCAGAACTGCTGCCTCAAGTCCACGGTGCATTTAGCGCATGGTCAGGCACAGCACTGGAGCAAACTACTGCGGATCAAGCAATGGAACTGATCGCTGAACGTTGTAAAAAAGCGGGAATCGCCCTCAATCAAGATGCGACTGCATAAGACTAAAAGAAAAGGAATACGGACATGACATCTAAAGTTTATTTAGCACTACAAGACAATGACGTTTCACGCTACATCATTGAAGCCATTGAACAAGATAACCCTGAAGCCACCATCCAATACCTGCCTGCCATGATTCGTGTGGAAAGTGTCGGATCATTGGTGGTTCGTGCAGAAACAGTGTCTGAGAAGTTGGGCCAAGACTGGGATATTCAAGCCTTACAACTGAACATGATTACCCTTGGGGGCAACGTCGAGGAAGATGACGACAGCTTTACCCTAATGTGGAATTGATCTGCAACTGAATGCAACTGATGTACGTCGAATGCCGAAGCGTATTGGATCACGATGAGCGCATTTCACATCGTTAAAGAATGGATCTTAATCAGCGTCAAGCTCAAGATTGAAAAAGGATAATCAACATGAATAGTCCAGCCAAAGACAACGCAGCAACTGCGGCAAAAACCGCAACCAAAAAAATGAACGCCAAAGAGCGCTATCGCATCCTCAGCCGCGATCTAGATTGGGATTTTTCCTATGTGGATCGTAAAGATGCCTTCCCTTATGAAGAATTCGAAGGCATTAAAATCACCGATTGGTCAAAATGGGAAGATCCGTTCCGCCTGACCATGGACAACTATTGGAAGTATCAAGCTGAGAAAGAAAAAAAGCTCTATGCGATTTTTGATGCTTTCTCGCAAAACAACGGTCAAATGAACGTCAGTAATGAGCGTTATCTCAATGCGATTAAACTGTTCTTGACCGCGGTGACGCCACTTGAATACCAAGCTTATCAGGGCTATGCCCATGTGGGTCGCCAGTTCAGTGGCATCGGTGCGCGTATTGCTTCACAGATGCAGTCCATCGATGAATTGCGTCATGTGCAAACCCAAATCCATGCCATGAGCCATTACAACAAGTTCTTTGATGGCTTCCAAGATTGGGCGCATATGCATGACCGTGTTTGGTATCTCTCGGTACCCAAGTCATTCTTTGAAGATGCACGCTCTGCAGGTCCATTTGAATTTTTATTGGCGATTAGCTTTGCCTTTGAATATGTCCTGACCAACCTGTTATTTGTACCATTTATGTCTGGTGCTGCCTATAACGGGGATATGGCTACGGTGACCTTTGGCTTTAGTGCACAGTCTGACGAAGCACGTCATATGACCTTGGGTCTGGAAATCGTCAAATTCTTACTCGAACAGCATGAAGACAACGTGCCAATCGTCCAAGAATGGATCGACAAATGGTTCTGGCGTGGGACTCGTCTACTCTCTATCGTCGGCATGATGATGGATTATATGTTGCCAAACAAAGTCATGTCTTGGAAAGAAGCTTGGGAAGTCTATTTTGAACAAGCCGGTGGTGCGCTGTTTAAAGACTTGAGTCGCTATGGTATCCGTATGCCGAAGTACTCTGAAGTGATTACCAAAGAGAAAGAACACGTATCGCATCAAGCATGGTGGATCTTTTATAACTTTGGTCATGCAGCCGGTTTCCATACGTGGATTCCTACCGATGAGGAAATGGACTGGTTATCTGAGAAATACCCAGACACCTTTGATAAATACTATCGCCCACGTTGGGAATTGGCCCGCAAGTTGGAAGCTGAAGGTAAACGCTTCTATTCGGATGGCTTACCACAATTGTGTCAGATCTGTCAGATTCCTATGACCTTTACTGAAATGGATGGCGACCCGACCATATTTAGTTATCGCGACAGCATCTACAACGGTGAGCGTTATCACACCTGTTCAGATGGTTGTCATGACATCTTTGAACGTGAGCCAGAAAAATACGCACAAGCATGGATGCCAGTCAACCAAATCCTCCAAGGCAACTGTGGTGGCCCGGATCTAGAAAGCATTCTACGTGATTATTACAACATCAACGTGGGTGCGGACAACATGGATATCGAAGGCTCACCTGACCAGCAGCGTTGGAACAAATGGAAAGGTAAAGCGGACAAAGCTTAGGCTATTTAGAGCGCCTTGGCTATTTAGAGCGCCTTATGGCACGGCGACTTAGAAGCAAAAACAACTTAGGCTATTTATTGGGCTAAATACATGAGGATCGGTTGAGCTGAGGTTAGGGATACAGACCAAGGCTCACCCCTTAGAACAAGACTCAGCGCATATCAAGGAAAAATATCATGGCAGTACGTGCAATTACACCGGAATACAGTTTCGCTGCGCGCGATACCCAAAGCAATTATGGCGACAATATCCTGCTGTATATCGGTTGGGATCATCACACCCTGTTTTGTTCAGCCAAAGCATTTTTAATCTCACCCCAAGCCACCTTCCAACAGCTATTGGATGAGTTGATGCCAGCGGGTTTTTCACAGCATCCTGATTTTGCACAGATCAATTGGGCAACCACACAGTTTGTCTTAGATCGTCAAAGCATCCAACCTGATGCGCAACAAAAATTAGTGGATTTAGGCTTTGGTCATAAATCATTACTTCGCTTTATAACCCCTGAACTCAAGGGTTATAACGGCACGCATGTTTAAGCGAGGTCTGTTATGAGCTATCAAGTTACCATTGAGCCACTCGGCACCACCATTGAAGTTGAAGAAGATCAAACCATCTTGGATGCAGCACTGCGCCAAGGGGTTTGGTTACCCTTCGCTTGCGGTCACGGCACCTGTGGCACCTGTAAAGTTCAAGTCACTGATGGTTTTTTTGACCTCGGTGATGCTTCACCCTTTGCCCTGATGGACATTGAACGTGAAGAAAACAAAGTTTTGGCCTGTTGCTGTAAGCCAGAGTCGGACATGGTGATCGAAGCAGATGTCGACGAAGATGAAGATTTCTTAGGCTATTTGATTGAAGATTACCAAGCCAAAGTCATTTCCATCACTGACCTGTCACCCACGATCAAGGGTGTACGCCTAGAAATCGATCGTGCCATGCAGTTCCAAGCGGGCCAGTACATCAACATTCAATTGCCGACGATTGAAGGCACCCGTGCATTTTCCATCGCCAATGCACCGAGTGAAGAAGGCATTATCGAATTGCATATCCGCCAAGTACCAGGCGGTACGGCCACCAGTTATGTCCATCAATCGCTACAAGTCGGTGATCAAGTCGATCTATCTGGTCCTTATGGTCAGTTCTTTGTGCGTAAGTCCGATGAAAAAGACATGATCTTTATCGCCGGTGGTTCTGGTCTGTCCAGTCCACAGTCGATGATCTTGGATTTGCTTGAATCTGGTGATAGCCGCACCTTGTATTTATTCCAAGGCGCACGTGATGTTTCTGAGTTGTACAACAAGGACCTGTTTGAATCGTGGGTGAAGCAATATCCAAACTTCCGCTACATTCCAGCATTAAACGCGCCTAAGGCTGAAGATGCATGGACGGGTTTCACCGGATTTGTACATCAAGCGGTAGAAGATTATTTCGAGAAAAAATGTGCTGGGCATAAAGCCTATCTGTGCGGTCCTCCACCGATGATTGATGCAGCGATTTCCGCCCTGATGCAAAGTCGTTTATTTGAACGTGACATTCATACCGAACGCTTTCTCAGTGCTGCAGATGGTGCCAATAGCGAATCACGCTCTGCATTGTTCCGACATATCTAAACAACTTAAAGTAATTTGGCAGCGCCTCTCGGCCTGCCAAATTTTTTTGCTCAATCCTATTCTTCAAATGATCTGTTGCAATGACCCGCAACTGAGCACTGAACCGCTACCAAACCCGACTGACCCCTGCTCCGAAAGACGATTTACTTTGAGTATCAAAAGCCGCACTGCCTTTAAACACCCACTTACCACTGTCAGACGACACTGAACCCCCAATCGCTAGCGCATTTTGACCACGATAATGCCCCACACCTGCACCTACTGATCGTTGGCCGCCTTGCATGACTTGAGGAATATTGGCCATCGCAGAAATACCTGCGATACCCGCTTTGGCATTTTTATCAACATTATGTGCATACTCATTGACTCGATTGATTTTCTGGTTCAATTGATCCGAAGTCTCAGTCATCCGAGCAGATACTTCTTTTAACTGTCTGACATTGGCAGCATCCGTATCTGCTGTCCCCGCTGCAACATTGCTCACTTGCCGTTCTTTGCCTTTTGACCCAACCGACACGGTATTCTCTCGATCTGCGACCGAGCTATTTCCCAAAGCAACTGAATTTTGTGCGGTTGCAGTCGCCTTATTCCCCAATGCGACCGCTTGATGACCACTGCTTTGCGCCGCATTACCACCTGCCAATGCATCTGTACCCGTGACTTTCGGTTGTACTATCGGTGCCTCTTGACTGACTTGGAGCATACCCTCAAGACCATTTTGAATAGTGCTCACTTGATCTTTAATCAGGCTTATATTTTTGTTTGTTTGCCCAGTTAATTTTTCAACACTTTGATCTGTGTACACTCTTGCAGTGGACATGCCTTTTTCCAACTGGCCCTTATTCACAGCATCTGTGACACTAACACCTTCTTTTAAATGAGAAATAACCGTATTTGCTGCATTGATTCCCTCTGTTTGGACTGAAGGTCCTTGAGTAATGCGTAGGCCTTTCCGATCCAAGCGTGTACCTTCAATGGTTAGGGCTTTTTTTACATTTAATTGATCAGCCAAATCCATTTTAAACTGCGTGCCTGTTTGAGCAACCTTGATATTACTGTCGTTATTGCCATAATCAATCACTGCATCTTTAGCCACTTTGGTTGTCCCATTGCTATTGGCAGACACACTAAAAGCCCCTTGGGATTGGGTGGAATTTAATTCAGCAATATTGTTGCTATGTAGCTCAATTTTCTGCGTATTCGTTGTGGTTCGAGCATCAAGATTACTGACCACATCAGTGATGTTATTCATATTCTTCCCACCTAGACGATAACTTGGTTCAATCACATCAGGGTTTGTATCTACACTCACTTCACCGCCAAATACGAAAATATGCTTATTATTTGAATTATAAAACTGATCTTCCTCTTTACCTACTTTGGTATCTATCTCAAATTGGCTAGGAATATCTTTGAACCAAGCATATCCCTCAACATCGTAAACAACAGGATAGTTCAGCTTAATACCGCTTGAACCTGCCTGTTTAGCACCTTGATCCAATACTGGCTTAATTATTGGATCAGGGATCTTCTGAATCTCTTTTACATTCACTTGATCAGAGGAAGTTAATTTCACCCCGCCAATCGGTGTTAATGGTGCAGCAACGCCTGCAATATCATTAGTGCCTGATGCAATTGGGTTAGCACTGCTTATTGGCAATGCTGGCTTCGCTGGTTCAGGGATCTTCTGAATCTCTTTTACATTCACTTGATCTGAGGGAGTTAATTGCACCCCACCAATCGGTATTAATGGTGCAGCAACGCCTGCAATATCATTAGTGCCTGATGCAATTGGGTTGGCACTGCTTATTGGTAAGAGTGGCTTCGCTGGTTCAAGGATCTTCTGAATCTCTTTCACTGTCACTTTATCTGAGGGAGTTAATTTCACCCCACCAATCGGTGTTAATGGTGTAGCAACGCCTGCAATATCCTTTGCACCAGATGCAATCGGAGCATTGCTTATTGGTAATGCAGGTTTAACTGGTTCAGGGATCTTCTGAATCTCTTTTACATTCACTTGATCTGAGGCAGCTAATTTCACCCCACCAATCGGTGTTAATGGCGCAGCAACTCTAGCAAGATCATTAGTGCCTGATGCAATTGGAGCACTGCTTATTGGCAATGCTGGCTTAACTGGTTCAGGTATCTTCTGAATCTCTTTTACTGTCACTTGATCTGAGGGAGTTAATTTCACCCCACCCATTGGTGTTAATGGTGCAGCTACTCCAGCAATATCATTAGTGCCTGATGCAATTGGATTGGCACTGCTTATTGGCAATGCTGGCTTAACTGGTTCAGGGATCTTCTGAATCTCTTTTACATTCACTTGATCAGAGGAAGTTAATTTCACCCCACCAATCGGTGTTAATGGCGCAGCAACACCGGCAATATCATTAGTGCCTGATGCAATTGGGTTGGCACTGCTTATTGGTAATGCAGGTTTAACTGGTTCAGGGATCTTCTGAATCTCTTTTACATTCACTTGATCTGAAGCAGCTAATTTCACCCCACCAATCGGTGTTAATGGTGTAGCAACGCCTGCAATATCATTAGTGCCTGATGCAATTGGATTAGCACTGCTTATTGGCAATGCTGGCTTAACTGGTTCAGGAGTTTTCTGAATGTGCTTAAGATCTGAAGTAGTAGAAGGAACAGCTTTTACGCTTCCAATCGGGATTAAAGGTGCAGTCTTAGGTGCAATATCCTTTGAACCTGATGCAAGCGGAGCACTGCTTATTGGCAATGGCGGCTTCACTGGTTCAGGGGTTTTCTGAATCTCTTTTACTGTCACTTGATCTGAAGGAGTTAATTTCACCCCACTAATCGGGGTTAATGGTGCAGCAACTCTAGCAAGATCATTAGAGCTTGATGCAATTGGATTGGGACGTAGAACAGGCTGAGGCGCTTGCATAAAATCTTTGTCAGTGGCATCTGTCGCAGTTTTAGCTGTATCTTGCTTAAAAATGGTCTTTAAATCAGCAAAATTATTACTGACATGACTTTTGTTCTGCGTGTTGTTTAGGCTGTTGTTGTGAGTGTTGCTTAGCATGGTAGCTTCAGTTCTGGTACCTGTATCTGCAACTTTACTTAGGGTCAGATCACTGGGTATTTTCCTTGATTCAGCCAGATAAGTATTGCGCTCTGCAGCTTCGCCACCCACTGAAGTATTGGCGATATTATTTTTGTTGTTCAGCAATACACTATTATTCATATCTGACAACACATCTGTAGAAAAAATAAGTGCCACCGAAGTTAAAATTTTTGTCTTGGTAATATTGGCTGTTTTAGATCTTCCTTTCATGGTTTCACAAGCCACAACCCACTTATTTAAACAATTATTCCAAATACATTTGTAAATCTTATTCAACATTAATCTTCCTGATTAATATTATAAATAATGAGTTTTCCCTCTATTTTTATATATTTTTTTATAATCATACAAATTTTTAAAATCAAAAAGACAACCAGACCATAATAAAATTATAATATAGAGAGAATCAATAAAAATTCAACAGTTTCATCTACCATCAAAATGACGAATAAATAATCACAAACTTAACTCAAATTACTCAACCACACACTAACCATAAATACCAATTTCTATTAATCTCAGAGCCTAGTTTCTTAAGCTATTTACCAGCTTGAATATCGATCAAGCCTCATATTGGCTCTAAGGCATAACGTGCATCATGATCTCACAGCGATGAGATTTACAAACTCGAAAAAGGCCCATCCAAATATAGTGCGTGTTAAAGCCCAAAATCCTGCTTGAAAATTTTCTCAAAGGTATAGAAATTCACTTTATGATGACTGTTCACCAAATACAGCACATTGTTTTTGAACCCGACAGCATTTCTAATTTTCAGTGACTTTGAATCGGGTAAAAGTATTGGACTGACTTCACCATCTATAAGCAATGCTATGCACCCCCACCGATGGTTGCAGATGGTGCCAATAGCGAATCACGTTCTGCATTGTTCCGACATATCTAAACGACTTAAAGTAATTTGGCAGCGCCTCTCGGCCTGCCAAAATTTTTGCTCAATCCTATTCTTCAAATGACCTATTGCAATGGCCCGCAACTGATCACTGAACCGCTACCAAACCCGACTGACCCCAGCTCCGAAAGACGATTTACTTTGAGTATCAAAAGCCGCACTGCCTTTAAACACCCATTTACCACTGTCAGACGACACTGAACCCCCAATCGCTACTGCATTTTGACCACGATAATGCCCCACACCAGCACCCACTGATCGTTGACCGCCTTGCATAACTTGAGGAATATTGGCCATCGCAGAAATACCTGCAATACCCGCTTTGGCATTTTTATCAACATTATGTGCATACTCATTGACTCGATTGATTTTCTGGTTCAATTGATCCGAAGTCTCAGTCATCCGAGCAGATACTTCTTTTAACTGTCTGACATTGGCAGCATCCGTATCTGCTGTCCCAGCTGCAACATTGCTTACTTGCCGTTCTTTGCCTTTTGACCCGACCGACACGGTATTATCTCGATCTGCGAGCGAACTATTTCCCAAAGCAACAGAATTTTGTGCGGTTGCAGTCGCCTTATTCCCCAATGCGACCGCTTGATGACCACTGCTTTGCGCCGCATTACCACCTGCCAATGTATCTGTACCCGTGGCTTTCGGTTGTACTATCGGCGCCTCTTGGCTGACTTGGAGCATACCCTCAAGACCATTTTGAAGTTGGATCACTTGATCTTTAATCTGCGTCACATCTCTCGATGTACCGCCGGTAACTTTCTGAACTTGTTGATCTGTATATTGTTTTGCCGATGTAAGACCCCGATCCAACTGCCCCTTACTGGCGGCATCGGTGGCATTAACCCCATCTTTCAGATTGCTGATCGTGGTATTTGCCGCATTAATACCTGTTTGCGTAATGGATGGGCCGCCTGTAATGCTTAGTCCAGATTGGCTCAAGATGGTTCCACCCACGGCCACAGAGGTTTTAATCTTTAATTGATCGGCCAAATCAAATTTAAACTGCGTGCCTGTTTGTGCAACTTTAATATTGCTATCGGTGTTGCCGTAGTCGATGACAGCATCTTTGGCCACTCTGGTCACGCCAGTGGCATTGGCCGAGACACTAAATGACCCTTCTGACAATGTTTTACTGAGATTGTTAATGTTCTGGGTATTGCTTGTAATGTTCTGAGTGTTGGTGGTCGTTCGGCCATCGAGATTACTGACGGCATCACCGATACTACTGACTTTGCTCCCCCCAACGTTATAGCTTGGTGCGGTGATATTGCCATTGCTATCTACAGTAGAGCCGCCACCCAAGGCCGAGGCGATTTTTTGATTTGAATTGTACAACTGACTGCCATTGATCGCGTCCTTGGAGTTTGCTGCAACTTTGCCTATAGCCACATTGCTCAACACACTGCCTTGGCCTGCATTGTCTCTTAATTGCACATTACCGACTGCGTCATAGGTCACCGCATTGATTGCTTTACCATTTGCATCAACCAAACCAGCATCTTTTAGACTCCTATCCAACTGCCCCTTGCTTGCAGCATCGTTGGCATTGACCCCATCTTTCAGATTGCTGATCGTGGTATTTGCCGCATTAATACCTGTTTGCGTGATTGATGGACCACCCGTAATGCTTAGTCCAGATTGGCTCAAGATGGTTCCACCCACCGCTACAGAGGTTTTAATCTTTAATTGATCAGCCAAATCAAATTTAAACTGTGTCCCAGTTTGTGCAACTTTAATATTGCTATCGGTGTTGCCGTAGTCGATGACAGCATCTTTGGCCACTCTGGTCACGCCAGTGGCATTGGCCGAGACACTAAATGATCCTTCTGACAATGTTTTACTGAGATTGTTAATGTTCTGGGTATTGCTTGTAATGTTCTGGGTATTCATCGTGGTTCGGCCATCGAGATTACTGACTGCATCACCGACACTGCTGACTTTGGTCCCACCAACGCTATAGCTCGGTGCGATGATATTGCCATTGCTGTCTACGGTGGAACCTCCACCCAAAGCAGATGCAACTTTTTGATTTGAATTGTACAACTGACTGCCATTAATCGCTTCTCTGGAGTCTGCTGCAACTTTGCCTACTGCCACATTACTCAACACACTGCCTTGGCCTGCATTGTCTTTTAGTTGCACATTTCCCACTGTGTCATAAGTCACCGCATTGATTGCTTTACCATTTGCATCAACCAAACCTGCATCTTTTAAACTCTTATCCAACTGCCCCTTACTGGCGGCATCGGTGGCATTAACCCCATCTTTCAGATTGCTGATCGTGGTGTTTGCCGCATTAATACCTGTTTGCGTGATTGATGGACCACCCGTAATGCTTAGTCCAGATTGGCTCACGGTGGTTCCACCCACGGCCACAGAGGTTTTAATCTTTAATTGATCGGCCAAATCAAACTTAAACTGTGTCCCAGTTTGCGCAACCTTAATATTGCTATCGGTGTTGCCGTAGTCGATGACAGCATCTTTGGCCACTCTGGTCACGCCAGTGGCATTGGCCGAGACACTAAATGATCCTTCTGACAATGTTTTACTGAGATTGTTAATGTTCTGGGTATTGCTTGTAATGTTCTGGGTATTCATCGTGGTTCGGCCATCGAGATTACTGACTGCATCACCGACACTACTGACTTTGGTCCCACCAACGCTATAGCTCGGTGCAGTGATATTGCCATTGCTGTCTACAGTAGAGCCGCCACCCAAAGCAGATGCAACTTTTTGATTTGAATTATACAACTGACTGCCATTAATCGCTTCTCTGGAGTCTGCTGCAACTTTGCCTACTGCCACATTACTCAACACACTGCCTTGGCCTGCATTGTCTTTTAGTTGCACATTACCCACTGTGTCATAAGTCACCGCATTGATTGCTTTACCATTTGCATCAACCAAACCTGCATCTTTTAGACTCTTATCCAACTGCCCCTTACTGGCGGCATCGGTGGCATTAACGCCATCTTTCAAATTGCTGATCGTGGTATTTGCAGCATTAATACCTGTTTGCGTAATGGATGGGCCGCCTGTAATGCTTAATCCAGATTGGCTCACGGTGGTTCCACCCACGGCCACAGAGGTTTTAATCTTCAATTGATCAGCCAAATCAAATTTAAACTGTGTCCCTGTTTGCGCAACCTTAATATTGCTATCAGTATTGCCATAGTCGATAACAGCATCTTTGGCCACCTTGGTCACGCCAGTGCCATTGGCCGAGACACTAAAAGTACCTTGAGTTACAGTCGTATTTAAATCGCTAATACTCTTGCTGTTGGTACTTATGTTCTGAGTATTCGTTGCTATGTCCTGGGTGTTGGTCGCTATGTTCTGGGTATTCGTTGCTATATCCTGGGTGTTGGTCGCTATGTTCTGGGTATTGCTAGTAATATTTTGATTGTTAGTCGCTATATTCTGGGTATTGCTGCTGGTTCGGCCATCTAGATTACTGACTGCATCACCGACACTACTGACTTTGGTCCCACCAACGCTATAGCTCGGTGCAGTAATATTACCATTGCTATCTATCCCGGAACCGCCACCCAATGCCGAGGCGATTTTTTGATTTGAACCAAATAGCTGGCCGCCGTTGATGCCATCTTTTGAATTTAAAGCCACAGTACCATTGGCCAAATTGGTAATTTTCTGATTTTCAAGACTTGCACCTTGCTGAAAGGTGGCGAGCTTTGTGACACGTAATGCTGCTTCGATAGTCGCACCTGTAGGTGCATATAAATAGATCTCTCCTACACTTCTTCCTGTTTTATTGATACCGACGCCAAGTGAAGCAGTACCACCCGAGAAAACCGTTCCATTCGCTTCATATATTGCTACACCTAATCCATCAGCCAGGCAGCCATGGGTAACCTTAACCAAATTTGAGCTGAGATTACTCAATGTAGAATTTAAGCCATCACAAATTGAGACACTGCCCGCCAACGTAGACATAGAGTAAGTTGTTGTTGTGATCGCCACAATAATCACGGTAATCGCAGTAATGGCTTTATTCACTTTACTTATATTTGCACCTAAACTTGATTTAGATTTCCCTGTTGCGCTTTCAGAAACAACCACCATTATATTTAAGCGACTATTCCAAATACATTTATAGATCTTATTCATCATTTTCTTCCTGATTCATATTATCTGGACATTGATTCTCCCTTTATTATTCTTTCTTATTAAAATTAATAAACATTTTTCAAAATCAAAAATATAAAAAAACCAAACATCAACACTCGATTCAACAAAGAGAGAAAACATAGGATTTAGCGACTATTATCATTTACAGGTCAATAAACACTCTTCAACTTAACCCAAATAAAACAACCATTCATTAATTATTCATATCAAATATAGTTAATACTCACCCCAAATTAATAAAAATAAATTTATATAAGATTAATATTGGCAGCACAGATACAGATTTAGAAAACATAAAAAATTGGAATCTAACAGCATATTATTATTTTAGTTGTGGAAGCATATATTAAATTCTGCCAGCATTAAAAAAATCAAAAGTACGAAAAAGGCCAACTCACCCTTAATCGAGTGAGAATGCGCCATTCAATATGTTCAAAGCTTGGTAAATCAGAATGTTTAACTTAGGCTATTTACAGGCTTGAGCATCGACCAAGCCCAGCATCGGCCCTAAGGCATAGCGTGCATCATGACGTCGCAAAGGCGGGAAATATAAACTCGAAATCGAACCATCCAGATACAGTGCCTGTTCCAGTCCAAGATCCTGTTTAAAGATTTGTGCAAAGGTATAGAAATTCACTTTATGACGACTGATCACAAAATACAGCACATTGTCTTTGACCCCGACACCATTTCGAATTTTCAGTGAGGTTGAATCGGGTAAAAACAATGGATTCACTTCACCATCAATCACCAACATCGGCCCAGACTGGGTGGCATAGTTGGCTTTGAAAGCGTCACTGCCCCATTTTTGCGTGGTTTGTATCGTGGCATGGCGATCATTCCATGCCAACACCCCATTCGGCTGCATAAAGAAGTTGCCATAGCCTGTATCGGTGTTTAAGGCACGTTGTTGTTTTCCTTGCTCAATATACAAACCCACAGGCGAATAATCGGCATGATACATCCCTGCATTCATGGCAAATTGCAGTTGTTGGCACGCTGCCAAGGATTTGGACAGCCCTTTAAAAGATGTCAAGGCTTGCTGTTGATCATTCTTTAAAAATAATTTTAAATCTTTAAGTTGATCCACATTGATCTGGATCACATCGACATTGCCCCCAGCCCGTTCAACCTGAGTATGCGACACCCCTGAAACTTGTGGCATAGCAACAAATAGACCACTCAATACGACCGTGATAAATTTGAAAAATTGCATATCAATTTGCCTTTAAATATACGCTCGCATGTTCATTTTGCATTACGCTCAGCGCTATAGTGAAATCTAACCCTGTGGTGAGAATGCTGTGTAATGCCTATTACACACAATTTTATGTATAATGACACGTGGTTTTGATAACAAAAAGTACTGTAGGGTTTATTGGAACACGGCCAACATGGAAAAAGCATTGCAAAAGCTCCCATTGGGTGCGCATTTGATTGTTAAGAATTTTGGTTATAGCCATCACGGCATTTATGCAGGTAAAGGTCGAGTTATTCACTATTCTGGACTGGCACATTTTTTCAAAAAGAAACCGATTGAAATTACCTCTCTCGATCATTTCAGCCGCGGTCGTAAAATCAGTATCCGTGGCTACACGCAACCGAGATATAAAGGTCGCGCCATCGTTCGACGTATGCGCAGTCGTATGCATGAAAACAGCTACCATCTGATCATGAACAATTGCGAACATCTCTGCACTTGGGCCATCACTGGGATCGAAAGTAGTCCGCAAGTGGTAAAAATGATGAATCGCCTAACCACCATCGGCTATGTCAGCTCAGTGATGACCTATATGAATGGGCTATTTTTGACCATTGCCACCACCTGCTTTGCCTTGGTGTTTTATATCAAGATGAAACTACGCACCAAATCTAAACTTAAAATGCCGACTTACCTGTTCCTCAAAAATCAGCAAAAAAAATAATCCTCCACACGCTCCCCAAAGAACCACCTCAGCAACCTAACTCAGCGAATAGCCCCTCTTTCTATACACACTGCATGGTTTACACGGCTTAGATGGCCAAACATTCTTAACGTCACAGTATTTCAAATCCATGTGATCTGCTAAACTTGCGCATGCTTTAAAATCTTTTATATCAGTATGCCCTCAAATTCATCCTCGTCCAGCAACAGCATCATTCCAATGCACAACCTTGATCCAGCGCAATTAAAAGCTTGGATTAAACAACAAGCACTGGACTTGGGTTTTGCAGATTGTGTCATCGCACGTCCTGATGCTCAGGCTGAGTTAGCGCGTTTTAAAGAATATCTCAAACGTGGTTATCACGGTGATATGAAATATCTCGAAGAAAATTTGGAAAAACGGGCCGATCCGACCTTATTGGTTCCCGGCACCAAAAGCATCATATGTGTGCGTATGGATTATTTGGTTGAGTCTCCGCGCCCTCGCCATGTTCCTGATGCACCAAATCAAGCCATTATTGCGCGCTATGCGCGTGGCCGTGATTATCATAAAACCCTACGTGGTCGTTTAAAAACCCTCGCCAGCCAGATCAAAGCCAAAGTAGGAGAATTTGAATCGCGCCCCTTTGCCGATTCTGCACCGATCTTTGAAAAATCTTTGGCTGAAAATGCAGGAATGGGTTGGACGGGTAAACATACCCTACTGATTCAACGTCAGTCTGGATCTTTTTTTGTATTAGGTGAGCTGTTTAGCTCGCTAGAATTGCCTTTTGATTCCCCCGCCACCGCACATTGCGGTAGTTGTAGTGCCTGCATTGATATTTGTCCGACCCAAGCCATAGTCGAACCCTATATGCTGGATGCGCGTAAATGCATTGCCTACTTAACCATTGAATACAAAGGCATCATTCCCGAAGAACTGCGCCAAGGCATCGGTAACCGCGTCTTTGGTTGTGATGATTGTCAGCTGATTTGTCCATGGAATCGCTATGCTAAAAAGACCAGCATCGAAGATTTTCACCCGCGTCATGGCCTCGATCAGGTCAGTTTGTTGGATCTATGGCATTGGGATGAAAGCACCTTTTTAAGCAATACTGAAGGCAGCCCGATTCGACGCACTGGATTTCAAAGCTTTATGCGAAATATTGCGATCGGTTTGGGCAATGCACCCTTTTCGGCACGAATTTTGGATGCATTGCGACAAGCGCGGGATGGCCACGATGAAGTGGTACAGGTTCATATTGATTGGGCCATTCAACAACAGCAAGCCAAAGCCGCCATACTTTCCTGAGTGTAAAGCTCAAAAGTGGAGCTAGGGTTCAGTTTTTTAGATTCACCCTGAGCTCAGTTAGTGTTATGAATGATTGAAAGGATTTACAAGCATGATTGTTTTAAAAACTGCTGATTGGATGGATTGATCTTTATAACCATTTTAGTGCTCAAAATTTATTGATTTACTGACAAGATTTAAAGCAATGATATTCAAACCCATGCCATTAATTGCAATATGTGACTGCTCAATCTGGCAACTCTGCTGCGAACGAGCTTACATCTTGCTCAAGTTGGTTGATAAACCGCAATTTTAGCTTCAATCCTGTTGAGGACAAAAAGATGCTGATGAAATCAGTATTTTGAACTTTTTGACCCTTTTCAGTTTTTATAATTCATGTATCATCAATTTAGTTTTAAGACAAATGGAATAACCATGCAAGTACGCAACGATTGGACTCGTGACGAAATACAAGCTTTATATGAGCAACCATTTTTAGATTTAGTGTTTGAGGCACAACGGATTCATCGTCAGCACTTTCAAGCCAACAGCATCCAAGTCAGCACTCTACTCTCAATCAAAACAGGTAAATGCCCTGAAGACTGTAAATATTGTTCACAGTCAGCACGTTATGACTCGAAGCTCGAAGCTGAGAAACGTATCGCAGTAGATAAAGTCATCCAAGAAGCCAAAGAAGCGCTCGCCTCAGGTTCTTCACGCTTTTGTATGGGTGCAGCATGGCGTAACCCACATGAACGCGACATGCCGTATGTCTTGGAAATGGTTCAAGAAGTCAAATCACTTGGCCTTGAAACCTGTATGACATTGGGCATGTTAAATGAATCACAAGCTGTTCGTTTAAAAGATGCAGGTCTAGATTATTACAACCATAACCTCGACACCTCACGTGAATATTACTCACACATCATCAGTACCCGTACTTTTGATGACCGCCTAACCACCATTGACCATGTCCGTAATGCGGGTATGAAAGTTTGTAGTGGCGGGATTGTCGGCTTAGGTGAAAACCGTAGTGATCGTATTGGCCTATTACATGAATTGGCCACCCTGTCAGTACACCCAGAATCCGTTCCAATCAATATGTTGGTTCCGATCGAAGGTACGCCATTGGCCGATGTTGAGAAACTCGATGTGGTGGAATGGATCCGTACTATTGCCGTTGGCCGTATTATTATGCCACTGAGTTATATCCGCCTCTCTGCAGGCCGTGAATCCCTCTCCGAGTCAGATCAAGCCTTGGCCTTTATGGCAGGTGCCAACTCTTTGTTCTCTGGTGAGAAATTGTTGACCACGCCAAATGCAGGTGAAGGCAAAGACAAACAAATGTTTGAGAAACTAGGCTTAGTCGCCGAGAAAGCCAAAGCCACTGCAGCAGAACTTTCTTTTGATGCCATGGCCAGTTAATCACGAATCAATTTCTAGGTTGAACTGTTTATAGCAAACAAAAAGCCCGATGCAATACATCGGGCTTTTTACTATTTTGATCACGCTTAAATATCCACGACTCGATCTTAAGAGGTCACTAAAATTCCGTATTCTGCAGTTAAATAATGCCCCACGCGAAGTATATCGCTGCCGTTGGCGTGTTCAACCACCAAGTCTTGGCTCAATACATCAAAGTGAAATGCATCAAAACAATCTTGATGGCAGCATAACCAATGCAGCGTATCTGCAATATTTTCATCAACGATATAGCGCTCGGCATTAAAATCTTTCATTTTCTCAACATCCACTCTCATATGGCACTGGGATATTTTAACCAACTTCAGTTAGATGGTTATTGTTAAAATACCCAACATTTAAGATTTCGAGTCAGATTCGGATTATTAATATACAAATGCACTGCATGTCTTCGCATATAAAGAGATCAGCCTAATTTATCATTCAAACAATTTGACCATTCGCATCAGATAAAATGCTATGCAATGAGCGTTTTAAAATAAGTTTGTACAGAGAATTGACGAGCGTCAGCAGATTGAAAAGCATTTAGGCGCAGCAAAATTCAACGCAGTTTAAATATTATTTAAAACATACGTTGAATCATATATTAAGGGAGTTTAAAGCACAGAGAATTAACGATGTGAAGCACCGCATTTGCGGCATTCTTTAATCATAATTTGATTAATGCCAATTTCATATTCAAATGCATGGATACAAAACAATTTTCTGATATGTTGAAACATGTAGAATCTCCTTATTCATGACGACTATCGGGTCGAGATATATTTCATCCTGAAACATCTATGTCATTCATGCTACGACTTATATATTTATCACATATTGCAAATAGTTCAAGCCTTTTATAGGCTGTTTTTTCATTAAATTGCTTTCAGATCATATTTTGATAAATTACATTTAAATAATGTCAACTCATCCGTGCCTTTTAAACTGAATACTCCTTATCACATTACAAAAATAATGCCGAATCAGGCCTTGATTAAATAAGCCAAATCTATAGGATGTTATAAAAGCTGTTTTTTGTTCGCAGTATAATTTTAATTCTGCGGTACATTTTATTTATGATTCATTAAAAAAAGGATAATCTATGCACGGACGTATGATGTTTCAACCGCTATTGATCAGCAGTGTTATTGAACATGCTGCTCGCTATCATGGTGATACTGCAGTCATTTCAAAAAATACAGATGGTAGTATGGTCACCAGTGATTGGCTCGAAATTTCAAATAATGCCAAACGTTTTGCCAAAGCACTGAATGCCCTGCACCTTAAAGCGCATGATCGTATTGCCACTATTGCTTGGAATAATCATCGTCACTTAGAATCATGGTATGCCATTTCGGGCAATGCCATGGTCTGTCATACCATTAATCCGCGCCTTTTTCCTGAACAACTGATTTTTATTATTAATGATGCTGAAGATAAAGCACTGCTGTTTGATAAAACCTTTTTACCCTTGATCGTTGGGGTTAAAGCCCATATCCCGCGTGTAGAACACTTGATCTTTCTAGGTAGTTTTGATCAAGCTGTCGCAGATGCGCTTCCAGGGGTGAAATTTTATGATGAACTCATCGCCGAGCAAGATCCTGTATTTGAATGGCCGCAATTTGATGAAACCACCGCGAGTTCGCTGTGTTATACCTCAGGAACCACAGGCAATCCTAAGGGTGCGCTGTATAGTCATCGCTCCACGGTCTTACATAGTTTAGCGATTAGTTTGCCTGATTCGCTCAATCTATCTGCACAAGATGTCATGCTTCCTGTGGTCCCAATGTTCCATGTCAACGCTTGGGGAACCCCTTATGCTGCAGCCATGGTCGGCAGCACTCTGGTCTTACCAGGACCTGGTTTAGATGGCGCCAGCCTAGTGCAATTGATTGATGAGTATAAGATTACCGTGGCACTCGGTGTTCCAACCATTTGGCAAGGATTAATCAGTGCTGCAAAAGCATCAGGCAGTACACTCAGCAGCTTAAAGCGTAATGTAGTGGGTGGTTCTGCCTGCCCTGCATCGATGATTAAAATCTTTAAAGACAGCTTCCAATGTGAAACACTACATGCTTGGGGCATGACTGAAACCAGTCCATTGGGCACAGCCAATCAACTCAAGGCCAAACACAATCACTTGTCTGAACAAGAACAATCCAAACTACGTCTCAGCCAAGGACGACCACCTTTTGGTGTCAGTCTACGCCTTTGTGACCAAGAAAATGGGACGAATGAAATTGAGCGAGATGGTAAAACCACAGGCAACATCCAAATCAAAGGTCACTGGATTATCGACTCCTATTTTGGTAAATCTGATTCAGCGCTGACCATCGACGGATGGTTTGATACAGGTGATATTGCGACCCTCGATCAAGATGGTTATCTGAATATCAGTGATCGCGCCAAGGATTTAATCAAATCAGGTGGTGAATGGATCTCATCCGTTGAATTAGAAAATATTGCAATGGATTATAGTGCTGAAATCACCATGGCTGCGGTCATCGCAGCAACACATCCTAAATGGGATGAACGCCCCGTTTTAATCGCGGTCAAAACGCCAGACAGCCAAGTCACCGAACAAAATCTTCTGGATTATTATGCAGATAAAGTTGCCAAATGGCAGATTCCAGACAAAGTGATTTTTGCTGAGAGCATCCCACTGAATGGCACTGGAAAAATGTTGAAAAAGGATTTAAGAGAGCAATATGGTTCTGTACTTTTAGAAAGTATGGCCTAAGCCTGATCGATAACGAAAAAAAATCCCACGCTGCAGTGGGATTTTTTTAGTCGTCATTTAAGTCTTTGAATGACTCGATGCAGACCGATCAAACTAGCGCACAATACCGCGTTTAGATTCAGCCACAGAATCAATAAACAGTTGCACCTCAGGTACGTGTGGAAGGATCTCCTGGCGTATCTGTGTAATGGCTTGTTCAGTAGTAAGGTTAGCTTTATAAATCAATTTAAAGGCTTCTTTTAAGCCCTGAATGACATTCTTAGACCAGCCCTTACGACGCATACCTTCAACATTCATACCGTATGCATGTGCAGGATTACCCGACACCATCACATAGGCTGGCACATCTTTTAGAATCAAAGAAGCGCCACCGACCATACTATATGATTCGATTTTACAAAATTGATGTATGCCTGAGTTACCACCAACAACCACGTAGTTACCAATATTGACATGACCCGCAATACCGACATTATTGGCAAATATATTATGGTCACCAATGATGCAGTCATGTGCAACATGGGTGTTCACCATCAATAGATTATGGTCGCCAATTTTAGTCACGCCATTGTCCTGAATCGTGCCACGATGCAAGGTACAATTTTCACGAATTTTATTGTGATGACCGATTTCCAACCAAGTGTCTTCACCTTGGTATTTGAGATCTTGGCAAACTTCTCCAACACTAGCGAATTGAAAAATTTCGTTATTTTCGCCGATACGCGTGTAACCTGAAACAACCACATGCGAATGAATTTTTGTTCCAGCGCCAATCGTCACATTTGGGCCAATGATTGAGTAAGGCCCAATACTTACATCTGGCGCAATTTGTGCAGAAGAGTCAATAATTGCGGTGTTATGAATCAAATCGTTATTGCTCATGCCTGCTCTAATTTTTGATGAGAAATGATAATTTCAGCGACAGCTGCCACTTTACCGTCCACGCTTGCAGTGCACATATATTTATATATGCCTCTTTTCTGCATGATTAGTTCGGATTTTAACACGAGTTGATCACCAGGAACGACTTGTTTTTTAAAGCGTACTTTTTCAGCACCCGCAAATAAAAACAGTGAACCAGGGGTCGGTTTTTCATTGTTCATCACGAAGCCCAACACACCTGAAATTTGTGCCATTGCTTCAACGATCAGTACACCGGGCATGATCGGATATCCAGGGAAATGTCCCTGCATAAACTCTTCATTGATCGAAACGTTTTTATAACCTACGATGCCATTTTCAGTAATTTCAGTAACACGATCAACCAACAAAAATGGGTAGCGGTGTGGTAAGTAAGCACGAATGGTTTGGACATTCATGGGTAATTCTGGAACCGTAAAAGGTAAAGTGTTTAACTCAGTCATCATTATTTACGCATCTTTAAAGTAGATTCAAGGGACTCAATTTGAGTCTGCATATGATCGAGTTGTTTGAGTATTTTGGTCAATGGCACATCTGCTAATTGTCGTACTCGGATCACGGCTTTTTTCCACTGCATAGCAGGTATAGCACCGATACCAGAGGCATAAACACCTGCCTCAGTAATGCTTTTGGTCACCATAGACATCCCAGTAATGGTTACGTGATCAGCAATTTGAATATGACCTACCACACCTACAGCACCTGCGAAAGTACAATTTTTACCAATCTGGGTACTGCCCGCAATGCCACATTTGGCTGCTATGGCGGTATTTGCACCAATATGTACATTGTGAGCCACTTGAACCAGGTTATCGATGATCACGCCATTTTCAATAATAGTGTCATCTAAAGCACCCCGATCCACGCTACAGTTTGAGCCAATTCGGACATCATCACCAATCTGCACTGAACCTAATTGTGCAATTCGCTTCCACTGACCTTGATAAGGTGCAAAGCCAAAACCTTCACCACCAATCACAGTGTTACTATGAATACGCACGCGCGCACCGAGCTTCGCTGCGGCACTGATCACCACATGAGATTCGATTAAGCTTCCCGCACCAATTTCCACATCATCATCAATATGCACATGATGTTGTATGACGCAGTGGTCTGCAATGACACAGTGATCCCCGATCACCGCATAATGACCGATATAGGCTGTGTCTGAAATAATGGCGGAATTAGAAATGCGTGCTGTAGCTTCAATACCGACCTGCTCGGTCTTTTTTTCAAAAGCATGCGTGAGCATGGCAAAAGCCAGATAAGGATTAGCAACGATAATAAAGTTTTGACAGTGATCGAGCTGTGGAAGAAGTTCTGCAGTGACGATCAGCGCGCCTGCTTGAGATACGCTTGCTGCTTGGAGATACTTCTCACCATTCACAAATGAAATGTGATGTGCTTGAGCATGTTCTAAACTCGCCAGCCCTTGGATGTTTAAGTCAGCTTGACCAACAAACTGACCATTAACCAACTGGGCTAACTGTTCTAAGTGATATTGTTTCGACTTCATTGATTATTTAATAGCATTGACCTTTTGAATCATCTTATCAGTTAAATCAAATTTTGGGTCAGAAGCCAAGGCTGAATTTTTATTTAAAACCAAGTCTAAACTATTCTCTTGGCGCAATTGCTCAGCGGCCTGTTTCAGACGCGCTTCAAAAGTTTTATTGGTGTTCTGAATAGCCGATTGCACTTTGGCTTGTACACCTTGCTGAATCGATTGGAACTCAGTCACTTTGGCTTGGTACTGCGTATTTAACTGCTGAGCATTTGCGCCTTGAGCTTGGGCTTTTTGACGTAAAGCTTCAATTTCTTTGGTCAACTGTTCTAGTTTAGCGGTTTGGGGTTTTACCGATTGCTCTAAACTACTATTTTGCTGTTTCAAGTACTGACTATTTTCCACTACTTTCTCTAAGTCAATAACGCCATAACCTGCAGCATTTACCAAACTTGAAAAACTTAAAGCCAAACCTGCAAGTACATAATTAATTTTTTTCATCTTAGAACCTATGTCATATCTCTAAAAAATAACAGCCGTACTTAGAAAGTACGACCGATTTCAAATTGAACAGTTTTGGTACGATCGCCAGGCTTATCGTTAATTGGGTATGCATAGCTCAGTGAGAGTGGCCCAATCATGGTAATCCAGGTAAAGCCTACACCGACGCTATAACGCATATTATCTAAGTCAAAACCATTGTTATCTTCACAATATTTTTTCGCATCGATACCAGTTTTCGAGCCATCTAGATATAAACTACCCGTTGGTATTTTACAAGATGTATCAAAGACTTGAGCGCCTTCTGCAAAAATTACTGGACGAAGTTGTCGCGCCCAATCCCCCTTAAATGGCACAGGAAGAGCCAATTCAGTACCAAACTGAATTAAAGCATTACCACCCACTTCCTCTGGGTTATAATCTTTCTTATGTGTTTCATTGTAAATCACACCTGGATACTTCGGACCAAGCGTACTGTTGTCATAACCACGCACCGAACCATAACCACCAGCAAAGAAGTTTTTATAGAATGGTAAATCATTACCATATCCTAACTTACCATAGCCACGGATGACAAAGTCTTTATACAGTGGGAAGTATGCTTGGGCATCATAAACCACTTTTTGATACTCAACATCACTACCAGGTAGTGCGATTTCAGCATTAACACGATGCATCATACCATTGGTTGGAAAGATTGGACGGTTCAAGGTGTTATACGACCAGCCCAAGTTCAGGTTAAAGGTTAAGAACTCACCTTCAAATGCACTGTTATAAGACTGCATATCTATCTTTTTATTGGTGCCCGTTTCATAACAATCTTCTACACCATCAACAGCTTTCCATTCCCCAGGACAGAATGTACTCTTCGATGTTGATTTACCACCATTTTTAAGCAAATAGTCACGTACATAAGTGGAGACATACTGTCCCGTAGTCACCTTAGTGGTATCAACATTTAAGCCAGCACTGATATTTTGGTTTTCATCAATTGGGTAACCAAAGTTTAAACCACCACCGAGACTATCTGTTACATAGTTATTGACGTTATAGCTACTGCTTAACTTGGTTTTACGGTAGTAAACGTTATAGCCACGGCTCACACCATCAATGGTGAAGTACGGATCTGTAACACTTAAATTATAATAATCTTGGGTTTCAGAACGAGACAAATCAAATGACACACGGTTCCCTGTACCCAAGAAGTTGGTTTGACTTAAACCCGCTTGGAAGGTAATACCACCATTTTGCGAATAACCCACGGCCAAGGTACTGGTACCTGAGTGTTGTTCCTCGACATTAATATTTAAATCGACTTGGTCTGGAGAGTTCGGTACACGCATCGGTTGAACCGCAACCGTTTTGAAATAACCAGTACGTTCTAAACGAATTCTAGAGAGTTCAATTTTCTCATTGCTGGCTAAAGCGCCTTCCATCTGACGCATTTCACGACGTAATACTTCATCTGCAGTTTTAGTGTTTCCTGCAAAGTTAATACGACGTACAGTCACTTGTTGGCCTGGGTTGACGTAGAAATTGAGATCAACCACATTGGTTTCATTATTGATCTCAGGTACTACATTAATTTCGGCATAGTAATATCCTGCATTACCATACTTACGTGAGAGTAATTGTTTTACAGCATTGACTTTTTCTTGCGAATAAGTATCGCCATCTTTGTAAATTTGTAGGGCATTTAATTCTTCAGGTTTATACAGTGCATCACCTAAAAATTTGGTTTGACCAAATTTAAATTGTTGACCTTCATTCACTGAAACTTCAATAAAGATATGCTTTTTATCTTCACTAATATTTAAATTAGAATTATTGATGTCAAAATTGATATAACCTTTATTCAAGTATAAAGCGCGAAGAGACTCTATACTTGCCGCCATTTTCTCACGTGCGTAGCGGTCGTTACGGGTAACGATCGATGCCCAGCCACTTTCTTTGACAGCAAATACTTGCTTAATATCATCATCTTTAAAAACAGTATTGCCGATAATATTAATATCAAAGACTTTGGCAGATTTACCCTCTTGAAAAACAATGTCTAATTCTACACGGTTATTCGGGCGGGCTACTGTTTCTACTTTGATGGTCGCGTCATATCGACCTTGTTGAGCATATTGCTGTTCTAACTCTGTTTCTAAGGTCTGTAGCGCTGATTTCTTTAATACTTCACCTTCAGCTAAACCCATTTTCTTTAAGCCATCTTGTAGGGCTTCTTTAGGGATAAGTTTATTACCCTTAAAATTTATTTTTGAAATAATCGGGCGTTCAATGACGGTATAAACCAGCACCCCATTTTCATTAGTGACTTGGATATCATCAAATAAATTACTTGCATACAGCGCACGAATCGACTCTGCAATAAGGGCATCTGATACCCGATCACCACTATTAATCGGTAACATCGTAAGTACGTTGTTCGGGGTTAAACGAACCAAACCATCTACACGAACATCGCGTGCGATAAATTCATCTGCTGCATATACGTTCTGTACTGCCGCCATTGAACTAACCAGCGCCAGTGGCAAAAATAAATGTGAGTGCTGCATGCCTATTATTTTCCAATAAGTTAATTTTTCAACGATTGCATTATAAACGCATAAAATCGTTAAATATTGCAAGGAGCATCATACTACCGAGCAGTACCATACCAATTTTTAATCCAACAATTTGTATATGTTCAGATACGGGCTTACCGCGTATAGCTTCGATAAAGTAATAAACCAAATGACCCCCATCCAACATCGGAATCGGTAATAGGTTTAAAACACCCAAACTAACACTCATAAGCGCCATAAATGCTATAAAGGTTTGCCAACCCATTTCTGCACTTTGACCCGCCACTTTAGCAATCGTGATTGGACCTGAAAGGTTATCTAAACCAATTAGACCGCGCACCATTTTTACCATGGAGTTCAAGATCATACTAGAAAGTTGACCGGTTTTTTCAACTGCAATCACAAAAGCTTCTGCAGGATTATATTGAATACGTTGTTGATAGTCAGCAGGTATTGTAACTTTACCCCGTTGAGTTTCAACGCCGAGCATCCCTTTGACTTGTCCACTGCTATCACGTTTGCCTTGCGGCATCACTTGTAATGACTGCAATTGACCCTGGCGCAATACTTGAATATTCAGCATTTTCTCAGGCGATTTCTGCACCACGTCCACCACATCAAACCAATCTTTCATGGTTTTACCATCTATGGCAACGATTTTATCACCAGCTTTGATACCCTGTCGTATCGCAGCGCCATCTTCGGTGAGTTTGTATACCACAGCCTGAATTTCAGGACGATAAGGAATAAAACCCAATACTTCGAGTGGTGATTGGTTTTGAGTTTTTAGAAATTGTACGATAGGCAGTGCAAATGTTTTGTTTTGACCATCTCGCTCTACCTGTACTTGGATACTCCCTGTTTCACCGACACGATCCACCAATGCATAATTGAGTTTTTCCCAAGTATCAGTGGCTTGTCCATCGATCCCTATGACTTTGTCACCCGTTTGCATTTGCATCGTTGCCGCTGGTGTATTTGGCAATACTTTACCAATTCGGGTATTGAGTTGGTCTTGAGCTGGAAGCAACAAGATCCAAAACAGTATTACAGCAAAAATTAAATTGATGAACGGACCAGCAGCAACAATGGCAATTTTTTTCCAAGGCGCTTGACGATTGAAAGCATAAGGCAGATCTTCCGCACTCACATTTGCTTCACGTTCATCCAACATTTTCACATAGCCACCGAGTGGTAAAGCTGAAAGCTGATATTGAATGCCCGATTTTTTCGAAGTCCACTTTAACAGTGTCGGGCCAAAACCAATGGAGTAGACTAGAACTTTCACTCCGAGTTTTCTCGCCACCCAATAGTGGCCAAACTCATGAATGGCAATCAGCGGCCCCAAAAGCATGATGGCGGCAGCAATAATAAAAAGAACATTCATGTTCAGCTTTCCAATTGCTTAATATAGTGTGATGCAACTTCGCGTGCGCGTTGATCCATGTGCAAAATCATTTCAATCGACTCTGCTGCGTTATTTTGAACTTGATTGAGCGCATGTTCAACAGTTTGAGTGATTTGTAGAAAACTAATTTTACGCTTCAAGAATGCATCCACTGCTATTTCATTTGCAGCATTCAGTATCGCTGGCATTATGCCACCGGCTTTCATCGCTTGACGCGCTAAGCCCAATGCCGGGAAACGAACCAAATCAGGAGCTTGAAAATCTAGCTGCGATTGGGTAAAAACATCTAAACGCGGTACCTGCGTCTTAATGCGCTGCGGCCAAGCCAAAGCATGCGCAATCGGTGTACACATATCCGGTTGCCCCATCTGTGCCAAAGTAGAACCATCCACATATTGAACCATAGAATGAATAATACTTTGTGGATGAATCACCACTGTAACAAAATGTTCATGAATTGAAAACAAGTGACAAGCTTCAATTAATTCAAGACCTTTATTCATCAGCGTCGCAGAATCAACTGAAATTTTTTGCCCCATCGACCAGTTTGGATGCTTACAGGCTTGTTCGGGCGTTACTGTTTTTAGTTGTTCCAAGCTGTGGTTGAGAAATGGACCGCCAGATGCCGTGAGTAATATCTGAGAAACACCGAGTTGAGGCTGTCCATTTTTTTCAACATCGAGATAGTTATGTGGCAGGCATTGAAATATTGCATTGTGTTCTGAATCTACAGGCAATAATAAGGCTTGATGTTGGCGCGCCTCACGCATCATCAAGTCACCCGTCATTACCAGCGCTTCTTTATTGGCCAGTAAAACTCGTTTTCCCGCTTTAATTGCAGCAAGTGTTGGCATTAAGCCTGCAGCACCGACTATGGCAGCCATAACCACATCAACATCCGCATGCGATGCGATATTTTCCAAACCTGCTTGGTCGGTTAATATTTCTATATTTGTAAGTTGATGTTCCGCAAACCGTTTCTGCAATTGATCAATATTGGCTTTGGGTACGACCACGATCTTGGGATGATGTTGCTTACAAATCTGTACCAACTCATCGATACGACTAAAAGCACTTACTGCAAAAACCGAATATTGATCAGGATGTTGTTCCAAGACTTTCAAGGTACTCTGACCAATTGAGCCTGTGGCTCCCAATATACAAACTGATTGAGACATTTATAGTTTTACACCAATAAGATCTAATATAAGCATGCCTGCAGCAAAGATTGGCGCAGCAGCAAGCAAAGAATCAATACGGTCTAATACACCACCGTGCCCAGGAAGAATATGACCTGAGTCTTTAATCCCAGCTCGACGTTTAATCATTGACTCAAATAAATCACCCAGCACTGAACTAAAGACAGTGATAATTGAAAGTCCTAAAAATAACAAGTGTTGAGTAAAACTGAGCGTTAGAAATTGATATTGAACTGCGATTATAACGACGACCACGGTAATCAACCCACCAAATAATCCTTCTACCGACTTATTTGGACTGACATCTGGCGCCAGTTTGGTTTTACCGAGTTTACGCCCAACAAAATAAGCCCCACTATCCGCTCCCCAGACCAATAGGAACAAATACATTAGCCACCAAGGAGATGTTTCCCATACTTTTAATACAGCGGTCACCGCTGCACTAATCAAGATTACACCAATCACATGAAGGCCAGCATTATACCATCCATCATAGCGAGGATAGGACTTCACCCAGAATACACTCACCACCCATGTCAATATAGCCGCAACCCACAACAATAGCGCCAAATCACCAAAGTACAATGCCAAACCCGACATCACAGCGGTAAGTAAACCAAAGCTCAGTGCTTTAAATTTACTACTCGCCTGATGATGTTGAGGCATCAGTTTAAACCACTCATAACCTGCAACTGCAGCTGCAATGATCATAAGGACTAACATCGGATATGGAGACGTGGTTGCAAACATGCAACTGAGTACGACTGCAACCAGTACCAATGCGGTGATTATCCGCTCTAACATTATTATTTCTCTATATGATCTTGTTGAACTTGTTCTGAAGTTTTACCAAAACGTCTTTCTCGCAGTGCAAATACAGCGATTGCTTGATCGAATTCTTGGACGGTAAATTCAGGCCACAAGGTCTGGGTAAAATACAATTCAGCATATGCGGTCTGCCACAATAAGAAATTGGACAACCGGTAATCCCCACCTGTACGGATTAACAGATCAACTGCGGGTAGATCCCCCAAACTAATCTGCTGCCCAAAAAGATCTGCATCAATTTGATTAATTTCAATTTCCTGATCTTTCACCATTTGTGCAATTTTTTGAGCAGTATGCGCAATATCCCACATTCCACCATAACTAATCGCAATGGTCAAAGTCATTTCTTTAAACTTCTCAGTCCTTTGCTCTGCATATTGCATCAACTCACGTAGTTCGGGGGTCAAGCGTTCCCGATCTCCAATAAATCTCAGTGCAATTTCAAATTTTTCCATGCGTGGAATCTGTTCATGAATAGTATCCGCCAATAATTGCATCAGCAGATCAACTTCATATTGTGGACGATTCCAGTTCTCGCTAGAGAAAGCGAAGATGGTGAGGGCTTGGATATTGAGTTTACGGCAGTGTTCTACGATCGGATCTAAAACATTCTTCCCTTCTCGATGCCCATCGCCTTTATCAAGCTGTTTTTTTTTGGCAAAACGATTGTTGCCATCCATGATGATGGCAACATGTTGAAGGGGACTTGCCTCGTTAGATGCAGTCATTCAATCTTAGACCTTCAGTAATTCAGCTTCTTTGGCTGCTAAACGCTTATCCACTTCTGCGATATGTTTATCGGTGATTTTTTGAATATCTTCACCTGCACGGCGTTCATCATCTTCAGAAATTTCTTTGTCTTTCAAAAGTGATTTGATATCGCCTAAAACATCACGACGGATGTTGCGAATCGCCACTTTGGCATTTTCAGCTTCAGTACGCGCAACTTTCTGCATGTTTTTACGGGTTTCTTCAGTCAATGCTGGTAGTGGTACACGAATCGCATCTGCACTGATTGGATTTAAGCCCAAATCACTTTCACGAATCGCTTTATCAATAGCAGAAACCATGGTGCGTTCAAAAGGTTGCACCAATAGTGTACGTGAATCTTCTACGCCTACGTTTGCTACTTGGTTTAACGGCACATCAGAACCATAATAAGATACCATCACACCATTTAAAATCGATGGATGTGCACGCCCAGTGCGTACTTTTGCAAAACCTTGCTCTAAAGAATCGAGCGATTTTTGCATACGTTCTTCACTGTCTTTTTTAAGATCGTTAATCATTTGATCTTCCTTACTTATTTATTCAAAAGTGGCTAATTAAAAATGCGGAGTATAAACGCTTTGCGGCTTAGTGACTTGCGTTTGTGACGTGTGTACCTTCTTTTTCGCCCATAATGACGGAAAGTAAAGCACCTGATTTGTTCATATCAAATACTTGCAATGGTACATTGTGATCACGACATAAACAGATTGCAGTTAAATCCATTACACCTAACTTTTCATCTAAAACCTGATCAAAAGTCAGCTGATCATATTTGACTGCATCGTCAAACTTACTTGGATCTTTATTATAAACACCATCTACTTTCGTGGCTTTGAGAATTAATTTTGCTTCAACCTCAATACCGCGCAAGCAGGCAGCTGTATCTGTAGTAAAGAAAGGATTACCTGTGCCTGCAACAAATACACAGACCTCACCTTGGGATAGGTAACGAATCGCATCACGACTTGAATAAGATTCTACCACTGTACCAATAGGTAAAGCGGACATCAAACGGGTTTTAATGTTACGACGTACCAAGGCATCACGCAGAGCGAGGCCATTCATGACCGTCGCCAACATCCCCATTTGATCGCCTGTTACACGACCAACCAAACCATCTTTTTGCAACTGGCTGCCACGATACAAGTTACCACCACCAACGACAATACCGACTTGCACGCCTAAGCCCACTAAATGAGCAATTGATAATGACATTTGATCAAGCACTTGGGCATCGATCCCCATATCTTTGTTTCCAGCAAGCGCCTCACCAGAAAGTTTTAATAGGATCCTTGAATAACGAGGATTTTTGGAATCTGACATCTCTAAAGCTCCGCAACAGTATATTTAGAATTCATAGGCTTAAATCAACCGTTTAGGCTGACTTTACCGCAATTAATTTGGCGAATAGATCGTATTCATCCGCATCGGTAATTTCAACTTCGAGCAGGTCCCCTGCTTTGATGACATTTTTATCGATATCTTCAATAAAAACATGCCCATCAATCTCAGGTGCATCCGCATAAGAACGTGCTACTGCAACTGGAAACTCGTCTTCAAGGTCATCAACCAAGACAGTCATGACCTGACCAATACGTTTTTGTAATTTAGCAGATGAAATCTGTTGTTGAATTTGCATAAAGCGTTCATAACGCTGTTGTTTAATCTCTTCAGGCACATGATCAGGTAGATCATTGGCTGTAGCACCTTCGACTGGCGAATAGGTAAAACATCCAACACGATCAAGTTGTGCTTGCTGCAACCAATCTAGCAACATCTGAAAATCTTCTTCAGTTTCACCTGGAAAACCGACCACGAAAGTAGAACGAATCACCAAATCAGGGCATTTTTCACGCCACAATTGCAGTCGTGCTAAAGTATTTTCACTGTGCGCTGGTCGCTTCATCAGTTTTAATATTTTAGGACTGGCATGCTGAAAAGGAATATCCAAGTACGGTAAAATCTTGCCTTGCGCCATGAGGTCGATGACAGCATCAACATGTGGATAAGGATAGACATAATGCAAACGCACCCAAATCCCCATTTTACCGAGCGCTTCACACATATCATAAAATTTGGTTTTAACCGGCTGACCATCCCAAAAATCCAACTTATATTTGGTATCCAAACCATAAGCTGAAGTATCTTGAGAAATCACCAAGACTTCTTTTACCCCTGCATTTTTCAACGCTAGCGCTTCACTCAGCACAGATCCAACTGGGCGTGAAACTAAATCTCCACGCATACTTGGAATAATGCAGAATGTACAACGATGATTACAACCTTCTGATATTTTTAAGTAGGCATAATGCTTAGGAGTTAAACGGATGCCTTGCGCTGGAACTAAATCGATAAATGGATTGTGCTTTGGTGGCGCAGGTACATATTCATGTACGGCTTCCATCACATCCTGATAGGCGGCAGCCCCTGTCACTTTAAGGACATTGGGGTGCATTTTACGTATTTTTTCTTCGTCTTTGCCTAAACATCCGGTCACAATCACGCGACCATTTTCACTGATGGCTTCACCAATGGCGTCAAGCGACTCTTGCACTGCAGATTCAATGAATCCACAGGTATTCACAACAACTAAATCTGCACCATCATAATCCGATGCGACTTCATAACCTTCAGTTTTTAACTGAGTTAAAATTCGTTCTGAATCTACCAATGCCTTAGGACAACCTAAAGATACAAAACCGACTTTGGGGGACTTCATGAATTTACACTCCACTAGAATGCGCGTATTGTATGACTTTTCTCAGTATAAAAATAGCTGAAATCCACACTCTTTGCGTTCCGCACCAAAATATCGCATTTTTTTTACAAAATATTTTCAATGCACCATCATGTAGCGTTTTTTACTATAATAGTGACTTCCGTTGTGCCCATAGCAACAGATAAATAATAAATTTCTGTTTTTTTGCGTTTTGATCAATCATTTTCCTTTACCCCAACCAAGTTGGCGCACAAATTGCTATGTTCTGAATACTTTTAATCCGTATCGTGTCCCATTTTTGGGAGAAATAAAGATATACATGACAGCAATGCGCTATTTTAATACAGGATTATTTGGCTAATGGAGCATTCCCCAAGCATCGACTATCGACTACTGGTAGACAATCTAACAACAGCCATTTTACTGGTCGATCGTGATCTCAATATTTTTTATTTAAATTCTGCCTGCGAAGCATTGTTTGATATGAGTTTGCTGCGCGCCTCAGGCCAATCCGTGTTGAATATATTACATGCGCCTGATGATAGCTTTCATACCCATGAAGCCATGCTCAATACCTTACATAAAGGTCAAGCCTATACCCGCCGAGAAGCGACGATCATCATTAACTTCAAAGATATTCATGTGGATTATTCGGTTTCTCAACTCAGTTCAGGTAAAAGCTATCATCCTCTACTCTTGATTGAACTCAACCCGATTGATCGGATGTTAAAAATCGCCAAAGAAGAAAACTTAATTCAACAACACCAAGTGACACGTCAGTTGATCCGTGGTGTTGCACATGAAATTAAAAATCCTTTGGGGGGCATACGGGGTGCCACCCAACTGTTGGCCCGCAGTCTAAATGATCCTAAATATACCGAATTTACCGATGTGATTATTAGTGAAGTTGATCGTCTGAGAACTTTGGCAGACACCATGCTTGGGTCTAGACAACTCCCCAGCTATGAATGGGTCAATATTCATGAACCCTTGGAGCGAGTCCGCGCATTGGTGGTCAATCAAACCAAAAAGAAAATACATATTACACGCGACTACGACTTGTCTTTACCTGAGGTTAAAGCTGATCGTGATCAATTGATTCAAGTCATGCTCAATATCAGTGTCAATGCCATTCAAGCCATGACCGAGAATAAAGATTTTTTTGAATCCCACCAACCCGCGTTGGTATTAAGAACCAGAATTCAGCGACTGGTCACGATTAATAGTGTTCTACACAAATCAACCATTCGGATCGATATTGAAGACAATGGTCCCGGTATTCCTGAAGACCTACTTGAAGCGGTGTTTTATCCACTGGTTTCAGGTCGAGCCAAAGGCACCGGACTCGGTCTCAGTATCGCGCAAAATATTATGCACCAACACAATGGAATGATTGCTTGTCAATCTATCCCCGGAAAAACAATTTTTAGCCTTTATTTACCTTGGGAGTCGAATCATGTCGCAAAATAAAATTTGGGTCATTGATGATGATCGTGCAATGCGTTGGGTTTTAGAAAAAACATTTAAAGAAGAAGGTTTTGAGGTCTCAAGTTTTGAAGATGCTCAATCGGCACTGGATCAACTGCCGCAAAACACCCCCGATGTTATCCTCACTGATATTCGTATGCCTGGGATCGATGGTCTGACCTTTCTCGGCAAAGTGAAAAACAATTACCCAGATCTACCAGTCATCATTATGACTGCGCACTCAGACCTAGAATCTGCGGTGTCGAGCTATCAAACTGGTGCATTTGAATATCTACCTAAGCCTTTTGATATCGATGAAGCCTTGGCTTTGGTTAATCGTGCCATCATGCACATTAATAAGTTACAACAACAAGAATCTGCCAAAGCAGCACCAATTCAATCCACTGAAATTATCGGTGAATCGCCTGCGATGCAAGAGGTGTTCCGCGCCATTGGCCGATTATCGCAATCCCATATCACCGTATTGATTAATGGTGAATCAGGCACAGGTAAAGAGTTGGTGGCGCATGCACTGCATCGCCATTCACCTCGTAGCAGCAAGCCATTTATTGCATTAAATATGGCTGCTATTCCGAAAGATCTGATTGAAACTGAATTATTTGGTCATGAGAAAGGCGCCTTTACTGGTGCCAACACGCAACGCCAAGGCCGCTTCGAACAAGCCAATGGCGGCACCTTATTCCTCGATGAAATTGGGGACATGCCATTTGAAACCCAAACTCGCTTATTACGTGTCTTGGCAGATGGTGAGTTTTATCGTGTTGGTGGGCACATCCCCGTTCGTGTTGATGTCCGAATTGTTGCGGCAACCCATCAAGATTTGGAGAAATTGGTTCATGATGGCCGTTTCCGTGAAGATTTATATCATCGCCTGAATGTCATTCGTATACACATTCCAAAACTTGCACATCGTTCAGAAGACATTCCAATGTTAGCGCAGCATTTCTTGGCGCGCGCAGGTAAAGAACTTGGTGTGAGTCCAAAGATCTTGCGTCGTGAAACCCAAGAATATATGCAAAAATTGCCATGGCAAGGCAATGTACGCCAACTTGAAAACACCTGTCGTTGGCTCACCGTGATGATCACCAGTCGCGAAGTCTACCCTGAAGACCTTCCGACTGAGTTAAAACAAATCCCGATTCAAAAAGCGGCGGATACCCCGACAACTGTCGCCACGACTGAAACTGCTGCCACCCAAGAGTGGGATGAGTTATTGGGTTTATGGGCATTACAGAAATTAAAAAATGGTGAAATGAAAATCTTGGACATTGCCAGTCCGATGTTTGAACGCACCTTAATTAATGCTGCATTACAACAAACCCGTGGTCGTAAACGTCATGCTGCAGAACTTTTAGGCTGGGGTCGCAATACCCTAACGCGCAAGCTTAAAGATCTCGGCTTGGAAACTGCCGATGATGAAGATGAAGAAGAAGCCAAACCGAGCGTGGTTGAATAGACTTTAACCACACCAGTAGGACTACAAAAAAAATAGAGCCTCAACTGAGGCTCTATTTTTTTGATTCACCATATTTGATTCGCTATTTAAGCGGATTGAGCTTTACACTTTAATTGCTTAAAACTTAGCGCTGATCAATCGGTGGAACTGGACGCAATTCTGGGCCAGTATAATCCGCACTTGGACGAATAATACGGTTATCAGCACGTTGTTCCATGACATGTGCAGCCCAACCTGTCACACGGCTCATCACGAAGATTGGCGTAAACAATTTGGTCGCAATATCCATAAAGTGGTAAGCAGATGCATGGAAGAAATCTGCATTACAGAACAATTTCTTCTCGCGCCACATCACTTCTTCACAGCGTACAGACACTGGGTAAAGCACTGTGTCACCAACTTCTTTGGCTAAACGCTCAGACCAGATTTTAATGATGCCATTACGTGGATCATTGTCTTTGTAAATCGCATGACCGAAGCCCATGATCTTTTCTTTACGCTCAAGCTTACCCATCATTTCACGTTCAGCTTGTTCTGGCGAGGTCCAGTTTTCAATCATTTCCATCGCCGCTTCGTTCGCGCCACCATGCAGTGGGCCACGTAGCGAGCCGATTGCACCGGTAATACAAGAGTGCATATCTGATAAAGTTGAAGCACATACCCGCGCAGTAAAGGTTGAAGCGTTAAACTCATGCTCAGCATACAAGATCAATGAAACATTCATGACTTGTTCATGCAATTCATTTGGTTTTTCACCACGAAGCAAATGCAAGAATTGAGCGCCGATAGAATCATCATCGGTATTTTCTTCTACACGTACACCATCATGGCTATAGCGATACCAGTAGCAAATGATTGCTGGCAAAGTTGCCAAAATACGATCTGCAACATCTTGTTGATCAGCAAAAGACTGTTCAGTTTCAAGATTACCGAGCATTGAAACACCAGTACGCATCACATCCATCGGATGCGAATCAGCTGGAATACGTTCCAAAACTTCTTTAAGTGCTTGCGGTAAGACACGCAAAGATTTTAATTTAGCTTTATAGGTTTGCAACTGTTCGACTGTTGGCAATTCGCCAAAGAAAATCAGGTATGCCACTTCTTCAAATTGGCAGTTTTCAGCAAGATCTTGCACATCATAACCACGATACGTTAATCCTGCGCCGCTTTTACCAACGGTAGATAAAGCGGTTTTACCTGCGACTTGTCCGCGCAACCCTGCGCCTGTGAGTACTTTTCCTTCAGCCATTTTTTAGCTCTCCTGCTTAAATAATTTATCCAAAGTATTTTCAAATGTATGATAATCAAGGAATTCATACAATTCTTTGCGCTGCTGCATACCCTCTAAAGCATGCACTTGAGTGCCATTTTTACGGATTGAGTGCATCACTTCCAAGGCTGCTTTTTGCATTGCGCGTGTAGCAGACAATGGATATAACACCATGCTAATCCCTTGCTCACCCAATTCATCAACGGTGTAATACGGTGTATCACCAAACTCAGTGATATTGGCCAACACAGGCACACCCACAGCATCACATACAGTACGGTACATCGTGATATCCGTCATGGCTTCTGCAAATATCGCATCTGCACCCGCTTCTACACATGCACAAGCACGATCAATAACAGCTTGCAAACCTTCTTTTTGTAAGGCATCAGTACGCGCCATCACCACAAAGTTAGAATCCGTTTTGGCATCGACAGCAGCCTTGATCCGATCTACCATTTCTTGTTGAGAAACAATTTCTTTGTTTGGACGGTGACCACAGCGTTTTTGTGCCACTTGATCTTCAATGTGTACGGCCGCCGCGCCTGCACGAATCATTTCTTTTACACTACGTGCAATATTAAATGCGCCACCCCAACCGGTATCAATGTCAACCAACAATGGTGTATCTACACGTTCAGTAATACGACGGACATCTTCAAGGACATTGTCCAGACTGGTAATACCTAAATCTGGTAATCCATAAGAATAGTTTGCGACCCCTGCACCCGAAACATAAATGGCTTTATAACCCACCTGCTTTGCCATCATCGCAGCATAAGCATTTACAGTGCCGATAATCTGTAATGGTTTTTCAACTTCTAATGCTTGTCTAAATCGTAAACCAGCAGACGTTTGATCTGTCATATTCCCTTCCACAGTCATCACTTTATTTGTCGGAATTCGAGTATAGCCGTAAATATGTGAACATCTATGACTTTTTGGGTCAATTACTCTAAAACTTTAGTCACAAACGTGAAAATTCATCTTCTTTACCGAATGGTAAAAAAATACAACATTTCTGCACACTTATTATTGATGAATCAAGATTTTTCTTGACTAACTTGCTACAATCTGGACAAGACAATCTTATTTTTTTATGCGATGACCCATGGATAATCAACTCGTGCAGATGGACAGTGCTCAATGCGACTTCCCACTCACCCGACGTGGTCATCAACGCCGTACGGCCCTACTACTCAGTGCAACCAAATTATTTTTGGAACGCGGTTATGATGCCGTTTCACTCGATGACATTGTCAATCATGCCGGAGGCTCTAAAGCCTCCATCTATAAATACTTTGGCAGCAAAGAAGGTCTATTTATCGCGATTTGCGACTTTCGTCGTGTTGAGTTTTTCAAGGACATTTGCCCTGCTTTCGAACAAAGCAAAGACGACTTACGCGCCTACTTAATCCGTAATCTCAATAATTTTTATCTTAATCTCGTTGATCCAGAAAGTGCTGCATTCATTCGCCTGATTGTTGAGCGCACTCAATCAAATCCAGAATTCGCCCTTTACCTGCATGAACAAGGGCCAAAATTGATTCAAGCTGCCATCGCTAAAGCACTTGAAAATGCCCACAATCAAAACATTCTAAATTGTCCACATCCTTTGTTTTCTGCGCAATTGTATATTGGCATTATTCGTCACCTTGAATGGAAAACAATTATGGGAATTGATATTCAGCAGAATGACCCAGAAATTGCTGCTTATTTTGAATATAGTATTGATCGCTTTCTTGAAGGACATCAGAAGATCTAATTTTTGCATTTCGCTTTAATTATAGTATATTAGGCGATTCTCCTTTTTACTTTTACATCAACCAACAATGGATTGTTGGTCAATTCTCTATTGACTAAACAATGATTGTGGAGTGACCATGGCGCTACGACATTTTCTTACTTTAGGTGACTTAAGCACTGAAGAATTAAACCAAATCATTCAAAGAGCATTGCAACTAAAACGCATGCAACATCAGAATGAAGTTTATCAGCCCTTTGTTGGCAAAGTAATGGGAATGATCTTTGAAAAATCCAGCACCCGAACCCGAGTCTCATTTGAAGCAGGTATGAGCCAATTTGGTGGTAGTGCTATTTTTCTCTCATCAAGAGACACCCAACTTGGTCGTGGCGAACCGATCGAAGATTCTGCACGTGTCATTTCTAGCATGTTAGATATCGTCATGATCCGCACCTTTGGTCACGATATTGTAGAGCGTTTCGCTCAACATTCAACCGTTCCCGTGATCAATGCATTGACCGATGACCACCACCCTTGTCAACTCCTCGCGGATGTTCAAACTTATGTCGAGCATCGCGGTCCGATCGCAGGTAAAACGGTTGCATGGATTGGTGATGGCAACAACATGTGTAACTCATATATTGAAGCTGCACACATGTGGGGTTTCAAACTCAAGATTGCATCACCTCAAGGCTATGAACCGCAAGCGCAATTTGTAACGCCGTTTAGCCATTGCGTTGAGTTGGTGGATTCTGCCGAGGCAGCCGCTCAAGATGCCGATCTGATCGTGACAGATGTTTGGGCCAGCATGGGCCAAGAACAAGAACAGAAGATCCGTGAAAAAGCCTTTGCAAACTATCAAGTCAATGAATCACTCATGGCTCTGGCACATCCAGATTGCTTGTTTATGCATTGTCTTCCTGCACATCGCGGTGAAGAAATCTCAGAAAACATGCTTGATCATAAAAATGCAGTGGTTTGGGATGAAGCTGAAAATCGCTTGCATGCCCAAAAAGCGTTGGTCGAATTTTTAATCAATGAAAATCTGAAATCGGCTTAAGCAGCAAAAACTCAAAAGGCTTTATATCATGAGATATAAAGCCTTTTTTTATTTCAAATACACCTTACATTGGATGCATATCCAATTACCGTACCAGACCTTGCGGCTGCAAGATAATCACGGCTGCGCCAACGATCACGATCAGCCCACCAAATAGATCCCAACGACTCAAGCTCACTTGATCAACAAATCTCAACCACATCAATGCAGAAAATATATAGATCCCACCATAGGCTGCGTATATACGTCCAGATGCTGCAGGATGTAAGGTCAACAACCAAACAAACAAAGCCAAACTGAGTATTGTCGGTAACCACAACCAGTGAGATCGACCTTGATTTAAGATCAAATAGGGAAAATAACAGCCCAGTATTTCAGCCACTGCAGTGACTAAAAACAAGCCAAAAGTTGCCATCACCTTCGTGATTTGAATATCCATACATACCCCAAAAAAATAACCCGTGTAAGTCACGGGCTATTTAATATTACATTGAATTTAAAAACAGAATAAAACAGGTTAAGCAGGTTCAGCCGCTTGATCCTCGAAGACTTCAAGTTTTAAACCAATCGCCTTGCCATTCTCTTTTTTCACAGTGACTGCAACATTACCACCATGATCAGCCAACTCACCAAATAAAATCATTTCAGCCAGCGGTTTTTTCAAGTGCTCTTGAATTAAACGCTGCATTGGTCGTGCACCCATGAGGCGATCATAGCCATGTTCAGCCATCCAATCTCGCGCATCTTGATCAAACTCAAGTACGACTTTTTTATCATCCAACTGAGCTTGCAATTCAGTTAAGAATTTATCCACGACAGAATCAATGATCGTCACTGGCAATGCTTTGAATTGGATAACAGCATCCAAACGATTACGGAACTCTGGTGAGAATGCCCGCTTCATTGCCTCTTGGTTGTCATTGCTATTGTCTTGCTCAGTGAACCCGATACTGGTCCGAGAAATACTCTCTGCACCGATATTGGTGGTCAGTACAATAATCACATTACGGAAATCAGATTTACGTCCGTTATTATCCGTCAATGCGCCATGATCCATCATTTGCAGAAGCAAATTAAATACATCTGGATGAGCCTTCTCAATTTCATCTAGCAACAATACGCAGTGTGGATGTTTGTGTACTGCATCCGTCAATAAACCACCTTGGTCATAACCCACATAACCTGGAGGTGCACCGATCAAACGCGATACTGCATGACGCTCCATGTACTCAGACATGTCGAATCGCACCAATTCCACACCCAATTGTTTGGCCAACTGTTTGGTGACTTCAGTTTTACCCACCCCTGTAGGCCCAGCAAACACAAAGCTACCGACGGGTTTATCTGGTGATTTCAAGCCAGCACGAGAGAGTTTAATCGCAGATGCCAATGCTGTAATCGCCTCATCTTGACCAAACACCACACGCTTCAGATCACGCTCTAGATTTTCAAGCACTGACTTATCATCTTTAGACACTGTTTTCGGTGGAATTCGAGCAATCTTAGAGACGATATCTTCGATATTAATCACTGAGATAATATTATTTTCAGGATCTACTTTAAGTCGGCGTTGTGCACCAGCTTCATCAATCACATCAATGGCTTTATCCGGTAGGAAGCGGTCATTAATGAACTTCGCAGATAACTCAACCGCCGAAACCAAAGCACTGTCTTCATAAACCACATGATGAAACTCTTCAAACTTGGTTTTTAAGCCACGAAGAATATCAATGGTTTCAGAAATCGACGGCTCATTGACATCAATTTTTTGGAAACGACGTGACAATGCATGATCTTTTTCAAAAACTTGGCGGTATTCTTGGAACGTCGTCGAACCAATACAACGTAAACTACCATTGGCCAAAGCAGGTTTGATCAAATTTGAGGCATCCATGGTACTGCCCATACTTGAGCCAGCACCAATGATCATATGAATTTCATCGATAAATAACACAGCTTCTGGTTTTTTCTTCAACGCATTGAGTAATTGTTTTAAACGTTTTTCAAAATCACCACGATATTTGGTACCTGCAACCAACGCCCCTATATCCAAGCTATAAATTTCTGCATGCGCCAAAGGCTTAGGAGCCTTACCATTCATAATCAACCATGCTAAACCTTCTGCAATCGAGGTTTTACCCACCCCAGGATCACCGACCAGTAAAGGATTGTTTTTTCGACGACGACATAGGATTTGTGCAGCACGTTCAATTTCTTTTTCACGGCCAATCAATGGATCCGTTTTGCCTTTTTGTGCTTCGACATTTAAATTCAGTGTGTATAGCTCTAATGGTCCTGCATTTGCAGAAGCACCTACATCATTTTCGACATCTTCAACTTCTTCTTCGACCTGTATTTCATCTTTTCGTGCACCATGAGAGAGATACTGAGTTAAAGTCAACCGATTGATTTGATGACGTTTAAGTAAGTAAACAGCAAAAGAATCTCGTTCAGAATACATCGCAACCAAGACGTCAGCGCCCTCTACAGTGCGGTCACCGCCACTGGACTGCACATGAAAAATTGCACGCTGTAAAATACGATCAAAGCTTTCAGTTGGATGTGGTGCTTGATCACTATTTTCAGCCAATTTAGGCGTATGTTGCTCTACATACTCTTCTAATTCTTTACGTAAGCTGACGATCTCTGCACCACATGCTTTTAAAGCATTGACAGCTGAATCATTATCAAGCAAAGCCAAGAGCAAGTGTTCAACAGTAAGAAACTCATGTCTCTTTTGACGCGCCATGCTGACAGCCAAACGTAATGAGACTTCTAATTGACGACTGAGCATGGAGACCCCCTTATTCTTTAGGCTCAATCTGACAAAGTAATGGATAACCTTGAGAGCGAGCGTAATTATTAACTTGATTGGCTTTGGTTTCAGCGATCTCTCTAGGATAGATCCCCGCAACACCTTTGCCTTCATAGTGTACTGTTAGCATTACTTGAGTAGCTTGGTCAAGATTTAAAGCAAAGTATTGTTGTAAAATCTCAATTACAAAGTCCATCGGGGTATAGTCATCGTTCAACAATACCACGGCATATAATGGGGGTCGCTTGATCTCTGGTGGCGCTGTTTGCACAGCGATATCACCATCAGAATCCTCATGTTGAGTGTCAACTAAACTGGGATTGAAGTGCCAATCCACATAGCCAGATTGATTAAATGAGGATTTAATTTCATTTAAACTGATTTTACGCTTAGGCATAGTTCTTAAGTTCATCATTTATTGCACATTGGCTTCTGCTTGCGGGATCTCCGAAGCTAAGCTCGCTAAATTTTCAACTGCCTGACCACGCTGCCAACTAAAACGTTTGATGACTGGCGTGGCACCATTTAAACGGACTTCAATATATTGCGGTGAGTAGCCTTTAGGCATAGTCCAACGACCAGTAAGGCGCTCAAAATCATCAAAACTAAAGCTCTTAACCTGCATTGGCACAACCAAAACTTCAGTACCACTGATGAGCCTTAACTCAACACTACCAGATGCACGGCGTTGATTCGGACTGACTTGAACTAAATCAAGTTGGTATTCATAAGCGTTTTCTGGGAGTGGTTTTACAGCTAAATTCTGTACTGTTAAGCTCAGACCACCGCGCTGTCTTAATATCTCTCGGTAGATGCCGCTCATGCCATCAACCTGTAGTTTTTCTGACTTGGAAACTGCTAATTTCTCAAACAACTCATTAGAATTACTCACAGCAACATCACGTTCCTGCACCGCAGTATTCAGACTTTTGTTCAGCGCAGTGAGGTTGTTTTTCTGCGTTTGCACCACCTCTACGAGTTGCTCCGCATCCGCATCATACCCCACCACGGTCAATCCTTGACGATGCCCAACGGTATAACCCAATACCAGGCTACCTACAGTCAAAATAACTGCACCCAAAATCAAAGGGTAATTGCCTTGCAACTGTAGTTTTTTAAGCTTCACTTTTTTGGGTGATGCTGTATTTAGTTCGGTGTCTTGCATCGTCATCTCTGAATTTTTTGCTCACAACAAAACAGCCAATTAACGCCCTCGTGATCTGGCTGTGTCGTCATTAAGCGTAGTTTATAGTCACAAATTAAGGTAATAACCCTATACCGTTAAGACCTGCATCTTCTGCAAAACCAAACATTAAGTTCATATTTTGCACCGCTTGGCCCGCCGCTCCTTTGACTAAGTTGTCTTGAGCGACCAAAATAATCAATTTTTTAGGCTGGATCTGATGTAAAGCAATACAAAGTTGGTTAGCGCCTCGTACACTTCGCGTTTCAGGAGAGCTATTTGCTGGCATAACATCTACAAAACGCTCCTGCGCATAGAATTGTTCATAGAGCTGCTGTATATCAATATCAACGGCATGATCAGTCAGGTCCACATAAATCGTGCTGAACATTCCGCGTATCATCGGTACTAAATGCGGTACAAAGATCAAATTGTCAAAAACACCTTTCTGACCCGATATATTTTCCAGCGCCTCAACAATCTCAGGATGATGTCGATGACCTGAAACCGCATAGGCTTTGAAGTTATCGGCATTTTCAGCGTAGATCATGCCCAAACTGGCTTTGCGCCCAGCACCAGATACACCTGATTTTGCATCAATAATAATGCGATCAGCCTCTATTAACACTTTGTCAGCGCGCAATAATGGAGCCAAACCCAATTGAACTGTGGTCGGATAACAACCAGGATTACCAATCACATTGGCCTGTTTAATTTTTTCGCGATTTAATTCAGACAAGCCATAAACAGAGGATTTGAGTAGTTCTGGACATGCATGTTCAAGTCCATACCATTTCTCAAACTGTTCAAGATCTTGCAAGCGAAAGTCAGCCGCCAAATCGATCACTTTCGTTCCAGCAGCCACCAGTGCTTCGGCGTATTTCATTGCGACACCATGCGGAGTTGCAAAGTACACCACATCACACTGTTTGAGCGCGTCTACATCAAGATCTGAAAACTGCAACTGGGTCTGACCACGCAGACTGGGGAACATGTCATAGACATACTTACCCGCTTCTGTGCGTGAAGTTAATAACTGTACCTGAACATTTGGATGTCGTAGCAAGAGGCGCAATAATTCAACACCTGTATATCCAGTACCACCGACTATTCCAACTGTAATCACGACTGTAACCTCAAATTAAAACGTTTTAAATAACGCCGTAGTATGACAGGAAGTTCTGGTTTTCCAAACTCTTTTACTCGGCCTTTGGTGATTTTTTGCAAGTTCTTTTGTCGGTTTTTCTGATTGCAACTACAGGCAACAAGCGCCAAGCAGTTGGCAATATCAATAGATCGACTCCTAATATTTGCAAATGCTCAGCAAGCTTAGAGATCACTGCTTCGTCTTGCAATGCAGGCTTCTCATTAAGTGTTGGTTCAATTGGTTGTATATAGCTGATACAAGGCAGTATCTATATCGATATCTTTGGCAACTCGATAGGCCTGTTCATCAGAGTATTCTTGAGATTCTAAATCACAGTTTGAACCAATAACCAAACTTATGTGTAATTTTGATTTTTTATAGGGCTCCATAGCGTGATCCAGTAAAAAACTGATAATGCAACATTTAACTCAACTTAGATTAATAATTATTACAATAAGCACATGAAAATATTTTTGATTTTACTCTTTAATTTAACTTTAATTAGTGTAGCGTTAAATTAGCAATAGCCCTCAGCCTCAATATCATTAGGGCCTATTGACAATTTATAATTGAATTACACTAATAAGTTGAAATTGTACAGGTCGAGGCAAAAGTCTCAGGTACTGTTCACTTCAATGCCAAGGCTGTTAACGATGAATCAGTCAATTTTAGCGACAAATTTTTTTAGGCTTTTAAAATAATGAAATCTCCATCCACACTTAAATGCTCATTATTACTTTTATGTTCTGCACCTGTAATCTTAATCGGTTGTACGACGGTTAACTATGACAGCAACCCGGATATTATTCAGCCCACACCTACGTCACAGGTCGAGAATTGGAAAAATTGGGAACGTGAACAAAATCGTAAAATGGCAGAAGCTGCGGGTAGAGATCAACAACGCCATTAATAGTTGAAGGAATTAAAATATTTTGATTTTTGATTTTTTTATATAACCCCACGGATATGTTGAGCTCACACGCCAATCATACGGGACGCTCTCCAAGCACTTGAACCAGACGTAGTAAATAACCATCTGGATCTTGAACCAAAAATTGTTTTTGCCCATGTTCTACCTGATCAGCACGATACCAGCGCTCTTCAACTGCTTCATATAAAGGCCATTGTGCTTGTTCGAGTCGTTGCACTATCGGATCAATCGCATCCACCTCGATCTGGAAATTAATACCTCGACCCAATGGAGAGTTTAATTCGGCTGTGATCCATTGATCTTGCTGTAATTGCTCTAACATAAACTGGACACCATCACATTCAAGGTAAACGAATTGTTGTTCAATGCGCTGATACTTCACTTCGAAACCGAGTAAATCAATCCAAAATGTTTGGCTTTGCACTATGTCGGTGACGATTAATTCAGGGACCAGTTTATTCCAGATCATGACGTTCCTACTTTGAGTAATAAAGCTATAGAGAGAGGTAGTTGTGACATTGTAAGAATGTAAAGATTTCAATACCACCAATACGGCATCTCAGTGGTCTTTAATATTTTGCGATGCTGTAGATAAGCAACATCAAATCGTGCAACCTCCGACCAAAATCGTGAACTATGATCAAAATATCGGGTATGTGCCAATTCATGTACACAGACATAACGGGTGATTTCTACAGGAAATAACACCAAAGCCGCATTGAGCATAATGTCATATTGTTGGCTACAACTGCCCCAACGGGTTTTAGGATGTCGAATATTGCATTGCGCAAAGGCAATACCCGTCTCTGCACTGATCTGTTGTAGATAAGTTGGCAGGTGTGACTTGGCATAAGCAATCACAAAGGCTTTCAAATGTGCTTCAGCTTGTACTGTATTGATCAATACACATTGCTGATCTGGTTTGAAGATATAGGCAGGTTTTTGAGTGTGATATTCGACTTGCAGCGGTTGTTGTAGATTAAACAGTTGCAGCACTGTCGGTCGTGTCTGATCTCTTGCTAATAATTTCTGCTGTTGCAACTGCCAAGTTTCGATCAACCACGCATTTGAATGTTCAAGAAATTGTTGGATTTTTTTTTGACTGCAATAAACTGGTGCCGTTAGGCGTGCACCCTGTGCATCAACACGCAAGCGCAAACGAGTTGCCCTTGCATGTCGCACAATCTTAATCCCAGGCAGTACTGCACCAGACATCTTAAAGAAATCGCTGCGCTAAACTGGATTAAACGGCAAAGCGTTCTTCGATGCCGTTTGACGTTGCCACAATGGCAATATCTGCTTTATTAATAGCAAATATCCCATTGGTTACTACACCCGGAATATCATTAATGGCTTTTTCAACTTCAAGCGCATTCAGGATATTAAGATTGTAAACATCTAAGATCACATTGCCGTTATCGGTACGAACCCCATCACGATAAACTGGATCGCCGCCCATACTGACCAATTTACGTGCCACCGCAGAACGCGCCATTGGAATCACTTCGATTGGCAATGGGAAATCATGACCAAGCTGGGTCACCCATTTTGAATCATCAACGATACAGACAAATTTCTTGGCAATCGAAGCAACGATTTTTTCACGGGTTAATGCAGCACCACCACCTTTGATCATATGCATATGACGGTCGATTTCATCGGCACCATCCACATAGGCATCCAGACCACCTACATGATTCATATCAACCACTTCGATACCCAATTTTTTCAAACGCTGTGCAGTAGCTTCCGAACTGGCCACAGCAGCTTCTAGGTGTAATTCGGGTAAAAGGTCGATCAGAAAGTTAACCGTACTGCCGGTTCCTACTCCCAAGATGCCTCCTTTTGGCAAATGTTTTAAAGCAGCGGCTGCAGCTGCTTGTTTTTTCTCATCTTGGGATGCGTATAGACTCATGACTTCACTCATTTAAATTTGATCTAAATTGCACAAAATCGCATAAATTTAAGGCGACAATGTACAAGGGTTTGTTACAATAGCTGCTTATTTTAAACTGTTAGATGGAAAATTAACATGCTGTCTCGTTTGGTTCGACAAATATTGCAAGCAACTGTCTATGACGTTGCCATCGAAACTCCACTCGAAGCAGCGCCACGAATTAGTGAAAGACTGAATAATAACATTCGATTTAAGCGTGAAGATCTACAAGCGGTATTTTCGTTTAAGCTTCGCGGCGCCTACAACCGTATAAGTCAACTCTCTAAATCTCAGTTAGAACGTGGCGTGATCACTGCTTCAGCGGGTAACCATGCACAAGGTGTGGCCTTGTCGGGTCAAAAACTCGGAATCCGCGCGATTATTGTGATGCCAAAAACCACACCTGAGATTAAGATTCAAGCGGTTCGTCGACTTGGTGGTGAAGTGGTCTTACATGGTGATGCCTTTGATGCTGCCAATAAATATGCGATTCAAGCTGCACAAGAACAAGGTCTGACCTTTATTCCACCTTATGACGATGAATTGGTCATGGCCGGTCAAGGAACCATCGGGACTGAAATTTTACGTCAATGGCGTGATGTGGACTATGTCTTTGTGGCTGTCGGTGGTGGTGGCCTGATCGCGGGTGTGGCTGCTTATCTGGGTGACGTGGCACCGCATGTCAAAATTATTCCAGTTGAATATGATGAATCCGCCTGTTTAAAAGCTGCTTTCGAACAAAATCAACGTGTGGTTTTGCCACATGTCGGTTTGTTTGCTGACGGTACTGCGGTGGCGCAGATCGGCGAAAAACCATTTCAAGTGATCCAACTACTTAAATCAGATCAATCTGGCCCGATCGTTGAACGGGATGTGGTCTTGGTCAACACTGATGAAATTTGTGCGGCGATCAAAGATACCTTTGATGAAAACCGTAGCATCGTAGAACCTTCAGGCGCGATGGCGCTGGCGGGAATTAAAAAATACACCGAACAGCATCAACTCCATGGCAAAAACATAGTTTCAATCATTTGTGGCGCCAACATGAACTTCGATCGTTTACGCTATATCGCGGAACGTACGGAACTGGGTGAACGCCGTGAAGCGATCTTTGCCGTGACCATTCCTGAAGCCAAAGGTGCCTTCCTCGATTTCTGTCGTAGTCTACAAGGTCGTAATATCACCGAGTTTAACTATCGCGCCTCTGCTTCGCATTTGGCCCAAGTCTTTGTTGGTATCAGCCTCAAAGGTGGCGAAAAAGAGCGTCATGAAATCCATGATCTGCTCAAGACCAAATATGAAGTCGATGATCTTTCAGATGATGAAGTGGCGAAACTCCATATACGTTATCTGGTCGGTGGTCATGCCAATATCGAAAATGAACGCCTGTTTCGGGTCGAATTTCCAGAACGTCCGGGCGCATTATTAACGTTCTTGGAACGTCTAGGCCCAACGCATAACATCACCCTGTTCCATTATCGCAATCACGGCGCGGCCGAAGGTCGAGTTTTGGTTGGATTGGAAGCCAGTGATGCCAAGCAAAACCCCGATGGTTTGATCGAAACCTTGGAAAATATTAGCTACCCCTATGAAGAAATCTCCAACAACTTGGGTTATAAACGCTTCCTAAAATAAGTTTGTTCGCGTACAGCACCACAAAAAAGAGCCGCAATGGCTCTTTTTTTATTGATTAAGCGTGATACACCGATATAAATAGTCGAACGATTGACGCTGTAGCGGCATCTGGGTTTTGAATGTATCTAAAATTACACTTGGCAACACAAAATGCCAATTTGCGCCGCATAAAAGTCACAGAGTGTAAATTTAGATATGTGGTTGAATTCCGTCCTTAGTTGATAAATACACCCAACATCTTGGAACGTTGAGTGACCCACAAGCAAAGGACGGGTACATGCATTATATAAATCCAACTTTAGTGACCTTCATTTTTTACATCATCGCCATGGTCGGTATAGGGCTGTATGCCTACAGAGCCACCACAAACTTTTCCGACTATATTTTGGGTGGACGCCGCTTAGGGAGTGTGGTTACCGCACTCTCAGCCGGTGCATCCGACATGAGTGGTTGGTTACTGATGGGCCTACCTGGGGGCAATCTTCTTATCAGGAATGTCTGAATCTTGGATTGCCATTGGCTTGATCATTGGCGCTTGGTTAAACTGGTATCTCGTTGCTGGACGCTTACGTGTGCATACCGAAGTACAAAACAATGCCCTCACCCTACCCGATTATTTCAGCAGTCGTTTTTCTGATCCCAAAAAAGTATTGCGTGTTATCTCCGCCGTGGTGATCTTGGTGTTCTTTGCTATCTACTGTGCTTCAGGCATGGTGGCCAGCGCACGACTGTTCGAGAGTATTTTTGGCCTTTCCTACCACTCTGCACTATGGATCAGTGCTATTGCCACCATCAGTTACGTTTGTATCGGCGGTTTTCTAGCCATCAGTTGGACCGATACCTTCCAAGCAGGCTTGATGATCTTTGCGTTATTGCTGACCCCGATTATGGCCTATCTCGGTATAGACAATAATCAGCAGCAATTCGCAGTTTTATTAGAATCTGCTCGTCCACATGCCACGCAAATGCTGTCTGGTTTGAGTTCGGTTGCAGTGTTCTCATCACTGGCATGGGGCTTAGGCTATTTCGGACAACCGCATATCTTGGTGCGCTTCATGGCAGCCGACTCGCTTAAAGTGATTCCTGCTGCACGTCGCATTGGCATGGCGTGGATGATCTTATGTTTGGCAGGTACGGTCGCAACCGGTTTCATTGCCATCGCCTATTTCCAACAACATCCTGAACTCGGCGCTACGGTACTACAAAACCCTGAAACCGTGTTTATGGAATTGACCAAAATCTTATTTAATCCGTGGGTTGCAGGTATCATTCTTGCGGCAATCTTGGCTGCTGTGATGAGCACCTTGAGCTGCCAATTGTTGGTCTGCTCCACTACATTAACTGAAGATCTGTATAAAGCATTTTTGCGTAAAAATGCCTCACAATCCGAATTGGTTTGGGTCGGTCGCTCGATGGTGATTGCAGTTTCGGTATTGGCGATCGTGATCGCAAGTAATCCTGAAAGCAAAGTTCTAGGCTTGGTGGCCTATGCTTGGGCTGGATTTGGTGCAGCCTTTGGCCCACTGGTAATCTTGTCATTGTTCTGGCGTCGTATGACCTTAAATGGTGCTTTGGCTGGCATGGTCGTGGGTGCGGTGACTGTAATCCTTTGGAAAACCACACTGGATGATTTGGGTATTTATGAAATCGTACCTGGGTTTATCTTGTCGAGCTTAAGCATTATCCTGGTCAGTCTGATTGACCGCAAACCTGATGCTCAAACTGTTGCTCGCTTTGATCAAGCGGATCAAATGTACAACACTCAAATGGCTGAGATGAAAAAAACCAAGTAATTAATTGCCATCACACAACTGCAAATAAAGTGAGGCCCCCTTTTGATCTTAAAGGGGGCCTCACTTTATTTGATTCAGCACTGTCGTCATAAAACACGGTTCTGACTAGGCTTTTTTCTGACCTGCTTTGCTATTTAATGCAATCTTCCCTGATTCTTTAATCACTTCCATGACTGGGTAGCTGCGCGTTTCCTTGACGCCTGGGAGTTGCCATAGGACCTGGCCTGATATTTTTCGAAATGCCTGCATATTTTCACAGCGAATCTTGACCAAAAAATCAAAACCGCCACTGACCATATGACACTCAATAATGTCGGGATATTCCACCACTGCGGCTGAAAACCCATCCAAAGCATTGGGAGTGGTTTTATCGAGCAATACCTCAACAAAAATCACGAAACTTTTATCCAGTAAATCCGGATTGAGCTTGGCTTCATAGCCTAAAATATAGCCATCCGCACTGAGTTTTTGCACTCTCGCTAACACAGCAGTGGCCGATAAATTAACAGCTTCAGCCAACTTAATATTGGAAATACGTCCATCCGTTTGTAAAAGTTCAAGAATTTTTATATCAGTACGGTCGAGCTGCATCGGCTGTTTTCCATAAGGTCAATATTGTGAATTATTCACTAAATATTAGGTCAATTATAGTGAGATATTCGTTAATTTTTTTGCAATGATGCATTTAAATCTAAAGCTGAACCTATTTAGACTTTAGTCACTCATTAGCCGAGTGCATTTGAATACTACAAAAAATAGCTCTCAATGGAACTGTGTATGGATACCTTCACCTCTCCCCAAGCAACACCCGACTTCCGTCCAATGCAAAATGATATCTCGACGTTTACAGAAAAAAGTCCGAATCAATGCCAGATTAATCAAGCTTGGCGCCGTGAAGAATCAATCTGTGTGACAGACTTATTGCAGCAATACGATATTTCAGAGCAGATGAGTGAGCAGATCTATAAATTGGCTTTTGATCTATCGCATAGCTTACGTGAGCAGAAAAATGCCACGGGCAAAGCAGGATTGGTCCAAGGCTTGTTACAGGAGTTTTCACTGTCTTCTCAAGAAGGCATTGCCTTGATGTGTTTGGCTGAAGCCTTATTGCGTATACCTGACACGGCGACACGCGATCTATTGATTCGAGACAAAATTAACCAAGGGCATTGGAAAGAACATGTTGGACAAAGCCAATTAATCTTTGTCAATGCTGCCGCTTGGGGATTGATGCTGACCGGCAAATTGATGCAAACCCCACAGCAGAAGTCATTGTCCAGTCTATTGACCGGCCTAATTGAACGTAGTGGTCGTGGCATTATCCGTAAAGCCGTGGATGTGGCCATGCGAATGATGGGTGAGCAATTTGTCACCGGTGAAAATATCGATGAAGCATTACTCAATGCCAAGCGACTCGAATCTAAAGGCTTTCGTTACTCATACGATATGCTCGGCGAAGCCGCCCTGACCGATGCCGATGCAGAACGTTATTATCAAGATTATCTCAATGCCATTCATGCCATTGGCAAAGCCTCCGCTGACAAAGATGTTTATGCAGGCCCAGGCATTTCAATCAAATTATCCGCACTGCATCCACGTTACCAACGTGCACAAATCGATCGGGTACATGCAGAACTCTACCCAAAAGTGCTGCATTTAGCGCAATTGGCCAAGCAATATGATATCGGTTTGAATATTGATGCCGAAGAAACCGAACGTCTAGAAATCTCCCTAGAACTTTTAGAGCGTCTGTGTTTTGAGGATAGTTTGGCAGAATGGAAAGGTATCGGCTTTGTGATCCAAGCCTACCAAAAACGCTGTGTCTATGTGGTCGATTATCTAGTTGATTTGGCGACTCGCAGCCAAAAACGACTGATGATCCGTTTGGTCAAAGGCGCGTATTGGGACAGCGAAATTAAGAAAGCACAAATTGATGGCATGTCGGATTATCCAGTGTTTAGCCGTAAGGTACATACCGATTTGTCTTATTTGGTCTGTGCTAAAAAGTTACTCGCTGCACCTGAGCAAATCTATCCGCAATTTGCTACTCACAATGCACAAAGTTTGGCCAGCATTTACCATATGGCAGGTGGGGATAATTTCTATCCAGGTCAGTACGAGTTCCAATGTCTACATGGTATGGGCGAACCGCTGTATGCCCAAGTGGTCGGCAGTAAAGATCTCAACAAACTGGGAATCCCATGTCGAATCTATGCACCCGTCGGAAATCATGAAACGCTTTTGGCGTATTTAGTTCGACGCTTACTGGAAAATGGTGCCAATAGCTCCTTTGTCAATCGTATTGCAGACAAGAGTTTAGAAATCAAAGACCTGATCAAAGACCCTCAGGCCGAAATACGTGCCACTGCAGTCAAAGAACATGCCATCGGTTTAGCACATCCCTCGATTGTACTGCCTCAGGATCTGTATCAACCTACCCGCACCAACTCTCAAGGCTTTGATCTGAATAACGATGCTGACTTGAGTTCGTTAAATGCTGCGGCACAACAGTATTCAGATGTTCAATGGCATGCCTCCGCGCTGGGTCGTGGTCTGGATCAACTCAACTACCCTGCTGCACAGCCGATTTTAAATCCTGCCTTAAATCGGGATATTGTCGGTAGCGTGATTGAATCGACACCTGCACAAATCGAAATGGCATTGGAAAATGCTGAATCAGCCAGCCTAACTTGGCAACAAATGCCTAAAGCACAACGTGCTGCATGTTTGCAACGTGCGGCAAAATTAATGCATGAACAACAATTAGAACTGATGCTGTTGCTGTGTCGTGAAAGTGGCAAGACCTTTGCCAATGCCATCTCTGAGCTACGTGAAGCAATCGACTTCCTGAATTATTATGCAGCTCAAGCCATTGACCTTGATGAAAATGCAAATCTTCAAGCCCTAGGCCCAGTGTTGTGTATTAGCCCTTGGAACTTCCCATTGGCAATCTTTAGTGGACAAATTGCAGCGGCCTTAGTCGCTGGGAATCCTGTCATCGCTAAACCAGCTGAACAAACGCCACTGGTGGCCGCCAAAGCGGTGCAGATATTCTGGCAAGCGGGTATCCCGGATCAAGTCCTACAACTGTTGCCAGGTGCGGGCGAAACTGTGGGTGCAACCTTGTGTCAAGATCCACGTATCCAAGGAATTATGTTTACGGGTTCAACCGAAGTGGCCAAGATCCTGCAACTTACCTTGGCAAAACGACTCAGTCTCAGTGGTCAACCCATCCCACTGATTGCAGAAACAGGCGGGCAAAATGCCTTGATCGTTGATTCATCCGCATTAACCGAACAAGCGGTATTGGATATCGTCAGTTCAGCCTATGACAGTGCAGGTCAACGTTGTTCAGCCCTTCGCATCCTGTGTCTACAACAAGACAATGCAGCTGCGGTCATCCATATGCTCAAAGGTGCGATGCAGCAACTGAAACTGGGGCAACCGTTTTATCTTGAGACGGATGTCGGCCCTGTGATTGATGCAGAAGCACAAAACAATATACGCAAACATATCGATAAAATGCGTGCCAAGGGCTATCCAGTGCATCAACTGATGTTGAACACTGAAACACACGACTTAGATCTAGGCACCTTTGTGGTACCAACATTGATTGAGTTACCTGATCTCGATGATTTAGAACGTGAAGTGTTTGGTCCGGTGCTGCATGTCATCACCTATAAGCAAGGCCAACTCAACACCCTGCTCGATGCCATCAATGCCAAGGGCTATGGTCTCACCATGGGTTTACATACCCGTATTGATGAAAATATCAAGACCGTGATGAACCACAGTGAAGTCGGTAATCTCTATATCAATCGTAATATTGTTGGTGCAGTGGTGGGTGTACAACCCTTTGGTGGTGAAGGCTTATCAGGCACTGGCCCTAAAGCAGGTGGACCGCTGTATCTCTATCGATTGATGCAACACGGCGCACAGGCAAAGCTCAATCCGCCTTTTGGCGTCAAGGCCATAGCGGATACCAACACTCAGCCAAATCACGTTGATTCGAATGTAGCCATGCAACTCAAGCCTACTGTGCAGCAACAGTTCCAAGCCTGGGTCGCACTGCGCTATCCGGAGCTTCAATTAACCCAACTGCCTACACTAGAGATTGCACCTAGCTATGAACTGGCTGGCCCCACAGGTGAACGTAACCTTTACGCACTCTGTCCACGCGCACGTATCCTCTGTCTAGCTGAACAGAGTACCGATTTATTACAGCAATTGAATGTGGTCTGGGGCATTGGCAGTCAAGCTGCGATCTACGCTGAAGATGCCCAAGCACTGCAACTTCTCAGTAACTTACCACTGGAACTTGCCCAACAACTACATGTGGTGAATGATTTGATCCATGATTCATTTGATGTTGTACTGCATCATGGATCAGTACAGTCGTTGCAGAAATTGCAGTTAGAGATGGCAGCGCGCAGTGGAGCAATCGTTGCGATCACCCATTTGGAGTCCTCTGACACAGCGATTCCAATTGCGCGGCTATTGATTGAACGTGCAACTAGCATCAACACTGCTGCTGCAGGGGGCAATGCCAGTTTGATGAGTTTGGCTTAATCGGTTCAATGATAGAACAACGTGTTTTAGCTCGGTGTCACTGGTCCATATTGCAACATCAACAACTGACCAAAGTGGTTAAAGCATTGGTTGAACGCGGTCACGATCATGTCAATCAGGACTTGATCTGCCGCTGGCACCAATAACCAATATGGATTTTCTCTTATAATGACCAATAGCTTAAGGTCGAACTGTGCAGCAGCACGTTGGATTTGATCAAAGACAATGTCTTCGACTTGTTGATCCATGGAAATCCGAGCATCGATGTAGTAATTAATATCTGTGCTCGGGTCAAGTGCTGTTTGATCTAAATCCTCAAAAATACTATTCATGGTTTCAGCGATTTCAATTTGTAGTGCATGGCGATCAAGTTTGAAGTGTTGAAAAAAATAATCATCCGCAATGCCATTGTCATAATAGGCTTTCAATTGTAGTGTGTGCAAAAATTTATATTGATGATTAATCCATTGACTAAAAGCGCAGAAATCATCGGTTAATATCGGCAATGGTTGTCTATCCAATCCGGGTAAGACCATTCGCAAAAGCTGATAAATATTTTTATTCATCTCATTATCATAATTATATTGTGTCGAAATTGATCATAAAAAATAACCCATCAAAACTCAATTCACATCGTCAGGTAATGGCTTTTGCTCAAGCTAAATCCAGCCACAATGATCTATAGTCAAGGCTAGGACTACGTTTTCATGCGCATTTAAGTAAAAACCAAACCCTCATCAGGTTTTAAACTAGAGCCATTGTTTGAGCGACTCAGCGGAGTTCAATTTATCGAGATTGAAGCTCACTCAGCTAAACCGCATAGATTCTAGATCGACCAAGACCCATTTTGCGGCTGATAATGCTCGATGTTTAGATCAAGATGCTTAAAGTGTTTTTCAAATAGATAACAGAATTCATCAATCAGTTCTTGGTTATTTGGCACTGCCATCCATTGATATTCATTTGAATAAATCAATAATAATTCATGATCTAAACTCTGTAATAATTGAAAGATTTCATCGAGTACGATCTCATAAAGTTGTGCTTGTAAATTGCAGTGTATACCCATCACCTCTTTAAATTCAGCATAATGCTGGCATAAGGGTGTGCTGCGCTGGGTGATTTTACGCTGGGTCACCTGAGTATCAATGGCATAGTGTTTTAATAATGCACTTTGCTCTAGACCATTATTCAGATGATGCTGTTGATCAAGGCGCATTAAATAATTTGCCATGACATGCTGTGCTGTATTGAGTTGTAGCCAATTTAAAAAAATATCATATTCCACACGTTGTCGTTTTTCGGGAATATGTTGTTGGGATAATGCTGGAAACCATTGCTTTAAGATTTTGTACATTCTTTTGCTGCCCATTGCCTCCTCCCTGCCTGCTAGAGTGGGTCGCCTTAAAAATTTTAATGACCTTTTCATCTCCAAACCGTATCATAGGGCAAAATAGATTTATGAATACGCTTTTGAATCTCATCGAATTGTAAGGATTTTTAATGGCTGAATTTGCTGTCATTGGTTTGGGAAGTTTTGGTGCTACGGTCGCACTGGAACTGGTTAATTTGCAACACGATGTGATCGGTATCGACAGCATTAAAAAAAATGTTGAAAACATTGCTGACGAATTGACTCATGCCGTCATCGCCGATGCGACTGATGAACATGTGTTACAGGAATTGAATATTCAAAATTGCGATGCGGTGGTGGTGGCAATTGGTGAGGATATTGAAGCCAGTATTTTATGTGTGCTGCACTTAAAAAATATGGGTGTGGAAAAGATTATGGTTAAGGCCAAATCCAAAGCTCACCATATGATATTAACCCACCTCGGTATCGATCAAATTATTCACCCAGAAGAAGATATGGGCATACGCATTGCCCAATCTTTAAGTTATCCTATGGTGCGTCGCTATATGGCGCTCAATGATGATCGCTATATTGTTAAAATTGAAATTGGCGTGTCATTAAAAGGCATTGAATTTCAAAATTTACTCGCGTCCACCTCAGAAGTTGATTTTAAAATACTCCTGTTACAACGTGGCTCACACGTCATTTATGACATTGCGCCTGGTACGATTCTTCAAGAGAAAGATGTTTTAATTATTGAAGGACCGGCTGAGGTACTCAGAAGACTTTCTACGCGTTTCTTATAAGCCTATGCGACTCATCGATAAAAAACGAAAAAGTGTTAATTTAAGCCCGCCAAGTTTACTTGCGCTGGGCTTTCTTAGTTTTATTATTATTGGCACCCTGTTATTAAAACTGCCTGTTTCAAACCACGGCAACCTCAGTTGGTTAAATGCATTTTTTACCGCGACTTCGGCTGTCACCATTACCGGATTATCTGCAGTCAATATTGGTGAAGCCTATACCTTGTTTGGGAAAATGGTGATTATGCTACTGCTGCAATGCGGTGGTTTAGGTTTTATGACCTTTGCACTATTGGCCGTGATGAGCTTGTCACCCAAAATTGGACTGAAACAACAAATCATGGCCCAAGAAACCATTGGCCAAACCAGTTTATATAAAGTGTCATTTACGGTTAAAGGGGTTTTTCTTTATTCATTATTTTTTGAGAGTATTGGTACCATCATACTCACCATGGCTTGGATCGAAGATTATGGCTTTCAACAAGCCTTTTTCTATGCCGCCTTTTATAGTGTCTCTGCATTTAATAATGGTGGCTTCTCACTCTTTGCCGACAGTTTAATGAGTTTCTCAGGTCAATATGTGGTGATCTTTACCATCAGTATGTTGTATATGACTGGGGGAATCGGATTTTTGGTATTGATGGATCTTAAACGCAAGATGAGTTGGAGAAAACTTTCCCCCAACAGTAAATTGGTCCTATGCACCATCGCAGGATTAAATCTGTTTGCGTTTACTGCGATCTGGGCATTGGAGGCCAATAACCCGCTAACCTTGGGTCCTATGTCAATCGGGGATCAAGCCTTTAATGCCTGGTTCCATGCCACAGTACCGCGCTCCTCTGGCTTTAACAGTCTCGATGTAGGAAGCATGACCAATGCCTCAGCCTTGGTCAGCATGCTACTGATGTTTATTGGCGGCGGTTCATTGAGTACTGCAGGCGGTATAAAAGTCGGGACCTTTATTATCGTGGTGCTCAGTGTGATTAAGTTTTTACGGCGTAGTGATGAGCTCACCGTGTTTAATTATTCGATTCCTCAGCACACCACATTCAAAGCCATGGCCGTGGTCTCGATTAGTGCCATTATTATATTTTTAGGGTTTTTCAGCCTATTGGTTTTAGAACCGAAGAAAAGCTTTTTAGATTTATTATTTGAATCCATCTCAGCCGCATGCACCGTGGGATTATCACGGGGTATTACTGGTGATTTACAACCTGCAAGTTTATTTGTCTTGAGTGTACTGATGTTTGCAGGCCGACTCGGCCCTCTAACCTTGGCTTATCTGATCGCCACACCGAAGAAGAGTCGCCTCACCCACCCTTCAACCGAAATACAGATTGGTTGATTGCAACATGGCTACAGTTTTGGCTCAAAATGATATATTGAGCCAAAACTGAACAAGCCAATTAATTAAAACAGAAACAGAATCTTCTCAGCACATTAATAACGCATCACCAGCACCACTGGCGCTTTGTCTTTTAATAAGGCCTCAGGTAAAAATACCACTTCACCACCATTTTTATCGACCACATCAATCACTTGACTGACCACATCATTGCTTTGATTGGGTTCTACATGATCCTCTAAGCTAAGCCGTTGTTGATCCTCATCAATATGTCCCGATAGCATAAAGCCTCGTTGTACATACAAAGTTGCAGCATTACCTTCAAAGGCCGCTTTATAAATCTCTTGCAGATCGGTACGGATTAACGGCTGACCATAACTCTTATCTAAAGCCTCTAGTGCTAAAATATCGCGTTGTTGGCGATATTGTTCTAATTGGGTTTGAATCCCATCCACGATATGCTGTGCACTGCCTTGTTCTAGGTTGGTGACATTATCGACCGTGATAATAATATCTTGAGGACGATCACAAACCGATTCATAGAACCCGATATTGCGGCGATCTGCCACGATAATCAGCGGAAGATCGGTGCTATTTTTAATCACCTGAACATTTTTATCAACACGATTTAAAAATTCTTTTAAATAATTATCCTCATTTGAGGCTACGGCGCGATCATTACTACTGGTGGTATAAAGATGGGTATTTTGCAGCGGGAATGCACCATGCGGTAAGGGCGCATCTTCATGCTCACCGGTATATTCATACACAACTTGATCATTACTGATTTGAATTAAACGGCCTATTTCTCGAGTCACCACGACCACATAAGCATTTACGGCATAGCTTAATTCACGTAGAAAATCCCGAGTTTCAAATTTTTGGCCAATCGTTATGCGTTCATTGGTTATAAAAGGCAATCTCAAGACCTTGACTTGATCTGTAGTTGCAAAGATCGCCAAACTATCTAGATTATAATTCGGGTCTAACTCATCGGTGGCTAAGCGTATTTTTGACACGATTTGATCTGCGATTTTGGAATCATATTCATGCCCAAGCCGATCTTCTAAATGTTTAAGTTGGTTTTTGAGTGCAATACTGTCTTGCTGGTTATCAGGAAAAGTACGGTGCGTTTTGATAAATACACTGACTGCTGGATCAGCCTGTACATTTTGCAGCTCTGATAATATTTTTTTTAGATTATGCATAGTGTCTTTGCCTCGTTTGTTAAAGTCATCAGGGTCTTTAAAGAATCGCAAACGCTTCAATACTGAAACCCAACTTAAGTTGAATCAGCTTGAAGGCCGCGCTATGAGTGCGGAAGATTAATGTTTAAATACAACAGTGTTTGCATAACACTCGCTTAAATAACCAACACTTTTCAACATTAGCAATATTTCAGCAGCATTCAGTTAATATATGCAGTAGAAATGTAAAATAATAATCACTTAGATCAACAATGCAATATTGCACTTTGCAGGTTTTAAACAATGCAAAAAATAACGCCCAAGTCGATCGAGATCGACTTGGGCGTTTGCAATAAAATATAAGAGTTTGTTGCTTTAATACCAGTTCATCAATGATATACCCAGTCCGGCATAGGTTGCACGATGGTTATAATCAATCAAACTTTCACCGTAGCCATCAAACAATTGGAAATGACCACGTAATTTACCAGTGATTGGGAATGACCAATCAAACTGCACTGCACCATTGGAACGATCACCACCTTTTAATGAATGACGTAGCATCAGGGCAAATTCATGATCATCTTTACGATAAAATGCGGTTAAATCTCCACGCCCCATATAGTCTTTGATGTCTGGATTATTATCGTCTTTGGCATCTTCATCGATACGATACCAAGGACGTAGCATCACTGCAAAATTGTCTTTTTCAAAGCCAATATTGAACATGACCCGATTCCAACTACGTGATAGTGGATCGGAACGACCATTGGATTGGTGATTAAAAGTGACCCCCAATAAGCGACCATTCAGACCCAAGACTTCATAATTGGTTCTAAACATCAAACTGGCTTCAGGCTCGTAATTGGTCTCACGAAATGGCCGTGACTCATGTGCATTATAAACTTGCCAACGAGAGGATTGAGTGTAGCCCAACCATACATCACCATTGTCACCAAACAGGTTTTCCACTGCTTTGGTTTTTAAAGAAATCTGAAACTTTGATTCGGTCGATTTCAAGATCTGCTTATCATTCAAAGACACGGTATTGTCTGGATTCGGGCTGCTCGGCATGGAGTTTTTATCACTGGTCCAGAACACGGGTAATAAATACACTGGTTGATGTGAACGGATATTCCAGGTCCCTAACTTACTGCCCTCTCCCAGTTCCCAACGTTTATCCAATAGTGAAGTATTGGGATCAAATCTTGGCCCTTCTACTGCAAACAGTGAATCAATCTTTTCAGTGATCGTGGCTTTGATGCCTTGCGGTTCTGTTTTTAGTGGGACTTCAATGGTTTTCGCCGCCTGACGCTCTGACACCAAGACTTCACGCTGTTCTTCGCGTACTTTAAACAGCGTGTCATAACAGTCCAAGCGATCGGCATTGGACTCCAATGCCGCACAAGCTTGAGCACTACTTGGATTCATCGACGCTGTCTCTGCAGCCAGCGCTATAGACGCCCCACCAAAACTGAGGATTGAAAACACACTCAGGTTTAATGTAGTGCGCTCAAAAGCATTGCACGACATATGCTTCTCCGTTAGATTTTATTTGACTTGTTTGATCTCAAATCCCAGTTGCAGCAAAGTATCTTTTTTGCTCACAGGAGCAACGACTGCACGTACTGGTTTTTGATCAATTAAATAGCGTTTTGCAACACGCTTTATATCATCTAACGAGACTTGGAGTAAGCGTTCACGCAAATCTTTTCTGAACGCTGGCGTTCTGCCGTGCAAAAATGCATAACAGGCACTGATTGCTTCACCCGCAGGAGAACCCGGTTTATCCATGCCTGAGACCAGACCCAGAATCGATTCTTCCAGTTGATACGCATGCTGCTCAGTGTTCATCAGCCAATCAATACTGGCTTCAAAGTCATTGAAGGTTTCAGCCAAACGCGGGTCACGATAACTATAGAAACGGAATGCACAAGCATTGCCATCATAGCTCGCACCACCGCCATAGGCACCGCCTTTTTCACGGATAGCGCTGTGTAAGAAGCCATTACGTAAATAACCACCCAACACCATCAAGGCTGGCGTATCTACATGCGACACGTCCACGGCGGCATATGCAGAAGCACAGAACTGCACATTGGCTTGGATCAACCATGCTTGATCTGCTTGGCTCTCAACTTGCTCGACTTCCGTCACCTTGACCGCTGTGCGATCGAGTTGAAGTTTGTACCAGACTTTTTGAATTTCTTCGATCAATTGCTCTGATTGTTGTTCTTCACAGACCAACAAGAACTGCTTAGGTGCTTGTAATAAGGCACGATGCAACATTTTAAGTTCATTGATCAATGCATCATAGGCTTGATCATCTTTTTCGATCTGTTCAACCAAATCACTGAGCCAATTTAATGCGCCTAGTCCTGTGTTATGAAAATCACGACGTGCCAAGGCACTCATATCACGAGATGCAATTTGCATCGCATAGCTATGTCCTGCACCTGAAATACGTGCAGCCCAGCGCGTTTTACGTTGTTGTAGCAATTCGATAATGCGGTCTTTTTCATCAAAGCGCATCTGTTCAAATGCTGTTTTCAACATCTGAATCGCATCTAACTTTTGGGTTAAGGACTTGGTGGTCAAGGTCAACCAAGCACTGATTTGATCTTTATCATTGACCTGACTACGCAGCGACGCACCCATGCCCAAACCACCACTAACCGCAGTTTGCAGTTGTTGCAATTCCAGATAATCGTACTCACCTGCACCGACTTCACCGACCAAGATCGGCAATAAATTAAAGTAAGGTGACTGTACCAAGGCATCAGGCAGTTCAATCAACACCTGTTGGTAGTAAATCCCATTGGTGCCTGCATGATAGAGATTGAGTGCAGTATCGACGTTATTACAGAGGATTTCACGTAATTGACCTTGCACAATCGCCAAGTCCGCTGGAATATCTTCCAAGCCGACTTTAGGCAGTAGATCGAGATCGTCCACCGTTTCTTGGCGTTGTTTTAACGCAGCCGTTTGTTGATTGATCTTGTCTTTATCCGCTTCAGTCAGTGCTGCACCAATTTGGCTCAGACGTTCTGCCTCTGCCGCCGCTTCTACAGCGGACTTGTTGGCATCTGGCACCAAGGTCAATTGCACGCGGTGCGGGTTATCCAACAACTGGGTTTGAATCAAGTTTGAAATCCACATTGGATCTTGTAACTCAAGTTTCACCTGTGCAATTGCTGCATCCACATCCCACACATCGATTGGATCACAGTGATGAATCGCACTGCTCAAACCATTTAAAATCAAGCTCAGGCCATAAGGCGTACCATCACCATTGATCTCACGTTGATGTAATTCGATCTGATGCAAGATCGCATCGACCATTTTGGCATCAACGGGTTTGGCTGCCACTTGCTCCAAGATATTAAACACACCTTGTTTAAATGTCGCTGCATGTTCAGGATTAGAGCCCTGAATACCGCAGTAGAAGGTCATTTCATAATTAGAGTCATCGACCCCCATAATTGGGCCAGTCGATTGGGCATAACCACAGGTTTCCAGATAGTGACGCAGTGGTGAAGCTGAGTCTTCAAGCAAGATGCCTTCTACCAGACGCATACCCAAACGTAATTTAATATCACTGGCTTGCGGCAATAACCACGACAACAAGTGATAGGTTTTGTCTTTGAGATCTTCAGCATCAACAGCATAGCTCTCGGTCACTTCAATCGGTGCTGCTAAGCGTTGCTCAGCAACCGAATGTAAGGTTTCACCTTGGCTAAATTTATTCAAGGCCAGTTGTTCAAATTGTTCTTGTAGATCATAGGCACTTTGATTACCAAAGGTCATGAACACGGCGTTACTTGGATGATAATGGCTACGGTAAAATGCCAACAGTTCATCGTAACTAAGGTCTGGAATGTCTTTAGGATCGCCACCTGAGTTGTAGTGATAAGTGGTTTTAGGGAACAAGTGATGTGCCAACTGGTGATAAAGTTGATCTGATGGCGCACTCATTGCACCTTTCATTTCATTAAATACCACGCCCTTATACACGGGTTGATCATTTTCCAGTTCAATCCGAATGCCTTCTTGGGCAAAGTCGAGTGGATTGAGATTAGCTGCAAAAGCGGCATCCATATACACTTCAAGCAGATTTTGGAAATCCTTTTTATTTTGGGTCGCGAAAGGATATGCCGTCCAATCCGCTGCGGTAAAGGCATTCATAAAGGTATTTAATGAACGGCGGATCATTAAAAAGAATGGGTCACGTACAGGGAATTTTTCTGAGCCACACAGTACCGTGTGTTCAAGGATATGTGCTTCACCCTTTGAATCCATCGGTTGGGTACGGAACGCCACCAAAAATACGTTTTCATCATGCTCGGTTGCGAGGTGATAATGCACCGCACCAGTAACCTTATGTTTATATTGTGAGACGGATATATCGAGGGCTTCAACATGATGTTGACGTACCAACTGAAACGCTGGATGTATAGTTTGGGCAAGGGTTCCAGTGACATCTACGGTCATATTGTTTCCTAAAATTCTATTATTAAGCAACAGGCATTATAGCGATACTTTCAACGACAATTCACCCCCCATTCACGGTGTTTCATCACAAGCTTGCTCTTTTGGCTGAATTGATCAGTTTTAAGCCATAATTCTTCCACCAATCCTTACCCCCAGCGTCATACGGAGCATATCCATACTCAGGCCGTGTGTTACGCCTCACTTTTTAAAAAGTAAGCAAAACCTCTTTTTCACTGAGGCTACATCCCTGTAACCCAGTGCTAAATCAGGCAGCGTCCTGCCGCCACTTTCATATACCGAATATTGATTTGAGTGTTCTCAGGTTTATATTGCTTAGGCTATTTATCCGCATGATCATCACGCCAATCAAATGCCATATATCCCGCAGTGGCTTCTGCGACTGAGCTTTCAGTCAGTTTCGCTACCACATATAAAGAGGCATAGAGCGCCGATGTCCCACCTGCTGCACTAATGATATGACCTTGATCTACATATTGAACCTGATCGATCACCTCAATCCGTGGGTAATCCAGTGTCATACGCTCAATATCCAAATGATGCGTGGTTGCAGATCGGCCATTGAGCAATCCCATTTCCGCCAGGATAAAACTTCCTGTAGAAATGCTCAGGGTGATCTGGCAATCGGGCTGAACCTGATTGAGCCACCTTTTCATCTCTGGGTTATGCAATTCAACGACTTTGGCCGCTGATCCTCCTGCAATCACCAATACATCAATCTCTGGATGGTGGTAAAACAAGTAATTGGCTTGGATCAATAAGCCATTTTGCGCTTTGATATGACGCTTCTCTGCCACAGTAAATACATTAAATAAGGCCTGTGATTTGGCATCTAGACTGATGCCAAATACCTCAAAAGGCCCAGCAAAATCCAATACATCTACTTCATCAAATATGACGATACCGACATTGATCATTGTTATGTTCCTTTTAATTGATCTGAATATATGAACGGTTGGGGTTAATGCCAGTCAGTTAAGTTTTTTTTATTGCTCAAAATCTGCATAAAAACCATGTGTTGATCTAAGTTTTTATGCCGCAAATCACTCCTCTTTCGCAGTAGCACTGCTCATCTTTTACCTCACTATTCATCGCGCGGGAGCACCGCTCATCCTTTGAAATCAATTCTTAATCGGATACGCAACGCTGCTTCCTTTGGCAAAGGAAGGTTGGGATGGATTCTAAAAAAGTCGCCATAGAGCAATCACTTAACTGGTTTTGACTGTGTTTTTTCTGAACTGACTGGCATTAGGGTTGGGTCCATTTCACTGTTATTGTTTTGTCTTGATCCAACATCATACAGCCAACTATGTTTTGCTGAGTTAAAAAACTTTAACGCACGCTGCTCAAGCACTGACCTCACTTTGATGCCAGCGGCAGGCATTTCCCATCAATCAACTGCCACACTGTAGTGGGCGGTTCAAATCTATATTGTTAGCGATAAAGTCAGTTGTCTCAGTTCGAAAAATATGCATAATAAATTAGAGCAATTACTCTAAAAAGCATTTTAAATAAATTCAAACAGTCTTTCTAAAACGATCGCACATAGGAGTGCCGAGACCATGATTGGATCACGTCAATGGATGAATCTCAGCCAAGGAAAGTTGACCGCCAAAGAAAAACTTAAAATGATTCAGCAGGTATTGATGCCGGTATCGATTGCCTATGCACAGCGTTTTCTAAAAGCGCAAGTCTCTGAACGCCGCATCGATTTTAGCCAAATCAAGATTCCAGATAGCGCCGTGGTGATTGAAGCCATTGAGCAACTCGAACACTGTGGTTCGGCTGCGATTATCCAGCATTCTTGGCGTAGTTATTTTTGGGCTATTGCAATTGCACGTAGCAAAGCTTGGCATTTTGATGATGAAAGCTTGATCATCGCCAGTTTAATGCATGACTTAGGTTTGCTCACCCCCGAAACGGCACAGCCCTGCCACTGCTTTAGTTATGCCAGTGCACTCAAAGCCGAACAACTGTGCCAACGCCATGATATTGCTCAAGCAAAGATCGATCAGATTGCCGATGCCATTTGCCTACATATGAATGGTCACTTGGATGAAAATGACCAAGGCTTGAGTAATGAAGTGATCTTGTTGCAGCAAGCCACCGCCTGCGATGTGGTGGGGACTGGATTTAAAAATATTGCACCGCAATATGCGCAACAGGTTTTAAATAAATACCCGCGTGCTGGCTTTAATCGAGCATTTAAAAGCTATCTCAAACAAGAAGCACAACGCCACCCTCAATCTCGCAGTGCCTTGTTACGTCAATTAGGATTACCACTGATGATACAAAACAATGGATTTGGAGAATAAATATGCCGCTCATGCAAGTGTCGCAATCGCTGATTGATTTTCAAGGCCGCACTCAGATCCCCGTCGATCTTTATCTGCATCCAGACGCTAAAACACTTGAGCAACAACCGGATGTGATCATACTGCCTGCGCTTGGCGTTCCCATCAGCAAATATCAAGCTTTGATTGAATGTTTGCTCGCGCAAGGATTTAATGTCATCGCTGCTGATTATCCGGGATGTGGACGCAATCAGCCTTTGGTTTCAGCCACATTTGATTATGGTTATGCGGATCTATTGACTGATTTTATCCCGGCATTGATCGCGCAAATACCTTCAACTTCGCAGCAAGCCCCACTGTTATTCGGTCATAGTCTAGGTGGGCATTTGGCCACACTCTATGCCCTGAATCATCAAGTTCAAGTGGTGGGTGTTGCGACTGGCAACATTGGTTTGGCCAACTGGGATCTGAAAGGTAAATTAAATATACTCACCGCGGTTTTAAGTTTTAAAGCCTTGTTGTGGAAATATGGATATTTACCGGGCGCGAAAATTGGATTTGGTCATCAAGAAGCCAAAACCTTAATGCAGGATTGGTGCAAAACCGTACTCACAGGCCATTATCAACACATCGTAGCAACAGAAACAGCATCCGATCATCCAGCATTGTTCATCCATCTACATCAAGATCAATGGGCACCACTGAGCACGACCTTAGCACTGAGTCGTTATTTCAGCCATCCCCAAGTGGAGCAGCTAGACCTGAGTCTGCAAATCAAAGGCAATCAACACAGTGTTTGGATCAAACAGCCACAAGCTATCGTCAGCTGTATGCAAAATTACTTAAAGATGAATAAATATCGATGATCGTCCGACATTCAGCTTCTAAGCTAATCAAATATAAAACAGTAAACACACAAAGCCGAGTAAGGCGACAGCTTCAGTAATCTCGACACTTGCGCCCAGCGTATCGCCGGTCACGCCACCGAGACGAGAGATGAACGCACGTCGCATCAGCACCACGGTGAGTAAGGCGATGGCTAAACTAAATACCCCAGACCAATCCCAAAACAAAGTACTTGCCGTACACATTAATAGGATCAACACCACGCCAGCCTCATGCAATGTGGCTGAGATTGGCGCACCAAGCCCTTTTTCACGCACATAGCTGCAACTCACCAACAGTAACATCGGCGCAAGCCGTCCAATGATTGGAAATAAAATCAGGGCCATATAATGTTGCTGGGTCAAAAGTACATACAAGGCAGACCATTTAATCCAGCAGATCACCAGCAAAGATAGCACCCCGATCGGTCCACAGGCTGGGTCTTTCATAATTTCTAAAGTGCGTTGCCGATCACCATAGCCACCCACCCAAGCATCAGCCGTATCGGCCAAACCATCCAAATGTAAACCGCCTGTTAATCCAATCCACAGCGCCAGTATCAAGGTCGCCGAGAGTACGTTGGGTAAAGGCAGCAACAGCAAAGCGACTGCGTAAAGTAAAGCGCCGATCAGTGCACCAACCACAGGATAAAACATCAACGAACAGCCATTTTCTTTGGCGGTCGGCATCCGTTTTAATTGTATTGGGATCACAGTCAAAAATTGTAAAGCAATCAAGAATGGCATCATCTCGGCTGCTCACAATACTGCAGTGCGCGGTTGGCCGTATATTCAAAATGATGGATCTGCCCCAAGGCTGCAGTTTGTGACAATACACTGTCCAGCGGAAGTTCTAAGGCAATGGTTTTTAATAACTTAATCACGCCACCATGACTAACCACCAAGACCCGCTTCAGTTGTTCAGCTTGCATCTGTTGTTCGATCTGCGCCATGGCTTGAAGCACTCGTTGATGAAACTGCAAAAAAGGTTCTGCATTGGGTGGGGTATATGCACTGGGTTGCTGCCAAAATTGACTTAATAATTCAGGACTAGAATCATAAATTGCTTGGGTCGAACGCCCTTCCCAATCGCCAAAATGTATTTCGGCTAAATTTGGATCGAGATAGATCGGGAGTTGATACTGCTCAGCAATCGAAGTTGCAAATAGCCGACAACGTTGCAGTGGCGAGCTAAATATGGCCTGCCACGGCCCCTGCTGTTGGATGCTGTGTGCCGTGGTCTGTGCCATCTGCGACCAACCCACGGCGGTCAAGGCATCATCGGTTGAACCCCGCAACATGGCTGAAAGCTCACTTTCACCATGCCGAAGCACGTCTATCTGCAACTTCACTGGCCTATCTCCCCCTTCATTCTTGAGTGTGCATACCATTTAAACACATGGTTTATAAGATTTTTTTAAGTATTCTTAAAGCGAGACTTTAACAATACTTCTACAGCAATGCTCCAATAGCGAAGCTTTAACAACCAGGCTTTAACGAAGCTTCAATAACCAGGCTGCAACGAAGCTTCAGCAAAACTTCAAACATAACATCAAGGCATAGATTAGATTTTATCGGCTGCCACCGCAGCTTCATCAAAGGTCGCCATCTCATTGTGCAAGCGGCAAGCCAAACGAATTAATCCCAATGCGGCCCCAGCACCACTGCCTTCACCCAATCTAAGATTGAGCTTGAGCAACGGTGCGGCATCCAGTGCTTCAAGCAGATAGCGATGACCAACCTCAGCCGATTGATGACCAAAAATCATCCATGCTCTTACTTCTGGGTTGATGCGTGTCGCCAGCAATGCGGCAGCGGTACTGATAAAGCCATCGATCACCATTGCTAAGCCCAATTGCGCACAGCGGATATAGGCCCCGGTCATGGCTGCAATCTCTAAGCCGCCGACCGCAGCCAAAATCTTGAATGCATCATGGCCTACCGCAGCTTGGTGGAGTTTTATGGATTTATCAATGATATGAATCTTATGCTTTAAACGTTCAGCATCGATGCCAGTCCCTACACCAGTAATCTGAACTGCTGGTGCATCTAATAACAAACAAGCAATGGCTGCTGCAGAACAGGTATTGCCAATGCCCATCTCACCCGCGATATAAATAGACGCGCCCTGTGCCTGCGCTTGCTCAACACTGTCGCGCCCCAACTGCATTGCAGCCAAAGTTTCAGCGTGGGTCATGGCCGCTTGTAGGCTAAAGTTGGCCGTACCTGCGCGTACACAATGTCGTTCCACACCCGCGTATTCATAAGCATCCCCGACCGTACCACAATCGATTACGCTTAAATGAGCAGCATATTCTTTGGCAATCACACTGATACATGCGCCCCCTGCGGCGAAGTTTTGCAGCATTTGCCGAGTAACCACTTGCGGATAGGCTGAGATATTTTCTGCGACGACGCCGTGATCACCTGCAAAAATACAGATCCATGGTCGATCGACCTCAGGGCGTTGTTGATGTTGTAATGCTGCCAATTGAACTGCAACTTGTTCCAAGTCAGCCAAAGAGCCGGTCGGCTTGGTCAATTGCAGTTGACGCGCCTGTGCATGTTGTTGTGTTGCCAAGTTCGGTTGTTTACAGACTTGTGAAAACCACTGCACGGTTATGCTCCTTTTAAATTCATGGCGAAACCCGCCACACAAAACACCACATTATCGGCCAATTGACCCAGTTGCTGATGCAGGCGTCCAGATTCATCGACAAAACGCCGACTCAACTGGCCCATCGGCACTACGCCTAAACCCGTTTCATTACTCACCAAGATGACATGCGATGCCAATTGCGGTAGACATGCCAATAACTGTTCACATTCACGCTGTTGCAACTGCGGATCATCGTGCAGCAATAAGTTGCTCATCCATAAGGTCAGGCAATCGACCAAGATCACTTGATCAGGTCGATCCAAAGCCATTAAGCTTGCTGCCAGAGCCAATGGTTGTTCTACACTGTGCCAATCCGCAGGCCGATGTTGCTGATGATGTGCAATACGCGCTTGCATCTCAGCATCATGGGCTTGTGCAGTGGCGACATAAATCACCGGAATCTCCAGCGCCGCAGCACGTTGTTCAGCCAAACGACTTTTTCCTGAGCGTGCACCGCCCAATATTAATTGCAACATGCTTGATCCTGATCTAGATGCACACTGTACTGGGCATAAAGTGGCCCTTGTAATTGTTGTGCTTGATAATAACCAAACTTGAGTTGATCAACAGTGATCTCAAATGGGCGCTGTAGTATCGATTGCATACGTGCATAGATCTTCTCTGCGGCATAGGCTTCACGATATAAACCTAAGGTGATATGAGGGCAATACTGTAACGCAGCGATTTCATTTGCATAGAGCGCCATCCCCTGACGAATTTGCCCCAAGCACTGCACTGGATCAAGCAGTTCCACGATCAACGCACTATCAAAGCTGTTCAATTGGGTGAGCTTTAATTGAAAACTACCCAATGAGCGCTGTTGTATATGCTGATGGAGATACTGTATTTGCTGCTGCATTTGGCGAGGATGAAAGTCATCATTAAAACGAGGTGCGAGTTCAGTCAGAAAACCACAAACATAAACACTGATATGATACTGACGCTGATTGGGTTGGAGCAGTAAATCCGCAAAATGCAGACGCAACTGATCCAAATATGCAATTAATTCAGGTTGATCGATTTCGATATACCACAGCGCATAGTGACAACGAGCATGATGCCATTCAGGATAATCACGCACTAAGGTCGGTATAACCAAATTTTGAGGATTTAAAAACACGGCACCAAAGTTAAAAAACCAATGCCGCTATTAAAACATAGATTTGCAAAAAATGAGATGTTACACGCAATAATCCAAATTTTAGGTTATTGGTTTATTGCGCCTAAACTTAAACCCGCATGACTATGCTGTCGCAATCAGCTTAATAATAATACTTTGGCTTTGTTCGATTTCATCTACGATGTGTTTGCGGTACAACTCTTTGGACTGCACCTTAAAATCATGCTGCTGATAATGGATCACATTGGGGATTTGATCAAAATAATCTTTATCGGCCTCAATGCTCTCTTCAAATAAAGGGGTTCCAAGTTGGTATTCCTTACTCTTCAACACAATATATTTCACTGTGGTTTTCATATGTTCGACCCTATACGATGAAGCTTTATTTTTAGTTATATCAGCTTTTCAGATACAGTACAGTGCCAAATCCGATTTATTGCTTACTAAATCTCCAATCGAGACTGAAGATTAAATGAATCAAAGGCTGCTCAAAATAGCTTGTTTCAGCCCAGAAAATTCAAACCCACTTTAATGCATTACACTTCAAAAAATACTACCGCACTGCGAATGTAGCAACGATTGTCTTTACAGCCTTGGCTGTATCTCAATATCAATGGGTTTAAATCAGATTATGCGACTTAAACATATACAAAAATTTTACAATATAAGTTCAGTGAGCACTTAAATTCAAACTGTAGCATAGGTTAAAATTTGACTCATCTTTATGTCTATATTTTTAAAAAACCACATGTATGCATTGATGATTATTTTGATCTTTGTGATCAGCCTTTTATACGCCCACTACCGTGGAAAAGAACGATTAAAAATTTCCCGCCAGTTGTTTGATCATTCGACATTTTTAGGCCCAGTGAATATTTTTATGACTGGGTTTTCTAAACTGCCCAATAGCGCTTATTTTAAAATAGATGAATTTCCAGAATTAAAACCCCTACAAGAAAACTGGGAAATCATTCGTGATGAAGCCATGCAACTGCAAAATCAAATCAAGGCTGCTGAAAGTAATAATGATGCTGGCTTTAATACCTTTTTTAAACGTGGCTGGAAGCGCTTTTATTTAAAATGGTACCAAGACAGTCATCCGTCCGCACAACAACTTTGTCCACAAACTGTCGCATTATTAGAAAAAATCCCCAGTGTAAAAGCCGCCATGTTTGCTGAATTACCTTCAGGAAGCTATTTGGGTAAACACCGTGATCCTTATGCAGGTTCCATCCGTTATCACTTGGGTCTGATGACACCGAATAGTGATGATTGCTTTATCGAGGTGGATCAAGAGCGTTATAGCTGGCGCGATGGTGAAGCGACCCTGTTTGATGAAACCTATGTACATTGGGCACAGAATCATTCGGCACAGACCCGTATTATATTATTTTGCGATATTGAACGCCCGATGAAATGGAAATGGGCGCAATCAATCAATCATTGGTTCGGTTTAAACTTCATGTCAGGTGCCAGTTCACCCAACGATGCACAAGATCGTACCGGGGGTATCAATAAAGTGTTTAAATACTTCTATGCAATCCATGCCAAAGGGCGAGAAATTAAGGCAGAAAATCGCACCAAATATTATATTTATAAATGGGTACTCTATGCGATCTTGATCGCGATTATCTTACTGCCAGCGATAATATAAGCAAGTCATCCTCAAGATCAGCAGTTGATCTGATTTGGCTTTAAATGCGTCATTATTGTAGTTTGTCGCAGTAAATAAGCTTTCGAGTATTCCTTTTTCGGGTATAAACCGTTAAATTGAGCGTATTTAGAATTTAGTCATAACAATCTTAAAGCGTAGGTAATATATGAAAATTAAATTGGCATTGATCTCCTCTCTCGCATTGTTAACAGCTTGTGCTGGTTCTTATCCTGAAAGAGTGGTCACCAAAGGACCATTAATTTGTGAAGCCAATGAAGTATGCCCAGAATTGGCCATGCGTTGGGTCGATGAAAAACGTAATGGCTTTAAAATCACTGCTGAGATCAATAATCCACAGCAATTTGACATTAAACAAATGAACTTTATTATTGATGGTCAACCGTATGTGTATTCGACCATTCAACCGACTGAATACGTCAGCGCAGAAAATGGGATCAAAACCTCTGCAAACTCGATTAATGTCCCTGTGAGTTTTTTAAACTCATTCCGTAGCGCCAAAGAAATTCATGTTGAACTAAAAACAGACCAAGGCAGTATCGACCGTGCTCTATTGACTGCGGACGGTAAACAATCTTCAGCCTATTTAACTTTCTTGAAAGGTTATACCGGTCAATAATCTGAACCCCGTTTAGATTTAAAAAACCAAGCATTAAAAATGCCAAACGCTACACTGCTTTGAGATCAATCATCAAAATAGTGCAATTAAAGCGTTTGGCATTGTTGTATCAATAAAAGCAGCCCCAACAATCAACTGATGCAATTAAGCCCCATACTGTTGCTCTAGGTAGCGAACAATATCGGCAGACTCAAACATTTGCACCCCTGTATTGGGATCGACCATATAAGGCACTTGGATATCTTGGGCATGACGCCCCATTACATTGACCAACTGTTCACGTTTACCACCAGCAAGCGCGGTATATTGCCCCGGCTTTAAACGCAATGCTGCGGGGCCTTGGTCTTGCCAACGCTCTTTGGCGACATTATGAAATTTAAATGGTAATTCCAGTTCGGTTAATACCCCGCGCACCACACGAGTATAGGGACTGGCTTCAAAGCCCCATAGCTCGATCAATTGCGCTGGTGGCTCACGATCGAGGATCTTTTTATTGATCCAGACCCCACGTGCGCCGTTGAGCAAAGTCCCTGCAAATGCAGCATAAGGAATTTTTGGATAATGCTGATAAGACTTTGGTGTTTGTCCAGTTGCAGAATAGTGCTTAAACAAATGATTGACGATCTGCTGCGACTCATAGAGTGTGTCCCCAGTGTTTTCATCAATCAGAAATGGGAACTGCATGCGCCCGCCCATTTGCTTAACCACTTTGCGATAATGTTTGCCACCTTTGGGACAGGGATAAACCTCATAATCCAAATTGAGCAAGGTCATCACTTCACGGACACGACGACAAAATGGCGACCCCTCAAACTCATACAATTTCAGTGCTTGTGCTGGCTGTTTGGGAAATGCTGTTCCCAACATGCCACGTCCACCCGCTGTCAATGCTGAGGCCAATGCTTGCGCGACTTTAATTTGATGATGCAGCATGGGTTTTTCCTTATCAGAATGATGAAAATCTAGGTTTAGTCGAGCAGTTTTACTTTGGAAACCACAATGCCATTATTATCGGCATAGAGGTAGTCGCCCGAATTAAAATTCACCCCACCAAAATATAAACTTATATCCACTTCGCCTATGCCTTGACGATTACTTTTTCGCGGTATGGCGGCCAATGCATGCACCCCTAGATCTAAGGCTGCGATGGCATCGACATCACGTACACAGCCATAAATCACCACCCCATTCCAATGCTGCTTGACTGCAGACTCCGCGATCATATCGCCCATCAGTGCGCAGCGCATCGAGGCACCACCATCCACCACCAAGACTTTGCCTGTCCCATCTGTGGCCAACAACTCTTTAACTCTAGAATTATCTTCAAAACATTTTACGGTCACGATCTGTCCAGCAAAGCTTTTACGTGCACCATAACTTTGAAAGAATTTGCCATCCATAGATGGAATCAAGGTTTGTATATCGAGATCAGGGTGATCATCAAGTAAGTCACAGGTTACAAATGGAGCTGAAGTCATCATCATTTTCCCAAAAATAAATAAAATGTTATTTGCTGCGATATCAATGCGCTTGAATAGCTAAATTATCATATATTTGAAATTTTTCTATTTGCGATTGGGCCACTGACACTAAAGTCGAGGCCACCTGCTCGCCCGTCACCGGCTTGTAGCGGAATTTTGCCGGTAATAGCTTGCCCAAGCCACTAAAGGCTTGTTGCCCCCATTGTTCCATGCGGCGTTGCTCACTGCGCTCACCCAATAACAGTGAAGGTCGGATAATCGACACTTGGGCCAAGTCGAGGGTTTTGATCCTCTGTTCGAGTTCGCCCTTGACCCGATTGTAGAAAAACCGCGACTTCGGATCAGCGCCCATGGCACTGACCAAAAGATAATCTGTGGCGCTGCCTTGAAACAAGGCAGCAAAATGCGCATTCAATTCAAAATCAATCTGATAAAATGCCGCCTGACTCCCCGCCTTGGCGATGGTACTGCCCAGACAACTAAAAGCATGGCTATGGCCCTGCACCTGTAGCGCTGTCAAAGTGGAAAAGTCGGCGCAGATGATTTGCTCGACTTTGGCTAAACTTGCCAAGCTATCTTCATAATGGCGCACAATTGCAGTGATTTTTTCACAACTACTGCACTGATTTAGCTGAGTGATCAGGTTTCTGCCCACTAAACCTGTGCCACCGATCACAATTGCTTGTTGGATAATTTGAGTCATTTTTTAAGCATTCTCCATTACTTAGCACTAATCTAACGTTTTCTTTCAATATTTTCTGCTTCTAAATTGCAGCGAAAGCATCACAAGACTTGACTTCACTGCATTGTTTAATCACAATATGGCACTTGTTTACGGGCTGGTGATAGTTGTTCTGATATGGTTTTCAGATGCAGTTTCAGCCCGCCCAGACCCATCTATTTCAAGGAGTGCACGAGTGGCAAACTCTGCTCAAGCTAAAAAACGTGCTCGTCAAAATACGAAAGCACGCAAACACAACGCAAGCTTGCGTTCTATGGTTCGTACTTATATCAAACGTACAATCGCTGCAATCACTGCTGGTGACTATGCTGTTGCTACTGAAGCCTACAAAAAAGCGGTTCCTGTAATCGATCGTATGGCTGATAAAGGTATTATCCATAAAAACAAAGCAGCTCGTCATAAGAGCCGTTTAAATGCACAAGTTAAAGCTTTAGCTGCTAACTAATCTGCATTGAAATGAAAAAGCCCTTTATGGGCTTTTTGTTTGCCTAAAATTTAACGCCCCACGGATTAAGTCTACAAAAAAACAATATTGTTCACACTAAAATTATTTAAAGTAAAGTCCTATATAAAACACTAAACCACCTTACAAAACCAAAATTACTTTAATCCCCATTGGAGAAAAATATGGCTTGGGTATATCTAATTATTGCTGGACTATTAGAAATTGGTTGGCCGCTCGGGCTTAAATATGCTCAGAACCCCGATACGCGAATCATTGGTATAATCGCTGCATTATTTTTTATCACCGCCAGTGGTGCATTTTTATATTTGGCTCAACGTGAAATCCCCATGGGCACTGCCTATGCCGTATGGACCAGCATTGGCGCTGTAGGTGCATTTACTGTGGGCATCTTGTTTTACGGTGATCCGAGTTCCCTCATGCGCTATATCGGCGTCCTGCTCATCGTCGCTGGTGTAGTGACCTTAAAGATGGCTTCTTAATCACGTAATGTCAGCGCTTAAGTCAGCAGCCTTAAGTGCTATAACTTATGTGACACTGCAGCATGAAGTAAAATAATTACACGTACAAACCTTGTTGCAAAATTTAAATCGCTTATATCCCACTTAGCGCACAGTCGGCGTATCAACTTTAGACCAGCCCCCATTTCAAAATTGAGATAGTCACTATATTGGTGTGATACAAGATTATAGAGTGAGTCTCATCATGAAAAAAATACTCATATCGCTCCTGCTGCTGGGATGTAGTGACAAACCCAGCCAAACCCTGTCTAAAGAAGCTTATGGCGAGAGTTGGCCCTTTAGCGTTGACTCTGGTACTTTACGCTGTGACCCCAATGGCAACGTCCTGTTAAGAACAGCGGGGCGCGATTATATCGTCAATGGCGCGCCAACCGACCTCTACCCGTCTATATTACAAATTACCCAAAGTGAGCCTGCTGGCAGCGAAAATAAAAAATCAACACAACCGATCCTACAAGCAGGAACCAAACTCTGTTTGAAACGATCAGTTGATTAAGTCCACTTCAGCACAGATCTAACAAAATTCATCGCAGTCTCTTTCGATCGACCTAATGTAGTTGGAGTGCCTGAATGTTAAGCAGCACAAAGCAATAAGTTTGAGTCTGGTGCAGGCTCAGCAATATAGACGCATAAAACCAATCATTCAGAGATTTTTTATGAAAAACATACTCTGCTTCAGCATCCTGTTCCTTATCGCATGCGCTCCAAGACCAGAGCGCCCCATCACCCAAGCGGAAATCGGTGAGGAATGGCCACTGTTGGTCGATGAAGGTGTACTGCGTTGCGAGGAAACAGGAAAAATCATCTTTCGGACTGCAGGCAAAGATTATGCGGTCAACGGTCTGGCCATGAATGATTTCCCTTCGATACTCAATATCACCCAGAACATTAAAGGAAGCATGGGTGAATACAAACGTTCTTTAGATCCGATCATTAAAGCTGGGGCCAAACTATGTAAAAATCGGCCGATGTAAAAGAGTCGGTGTGAAAAAATAAGGACCTTGCAAACCTAGTGAAGCGCAATCTCTAAGCGCAGTGGGTGTATTGTTAGAAAATTAATTAATTTAATGCATGGATAATACAAATATCGTGTATCGAAATTACAATTGTATCCTCGCCATGGATGGTGAAATTTTAAAAAATCATTTACGCTCAGGAGAATTGTTAGACATAGCAAAGTAATAAAATGTAATTTAAATAATGAGGGAAATAAAAAAAATCAATCGTTTTGACTATAAAGTTTAATTAAACGATAAAGATCAATCAGTTTTTTTTAAGCCATCGACTTAATCACACTTTTTTAATTTACAGTGAGAAGTTTGATTATTAGCACTAAAACAATGACTTAATTACTTGAATGTGAGATAATTACAGTTATCTTACAACAAATAAACCACTTTATTTGTATCAGGATATATCGCGGCCAATCACTAAACTTTTGAATAGTCAAACTATTCTGTAGGACAAGAGACAGAATCTATGGGGTTTTATTTCGGGACTCAAGCAGCAAGCAAATTGAATATATTATGTGTATTGGATCCGTTTAGTTCGCAAATGCTGGCCTATGAACCGAATATCACGCTGGAACATGCCAATCCAAATTTTTTGCCCTTATTCTACAAACATTATGATTTTTTGTTGGTTGAATCTGCTTGGTTAGGCCAACAGAATAAATGGCGGCATCGTGTTGCCTCTTACCCAGATCATCAAGAGCGAAATAATCACAAACTTGCCAAATTGGTGCAGTGGGCCAAAGACAAAAAAATACCAACAATCTTTTGGAACAAAGAAGATCCATTTCATTTTGAACAATTTATCGATAGTGCCAAGTTATTTGACTATATCTTTACGACCGATGCTTCGATTGTAGAACGCTATCAACAGCTCTGTCCTGATGCGCAAGTGGCGGCATTGAGTTTTCCATTTCAGCCCAAGATCCATTTTCCATCGCCTTTAGAACATATAGTCGATCACTCTAGCATCTTTATTGGTAGCTATATGCGGCATATGCATAGTGAACGTCAGCAGTGGCAGGATATGTGCTTTAAAGCCGCAGCGCCCTATGGTCTGACCATCGTTGATCGACATGCGCATTTGGCCAGGACTCAAGAACATTATAAATTTCCAGTGATCGATAATATTGATTATTGCAATGCGGTGGAATACAGCAAGACTGCAGCCTATTATCATCAGCACCAACAAGCACTCAATGTAAACACCGTGACCAGTTCACCGACCATGTATTCGCGCCGATTAATCGAGATTATGGCCTGTAACCGTCTTGCGATTAGCAATCCCAGCCTTGCGATTGAACAGCATTTCCCTGATATGTGTGAGACCATCAGCCATAGCGACCAGGCGGATGCATTATTTGAACAATTACAGTATGGCTATACTGCTGATCAGATTGAAAAAGTAAATACCGCACGTGAGCATGTTTTTCAACACTACACCGTGCGTACTTGGCTAAAAAATATGTTACAACATTGCCAGATTGATCACCCTTATCTCACCCTGAATAAATAGGTCTCCATGAATCCGCATGCGCCAACAAATATCGATTTAAGCATCATCGTTCCGATCGATTTGAGTCGTCGTAGCAAAGAGATTTACAGCCGAGCGTTAGGTCTTGCGCGGCGATTTGATGGCACGGGGATCAAACTGATTTTTGGATGTTCAGTTCAACCTGCACGATGGTTCACTAAGTTGAGTAAAGCACTTTCAGCTTATTCACACGTTCGCATCGCTGCGGTTGATCAATCTGAGTCACATCTGGCGAAACTTCGAAATGTTGCATTAGCTCAAGTCACCACGACTTATGTGATGTTTTTGGATGTGGATATTTACCCTGAACTTACTCAGATCCAGCAAGCCTTGAGTGAGGTATGTCAAAGTCCGCATCAGATGTGTATGTATCCATGTTTATATCTCAGTGCACGCGGCAGTAAAAAGTTAGGTCGAGTACCTGTGACTGATTTTAGGGATTATTATTATCAGTTCAAACGAGAGTGGATCTTGCATCTGGCATTCCCCTCCTCAATCATTATTTGTGATATGAAATCTGTGAATGAGATCAAAGGCTTCGACCCACTCTATGTCGGTCATGGATATGAGGACTTTGACTTTATGATCCGATTGTTTTTACATAAGCAACTGATTAGCCCCCAACCGAAGCTGCATATCGATGAACCTTATATGGCACCGCTGATGGCCACTGGTTTTAGAGCCATGCTTGCACAAGCCCAGCTACAGCAACTGCTGGGTCAGTTGTATTTTGTGCATGACTATCATGGTAAAGATAAACAAGAGAATTACTACCAACTCAGAGCGAAAAATCAAACTCGCTTTAAGCAAAAAATGGTCGAGTTAGAGCAAAATACTATATCTGAATATCAAAGCAATCCACTTGAATTACTGTCTGAATTCTTTACTCTACTCAGCCAGCATAAAAAAATACCCAGTGAATATTCTGCTTTATGGGCAGAAATTCCTGGGCATTTGTTTAGGCGGAAGTGGTTTTAATATTTAAAAAAAATCCTACTACCAACCAATTTAATAGAAATGGCTAAATAAAACTCTACGGTCACAATTCAATCCACAATAAAACACTGGATTCAAATCTCAAGTGCTCTCGCAGGAACTTACTTAAATACTTTATTAATGGCCGAGTTTTAAAGCCTAAAAATCAAAAAATTAATGAGATAGAACTATTACTTCAGCATTGTGCACCACAATCCCTTTGCGCCCCCAAGCCCTAAGTCCAATTTTAATTTTTGTACAATTTACGGGAACTGTAATATCATAAACTTCTTCAATCCTCCTGCCCTTAATACCGCTGACATATTTATAATATCCTATCTCATCATTAGGCGATTTTGTTAAGCTGGCTTTAATTGGCTTGCAATGGTAATCCACTGTAATTAATGCAGGATTATTTGAATCAACAATATGATCAAAATCTATTATTAACTTAACTTCGCTTTGTGAGGATACATCAAATACCTCACTCCATATAATACTGTCACTCAAACTTCCTTCATATTTAAAGTCATATATTTCTAATTTTTTTTTGCTATCAATTATCAAATCACTCTTGATAAAATCAAAAATTTTAGATGCATAAAATTGAGAACCTTTAGGTAAAAAGTGTAACTTGTCATAAAAAAAATCTTGATTTTTTGAAAACTCTTCCTCAAGATCCAAGAAAGGTATATTTTTATCTATACAGAACTCTCTTGCTAAATTATTTAGTATCTTTAAGTCATCAACAGATGTTGTGTAGCAAATAGATGTGAATATTAAATTTAGTTCCAACTGTTCACATATAGCTTTTATTAAACCTAAATTTCTAGTATACAGATTCAGATCCAAGTTACTATTTTTTTCTACCTTTAAATCTTTGGCTGGTAAAACAGTTGCGTGATGCAAATGAGTAGAAAAATATCCTTGTTTATATCTAAGGGGGCCGAAATCATTAGATGGCAAGGTAATGATTACTAATGCACCTTGCTTTTGGCTTAGCTTATTTATTATCTGATTGATAATATTTAAAACCTGTGTGCCCGATGCGCCTAGGTTTTTCACCTCGTAATCACAACCATTTTCTAGAAGTATTTTTTCTAGAACTGAGTGTGGTCTCATGCTGTGCTTAATGTACATCGACTCAACTGTTGATGCCCCAAGTAAAAAAATCTCTCTATTGGATTTATTTCCGATTACACTAAATTGGTTGCCCTCCCCATCAGTAGATAAGTAATAACTTTCGTCTTTATTAAGTTTTGGGCAGTTCTTTAGGTATTCGACCGAAGGCTCACAAACTCTATTGACATTTACCCCAACTTCCTTTAGCCGAATATTACGTTTAATCATGACTTAGTTTCCAAAAAAATTAAAACTTTTTCAATTCAACTAGAATGTTAATCACTAAACATTCAGATGAATATTGCAATAAGTTTAACCTGTTAATTAAAATATTTTATCTAAAATTAAAATTTTACGATAAATATTTACTATTTAAAAGTTAATCTATATTAGTAGTTTGGCCTGGATTAAGGGTCAAAACACTCTTTAGATGGCATAGATGTTTAAAAAACCTCTTCTAACGATTTCAAAATAGATGACAGTGATGATGGTTTAAGTTCTAAAATTTTTAACTTTCTTCAGTTAAAGTTACATCTTTAAAATAGATTTTAAAATTTTTGCTAGGTTCAGGGCCCTTATACAAACCAAATTTTAAAATAAGTGAGTTATTTCTGTTGCCACTTTTTTCACTTAAATACCCTACATCCCCCGACCAATCAGAAATCAGCCTTGAGTCTTCATAAATTCTTATGTGGCTATTCAGATTTTTTCCGAAATTCATATAGATACGATAATTTTTCAACTTCGAGCTCATTTCAACACGAACGAGTCTTTTTCCTGCGATATGGTTTTCCTTATTTCGAATAACGAAAGCACCTACAGCCTGTGTGCCCCTATCGATTCTTAATCCAAAAATCGGCGAGTATTCTGGGCTCTGCCATATTTGCATTAAATAAAAAAAATTATCTGTAACACTTGAATTAGGATCTACTTGAACCTTGAAATCAAATATATAATCTTTATTGTATTGAATAAGATTGCGGCTAAATGCTAGTTCTGATCTATCGTTTGTATTTTTACTGAGTTTAATTAACTGGCTTTCAGTACTAGGAGCTGAAAAAACTATTACATCACCATTTAGTGATGGGGTAAGTCCGGAGCCTTGACACTTACCTGACAGCCTACCAGTGGCTACAGAGTAATAATTCCCTCCATTTCCTATCTTGCTTGCACACCCAGACGGATTTTCAATCCTTGGGGTCTCAGCAAAAGCGGTATCACCACATAGAAGAAAAATTATCGCACAAAAGCCAAATGTTATAGAGTTGATCTTCATATTAATTACCCTTTGCCTAATTTTCTTGTAATAAGACCTACTACAATATAGCAATAAGTCTTAATGTCTGATTCGCTAAGTTTATATTTAACTAAAGCAAAATTGATACAGTACTAATTAGCGAGACTGAACTCCTGATGCCTTTAAAAATAATACTTACAGACAATTGTTAGCATCCGCTTTGTCCGCATTTAAACCTTATTACTATGACAGTAATAAAAGTTGTGCTTGAATGGCCTATTGAGTCAGTTACTAACTTAAGCCTCTTTATTTAAGGGCTTATCGCATGATACTCATCGATGCAGTTTGGTTCGTCACTCACCCCTGGATGTGCGCCGTAACCAAAATACGATTATCACTCAAGTATTAAAAGTCTTTTCAATAGTAAAGCCAAACTGCACTTACTTGTGCTGCATCATAAAAAAGTGCCTAAAATTAATTTAGGCACTACCAGAAAAAATTTCAGCTCTTAAAGAGTGATTTTCAATAAATTCTTACTGAATATACATAAAACCAGACATTAAATCCCTCCCGACAAAACTGTATTTTCTATTTCATTAAAATTAAAATTATTAATCAAACTTCTAAGAAAATAGTTGTCGCAAATTGACTTATTAATATCACCACTTCTAAAGGACTCATAACGCACATTTAAATCACTATAATCCTGATCTTTAATCAGTACGCTAATCAATTTATTTAATGATGTTTTCAAACCTGTTCCTACACACACAACTTCAAAATCGGTCTTCAATAAATTCGAATGCATTAACTCGACATTAGTTTTAACAACATCTTTCACATATATAAAATCACGATATTGCTCACCATCACCAAAAACAGTAATTGGTAAACCCGATTTTATTCTATTTGTAAAAATAGATATAACACCACTATATTCACTATTAGGGTCTTGACGTGGACCATATACATTAAAGTAACGGAGTGCCACACACTCAACACCATATTGTTCAGAATAAAGCCTCATATATTGTTCAGTAACAAGCTTCTCTAGGCCATATGGTGAGATCGGTTTTAGAGGTGATTTTTCATTTTTTGGTAATGTTGGTTCATCGCCATAAACAGCTGCACTACTAGCAAATAAAATCCTTTTAATCTTATTTTGTCTAGCAGCTTCCAAAATACTTAAAGAACCTGCAATATTAACATCATTTGTTAGAATAGGATTATCAACCGACATCTGCACTGATGCTATCGCTGCTTGATGAAACACATACTTGATTTCATGTTTCTGCATAATTTCACAGATTTCTGAGTAATTTCGGATATCAACATTATAAAAGATAAAGTTATCTGAGATTGAAAGCAGCAAATCTATATTTTCTTGATTTCCTGAATAGAAATTATCAACACCAATGACTAAGTTATTACGATCCTTCAATAACTCCTCACAAATATGTGAACCTATAAAGCCTGCCGCACCTGTTACTAAATAAGTACTCAATTTAGACACCTAGTTTATCAGTAGAACTATAGATAAAATCATTATAAGCTTCAAGACTAATAGTTAAATCAAAATTGTCTTTAGCATATTGTTTGATATTCGCAATTTCATTTTTTTCAAATTCTGAATGATTTATTACATAGCTAGTTGCAGCATTTGTATCTTCGAATACTTCAGAATTCTTATATACAGTTTCCGCACCAGGCCAGTTAAATATCAAAGGTTTAGCTCCTGCAGCCATCCCTTCAGCAATAGCCGTATGGCAGCCTTCGATTGTGCTAGTCGATAACATCCAGCCTATTTTTCTCAACCAAGATGCCACATCAGCACCATACTCATCGAAAACAACACCATTTCTTAAAAGTTCACTTTCTTCAATTCGCTTATATTGTGCAATATAAAATTCTTTTTCCTCCTGTTTAACCCAAACAAAAGGTATTTCCCAAGGATGTTTTGATTTTATGTATAAGGTATACCTTGGATCATGCGCTCTCAATTGCTCTAAAATATCTAAGGCTCTATCAAAGCCCTTAAGAGTAGGCACCATTCCTAGCAATCCTAAATTGAATTGATAATTCATCACTTTTGGACGATCAAACAATTGAATATCTGCATATTGTGGAATTACTGCTATTTTACCCTCCCCCCATTTGAAATTCTCAACACAATATTTTTTAATATAATCACTAACGACAATAATCTTGTCTACATTATTAAAATCTATCAATCCAGGCTGAGAAGTAGTAATTTCAAAACGATGCAACCTGACCAACAGTTTCTGATGCTCCAATTTATTATTACTATAATAAACAGCAGCACCAACCGCCCACTCACAAAGAATCACATCAGCCCATTGCAATAACTCTTTAGATTTTTTAGGATCATGGCGTAAAGTAGTTGTCCAATCATCAAACTTAATTTCCAGATTTGAATCTTGTTGCAAGAATCTAATCACACGATTAAAAAACTTATTATCATGCGATGCAATCAAGATTTTTTTCTTTTGCTTTAACACAGGATTATTCGTTATTTTTTTAACCTCATAATAACTTGACAACTTACTACTATAAGTATACTCAAATGTAAATTTACCCACAATATCTTGTAATTTTTTTGCCCAATAAAAATATAACTTAGGCTGACTAATAATATTTGCTGTTACTGCATTAATTTCACTAATTCTATTAACATAGCCAGGATAATCTACACCGATTAACTTAATATTAGCAGCAGTTTTTTTTAGTATTGGTAGTGTTCCTACAGACATAGCTTCCAATAACTTAGTAGATATTTCATTACTCGTATCATATACATCTTGTCTTAATGACAACATAAATGATGCTTGAGAAACTTTAGAGATTGTTGATTGACGATCAAGTTGTTTGACCCATTCGAAATTTGAATATGACTCAAAATATTCCAACTTTTCTTTGATTCTTTTTACAAAGAATTTATCAGTTTTAGAAGAATTAATTTTTGAACCTATATATAGCATTTTATGGTTGCTATAGTTTTCATCGTTTAGAAGTTCAAGAAAATCCTCAACATAATATTGTTGATCTAACTTGCCCGCATATACCATAATTGGTTTTTTTAATTTCTTATTAATAGATCTGCTATTTAATTTTCGAACTTCAGGAACAATAGGGTTGAGTACAATTACCCTCCCCACATGTTCTGGAAATTTATAATCAAAAAATGATCTCATTTCCTCAGTCTGTACAATAATTCTAGCTATATAAGGCAAAGCTTTATTTATAATGGTAGTTTCGTAGTCGTCTTCGTATATATTTAAACGAGCGAAGTATGCATCAACTTTACTGAGCAAGTGCTTATAAGTTGAGTTCTCAATCTTAGCCACAAATTCTTTAAGATATCGTGGTGCTCGCAATATAATATGATCTAAGCCATAATCCTTATCTAAACCTTTTAATATTGTGAATAACTCATAGGTTGAACACGAATTTTCATTTTCCTTGGTGATATACGGGTTTGAAAATAAATCGACAATATTAACTTGAAGCATTTCATCTAGTAAGACACGAGAGACTATCTTATCTCTTAAAATCAAGTAAACATTAAATTTATCTTTAGGAAATATCGATGAAATTGATTGCAACCAAATTGATGACCCATCTACCCCATTGGTTGATATATCTCCAAATATTGCTATATTTTTTTTTCTTAAAACGCTCATCGATTATCTCCCCCAGTTACAACCACCTCATCAAAAATTTCGATATTATCCAATAACAGTGGAAATAATATTATATTCCCGCTATGGATAAGTGTTTTCTTGATGTCTTGATTTGATTTCAATAAATCTAAAAAGGTGTTCGTCCTCTGAATATCATCATAGGTACCAAAATTACGCCAATTATTCAGCTTCACTAACAAACCAACATCTAATTGAATTTCATTAAAATTCCCGACCTGCAAGACATTATTGAAATTATTTGGCGTTAGCTGATAATAGCCTTCGCAGGATTCCTCAAGAGTTAAAATATTTACTTCCCCTTTAAAATAAGGGATAAAGTAATATTGATTGCTTATTTGAGGTTTTATTCTGTCCACCTTCAGAGATGGATTTTGAATAAGTACATTATGATTTAAAGTAATTTTAGTCTGCGAAATAAAATTACTATTTAAATTACTTTTTTTCTTAGTGCCAGCTAATAAATCATTTAAAAAATGATGAATCCCTAAAATTTTAGCTTTATTTGGCTGATTATAAAAATTCATAATCGACATACCTACTCTAAAAGCATGCGTATTTTTAAGTTGAAATACCTGCTTTTCAAGTTCATATATATGATTTTCAATTTCCTTTATGGTTTTAAGTTCTTTCATTTAATTTCACCCTCAACCAACAAATGAAAGTATTTTTTTATTATTTTTTTGCTCTTGAAACTCATCATGTTTCACTAATTCAGCGATTACATCAGCTTGAGCAATTGCATCATCCAATGCAACCAAAGCACCATTACTGATATTTGCAGGTAGTGTTTGAATATTTGGTTCTACCAATAATAATTCGATAGCTTGGTTAGTTCCGAGTGCTTGGGCGATGCCAACTGCAGGACTTTCACGTAGATCATCGATATTGGGTTTAAAAGCCAAGCCAAGCAAAGCAACTTTAGGTTTACGACCGAGATCACCCAGTGCGGCAACAGTTTCTTCGATCTTGCTAACAACCCACTTTGGCTTATGATCATTTACTTCACGTGCAGTTTGAACCATACGCGCAAGGTCTGGGGTTTTATTGACGATAAACCAAGGATCTACAGCGATACAGTGACCACCGACGCCAGCACCTGGGCGTAGAATCTCAACGCGTGGATGACGGTTTGCCAGTTGAATCAACTCCCATACATTGATCTCTAAACGATCCGCAATTAAAGACAGTTCATTGGCAAAAGCAATATTGACATCACGGAAAGCATTTTCAGTCAATTTGGTCATTTCTGCAGTTCGGGCGTTTGTCACGACCAATTCACCTTGTACGAAGATCGCATAGACAGCTGCGGCTTGCTGCGCGCAAAGCGGGGTGATGCCGCCGATGGTGCGGTCGTTTTCAACCAACTCACGGATCACTTGGCCTGGCAATACTCGTTCTGGGCAATAGGCGACAAAGATGTCATGTTCAGTATCACTTTGTTGAGTCGGGAAAGTCAGGTCTGGACGAATCTCTGCCAACCATTGCACCATTTGCTCAGTTGCACCTACAGGTGAGGTCGATTCTAGGATCACCACATTGCCTTTTACTAACACAGGGGCAATGCTACGTGCAGCTGACTCGATATAGGACAAATCAGGCGTATGGTCTTCACCCTTAAACGGTGTAGGCACTGCAATAAGGAAAGCATCTGCAGCTTCAGCTGTCATAGAGGCTTTGAGATGACCTGAACCAACGACACGCTTAACAATGTCTTCTAGACCTGGCTCTACGATATGGATACGACCTTGATTGATGGTGTCGATGGCATGTTGATTGACATCAAGTCCAATCACATGAGCGCCTGCGTTTGCAAACATGGTAGCTGTGGGTAAACCGATATAACCTAAACCGCTAACTGAAACTTTTTTCATAACCAATTCTTTCTTTCAAAATGTATAAACGTATTAATATTCAAGTTGAATATTTAAAATAATAGTGCCAATAGGCTACTCGAACTTAGGCGGCATAGGCCTTTTTAAGCACATCGACAATATGCGCACAGGCATTACCATCGCCATAAGGATTATGCGCTTTGCTCATCTGTGTATGCAGTACTTCATTATCAAGTAATGCTGAGACATGTTCCACGATCGAGTCTTCTGCTGTCCCCACCAAGCGTACTGTGCCCGCTTCTACAGCTTCAGGTCGTTCAGTGGTATCACGCATGACTAAAACCGGAATACCCAAAGACGGAGCTTCCTCTTGAATACCACCTGAATCGGTTAAGATCAGATGACTTTGCTGCATCAACCAAACAAACTGCATATATTCTTGCGGTTCGATCAATTTAATATTGTTCAAGCCGTTGAGATGCTCATAAACTGGTTTTTGTACATTGGGATTCATATGTACTGGATAAACAAATTCAACCTCAGGATAAGCACTGGCAAGACGCTTCAATGCCTTACAAATATTCTCAAATCCTTCACCAAAGTTTTCTCTACGATGCCCTGTAATCAGGACACGTTTTTTATCCAGATCCAGCATATTAAATTGATCACGCATTTCCGCTTGTAGCGTAGGGCTGGCATTGATCTTGTCTTTGATATAGAACAGCGCGTCAATTACGGTATTACCAGTCACAAAAATATTTTGTTCTGGCACCATTTCTTGTTTGAGATATGAGGCCGCTGTAGAGGTTGGAGAAAAGTGCCATTTGGTAATCACTGTGGTCAGTTGACGATTTGCCTCTTCTGGCCAAGGTGAGTAAAGGTCATAAGTACGTAAACCGGCTTCGATATGACCAATATCGATCTTTTGGTAAAACGCAGAAAGCGATGCACTGAGCGTAGTACTGGTATCTCCATGTACCAACACCACATCTGGTGCAAAAGATTTAAGCACGTCTTCCAAACCCACCAATATACGTGAGGACAATGCCGTTAAACTCTGGCCTGATTTCATAATATCGAGATCATAGTCAGGCTGGATATCAAAGATTGACAATACTGAATCCAACATTTCCCGATGCTGTGCGGTTACACAGACTTTAGCTTCAATATCAGTTTGTGCTTGTAATGCATGCACCAGTGGCGCCATCTTAATCGCCTCAGGGCGAGTCCCAAATACCAACAATATTTTCAACATTAATGATCCCAAAAAACCTAAGTTTTAAATTAATTGTTCAAAAGAATAAAACATACTTATATAACGATTACATTAAAATGTCACTGCTCGAATAATACCAAAGCCTTAATTCATCCAGTGTGATTTACCATAATAGGCACCATTTAATTGAGAGTTTGCAATCAAGGATTTTTTAAAATATTCATAGTTTTCAAAATCAACTGCAGTGCGATTTTTCCAAAATAAGGATAAATCTTGTTGCGCAGTTAAACCCTCAATATTATAAATCGCGGCACCTAAAACTTTGACTGGCGCAGCATGATAGAGTGCTTGCAAACCCGTGGTACTATTAACTGTGACTACACCTAGACTGTTTTTTAATACGGTTGGCAAATGCACATCACAAAAATAATGCAAACGCTCAGCACAATCATAACGTACGCCCAATTGCTTTATATATTGAGCATAGTGGCGATAACCACGGTCCATAGGATGATGTTTGAGTAATAACTGATGCTGTGGGTCAGCGTATTGACTAAAATTACTCACCACCAGTTCAATATATTTTTCCATACTTTTCAAATCACTATGCACCAATATTTGTGAGTCATTGTGGACTTGCAAAGGAAATACAAAGTATTGATCGCGATGGCTAGTGATAAACTTGCGAATACGCGCAGGCTCAAACACTGCATTATAAAGTCGCCGTAGACCTGAACATAACCAAGCGCGAAGCTCTGACCATGCAGATAGACCACGATGATGATGATAATATCTATATGTCGGTGTTCGCAGCACTGTAAAGATATAGTACATAATCGCACTGAGCACCATTAGATAATATTGATTATCTACAGCTAAAATATCGCGCTCAGACTCCCCATACAATTCCTTACACTTTTCATCTAATTTCAGATCAAAAGTTGAAAATGCATTTACTCCGACTTGTTCAAAAGTGATGAAATTGGGCCGTATATAACCTTCCTCAAACACATAGAAACCACGCCCCAATTGGGTAGTGATTTTTTTTGCCAATTGATGGTATTTTCGGCAATCCCCAAAACAGACAATACTATCGATCTGGTGCCTTATTATTAGTTGTTCTAACCATACCGAAAATGTATCAAGACCACCTTTATAATCAAAGCAGTTTATATAACTTTTGCGTTCACTATAATACCAGTCCCCCCCATTAAAATTCACTTTATAGGACCCAATATTATGCGTCCGCAACCACTGCGCGACGCGATTGAAAAAACTGCCCATCGGACCCTGTAAAAATAATACTCTTTTTGAAGACAAAAGATTTTCTATATGTATAGACATGAAGCAACTTACATCCTTTGCTTAAACCGTATAAAACTTAAAAATATACTGCGCCATTTTTTTTGCTGCGGTTGCAGATCGACTTTCACCTGCTGTTCGATATAGTCAATCACCGACTCAACATCCGTGAGCGGTAGACCAAAGTGTTTAGACCTCGGCAGGTTATAAATAGGATAGCGAACCAATACGCTATAGACCAACTCATGCAAGCTCAATTTTCTGATACGTCGTGCTTGTACGTGCCGATCTGTCGTTAGGCCCCAACCCGCATAAAAAGGCATGCCATAACAGACCACTTTTATGCCTCTGATCAATGCCTCAAAGCCACTGAGTGAGGTCAGGGTGTGTAATTCATCTATGGCGGAAAAACATTCTACAATCGATCGTGTCGCCTCAATGTGATCTGCATATTGCAGCATCTCAGATTCAGCGATTACACCTTTACGCAAACCCGCAGTAACATCCGGATGAGGTTTGTAGATGATATAGGCATGCGGATTTTGGCGTCTAACTTCGACAAGCAAGGCTAGATTGGTTTTGATGTCTATCCCACCCAATTGCACCGACATATCATCTTCTACTTGCCCGATGACCAAGATCTTGGTTTGTGCGTAGGCTGAGAGATCCAAGCTTTGACGTTGACCGACATTGTATTTTGAGATATTCATCGCAATGATTTTTTCAATTAACTGAGTGGTTTGGCGCTGCTGATCAAGGCTCAATTGGCAGTGATTGAGTAGCCACTCTAATCTAGATGCTCGGGTGGCATCATAGTAAATACCCATATCATCAAAGACCAACGAGCAGGGGCGAATCAAACTGGCACCCAAGCCTATGGAGCGGATAAAACCATCTTCCACCACGGTCAAATCGGTGTAGCCTTGTTGGCGTAGCAAATGCGCTTTTCTCCCCCACGCCACGACATGATTTTTTTTTGCAGGTTTTAGATAGCGTTGATAGCGGTAATCAAACTGTGGAAAGTCCAAATAGGCATCGAGAAATTTCTTTTTCCACGGACTAAAGCCATACAGTACCGCCGAGCCCGAGAGTTGACGCTGGAACTGAAGATTTGGAATCAACTGTGCCAGCAGTTGTTCTAATTCACAACGCTGTGCGGTCAAGGGCGATATATATCGTGCATAGCGCAGATAGGCACAGGAAAACAGATGTTGAATACTTCGATTGAGTTGTCTGCGCCCCTGCAATATAGCAATCGGTGCATGCTGATCATGGGTCAAGCCCCAGCCCGCATACCACGGCATGCCAAAGCAGTGAACTTTTTTGGCATAGAGCAAAGCCTCAAAACCCATCTGTGAACTCACCACATACACCTCATCCATATGCTGTAACAGCTCTATAGGATGGTAGGATTCGGTGATCAGCCTGAGATTGGGTTGTTGCAAGTCTTGTGCGCTGAAGTGCCCTTTGGCCTTATTTGCAATCACATCTGGATGTACCTTTAGCCACAAAGTTGCATCTGGATGATCTAAGCTCGCCTGCCGTAACATCTGGCTAAAACTGCTAGCAGTGGCACCCGCATATTGAATAGACTGGTCACCATAAGTTTGATCAACGATCAAGATATTTTTTTCTGCGCTAAATTGTGCGCTATCGAGTGCAACATAAGCTTGGTTGTATTTGGTGATGCGATATTGCCGGATCAATGCCATACACGTCGTCGCGCGCTGATTGAACGCAGTGGACTCAGGCGCTGCAATCAATTGCTCCAGATCCGAGCTTTGCAGCGCATCAAAGTAGATCCCAGAATGATCCACCACCAAAGACAAGGGTGGACAACCCTGCTTACCCAACCCCATGGAGCGGATAAAACCATCCTCTACACACAATGCTGGGATGTTTTTGTCTTGAGCTATTTTCGCTGCTTTAAAATAACTGGGTTTACGCCCCCAGCCTACAGTCGCCAAGCACTGTGGATAGCGCGCATCTGCCAAAAATGCCTCGATCGCGGGGATCTGTTGGATCTTGCGGTTACTGTATATATACATCTATCGCAGCCTTCTGATTATGCGATCTATACCGCAATACATGCACACCCAAATTACTGATTATGATCAGCTTAGATATCCAACGCCACTTTGGTCATGATCGCAATCTGATAGAGCACTTGGGTAATACCACGTGCAATCTCAACTGACTTCGAGCTAACTTTAGGCAGGACCAAGATTTCATCGCCCTGCAGCACTTTGGCACGTTTGCTCAACAACTCAGCTTGGCCATTCTGACGCATTACAATGACTTTGGATTTATTGGATTTTTGACTGAAGCCACCCACTTGATCGATATAACTATTGGCAGTTAGGTTGGGTTGATAGGCCACACCATTCGGGAACATCACTTCACCATGAACCATCACCACCGAGGTCACTTCTGGGATCTTGAGTACATCGCCCTGCTCTAAGATCACATCTTGATAATTGGCAGGATCAAGCACCACCTGACCCAGGGGTTGGGCTTGACGGGCTTTGGCGATGAACTGCTTGATCATCTCTGCATCTTTAGAGCGTAGATTGGCCTCTTCTTGGGTACTCGAGCGCACATTAAAGGTGGCGTCTTCAAGCTTGTCCAAAGTGATATTGAGCATTTCTTTTTGACGCACTGCCACAGAAGGTCGATACAGTTGCATAGCATTCATATTCGCCAAAGCATTGGGCTTGATATGGGGTAACACTTCAGACAACTTAGCGCCATAGGGCAATACGATGGCATGTTCACCATTGGTCGCACCATCAATACGAACTTGGATGTTGCCAGCATAACGATCAGCGGTGACATTTAAAATATCACCATCTTGAACTTGGATATTTTGCGCATCGGACAATTTATAATATTCACTGCGAAACTCATTGCCCTGACGACGCATAATACTGACGTTGGTCGCACCTGGTTTGAGTTTGGCAACATTGAGCGCACTCGCCACGGTCAGATGATTGACATTAAACTCAAAATCATAGGCATTAAATACTTCACCAGCGATACTAAAAGTCTGAGTACGCGGTCCCACCACGATGACATCACCATCTCTAAAGCTAAATGGCAACACCCGACCTGAGATCAGAAACTCATATAGGTCGATGTTTTGCATCACCTGACCATTACGCATGATCTTGATATCAATATAACTACCACGCTCTGGATCAACGCCACCGGCGCGATCAAGATAGGCCAAGGCAGTATCATTGGCCAAACCACCATAATTACCAGGTTGATTGACCACGCCTGTGACCAAGACCTTGACCGGTTGAGCCTCCATCAGCGCAGCATAGACCCCGACATTGGACACATAGACCTTACGTACATGTGACTCAACCAAACTTTGTAATTGACCATTATTGATCCCCATGACGCGAATCGGGCCAATATTGGGTAAAAATATATTACCTTGTGGATCAACCGTTTGCGTACCAGAAAACTGATAAGCGCCCCAGAGTCGAATATTGATCTGATCGCCTGGGTTGATCTTATAACTGTTGTTAAAGGTACTGCCCGTCGTGCCAGAAAATGCACCTTTAAACAACTGTGAACCAAACATATTTTGCTTGCTTGGATATTTGCTGGCGCTGCTTGGAGAAAGGTTCACCACCGACTGGTTCGGCAAGATGGTTTGATCTGCAGCTGCTTGAGTGGTTGCCGATGGCAGGCTACCCATAATCGGGTTACCCGGTACCAATTCATTTGCCGCATAGAGAGGATGAGCTGCAGTGGCGAGTAGCGGGATGAGCACACACAATAATTTCTTTTTCATGGCTTATTCTCTATGTTCACGAATGATGGAATGAATCAGCAATCCAATGGCAAATATGATATTTAGCACCAAGAAGGTGGTGATCCCGATATAGACTCGACGTGGATAGAGCGCATCTTGGGCCAAGCGTGGTTCAGAGATGATCACCAATTTTTTCAACTTCTGTGCCGCTTCGATACGCGACTTTTCCAAAGATCCCAAAGAAATCTTATATAGATCAGTGGCAAAGGTTACTTGACCTTTAAGCTCCTCAAAATCAGCAACGGTTTTATTCAGTTTGGCATTGCTTGGAGAGGTCAACTTGGCACTTTCATCTTCAATTTGTTTTTGCACCGAAGCAATCTGACTGCGGATCGCCACCACTTGCGAAGCTTCAGCATTGAGATAACTGAGTAATGTGCGTTCTTCAGTTCTGAGCTGTGCCAAATTCGACTGCAAGCCTGCGACCAAGGTGGCAACTGCACGGGCTTGAGTTTCGGGATCAAAGGTACGGTTTTCGTTTTGATAAGTGAGCAGGTCATTACGGGCCTTTTTCAATTGCTCATTGGCATCTTGCAACTGTTGTTCCGCAAAGCTTTGTTGCTCTAAGGCAATGCCACGAGAAACACTATTAATAAAGGCATCACTTTGTAGCAAGATTTCTTTATTCAGTTTGAGTGAAAAATCTGGCGAGAAACCCTGTGAAGACACCGAAAGCATCATGGTCTTTTCATCCAGATTGACCTTGACCAGCTTGTTATAGTGTTTTACCAATTCTTCAATGGTGGCGTCTTGAGGTAGGGAAAAGATCGGATCGCCAGCCACTGCAAAGGCTTGATGTAGATTAAGCTGTTGATTGAGCTTTTCCACCATATCACGCGATCCAATATATTCTTTAAGGATATTGGAGTCTTCACCACTGGTATTGGCGACACCGAGCAAGGCACCGAGACCAGTCCCATCGGATATCTTGGCATCACCGACTTGTTTGACCAAGAGTACCGATGCAGACTGAAAGCGATCATGCGCAAAAAAGCCCAAATAAGATACCGTTACAAGCAAGGGTAAAAGCACAACACTGCTATAGGAGAGCAGCATTTTTTTATTCATTTTAAATTGCATATGCTTTGTATACCTCTATTGCATCTTGCATATTGTCAAAATATTCAGCCTTGCCATCACGGACCAAAAAAGCTACATCACAGTTGCGGATCAGATCTTTCAAGTCATGAGAGACCATAATCAGGTTAGAACTAGCCTTAAGCTCATCAAGTAATTTCTGACTTTTTTTCCGGAATGAAGCATCGCCCACTGCCCCGACCTCATCAAGTAGATAATAATCAAAGTTAAATACCATACTCAGTCCAAAGCCGATGCGACTGCGCATACCGCTGGAGTAGCTTTTGATTGGCATATCAAAGTATTTACCGATCTCGGCAAAGTCTTCAACAAAACGCACCACATAGTCCACTTCTTCTTCAGTCTGCACATAGAGTCGCGCCACAAAGCGTACGTTCTGTCTTGCGGTCAGGCTGCCTTGAAAACCGCCAGATAGGGCGACTGGCCATGAGATGGTTTTATTGGTAATCACATCGCCAGAATCGGCATAGTCGATACCCCCGATGATGCGTAATAAGGTACTTTTCCCTGCACCATTCTTACCCAATAAGGCAACACTTTTGTTTTCAGGCAGTACTGCATTGAGGTCTTTAAATACAAAGTGTCGCCCCTTGGGCGTGACATAGGACTTGGTCAGATTTTTGAGTTCAATCATTTTGATTTAATCATCCGACGTTCAAAGCGCTTATACAGTAATAAGCCTAACAATAGACTCAGCCCAATCCAAGTCAATACATAGCTCAAGCTAATCCCATCTACCAAGGGATAAGCAGGTGCAACTGCATGGCGCATTGGCTCAAAGATATGAATCAGTGGGTTATAAAGAAAATATTCGCGATACTGTGCAGGGATGATGTGCACCGAATACATCACACCTGAGAGAAAATAAAGTATTAAAAATATGACTGACATCAATTTACTCAATTCACTAGATAGATCACCGAGTACGATAAAAATTAAGCTAAAAGAGAGCATAAATAAGAATAGTAGTAGCCAATAACCCAATAAAGTCGGAATGGCTTCAAAGCTAATCTCTAGCCCTAACCATAAAAAAACCGCACTAAAAAAAATATAGGCAGTAAAACTCAGAAAAAATTCAAGTATATTTCGAGCTATCAGGGCATCAATCGGTTTGACAGGCCTGTAACTAAAAAGGCCTTTATTGGCTTGGGCTGCACCTAAAGACTGAGCAAGACCTGACCTAAACATTCGAAATGCCACAATGCCATTGAGTAGGAAAACTTCATAGGAAATATTTGGCAAGGTGCGTTGCATAATAGCTCCAAACAACACCAATAGCAGACCGATGGTAAATAACGGTTCAAGGATAATCCAGAGATAACCGAGACGATATTGTCCAAAGCGGGTTTGTATTTCACGTAAAAAAAGTGCACGAATGGACACCGCCATCACATGCAGCCCGCCTCGCGGTTTTAGCCGCGGTAATTTTCTAGGAGTGGAACTATGTGTTGTATTATCCATTTGTATAACGTAACAAGTCATTCAATCATGTTCTAAAGTGCAGACATCATATCCTTGTCATTATGATTAATAAAGTGCTTTTAATTTCACAAACATTTAAATTAAATTACAACATCTCATTTTTTTCATGATTTAGTATTATTACAATGCAATTGAAACAGATTGTTCGGTATATACAGCACAGCCTATATATTAGATATATTATAATATAGAACTTTTCAAGCCCAGAGCCTTTACCCTTTGCAAACCTCAGACCAAGAAATTGATATTTAAACATTATTTATGCTAAATACACGAATATATCCAAGAAACAACCTCCGATAAAAACTTAACCCAGCCCAAAATATTTAATATAAACTAAATAATAGCGACTAAGAAATGTAATAATCAAACTTATTGCACATTTTAATTACTTGTAACCTAAGCATGGTGAGTCATATTAATCACAGCCTTTACTTGGCTAACGACTGCCTTGAGCTTAATCACTCAGATTTAATTTCTGTGTAAATCTACGATGATTAGGACTGCTCAATGCAATGCTCAGCCGATAGATTCAGCTTGCTACAAGATCAGGTTCGCAAAATCGTTTTGAATATAGAAATTTATTTCACGATATAATCGATAATTTTTTCCCAAGTAAATAGCAGCAGGCTAATTGTGGAGCCAATCACGGCGCTAATACTCAGATCGCTGGTCACTGAACTATAATTTTTCTCCAGTAGGTCCAATCCTGCCCATGCGAAAAAAACCAGAGCAGAAAAAAATAATCCACGAATGACTAAGGCAAAGAACAAATGCTCTCCTGCTTTTAGATTGATGCTTAAACCAAGCGGTTTTTTTCTGACATGCTGCTTTGACATGATGGCACCTATTATTGTTTTTGATTGCTGAATAGCTGTGGATGGTTTTTTAGGGCCTGTTGCAGGTTTTATCTATATGGCCAATCCACCCAGTCAATATTAAGCAGTGGCAGAGTGAAATGGCAGTTTCAAGCTGTTGTTGATCTACAGCAAATAAGCGCTGCATGTTGGAAAGTGTAATGCGGGTAGTTTGAATTTAGAGCACTGAGCATTTGTGCATGCTTGTGTCATGCCAGACTGTGGTCTGCTGCGTCGAGCTGTACCAAATTATGCGTGGTAGTAGCTTTAGTTGCGCTGAAATGTGCGGTTTAACGCTGCTTGGCGAAATCCTGAATACTCAGTTCACCCAATTGACCACGCCAAATCCATTTCAAATGACTCTCAGCAAAGTCTTCACCTTCAAACCAAACAAACATCCCTTCCATCATTTCTGGCCAATCCGTGGAACTGATCTGTTCTCGTCCTGAGATGACCGCAAGAATGGCGGCAAGAATAGTGTCATGACTGACCGCAAGACTAAGACCATTGTGGTTTTGAGCTCGATGCAGATAGAGCAGTTCTAGCACATCCATCACCCCAGTAATCGGATGTTTCATCCCCGGCAGACGATCATTGACAAAACTATTGATAAAACCCAATGCACCTTGTTGTTTAAAGTACGGTGCAGCTTGTTGGATATCAACCACAAAGCTCCCCGGTTCAACCAAGAGGCCTTGCTCTACGATTTCCACTTGGTCATCAGCGGGATAGATCAGATTGATTGACTCAGCGCCTTGCATCATCAATGCCGCGGTATCAACACAGCGTTGAATTGGACTGGAAATGCATTGTTCAATGGCGCGATCGGTTTGCTCAACCAAAAAGGCACCCCAAGTTTGGGCCAAATCACGGCCCTGCGGGGTCAATTGCAAGTGATAACCTGCCAAGCCCTGACCGCTCAACAGTTCACGAATTGAATGTCGGGTAAATAAAGTGACCGGGGTAGCAGCATCGGGCAATAAGTCGATGGCTTTCAGCATACTTTGCGGCAACAAATCCAGCACGCCACGACCTCATGATAGACAAATGGGCTTTGCACTATAACATGAGATCTTTGAACAAAATCAATTTTGCACAGATACATTATCCAATGCAGCGAGGGCAATTTTTTGATTGGCTTCATCACGAAACGCAATAAAACCATCGTTGAGTACAGTCTCTCGTTGGTTATAGGTAAATGGCATGGCATTCAGACTGACCAAGCCGCCACCTATACTTTCGAGTAGGCCTTGACCTGCACTGGTGTCCCACTCTGAGGTTGGATGAAAACGCGGGTAAATATCAATCTCACCCTCAAGCATCATACAAAACTTATAAGCGCTGCCCGCTTCACGGCGGATCACCGGAATATCTTGTTCGATGTAATCAATATATTGCTGGTATTTTTGATTTTTACTGCTATGGCTCAAGCCAATTTGAACCGCATCACTGTCAATATCTTTATATTTGCAGTAACGCTCCCAGTTTTGGGCCGCAAATGAATATTTATAAGGCAGTTCGGTGAGATAACCCAAATACATCAATTGTTCACACGGCACAGCGATCAGGGAAAAGATGGTCTGGTGATTGTGAATCAAGCTGAGATTGATGGTGAACTCATCACGTTGATGAATAAACTCTTTGGTGCCATCGAGTGGATCAAGCATCCAACACATTTCCCATGCATGCCGTGCTGAATGATCACTTTCTTCAGAAAGCACAGGAATATCTGGGGTGATCTTGGCCAAAGCAGCAATCAACAATTCATTTACTTTGAGATCGGCTTGAGTCACTGGAGATTGATCTACTTTTTCCGTGATATTGAACTCATGCCCCGCACAATAGTGTTGATATTCATCGAAGAGCAATTGGCTTGCTTGTGCCATCATTGGAACCAATTCCAAGATTCGTTGATCATCAGGTGCTTGAGTTGTAATAAACATGGATTGAACCTACGCTATGCCCTATTAAAAATATTCATGTCACAAAACCGAGTTTACATGGCTGCTGTTAAACTAAAGTGACTGTATAAGTTGCTGTATTAACTAATTTATTCCTTGCTATTTCAATAGCAATATTCTTTATAAAAAAATCGATAGATTCGCCAGACGATATTTAGCTCAAGTCCAGACGGTATTCAGCTTAAGCCCTGCAGCATTGACTAAATCTACCGCAGATATAGTCGGTTAAATATGCTGCTCAGTCAATGTTCATAGCGCTCATCCTGATTTGAAATTTGTGCTCTATACAATGCCTGCTCAATGTTTGAGAACCCAAGGTAGATTTTAAATTGTCGCTACATTGGAAGTCGTATTTTTACAATCCTTGACTTTGAAAAAAAATTAAACATAGCAGCAGAATAAATAATTTCAATGCTGCAGAAATGGACGACGTACAGGGCTTGCGATATTCACGGGTGATTTTCACAGTCAGCGAAAGTTTTATCTGCACTGGAGACTTTGGTTATGAAACAGACGGTTGATTCAAAGCTACACATCTTTGCCATCTTTCTCTATGCCGCGATTTGCCCCTTTGTGCTGATGTCGGCACCCGTCATCGCACAGCAACTGGCCAAGGAATGGCAGCTTTCCCCCTCACAAGTCGGTATGTTCTTTTTTTTGGAACTGGGCATGATGAGTTTTGCCACCATTCCAGCCTATTACTGGACCAAGAAGATCACTATGCGTAAAGCCACCTTGTATTCGGTTGGGCTATTCTTGTTGGGGAATGTGTTGTCTTTATTCGCCAGCAGCTATGAGTTCCTACTGTTTAGTCGTCTGATCTCGGCCTTTGGTGGCGGCACTTTGATGATTATTACCATTAGCAGTTGCTCACTCACTGCCAAGCCGGATAATAGCTATGGATTCTGGGTATTGGGCCAAGTTCTACTCGGTGCAGCAGCCTTGTATTTTATGCCGAAGTTATATGTGTATTGGGGTTTAAATGCTTCGTTCTTTCTGGCGGTAATTTTAATTCTGATTGCTTTACCCTTTTATAGATACTTTGCTGACTTTTTTATCGAAAAAGAAATCAACAATGTGGTCGCCTCTAATCAAAACACCACCTTTGGCGCAGTCTCCATACTCGCGACCTTGCTGTTTTTTATTGCTGTCGGCGGGGTGTGGACCTTTATGAGCAGTATTGGTGACTATGCCCGAATCGACAGTGACTTTATTCACTCAGTATTGGCGATCTCCAACATTCTCGGCATCATCGGCTGTTTTCTGCCCGCAGTGATCGGCGATAAATTAGAGCGCAAATACTTCCTGACCTTTGGTTATATCTTATTTTTTATCGCACTGTCTTTGTTGATCGAGCAAATCACTCGCAATGGCCTCATGGTCGCCATCTTGTTATTTAAGTTTAGTTGGATGTTTACCATTCCCTTTGTCCTCGCCAGCGTAGCCAGTTTTGATGTCAACGGCAGATTGCTCAACTCCATCAATTTGGTCGCAGGCTGTGGCTTAGCCATCGGTCCTGTACTTGCCGGACGTATCATCGAAAATACAGGCAGTTTTAGCGCCCTGATCGTCTACTCAATCGCGCTATTCCTGCTTTCTTTCATATTAATTTATATCTGTACCATGAAAAAAGTCGAAATCACCAAAATGGAAATGGGCTAAGACTGCGGCTATCGATGAAATTGCACAGATCTGTGAATTTTTTATGTTCTAAAAACACTTCAATCGTCTCAGGCAGTGTAATGACTGCAGATGCAGGGTGCCAGTATCGTTGATGTCCCAACCTGAGCAATGCGCTATCTGTTATGCAATGCTACTTATATTACAACCCAAACCAACATTATTGATGGCGGAGCCTTGTTGGTCGAATAAATCCAGTATTCAAGTTCTTGATGCATCAACTCAAAAAAGTTCCAAAATCAAAAAACTATCAATAGTGATAAAGGAAGATCATCATGCAAGAGCACAAACAACAAAAACACAATGGCAAAAACCCACCCACTCAACATGACAGCACTCAACCCTCGCATAGCAAAAAAAACCATGCAAAAAAACAAGCCAGCCACACGGATCAGCCCAAAGCGACACAGAATGGAGAGCAGCAACATCTGAGCAACAACCATGAGCAACCCCATGTACTGTATGGTTCTTTGGCTGATGCAGCACTGAACAATCCGCAGCAATACGTGACTGTATCTAAACTTTCCCAAGGTTTTAGTGAGTTTGCACTGGCCCCGACCACCGAATGGATTGGGCAGAGCATTCGACTGCACACGCAAAAGGGCTTAGACATCGAGATCCATTGCTTGGATCGTTGTAGCTGTGCGGTTGAGCTCATTGATTCGAATCAACAGCATTATTCTTTTTCAACCCAGATCAATATTCTTATGATCCGAGAACATTTGTTTTTTCTGGATCTGATTATCCCTGCACATGTATTGCCCATCGCCCAAGCGGTATCGTTGAGTGTGGTATTTAATACATTAAAATCCATCGCGACCATCGTCTGGGGTGAGTTACCCACCCCAAGTGAGTACGAACTCTCGACTTTTTATCGAGCTTCAAAAAATCTACCAATCTCAGCCGTTAAGGTTGAGTTTTTACATGCCTCACTCAACAAAGACTGGCAAGATGCTCAAGCCCAGCATGCTGAAACTGATCATCTGATCGGACATCGTATAAAGTTTAGATATAGTGAAAATGACCTGTATCAGCATCGCTATCTCAATCATAATTTTTATACTTGGGAATGCCTAAAAGGCATCGAAGCGGGACTGTGTGAGACCGATCGCTGCTTTTATTTCGCTGTGGGTGAGCAGATGTATTTGTTTGTTTGGATAGAGAAAATCATCCCTACTTTGGGTGCAGTCATCCTAGACCTCAATGCCAAGCGCTCGCATGGCAAGATCTTTGGCTATGCCGGTTATGAGTCCGGGCAAGTGTGTAATTTCATGGTGGGGTCTTATGTGGAGGATATGGATTAGGATCAATAATTGGATTGGGCACTCTGTCGTTGAGGGATTGAGTGCTGAAGGATTTGGATTTACTTGAGTTGAAAATCCCCTAAGTGGCACCTTCTGGAGCTACATCCACAGTGAGGAGATTTCTCTATCTGCTTTTTAAAAAGTAAACAAAACTTATTTTGCACTGAGGCAAAGTCCCTGTAACCCAGTGCAAAATCAAGCAGCGTGCTGCCGTCGTGTGCCAATACCAAATATTGATTTGAGTAATTCTAGATTTATATTGCTTAGGCTATTTATATTTTGCTGGATAAATCAGTGCTATAAGCTTTGTTAAACCGACCTCAACTTTTAAAAATGGTGATAAACGTCAGGCTAAGTCGCAACTCAATTGATAAATAAATACCACAGGTTTGTAATGAGACTTTATTCATTGAGGATGAGGATAATGGCAAAAGATCAAATTGTGAAGTTTGATGAATTTACTCGCGAACAATTGGTTTATTCATTAAAAAAATATGCACTCCAAGAACTTGATCTCGATCTTGGCAACCTCCCTGCTCAATTTTTCTTTGATTTTATCATCGAAGAATTTGGGCATCACTTCTACAATCAAGCGATCAATGACACGCATGTATGGCTAGCTGAAAGGTTTGCATATCTCAATGAGGATTTATTTATGTTGAGCAAAGAGAAAATTAAAAAAACAGACTGACAGCGTTGTTATATTCACTTCGCGATGCAAGATTAGAGACATTTAAAGACAAATTAATTGCGTAGATTTAAACTCAGCCTAACGTAGCTTAGAAAACACTGATCATGTCATATCCAGCCGTTTCATTATTTTGAAAGTGACAACTCACTTGTAATTCATCTTTAGGTTGAAGATTTAATTGTGAATATCCCTAGCCCTTATATCAGTCCGTTAAATTGCTCTGAATGTCATTTTTTGGATAGTAATATTTTGACAACGCTTCCGATTTACCCCAATATTTAAACACTCTTTAACAGCTTATTAAAATCAATGACTTACAAACCGTATAAAAATATTGGGTATTTCAGCATTTTTATCGCTATCCCTTTGTTATTTTATGGTTTGTTGGTAAAATTCTACTGTTCACTGCCGTATAGGCAGCTTAGAAAATGTCCCGGTTGAGGATATTAAAAACGTCAATGTTCACTGCCGTATAGGCAGCTTAGAAAACTGTGTTACCCAAAATCCTAGCTCCACCACCGTTCACTGCCGTATAGGCAGCTTAGAAAACCGAGGAATTGGCCGCGGACGATTGGTATACGTTCACTGCCGTATAGGCAGCTTAGAAAACGCAAGAGATGTTAGGCTCTATTGCTCGTTGGTTCACTGCCGTATAGGCAGCTTAGAAAACAGCACTTTCTTATGCGTGTAGCTATGGGCTGTTCACTGCCGTATAGGCAGCTTAGAAAGACCCGCTGCCGACAGAACTACCCCAACCCCAAGTTCACTGCCGTATAGGCAGCTTAGAAAAATTTACTTAACACGTTTATTTTTTAGGTTTGTTCACTGCCGTATAGGCAGCTTAGAAAAACAAGTATAGTATTAAATAACACTTAGATAAGTTCACTGCCGTATAGGCAGCTTAGAAAAGTAGCGCGGGGACCATTGGTGCGGTCGCAAAGTTCACTGCCGTATAGGCAGCTTAGAAAGAGTCCAACCATTAACAACCAACCCGAAATCAGTTCACTGCCGTATAGGCAGCTTAGAAATTCAAGACCACCTGATCTATAGTCATCAATCGGTTCACTGCCGTATAGGCAGCTTAGAAAATTGCTTAGTGCCCGCTGTGCCGGGACTCTGAGTTCACTGCCGTATAGGCAGCTTAGAAACAATGAATGCAAGTTTATACCAGGTTGGCGAGGTGTTCACTGCCGTATAGGCAGCTTAGAAATGCTGAATATAATAAAATTCGTTATGACGAATGTTCACTGCCGTATAGGCAGCTTAGAAATTCTGGCGCGAAGGCAGCTCAGACGCAGCGTAGTTCACTGCCGTATAGGCAGCTTAGAAATTCATCACAGCAATGCAGATAGATGAATCGGGGTTCACTGCCGTATAGGCAGCTTAGAAAAATACGGCACTAAGTAACCTTGACCATTGACAGTTCACTGCCGTATAGGCAGCTTAGAAAACAACCACCACTGATTCCATACCCATATCAAAGTTCACTGCCGTATAGGCAGCTTAGAAAGAAGTTAAACTGGTAACTATGCAAGCGACTGAGTTCACTGCCGTATAGGCAGCTTAGAAAACTTTTTTCGGGTTAGAAATCCCATCATTCGGGTTCACTGCCGTATAGGCAGCTTAGAAATTTAGTGGTTCTTTGAAGATCGAAGAAAATCCGTTCACTGCCGTATAGGCAGCTTAGAAATAACCGCTCACTTGGGTAACTTGGGTAAACACGTTCACTGCCGTATAGGCAGCTTAGAAACCAGTCTTGGTTTACCTGATTTGGCAACTTGAGTTCACTGCCGTATAGGCAGCTTAGAAAAATAAAAAATATCGGATAGTGCCAATATCCCCCGTTCACTGCCGTATAGGCAGCTTAGAAATACAGGTTGATCAACAGTAGTTCTAAGCTTTTGTTCACTGCCGTATAGGCAGCTTAGAAAAACGTTAACTTTAAATTGAAAATAGCCCCCATGTTCACTGCCGTATAGGCAGCTTAGAAAATAGCGTTGTTTTGAAACTCTGTAGAGTTTTCTGTTCACTGCCGTATAGGCAGCTTAGAAAGATTGCCGTCGGGCTTTTTTTGTGTCTGGAATGTTCACTGCCGTATAGGCAGCTTAGAAAAGTAGGTCAAGCTTTCGGGTCCATCGACCAACGTTCACTGCCGTATAGGCAGCTTAGAAATTCATGGCTTCTACCAACTCAGCGTTTCTGTTGTTCACTGCCGTATAGGCAGCTTAGAAAATGTCTTGCGGTATGCCTCAACGCCCATCTGAGTTCACTGCCTGAGCGTGTTTTAAAGTGCTTCTTTAAAACTCAGCGTAAAGCAGCTTAGAAATAACTTTGTAAGTTCATCAAGCTAAGTTTCCATGCAATAAAACTTGTCAGAATTTGTACCTTGTCAGTTAAGTAAAAATTTTGGATCTTCAAGTTAAATAATTATTTTTAGCCAATATTTTAAAATCCTCCCCCTTGCGCAGCGGTGCTGCTCACCTTTTTCTAAGGAGGGAGCGCTGTGTATCCAATTAGGTGTTGATTTCAAAGGGATTCCCCTCTTTGGCAAAGAGGGGCTAGGGGAGATTTTCGGTATAGGAATTTAGCCCATGGCATGGTTTTTATGTTGATGATTTCGGTCGAAATTCAACTAACTTGCATTTATCTGGCTTAGCTTTTTCATTAGTGAAGAGTTTTTATTGCTAGTTTAATTTAGTATGGGAACTTATTTATATTTCGGTCTAATATCAGTTCACTGCCTGAGCACATTTTAAAGTGCTTCTTTAAAACTCAGCGTAAAGCAGCTACAAAAGCCCCCCCAACATTAATGCTAGTCAGTTACGCTTTTTGTGATAAAAAATCAGCATCAAAACCTGGTGATGGTCTAAATTTTTTGATCGAAAATCTCCTCTCTTGTGCTGCAGTGTTGCTCATCTCTGCATAACCACTCCTTGCACGGGAGCCACCGCTCATCCTTTGAAATCTATACCGAATTGGATACGCAACGCTCCTTCCTTTGGCAAAGGAAGGTTGGGATGCATTCTACAAAAGTCGCCAAAGAGCAATCACTTAACTAGGTTTGGACTGTATTTTTTGCTTAACTGACTGGCATTAAGGTTGGGATGGATCCTAAAAAAGTCGCAAAAGAGTAAATACTTAGCTAGGTTCACACTGTGTATTTTTGCTTAACTAAGTTCAACCAGTTTGACAATCCACCGCACATCGGATGCAACAAGGACTGCTGAGTGATAGTGCTGCGCAATAGTTTGGATCAAAACCCACATTGTAATGACAAAAATTTAATATCCACTTCAATACTTAATGTAATTACATTAACCAAAACCTCGGTTTTCTTAAATGTAAAATTAGCCGAATTACCACTAAATCATTATCAACAATGACCTTTAGTGTAATGACAAGCAACCACCAAGGCTAAGTGGCCTTTTGTGATTCGATGCCACACCTCATTACAGCTTCCAGATTTGCACTGCCCAAATTTACCTGCCCCGTATCCCCTCGCCTTGGTCTTAAGCTTGAGTTTTCTACGTGTTGCAGTGTTCATATGGCTCAAATTAAGCTCACTCTAGGCTTTTATATTGGCTGAGGCATTGGGTAAGGGATTGCATCAACATTCGAGTATCGACTGCCACGGCGACAAATTCTGTGCCCATATCAAGATAATGTCGTGCCAGGGTTTGATCGACAGTCAGAATGCCTGCCGCTTTACCCGCCTGACGTATTTGCATCAAGCTGGCATTGATCACTGCTTGTACTTCAGGATGTTGCGGTTGACCCCGATAGCCGAGTGCCGCAGACAAATCCCCCGGCCCAATAAATACGCCATCGACACCTTCGACTTTCAGAATCTCAGATAAATTATCCAAGCCACGTTTTGATTCAACCTGTAGCAACAAACAAATTTGTCGATCAGCCAAATCCAGATAATCAGAAATACGATTCCAATGCGATGCCCGCGCCAAAGCTGCGCCGACACCGCGAATTCCTTGAGGTGGATAACGTGTTGCCTTGACCATCAATTGTGCTTGCTCCACCGTTTCGACCATCGGGATTAATAAGCTCTGGACCCCGATATCGAGCAGTTGTTTGATCAGATGGACGTCCCCTGTGACCGGGCGTACCACCACCTGACTCGAATAAGCTGCAACGGCTTGAAGCTGGGACAAGATCGTTTGAATGGTATTCGGCGCATGCTCTCCATCGATCAGCATCCAATCAAAACCGACATTGGCCACAATCTCCGCAGCATAGCCATCTGCCAAGCCGACCCAGACCCCAATCTGCTGCTGGGTGTTAAGGCGATCTTTAAAAACATTTCGTGGAATCATCATGGTCCCTCACCCTTGCTCTTTCCTTGAGCTATGCCTACTCTATGCTATATAAATCGAAATGCCACTGTACCCAATTCATGATAATCAATATAAAAACAATCCCCAGCTTGAGCAGACACAGGGCGCGTGAATGAACCCGATAAGATCAATTGATCTGCTTGCAGGCTTACTCCATAGTCATATAATTTATTGGCTAACCATGCCACGCCTTTGGCTGGATGATTCAGTACCGCAGCGGCCACACCGGACTCTTCGATTACGCCATTGCGATACAATACTGCAGCCACACGGCGTAAATCCAACTGATCAACTTTGATCGCCCGACCGCCGAGTACAATCCCAGCACTTGCAGCATTGTCTGAAATGGTATCGCTGATCTTACACCTCAGTTGTGTTCCTGGATCGATAGGTTGAATACGTGCATCTATGATTTCTATGGCGGGAATCACATATTGGCTGGCAGCCAGCACATCAAAAATACTGCAATGCGGTCCCCACAACGGTTTCTCTAATACAAAGGCCAACTCCACCTCAACCCGAGGCGTGATAAAACGTGACATCGGTAGTTCACTGCCCTCTGAAAACTGCATATTGTCTAATAGCGCACCATAGTCAGGCTCATTGATATTGGAGGACTGCTGCATGGTTCGTGAAGTGAGGCCGATCTTGTGCCCAATCACTCGGCTTCCTTGGCGCAACTTGTGGCTGACCCAAGCATGTTGGATCGCATAGGCATCTTCGATGCTTAAATGTGGGTAGAGCAATGAGAATTGGCTGATTTGCACCCCAGACTTCTCCGCCTGATCCAATGCCATTGCCAGTGTGTGAATCTGTTCGCGTAGCAACATGGTGATGGCTCCTATACTGACGGATGGCTAAGCATGAGCATGAATTGCATCAAGCTGACTGTCATTGATGCTATGGATGATCAATTAAAAACTTGTGAATATTATTGCTCTTAAAATTCAGGATTGGATTCAGCTCACGCATTTCAAAGGAAATCGCCAATAGGCGTTTATCCTGCAAGGGTTGAAAAAACTGCTCTAACAATTGATACAACTCAGTTGCTATACCTTGTTGCACCTCAGTATCACGACCTGCGCCAACTTTAAGAGTCATGTGTACAAAGGCATAATCATGTTGACCATCCGCCACTAGATAATGATCGATACGAATGGCTCGACTACGACTCCCACTTAAGGGAAAGATGCCTGTACTGGCTAGAAAATGATTGACCTGCTCAAACAACGCCTGAAAGTCAATCGATGCCTCTAAGTTGGCGCTGTATTCTGCGATAAAATGTGCCATGTTGATGCCCTCGTTAAAGTTGCCACATTTCCACCACATGCTTGTCGATCTGGTGGTCAAATTAACAGCAAAGGCTGAGCGCAAAACATAGTTTCAACATCTTGATAAAGACAGTGATAATTCAACGCCGCAGCAATATTATGCCCATCGGTTTTAATCACATGCTGTTGAGCATGGGTCGCCCATTGACCTGTTTGCTGTTGAGCTGTTTGTTCATCTGGGTGTTGATCATTGCGAGTGTCTTGTTCCATGCTGCACGCTCTACAGGTCTATTGAATCAAGGTGTGTTGCCCTGCCCAAACATCAATTAAAATTTGTTGCAAGGCTCTGGCCTTTTTTTCTAATGGGTTGAATACCCATTTCCTATTTGGCAGCCCAATTTCTGACACTTGGTATTGAGTTCTTAGTGCATCAAGTTGTAACGCCTTTTCGCGTTACCATTCTTGTAAAAATACGACATCAGTTTGGAGTGGCATAGCACCTACGCTACTCGTCAAGGGCGATGTTGCAGCCTTCACAATCCCTTTTGCAAAGCCTTTAGCCTTACTCAACTCAATGTATACGGCCTTAACACTGCATTAATTCGCAATTAATACGGACTCACATGCAACGCTTGCTTGTGGGTGTATTGCAATAAACCATTGATCCCAAATGAATAGCCCAAGCCTGAATGCTTCCAACCCCCAAAAGCCGCCATCGGCGAGAGATCGGTATGGCTGTTGATCCACACTGTACCGGTCTGCATCCGTTCGGCTAACTGCTTGGCCTTAGCCAAATCTTTGGTCCAGATTGAACTGCCTAAGCCATATTTGACTTGATTGCTGGTGTTGATCACCTGATCGATGTCATTAAATTTCAGCACGGGCAAAACTGGACCAAATTGCTCTTCTGCGACAATCGCCATCGACTCATCCACATCGATCAGCAGTGCGGGCGCGATAAAATAGCCCAGTTTAGGCAGCGGTTGATTGGACTTGATCAAAGTTGCCCCACTGGCCAATGCCTCTGCGATCAAAGCATTGACCTTCATAAATTGCATTTTATTTTGTACTGGACCAAAGGTGGTGGCATGGTCTAGGCCATTGCCAATCACTTGCGCATTGAGATATTCGGTGAGTTTCTCGATCATGGCATCATAAATGTCTTCATGTACGTAAAGTCGCTTAATACAGGTACAGGTCTGTCCTGCATTTAAAAATGCGACATTGAAGATTTTTTCTGCAACACGATCAATATCGACATCTTCCAGCACGATGGCGACATCATTACCGCCCAATTCCAAGATGACGCTTTTCAGCGCATCGATCGAATTTTGCAAGATTTGTTGCCCAGTGCGGGTTGAACCCGTAAAGCTGACTTTGATCACATCAGGATGCGCACTGAGTTGATTGCCGACTTGACTGCCCCCTAAAATCAGATTACATACCCCAGCAGGCAGGTGTTGATTGATTATTTCAACCAATTTAATGCTGCTTAATGGGGTGTATTCAGAAGGTTTGTTGACCACACAATTTTTGGCTTTGATCGCAGGAAATAGATGCCAAACGGCAATCATAAACGGCCAGTTCCATGGTGTGATCGACGCAACTACACCTAAGGGGCGGTTATATACGGTTATTTTCTTGCCGCTGTCCTCATTATAGTGCTCGATCGGAATATCCAAGGCCGCCACCGCTTGGATAAAATCAATACTCAAGTCGACTTCGAGCAAGGCCAAAGCCATTGGCTTGCCTTGTTCGATACAAATCAAACGGGCGATATCATGTTTATGCTTGAGTATATCCACTGCAATCGCTTGAAATGCATCAATGATTCTTGAATCCGTCACATGCTTCCAAGTTTGAAATGCCTCCAACGCTGCCGCCACGGCGCGATCCACTTGCGATGGACTAGCGCCTTGTACATGACTGACAATGTCGAGCGTAGCGGGATTGATCACCTCAAACACCGCCCCTGCACCCAACAGCGCTTGTCCCTTGATATACATATGTGTATTCATACTGATTCCTTCCTTCGCTGTCTGTGCTGTCTGTATCCGGCTGCCATGCCAATGCCTATAGATAACAAATCCACACCAATGCCAATAGTAAAAATACGACATCAAAGATCAGCGGTTTAATCCCCCCGATGAAGCAAATTACTTAGGCTATTTGTAGGGCGCAGGCTTTGATTAACACATTCACAGCCCATTTATGTGAAGCAATGAATTAACGCCTCACATTGCGTGGATGAACCACGATAATCGCATTCCCGATTTAAGCTTGAATCGGGCTTAAGCATTCCATTAATTCACTTGTCTAGATACGCTTTAAAGTTAAATTAAAAACAATAAAATATGTAATACCTCGTGCGAGATGCCGTGTAACCCATCGCCGCAAGCTTGGGCATAATAAAAATACTAGGAGAGATTAATCTCATGGATTTACATCATCACTGGACCTATTCAAGCCAATTCCCCCCCTTTTATGCTGAACAACCCTTTTTTAAAAAAAGAATGAAGTACCACCAACATTGTCATATTCACTCTAAAGTGATTGCTGAGTTTTATAAAATTGAGTGTTCAGCGACACACCCCCCGATTTTGGTTATTCCAGATGGATGTATTGATATTATCTTTGAATGCGACCCGAATAATCCGACTGCACAGATTTGCGGTTCAAGCTTAAATACCCATGAAGTCCCGATGCAGGCCAATACCGCCTATTTTGGAATTCGCTTTCTACCGGGAATCGTACCGAAATTTATTCAAAGTTCTGCCGAATCAATTCTAAATCAATCGATAGACTTTAATGAATTGGTGCCATTTGAAACGCAATTGGTGGAAAATATTGGCTTGGAAGGCAATATTGAAAAACAGATTTTTATCTTTTTAAATGCCTTTTCTAGCCAACTCACCCGGCAATACTCCCTGACCACCGAATATATACTGCATGCGGTGATCTATCATAATCCGCAACTTAAAATAAAAGACCTAGAACGGAGCACTGGCTATTGTGCCCGGCATATACAACGCATTTTTAAACAGGATGTCGGGATGAGCATCAAAGAATTTTCTTGTATTATTCGCTTTCAATATGCGATCCATGCTTTAAATCTGCCCCATATTCCCAAGTTATCTGAACTCACCTATGCGCTTGGCTATAATGACCAAGCGCATTTTCATAAAGAGTTTAAAAAGTTTAGTAATATGTCACCGACCCGATTTGTAAAATATCTAGAAACCTTTCATTAATGAAACATGGGCTTGTTTTTGTTGTACAGTAGCAGTTAAAAAATTTCAGGTTGTTTGCGTCATGCCCCAAATTGTTATGTTTGATATGGATGGTACGCTACTGGATTTGGCCTTTGATGATCTGATTTGGTTTCATCAACTGCCGCTACGCCATGCCGAAACCCACGCCATCAGTATCGAACACAGTCGAGATATTTTGACTCAGTTCTATCAATCACATAAACACACTTTAGATTGGTATTCTTCGACTTTCTGGACGGCCAAAGTCGGTGTAGATGTGTTGAAGTTACAGCATGATCACCAAGAACGAATTCAACCACGGCCGGGATGTGTTGCCCTACTGGAGCAGTTAAAACAGCTCGGATATCGTTGCTGGTTGGTGACCAATGCCGATGTCGCCAGTCTCAGTCTTAAAATGCAAAAAGTTGCGCTAAGTGACTACTTTGAGGTCATGGTCAGTAGTGAGCAACTCGGTCACGCCAAAGAAGACCAAGGTTTTTGGCACAGTTTGCAACAGCGTCATCCCTTCGACCCCGCACAGGTGATCTTTGTCGATGACACTCAACCAGTTTTGGCCAGTGCTGAAGAATTTGGTATCCAACAATTGATTACCGTCTTACAACCCTCTAGCCTGCATCCAGTCCGAGACGCACAAGCTTTGGATTATCCAGCACTTGATCATCTCAGCGAATTGGTCGATTTGATTCAAGCTCCCCGACCTCATGCCGCTGAAGTCGCCAAACTGAATGAGGATAGCCATGTCTAAACGATCCCTTGCGCAGAAAGCCAAGTCACTCAACACCAACAGCAACAACACTAGCGGCAACAGCAAACACAATGACAAGTCGTCTACAGCGCAGCAATCCCATGCATCAATGCGGATTGATAAATGGTTGTGGGCGGCACGGTTTTTTAAAACCCGAAGTGTTGCGAAAGAGGCGATTGAGGGGGGCAAAGTGCACCATGACAATATACGTGTCAAAGTGTCCAAAGAGGTTCGGGTCGGAATGCAGTTGACCATTAAGCAAGGCATGGATAAAAAAACGGTAGAGATTTTAGGCCTGTCCAATCAACGTGGCCCTGCCCCGATTGCGCAACAATTATACCAAGAAACAGCCGTCAGTATTGCACGTCGGGAGTTGCTTTCAACCCAAAGAAAATTGCATAATCTTGCCCGTCCTGAGCATCGACCGACTAAAAAAGATCGTCGACTTATCAACAAATTTAAACAACAAAATGATCATTCCTTTGATCATGAGTGGAATCCTTCTGCAGACTAACTCCGCGCGACAAGTCTTGTCGTTCTGGCAAAAAAACCGATAGTACAGCCCCTGCTTTTCTGTCACTATGATTGCCGTGGAATCAAGTATCAATGAAAGACATCCACTTAAATATTAAGTGATATTACATAGTTTTGAGGTTAGAAAGATGGATGACAACAAAAGCAAAGCACTGAACGCAGCACTCAGTCAAATTGAAAAACAATTTGGTAAAAATACTGTAATGCGTCTTGGTGACAACACCGTACAAGCGGTAGAAGTAGTTTCTACAGGTTCACTGATGCTAGACATCGCATTGGGTATAGGTGGCTTGCCAAAGGGTCGTATTGTTGAGATCTATGGTCCTGAATCTTCAGGTAAAACTACCATGACTTTACAAGCCATTGCCCAATGTCAAAAAACCGGTGGTACTTGTGCATTTATCGATGCCGAACATGCGCTTGATCCACAGTATGCACGTAAACTAGGTGTCGATATCGACAACCTCTTGGTTTCTCAACCAGACAATGGTGAGCAAGCCCTTGAAATCGCAGATATGTTAGTGCGTTCTGGCGCAGTTGATATGATCGTGGTCGACTCCGTGGCAGCATTGACACCACGTGCTGAGATTGAAGGCGAAATGGGTGATTCACACATGGGTTTACAAGCCCGTTTGATGAGCCAAGCACTGCGTAAAATCACTGGTAATGCAAAACGTTCAAATTGCATGGTGATCTTTATTAACCAGATTCGTATGAAGATCGGTGTGATGTTTGGTAGCCCAGAAACCACGACTGGTGGTAACGCACTTAAATTCTATGCTTCGGTACGTCTTGATATCCGCCGTATTGGTCAAGTCAAAGAAGGCGATGAGATTGTTGGTTCTGAAACCAAAGTCAAAGTTGTGAAAAACAAAATGGCACCGCCATTTAGAGAGGCCTTGTTCCAAATCCTGTATGGCAAAGGTACCAACCAACTCGGTGAATTGGTTGACCTCGCAGTACAACAAGAATTGGTACAAAAAGCAGGTGCTTGGTACTCGTATCAAGGCGACAAAATCGGCCAAGGTAAGAACAATGTAATTCGTCACCTTGAGGAAAACACCAAGTTAGCTCAAGATCTCGATCGCATGATCCGTGAAAAGTTATTAAGTCCAGCGGTTGAAGCGCCAGAAGATGAAAAAGAAGCTGCTGACGCCATCGACCTTTAATCAGGATTGATCGCCAGATCAAGTTGAGTCAGATCAAAGTTGAAAAAACGCCCTGCGGGGCGTTTATTTTATTCGCAGCAAAAACATGAGACTGATGCAACTTCCGCAAATCCCCTATCCTGAAACGCTCAACTGTTGGCTATCTGGACACACTAAGCTGAATAATGCTGCACTCAGGGCTATAATAGCGCCTGTTGATGATCAACGTTTACCCTGTATTTATATTGCTGATTAGGTTATGACATGTCTGACTCAAAATTTCCCAAGATCTTAGATTATGACAAACTCAAATCCGTGTTGGCTCAACTCGAACAGACTGAATCCGCTAGCCATACCGCTAACACCGCAACTGATTCACGGGCTATAGATCCCGTTAATGACTCCAATCAAGATAGCTTTACGGATCAAGATGGCGACAGTGTGGATACTGATGACGACCGTGCGGATACTGATGCAGGTACAGTTGCACCGATTGTAAGCGGCCTAACCGGAACACGTTTACGCTCCTATGCCTTTGCAGTACTGACACGACGTGAATATTCAAAATCTGAGCTGATCGACAAACTGATGCTACGCGCAATACGCCGTGAGGAAGTCGAGGCTTTGGTTGATGAGTTGGCAGCATCCAACTATCAAAGTGATGATCGTGTTGCAGAAATGACCGTACGCAGCCAAGTTCGTCAAGGCAAAGGCCCGTATCGAATCAAGCAAGCCTTAAAAGACAAAAAATTAGATGAATCCTGCGCCCAACAAGACCTGAGTGAAATTGATTGGCATGAACAGGCTTATCAGATGAAGCTGAAAAAATATGGTGCAGAAGTCGCAGTCGAGGCCAAGATCAAAGCCAAACAAATCCGTTTTTTACAATACCGAGGTTTTGAAATGGATAGCATAATGCGCGCTATTCGACGTAAAAAATGACATCAGGGTGTTGAACAAAGTCTTACTTAATCGGATCGGTTTGAATAAAGGATTGGATCAATCGAAGGAATGGATGTTTGCAAATTTTATTATAAAAATGGTGGCAACCCTATTAGCAAAATTTCGGCACATCATAGATCTGCTACCGTTGCTACCTTCCGGTCCTGGCGGGGTTTACAGATTACAATTGCGAAACCACCAATAGGGCTACCATTGCAGGAACAGAGTATAGAGATTTTTTTGATAGTTGCAAGAAGGAATTTATAATAAATCCAGGCTACGCGACTGTTTGATTAATTGCTCATCAATATGCTGATTATTGAAGCAATATAGTTAAATATTGACGATATTCAGGCATAATAAAGTTCGATTTGAACAGCAAAACCTTGAACATAATAATGCACTACATGTTTCACTTCAGCTTATCCCAACAGCCAGGCTCTACCCTGCTTATGTGATGAGCTTCAGATTTTCTACAAATATGCGAGAAGTTTGTAAATCAATCTTGCAATTAAAACTTGAGCCGTCTTTAATGACTGCATGAATACAACCTTTATACTCGATCTGTTTTCAATGGGCGATTTGGTTCGAAAATTTAGTTCCATAGATTGTACATTGACTGATTGAGTCATAAGTTTAACGATACGGATTTAATATGATGCTCAAACAGCATGCTCTATTATCAATCGCTCTTTTGAGCTCAGCACAAATATATGCAGTTCCGATTGAATCTCGTGGATTGAGTCAACCCGCCGCAAATATGAATAATATTGAAGGCAGTCAGAGCCCCATCGCAGGTAATTTAAACTGGGATCTGATTCAAAAGAACCAGCAATTGGAAACTCAGTTAAGAGAATTACGCGGCAAGATGGAAGAACAAGACCATCAAATTGATCAATTAAACAAAGAACTCACTAATCGCTATACCGATCTGGATCAACGTTTGGAATTACTACAACAAAAAGTAGATCCAGACAGCCAAGTTCAAGAGGAAGAAGCGTCAGGTCAAACTCCTGAAGCACCTACAGATACTCCTGCTGCAAACTCAGTAACTCCCCCTGCTAATCCACCAGCACCTGAAAACCCTGCTCCTGCAGCAGAGAATACCAATACAAGTAATACCCAAGAGCTAGAAAAAGCAGCCTATACCATTGCACTCGATGCGTATAAAAAAGGCGGTGCCAAACAAGCCATCGCACCCATGAAAAACTTTATTAAAAGCTACCCCAACAGTATCTATACCGGTAATGCCTATTTTTGGTTAGCTGAGTTTAATTTAGCCATCGATCCACCCAATTATAATGAGGCCAAAAAGAATTATGAAATGGTGGCATCCAAGTTCCCCAATTCAGCCAAGGCTCCACGCGCACTCTATCAGCTATATAGTATCGCCAAAGATGTGAATAAAAATAACGCCTCCGCCACGGTATATAAAAACAAGTTACTCACGACTTACCCTAAGTCTGAAGAAGCGGGTTATTTTAAAAAGGCTTAAAGCAACACTATGGAATATAAAAAAACCGCTGAGCTTAAATTCTCAGCGGTTTTTTTATATTCAGGACTAGACACAGCTTAAATCTTAAAAGTTAAGCTTCAACAGTTTCACGATTGAGTAGTTTATCGAGCACGCCAAATTTCTTAAAGATTTTAGCGCGACGAGATGGATGAATATTGGCTTTATTTAAGTCACCTTTATAGTGCTTAAAGACCAACTTATCCATCATGTTAAACCACAATGGTGGAATCAAAGCGGGCAGCAACATACTGGCATAACCACTCGGTAATTCAGGCGCTTCATCAAAATGACGCAATGCTTGAAACGGACGTGTCGGATAAGCATGATGGTCAGAGTGTCGCTGCAACTGATACAAAAACAGATTGGTCACAATATTATTGTTGTTCCAGCTATGTTCAGGCATGGTGCGCTGATATTTTCCATCGGCATTTTTTTGGCGTAACAAACCATAATGCTCAATATAATTAATCAACTCAAATAAAGTTATGCCATAAAACGCTTGCGTCGCCAAATAAGGCAAAGTGCCTTTACCAAAGATCGCCAACATACTGGAGTGGAATACTCCAGTCATAGCCCAACCTTGTAGCAACTCATTATCTTTAGACCAAAATGTCTGACCTTTACGCTTTAATCTATTGGTTTCAATTTCGATCGAAGACTTAAAAGAACCAACGACGGTACGTGGCCAAAATTGGTAAAAAGACTCACCCATTTTAGATGAGGCTGGATCTTCAGGTGTCGCAGCGCGCTTATGATGCCCATAAGGATGCTCAACACGGAAATGGTTATAACCTGTAGGCACCAAGGCCAAATGCGATAATATATGATCAACACGCGCTTGTTTATGGCTCAGTTCATGCGCTGTATTAATCGCAACGCCATTAATTGCACCCATGGTCATACCCAAGAGCACTTTGTCTAATAATGAAGTCTCTTTACGCCCAGTGAGATAACAGGCATAGATATTCGCTGCATATTGCAGTGGAATAAAGGTCTTCACCAAACGTGCATAATACGGATCTTGCTCTAAGAGCTTAATTTGTTCAGCACTTGGATTATTATTATCCTTACCAATAATGGTATCTATGGTTGGAATCACTAGATGGATTAATATCGGTCCAGCCAAGGCAAATACCTTTTTAATTGGACGTGGTGAAAATTGATAACCTGCCAAAGCGGCGATTCCAATCACAGGAAGTGCTGGGCTAATCATCCATAAATAACGTTTTTTATCTAAGGCAAGGCCCGATTCAGCAGGAGCTTGAAGCGGCGGAGTCATGTGTACTGTAGCATTCATTGCTAAGTCATCCCTATTTTTTGCATAATACTATCTTTACCCAAGGGAGCATGAGAAGATAGTTGTTATCGTCCATAAATGCTGTGTTACAGTCTTTGGCTCATCCAGCATGGGTATTGTCCCCTACAAACAATATGTCTAAGCCCTTAGATAATTAATATTCATTAGCTCAAAATACTACAAATTTCTATATGGATGCACTGAGTAAAATACTTGAGGATATCCGCCTCAATAAAGCCGAATACCTTTATCTCAACACTCAAGGAGAATGGGCATTTCGAATACAACAGCAGCAAGCGGTTCTAGCCTATATCGTCTTGTCTGGCGAAATGTATATACACTTAGAACACAACCAAACACTACATGCCAAAACAGGCGATATCGTGATGTTGGCCTCAGGCCAAGCGCACCGCTGTAGCCATCTAGAACATCAGCAGCAATTGATTGAAACGGTCGATATCACGGCCATGTTTGATGGTCTTCAACAAGATGTGGTTTATCTAGGCGCTGCTGCAACGCAGCACCATTTGATTATGGCGATTCGATGTAATATCGATACTATAATGGCCAAACCACTACTCAATGCCCTACCATCGTATATCCATTTACAAAATCTGTTCAGCCAGCGAGCGCCTGAATGGCTCAAAATTGGGCTGTCTTTTTTAGCACTTGAAACTCAACAGATCCTCCCAGGTCGAGATAAAATTATTGATCATCTGATTAGTATTTTATTTATCGAATGTGTGCGTGATTATATTATTCATATCGAAGATGCCAACAATTGGCTCAGTGTATTGAGTCATCCGCAACTTTCCAATGCCCTAACCGCAATCCATACCCAGCCTGAATTTGCATGGACCGTAGAAAGTCTTGCAGAACAATGCTGCATGTCACGTTCGAAGTTTGCCAGTGTCTTTCATGAACGGGTTGGCGAGACCCCTCTAGCCTACCTACAGCAACACCGGCTCAATTTGGCTTGTCAACTTCTGCGCGAAGGTCAACTCAGCATTAAACAAATTGCGCATCAAGTTGGCTACAGTTCAGATACTACATTTAGCCAGAGTTTTAAAAAACGTTTTGAACTCAGCCCAAATCTTTACCGAAAGCAATTTGTTGCAGTCGATGCACAAGCGCATGATGACAGTGATAATAATTGACATAATGATCAATAACTCAAATTTTTAAGCAACAAAAAAGGCACCGTAGTGCCTTTAAAGATGGATTAATTGGTGCTGTGCATTGATTATTTAACTTTAGCTTTAGACTCTAAATAATCCGTGTAGTTTTTCAACAATTGCTGACCACGTTGTGATTGATACAACTTCGCCAATTCTTGCTGTTGCTCTACAGGCAGAGTATCTGCTTCAGACTTACTGACATCCGCGACAGCAACTATGACCAATTCATTCGGCAATGCAGCAGTCGTGACTGACCACATACCCGCTTTGGGCGCAGGTAGACTAAATGCTGCTCGTGAAATTTCACGTTTCAAACCTTGCTGACGAGTGAAGCCACCAATATCTTCAAAACTCAGTGAATGCTTAGCAAGCACTTGTTGTGCAGGCAGGGTTTTAAAGTCAGCAAGTACGTTGGCAATTTTTGCTTTTGCTGCATCTAGCGCCTTTTGCTCAGTTACCAATACTTTCACACGCGCTTTGGCATCCGCTAAGGGTTGCACGCCTGCTGCAGTGTAGTTACGCACTTTAATCCAAACTGCATCACCATTAGCGAGTTGCATGTTTGGCATTGCATTACGCTCACCATTCTTCACTTCTTCACTAAACATTTTAAGCTTAATCGCAGGATCAGCCATCAACGGGTGATTAGAGAGTAAAGATAAACCTTTCGCAGTTTCAACTTTACTGGCTTTCACTTCCTGACTCACCACATCTAAAGCATCATTGTTCATCACTGATTCATTTAAGCGATTCACTTGATCCATAAAGTAATTGGCTTGCTTGGTTTTCGCCAACTCTGCCGTTAAACGCTCGCGTTCAGCTTCAAAAGTAGGAATCGCCTCAGAAATCGGTTTAGATTCAATAATGTGATAACCCGCTGCAGTTTTAATCGGCTGAGTAGGCTGACCATTACTGGCAGTAACTGCCTGGTCAAAACTCTCACCATAAGTACCTGCAACATAGGTGACGGTTCCGCCCTTGGTTTTAGACGTCGCATCATCTGAATATTGATTCACAGCATCACCAAAGGACATACCCGCTTTGATTTTGGCATAAACCTCATCAGCTAATTTTTTACTTTCAGCATCAGTCCGCTTAGCATTCACTTCAAACAAGATATGTTTGACTTCATGTTGGAAATCTTTTTTGCGTTTTTCAACAAATTGCGCATAAGCCTGTTGCAACTCTGCATCAGTGACCGCTGTTTGGGTCTGATCAAACATGCTTGGACTCACGACAACGAAATCCACATCAACTTTGGCAAGTTGTTTAAATTGGTTTGGATGTTTGTTGTAGTAATTGGCAATCTCTTGCTCAGAGACCTGAATCTTGCTCTTATCAGCATCAAGTTTGATACTTGATAAAAAAAGACTGCGTTTTTCAGCTTGCAAATCAACCAACTGCTGTGTATCCAATTTACTGACTAGGGCCGTGCTGATAATGCCACTACTTAAGAGTTGCACACCATTGCCTTGGCGTAAGTCTTCAAGCCAAGCTGCACTTTGAATCCCTTGTGAGCTCAAGTACTGCTTTAATCGTTCAGGTGAAAATTTACCATTTTCTTGAAATTCTGGAACTTGCGCAATCTTTGACATGATTTGTTCATCACTTAGAGAAATACCAAGTTCTGCCGCTTGTTGAGCCAGTAATTTTTGTGAAATAAGTCGCTCAAGTGCTTGATTTTCAATAAATGGAAGGTTTAACAAACTTTCATCAACTTGTGCGGCTTTTAAATAATAATTCTTTAAACCTTGAGTTTCGTTATCTAACTCTTTTTTTGAAATTACCTGACCATTCACGGTCTTAGCCGCATCTGCTTGTTGCCCCCCACTAAAATACCCCTCTATACCCACCAGAGCAAAAGGCGTTAAAAATAAAATGAGCAGGAGTTTACCAAGCCAACCCCTAATGAGATTACGAAAAGATTCCATAGGTATTCCAATATTTTATTACGTGAGGATTCTAACTGATATTCAAAAATGAATGAATGAGCAAAGTATTATTATTTGAAATAATAAATAAAAAAACGCGCCTCACAGGCGCGTTTTAAGCAATCAATAGCTTAAGCAACTGAATCTTTCAAGCCTTTACCTGCTTTGAAGCTAGGTACCTTGCTGGCTTTAATTTGTAGCTCTTCGCCAGTTTTAGGATTACGGCCTGTACGTGCGGCACGGTCTTTAACACTGAAAGTACCAAAACCCACGAGTGTTACTGTATCGCCTTTTTTCAGCGCTTCACCAATAGAAGCAATAGTCGCGTCCAATGCTTTACCTGCATCAGTCTTAGACAATCCCCCTTTCTCTGCAATAGCGTCAATTAATTCTGATTTATTCATGAAGATTAAGTCCTCTTATATCGTTTGTTTAAGATTCAAGGCTTATAGTTAAAAAGGCCATGACGACTTTATAGCAATGCTTTGGGGCAAAACGCAAGACTCGAGACCCTGTTTTCACAAAAATAAATCACATAAATTGGAAAAAATGGCATTTAATGCTTAGGATTGACCGTTTTTAGTCAATTTCGCTTTGATTTCCGCATTCTCTGTTGTCAACACATCGACCTTCTGATGCAACTGCAAAATCAAACTCTCTAGGTACTGTAGATCCTTTGCTGTGACCAGACCGATACGATTTAAAGAATGATTGACGCCTTGATCAATAATTTTTTCGACCTTGTCTTTTTTATCAGCAACGCTGTCTTTGGTTTTGGCTTTCACTCTACCTTTTTCAGCAGCATTCTCTTGGCTTTGGTCTTGAGCCCGATGGGTTGCTTGGTCTGAAGTCTGATCATTGACTTGTTGACTGGTTGATTCAAGTTCCTCACCAACTTTGACTAATGAGTCAAATAATTTATTCCCTTCTTCTTCTGCACGTGAAAAGGCCCCTAAACCTGCCAACCAAATCTGTTTGGTATATTTTCTAAAATCTAGTGATGATTTACGTGATGATGATTTAGATCTTGATTTTGAATCAGTTGTGTTTTGATCTAATGGTTGAACTTGTCCGCTGACAAAATTGTCTTTTTCTTGATCCATCGCCCTTGACTCCTACCGAGACTCTGCCAGTTATAGCCTATAAGACTATAAAATACTGTTATAATAGCAAACAAAATACTTGAACCTTTCTCAAAACTGTTCTACAAAGCAAGGTGATAATTTCGTTATTTATGTGAGTTAGATCACTTTATTTAAAAATTGATGACTGATTAAACAGCTCACTTTAAGGATGTTTTTATGAATGAATCGCAACATCAACAGAGTAGGACTCGTTGGTTGCTAAACATTTCGATGATCATATTAGAAACAATATTTTCTTTTGTACTCAAACATGATCGAGTTGTTCGCCTACAAGCGCAGAAATTTATAGATCAAGAACTCACTGTGAAGGTGAATAGCTATATCCCCTATTTTGATTTCTATGTGCAGTTTACAGACAAGGGATTACTGTTTGATGTACATGCGCCAGATAAAGCTGTTGATTTGTGCATTAATAGCAGCTTATTCGATCTGATCCGCGCCTTCGCTTTGGGCAATGCTCGAAGTCTACGTAAAATGCGTTATGAGGGTGATAAAATCCTTAAAGATGAATTTCAAGTCTTTATCATTCATCTCACTGCACCCAAACTACTCGCAGATTGGAAGCACTGGTTAACCCATCCAGACGATGACCAAAATAGCCTTGCCTCAAAAAAAAGAATTGCCCCGCTACTTGAAAAAATTGACCAACAACGCTCAAAAATCAACAGCCTTCAAGTTGAAGTCAAACAATACCAAAATCGTGTGCGTCGCATGCAGTTTAATTACACACGACTAAAGTGGATATTAGGCATAATATCATTGCTGTTTACACTATTAAGCGTGTATAATTTGTGGTTGCTTATGCGCTGATCAGCGTGTCTCCACAGCTTCTGCAGCTGCTTTAATAATATTGATATAAGCCCTGACAAACATAGAAAAAAATAATCCCGACTTATTTAGTAGGAATTAGGATAAAATACTTGACTAATTTAGTCAGGATTCATACACTTTAACTATCTCGTCTTAATTGTGTACAAGGTCATGCGCTTAACAACTCGCGGTCGCTACGCAGTGACTGCTTTACTCGACCTCGCACTGCAGCCAACTGAGCAAACGATTACGCTTGCTGAGATTGCCACACGACAAACCATATCAGTTGCCTACTTAGAGCAATTGTTTGCGAAGTTGAAACGACATGGCTTGGTATCCAGTGTTAGAGGTGCAAATGGTGGTTACCATCTTGCACGCCCATCAGATCAAATTACAGTTTTAGAAATTATTGAAGCTGTCAATGAAACCGTGGATGCCACACGCTGCGACCATAAAGGCAACTGCCAAAACGGTGCAATGTGTCTAACCCATGATCTCTGGCATGAACTCTCCAATCATATTGCCGATTACTTAGCTAAAATCACGCTTGCCGACCTCGTCGCACGTGACAACGTTCAAACCGTTGCTATACGCCAAAATTCGACATCTCTTGATTCAGCCCTACTCTCGGCTACAGGTATTTGACATGAAACGTCCAATTTATCTTGATTACGCAGCAACCACTCCAGTTGACCCGCAAGTTGCACAACGCATGATGGAATGTCTTACATTTGACGGCACATTTGGTAATGCCGCATCTCGTTCGCATTTCTATGGCTGGCAAACTGAAGAAAAAGTTGAGTATGCACGTGAACAAGTTGCCAATCTCATCAAAGCTGACCCACGTGAAATCGTGTGGACTTCTGGCGCAACTGAATCAGATAACTTGGCTCTAAAAGGAATTGCAGGGTTCTATAAAACTCGCGGCAAACACATTATTACCAGCAAAATTGAACACAAAGCCATTTTAGATCCATGTCGCGAACTTGAGGCTGAAGGTTTTGAAATCACTTACTTGGAACCTGAGCCAAAAACAGGATTAATTACTGCTGAGATGGTTCAAGCTGCACTTCGTCCAGACACCATTTTGGTCTCTTTGATGATGGTCAACAATGAGCTAGGTACCATTACAGATGTGGCAGCGATTGGTGAAATCACTCGCGCCAACAAAACATTCTTCCATGTTGATGCTGCACAAGCTGCGGGTAAAGTTGAAATTGATCTATCAACGCTAAAAGTTGATTTGATGAGTTTTTCAGCACACAAAGTTTATGGTCCTAAAGGTATTGGCGCACTCTATGTACGCCGTACGCCACGTGTACGTCTAAAAGCACAAATGCATGGTGGTGGTCATGAGCGTGGTATGCGTTCAGGCACCCTTGCGACTCACCAAATCGTCGGTATGGGTGAAGCGTTTGAAATTGCAGGCAAAAACATGGCATCTGAACAAGCCCGCCTCAAAGTACTGCGTGACAAACTCTGGAATGGTCTACAAGATCTAGAACAAGTGTTCCTCAATGGTCACCCGACTCAACATGTATCTAACTACTTAAACGCCAGCTTCAACTTCGTTGAGGGTGAATCCTTGATGATGGCATTGAAAGATGTTGCCGTTTCTTCTGGTTCTGCATGTACATCTGCAACACTTGAGCCATCATACGTACTGCGTGCTCTCGGCCTTTCAGATGAGTTAGCACACAGCTCGATCCGTTTTAGCTTTGGTACCTATACCACCGAAGCAGATATTGATCATGTACTTACAGTCACTAAGGCGGCTGTTAATAAATTGCGCGAACTTTCTCCTCTTTGGGATATGTACAAAGAAGGGATCGATTTAGCAACAGTCGAGTGGGCTGAGCATTAATTTAACCGGACATCCCATTGAAACCCATTAGGATGTCTCCATATTCAATATTATCAAGGCTGACCCCGAGTTTTGGAGAAGCAACATGGCTTATAGTGAAAAAGTAATTGATCATTACGAAAACCCTCGTAATGTTGGTGTTTTAGATAAAAATGCCGAAAATGTAGGTACAGGTATGGTCGGTGCGCCTGCTTGTGGTGACGTAATGCGTTTACAGATTCAAGTGAATGATGACGGCATTATCGAAGAAGCACGCTTTAAAACCTACGGTTGCGGCTCTGCGATTGCATCAAGCTCGCTGGTTACCGAATGGTTAAAAGGTAAAACGCTTGATCAAGCACAATCAATTAAAAATATTGATATTGCTACCGAATTGGCTCTACCGCCAGTAAAAGTGCATTGTTCAGTACTTGCTGAAGATGCGATTAAGGCTGCTGTACAAGATTACCGCAGCAAAAAAGTCAAAGCTTAAATCATCGTAGTTGAATGGAGTTTTCATGATCAATTTAACCGAAAATGCTGCAACTCATATCAGCAATTACTTAAAGAATCGCGGTAAGGGTGAAGGTATTCGCGTTGGCGTGAGAACTTCAGGCTGTTCAGGTTTGGCCTATGTGCTTGAATTTGTCGACGATGTAGATAATCATGACCAAGTGTTTGAGCAGTTTGGTGTTAAAGTCTTTATTGACCCAAAGAGCATCGTGTATTTGGATGGTATGCAAATGGACTATGTCAAAAATGGATTGAATGAAGGCTTTGAATTCAACAACCCAAATAAAAAGGGTGAATGTGGTTGCGGTGAGTCTTTCACTGTCTAACCTGTTTATTCTTGGGGCTAAGCAAGCCTCCGCTCAACCAATTAAAACAGTGTCTCGCACTGTTTTAATTGTATTCTTCACCTTGGAACTGATGCCCAATGAATCACTTTGAGTTATTTAATCTCCCCACTGCACTTGATCTGAACTTGGCTGAGTTAAAAGCCGCATTCCTCAAATTGCAGCAACTTTATCATCCAGACAAAGCGGAAAATAAAGAACAAGCGGTGATTAAATCCAGTGAGATTAATCAAGCCTATAAAACCTTGCTGCAAGTTGATAGTCGCGCTGGGTATTTACTGCAACTCAAGAAACAAGATCATCTCCTCGATCAATCGATTAGTGACTTTGAATTTCTACAGTCTGCACTTGAAATTCGTGAACAACTCGATGAATCTCGTCAAGCTGAACAATTACACTCTTTAAAGAATGAAGTTCAGCAATGGATCGATGGCTTGGTTCGCGAATTTAAAATTGATTATGACGAAGAAGATTGGGCTGATGCACGTGATACTGTAAGAAAATTACGCTTCTTCCAAAAAGTTATGCATGACATCGATAAAGCTGAAGATCGCTTACTCGATGACGAAGATTTTAATTTGGATGATGACGATTTTTAATAATCAACAACCAATATTGATTCCCCTAGGTCTTCGATCTTTGCCACAGTTGCGCTTAGACCTGTAATATATGTATGTTGTAAAATGATTTGTTTTTCGATATTTAGTTAAGGATGTAACAGCATGGCACTCTTGCAAATTGCAGAACCCGGTCAATCAAGTGCGCCTCATGAACACCGTATCGCCATTGGTATAGACCTAGGCACCACTCACTCCTTGGTGGCAACGGTACTTTCAGGCAAAGCGAAGGTTCTTCAGGATGAACAAGGTCGTGTGTTACTTCCATCTATCGTTCATTACGCTGAACAAACAGCGACTTATGGTGATGCTGCTAAAGCTTATTTGACCCGTGATCCTAAAAACACCATTGTTTCAATTAAACGCTTTATGGGGCGCTCTCAGGCAGATATTAAATTTCAACACCCCTACACCTTGTTGGGTGATGAAAATCAAATGCCGGCTTTCGAAACTGCACAAGGTCGAAAAACCCCTGTTGAAATCTCAGCTGAAATCCTAAAGCAATTAAAAAACCGCGCTGAAGCCAGCATTAAGCAACCGATTCAAGGTGCAGTCATTACCGTTCCCGCTTATTTTGATGAAGCGCAACGCCAAGCAACACGTGACGCCGCACAACTCGCAGGTCTAGATGTATTACGACTATTGAACGAGCCCACTGCTGCTGCTGTGGCTTATGGCCTAGATCAAGACACTCAACTTGCAACCGACCACAACTATGTCATTTATGATTTAGGCGGCGGCACCTTCGATGTCTCAATCTTACGATTTAGCCAAGGTGTCTTTGAAGTATTGGCCACAGGCGGACATACCGCTTTGGGCGGTGATGACCTTGATCGCCTCTTGGTCAAGTGGGCCAAAAAACAATTATCGATTCAACAACTCGATGATACCGAATATGCACATTTTCTGGTTGAAGCTCGCCGTGCCAAAGAAGCTTTGTCTGATGCAGACAGCGTCGAATTAGCCCTGATGGATCATCGCCTAAATCTCGATCGCACCACCTTTGAAGCCATTATCAAAGTTGCATTGGATAAGACCATTAATGTCTGTAAACGCGTATTACGTGATGCCAAACTTGATTTAAATGATATTCAAAATGTGGTCTTGGTGGGTGGTTCTACCCGTTCTTATGCAGTACAAAAAGTGGTACGCGAAGTGTTCCAGCAAGAGCCACTGTGTACCATCAATCCAGATGAAGTCGTTGCTATTGGTGCGTCTATTACCGCCAACCAACTGATTGGCAATCAAGATGATGGCTCATTATTGCTCGATGTCACTCCACTGTCACTTGGTCTAGAAACCATGGGTGGGCTGGTTGAACGCCTTATATCACGTAATACCGCAATCCCAGTTGCGCGTCGTCAAGAATTTACCACTTATCAAGATGGACAAAGTGCCATGTTGATCCATGTGGTGCAAGGCGAACGCGACATGGTCGAGCATTGTCGTAGCTTAGGCCGTATTGTGCTCAGTGGCATTCCACCAATGGTGGCTGGGCAAGCGCGCATTGAAGTGACTTTTCAAGTGGATGCCGATGGTCTACTGACCGTGACAGCTCGAGAAACCACATCTGGAGTACACGCGCAGATCGACATCAAACCCGCTTATGGTTTGTCAGATACAGATACTGAGCGCCTATTACTTGATGGCTTTTTCTTCGCTGAAGAGGACAAGAATTTGCGCCATTTGAGTGAAACTAAAGTTGAAGCTCAGCGTGAATTAGAAGCCCTTGAACAAGCTCTCAAAGTAGATGCACAATTGCTCGATACCGTTCAGTTAGATGCACTCGATCAAGCCAAAGATAAACTCAAGGCTCAATTACAGACTTCGGATATTTCAGCTATTGAAAATGCGGTTGAGCAACTCAAAATCCATAGCGATGCCTTTGCAGCTCTGCGCATGAATCAACATATTGATCATGCACTAAAAGGCACCAAACTTGACGATTGGTCAAACTCAACGAATTGATAGGTAAAGACTATGCCACGTATTAAAGTACTCCCCCATGCGCAATACTGCCCTGAAGGTGCTGAGTTTGAAGTTGAGCAAAATGCCAACCTATGCCAAAGCCTTCTCGATCACAATATCAAGATCGAACACGCTTGCGACATGTCACGTGCTTGTACAACCTGTCACGTCATTGTACGCAGAGGGTTTGATAGCCTTGAAGAAATGGATGATGTTGAAGCAGACCTTCTTGATCGTGCTTGGGGCCTAGAAGCGGACTCTCGTTTATCTTGCCAAGTAAAATTGGTGGATGAAGATTTAGAAATCGAGATTCCTAAATATAGCTTAAACCATGCTTCTGAAAATCACTGATTGAACTGATATAAATACTCGCGTGTATACGCTTGCTTAAAATAGTGACTTGTTCCAGATCTTAATAAAGGCCATTGATATGGCCTTTATTTATACTTGAAATGGCGAACCAAGCTTAGCGCTGGCTTTGATCCTTCAGTTTGATTTCATCTTCAATTCTAAGTTTTGCTACACCAGCGATATTGGTGAGTTTCTGTTGTAGCTGTATACGCTCAATCATGGTTTCTAAAACTTGCACCAATTCGCTGTATTCAAAATTTTGAACCTCTTCCAAATTAAGCAGCAAGTGAAAGCCCTTATACTCATAGTCAAACCATTGTTGATTGTGCTGGTCCGTGGCGGCATATTTTTCCATAACTTGCCATGTATTGACTAAGCCTTGGATACCTTTCAAACCTATGGGTTGTTTAGGTGCACAGAGATAATTATCTTTGATCAGTTTATAGGTTTCATCTGCAATCAATATCTCATCAATCTCTGCGATATTTTGTAGTCGGGCTGCGAGATTGGCATCTCGACCAACAATGGTATAAGCCATACGATGTACAGCGCCATAGTTACCCACGTGACAATATCCGGTACTAATCCCCATACGCACATGCAAAGCTGGGTAACCCATTTTCAGCCAACGCTCGCGCAGAAACTTCATCTGTTCACGCATTGCGATCGACATATCAATACAGTTTTTGGCATCCTGCTCTACGCCTTGAGAATCAGGATCGCCGAAAAAGATTAGAATCGCATCCCCCATAAACTTATCGATGGTCGCACCATACTGTTTAGCGATTTCAGTCATATGACTCAAATAGTCATTGAGTAAAAAAGCCAAATCATCTGGGATCAAGCTCTCTGACATTTCAGTAAAACCTTGGATGTCAGAAAAAAATACGGTTATTTTTTTACGTTTATATTCTAGTTTGGCCTCGGTCTCACCACGCATAATCGCCTGCCACAACTGTAGTGGTGCATAGCGACTGAGCTGATTTGAGAGCTCGATATAGCGGTTCATTTCGGTAAAGTAATTATCTTTTTGCGTTTCTAATTGTCGTACACGACCGCGATAATAATACCCTCCCACACCGATGAACAGGATTAAACCCATAAAGGACAAAATGGTGAGTTCAGGACTGGTTTGCTGAAAATATTCATCAAAACCGAAGATAAAAATAATATTGAGATAAAAAACAACAATCGCAATCAAGGTGGAAAGCGAAATAGTCATCACTGAGATTTTATTACTGATCGCGGTATAGATTAAGCCAAATAACATGGCGAAGACCACGACCAAGCTCAGGTGGACTGCCGCAAGTGCCGAAGCCACCACCACCACATCAATCACAAAGAAAAGATTTTTTCGGATGTGCTCATCATAATTATATTGAACCCACCGTGATAAGCGTGGGCTCAATATTAATATCACAGCAAGGAAGAACGGAATGTAGATTTGGTTCTGTGCCGCCGGATTAGTGACGTAATAGATGACAGTAAGCAACCCAATAATCAAATACCCCATGCTACGCTGGTATATTTCAAATTGCTTAGGGCCTTTGTTCAGCATCCGATCTAGAGGCACTGATTATAGTTCTCCGCTTATGTACCCATCAAAAACTGGTGGATGATTAATCCATGCGCCAATCAAATGGCATGTCGCCTTGACCGCGAAGCGCCAACATTAAGGTTTGACGCATATGATTAAGCACATCGTTGCTATATGGGACTGCAGGCGTACCCCAGACTGGCTTAGGCCAAGCCACATCGTTTTGATAACGAACCACATGATGGAAATGCAATTGTGGAACGACGTTGCCTAAGGCCGCAACGTTCATTTTATCTGCACGGAAAACACGTGATAATTGGCTAGATAACCAGCTTGATTCACGTAAAAATTGTTCTTGATCGGCCTGACTTAATTCATAGAGTTCATTGATACCAGGAACACGTGGAATTAAAATTAGCCACGGGAACTGCATGTCATTCATGAGTCGACATGTAGAAAGCGGGAAATCACCAATAAAAAACGTATCTTGAGCAAGTTGTGGATGCAGACTAAACATATCTTTATAAATGACGCAGTACGAATAAGATGGCTCATACTAACACAACAGCACTAAGGTGAATATTGTTCCGCCCTCGATTTGATACAAATAAATACTTTTTGCATCAAAGCTGTACATTTGATTTGATTCGTATGCTGTAGTTGTAATGCAGTCGTGATCATTACAATGAAAAGCTGCGCAATATAACATTTTCATGCTGTATTGCGGCCCTTAGAAATGCTTAGCGTTTAATTTCAGCCAATAAGCTATTCAACATCTGGTGAATAAATTCAATACGTTGATCATATTGTTCTAACATGACCATGACCTTTAATCGCTGCCCGCCATCCATACGATAGTAAGTTGGGTGTTTTTGCATCATCTGAATAATGCTGATGGCTTGTACTGGCGTATCCGGTGAAAACTCAATCACACCACCATTTGCACCAATATCAATTTTGGTCATGCCCAGATGCTCTGCTTTGATCCGGATCTGATGCACACTAAACAATTGCTTCACCGGCTGTGGCGGCAGACCAAAGCGGTCGATCAACTCCATACGGATATGATCTAACTTATCCTGTTCATCGGTATTACTGATGCGTTTATAGAACAACAATCGTTGATGTACATCACCCAAATAATCATCAGGAATCAATGCTGGCATATGCAGGTTGATTTCAGCTGTCAGCGATAACGGTGCATCGAAGTTCGGGGTCTTGCCTTGTTGAATGGCCTTGGTGGCCTTTTCCAACATTTCCATATACAAGCTGTAGCCTATGGCCTGCATAGAGCCACTTTGTTGTTCGCCCAGCAACTCACCTGCACCACGAATTTCTAAATCCTCGGTGGCCAATATAAAACCAGCACCCAAATTAGACGCGCGCTGAATCGCATCAAGGCGTTTTTCAGCATCGCCCTTCAGACCTTTGATCGAGGGCACCATTAAATAGGCATAGGCTTGGTGATGTGAGCGCCCCACTCGACCGCGTAACTGATGTAATTGTGCCAAGCCCAGTTTATCTGCACGTTCAATAATAATGGTATTGGCATTCGGGACATCGATCCCTGTTTCAATAATGGTTGAGCACACCAGCACATTATAATGTTTGTGATAAAACTGCTGCATGACCTGTTCCAACTCGCGCTCATGCATCTGACCATGCGCCACGGCGACACGCGCTTCAGGGACCAAGACTCGGATATTTTCTGCCGCACGTTCAATGCTATCCACTTCATTGTGCAAGATATACACCTGACCGCCACGCAGCAATTCACGTAAAATAGCTTCTTTTAGTGTAGCTTCGGTTTGTTCAATCACAAAGGTTTTGACGGCCAAACGACGTGCAGGCGGCGTGGCAATAATCGAAAGATCACGCATACCTGAAAATGCCATATTCAGGGTTCGTGGAATCGGCGTTGCGGTGAGGGTCAACATATCCACATCGGCCCGCATGGCTTTAATACGTTCTTTATCACGCACCCCAAAACGGTGTTCTTCATCGACCACCATTAAACCCAGACGCTTAAATTCTACCGTTTGCTGCAGGATCTTATGTGTGCCAATCACGATATCCACTTTACCATCGGCCAGATCTTCAAGGATTTTCAGATGGGTTTTGTTGCTGCCAAATCGGGACAGGACTTCAATACGGATCGGCCAGTCTGCAAAGCGATCCTTAAAGGATTCAAAGTGTTGTTGTGCCAATAAGGTGGTTGGCACCAATACGGCAACCTGCTTGTCATTTTGCACTGCCACAAAGGCTGCGCGCATAGCCACTTCGGTTTTACCAAAACCAACATCACCACAAACCAAGCGATCCATCGGCTTGGCCAACTGCATATCATATAAAGTGGCTTCGATGGCATTGGCCTGATCCAGCGTTTCCTCATAGGCAAAGCCATTGGAGAATTGATTGTAAGCACTTTGCTCCAATTCAAAACTTATCCCCGGTTTGGCCTGACGACGGGCTTGTATATGCAATAATTCTGCTGCCACATCGTGAATCTGTTCCAATGCCTTACGCTTGGCTTTGTTCCATGCATCGGTGCCTAATTTATGCAAAGGCGCCAAATCTGGATCACCGCCACTGTAGCGACTGATCAATTGTAAATGGGTAACAGGCACATAAATCTTTGCAGCATCGGCATAATCAAGTTGCAAAAACTCATAGTCTTGCTCATCAATACACAAGCTCACCAGACCGGCATAACGCCCCACCCCATGATCGATATGCACCACAGGCGCGCCAATGCTGAGTTCGGTCAAACTGCGAATCAAAAACTCTTCAGAAACTTCATGTTGGCGTTTACGACGACGTTGTACCACACGATGTTCATAAAGTTGATTTTCTGAAATCACCGCCAATTGATGATTGATCACCAGACCACGATCAAGGGTGGCATGGGTGATCGCAATCGAATATTTTTGTTCCAGAAAATGCGCAAAGCTATCGACGACAGGGATCTCACCCAAACTCGCACGCAATGCATCTTTTAGACTTTCACGGCGACCCGCACTTTCTGCCACCAACAACACCGGATAATCCGCAGCATCGATATAGCGTTTGACTTGGATAAAGGGTTGTTGCTGCTTAGGATCGACGGGCAGTTTTGCCGGTTCCTCTATCGGTAAATTAAAACCACCAGCACGCGCTTCAACCGGCTCAGAGGAAACGATCAGACGTGGAAATTGGTTGAGTGATTCCAGAATGTTTTGTGTCTGTATGAACAATTCTTCAGGTGGCAAAATCGGTTGATCGAGATTATGACGGCGGTCTTCATAACGGCGCATCACCTCAATCCAAAAGCTTTGCAATCCATCATCGATATGTTTATCGGTGATGATAATGGCGTTACTTGGGAAATAGGCACTAATACTGCTGAGTTGCATCTCCGCTTTGCTGAAAAACAAGGGAAAATAAAACTCAAGACCAGGTGAAGCGATCCCCTCAAGTACATCTTGGTAAATCGGGTTTTTCTTGGGATTGGCACTCGGGAAACTTTCTGCATATCGGTCACGAAATGTAGAACGCGCCTCTTTGAGTGGAAACTCCTTGGCAGGCAACACGGTGAATTGTTTTAATTGATGGGTTGTACGTTGGGTTTCAGGATCAAAAAACTTCAGGCTCTCGATTTCATCATCAAATAAATCCACTCGAATGGGTGACTCTTGACCTGAGGCATAGATATCCATAATGCTGCCGCGCACAGCAAACTCACCATGGTCATATACGGTATCGACCAATAGATAGCCGGCTTGGACCAGTCTTAATTTTTGTTGTTCTAGGTCGAACTTTTGTCCAACCCGCATATCAAAATGCTCACCCAACACCCAACTACTCGGTGCCACACGCTGCGCCAAAGTCGTAGCTGAGATCAGTAATATGCCTTTTTGCGGCATATTCGATAAGATCGACAATCTGTCTGAGACAATATCTTGATGCGGTGAGAGTCGATCGTAGGGTAGGATTTCCCAATCTGGAAAGATGGTCGGTTTGACACCATAAAACTCAAGCTCACTTTCCAGTTGAGCCAAATGTTGACTATTGCGCGCCACCAAGACCAACAATTGTGGGGTTTGTTGTGAGATTTGTTTTAATAGCAGTGCAGCAGCAGAACCTAATAGGCTGCCGACCCATCTTTTTTCATTGGGTTTTAGTTTTTTTAAGTCTAATTGAGTAATGATGTCTTGGAACATGAAGGAAGCTTTGAGTTTAAATCATATGTCCGCTATCTTAACATGATGTTTGCAGTTTGCAGACTATCCACAGTTGATCCATGTCATAACATCAATTTAGATACCCCTATCAAGTTGTAGCGTTAAAACCGCCATTCTCCCCAATTGACAAGCCACATCATCATCAAAATACTCCAAATTTCATTTGCATTGACGGATGCAGATGCAGTTAAAATTTGGAGTATTCATAATGCAGTATCTGGACTATTGGGACTTGGATAATAATTTTGACACTAAATTATTATGCTTTTGAGTGAGTGGTATTCGAATCATCAATTTGGATTTATTTTTTGTCAGTGGACTAAACATCGAAACACTACGCTGAGGAGTAATTGTCGTGTGAGGCTGCCGTATCTTTTCTAAATTTAACAAGCCATAAAAAGCTAACCCACAAAACACACCGATAAACCAATTGAATGCTGCTAAATGTTTTAAGGCGGGTATCAGCACAAATAATAGCCCTATACTGACTGCGAGGAATAAGGCCAGTAAAGCTTTAGGGTTAAATCCACGGTTATACCAATATGCGCCCCGTGGATCTTCACTGAATAAATCATCAGTGTTCATTTGTTGTTTGTTGACCCAATAATAATCTGCAATCAATATCCCAAACAGTGGGCCAATAAAGGCTGCCAACACATCCAAAGTGTAATGGATCAACTCTGGTGATTGAAACAAATTCCATGGGGTTATGAATATCGAGGCAACTGCTGCAATAAGCCCCCCACGACGAAAGCTGATCTTTTGTGGCCAAACATTGGAAAAATCAAAGCCTGCCGATACGAAATTAGCCACAATATTTATTCCGATGGTGGCTGTTAATATTGTAATAACTGCAAGAACTATAGCCAAATCATGATCAATGAGTGCAACAGTTGCTAAAGGATCATTGACTATATTGCCTGTTAAACGATAAGTCGCGGCAATAATAATCACAGTAATCAGTGCAAAAAATATAAAGTTAAATGGCAACCCCCAAAAATTTCCTTTTTTTACCTGCTGCATATTTTTGCCATACCGCGCAAAATCGCCAAAGTTTAATAATGGGCCTGAGAAGTACGAAACAATTAAGGCAACCGCCACCCAAAATTGCCATAGTTGTTCAGACGGCGTTAAGATCTGACGACTTAAGCGTAATGAAATATTACTCCACCCCACTTGAGCGATTAACCAGACCACCAGTGAAAACATCACCACATATACAGCAGGACCCGCCCAATCAATAAAACGTTTGATGGTCTGCATCCCTTTCCAGAACACCAATGCCTGTAATAACCACATGAATATAAAACACGCCCATCCCAATAGACTTAAACCAGCAAAGGCATATTCTGTCCATAAAATAGAACTGGGTACATATTTTAAGATGACGATCATCAATGCATTGGATGCTAACCACGTTTGGATGCCATACCACGCCATTGCAATCAAGCCACGGATTACTGCTGGAATATTGGCACCATATACCCCAAATGCCTGACGACATACCACCGACCATGGAACACCTGCGTGTTGACTTGGTTTTGCAACTAAATTTGCGCAATATTGTACGATAATAATGCCTGTGACCAATGCCAGCAAAACCTGCCAACTGGCTAAGCCCAATGTAAATAGACTGGCTGCAACCACATAGCCACCCAGGCTGTGCACATCTGACATCCAAAATGAAAAATAATTATACCAACTCCAATTTTGTGCCGCGGGTTGCAAATCGGCATTTGAAAGTCGCGTCAAGGATTGTTTTGATTGCATGGCGAAATTCCAATTATTGTAATAATCATTTTATTTGCATTTTATATGCCATTTCTCATGCCATTCTATTAGTGGTTATTATTTTCGGCTCGATCTTTGTATGTAATAGCGCAGCTCTATTTCACTCAGGTCTTATCAATCATGCGCATCCAGATCATTAACCCCAATAACAGCCTTGAAATGACGGCATCGATTCGCAACAGCGCCATTTTAGTTGCATCAAAAGAAACTGAAATTATCGCGGTTTGCCCTGCTTTAGATCAGAGTGTTGCCTCGATTGAGGGACATTATGATGAAGCGGTTGCCACAGTGGCTTTATTAAAATTACTCCAGCAAGGCTGTGATGAGGATGTAGATGGACATATCATTGCTTGCTTTGGCGACCCTGGACTACATGCAGCACGTGAATTGGTCCACGCTCCTGTGATTGGTATCGCTGAGGCGGCCTTTCATGTCGCCACATTGGTCGCAACCAAGTTTACAATTATCACAACGCTCAGTCGCACCAAAATTATTGCAGAGCATTTATTACATCAATATGGTTTTGCACATAAATGTGCTCGAATCCGCTGTATAGATTTGCCCGTTCTTAGCCTTGAATACGATGAAAATCACTGTTATCAGATCATGCGACAACAGTGTTTAGATGCCAAACGTCTAGATGGGATTGGTGCGATTGTCTTGGGCTGTGGCGGCATGTCAAAAATGGCACAACAACTCAGCGATGAAATCAGCCTCCCCGTGATTGATGGGGTTACTGCAGCGGTAAAACTCATAGAGGGTTTATCTGGGCTTGGTATGAAGACCAGTAAATGGGGGGATTATGATTATCCTCGATTAAAATAATTAATTTCTGTCAGATGAAAATCTGGCCTGCTCACAACGCCATTGATTTATGCAGGGTCTGATCCTCGCCAACAGACCCACACTATTTGGACAAAATCTCATAACACATATTTCTAAACCATTTTTGACTTTTCTTATGGTGACTAGAGATATGCCAAAACTGTTTAATCGCATAGGTCGGAAAAGCAACAGGTGTTTCAAGGATCTGTAAATTGCCCCGCGCCAATAATACCTCACTGAGATAATACGGTACGGTCGCGATAGTGTCAGATTCTTGCACCACCAAACCCACTCCCAGATAACTTGGTAATTGCATCACGATCGAGCGCTTAATACCCAGATCACTACACACTTGATCCAGTGAATAATGCCCTGCACCGACGCCAACATCGACATCAATATGCTTTTCACTGAGATATTGCGCCAGAGTGATTTGACCATCCGTTAATCGCGGATGGTCTTTGGATGCGATGACCACATAATATTGTTCGAATAATTTCTGTTGATAAAATGAATCTTCTAAATTGGGTAAAAATCCAATCGCCAAGTCAATATCACCATTTTTCATTTGTTCTGCGGTATGCGCAGTAATCGTATGCACTTGGACTTGAACCTGTGGTGCATTTATTTTTAAGTAGGTCGATATTTTAGGCAACAACACCAAGTGTGAAACATCCGTCATGGCGATATTGAACTTATGCTGCGAGTTAATCTGATCAAATTGATCAGAGAAACCAATCACCAACTCAAACTTTTGTAGCACTTCACTCATCAACGGAAACAGTTGCTTGGCCAAGTCCGTCGGCAACATTTCATTGCCCACTCTTAAAAAAAGTGGATCGTTATAAAACTTTCTTAATTTGTTTAATAAATTGCTTAATGTCGGTTGACTTAAATTTAGATATGCAGCCGCCTCAGATATACTTTTAAACCGATAAATACAGCAAAATATATTAAGAACCTTAATATCTAAATCATACATTTTTTAACCACTACACCACTAAATTTAAATTACAGAAAAAAATACGCTCTAGCCACAGTCTATCGCAGAACGGTCAACACCCCAAAGCACTCCATGAATGAGCGTGGGGAATATCCAAGCCAGATAATATTCAAATGATACTGTGTGGAAAACTGAGCTATACATCAAGACCACAACATGATTACTGTTTTTTTACTTCTCGGGAAAAACGCATCAAACTCATTTCAGGCGAATGTAAATCAAGCGCTCAAAGGCTTTAAACGCCGGATTCGGCATTATTTTCACCAGCCCTGAATGATGAACCATTTTAACCACAACAACAATAGAATCTTGAGATATTTACAAGCTCTGGAACAGCATTTAATCAGATCATGATCTCATGAATGCCGAGCATCTGATCCATCATACATATTAATTTTATCTATTGATCACTTGGTAAATCGCTTGACTCATATGCTGCGCCTGCAAACCACGCATTCCTTGTTGCGCCAACAGATCTCCCGCCAAAGCATGCAAGGTGACAATTTGATGTAATTCAATCTGTTCATGAAACTGTGCTTTTAAACTTGCCAGCATACCAGCCAAAACATCCCCCATGCCACCCGTCCCCATCCCAGGATTGCCTGCAGTACAGATCCATAATGAATCTTGTAAAATCAGACTCCCTGAACCCTTTAATACCCATTGCCCAGCATAGCGTTGTTGAAGTTGGTGAATTGCCTGAATACGATTTTCCTCTATTGCAGCAACCGTGGTTTGCAATAAGGTCGCGGCTTCTCCAGAATGCGGTGTGGCATAGCTATTGTGTTTGAGTAAGATTGGATTTTTCGCCAAGAACCATAAGGCATCGGCATCATATACCACCTCTAGATCAGATTGATTCAACGGCATAAACCAATGCGCATAATGCTGTTCTGCCCACGCATCACGCCCTAATCCCATCCCGAAACTCACCGCATCCACCTGCGCAATCAACGCTTGAATATCCGTTATCGTGAGTGCATCAATATCGCGTAACATCAGATTCGGTGCACGGCTTAAAATCGCCATATGATGATTGGCATGACAGACCACTGTGACTTTACCAGCACCTGCACTCGATGCCGCTTCCGCAGCCATCATCACCGCGCCGCCCATTTGTGCATGCCCACCAATGATTAATACATGACCATAACTGCCTTTATGCCCAAAAGCTTGACGTGCTGGCAATGCAATTGTGGTTGGACTTAACTGTGCCAAGGCAATTAATTGCTCATCTTTGGGTATTAAATCGAGTAATTTTACCTGCCCAGTATATTCTTGCGCTTGGCCTGTAAACAAACCTGCTTTAAGCCCTAAAACCGTAAAACTATAATCCGCCTTAATTGCACAAGGTAATGGCTGCCCGGTATTGGCATTTAAACCACTGGGAAGATCAATTGCGATTTTGAGTGCCTGTCGTTGATTGATCGCCTGAATAATACGCTGCCAGTGCTGATCCAATGCGCGATCTAAACCAATCCCAAACAGTGCATCGATATAACAGTCATAATCCTGTTGAAAAGCAAAGCCTGTAATTATATTCAACTGCTCAGCCTGAGCCTCTAAATAGGCCGTATTTAAATCTACCGATGCTCCACGAGGTGCAGCATAAACATCGACTTCAAAACCAGCCTGTTTTAAATATTTTGCCGTTAAATAACCATCACCCGCATTGTTGCCCTGACCACAACAGACGGCTATTTTTATAATCGGTGTTGCCTGCTGTGTAAAAAGTTGGATTAACTGTACATGCAGTGCCCACGCCACTTGTTGCATCAAACCATAGCGACTGTTTTGTCGAGCAAACCAACGTTGCTCCCATGCTTGTATTTCACTGCTATGGTAGAGCTTATTATTCAAGGGCTGATGCATAGCGCTTCCGGTTTTCTAGGGTGGAGGTATTATAACAACTGTAAAAATAAAATTGAGTGCCTATATCTATCTAAAAATGCTGCTTCAGATACGGTAAAATTTTGTTATGCTCGATCTGACTTAGGCATACTTATTTTAATGATCGACATGACTCTACATCGCAACTTAGTATTCTTAGGCTTAGGTCTGATGAGTGCATTCACTTCAGCAGCAACACCACAACCGCCATTCGCTGGAGTCATTCAAAGCTTTACCATCACCCAGCCCAAAGACCATAGCAACAACGCTTGGGCCGATCTGAAATATATGAAAAATGTGAAGTGGGAAACAACAGGAACTCTCATTACCCCGGACGGCATCATTCAATTTAAACATCCACAAGATGGTCAATTGATTCAGGCGCCTATTTATATTTCAGGTGCACGTACTTTTATCAGTGCAGCAGATATTAAAATTGATAATGCTTACCTCGGTGCAACCAATAACCCAGATACCTTAGGCAAACTGTTTGGTCCATATAAAGTCGAAGCGCTCAAAACTGCGTGTGATAATACTCAAACAGGCCAAGAAAAAGCGTTTTGGCGACTCACCCCGAAAAATAGTAAACCAATCTATATCGCCTTTAAAACCACGACCAACCGCTATCACATTAAAGTCAGTCATGGCATCAGCTTCATTGATGATCAAGATTATGAGCAATGTCAGCTCGCAAAATTTGATCTGGATTAATCTAAATTATCTATTGCGGCCTGTGCAGTGATTATTTCCCTCTTGCCCCCGACACAGGGGCTCTTTTAACATTGAAGCATACTGAACAGCACAAAAGAGTAGAAAAGAACGCTCTTATTTTCATTTCAATATCTGTAGTTAAAATCTTGCCTACATCACACCAAAGTTTGTATATTCCAATCATCTCTAATCAATTGCGATATGCGCAAAGTTCCTAGCCGAAAGAATGGACTTGATTTAGCCTGACTTACTTTGAGTAATGTATACATGCCCGATTTACGCCCAAGATGCTATTACTGCAATAGTGTGCAAACCCAATTAATATCTACAAGTTTTACTAAAAATATTTATAGCTGTAAAAACTGCGGGCATCGATTTGTCATTAAACTATCCAGCGATACATCTGTCAGCAAACCCAAAGGCTGTTTATTCGCCATCATCAAATGGAGCATTATTGGAACTGGCTTACTTTTTGTATTTATCTACTTATTCGGGGAGAAGACGCCAGTCAAAAAAGTACCACCAGCAAAAGTCACCACGATAAAAAAAGAATCTACGCTTATCATTCCAAAACCCACTCAAGCACAACCGTCTCCAGAATCTAAAGACCAGACTCCTAGTCATATTCCGCCAACAAATGCAGATATGCCCGCAAAAAGTATTTCGAACAGCCATGATCAAAATGACACATTGAATATAAACACCAGTATCAGTGCATCTGAATAAGGACGAATTCAGGCATTATTGGCAAGGATATTTAGATGCACTATAGGACTTGTCTTTGCACACATACTTGGTGCCTTCACAGTGACTGACACCGCCCTTTTTCCCAGAACATGGATAATTTCGTGCAATCGCGGTCGATGTTACAGTTGCTAAGATTAAAAAAGTAAATAACATTCTGATTTTCATAAAAATACCTCATTTCCAATTCCCAGAGGACTGTATCTTAGCCCCCTGATGAAGTACTTGTAAAATATAAATTTTATTAAATAAAAGCCACTCAGAAACAGCATACTGCTGCGTGGTTAGGCCCTCATGCTCTAATCAAAGAAATAAAAAAAACCTCATAAGCCAAAGGCCTATGAGGTTGAGTCGGCTAGATCGCGGACTTCATCTATGCATCTGCCAAAGTTCATCAAAAACGATAGCGTAAAGCCATTTGCACATTGAGTGGATCACCCATCATATTCGAATCATTGGCGCCACTATGCCCTGAGACAAAATAATTGCGATCCAAAAGATTATTGATATTAAAGTTCACATCATAATGCTCACTTTTATATCCCACAGCTGCATTGATAACCGCATAGCCTGGCAAAACATTTTTATTGTCTGGCGCACTAAAACGCGATGACTCGCCACGTCCACCCACGGCTGCATACCAATGATCATTGAGTTGGTATTTTAACCAGAGATTGGCGGTATTATTCGGTGTGAGTGCAGCATGATGACCATCAAAGCCTTCAGTGGAATTTTCGATTTTACCATTAAGGTATGAATATCCAGCCAAGATCGAAACGTGTTCAGTCAATTGACCTGTTAAAGATAACTCAACGCCTTGGGTTCTTTGCTCGCCAATCAGAATCCCCATATTACTGTCATTGGGCGCTTTATTCGAGATATTGCTTTGGGTCATATCAAACACTGCCAAAGTCAGATTGAGATCATCATTAATATCCCATTTGGCACCCACTTCAATATTCTCAGTTTCTGTCGGTTCTAAATCCGAACTATTTTTATACAGAATAAAGGCATCCGCTAAGGGTTGGAAAGATTGATTATATGATGCATAAAATGACACTGCATTGATCGGTTGATAAACAAACCCTATGCGCGGTGACCAAGTTTGATCAGTACGATCAACGATTTGTTTTTTATTCAGATCATTGCGGTGCTGTGACAGGTCATCATAGCGTAAGCCCAGCAAGACTTTGAATTGATCGTTGACACTGACTAAATCTTGAAAATACACCCCGACATTTTTAAACTCATTACGATTGTTGTTTTTGGCTTTGGTGGTCGCAGTATTGATCGGCGCCCAATGTTCTAGTTCAGGATTGTATAAATCGGTAATCGTGGTCTGACCTTGCCATAAGATTTCATCTTTGTCTTGTTGGCTATATTCTGCACCAACCAGAACATTATGTCCGATCCTACCCGTATTAAATAACGAGCTTAATTCTTGTTGAACATAAATACCATCTTCATCTCTTAAGCGTTTATTTTGCGTCAAGGCGATTTTAGACAAATCATTTTTAGGATGTGCATCGGTACTATATTCTCGATCCAATGAATATTGATAATGGCGAACTGCACCGCGATATTTGAGGCTGTCATTAAACTCATGTTCTAAAGTGATGGTTTGACTGGAAACCTCAGTATCGACATTCCCCACATCCTTGGCATTTGCTGCACCATAAAATGTCTTGGCATTGGTTTTAATAGGTTTACCTGTAATCGGATCAGTCGGGAAACCCTGATCACCGAGACGATCATCATGCAGATAATCCGCTTGTAATAATAATTTGGTGCGCTCGCTAATATCCCACTGCAACGATGGTGCCACCGCTTGACGCTTTAAGAAGGCTTGATCTCGATAACCATCTGAGTCTTCCACTGCACCTGTTAAACGAACTTTGATTTGATCATTGACCACACCATTTAAATCCACTTCAGCACGACGCTGTCCAAGACTACTCCCCAGCAGGCTGACTTCATACAGGGCTTGATCTAATGGTTTTTTATTGATTTTATTGACTAATCCACCTGCAGATCCGCGACCATACAACACTGAGGCTGGCCCTTTAAGCACTTCTACCCGTTCAACATTGGACATATCACGAAAATACAAAGCATCATCACGAATACCATCGGAATAATTGTCGAGGATCGCAGAAAAACCACGAATCATCACTTGGTCACGTTGACCATCACCAATACTGAAACTCAGACCAGCAACGTTTTGCAATGCGCCTTGCATTGAAGTAACACTTTGTTCACGCAAGATTTGTTTCGGAACCACATTGACGATTTGTGGTACATCTTTGAGCGCCATCATCCCCTTCGTCGCCGAAGAGGCTTCCCCCACTTCTTGTTTGAGACTTTTCTCTGCTTGTGCAGTCACGTGAATGGTCGGAAGTTGAGTCGGCTGATGCGCTTGATCATCAGCAAAGGCAACATGGCTGAGCAAACTGACTGAAGACAATAAACAACAAGAATATTTCATAATGTTTCATTAAAAAAATTTTGTGAATTGTCTACTCATGTGTCGCTGCTGTAAATGATATTAAGAATGAATAGCAATTGATAATACAAATCAATCATTTAATTTTTATTGGAATTCTACGATTCATAATAAATATGCGAACCAATGTTGCGCCTTAATATGACTCGGGTTGTTGCAACTCCTGTATACGGTCTAGCCCCCATGACAATCCATGCTCAACTGATTTTGTATACCATTTTTTTGCCAACTTGAGATCAACTGGGCCTCCCTCGCCAAGATGATACATTTCACCAAGCCTATATTCTGCAATCACGACACCTTGATTGGCAGACTTTAACATCCACGCTCGCGCTATTTTTTCATCTTTCTGCACACCCTGGCCCAGATTGTATTTAGTTGCGAGTTCAAATTGAGCCAGTCCATTGCCTTGATGCGCGGATTTTGCATACCAATATACAGCTTTATGAATATCTTCCTCAAAGCCCTGACCAAAATCATAGGCCAAGCCCATTAAACGCTGAGCATCTGGATGATTCTGTTGCGCTGCCTTTGAAAACCAGATTACGGCTTGATCAAAATCGCGCTCTATACCATAGCCACCATTTTTATATATATGCCCCATACTGACTTGAGCTTCTGCATTACCCTGTTTAGCCGCCTTTAAATAAAAATCATACGCCTGATGAATATCACGCTTAGCAAAGTCTTCATCAAAAAGCATATGATTTGGAACCGCAGTGCTCACTGCCACATTCTTCTCGGCTACAACTAAATTTTTAGCAATGGCATGGCTCTGAACCATTAAGACCAGCACAGTCAATATTAAGGCATTTTTTTTTGCAAATAACATATGATTCATCATGACTCAGAATTCCGTGATACTACGGGTTTTAGCGATGCTTTTGAAGTATTCATTATGAGCCTTCCCCATTCGCTTTCGATGCAGCGATTATATCCACCACCAAGTAGTCAATATTTTTGAATATGAGTGGGCGGTCTAAAACAGTAAAAACAAGCCAAGTAAAATGCTCATTATATTTTCAGATTAATGCCTGTATTCGCTTAATTTAATCATCCACGACTTTAGACTGACGCTCACTATCTGATTTACCGATTTGCCAATATGAACACGCATAGCAATCGTCTTTCCCCCAATCACTTTGCTTTCTCAAGATATTACGACACGCCCTCACCGCTTGAAGTTCAGCAGTAATATGCGCATAGCGACTGGCAGGTAAATGAATGAGCTCTGGATGTCGCATCAACTCATCCGCCAATAAACTCTGCTTTAATGGCTCAGAATTATGCAACCATATCTGCTTTAAATCGGCTTGGGTATTGAATTGAATTTGATCCGCTGCAGTGGGTACTTCTGCAATAACATAAGCTTTGGTGCGAGGAGCGAGGTTTTCTAAGATCGCTTGAGTGACCGCCAATCCAGTTGCATCTGTAATGATCAGATAATGTTCTAGCCCTACGGGTACCACATCTTTAGCTAGAGTAGACATGGTTAGGCCGATTTGATCGCCCTTTTGCGCTCGATTTGCCCAATGACAGGCCACGGTATCCGTACCATGCATGGCAAACTCGATGGTTAAGGTTTTATTGATCAGGTCAATATCACGATGTGTATAGGTTCTAATTTCTGGCATCTGGGCAGGATCATCGACGACCCATTTGCGCTGATTAAAATCAAAATCTGGTAGCGCGATAGCACTCTGCCCAGGCCGAGGAATAAAGATTTTATTATTATCACCAAGACTGCTGTGTTTGAATTTTTCTACATCTGCACAATCAAAAATAATCCGAATATAGTTTGGACCCAGAATTATTTTTTCTTTCACTTGAATAAAAGTACGATGTACATTTGACGCCATGACCCACCCCACACAAACAATAACAATTCTCATTATCCTAACAACATTGCCATGAAAATGCTATGCAAGTGGCGCTGACTATACTGACCTATTCACCCTAAAAATGATTGACTCTTAAAATGAGCGCCCATCTGAAGATTGATCAAACCAATTAAACCGCATATTTTTGCTCAAGATCGATACCATCCTGCTCGAGGATATAAAATTTGAGCTCAATAAAAAGCCCACATTTTCGTGAGCTTTAGTTCAACTTAAGAAATCATCATTATTAATTTGAAGACATTCCCATTTCTTCATTTTTTGCCAATATCACCGATGCCAATACAGGCACTGCTAAAATAATGGGTACAGTAAATATCCACATTACAACAGTCGTTTCCCCTGTAGTAAATAATTGAATGCCAATCGCAACCAATACTAAAACAGCGAGAAGAATACCAGCGAATCGAATTGCAAAGCTCTGAGACATGTTTTTCTTACTCACATAGGATGAATCGTAAGTTTAAGCATACCTTAAAATATTGAAATTTAATCATTTCCATTGTAACGGTGTTTTGGCTGCTCAGTTTTGAACAAAATCCAGCGAATACGTCTTTCTGTAGGGCTTTTAAGAGCGAGTAAAACTCAGAAGTTACAACTTATCTTGGGATTCATACCAGTAAGCTTAAATATACAAAGCGCGATTTTCTTCCGTAGAATAAATAGACGCATAGTAGACTCTATCGGTAATTAGACATCAAATAATAGACGTGATCGACTAAAAAACGATAGCTTATAATCAAACCACCTTAAACCTTAGACAACAAAAAAACCCATAAATCAATAATCTATGAGGTTGATATGGTGGGCCCACCCAGCAAATAGCGCCTCCACATAACCCCTTAACTATTAAGGGGTTATTTATTAAGTATTGATTTTAAAAGAATTTACATTGTATTGGGTTGTATTCTGTTATGCTTTAATGCATCGTTATTCACTGTGATCTGCACCATATCTGCACCATCAATATGAAAATACCTAAAGCAATTAAACGGGGCGATAGTTGGCGTATATGCGTAAACTATCAAAATAAACGCCACACATCTACACATGATACAGAAAAAGAAGCAACCGAATGGGCTGCCCGAAAAATAATTGAACTCAAAGATGCTGCCAAAAACCCTACACCTAAAATTCCTCAGCATACCTATGGGGAAGCAATTGAATTCTACCTTAAGCACGTTACCCCAAAAAAGAAGGGTGCCCGCTGGGAAAATTTGCGCTTTAGAAAACTTATGCGCGACAATCCAGACTTAGTTGCAAAAAACTTAACTGATCTCAAGCCAATTGATTTTGCCACATACCGGGACCAACGAATTAAAGTTGTCACTCCCACTACGGTATCGCGTGAAATGGAGCTTTTAAGCGCTGTACTGCATCACTCTATACGTGAACTTGGTTGGTTAGTAGCGTCACCAATGACGCATGTATCTAGGCCGAAGTTACCACCACCACGCAACCGCCGCGCATTTCAGCATGAAATTGATGCGATTGTAGCTGCTACAGGTTATCGAAAAGATGACCCTCTTAGTAAGAGCTCACATGAAGTGGGTTGGGCGATACTTTTTGCTGTTGAAACCGCAATGCGTTTGGGTGAAATCGTTTCGATTCGATGGAGCGATGTTTATTTGGATGATATGTATATCCACCTGCCAGACACAAAAAATGGACTCACGCGAAATGTGCCATTGAGTGTCGAGGCGGAACGCTTAATAAGACAAGCCAATGGTTACAACAAATCAAGTATTCTAAAAAATTAGCGGTGATAGTGTTTCCACTATTTTTAGAAGATATAGAGATCGATGCGAGATTGAAGGGTTACGCTTTCATGATTTACGACATGAGGCAACAACTCGTATGGCTCAAATCATTAAAAACCCTGGGGACTTAGCTAAAATCACTAGGCATACTGATGTTAATATCTTAGTGAATACTTACTACAACCCCACCCCGACTGAAGTCGCTATGCGTTTGAGAGGGATTTCATAATAGCGCCGTGAAATGCTGCAGAATTGGGCTAAAGATATTGATGGATGGGGTACTAAAATGGGAACTACTTAAAATTCATATTATTTTTTAATCTTATAAGTGTGGTTAATGAATTAAACATGCATAATAAATCAATATATTCACATCAAATTATTGTATTTTATGTGACTGTTCGCGTGTTTACTTAGAACATGGAATTTAGAACAACTCTACAGGTATTTATGAGAAAATTTTTATCAATGATATTAACTCTTTCTTTTGCTACTATTTCCAATGCATATGATCAATATATAGGGTATTGGCAACTAGAAAACTCAAGAAACATAATGGAAATTTATAAAAACAATGAAGGCACTTACCTCATTAATAAAAGTGTTGAAATGAGCATAGCTGCACCAGATGTAGAAAGTAAACATTATAAATTAGAAAAAATGGATAATAATGTATTAGGGGTAGAAGATACATTAACAACAATTCCGCTCATATTATCTCACAATGGAAGTACGCTTCGGATTAAAAATCAAAAATTATTTAAAATTAGTAAAAAATCAGCAAAACCCATTATAGAAAATACTGTTGCTTGCTTTAACTTGAGGATTGAATATTTAGAAAAGATCGGAGATCTTCAAATCAGTACATTTCTTAAAAATATAAAGGGTAATAATGAAAAGAAAATCGAAGATATTAAGGCTAAATACATTAAATTACAGAATAAAGTTCCTGATTGTAATATTTACCCTGAATTTTATTAGTCTAATTACTCACTATATTTAACTATTAAAAACTACCTCGTATGATCTATAAACAAAATTGTGTAAATGTTAGAAAAATAGCCCTCATTCGAGGGCTTCAACAATAGCGCCGTGCCTCGCCTTACATTCATTGTATCAAGCAACCAAAGTGTTAAAGTAATGATTTAGTTATATCTTTCATATAAAAATCGCTTAATACACAATCTGCATTATAGTATAGTCCAACTATATAATCAGGTACTTTGCTTTGTTCTTCGTCTGCTAAAGTTAATGCGGATTTCTGTGATTCAAAAACTTGTAATTTTTTAATGTTTTTATAATCTATGAATCTTTCGTCAATGTAGACTTTTTTTCTGCCAAATACGGTTCAATAATATATTTCTTTATATCATCAAGTGACACTTTGTCTGTTTCACAAAATTTATGAGAGAAATCTCCCTCCCCTTCCATATTTGCTAGGATAACAACATGATAAAACATCAAAACCCCCTTTAATGGAATGAATGATATTAGATTTTTTCTGAACTAACAGTAACTAATGTGTGCTGAAATAACAGGAGACTTCCGCTTAGGATATTTCACGCAGCGAACTTAAATTTTTTTATTCATTTACGTGATCCCAGGAATACATTTTAAACAATGGCACCCTTATCAGTAAAGGTACCATCAACTTCATTCTGACCACCCATCCTTCAATCGCCCAACATCAATTGCGTGTCCGTCAGCTGCTTTTGCCACGATTCGATATTCTGCAATGCACTGCTTGAATACGTCTGAGCTGGTATCGATGTACTCAATAATGGTTTCTTTGGTAGCTGTGGGCACACGGCGCCTTGCTTCGGCAAGTTGCTTTGACAAGCTGTTAGCAGCAAGATCAGCGCGGTGAGCATCAGCATTCGCAGCTTTGATTTCTTTGATAGCATTTTATTCTGCCTTAAGTAAATTTTCTGAGTAAATACGCTCCGTGGTAGCCGCATCAGTCTTAGCCTGATCAATGGCATCTTGATAAGGCTTGATTGCTTTGGCCACGGCGACAGTCTTTTCGGCATCGGCTTTGATGATCTGGCCAGATAGTTTGTTTGTGTACGCAAGTTGCCCCACGCAGATAAAAGAAAGGACCGCAATCGCGATCCAGTATTTATATTTCCAGAGTAGGAGCCAGCTCATAATCAACTCACATGATCAATTAATACTTGAGCTACCGACTTGGCGATAAGCCATTTCTTCGCATCCCAAGCAGCTAACTCAACCGGATTTGAAATAAAGAACAACTCTAAGATATCTCCGCCATTGCGCACATAGCTAAGCCGACTATGTTGGCCAGAGCCTTCACCCTTCCAGCCACCATCAGCGCCACGTACCTTGTTGCCTAAATGCTGGGTGACTTCAGCGCAAAGATTTTTAGATACTGCTTTATCTTTTACTTGGGCCAGTGCTTCGGTACCACCTGCAGTCGCTGTGCCAAATGCATTGCAATGGAACTCCACTGCGATCGCTGCACCTGAGATCACTTTAATCGCTTGGCCAAGCACTTTATTTTCTTTATTGTCACCATCGGTGCGTGTGATTACGCCTCTTCTGCAATAAATCTTGGCTGACGGATTAGCGATTTAGCCGAAATTGAGCTTTGGTTACTTGTATTTGTACATAGTTTTATCACTGAAACCAGCTTAGTCAAAAATCTAGACAGTGCTAGTTTGGTGATATGAAAATCGGGGGTATTCAGGATGGGCTAATTATATCTATTTTTTAGTTCTTGTTTCATACTCTCTAGCGTGTCACAACTTCCCGATGCTTGCCAAGATTGAATAATCCCTTTTGCATTACTAACGAATAGTGTGTCACAGTACCGTGATACCGAACCTAGCATGGAATACTTATAATAAGTTCGCTCTCGGTAAGTGACATGGCGACCACCATCAGCTCTATTGTATGTATCGGTTGGTCCACCCCAAGCTAATGCCAGATCATCAACACTTTTACCAACCCACTGGTCTCTATCAGCGTTGAATTTTAATATTTTATGAGCTCTTTCCTTAAGCTCACTCTGTGTTATTGGCTCTACTCTTTCATATTGCGCATAAGTTTGAGTGGTAGATATGGATAATGCGAACATAAAAGCAAACCCAATTGAGTGTATTACCAAACTATTACGCATCTAGTTACCCTTTTCATTCATTTTTGCCAAAAAATCAATTATATTTTCAACTGTTATACTATCTAATTGAGTATATTTGTGCAAATAAAGAGGCCCTAACTAATTTAATAACGACTTCATTTTTCACCCGCTGTTCTAATTTGAGTTTTTCATAGTCTTCACTCGCTTTACGGGCTTTTGCTTCTGCGGCGGCTTGGGCTCGGTAAGTGTCAATATAGTTGTTACCTTTTATTGATTTTAAGCTGCTAATTTTTCCTTTTCAGCATCAGCCTTGATCAGTTGGCCAGATCGTTTGTTCGTATATGCAAGCTGACCAATGCAGATAAAAAGAAGGACCGCGGTTGCGATCCATGTTTTGTGTTGCCAGCGTAGTAGCCAGTTCATAATCAACTCACATGATCAATTAATACTTGAGCTACCGACTTGGCGATAAGCCATTTCTTCGCATCCCAAGCAGCTAACTCAACCGGATTTGAAATAAAGAACAACTCTAAGATAATCCCACCATTGCGCACATAGCCAAGCCGACTATGTTGGCCAGAGCCTTCACTTTTCCAACCACCATCCGTACCACGTACCTTGTTTCCCAGATGTTGTGTGATTGCAGCGCAAAGCTTTTTAGAGACTTCTTTGTCTTTCACTTAGGCCAGTGCTTCGGTACCACCTGCAGTCGCTGTACTAAATGCATTGCAATGGAACTCCACGGCGATCGCTGCACCTGAGATTAATTTAATCGCTTGGCCAAGCACTTTATTTTCTTTACTGTCACCATCGGTGCATGTGATTACGCCTCTGGCCTTCAGGTAATGATTCACCATGTTGCGCATATCAAGTGCGATATCTGCTTCACGTCGACTAAATGCGACTGCACCAGGATCACCAGCGCCGTGGCCGGCTGTAATCGTTACGATTTTATTCATACCCACTTTCCTTTTGACATTAAAAAACCGCCGTGGGGCGGATTCAATTGGGGATCTATTGCATCATGAATGTTCATGTCAGTCTAAAATTTGCCTCATTTTTATTCCAAATAATCGCGTAACGCCTTAACTCTTTCAGATGTTTTTTCAGCTTCACAGCTTAATGTAATTAATCTTGATCCCGCTCCAAGTGCCTGTGAGCCAAAGTAAGCTGCCAAACCATTACATTCTTTATCACGGTAAACCAACCATGCTTTCTGTGATGCTTCTAAAGCTGATTTACCCTCATCATCGAAAGATGAATAAAGTTTGTTGTAAGTCTTATTTAGTTGGCTTTTATCTATTTTGAGCTGCTTTTCATAGCATTCAATATCTGTATAAACATTAGATGTTTGGCATTGAGCATACACTGCAGTACAACTAAATAAACCAATAAAAAGAAGAATCTTTCTCAATTTTTCCAGCTCCAAATAAACTACTCTGAGTATTACGCATTAAAATATATGGGCACAATATTAACGCATGTATCATAAGTTAGACATATAGAGTGAATCATATGAAAAAACGACTATTACCGATATTGCTTTGCATTAGTGGTGGGGCTTGGGCGAGTGCGCTTGCTGAGTGTGAGTCTATCAACTTTGCTGAAGCAGATAATGTCAAACAAGAATAGTGTACAACTACGCTGCATAAAGAATATTCACAGCAGAAGATACCCATGTGAATGCAAGAAACTTTTCGTCGTCATGCAGCATTTCGGTTATGTGATCATGATCAGGGTTATGCAGGTCACCGCCTAAAGTTAAGAAGTTTAGAACCACCCATTCCTTTAGATCCACAGTGGGTGCTAGTCGAATGGCTTCTTCTTCTTCGGCCTGATCAATAAATTCAGTCGGTGGAAATGGTCTGATTTGGTCCATTGAAACTCCATTAGCACATCAAAAAAGATCTAATTTTCTTTATTAAAATTCAAAATCATTTATTGCTGAACCCGTAAAATTTATACCAGTACTGGATTCCATTTATCAGCCCACCAGATTTGCTCAGAAGCCAACCATGGAACATATACGATATTTCCAATCTGCTCTAAACTATCAATAGCTTCAAGGTCATCCAATGTAGATGCATATACGACCAATACATCTACATGACCAAGACTTGATATTTTTGAAGGCTGCGTAGCTGTAACTTTTGTCCCGTTAAAATCTACATTATCTTGATTTATTAACCCACTAACGGATATGCCTTTAATTTTAAGTCTACCAACGACCTTATTTAAAGTTGATTCAAAACCACCCATGACCGGCACAACAATAGCAATGCTTTTTAATTTATTCCTGTCAGCAACCGCAAATGCAGTGAGTAAACCAAGCATAGCGCTTTCTTTTTTATCTCGATCATCAGATTTCACTAAAAAACGTACAGTCACAGTTCAATACTCCAGTCCTGTTATTTTATTCTTGCTAAGAATAAAATCTTAACTTATTCGTTAAAACTATGCCTCTTTAAATCCTTAAGCCACTGTGTTGTAAAATAGGTTTCGACCTGTAATGGTACATCCACGACCGCCCGACCATGGACCACCTGAGATCTCATCAGGCTTGTTCTTATTACGATCTTTGACGTAAAAATATTTTAAGCTTTGCCTGTTGTAATATCGAATTCATCGGTCTTATCATGTTAACCCTCGGTATTTCTGAGCTTTGATCCAGATGAATAATTAAATGAAAAACCGCTACTGCGGCATAACCACGATTGTCTTACTAAGTAAGTATAAAGATACAAAGCGCGATTTTCTTCCATAGAATAAGTAGACGCATAGTAGACTCTAGCGGTAATTAGACATCAAATAATAGACGTGATCGACTAAAAAACGATAGCTTATAATCAAATCACCCTAAACTTTAGGCAACAAAAAACCCCATAAATCAATAATCTATGAGGTTAATATGGTGGGCCCACCCTGACTTGAACAGGGGACCAACGGATTATGAGCGGAGACAAGTTTTAATTATTTTACTATATAAAACAATTGGTTGGGTTTGTAATTTATGGTCAGAGCGAATAGAATCAAGAAGACCGCGAATAAATTCGGAAGTGTAAGAAATTTAAGGTTTTTGACTTTTCTAAGGCGAAGATAAGCCAAATACGAGTTTCGCTAGGTATAAGAATAATAAGCTGTTTTTGTACGAAAAAATCACGAAAACCGCAAAAAGACCGCGGTCTACTACGGGACAGCAAAGATAGACCCCAGAAATACAAGAAGTTTTTTATAGACCGCAAAGACCATGCTTGCTTTGTAGACAAAGCTTTGGACCGCAAGCCCTTGTTTCGATAGCCAAAAATCGTCAATTATATGCTATATATCTATATATGGGTAACCACATCAACTACCTGTTATCACAGATCAGATCACACAAGAATTTTCTCAAAAATAACAAAACTCCCCCTACAGTTTTCTCACAAGCCGATGCCACCGAATACAAGCACAGATTTTGTCATTCACAAAAAAAATCCCCCACTGTAATGCTGCAACATTGTGCAGAATCCCGATATCTTCGGTTCGAGCCTCACCTCAAACGCGAGAGCGGAAAATATCGGAATTGTGGACATTTGCTGGGGAAGTAAAATAAAGTGGAAATCTACAATGATATGGTTTTCATCATAAAATTTTTTTCGATTATTAAATGTGTCTTTAATAGATTAAAATAGAAAATGTCTTTTTTTCAACATCATTAGATGTTATAAATAGGTTATTATTTGTTTTTGAGAGTTTACCCTGTGAATTTAAATCTCCTCAATGATGACTCAATACAGCCATCAGAGCCAGTAGTATGTGATTTTTATATTGGTAATGAAGCCATTAAAATAGCTGAGCAGCTGGGCTTACCAAACCTTGAACTTGTTCGAGAAGCGATAATGGTTGGTGATGCTGAATTTAGAACAAATACGATATTCAATCGTGCTCGTTTCATTGCCCGTTGGGGAAAAATTGGAGAACAATTAGCCTTACGACTACAACGGATAGATAAGAATTGGGTGTTTCATAATCAAAGTCAACCACGTCTTGAAAATATAGATAAAAAAATACAAATTATTTTTATGAGTGGAAATATTGCATTAGGGCTTGCCGATCAAATTATATCTGCACATTGTGAAAAAGGATTAATGACTTTAAAGAATATTAAGGAAAATCAATCTACATATGATGATGAGTCTAAATTACGGACATGGATTTTATATTTTCCTTCAGCTACTCATCCTGCTTATTGTGGTGTCGATATTCCATCAATACCTTTTGAGTTTGCTTATCCAACTAGCTTTGTACAGAACATAAAAAATGAGAAAATTTCTATTTTACCAAGTAATCATACTTGCAGAATAGCATTTGATATAGATAATACACGTCCGACAAAAACTGATATTAAGCCTGTAATAGAAACATCTGATGAAATTAGTTCAGATGATTTTGATATCCAGCTTGTAGTTTAATCTGAGGTTAAAGTGTTTAATAAAGATCGTTTACGTATTGCTAAAGAACTTAGAGGGCTTAGCAATGCCGATTTCGCTAACAAATTAGGTTGCTCAATTTCTAAAATTAAGCAGCTTTTGGATGTTGATAAAGAAATCAATGATAATGATCAACTTGAAATTTGTCATACATTAAATTTACCCATGTCATTTTTCATGACAAATGAAATATCTCCACATGAAACTGATCAAATTTTTTATAGATCTCTAGCTCGCATTAAAGCACAGCATAGAAAAACTAATGAGGCATATACACTACTTGCATTAAGCATTAATAAATACTTAATGCAAAAAGTAAAATTACCAGTGTTTCATCGCCCTGATCTAGATATTACTGAGTTTTTAGGCCAGCCCAATTATGCTGAACATTTAGCATCAGAACTACGAGGTCTTTGGGCCCTTGGTAATCAGCCTATTAATAATATAATTTCTCTATGCGAATTAAAGGGAATTAGAGTTTTTAGATTACCTATGAAAATTAAGGAAATTGATGCTCTATCATTCTTCGATGATGAAAGTGGTTGTCCATTTATTTTTCTTAACACTTTTAAGTCAGCAGAAAGAGCTCGCTTTGATTGTGCACATGAATTAGGACACATTGTTATGCATACGCATAATAAAAAAATTAGAGCTGAAAAAAAGGATAATAGAGTTCTTGAAACTGAAGCAAATCAATTTTCATCAGAATTTCTAATGCCAACAGATGGATTCTTTTCTACTGTGCCTAGATATTTATCCCTTGAAAATATGATTGAGTATAAAAAAGTTTGGCGGACTTCTTTAAAAGCTATCAATTACAAGGCCCATAAACTTAATTTGATCAGTGACTGGGTTAATCGCAGTAATGCTATGAAAATGAATTCATTAGGATTTAATATTAATGAACCAGAGGAAACTCATCGTGATGAAAGTCTAATGCTTCCAAAGATCATGTCAGTACTTTTCTCTCATCCATCATTTGATAAAAATAAAATGCTGGATGAGATTGGTATATCTGAAGATGACTTTAATATTCTGACCTTTGATGCTTTGTTAAAAGTTGATCCCCCAAGGAAGAAACCAAAACTTTATATTGTTACATAAAATAAAACAAAAAGAGCCTATATAAATTTAGTCGCTATATAGACTCTTTTGATTTTTAAAATATCTAGTTCATTATAATATTGGAGTCAAAAAGGCCTAATAAATATAATATTGATTAATTTCTAAATCGTTTGATTTATTCGTAAATAATTTCTTAGTCCTTCGCTCATACCAACCTCCCAATAATTTTTAAAAGGCGCTTCATCAATTAGTGGTTGTAGCGCATCGACAACAATATCTTCAATACTAATATTTTTTCTTAGCATGCTTCTAATTAATAAAAGTTTGGAGCTTAAGGTTGTAGCTGCTTGTTTTGCATATCTACTGCCTATACTAAAATCGTTAAAGAAGTTATTTACTCTAATTTTATCAATTTCATCCCAATAATCAGGTGGATTAACGCTGTATTTAAATATAGCTGGTGCATTATTCTCTTGAATAATATATTCTGCGGTTATCCATTGTTCCTCAAAAAAGATTGGATTATCTAAATATGGGTGAATAGTTTGTTCTTCAGGTTTTGTCGCAAAAGATGTTTTCTTACTATCTAAATTACAATCTAAGCATGAAGGTATTAGGTTAGAAGGTAATACACTAAATTGTGGGAATTTTGTTTTTGGTAAAAAGTGATCTAAATTTTTAGGGGTACCAATTCCTCCACAAAATGGACACTCTTCTTTAGATGCATTTAAAATTGCATCATATATTGCACGTGTCTCAATTTTTATTTCTGGAACAAAGTATGTTTCATATAATTTAATATAAGATTTTTTTTGAGCTTCAGAAATAGGTGCCGAATTATGACATCTTTGTAATTCATTATATGTATAAAGTTTTCCTTGAGGAACATCTAGTTCATATTTTTTTCCATCTAATAAAATAGCAGCTTTATCTGTAAGAATTGTACTTTTTAATTCAGTATTTCGTGCTATACCATTTAAGCAAGCATCTATAACGTCACTAAATTCATAAGCAGGTTTTTCTAATTTCTTCACAATTACTCACCTCTGTCTGCAATCATAATTTGTAGTAATGCACGCCCTTCAAATCCAATCTGATTATTAAAGTCTCTTATAATTGATTTATAATCTTTACCTGAATTAACTGCTTCCTGAAGTATATTATGGAACCCAGAGTGGATTACCTCTAGGCCAAAAATTTCAGTTGTTAAGTCACTAACACTTTCTCCAAATGTTTCAATTTTTGGACGATCAGCTGTAATGCTTTTTCCACTTCTAAATAATTTCCATACACATGATTTTGGTATTTCTTGGAGTACTACTGGTGAGTGAGTAGCGATAATAGCTATAGCATTTCTATTAATTAATAAATCTGATAAAGCACGCACAAAGGCAGAAAGTAATGGGGGATGTAAATGACTTTCTGGTTCATCTAGTAAAACTAGAGAACGCTCATCAACTTTTTCAACCAATCTTGTTATTGTCATAAAAACAATGGAGTGACCCGAGCTCATACGTTCTAGAGTTTTTAGAACATATATTTGATACTCCTCAAGCATTTTATGTCTTCTTTCTTTATAGCTGATAGTATCGGTTTTATCTTGAAGATATTGTGTTGATAATTTTCCATAAACTTTATGTAAATCACTTAACTGCATAGCTGCAAAATTAATATCTGAACTTAATTTTTGTATCGCTTTGAGCCAACGTTCTGCTTTATCTTTTTGTGTAAAACAATTCATCAATGAGCGAATACATTCTAATCTTAATTCTTTAAAACCCAATAATTTTTCATCATTATCAGCTTTTTTTAAGCCTAAATAAAAATAACAAGTACCTTTACTTGGATCAGGCTGCTCTTTAGGCGGGGTAAAAGGATCAAAAGCACTAAATGAAATTGAAATTAATGAACTAAAATAATCTTTATTCATTGATGGGTATCTATAGTCATATGGTTCAATTCTATATTCTTGATTATCTTCTGTATTTCTAATAGCAGAGATTATATTGTTTAATACGGTAGTTTTTCCAACTCCATTACGGCCAATGATTGCGTGAATATTTGTAGATGGTTTAGTATCAATTTGAACATCAAAATCTAATGAAAGCGCCCCCATATTTTCTGTTTCATTTCTAATAAAACTAAATTCAAATGGTGTGGACTCATTATTTCCATCAAGTACGTTTTTTAACTTACCACGTATAGCGGTTAAATATACATCTCTTAGTAGAGATGTACTAAAAACTTTTTCATTTTCTATTTTAGTAATCAACTCTGGGTGTTTTACTAAATCATTTATCCCAGTAAGATAGGCACTTCGAGTTGAAAGAGGAACTTTGCTTAATTTCTTATAGTATTCTATATCTGATGACAATGAAAAAAAACTATCTGATAAATTGGAGAAATTTCGTTTCATTTTAAGATGAGAGGCATTCTCAATACCTTCTGTTTGTCCTTTATAGCCGATTTTGACATCACCTAAATCATGGCTTACCCCATCTTGATCAAAAAGTTTTACTGCAAATTGTGTGCGAAAACTATAATCATTCCAATTATCGACTTTGAGATAAGCAATATTTTTTCCACTATCTTTAAACCACTCATCGCTTCTTATTACTTCAAAACGCATTTCTTATTTTCCCCAAAATCATAATAATTGACAGAAATATCAATACATTGGGTACTATTATACGACAATTCAGAATAAAGGATACATAAACCAAGTCATATTTCTATACCATATATCACTATTTTAAAAATTTATATTACAAGATATTATTCTCAAAATAACAAAACTCCCCCTACAGTTTCCTCATAAGCCGATGCCACCGAATACAAGCACAGCTTTTGTCATTCAAAAAAAAATCCCCCCACTGTAATGCTGCAACATTGTGTAGAATCCCGATATCTTCGGTTCGAGCCTCACCTCAAACGCGAGAGCGGAAAATATCGGGATTGTGGACATTTGCTGGGACATAAAGATAACTTGGTTAGAGTTACAAGGCTTTTGACCCACGCATAATGTGATTACTTGCCTTTGATGACCTGACCACTATAGGGTGCGTATCGTTTACCATTCAGCTCAAAATCTACTTTTGTTGCTATAAAGGCATTTTGTAGATCGTGTATATGTAAATACTCAAAACCACCTACAGCAATACCATGAAATTCGAGATAACGTTTTTCAGGTTTGTTCTTATTACGATCTTTGACTTCAAAATAAGTCGCAATAAAGTTCAACGCTTTTCCTGCTGCTACCTCTATTTCATCTGTTTTGTAATTATAATGCATCCCTTTGATCAGTCGTTCTTTGATGATTGTATGCATTGGGAGATAGGTGTGCTTCTGCACAGCTTTAATGGTATTGGCAAGTAATGTACTTGCCTGTGAACCAGTAATTTTATGCCCATCGCATAAATACTTCTCAGGGGTTCGGCCATAGAACTTTCGTAACATATGCCTTACAAATTCATTTTTTGCATATGCTTCAGCTACCTTGGAAATCTCACTAAATCTTTTCTGAATCAAAATCTCTTTGATGTCATGCAGGTTAGAGATATGTTGTGCCAAATAGATCGTTTCATTTAATACCCTAGCAGTTTGCTCATGGTGCGGAATGTCATCGCCAGCGAATAACACCAGATCATCTATATAGTCTTCGTTTTTTTGTTTGGTCTGAATGAACTTATCTGAAATTTCCTTTAAGGTCTTAGGCTTAAAGGTCGAAGACTGAAATTCATCAAGAAACATACTGATTCCCAAATCTATGCTATTTGCGTAGGCTTGATCAGACAGGTTTTTTTGCTCATCAAAGAAGTCTTTGACATGTTGAGGTGTTTCAAGCTCATTATTTTTGATGAAAGTAATTTCACTATTAGGTAGAAATTTCTTGATGCGCCATGCAAGATATTCAAAGCTACTGTAAATATGTCCTGTATCCATTTGGTAGAGTGTAGATACCAAACTGGCAATATTTTGAATTGACTTACCGTTATAGACTGTAAATAGTTTGCAATCAAACCAATCTTTGAAACTCTCGTTCATACGATTGATTTTGTCATAGATGTTTTGAATCTTTTCTTCATTTTGATAAAATTTATAGTCATGAACCAAACTAGAAAGTCCCTCACCAATTTTGTATACCCTAGTGATAAATTCATCCATCATTTTTAGGTGTTTTTGGTGAACTGTTTTAATATTTTGGTTTGTCTGTAAAATCTCAGTATGCAATAAAATACAGCAAGGGACATTTGCTAAACGAAGTCTTCCAATGAATTGGACTAACTCTTCAACATGCGCCTGTTTACCTATGACAAATACTGAATCTATTTCAACTTGCTCATTATTCAGATTGACCGCCTCATCCATAATAGAAGTCGTAAAGACGATATCAATACCTTGAGGAATTTTTTGTGACTCAAAAATTTCTCGAACTTCAGAGTCGTTTTTAGACTTACTATGTACCACTAAGCATTTAAGCTTATATTTTTTTTCAAAATAGGATCTAAAATTATGGCATTTCTCTCGTGAGTTGACACGTACAAGTATAGTCTTACGAGGATGATTTTTAGGCAGTTTTTCATACTCTTTCTTAAGCTGCTTAATCCTTTTTTCAATGACAGCAATACTGGTATATTGGTCGCCTTTGAGTAAAGAAATGACTTCAATATTTCGTACTATAGGGTCACTATGTTCAACAACATATTCATGATCAACTTTAATCTTTAATTGATTAAAGAGTTCATCTGTTTTAGTTGCAGTGAGACATAGTGCTGAGGGTATAGTCCTATTTTGCAAATGCCAAAGCACAGGTGTGAGTGCATCATCTCGAAATGACCCTGCTGAATAAAGTTTATGTGCCTCATCAACGACTAACAACGCCTTGGATTTTTGTGATGGCGTCATAAGCCCCATAATTTTGTCAAACTTATCATAAGTCGCAACAATGACACCTTTGAAGTTACGAACACTCTCATCGGGGCTATGGTTACCATAAAAAAATAAATATTTTGAAGTGACAGTACCATAATGGTTTTTCAGCTCAGAGACTTTGTTCTGAGTGGGAACTAAAATGACTACCAATTCAAATTGATGTCTGAGTTCTTCCATTGTAAAAGTTGTCTTGCCAATTCCAGTCGGTGCGACCAAGAACGTAAGTTGAAAAGCTGGAGTTTTTAAGTGCAAATCAGCTAAATATTGATCTTTTTCCAATACATATGATTTTTTAAGCATGAAGCGTCCTTAGAGCATATCGCTTTACGCCATATGCTCTGTAAAATGTGAGTTAAAGTTTAGGTATTAGGGCGAGCTTCGTTGATACGTTCAGCTAACATTTCAGAAGCATTACGTAGAGTGTCCTGACGTAGGTGGGCATAACGTTGTGTGGTTGTCGGCGAAGCATGTCCTAGCAAATGCTGAACAACATAGATATCGCAACCATTGTTAACAGCCATGCTGGCAAAGTTATGTCTAAGGTCATGGATACGAAAATTTTCAATTTGTGCTGCTTGCAGAATATTTTGAAAAGTTTTACGTATATCGTTATATGGCAAAGCGGTTGCTGGATTTGCAAAGACATACGGATATTTGCGTGACATCTTTCGTATGGTTTGCTGTGCTTGGCTATTCAACTGAATAATGCGTGGTTTACCAGACTTATTCTCATTGAGTTTCCAAAGGTGATTAACCTCATCAAGATCACTCCATTTTAAGTTAAGCACTTCACCTTTACGTGCTCCTGTTAGCAGCAGCATTTCTACAATGCTGACAATGATTTGATTATCAATTCCATAGTAGGCATGATTTGCAAGAACCTTCATTAAGCGCTTGAGTTCATCTTCAGATAAATAGCGCTCAATATGATTTTGCTCTACGAATTTTTTTACTCGACTCATTGGGCTAATATCAATCAGTTCACGCTCAAAGGCGAGATTGAAGATACTACTGAGTAGAGCTCTAGAACGGTTCACTGTGGCATTAGATCGATTTTCTCCTTTTACCGTCAACATTAAGTCACTTAACATTGCAGCGGTGATTTTATTCAGCTGAATAGCACCTAAGATGGGCTCAATATGATTTTTGAATCTTGAGATATCATCTTTCCAAGACTTTTTGTTGAGCTTGGCAAGAGGCAAGTAAGTTTTGTAAAAGAAATCACTTAATGTCGCTACATTTTCAAAATGCTCCAATTCTGCAATTGGATTAATACCTTGCTTCATTTTCGCGAGAAATGTTAGAACAATATTAATCGCCTGATCTAACGTGAGATCAGGATATTTGCCAAGGACCTTGCTGATTTTCTTTCCTTGATAAACACCTCTGAACATAAATGTTTTACTGACTTTAGAGACAACCACTTTTAAGGATTGTTGATAAGGAACTGAGTATTCGACTTTAGATTTTCCTTCAGGTATTACAAGACTATTCACATCAAATATAATTGGGCTATTAACAACCAATCTATTAGTTTGTGAATGAAAGTCATGGAGACTTCGGTGAGTCATTCTTCCTCCAGACAAAAAATAAGCGCACTAATCCCTGATCCTAAGACCATATCTTATGAAAAAGATGGGGAAAGTGCGCTGGGTTAAAGATACTAGTTCAAAACTCTTGAGCTAGAAAAATGAGTATTTGTGGACCTTATTCATATCCAAGCTTATATTTGAAATCAAAGTATTTTGGAGCTTTAGCATGTATATAACGACTTAACTCATAGTTATAACTAGTGTCTATCAAGCCCACAACTGAATTCGCTAAGTCATCATAACTAAGATCATCAAATATTGAGTAACAAACAACAATAATCACCTGACCATAAATTTGATTATCTTCATTCAACAATAAATATCCTAGCGTTTTATAATGTATAAAATCGCCATCATAATAAGGTGAAACTGGCATCATCACTACTTTACTTGGTAAAGTGTCTCTAATCGGTTTAGTTAAGTGATACATAGAATAATTTGATACTTGAAAAATGGGGCGGTTAGGCCATTCGCCTATATCCTCAAATGGGCCATTTCCATCATCAAGAAATCCAACTGTTAAATCACTCAACTTATATTCAGCTATCTTAGCACCTACTTTTTCACAAGATAATCCACAGTTAAGAATGAGCTCATGATTAAGAACAGTCACAACATCATTATCTCCATTACTTTCATCATTATAATAAATAATATGACATGTTTGTTTATCAGAGTTGCTAAGGTAATGCTCCCTAAAAATAATTGAACTTAAAAGTAGAAAATCTAATACCCTTGATTTAAGGAGATTTTCTATGAAAACATCTAAGTATTCC